>NZ_LMPB01000002.1:0-1144076 GCF_001424285.1 Frigoribacterium sp. Leaf172 | reverse complement strand
GCACATCAGCCCCGACGCCGCCGCGCTGCTGAACCAGACCTTCAACACCGACGCCGTCCAGGACGAGATGCTCGTCGGCGTCGCGAAGATCACCGTCGCCACGGAGTAACCCTCCCGGGCGGATCCGTGACGACGAGCCGGCTCCGCCCTGACGGGCGGAGCCGGTGATCCCGGTGGGCCCCCTCTCGCACTCTGTGCGGGAGGGGGCTTCTCCCGTTGAGAGGGGCGGTGCTCGGGGACGGCGGCTCACCAGACGCCGAGGTCGGACCGACCAGCACGAAGCGCAGGTGCCGCCGGCGTCGCGAGGTCACCTGTCGCCGGAGGTGGACGTCCCCGGCCCTGTCGTTCAGATGCGAGCTTCGTCGCGCTGCGATGGACAGCGACACGCCCGGGCTGTACTGTCTCGTCTCGTGCCGACAGTCGGCACGTTCGTCGCCTCGTCGACGTCGAGCACCCCGAGAGAGGACTCCACCGTGTCGAATCGCACCCTGACCGACATCCGTGCACCGCGCCTCCTCGGGGGCACCGGTCCGAGCCGCTATCTCGCGCAGCACGCACTGCCCGAGCAGCAGCAGATCACCGTGCTCGAACTCGACACCCTCTCGTAGGCCGCCCGCGTCATCCGACGCCCCGCGCCCACGAGGGCCGGGGCGCATCTCTCGCATCCACCGACACTGCAGGGTCGGCGTGCGTCCGTCCGTCCCGGACGACGACACCCCACCCCACAGAGGACCGAGAGGACCATGGAGAAGATCACTGCCCGGCTGTTCAGCTGGGCGAGCCTGCTCGAGGACAAGACCGAGCAGCAGGCCAGGACGACGTCGACGATGCCGTTCATCTACCCGCACCTCGCACTGATGCCCGATGCCCACCTGGGCCTCGGCGCGACCGTCGGGTCGGTGATCCCGACGCTCGGCGCCGTCATGCCGGCCGCCGTCGGCGTCGACATCGGCTGCGGCATGATCGCCGTGCGCACGCAGTTCACGGCGGACGACCTGCCGTCCGACCGCAGGCCCCTGCGTGAGCAGATCGAGCGGGCGGTGCCGACCTCGGCCGGCGCCTACAACCGCAAGGTCGTCGCGACCGCCGAGCCACGCGTCGCGGAGCTCGTGGCGCTGGCCGCCGAGTCCGGCTTCGACCCGGCGTCGTACGCCCGCAACTGGCAGCTGCAGCTCGGCACGCTGGGCAGCGGCAACCACTTCATCGAGGTCAGCCTCGACGAGACGGATGCGGTGTGGCTGTTCCTGCACTCGGGCAGCCGGGGCGTCGGCAACAGGATCGCGCAGGCGCACATCAGGATCGCCCAGGCGGCCATGAAGCGCTGGTGGATCACGCTGCCCGACCCCGACCTCGCCTACCTGGTCGAGGGCACCGCGGAGTTCGACCGGTACATCGCCGAGCTCGGCTGGGCTCAGCGCTTCGCCCTGCTGAACCGCGAGGAGATGATGGACCGGGTCGTGCGCCAGTTCACCGACTGGGTCGGCTCGCCGGTGGAGGAGCAGGAGCGGATCAACTGCCACCACAACTTCACGCAGCGGGAGCGGCACTTCGGCAAGGACGTGTGGCTCAGCCGCAAGGGCGCCATCTCGGCGCGAGCGGGGCAGGCCGGGCTGATCCCCGGCAGCATGGGCACCGCCTCCTACGTCGTCGAGGGCAAGGGTCATCCCGTCGCCCTCGAGTCGTCACCGCACGGCGCCGGGCGGGCGTACTCGCGGAGCGCCGCACGCCGGAAGTTCACGCACGACGAGCTCCGCACCGCGATGGAGGGCATCGAGTACCGCGACACCGACGCGTTCCTCGATGAGATCCCCGCGGCGTACAAGCCCATCGACCAGGTCATGGCCGACGCGGCCGAGCTCGTGACGATCCGACACACGCTGCGCCAGATCGTCAACGTCAAGGGCGACTAGCCGGGCGCGCAGGAGGTGCGGGTCATCTCGGACGAGGATTCTTCCGGCTGGGAGACCGAGATGATCCGACACCTGCGAACCGGGGTCGGCCCCACAGGAGGTCGCGCGGTCTCCGTCGTGCGAGGGATATTCCCCGTGCGGTGAGCGACGATCCAGGGCCCGGTGCCAGGGTGAGGGGCATGCGTGTTCGTCTGAGCCCCCTCGTCGCCACCGCGTCAGCCGCCCTCCTGGTCGTCGGTCTCGCCGGCTGCACCTCCGAGGGCGCGGCGCCGCCCACCGAGACCGTCACGGCGACGGAGACCGTGACACCGACACCGACACCGGCGCCCACGGCATCCGGAACCGCAGCCCCGGCGCCCGCTCCCAGCGCCCCGGTGACGTCGACGCCCGGCCCTGACGGGGCCTCCGGAGGCGGGGGAGACCTCGGCGACGGGACGGCAGGCTCCGTGGGCGACCGCTGCACCGTCGACGAGCTGCAGGGCGGCATCGACGACGGAGGCGGTGGTGCCGCCGGCAGCGTCGGAGTCGCACTCATCCTCACGAACGTCGGCGACCGCACCTGCGAGCTGCAGGGGTGGCCCGGCGTCTCGTTCGTCGGCGGCGGCGACGGCACCCAGCTCGGAGCCTCCGCGACACTGGACCGCTCCACGGCGCATCCGACCGTCGAGATCGCCCCCGGCGGCTACGCCCAGGCCATCCTGACGATGGTGCAGGCGGGGAACTACGACGACGCCGAGTGCGAGCCCCAGCAGAGCGAGGGATTCCGCGTCTACCCGCCCGGATCGACGGCGTCGCTGTACATCGAGGCCGGGGGACGGCTCTTCACGGCCTGCACCTCCCCTGACGTGCAGCAGCTCTCGGTCGGGGCGATCGAGCCCGGCCCCTGACCGCCGGTCCGCCGTCCGGCCCGATCCGAGCACCATCGAGAGGAACCGCCATGCCCGCCAGATCGCGATCCCGGGTCCTCGCCGTGCTCGTCATCGGTGTCGTCGTGGCGGGCGCGGCCTCCGGGTGCACGGGCGTGCCCGGAGACGCCGACGGGCACTCGCCCGGCGCCGGTCCCTCCGTCGCCGCGTCGCCGACGGCGGAATCGGAGACCCCCTCAGGAGGCGCGGAGGCCGACTCGGACGCGCTGCCCCTCCCTCGCGACGAGATACCCGACTGGGCGGCGACGGCCCTCCCTCCGCAGGGCGCGGCGCCTCGCGTGATCGCTCAGAGCGGGGGGCTCGGCCCCGGCACGTCGACTCGGCTCACCGTGTCCGCGCCGGAGGCGCCCGCGGGTCGATACGCCGTCGACGTGGCGTGCCTCGGCGCCGGGACCGTCACCGTCCACCTGACGGAGCCCGAGGACGCCGCCTCTCCGGACGCCCCCGACGCGACCTGCTCTGATGAGACGATCAGCTTCGAGTACGACAGCAGCCCCGATGCGCCTCGCCTCAGCCTCGGCCTCGTCGGCGATCCGACCGTCTACGCCGTGGCCGTCGCGCCCGTGACGGACTGATCGGTCGCCCCCGGGTCCGGCCGGGCCGCACGCCGATGGGCGGCGCACCGCCGCGCGGCGTAGCGTCCACTGCTGTCGCCCGATGCACCTAGCGCTTCGGACTCACCGCACGGTCGGCCCGGCACCGTGCGACGCGGCAGGCGTCCCTCGTGGCCCGAACCACGAGGGACGCCACCCCCTGTACCCCTCGCATTGCCAGCTAGGCGACACCTGTCGCGCGTAGTTTGGGAGCGTCGATCGGGGATTCGGGTCCTCGGCCGACGGGCGGGGCCACCACGTCGGGTACGTGATGCCGGCCCCGCCGCCTCTGTCCTCAGGGTCTGCGCGATGTGGCGTGTCGCGCTCCCTCGGGCTGTTCAGGCGTCAGCCGTTCCCGCCCTCCCTTCAGGTCTCGAACTCGCCCTCGAGGGGACCGCGGGGTGATCGTCCGGCCGTGACGATCCGCGTCCGGACTTCCCGTCGTGTCGGGAGTCGGCGTCTTCGGCTGGGTCTGGCCTTCCGCTAGTCGGGGCGTCCGTTCTGCGGTTCGTCCGTCGGGACGAGCACGTCGCCCACCACGACCTCGGTGTTGCAGTCGAAGGGGCCGGCGGTGGCGGGTCGCGAGATCTGCCACCAGCGCCGGTCGAAGCGGTCGCAGACGGCGCTGGTGGCGTCGCCGGCGACGGCGACGTACTCGAGCGTGCCGCCCGGAGTCTCGCGGACGACTCCGGCAGCACCTTCC
The DNA here is from genome assembly GCF_001424285.1 of Frigoribacterium sp. Leaf172. Classification (NCBI taxonomy): domain Bacteria; kingdom Bacillati; phylum Actinomycetota; class Actinomycetes; order Micrococcales; family Microbacteriaceae; genus Frigoribacterium; species Frigoribacterium sp. Leaf172. The sequence goes on along the minus strand of NZ_LMPB01000002.1, from coordinate 1,139,944 downwards.
CTCTCGCCTCGATCGACGATGGACGCGGCCGTCGGTGCAGGCGTCGGAAGCGCGTCAGTCGCGCTCTGCGGAGTGGCCGAAGCCGAGGGGGTAGTGGGCGGGGGCGCCGAGTCGCTCGTGCACGAAGCGGATGCGAGCACCAGCGCCGCAGCGAATACAGGAGTCACCAGCCGGAATCTGATCGTCACACGATGAGATCAGGTCACTAGCCCTGCCCACTCGTGCAATGTCTTCCGTCCTCTGAGCGCGTGCTCGGCGAGTTCCGGGGCGGCATCCCGGCCGGTGAAGAGCGGGGTGACCGGTGTCGAACGTTCTCGCCCGCGAGAATCAGTCCACTTCACGGACGGCCAGGGCGTTGTCGATGTGATGGAGGCGCGAGGCACGCTCCGTGACCACAGCTGGCCGTAGACGACCATCTCGTCGCGACGGAGGACGATCCGCACCCGGTGGTTGCGAATCGCCGCCACGACTCCGATGACTGCTGCTGAGGCTCCCGTGACGGTCTGAGGCCAGCCCGGGGAGACCCAGGTGCCCTGCCAGATCGAGACCCCTCCGGCGACGATCAGGAACAGGGCCGCCCCGAGACCCATCCGTCTGGCGAGTCGCAGCGGCCGGATGACGATGTCCGAGCCTGGGTCCCGGCCCTCGGAGTCCATGCACATCAGAGAACTCCCTCATGAGGCGCATGTCAAACGGTGAACAGGGTCGACATCATCAACGGCACCATCAGTCCGAGCATCGTCCGCTCGATCACGACACTGGATCGGTGTCGTCGGGCGAGTGCCTGCACGACCCTGCGCTTCCGGGTGCCGGGTGCTAGCTTCCCGCCATGACCTGGCCCGCCGTGCACATCTCGCGACCCTTCGACCATGACGTCGAGACGGTGTCCGGGGTCGCCGGGCATCCGGAGGATCTCCCCCTCTGGGCGGCCGGTCTCAGCGCCGGCATCCGAGAGGAGGACGGGCGATGGTTCACGGACTCGCCCATGGGCGTCGTCGAGGTGGCCTTCACCGGCCCGGTCGCGTCGGGGATCCTCGATCACGACGTGACCCTGCCGGATGGGACGGTCGTGCGGAACGCCTTCCGGGTCGTCGCCAACGATGACGGCAGTGAGGCGATCTTCACCCTGTTCCGCCGCGACGGCATGTCCGAGGCCGAGTTCCAGGCCGACGCCGACACCGTCCGCGGCGACCTCGACAGGCTGGCGCTGCTGCTCGAGACGCGCTTCCCGTCCGCCCGATAGGCGGTCCCGCCCCCGCCCCGTGTCGAGCGCGATGCCGGACGGGTCCGCGGACCTCGTCAGGGACGAGGTGACCGGGCTCAGTGCCCGGCGCCGAGCTCGCCGGCGAGGCGGGCGTGCATCCCGCGGGAGGCCTCGTTCATGCCCTCGATGACGGCGCGTTTGCCGTGCCGGTCGTACCTGGTCGTGATCGCATCGAGCGCTGCCACGGTGGAGGCGTCCCAGATGTGCGAGCCGGAGAGGTCGATGACGACGTCCTCCGGGTCGTCGGCGTACTCGAACCGGGTGGTGAGGTCGTTGCTCGAGGCGAAGAACAGCGCGCCGGTGACCGTGTAGCGGGCTCGGCCGTCGCCCTCGTCGTTCGTCGCGAGCGTCCGCTCGACCGTCGCGAGGTGCGCCACCCGGTGGGCGAAGACGATCATCGCGGCCACGACGCCGAGCACGACGCCGATCGCGAGGTTGTGCGTGATCACGACCACGGCGACCGTGAGCGCCATGACGATCGTCTCGCCGAGCGGCATCCGCCGGAGTGTCGACGGCCGGATGCTGTGCCAGTCGAAGGTGCCCACGGAGACCATCATCATGACCGCCACGAGGGCCGCCATGGGGATCATCGCCACGACGTCGCCCAGGCCGACGACGAGGATCAGCAGGAAGACGCCCGCCATGAAGGTCGAGATGCGGGTGCGGGCGCCGGAGGCCTTGACGTTGATCATCGTCTGGCCGATCATCGCGCAGCCGCCCATCCCCCCGAAGAGGCCGGAGAGGATGTTCGCCCCGCCCTGGCCGAGGGTCTCGCGGGTCTTGCCGGAGCGGGTGTCGGTGATGTCGTCGACGAGCTTGGCGGTCATGAGCGACTCGAGGATCCCGACGAGCGCCAGTGCGACGGCGTAGGGGGCGATGATCGTGAACGTCTCGAGGGTGAGCGGCACCGACGGGAGGAGCAGCGACGGCAGGCTGTCGGGCAGCTCGCCCTGATCGCCGACGGTCGGGACGGCGATCGCAGCGGTCACGGTCGCCGCCGTGAGCAGCACGATCGCCACCAGCGGTGCCGGGACGACCCTGGTCAGGCGCGGCACGAACACCATGATGCCGATGCCGACCGCCACCATCGGGTAGACGATCCAGGGCACGTCGACGAGGTTCGGCAGCTGTGCCGTGAAGATGAGGATCGCGAGCGCGTTGACGAAGCCGACCATGACGCTGCGCGGGATGAAGCGCATGAGCTTCGCCACGCCGAGCAGGCCCAGCGCGACCTGGAGGACCCCGCCGAGGATGACCGTCGCGATGAAGTAGTCGACCCCGTGCTCGCGCGCGACCGGGGCGATGACGAGCGCGATCGCACCGGTCGCCGCGGTGATCATCGCCGGCCGGCCTCCGAGGAACGCGATCGACACCGCCATGACGAAGGAGGAGAACAGGCCGACCCGCGGATCGACGCCGGCGATGATCGAGAACGAGATCGCCTCGGGGATGAGGGCCAACGCGACGACCAGGCCGGCGAGCACCTCCCGGCTGAGGATCCTCGGGCTGCGCAGGGCGGTCAGCACCGAGGGCTCGGCGCGAGACCGGGCCGAGACGGGCGCTTCGGGGGAGATGGTCATGGGGGCTCCTGACGGAGACGGGGCTCTCGTCGTGGGAGCCGATCGGATGATGTCGGGGGTCGGGCGCGTCATCGCGCACGTCGCCTGCTCGACCGCACCGGAGAGCGCGGGAGAATGGCGGAGGAGGTCACGTCGACCGGCTGTCCAGCCGGTGACCAGAACTCTACCCTAACGTAAGGGTCGATTTGGAGAGGCGGTGTCCGATGGTCTCCGGGCGCAGCATGATGCACATCGGCGAACTCGCCGAGCGGTCCGGGATGTCGCTGCGGAGTCTGCGGCACTACGACGAGATCGGCCTCGTGTCCGCCTCCGGCCGGACCGAGGGCGGGTTCCGCCTCTACACCGAGACCGACTACGACCGGCTCATCCTGATCCGGCGGATGAAGCCTCTCGGCTTCAGTCTCGACGAGATGGCCGACCTCCTGCGCATCATCGACGCACTCGAGGAGGACCCCGACGGCACCGATCGATCGGAGCTGCGGGCCGGACTGACCGGCTTCATCGAGCAGGCGGTCGAGCGGCGGGAGAAGCTGCGCCGTCAGCTCGACATGGCCGACGAATTCGTGGAGCTCCTCCGCACCCGCTGACGCTCGGCCGGGCGTCACCTGGTCCTGGCGGCGGATGTCCTGGGAGCACGGTCTAGGTTGGGCCCGGGGCACCCACGGAAGGAACCGCCATGAGCATGGAAGGCGCGGCCTGGAGCTCGCTCTACAAGATCTCGACCGCCCGAGACGGCGATCACGGCTTCTCCCGCGAGTCCGTCCGCCGGATCATGACGTTCGCCGTGCCGTACCGCTCCAAGCTGGTGGTCTTCATCATCCTCTCCGTCGTGGGCGCGTTCCTCGCGGTCGCGACGCCGGTCCTCGCCGGTCGGGTGGTCGACGTGATCGTCGCCCGCGGCGCGGTCTCCACGATCGTCCGGCTCGCGGTCGTCATCGCCCTCGTGGCCGTGGCCGACGCCGCAGTGTCGCTCGTGACGCGCTGGTACTCGGCACGGATCGGCGAGGGCGTGATCCTCGACCTCCGCACCGCCGTGTTCGACCACGTGCAGAAGATGCCGATCGCGTTCTTCACGCGCACGCGGACGGGCGCCCTCGTGAGCCGTCTCAACAACGACGTGATCGGTGCGCAGCAGGCCTTCAGCGGCACGCTGTCGGGGGTGGTCACGAACCTCGTGGCGCTGGTCCTCACCTTGAGCGTCATGCTCAGCACGTCCTGGCTCGTGACGGTGCTCGCGGTCGTCATGCTCCCGATCTTCCTCGTGCCCGCGCGCCGCATGGGCAGCCGTCTCGCCGCCCTGCGCCGCGAGGCCGCCGATCACAACTCCGCCATGAGCACCCAGATGACCGAGCGCTTCTCGGCGCCCGGAGCCACCCTCGTCAAGCTCTTCGGCCGCCCGGACGAGGAGTCGGCGGAGTTCCGCGTCCGCGCCGCCCGCGTCCGCGACATCGGGGTCCGGACCGCGCTCCTGCAGTTCGTCTTCGTCACCGCGTTGACCCTCGTCTCCGCCCTCGCCCTGGCGCTCGTCTACGGGCTCGGCGGTGCCCTCGCGCTCGCCGACCAGCTCGACACGGGCGAGGTGGTCACCCTGGCTCTCCTCCTCACCCGCCTGTACGTGCCCCTCACCGGTCTCGCGAACGCGCGGGTGGAGATCATGAGCGCCGTGGTCAGCTTCGAGCGCGTCTTCGAGGTGCTCGACCTGGAGCCGCTCATCCGCGAGAAGCCCGACGCCGCCTCCGTGCCCGAGGGCCCGGTGAGCGTCGAGTTCGACGACGTCCGCTTCGCGTACCCGTCCGCCGACAAGGTGTCGCTCGCCTCGCTCGAGGAGGTCGCGACGCTCGACACCCGCGGCGGTGAGGAGGTGCTGCACGGCGTGTCGTTCCGCATCGAGCCGGGGCAGACCGTCGCCCTCGTCGGCACGTCCGGTGCCGGCAAGTCGACGATCGCGCAGCTGCTCTCGCGCCTGTACGACGTCGACGGCGGCGCGGTGCGGCTCGCGGGGACGGACGTGCGCGACGTGACCTTCGCCTCGATGCGCCACACCCTCGGGATGGTGACGCAGGACGGCCACCTGTTCCACGAGACCATCCTGTCCAACCTGCGCCTCGCGAGGCCCGAGGCGTCCGAGGACGAGGTCTGGGACGCCGTCCGCCGCGCCCGCCTCGAACCGCTCATCCGGTCGCTGCCCGATCAGCTGGACACCATGGTGGGCGAGCGCGGCTACCGGCTGTCCGGGGGAGAGCGCCAGCGGATGACCATCGCGAGGCTCCTGCTCGCCCAGCCGCGGGTCGTCATCCTCGACGAGGCGACCGCCGCGCTCGACTCGACGTCGGAGGCCGCCGTGCAGGCCGCGCTCAGCGAGGCGCTCGAGGGCCGGACGGCGATGGTGATCGCGCACCGTCTCTCCACCATCCGCAGCGCCGATCAGATCCTCGTGATCGAGGACGGCTCGATCGTCGAGCGCGGCACGCACGAGGAGCTGCTCGCCGCGGAGGGGCGCTACGAGGAGCTGCACCGGACCCAGTTCGCCGTGCAGAAGAACGTCGCGGCCGACGAGGAGGCGCGGAGCGGGTCGTAGCCCCGAGCCCCGAGCCCCGCCGCGGCGGGGAGCGAGCAGACTGGGCTGATCCTCCTCGAAGAAAGAAGACCATGTCAGCGCTGACAGTCCTGTTCATCGGCGGCACCGGCATCATCAGCTCGGCGGCCGCCGTCCGAGCCGTCGAGCTCGGTCACCGAGTCACCCTGCTCAATCGGGGGTCGTCCTCGCTCCGACCCGCGCCTCCCGGGGTCGAGGTGCTGACCGGCGACGTCGCGGATCCGGCTTCGATCCGCCGGGCCCTCGGCGACCGGTCGTTCGACGTCGTCGTCGACTTCGTCGCCTTCACCCCCGACCAGGTGCAGGCCGACATCGACCTCTTCACCGGTCGCACCGGCCAGTACGTGTTCATCAGTTCGGCGTCGGCCTATCAGAAGCCGGTCGCCGCGCTGCCGATCCGCGAGTCGTCGCCGCTGCGCAACCCGTTCTGGCAGTACTCCCGCGACAAGATCGCCTGCGAGGACCTCCTCGTCGGCGCCTACCGCGATCAGGGCTTCCCGGTCACGATCATCCGGCCCTCGCACACCTACGACCGCACCTCCCTCCCCGTCACCGGCGGCTGGACCGTCGTCGACCGGATGCGCCGCGGCCTCGAGGTCGTCGTCCCGGGCGACGGGACGTCGCTCTGGACCCTCACGCATCACGTCGACTTCGCACGGGCGTTCGTCGGACTGCTGGGACTCCCGGCCGCGGTCGGCGACGTGTTCCACATCACCTCCGATGAGGCCCTGCCGTGGGACCAGATCTACACGACCCTCGCCGCCGCGGCCGGGGTCGACGACCCGAGGCTCGTCCACGTGGCGAGCGAGAGCGTCGCCGTCGTCGAGCCCGAGTGGGGCCCGGGGCTCCTCGGCGACAAGGCGCACTCGGTCGTGTTCGACAACTCGAAGGTCAAGGCGTTCGTCCCCGGCTGGCAGGCGACGACGTCGTGGGCCACGGGCGCTCGCGAGATCATCGAGTGGTTCGACGACGACTCGTCACGTCGCGAGACCGACCCGGCGGCGGAACGGGCCTTCGACCGCCTCCTCGCGGGCGCTCGCGGCTTCGGCGGACAGGGAGAGGACCCCCTCGGGACCGGCGAGTGAGACACGGCCGACGCGACGGGGATCAGAGCCGTCGCGGTGGCCGGTCGGGGTGGACGGTCGGTCCCGAAACCGAGGCCGTTCCGGCGCGTGAACCGCGCGCCTCCCTGGATGATTACAACGCATGGACCTCGGGTTGTCGACGTGGCCGTGAACGTCCCTCGCAATTCGTACAGAGGCGTCTACGGAACCCGCTCATCACGCCGCGGATGCCTCTCGGACCGCGGCGTCCGGCACATCGGCGCGGAGGCGCCGCACGCTCGGTGCCGAGAGCGCTGCCGTGGTCGCCAGGACGATGACGAGTGCGCACGCGACGAGCGTCGACCGCGCGCCGAACACGTGCGCGGCCGGGCCCACGAGGATCTCGCCGAGGGGGATGGCGACGAACGAGCCGACCATGTCGTACGAGTACACCCGGGCCAGCGCCTCCCGGGGGATGCGGGTCTGCAGCGACTGATCCCACGAGATGGCGAAGATCTCGAGGGCGACGCCCCCGAGCAGGAAGGCCGCGACGAGCACCGGCAGGGCGGGAGCCAGCCCGAGGGTCGCGACCGGCACCGCGGTCACGGCCATGAGCCCCACCCCGACGGCCAGTGCCCGCCGCGGGCGCCAGCGGAGGGCCACGAGCGCCCCGACGGCCAGGCCGACGGTCTGGGCCGCGACGACGAGGCCCCAGGCGGCGCGCCCGAACGACTCGTCGGCGACGACGGGGCCGAGCACCGTCGTCGCTCCGACGAAGGCGGCGTTGAGGACGGCGAACTGCGCGACCACGATCCACACCCACGAGCGGCGGGTGAACTCGTGCCAGCCCTCGCGCAGGTCGGCGAGCACCGTCGTCGGCCCTCCGCCCTCCGAGACCGGGCGAGCCGCCGCGGGCAGTCGCAGTCGCGCGAAGAGGGCGCCGGCCACGGCGAAGCCCGCCGCGTCGACGGCGAGCCCCCACCCCGGTCCGACGACGGCGACGAGACCGGCTCCGGCGGAGGCGCCGAGGATGCCGCCCGTGCTCAGTCCCAGCCGGAGGAGCGCGTTCGCCGGTCGCAGCAGCGCCGACGGAACCGTCTCGGGCACCAGCGCCGCGGCCGCCGGCAGGCTGACGGCGGCGACCGCTCCGTTCAGCACGCTCAACACCACGAGCAGCGGGATCGTCGCCGCCCCGGTGATGACGAGCGCGGCGACCACGGCCTGGGTCGCCGCGGCCGCCAGGGAGGCTCCCACGAGCACGACGTCGCGCGGCAGCCGGTCGGCGATCACGCCGCCGAGCAGCAGCACCGCCACGTTCGCGATCGACCGGGCGGCGACGACGAGGCCCAGGTCGGCCGCCGAGCCCGTGAGGTCGAGCACGGCGAAGGCCAGCGCGATGGGTGCGACGGAGTTGCCGAGGATGCTGGTCGTCCGCGCGGCGAGCAGCCACCGGAAGGCGCGATGCGCGAGGGGACCGCCTCGCGCGCCGGCGGTTCCGGGAGTCGAGGAGGCGCCTCCTCGGTCTCCGGTCATCGTCGCCTCATCGGGAACAGCGCCGCCGTCATCGACACGGGCCGCGTGCCCGGCGTGCGCGGGGGCTGCGCCGCCGCGTGCAGGAGGGACGACGCCTGGCCCACGTGATGGACGACGCGACGCCAGGTCTCGGGGTCGACCCACAGCTCGGCGTCGGTCGAGATCTGGTGCCCTCCGGTCCTGAGGCGCGAGCGCCGACGGAGCTCGTCGACGAGAGCCTCGACGTATTCGGCACGCAGGTCGTCGCCCGCGACGGCCGGAGTCGGCTCGGGCGGGAACGGCCGCGCCGACGACAGATGCCGGTAGCGCTTCGCGTCGCCGCCCCGGATCCGCACCACGTCGACGACGGTCACGAGCCCGACGCGCTCGAGGACGCGCAGGTGGTAGCTCGCGGTCGCCTGCGAAACCCCCAGCTCGCGTCCGGACTCGGCGGCGCTCATGGCCGCCCCCGTCAGGAGCGAGAGGAGGCGGAGGCGGATCGGGTGAGCGGTGGCGCGCAGTTCGTCGAGGTCGGACATGCGGTAATCGTGGGCGCTCGCCGGCCGACCGTCAAATGTCTCTTTGGGGGTCGTGGTGGGAGACGAGGAGGCGCCCCGCTCGGATGTCGAGCGGGGCGCCTCGGGGGATGGTGCGGCGGTGCGAACGGATCAGGTGCGGTCGCGGCCTGTCCTGTCGTCCGCGCTGCTGCCGGGTGCGGCCCCCTCGGCCACGGTCGCGTCGGACTCGGATTCGGACTCGGACTCGGCCGTCGCGTCCGCGTCGGTTGTCGCCTCGGCCTCGGCCGCGGCGTACGACGCGCTGAGCGCCTCGTCGGGCTCGTGCTCGACCCAGGCCAGATCGTCCTGCGAGTGGTCGTAGGCGGCGGGGACGAGCGCGAAGTCGTCGCCGTACTCCTCGAGGCCGTTGCGGACGCTGTGCCGCACGACGCGTTCGGCGTACTCGTCGCGGAGGATGAGCGGGTCACGACGGAGGTCCTTCGTGAACGCGATCATGATGAACGCCATGATGATCGCGAACGGCAGAGCCGCGATGATCGTGACGTTCTGCAGCGCGCTGAGACCCGCCCCGTCCTCACCTCCCGCGACGAGCAGCACCGCCGCGATGGCCCCGACGAGGACACCCCAGGTCACCGTCACCCAGCGCGACGGCTCGGGGCGGCCCTGCTGCGACAGGGTGCCCATGACCAGCGAGGCCGAGTCGGCTCCGGTGATGAAGAAGATGGCGACGAGCACCGCGGCGATCACCGTCGTGACACCGGCCAGCGGCAGGCTGCCGAGCATGCCGAACAGGACCTCCTCCGGAGGGCTGCTGGGCAGCGGCGCGTCGTTCATCCGCTGATCGATGGCGGTGACGCCGAAGATGGCGAACCAGATGAACGACACGATCGACGGGACGACCACGACGACCGAGACGAACTGGCGCAGGGTGCGGCCGCGCGAGATCTTGGCGATGAACATGCCGACGAAGGGGGACCACGAGATCCACCAGGCCCAGTAGAAGATCGTCCAGCTGGAGAGGAACGCCTGCGCCTCCTCGCCCTGCGAACCGGAGCGGCCGATCATCATCGGCAGATCGCCGACGAACTGCGCGGCGACCGACGGGATGACGTTGAGGATCAGCATCGACGGTCCGACGAAGAAGACGAACAGCGCCAGCAGGAGCGCGACGACGGTGTTGATGTTCGACAGCGCCTGGATGCCCCGCGAGACGCCCGAGACGGCGGAGATGATGAACGCGATCGTGAGCACGGTGATGACCCCGACGAGCAGGGCGTTGCCGGCCTGGCCTATGCCGCTGATCAGCTCGACTCCGTGGCCGATCTGGAGGGCGCCGAGACCGAGCGAGGCCGCCGTGCCGAAGAGCGTCACGATGATCGCGAAGATGTCGATGGTCTTGCCGATGGGGCCCTGGGTGCGGTCCTCGCCGAGCAGCGAGGCGAAGATCGAGGAGATCAGCGGCGTCCGGCCACGACGGTAGGCGCCGTAGGCGATCGCCCCGCCGATCAGGGCGTAGAACGACCACGCCTGCGGACCCCAGTGGTACAGGACCTGCGTCAGGGCCGTGTGCATCGCCTCGACGGTCTCGGCCTCGTCGGTGCCCGGCGGCGGGCTCTCGAAGAACGTCAGCGGCTCGGCGGCGCCCCAGAAGACGAGGCCGATGCCCATCCCGGCGGCGAACAGCATCGAGATCCACGAGAACATCGAGAACTCGGGGGCCTCGTCGTCGCGGCCGAGGCGGATGCGACCGAAGCGGCCGAAGCCGACCCAGAGCATGAAGACGAGGATCACGGTCGCGATCGAGGTGAAGAACCATCCGGTGTACTCGATGATCCAGCCGAGCACGGCCGTCGCCGTCGAGGCGAGGCTGTCGCCGCCGAGGACGCCCCAGGCGAGGAACGCGACCGTGAAGAGGATCGCGACGCCGAAGACGACCCGATCGGTGCGGAACACGCGACCGGTCTGCTCGACGCCGAGACCGGGTATGAGGGCCGGGTGGACGCCGACGGGCGGTGGTTCGGTGAGGTCACGGACGAGGCGTCGGGCGCCTCCGGCGGTGCGTTCATGCGGGTTCGCGCCGGTCGGATCGGTCGGTTTCGGGGCCTGCTCGTTTCCTTGCATGAGATGAAATTGTCCGTGATGCGAAGGGAAACGTCTAATCGAGGTGGCCGAGCGGACCGGCGGCGAGCCCTGAAAAGCGACCGGGATCCGCCCCGATGTCATCCTCCCGGCGGGCCGGTGGTCCTCGAGACCGACGCGATCAGGACGCTCTCCCGCGATCCTGGTGACATGACACGACGCCTCGGCCACGCCCTCGTCTGGTGGTCGCTCGCCGCGGCCGTCGGTCTGCTCCTCGGGGGAGCGACCTCGTTCGCGCAGCAGCACCTGCCCGACGGGCTCCGCTCGTTCGCGAACTCGAACAGCGGGTGGACGCTGCTGGCCTTCGCCGTGGTCGTGGTCTCTACGCGGTGGTCGAGCGCCCGCCCCTGGTGGGTCGCCGCGGGCGTCGGACTCGTCGTCTTCCATGCTCTCCTCCAGGGCTATGCGATCGTGTCGACCCTCCGCGGCTTCCCGGACTCCTACGGGCCCGGCGACTTCTTCTTCGTCGTGGCGTCGCTCGCGGGCCCGGTCATCGGGCTGGCGGGGCTCTGGTGGCGTTCCGCCTCGGGCGTGCGGCGGGCGGTGGGGGCCGCGGTGTTCGCGGCGGTCATGATCGGCGACGGCGCCTGGGGGCTCCTCCGGGTCGTCGAGACGACGGGGTGGCTCTACTGGGTGCTGAGCATCGCCGTCGGCCTCGGCTTCCTCGCCTGGACGGCGAGCCGCCTCCTCGTGGCCCGGCGCGACCGGGGGCTCGCGGTCGGCCTGACGATCGTGGGCGCCGCCCTGTTCGTGGTGCTCTTCAGCGCCGTCTGACCGGCCGGAACGATCCGTGACGGGCCGTTCCCTCGCGGAGCGGAAGCGGACCCCACCGGAGGCGCGGCGTCCGGGAGGAACGCGGAGTACTGTGGCCGAGCACGCCGCGGATGGCCGCGGATCGTGCCTCGGATCAGACCCTGCCGAGTCCGTCGACGGCGACCGCCGCTCGACGGTCGTCGTCTCGGGGCCGGTGCTCCGCGGACCCGATGCGCACGAGGTCCGCATGATCGTCTCCCCCCGTCATCTCATCGCCCGGCCGCTCATCGGCTGGTGGCTCTCGACGAGCGCCGCATCGTGGCGTCGCCACGACATGCCCGCCGACTCCCCGCACGTCAACGCACGAGGAGCCGACCCCGACCGCGTCCTCCTCGCGGGGGATGGAGCGGCGACCGGCCGCGCCGTGCTCACCCGCGACCTCGGGCTGCCCGCATCCCTCGCGCGGGCGCTCACCGGGCGCACGGGTCGGGCGACCGACGTCGACGCCGTCGTCACGGGCGACATGACCGCGGACAGCTGTCTGTCCGCTCTGGCCGACGTCGATCTCGAGCGCTTCGACGTCGTCGTCCTGATGGTCGGCGCGAACGAGGCGCTCGCCCTGACACCGGTCCCGGCGTGGGAGGAGGCCCTGGGCACCCTGCTCGACGACGTCGCCGGGCGGTCGCCGGCGGCCACGCGCATCCTCGTCCTCCCGATCGCCTCCTTCGGGGCCGTGCCGGGATTCCCGCGATCACTGGCGCGCGTGGTGGATCGGCACGTCCGGACGATGAACGAGGCGACGTCGGCGCTCGTGGCGCGCCTCCCCGGGGTCGAGGTCGTCCCCGTCGACGCGTCGGCAGCCTCAGAGCCCGAGGGGTCCTCCGCGTACCGCCGCTGGGCCGAGGCGATCGCGGTGCGCGTCAGCGCCTCCCTCGATCCGGCCCGGGCGGCTGCGCGCAGCACGGAGGAGGACGACGAGCGGAGACGGCAGGAGGCGCTCCTCGCCCTCGCCGATCGCCGCCCCGTCACGGAGGAGGACGCCGGGCTCGACGCTCTCGCCGAGAGGGCCCGGCAGGCGTTCGGCACGTCGATCGCCGCGGTGACGCTCGTCGAGAGCGACGTTCAGGTCATGCGCGCGGCTCGGGGCATCGACCCGGTGGTCCTGCCCCGGGACGAGGCGTTCTGCGACCTCACGATCCGGCGCGCCTCGCACTTCGTCGTCGAGGACGCGAGTCTCGACTCCCGATACGCCGACTACTCGATCGTGGCCGGCGATCCGGGCGTCCGATTCTATGCGGGATACCCGATCGAGTCGCCGGACGGACACCGCGTGGGGGCGCTCTGCATCATGGACACCGAGCCGCGGAGGTTCACACCCCACGACGCCGCGCTGCTCCGCAGCATGGCCGAGGGGGTCCAGGCGCACCTCTGGCGCGACCGGGACTGACCGGTCGCGGCGTGCGCCGGTGCGGTCGGACGGGTGCCGCCTCGCCCCGGGACGACGACGCGGCACCGTGCTCCCGCACCCGCAGGGGTGGCGAGGCGCACGATGCCGCTCGTCGTCAGACGTCGATCTGGGGCGGTGTCAGCGCTTCTTCACGTTCGACACGGCGTCCTCGGAGTGGCTGACGCCCTCCCGCTTGTCCTTCTTGTCGGCGCGCTTCTCCTTGAGTGAGCGGACCGCCGTCTTGGCTGTTCCCTTTTTCGCTGATTTCTCTGCCATGGTGGTGCCTCCGTACCTGGACCTCGATGGTCCGGTCGCTGGAGCCTAGGCGCAACGGGCCCCGCCGCACGCCCCCGCAGGCGGGTTGGCAGCTTCGGGCCCGGCCGTGTCGGTGCCGGACGCTACCGTGGTCCCCGCGCACCCGCCTCCGACCCGCGCGCCCCGCCCGCCCCGAGACCCAGGTGACCGACATGAGCGACGACCTCGCCGACCGCCCCCCGACTCCGCCCTCACCGGCCGCGGCGCCCTCCCGCAGCGACCGTCTCGACGACCTCCCCTTCACGTCGAAGCACCGCCGCCTCCTCGTCGGCTCGGGCGTCGGCTGGGCCCTCGACGCCCTCGACGTCGGTCTGCTGTCGTTCGTCATCGCCCAGCTCGCGGTGGTGTGGAGCGATCAGGCCGGTCAGCTGGCCTGGGTCGCCTCCGCCGGCTTCGCGGGGATGGCGATCGGAGCCGCGGTCGGCGGTTCGCTGGCCGATCGGCTCGGCCGCAAGACCGTCTTCGCGCTGACCCTGCTACTCTACGGGCTGGCGACCGGCCTCTCGGCCCTCTCGTGGTCGGTCGGCGTCCTGCTGGTGCTCCGGTTCGTCGTCGGGCTGGGTCTCGGGTCGGAGCTCCCCGTCGCCTCGACGCTCGTCAGCGAGTTCTCGCCGCGCCGCATCCGCGGTCGCGTCGTCGTGCTGCTCGAGGCGTTCTGGGCCGTCGGCTCGATCGGGGCCGCCCTCGTGGGCTTCCTGGTCATCCCGACCAGCGACGACGGCTGGCGCTGGGCTCTGCTGATCGGGGCGGCGCCCGCCCTCTACGCCGTGTTCGTCCGCCTCCGCATGCCCGAGTCGGTGCGCTACCTCGAATCGCGGGGGCGTCACGCCGAGGCCGAGCGCACGGTCCGCGACTTCGAGGAGGCCGCGGGCGTGGCCGCCCCGGCGACGATGCCATCGGAGGAGGCGCGGGTCGTCGCCTCATCGCCCCGCACCTCGGTCGCCGAGCTCTTCGGCGCCGGGATGGCGCGCCGTACGGTGCCGATCTGGATCGTCTGGTTCATGACCAACTTCTCGTACTACGGCGCCTTCGTCTGGCTGCCGACGCTGCTCGTGGCGCAGGGATTCCCGCTCGTGCGCTCGTTCGAGTACGTCCTGATCATCACCCTGGCGCAGCTGCCCGGCTACGCGGCCTCGGCCTGGTTGATCGAGAGATGGGGGCGTCGGGGCACGCTGGCGTCGTTCCTGCTCGGCTCGGCGATCGCGGCCGGGTTCTTCGGCTTCGGCGCGGTCAGCGGCAGCGTGACGCAGATCCTGGTGTCCGGGATGCTCCTGTCGTTCTTCAACCTCGGCGCGTGGGGCGCCCTCTACGCCGTGACCCCCGAGCTCTACCCGACCGCCCTGCGCGGCACCGGGGCCGGGTGGGCCGCCGGCGTCGGCCGCCTCGCCTCGATCGCAGCGCCGCTCTCGGTACCGCCCGTGCTGGCCCTCGGCGGTCCGCCGACCCTGTTCGTGGTCTTCGGCGCCGTGTTCGTGATCGGGGCCGTCGCCGCGACCCGGCTCCCCGAGCTGCGCGGCACGAGGCTCGCCCGATGAGCCCGCGCAGGCGTCGCCGACCCCTGACCCGTCGTCGCGCCGTCGGGCTGGCCGTCGTGCTGCTGGCCGGGGTCGTCCTCGTGGCGTTCCCGCGCCTCCTCGACGGGGGCGCCGGCGGGGGATCGGGCGACGGCCCCGGCGGGGGAGCCGTGCCGACGAGCGTCCCGACCGAGACGGCCGAGGCCGTGGTCGAGCGGGTCGTCGACGGCGACACCGTGGTGGTCCGCGTGCAGGGCGAGCGGGAGCGAATCCGGCTGATCGGGGTGGACACCCCCGAGACGGTGAAGCCCGACGCGCCCGTCGACTGCTTCGGACCCGAGGCGAGCGACGAGACCACCGGCCTGCTGCCCGGGGGGTCGACGGTCTGGCTCGAGTCCGACGCCTCGCAGGGCGACGCCGACCGCTACGACCGGCTGCTGCGCTACGTGTGGGCTCCCGACGGCACGATGCTCAACGAGCATCTGATCGCCGACGGCTTCGGTCGCGAGGACACCTACGACGACCCCTACCGCTACCGCGACCGGTTCGTGGCGGCCGAGGCCGAGGCCGAGCGCGCCGACCTCGGCCTCTGGGGCGCCTGCCGATAGGGCCCGCGGCGGGTCGCCGTGCCCTCGGTGGCGTCAGCGCGGACCGGCCGCGGCCGACGCGGGCGAGCCGGCGCCGGACGTCGTCGCCCTGCGGAGGCCGGGCCACCAGAACCGGTCGCCGAGCACGAACACCAGGGCCGGGACGAGCACCGTCCGCACCACGAGGGTGTCGAGCAGCACGCCGATGCAGACGATCACGCCGACCTGGGTCAGCGCCACCACGGGCAGCACTCCGAGCACGGCGAACACCGCCGCGAGCAGGATCCCGGCACTCGTGATGACGGCCCCGGTCGATGCGAGCGCCCGGATCATGCCCTCGCGGGTGCCGTGGACCAGAGCCTCCTCGCGGGCCCGGGTGGTGAGGAAGATGTTGTAGTCGACTCCCAGGGCCACCAGGAACAGGAACGCGTAGAGCGTCACCGCCGTGTCGAGCGCCGGGAACCCGAGCACGTTCTGGAACAGCCACGTCGACGCCCCGAGGCTGGCGAAGAACGTCGCCAGCACCGACGCGATGAGCAGGACCGGAGCGACGAGCGAGCGCAGCAGCACCGCGAGGATGGCGAAGACGATCGCGAGGATGATCGGCGCGATGAGGTCGATGTCGGCCTGCGCGGCGGTCTTCGTGTCGTAGGCCGTCGCGTCGCTTCCGCCGACCAGCGCCTCCGCCGTCTCGCCGCCGTCCTCGGCGTACGCGGTGCGCAGGCGCTCGATCGTGGCGAAGGCGGCGTCGCTCTCCGGCTCGGCGGTCAGCTGCAGGTCGACGCGGGTGAGTCCGCCCGACGTCTCGGCGGCCGTCGCCGTGTCGACCCCGTCCGTCCCGGCCGCGATCGCGGTCGCCCGGTCGCTCGCGGCCGACGGCACGAGCACGGTCGTCCGACTCGTCAGACCGGCCGAGAACGAGTCGTCGACGATCTTCTGCGCGGTGACCGACTCGGGGTCGCCGAGCAGCTGATCGGTCTGCGAGAGTCCGACGGCGTATCCGCTCAGCCCCAGGCAGAGCACCGCGATGCCGGCGACGGCCGACACCGCCACGACGGCCGGACGGCGCGAGACGCCCCGACCGAGACGGTCCCAGAACCCGCGTCGGGGGGCCGTGCGGCGGGTCGCGCCTCCTGCGCTCTCGACGGCGTCGCGCGAGACGTCGGCCGGGTCGACCGGGCCCACCGAGGAGGCGCGGGGCACGAAGGGCCAGAAGAGCCCGCGACCGCAGACCACGAGGGCCGCCGGCAGCGCCACCAGCGCGAAGACGATGGCGATGACGACTCCGACGGCGCAGGCGAAGCCCAGCGCCCGGTTGCCCGAGAGCGAGGCGAGCAGCAGGGTGAGGAGGCTCAGCGCGACGGTGCCGCCGCTGGCCGCGATGGCCGGGCCCGCGCTCGTGACCGCGGTGCGCATGGCACGGTGCCGATCGGGCTCGCGCAGCAGCTCCTCGCGATAGCGGGCCACGAGCAGCAGCGCGTAGTTCGTGCCGGCGCCGAAGACCAGGACGGAGAGGATCCCCGAGATCGACGCATCGATGGTGATGCCGAGCGGCGCGGCCAGAGCGGCGGCGACGCGCCCGGCGAGGGCGTCGGCGGTTCCGACGACGGCGAGCGGGACGATCCAGAGGACGGGGCTGCGGTACGTGACGATGAGCAGCACGGCGACCACGATCACGGTGACGAGGAGCAGTCGGAAGTCGGCGCCGGCGAACGCGTTCGCGATGTCGTCCTGGAACCCGATCGGGCCCGTCAGAGAGGCCTCCAGACCCTTCGGCAGATCGGCCCCCGCGGCGTCGCGGAGGGACGTCGCGGTCGCCGCCACGTCGGCGTCGGCCTCGTCGGCGTCGAGGGGCACGGCCACGAGCGCGGCCGTCCCGTCGTCGCTGATCTGCGGGCGCACGGCCTGCGGCGTCGTCGACAGGTCCGCGAGCGCGCCGGCGCGCTCGTCGATCGCGGCGAGGTCGTCCGCGTCGAGGGTGTCGCCGCCGTGGCTGAACACGAGGATCCCCACGGTCGTGTCGGCGCTCGGGAAGCGCTCGAGCAGGGCCGTCACCTCGGCCGACTGGCTCGAGGCCGGCACGCCGGAGGGGGGTGCGGCGTCGCCTTCGCTCGAGGGCAGGAAGGCGAAGAGGAGGGCGACGGCCACGGCGGTGGCCGCGAGCACGGCCCAGGCGGCACGGGGGCCGCTCACGAATCGGGCGAGGGTGCGCACGGTAATCCTTCGTTCGGTGAATGTCTTAGCTGCTAAGACTATTGCCCATCCCCGGGTCGGTGCGCAAGAATCGAGGGGCAGGAGGCCCGATGCCCGACCCGACCCACCCGACCCACCCGACAGACCCGACCCACCAGACCCGACCGATCGACTCGACCCGCTCGCCGCTCGCGGACGACATCGTCGCGTCCATGCAGCGGCTGACCACCGAGTCGCAGAAGGTCGCCCAGGCCTTCGCGACGCAGCAGGGCCTCGGGCACATCGACCTCGAGGCTCTGCTGCACGTCATGCAGGCCGAGCGGGGCGGCGACCCCGTCACGGCCGGCCGCCTCGGCGAGCTGCTCGGCGTCACCTCGGGTGCGGCGACCGGGGTCATCGATCGTCTCGAGCGGGTCGGCCACGTGCAGCGCAGTCGCGACGACGCCGACCGCCGCCGGGTCCTCGTCCGCTACTCCGACCGGGCCCGCGCCGTGGCCGGCGCCTTCTTCGGCCCCCTCGGCGTGATGAGCGACGAGGTCATGTCGGGATTCGACGAGGCGGAGCTCCGCACCGTCCGCCGATTCCTCGACGGCATGTCGGCCGCGATGGCCGAGCGGGCGCGCGAGGTGGGGCGCTCCGCCTGAGCCGACCCGCGCCTCCTCGGCGGCAGCGGGTAACCTCGTGCGGGTACTCGGAAGGCAGGTGGCACGTGACCGACCACGTCTCGGCGCTCGACCTCTTCTCGATCGGCATCGGCCCGTCGAGCTCGCACACCGTCGGACCCATGCGGGCCGCCCGGCAGTTCCTGCTGGCGGTCGAGGCCGACGGCCGACTCGCCGACGTCGCGAGGGTCGAGGCCGTCCTGTACGGCTCGCTCGCCGCCACCGGCGCGGGGCACGGCACTCCCTCGGCAGTCCTCGCGGGTCTCGCCGGGATGGAGCCGGAGTCGTGCGACCCCGACGTCGTCACCGGGATGCAGAGCTCGGTCGAGCACGGCGGCGGTCTGCGCCTTCTCGGGCGGCACCAGATCGCCTTCGCGCCGAACGACCTCCGCATGGCGCCGCTCACGCGCATGCCCCGGCACCCGAACGCCCTGAGCGTCGAGGCCTTCGACCAGGCCGGTGCGACCGTCGCGCGCGAGGTCTACTTCTCGGTCGGCGGCGGTTTCGTCGTGCGAGACGGCGACGACGACGAGCACGCCGTCCCGACGGCCGAGGCGCCCTTCGCGTTCGTCGACGCCGACGACCTCCTGCGGCTGTGCGACGCCGAGGGGGCCACGATCGCCGAACTCGCCTGGCGCAACGAGGTCGCCCTGCACGGAGCCGAGGGCGCCGCGGCCGGTCTGGCCTCGCGCTGGGCGGCCATGCAGGCGTGCGTCGACGCGGGCCTCGAGGCGACGGGCGTCCTGCCCGGCTGGATGAAGGTCCCGCGCCGCGCCCGCCAGTTCGCGACGATGCTGCGGCAGCACGAGCAGCGGGCGACCGGCTACGCCCTCGGCGGCTCCGCGCTCGAGCAGGGCCGCGCCTCCTCGCTGCTCGTCTCGGACCTGCCCGCGCAGTGGCTGCAGGCCTACGCCATGGCCGTCAACGAGGAGAACGCGGGCGGCGGCCGGGTCGTCACGGCTCCGACCAACGGCGCCGCGGGCATCATCCCGGCCGTCGGCTACTACGCGATGCGGTTCCACGGGGCGACGGTCGACGAGCTCGCCCGCACGTACCTGCTGACGGCGGCGGCGATCGGATCCCTCTACAAGCGCAACGCGTCGATCTCGGGTGCCGAGGCCGGCTGCCAGGGCGAGGTCGGGTCGGCCTCCTCGATGGCGGCCGGCGCGTTGACGGCCCTCCTGGGAGGCACGCCCCGGCAGGTCGAGAACGCCGCCGAGATCGCGATGGAGCACCACCTCGGCCTCACCTGCGACCCGGTCGGCGGATTCGTCCAGGTGCCGTGCATCGAGCGGAACGCCATCGCGGCCGGCACGGCCGTCGCCGCCGCCCGGATGGCGCTGCTGGGTGACGGCAGCCACGTCGTCAGTCTCGACACCGTGATCGAGACCATGCGGCAGACCGGGCGCGACATGAAGGACAGCTACAAGGAGACCAGCCGCGCCGGTCTCGCCGTCAACGTCATCGAGTGCTGAGGGGCGGCCGGCCCGGCGGCTCGGCCGGCGATGACGGCGGCCGCCGTTAGCCTCGACGCATGACCCCGCCTCGCCGACCCGCCACCCGCTCCGTCGCATCGGTCGAGCACGGCACGGACGCACCGCGACTCGACCCGGTCGACCCCCGGGGGCTCGTCGACCTCGGCACCGATCTGCTCGGGGCCCACGACTCCCGCGAGCTCGAGCGCTACATCGACGCCGACCTCACCGACCGCGACCTCGAGGGCACGTCGTTCAGCGACTGCGTGTTCGAGTCACCGCGGCTCGGGGCGACCCGCCTGCGCGGCGCCCGGTTCGTCGAGTCGGTGCTCAGCGACTCGTTCGCCCCCGAGCTCGCGGCCGCCCGGAGCACCTGGCGCGACGTCCGCGTCGAGCGCCCCCGGTGGGGTTCGGCCGAACTGTTCGACGCCGATCTGCGGTCGGTCCGCCTCGTGGGCGGCAAGATCGATTACCTCAACCTGCGGGGCGCTCGGCTCACCGACGTCGTCATCGAGGGGTGCAGCATCGGCGAGCTCGACCTGAGCGGCGCGACGACGATGCGGGTGGCCCTGGTCGACTGCCGGGTGGGTGCGCTCGACGTGACCCGCGCCTCCCTGACCCACACCGATCTCCGCACCACCGACTTCTCGCGCATCGACGGTCTGGCGGGGCTCTCCGGCGCCACCATCGACGACCTCCAGCTGTCGCTGCTCGCCCCCGTCATGGCCGCCCATCTGGGGCTGGTCGTCGACTGAGGGCGTCGCCGTGCGACGCCGTGCTACGCCCACGTCGAACACAGGTGCTGCGCGGGGGTCGCCGGTGCTATCGTCGCAGCCAGAGCAACGCGCTCCGGGGTCAGTGCAAATCTGAACCGGCGGTCACAGTCCGCGACCCGAGGCCTCTCGTCACCGAGGGGCCGAGGTTGAACCGGTGGAATCCCGGTACCGACGGTCATAGTCCGGATGAGAGGCAGCGCGGGCCCGACGACTCGTTCGCGAGCCGCGGGCCGAGGCGACCCCGCGTCGCGTCCCCGGAGAGCACCACGCCGACCGGAGGACGCCATGACCCACCCCACCGCCACAGCCCGCACCGCGCGCGCTGCCGATCCCGCCGCCGCGTCGGCTGCCGCGGAGGCCTCGCCGTCGGCGGATCGCGACGTCGTCGGGCGCACGCGCGGGGCGGTGGTCTGACGTGTTCACCGGACTCGTCGAAGAGCTCGGCAGCGTCGTCCGCGTCGACGATCAGGGCGACAGCGTGCAGTTGACCGTCCGCGGCCCCCTCGCGGTCGCCGACGCCGATCACGGGGACTCCATCTCGGTCAGCGGCGTCTGCCTCACGGTCGTCGAGCACGACGCCGAGACCTTCACCGCCGACGTCATGCGGCAGACCCTCGTCATGAGCACGATCGGCTCCTTCGGCCCCGGCGACGCCGTGAACCTCGAGCGCGCGGCGCGTGTCGGCGACCGTCTCGGCGGGCACATCGTGCAGGGGCACATCGACGGCACGGCCCGCGTCGTCGAGATCGAAGACGGCGACGCCTGGCGGCGCGTGCGCTTCGACCTCTCCGCCGATCTCGCTCCGCTGCTGGTCGACAAGGGCTCGGTGACGCTCGACGGCGTCAGCCTCACGGTCAGCGCCATCAGCGAGCCCGGCGCCGAGCAGGGCTGGTTCGAGGTGAGCCTCATCCCCGAGACCCTCGCCGTCACGACCCTCGGCGCCAAGACGGTCGGCGACGCGGTCAACGTCGAGACCGACGTCCTGGCCCGTCATGTGAGGCGCATGCTGCGTCTCGACGCGATCTCCGCCGAGGCGCGCCCGTGACCGGCCCCGTCGAGAGCGTTCCGACCGCGACCGCCCCCGCTCCGCCGATGGACCCCGAGGAGGCGCGGGTCGACCGGACTCCGGCCCTCGCCTCGATCGAGACCGCGCTCCGGCACCTCCGGCGCGGTCGCCCCGTCATCGTCGTCGACGACGAGTCGCGCGAGAACGAGGGCGACGTCGTCCTCTCCGCCGAGCTGGCCACGCAGGAGTGGCTGGCGTGGACCGTCCGGGTGTCATCCGGCTTCATCTGCGCCCCGATGACGAACGCCGAGGCCGACCGCCTCGATCTGCCCCCGATGGTCGTGCGCAACGAGGACGACCGCGGCACGGCCTACACGGTGAGCGTCGACGCGGCGTCCGGCGTGACCACCGGGATCAGCGCCTCCGACCGGGCCACGACCCTGCGTGCGCTGGCCTCGGCGTCGAGCGTCCGCGACGATCTCCACCGCCCGGGTCACGTCATCCCGCTGCGCGCCCGCGACGGCGGGGTGCGCGAGCGCGACGGTCACACCGAGGCGTCGGTCGACCTGATGCGGGCGGCGGGTCTGCGCCCCGTCGCGGCCATCAGCGAGATCGTCGCCGACGACGGCGAGATGATGCGCCTGGCGGGTCTGCTCGAGCTCGGCGCCCGCGACGGGGTCCCGGTCGTGACCATCGCCGAGCTGATCCGCTGGCTCGGCGACCGGGATCTCGACGATCTCGGCACC
This sequence comes from Frigoribacterium sp. Leaf172, assembly GCF_001424285.1. NCBI lineage: Bacteria > Bacillati > Actinomycetota > Actinomycetes > Micrococcales > Microbacteriaceae > Frigoribacterium > Frigoribacterium sp. Leaf172. The sequence goes on along the minus strand of NZ_LMPB01000002.1, from coordinate 1,117,818 downwards.
CCCGACGACACCGGCACCCCCGACAGCACCATCACCCCCGACGACACCACCAGCGAAGGAGACCGCGCATGAGCGGCGAAGGCTCACCCACCGAACTCGAGGTCGACGGCACGGGGGTGCGCGTCACCATCGTCGCGGGCACCTGGCACCAGACCATCAGCGACGGCCTGCTGGCCGGAGCGCTCGCCGCGGCCGAGCGTCTCGGAGCGACGGCGACCGTGCTGCGCGTCCCGGGCAGCTTCGAACTGCCCGTCGTCGCGAAGGCGGCGCTCGAGAACGGCGCCGATGCCGTCGTGGCCCTCGGCGTCATCATCCGCGGAGGCACCCCGCACTTCGAGTACGTGTCGGACGCCGCGACGTCCGGGCTGCTGCGGGTGAGTCTCGACACGGGCAAGCCCGTCGGCTTCGGCGTGCTCACCCTCGACGACGAGCAGCAGGGACTCGACCGCGCCGGTCTGCCCGGCTCCAAGGAGGACAAGGGCGCCGAGGCCACCCACGCCGCCATCGCCACGGCGGTGCAGCTGAGAACCCTCGCCGCCCCGCGCGCCTGACCCGCGCCTCCTGAACCGCGCCGGCCGGCCCCGCGCCCGGTGGGGCGGGTCCGGCCCGCCGGGCGACGCGACCGGCGGAGGTCGGCCGCTACGCCAGGACCTCGTCGAAGAACGCCCGCATCTGCGCCCACGAGCGTCGGTCGGCGACGGCCTGGTACTGGGCGCCGTGCTCGGGCGAGTCGACCTCGGGCACGGCGAACGCGTGCATGGCGCCGCTGTACGTGACGATCTGCCAGTCGGGCGCTCCGGCGTTCCGCAGCTCGTCCTCGAAGGCGACGACCGCGTCGTCGGGCACGACCGGGTCGGCAGAGCCCGTCATGACCAGGATCGGCGCGGTCACGGCGCCGGGCAGCGCGGGCGCACCGGTCGACAGCCCGCCGTGGAACGAGGCGACCGCCGCCACGGGGGCCCCGGAGCGAGCGAGCTCGAGGGCCGCCGAGCCTCCGAAGCAGTACCCCATGACGGCGATGCGCTCGGGGTCGACCCCCGGCTCGGCCCGCAGGCGCTCGAGGCTCGCGAGCAGGCGGGCGCGGAACGCCTCGACGTCGCCGTACCAGCGACCGGCCTCGGCGGCCGCACCCTCGGGTCCGGGCCGGACGCCCTTCCCGTAGACGTCGCCGGCCAGCGCGACGTACCCGAGGCGGGCGAGCATCCGAGCCCGCACCTTGACGTGGTCGACGACGCCGAACCAGTCGTGGATCACCAGGACGCCGGGCCGCAGCTCGGACGTCGACGTCTCCGACGGCCCCGAGGAGGCACGGGCCGGCCTGGCGAGGAACCCCTCGAGATCGGTGGTCCCGTCGCGGTAGACGACGTCGCCGGCCTCGACGCCACCCGGGTCGGGCACGGTGGCGAGCAGTCGTTCGAGGTCGGGGGAGAGGGTCTGGGGGGAGTCGGTGTCGGTCACGCCGTCACGGTACTCCCGAGCTCAGCCGACGAGCCGGGTGACCGCCTGGCGGACGACCACGCAGCGTCGTTCGTGCGGGCCGGTGTGCAGGTTCGAGGCGTCGGGGGTCACGAACCAGGCGAGGACGAGGCCGAAGACCATCGTCAGCAGCTCGTCGGCGTCCCACTCGGAGGGGATCGCGCCGGCCTGCTGCGCTTCGCGCACCGCCTCGCGACGTGCCTCCAGCTGGTCGTGGTCGACGACTCCCGGGCTGGGCAGCGAGGCGCCCTCGATCTGACCCCAGAGCAGCAGCCGTGCGTCGTCGGGGTTCGTCGCCAGGTGGTCGTACAGGCGCGAGGCCCATCGCGGCAGGTCGTGCGCGTCGAACGGGATCGCGGCCAGCCACCGGTCGATGCTCTCGCCGAGCGTCGCGTCGAAGAGCACGCGCTTGGTGCTGAAGTGCGCGTAGAGGCGCTCCTTGCTGGCCTCGGCCTCGCGCGCGATGGTGTCGATGCGCGCTCCGGCGAGTCCGCGGGCGGCGAACTCCGCTCGCGCGGCATCGAGGAGGCGCTCGCGCGGTGGTGTGGGGCGTCGGGGCATCCCCAGATCATAGGTGCGGCGAGGCTCGGCCCGCGCGTCGATGCGCGGGCCGCCCCGACCACGCCGTCCGCATCGAGGAGGCGCGGTGTCAGCGACCCCCGCCGGTCACGTCGGCGGCCCGTGCCATCGGCACATGGGGGATGGCGTCTTCGATGAACTCGTCACCGTCGACGACGAACCCGAAGCGCGCGTACCAGTCGGCGAGGTGGGCCTGGGCGTCGAGACGGATCAGCCGCCCCTCGCACTCGTCGACGGCTCGACGCATGAGCTGGGCGGCGAGCCCTCGGCCACGGGCCGTCGCGGCGGTGGCGACGCGGCCGATCCGGCGGTCGTCGCCGTCGTGCAGCACGCGGAGGGTGGCGAGAACTGCGTCGTCGCTCTCGGACCACATCTGCAGGGCGTCGGGCTCGAGGTCGCGCCCGTCGAGCTCGGGGTAGGCGCATCGCTGCTCGACGACGAAGACGTCGACGCGGAGGCGCATGAGCGAGTAGAGGGTGGCGGGTGGCATCGCGGCGAGGCGGGCGGTGTGGTGGGTGACGTTCACGGGATCAGGGTATCGGCGGCCTCCGACACGGCCGAACGGGTGAAGCTGGCGGGGGTAGACGGGTGATTCTGCCCCCCTGATGACCCCGTCGAGCGCGACGGTGTGATGGTCTGGGGTGTCGTGCCCGACACGGCATCCCCGTCCGCCCCGACCGACCGACCCCCGCGCGTCCGCGTTCGCGCCTCCCGGAAGACCGATGACCACCGCCCACCCCCGACCGAACAGCCCCGATTCCCCCGACGTCGACGCCGGCGCCGGCGTCGCGAGCGCGTCGCCCGACGGCACCGATCCTCTCGCCGTGGTCGACCCCACCGACCCCATCGACGTCAGGGATCCGCTGGACGCTCCGAGACCGGCGGGCGGGTTCCGCAGCCGCGTCGTCGTCTTCGGCGACGTGCTCGACGACATCATCGTCACCGCGACGACCCCGATGGTCCGCGGCACGGACACCGACGCGCTGATCCGGCACCGGGCCGGCGGCGCGGCCGCGAACACCGCGGCGTGGCTCGGCTCGCTCGGCACCGAGGTCGACTTCGTCGGACGGGTCGGGATCGCCGACCGGCATCGGCACGCGCAGCTGCTCGCGGACGCCGGGGTGGCACCGCGCCTGACCTACGACGCCCATCATCCGACCGGGACGGTCGTCATCACCGTCGACGGCGACGAGTCGTCGATGTACACCGACCGCGGGGCGAGCGCGACCCTCGACCCCGACGAGGTGCCCGACGAGCTGCTGCGCTCGGCGGCCGTCCTGCACGTCACCGGCTACTCGGTCGTCCACTCGCGGACGCCGGTCCCGCTCCGCCGTCTCCTGGCCCGCGCGCGCGACGCCGGCGTCGCCGTCTCGGTCGATCCGGGCAGCAGCGGGTTCATCGACCGGTTCGGCGCCGAGGCGTTCCTCGAGACGGTCCAGGGCGCCGATCTGCTCTTCCCGAGTCCCGCCGAGGGGCGTCTGTTGACGGGCCTCGACACCGAGCACGAGATCGCCGAGTCCCTCGCCGGTCGGTTCGGGGTCGTCTGCGTCGTCCGGGACGACGGAGGCGCGGTGCTCGCCCGTCACGGCCGTCCCGTCGTCGACGTGGCGACCCTCGCCACGCGGATGGTCGACCCGGTGGGTGCCGGAGACGCGTTCGTCGCCGGCTTCATCGACTCGTGGCGCACGAACCGCAAGCCCGGCGTGGCCGCCCGCCGGGGCGCCCGTGCCGCGGCCCGCGCGTTCGCCGTCACCGGCGGTCGCCCGCCCGCCTGAGGAGCGTCGCCCGCGCCTGAGACGCGCGCGCCTCCGGCCGGGCCTCAGTGAGCGGTCTCGGCCCGGACGGTCAGCGTCTGCACGCGGGGCGGGGACTCCGGCGTCAGCCGGATCTCGAAGCGGAGCAGCCCGCGGCGGCCCGCGCGGCGCCAGACCAGATGCGACGGGGCCTTGGACTCGTCGACGGGGGCGTCCGCGACCGTGCCGCGCGCGCCTCCTCGGTCCTCCGCCGGGGCGTCCCCTGCGGCGTCGATCCGGGCGATGCCGCCCACCGCGGCGACGGCCTCCGCCCACTGCCGACGGCGTCGTCCGAGGGGCACGTCGAGCTCGATGTTCTCGGCGAGCCAGTCGCCCGGCTCGTCGTCGCCGAGCACCAGCCCCTCGACGGCGTCGCGGGCGGCGAGCGTCTCGGGCCACGGGGCCGTCGCGACGCGCGACGAGGCCGTCTCGGCCAGCAGCCCGTCGAGGGCGAGGGTGACGGGCACCGACACCTGCGCGTAGGTGGCGTTCTCGAAGCCGATCGCGCCGACGCCCGTGGCGGCGTGCCACCGCATGTGGGCCGAGAAGCCGGGGTACCCGCCCGAGTGCGAGACGATCGCGCCGTGATCCGGGTGGTGCTCGACGAAGAGACCGAGGCCGTACCCGCCGGGGTGCGCGCCGAGGCCGGGGACGAACCGCTGGATCTGCTGCATCTCCCGGCGGGAGGCGCGTGAGAGGACGCCCTCGTGGTCGCCCTCCGCCTCGGGGTCGAACGCCGAGCCGAGCCAGCGCGCCCAGCGCGCGAGGTCGTCGGTCGTGCTGAAGAGCCCGCCGATCGACGAGAACGCGCCCGGACCCGAGAACGGCAGGGGCTCCCATCCGTCGCCGACGCGTCGGTGTCCGACCGCGAGGCCGCCGGCGGCGTCGACGTCGGTCGTGAAGCCGGTCGAGGCGAGTCCGAGCGGTTCGAGGACGTCGCGCTCGATCACCTCGCGGTACGCCCGCCCCGCGGCCTCGGCGATCACGCGGCCGAGCAGGGCGTATCCGAGGTTCGAGTAGGCGAAGGTCGTGCCGGGCACGCTGTCGAAGGTCAGGCCCCGCCGGAGGACGGCGTCGAGACCGGCGTCCGTCAGCGACTCCTGCCGGTCGCCCCACGGGTCGTCGGTGGGGAACCCGGCCGACATCGTCGCGAGCATGCGGATGGTGGGCACCGGCGAATCGGCGGTGGGCAGCGCGACCTCGCGGAACGCCGGGACCCAGTCGGTGACGGGCGCGTCGAGATCGACCTCGCCGGCGTCGCGGAGGGCGAGCAGCGCGGTCGCCGTGAAGCTCTTCGTGCACGACGCGATCCGGTACGCCGTGTCGGGGCCGGGCCTGCGTCCGTCGAGCGTGCCCGATGCGCCGCGGTGGGTCACGCCGTCGCGGTCGAAGGTGGCCCAGACGGCGCTCGGGGCCTTCCGCTCGGTCTCGCGGGCGGCGAAGACCGCGTCGATGCCGGAGGCGCGGGTCGAGCCGGTCACGGCTGCTCGGTCTCGACGGGCGTCCGTCGCATGGTCTCGTACGCGTCGAGCGCTGCCCGGCGCGAGGCCTTGAGGTCCACGAGGGGCTCGGGGTAGTCGTCGTCGTCGACCTCGGGCACCCACCGACGGATGTAGTCGCGATGCTGATCGAACTTGCTCGCCTGCAGCACCGGGTTGAAGACCCGGAAGTACGGTGCGGCGTCGGCGCCCGATCCGGCCGTCCACTGCCAGTTCGCGGGGTTGTTGGCCTCGTCGGCGTCGACCAGGGTGTCCCAGAACCAGGCCTCGCCGACCCTCCAGTCCACGAGCATGTTCTTGATCAGGAAACTCGCCGTCACCATTCTGACGCGGTTGTGCATCCAGCCGGTCAGCCAGAGCTGCCGCATGCCGGCGTCGACGAGCGGCACGCCGGTGCGGCCGTGCCGCCAGGCGTCGATCTCGCTCTCGGGCACGTCGGCCCAGGGGAAGCTCTCGAACTCGGGTCGGTAGCTGACGGTCGCGAGATCGGGCGACGTGAAGAGGATGGTGTGGTTGAACTCGCGCCAGACGACCTCGCGGAGGAACGACTGGGCGCGTTCGCGCGAGGCGTCCGGCAGGGCCCCGCGCATCCGGTGCCAGATCTGGAACGGGCTGATCTCGCCGAACCGGAGGCGCGGCGACAGCCGACTCGTCGCCTCCTGCGCCGGGAAGTCGCGGTCGCCGTAGTCGGCCAGGGCCCCGGTCGCGAAGTCCTCGAGGGTGTCGAGGGCGGCGGCCTCGCCCGGGGTCCAGGTCTCGCGGAGGCCAGCGGCCCAGTCGGGGCGGGTGGGGAGCAGACCCCAGTCGTCGAGGGCGTCGCTCGCCACCGACGCCGCCGGTGCGGTCAGCGACCGGGGCTCGTCGAGCGGCTGACGTGGCTCGGGGCGATCGAGGCAGGCTCGGTAGAACGGGGTGAACACCTTGAAGGGCTGACCCTGGCCGGTCTGGATCGTCCAGGGCTCGAACAGCAGGTTGGCCTGGAAGCTGTCCGCGACGACTCCGCCGTCGCGCAGTCCCGCCTTGAGACCGGCGTCGACCTGACGGGGCCCGTGACCGTACCGACGGTTCCAGAAGACGGCGCCGGCGCCCACGTCGGCGACCAGCTGGGTGATCGCGGCGGCGGCGGCGCCCCGTCGCAGCGTCAACGTCACGCCGATCGCGCGGAGTGACTCGTCGAGGGCCGCGAGGCTGTGGTGCAGCCACCATCGCGACGCACCGCCGAGGGGCCGGACCCCCTCGGACTCGTCGTCGAGCACGTAGACGACCACGACCGGCTCGCCTCGCTCCATCGCAGCGTGCAGGGCGGGGTTGTCGGCCACGCGGAGGTCGTCGCGGAGCCAGACGATCGAGGGTGCGCTCACGCGGGATTCTCCTGGTCGGTGAGGGGTGCCGGACCGCCGCCGGCGAGCAGCCGGGTGCAGAGGTCGGTCAGGGCGACGAGATCGTCGTGGGGGAGGCTGCCGCCCACACGGCGGCGGATGGTGGCGGCGTGGGCGACGGCGGTCCGCCGGTAGAGCTCGTAGCCGTGGTCGGTCAGGGCGACGATGATGCCGCGCGCGTCGGCCGGGTCGTTGAGCTTCTCGACGATGCCTCGGGCGGTCAGGCGGTCGACCATGCGGCTGATGCTCGGCTGCGTGAGCAGCAGGTGGCGGGTCAGATCGCGGATGCGCGCCCGGCGCTCGGGCTGGTTCGACAGGTTGAAGAGCACGTCGTACTCGTTGAACGAGATCTCCTGAGTCGGGAAGCAGTCGTTGAGCTCGCGCATCACGCTCACCTGCGCGCGGAAGAGGGCCTCCCAGGCCCCGACGGCCACGGATGTCTCGCTCATCTCCACCTCGCATTCGTTTCCGTCGAGTCTACGAAGGCAGAGGGGCGCCGTCCCGCCACGCGCCGGTCGATGCGCGGGACGACAGAGGGCCGGTCGCCTGACGGCGACCGGCCCTCTTCCCTTGCACCAAGAGTGTCCTGCGTTCTCGTTCCACCTCCGCCGCCACAGCAAACGACTTCGGTTCGCACAACCTATAACGAATCGGTAACGGGGGTCTAGTCCTCAAGCCAAGGATTCGCTGGGAACCGTCGCCGCGCCTCCTCGGGGAGGCGCCGCGGCGGACCGTCCGGTCTCAGAAGACGTCGGGCGACGGGGTGGAGGCGTGTCGGATCGACACGTCGGCGTGGCGGTCGAACCGGTAACCGGCGCCGCGCACGGTGCGGACGATGTCCTCGAACGCGCCGAGCTTCGACCGGAGGCGTCGCACATGCACGTCGATGGTGCGCTCGTTGGGAACCTCGTCGTCGCCGTCGGCCCACAGGCTCGAGATGAGCTCGGCCCGCTCGATGGTGCGGCCCTCGCGCAGGACGAGGTACTGCAGCAGCTCGAACTCCTTGTAGGTCAGAGGAGCGACGTCCCCGTCGAGCAGCAGTCGCTTGCGGGAGATGTCGACGACCACGCCGCCGCGGGCGCCGGGCTCGTCGTCCTCCTCGACCTCCTGACGGCGCGCGGCGAGGGCCGAGGGGTCGTGCAGGGCCAGCCGCACCACGTCGACGTCGCGGCCACCCGAGTCGCTCGGAGCCAGGGCCACGGCGGCGTGGGTCTCCGCCGAGGGGGCGATCGAGCTCACGAGCGCCTTCAGCTGCGAGACGATGGCGCCGAGGTCCGTGCCGTCGGCGGCGGCCTTGAGCTCGTCGATCCCGACGTAGAGCACGAACCCGCGGGCCTCGGTGCCCTCGGGCACGGCCCGGCGTCGAGGCGACGCCGGGGGAGTCGCGGCGGTCGGGAAGGGGGAGGCCTCGTCGAGGGACGGGGCGGCGCTCAGACGACGGACGGGCGGGATGCTGCGGGCGGCGGTGACGGGACGGTCGAGGGTGAGGGACATGGGTACGCGGATCCTTGCGTGCGGGTGAGGGGTACGCCGCCGACGGTGACGCCATCGTTCGTCGGGGGTGCCGCTCGGTTCGTGTCGGTGCCCGCTGCCGGTCGGGCAGGTCGCGGGCGGTCGATCCCGGAGGATCGAGGGGATGCGCGTCGGAGTGGTGACGCGGGTTCATCCGGGAGTCGGCGGCTCAGCAGCGGGGTGGGGCTGCGAGCTCAGCGTGCTGCGGAAGCAGCGGCGACTCGGCGAGGTGTGGCCGGATCAGGCGCACATTCGACACAGGACGGCGTGCATCGGCATCATCATGCCGGTGCTCCCGGGGGCCTCAACGGAGGTCGGGATGAACACGCTGTCAGTCATGGGCTTGATTGTGTTACAGCGTGCGTCGCGCTGTCAAGCGCCACGCGGTATGAGGCCTAGCGGCCCGGGACGACGAACCGCGCCCCCGGGATCGGGGGCGCGGTCGAGGAGCACCCGCAGGAGGCGCGGGTCGGCGGGCGCGGGTCAGGCGAGCCCGTAGAGGCGGTCGCCCGCGTCTCCGAGCCCGGGGACGATGTAGCCGTTCTCGTCGAGGCGCTCGTCGACGGCGCCGAGCACGACGTGCACGTCGCGTCCGGCCATGGCCTTCTCGACGGCGGCGAGGCCCTCGGGTGCGGCGAGGATGCAGACGGCGGTGACGTCCACGGCGCCGCGGTCGAGCAGGTAGTCGATGGCAGCGATGAGCGAGCCGCCGGTGGCGAGCATCGGGTCGAGCACGAAGCACTGGCGGTTCGAGAGATCGTCGGGCAGGCGCTCGGCGTAGGTCGTGGGCTCGAGCGTCTCCTCGTCGCGCACCATGCCCAGGAACCCGACCTCGGCGGTCGGGACGAGCTTCGTCATGCCCTCGAGCATGCCGAGGCCCGCGCGCAGGATCGGGACGACGAGCGGACGCGGCTGGCTGATCTCGAGACCGGTGGTGGGACCGACCGGGGTGACGATGTCGACGGGCGTCGTCCGCACGTCGCGCGTGGCCTCGTAGGCCAGGAGGGTGACGAGCTCTTCGGTCAGGGCCCGGAAGGTCGGTGACGGCGTGTTCTCGTCACGGAGCACGGTCAGCTTGTGGGTGATCAGGGGATGGTCCGCTACGTGCACTCGCATAGGCTCAACGCTAGCGGAGTCGACCGGCCCGCACCGCCGTCAGAGAGGCCGCCGAGGCGTGATCGCGCATCCCCCCGTGTTCGACGACTGGATGGGCCTGGCGCTCGCCGAGGCCGATGCGTGCCGCGTGTCGGACGACGTCCCCGTCGGCGCCGTCGTCGTCGACGCGTCGGGCGTCGTGATCGCCACGGGGCGGAACGAGCGCGAGCTGCGGCGCGACCCGACGGCGCACGCCGAGGTGCTCGCTCTGCGCGAGGCCGCCCGCGCGACCGGCGACTGGCAGCTCACGGACGTGACCCTGGTCGTGACCCTCGAACCGTGCCCGATGTGCGCCGGGGCGATCCTGGCCGCGCGCGTGCCGAGGGTCGTGTTCGGCGCCTGGGACGACAAGGCCGGTGCGGCGGGCAGCGTGTACGACATCGCCCGCGACCGTCGTCTGCCGCATCGGTCGGAGGTCGTCGCCGGCGTCCGCGAGCCCGAGTGCCGCGCCCGTCTCGACGACTTCTTCGCCGCCCGCCGCTGATCCCGGTACGGCGTCGGGCGCGACAGCCGAGGAGGCGCGGTGTCAGTCCGCGGCGCGGATGACGATCGCGTCCGTGGGCGGGTCGACGCGACCGGGCCGGACCCACACGTCGGGCTCGACGTAGATGACGCGGGCGATCGGCACGGCGGCGCGGATGCGCGTCTCGACGGCGTTGATGGCGCTCGAGACGTCGGCCAGGACGGTGCGTCCCGGCATGGCGACCTTGACGCCGACGAGCAGCTCGTCGGGGCCGAGGTAGAGGGTCTTCATGTGGATGATCGTCTCGACCTCGGGTCCGTCGGTGATGGCGGCGCGGATCTTCGCGACGTCGTCCGCCGAGGCGCCCTCGCCGACGAGCAGGCTCTTCGTCTCGATGCCGAGGATGACCGCGACGGCCACGAGCAGGACGCCGATCGCTAGCGTGCCGATGGCGTCGAAGACGCCGTCGCCGGTGATCCAGGTCAGGACGACGCCGATCATCGCGAACGACAGTCCGAGCAGTGCGGCGGCGTCCTCGAGCAGCACGACGGGCAGCTCGGGCGCCTTCGCGCGGCGGACGAACGAGACCCAGCTCTGCTGGCCCTTGCTCGGTCGCGACTCGCGCACGGCGGTGCGGAGCGAGAAGCCCTCGAGGGCGAGCGAGACGGCGAGCACGAGGACGGGCAGCCAGGGCACCTCGAGCGGGTGGGGCTCGCGCAGCTTCTCGACGCCCTCGTAGAGCGAGAACACCCCGCCGACGCTGAACAGGATGATCGAGACCACGAACGCGTAGACGTACCGCTCGCGCCCGTAGCCGAACGGGTGCTCGGCGTCGGCCGCCTTCTTGGCCTTCCGACCGCCGAGCAGCAGGAGCACCTGGTTGCCGGAGTCGGCCAGCGAATGGACCCCCTCGGCGAGCATCGACGACGAGCCCGAGAAGGCCCAGGCGACGAACTTCGTGACGGCGATGCCCAGATTCGCGCCGAGCGCCGCGATGATCGCCTTGTTGCCGCCGGAAGTGCTCATGTCGTCGATCCCCTCGTGTGTCCGCGTCGATCTTAGGATGGCCTGATGGTCACCACGCTCCCCACGACAGCGATTCTCGGCGCCGGCTCCATGGGAGGCGCGATCCTGTCCGGTCTGCTGCGACCGGGGGTCGAGGTCGACGGCGGCGTCCGGGTCACCAACCGCACCGAGGCGAAGGCCGTCGCGCTGCGGCACGGCCCGGTCACCTCGCTGGCGACCGAGAGCGACCCGCGCGCCAACGCGTCGGCCGTCGTCGGCGCCCGGCTCGTGCTGATCGGCGTGAAGCCGCACATGGTCGTCGACCTCCTGACCGAGATCGGACCGGTGCTCGACCCGGGGGCGGTCGTGGTCAGCCTGGCCGCCGGCGTCACCACGGCCACGATGGAGGCGGCCCTCCCTCCGACCGTCTCGGTCCTGCGCTCGATGCCCAACACCCCGTCGGTCGTCGGGCTCGGGGTCACGGGCCTCAGCGCGGGCTCGCGGTCCAGCGACGACGACCTGGCGCTCGCCCGGTCGCTCTTCGAGGTCGTCGGCGAGGTCGTCGTGGTCGACGAGGACCGCATCGACGCTCTCAGCACGATCTCGGGCTCCGGCCCCGCCTACGTGTTCCTGCTCATCGAGAGGCTGCAGGAGGCGGCGGTCGGCCTCGGCTTCACCCCCGCGCAGGCCGCCACGATGGTCCAGGGCACCTTCCGAGGTGCGAGCGAACTGCTCGCGACGAGCGACCTGCTGCCCGCCCACGACGCCCCCGCCGAGCTCCGGCGCCGCGTGACGAGCCCGGGCGGCACGACCGAGCGCGCCGTCGCCGTGCTCGACGACGCCGGGCTCGCCGACCTGTTCGACCGGGCGACCGCCGCGGCGCTCGAGCGCAACCGGGAGATCGCCGAGGGCCGCTGAGCTCGTCGACCCGCGCCTCCTCGGCTGCGGGTCGAGAGGGGTCTCCGCGGATCGGGAGGGATCTCAGCGGGTCGCGGCGGTGTCAGCCCTCGAGAGCGGCGAACCGCTCGATGGCCGCGCTGTCGCCCGAGACGATGATCAGATCGTGGTTGCTGATCACGGTGTCGGGGGTGGCCTCGCTGAATGCGCCGCCGGGGCTCTTGACGCCCACGATGGTGACGCCGTACTTCTTGCGGATGTTCGAGGCCGCGAGGGTCGACCCGCGGACGGGCTTCGGCGGGTACATCTTGACGATGGCGAAGGCGTCGTCGAACTCGATGTAGTCGAGCAGACGACCCGAGACCAGGTGCGCGACGCGCTCGCCGGCCTCGCGTTCGGGGTAGATGACGTGGTTCGCGCCGATGCGCGCGAGGATCTTGCCGTGCGACTGGCTGATGGCCTTCGCCCAGATCTGCGGCACCTTGAGGTCGACGAGGTTCGCGGTGATCAGGACGCTCGCCTCGATCGACGAGCCGACGGCCACGACGGCGATCGAGAAGTCCTGCGCGCCGATCTGCTTCAGGGCGTCGATGCTGCGCGCGTCGGCCTGCACGGCGTGCGTGACGCGGTCGGCCCACTTCTGCACGAGACCGGCGCTGGTGTCGACGGCGAGCACGTCGCGGTCCTGTCGCTCGAGCTGGCCCGCGGTCGCCGCGCCGAACCGGCCGAGGCCGATGACGAGGACGGGGGCGTCGTGCTTGATCTTGTCAACCAACGATCGGTCGCTCCTCGGGTCGCGTGAACAGCTGGCGTCGCTGGCTGGCTGCCAGGGCGACGGAGAGTGTCACTGTACCAACGCGGCCCATCCACATCGTGGTCGCGAGGATGTACTTGCACGAGTCGGGCAGCTCGGTCGTCAGGCCGGTCGACAGGCCCGACGTCGCGAAGGCGGAGATCACCTCGAACAGCACGTGCTCGAGGGGCTCCTTCGTGATGTGCATGATGAGGATGCTCGCGACGGCCACGATGGTGGCGCCCCAGAGCACGACGCTGACCGACAGACGCAGCACGTCGCTCGGGATCCGCCGGCCGAAGGCCTCCATCGAGCGGTTGCCGCGGGCCTCGGCGAACGCGGCCAGGAACAGCACGGCGAGGGTGGTCACCTTGATGCCTCCGGCCGTCGAGGCCGAGCCGCCGCCGATGAACATCAGCATGTCGGTGACGAGCAGGGAGGATCCGTTCAGGTCGCCGATGTCGATCGTCGAGAACCCGCCGGAACGGGTCATCTGACTGAGGAACAGCGACTGGAAGATCGTCGGGAAGGCGGCGATGCCGCCGAAGGTGTCGGGGTTGTCGAACTCGAGCACGATGAACAGCAGGGCCCCCGCGAAGAGCAGGACGAAGCTCGTGACGAGGGTCAGCTTCACGTGCACCGACCAGCGGCGGGGATGCCAGGGGTTCCGGGCCAGGGCGTAGATGACGGGGAACCCGATGCTGCCGAGGAACACGCCGATCATGATCAGCGTCAGGAACCAGTAGTCGTTCTCGAACGGGGCGAGACCCTCGGCGTTCGGCGAGAAGCCCGTGTTCGTGAAGGCCATCGCCGAGTAGTAGAAGCTGTCGAGCACGGAGTCGCCGAGCGGGATGCCGTCGATCACGAGACGGGGGATCAGCAGCAGCGCGATCACGGTCTGGATGACCGCCGAGCTCAGCGCGACGGTGGCGAGCAGCCCGCCGACCTCGCCGAGCCGCACGGCCTGCCCCTCGGGCACCGGACCCGCGTGCACGCGCAGGGGGTTGCTGTCGGAGGCGGCCATCAGACGGGCGCGCAGGCCCAGCTTGCGCGACACGACGAGACCCATGATCGACGCGAGCGTCAGGACGCCGATGGCGCCGATCTGCACGCCCACGAAGATGACCACGTGCCCGAAGAGCGACCAGTGCGTCGCCATGTCGACGGTGGCCAGACCCGTGACGCAGATGACCGACACGGCCGTGAAGAGCGAGTCGGCGAGGGGCGTCGCGCGACCGTCGGCGGCGGCGACGGGCAACGAGAAGATCGCCGTGAAGACGAGGATCAGACCGGTGAAGATCATGATCGCGAAACGCGCGGGCGAGTGCCGCCCGATGTCGTCGACGTAGTCGGTGATGCGGCGGACCGGGCCGCGGCCCGAGGAACGGACGGGACCCTGTCGGATCGCTCGGGGGATGCGCCGGGAGGCGGAGGAGGCGCGCGTCACGTGAAGATGGTACTCCGGGGTGGTCGTCGTTACTGTGGCAGCATGCCTGACCTCTTCGCCGTGATCGCCGACGGGACCCGCCGAGACCTCCTGGCGGTGCTGCTCGAGGCCCGAGCCGCAGGCGAGTCGGCCACCGGCGACGTCTCGGTCGGCGAGCTGGTCACCCGCCTCGGCATCAGCCAGCCCACGGTCTCGAAGCACCTGCGCGTGCTGCGCGACGCGGGGCTCGTGCACGTGCGCGAGGGCGGGCAGCACCGCTTCTACGGCATCGACACCGAACCCCTCGAGGCGATCGAGGACTGGCTCATCCCGTTCCTCGGGGCCGAGGTGGAGGTCGACGCCTCGGTGGCCGGGGCGTTCGCGGCCTGGGCGGGAGCCGGCGTGCCCGCCCCCATCCGCCGGGCCGCCGAGAGCATCCCCGACGCGGGCGACGTGGGGAGCTCGCTGGGACGCGCGGTCGCCGATGCGCAGCACCGCGCCTCCTCGGCCCTGCACGACGCCACGAACGTGCTCGACGAGCGCGTGATCGTGCCGGTCCGCAAGCGGCTGGGCCGCGGCGCCTGACCGTTGCACGACGCCTCGCGCGCCCCTAGAGTGACCACCAGGCGCACCAGTCACATGGGCGCGCCTGCGCGCTCGGGGGTCCCCGGGCCGAGACGAGGGGGAGACATGGCGGACGACCTGTCGGACGTGAGGTTCCTCACGGTGGCCGAGGTGGCCGACATGATGCGCGTGTCGCGCATGACGGTCTACCGGATGGTCCACTCGGGCGAGCTCCCCGCGATCCGGTTCGGACGCTCGTTCCGTGTTCCCGAGTCGGCGGTGGCGGCAGTGCTCCGCATCGGCGTCGCCGACGTCGGCTGACTCGCTTCGACTTTCGGCGGCGGCCCTAGTAGACTGCCCCGAGGTATTTTTCCGCGGTTCTGTTTCGGACCCGGTCGGTCCAATCCAGAAATCAGTGAGGTCTCTATGGGTTCTGTCATCAAGAAGCGTCGTAAGCGCATGGCGAAGAAGAAGCACCGCAAGCTGCTTCGCAAGACTCGTCACCAGCGACGCAACAAGAAGTAGTCGCACCACCGTCGATGCCCCCGCAGGCCCAGTGCCTGCGGGGGCATCGACGCGTCCGCCCCTTGCTAACGTGGGTCCGTGACCGCACCGAGAATCACCCTGCTCACCAAGCCCGGCTGCCATCTCTGCGACGAGGCGCGCGGCGTCCTCGACGGGGTGCTCGCCGAGAGCGAGTTCGCGGCGGCCTCCCTCGGCTACCGAGAAGAGAACATCCTCACCGACGCCGCCCTGCGCGACGCGTATGCCGAGGAGATCCCCGTCGTGCTCATCGACGACCGCGTGCACACGATCTGGCGAGTCGAGCCCGAGCGGCTGCGCGCGGCGCTGCGCCGTGCCATCCCGGGGGCCCGCCTGGCCTAGTCGCGGAGCCGGGCGACGGACTCGCCGCCGGGTCAGGGGCGGCGGAGGGTCTCGCGGGGGTACTCGCCGAACTCCGCGGCATAGGCCGCCGAGAAGCGCCCCGCGTGGCCGAAGCCCCAGGCCGACGCGACGTCGGCGATGTGCGTGATGTCGGGGTTCGAGCGCAGGAGCTCCTCTCGGACCTTCTGCAGCCTCACCTGTCGGATGTAGCCGTGCGGGGTCGTCTCGAACAGGCGCTGGAACGCCTGCTGGAGTCCTCTCGCGCTCAGGTCGGCGGCACGCGCCACCTCGACCGGAGTCAACGGCAGGTGCGCGTTCTCGTGGACGAACTCGACGGCCGTGCGGATCCGTGCGTTCTTCGGCAGCAGCAGCTCCGGCGGGAGGCGCGTCTCGTCCTGGGGGTAGAGCTCCAGAAGCGACAGACCGGCCAGGCGCCCCATCTCGGCCTGAAGGAGGGGGCTGGCGTTCAGATCCAGGACGCTGCGGGAGATCAGGCTGACGCTGTTCCGCCACAGTCGCATGGCCTGCGGGCCCGGATCGGCCCGGTGGT
The DNA here is from genome assembly GCF_001424285.1 of Frigoribacterium sp. Leaf172. NCBI lineage: Bacteria > Bacillati > Actinomycetota > Actinomycetes > Micrococcales > Microbacteriaceae > Frigoribacterium > Frigoribacterium sp. Leaf172. The sequence continues at coordinate 1,101,842 of NZ_LMPB01000002.1, read as the reverse complement.
CGAAGGTCAACGACCGAGCGGGGATGCCCTGCTCTTCAGCCAGCTGCTCGACAAGGCGGCGGTTCATCTGGACCAGTCGCTGGTCGTAGTCCTGGAACCGGAATCGGAACGCCTGCTGCGGCCACATCCTGGCCTGACCCGGCACGAGCGAGATCTCGTCTCGGCCGACGTCGAGGACCCCCTGCCCCTTGGTGATCCATTGGATGACGATGTCGTCGCCGGCGGCCATCTCGCCGATGAGCAGGCCCTCGAACTGGACGTTCCGCAGGGTCATGGCGCCGTCGCCCGCCGCCTGATAATGGAACGAGAAGTCGTTCTCGGTACGGTCTGCGCGCCACTCCACACCGGCGTAGGCCGCGGCGAGGACGTCTCTGGCGACGTCGAGGTCCGTGCCTCGTTCGTCTATCCGTATGCGCTCAGGCTTGTCATCGTTCACCGAGGCCCATTCTGGCATGCGGGGTGGCTCCCCGGTGGTCCGAATGTCCGCGGAGGGCGCCTAGAACGTGTCGGACGACTCGTAGACCGACAGGAGCATGGCCGCAGCCGTCCGGGCCGTCCGGACGGGGGCCGGCGACTCCTTCGCCCGCACCGTCAGGGCGGCCCCCTCGAGCAGCAGCACGAGGGCGTCGCTCATGAACACCGGATATCCGGCTCGGGCGCAGAGGGAGGTCATGAGGTGCTCCACCTCGACCAGATGACCCGAGGCGAGGGCCGTGGCGACGTTCTGCCCGGTGCCGACACCCGTGAGACACGGGCAGCAGCCCGCCTGATCGTGCTCGATGTAGAGGAACACCTCGAGGATCTGATCGCGGGGGTCCGCCTCCGCGGTCAGCGAAGCGAGGAGATCGCGGAACCAGGCCTGGTGTCTCGCCTCGCACACCGCCTGCACGAGGTCGCTGCGCGTGGCGAAGACGCTGCGCAACCGGTCGAGGGAGAGCCCGGCGCTGCGGGCGACCGACGCCGGGGTGAGCCGCGTGAAGGATCCCGTTCCGACCATCTCCTCGGCCGCGGTCAGCACAGCGTCCCGATCGGCGGAGGCGGTGCTGAGGTGGGGCAAGGGGGCTCATTCATGGTCACTCGTGGAGAGTTGCGTCGCCATCCACTGTAGGTGTCCGCGTCGGACCACGCCCGTCGTGTATCCCCGTTCGGTGGTCACCGAGCCGCGCTGTCCCGAATGCGCCCCCGCCCCGGAGTCTCAGACGGTCCGCGGAGACCGGCGACGGCCCAGGATGACGCCGAGACCGATCATCCCCACGGCGAGGACGAAGTGCAGCCAGTCGTCGGCCGTGTTCAGCGGCACAAAGTTCGCCTGGCTGTCCTTGTCGATGACGAGGCCGTAGATCCAGAGCACCGCGTAGACGATCCCGCCGACGATCAGGTAGAGCTTCGACGCCTTGACCGTGCGCGCGAGCGCGACACCGGCGATGCCGAACAGGAGGTGCACGATGTTGTGGAGCACCGAGACCTGGAACAGACCCAGCAGCATCGCGCCGGAGCCGTGTCCGGCGCCGTGCAGGTCCCCCACGTCGGTGGTGAGGCCGGGGACGAACCCGGCGACCCCCACCACCAGGAACACCACGCCGACGATCAGCGACGCCTTCTGCACGGGCGTCTCGGCGACGGGGCGACGGTCGCGGGCGTCGGAGGGTGAACTGGTCATCAGGGACTCCTTCGAGTTGACGTTCGCAGGGCGGTTCTCCTTGCTCCGGCCGACGGTAGGCGGCGATCGGAGGCGGATCCGGGGGTTGCACGACTCGTCTGGGCGCGGTAGTGAGACGGCCCGGACGAGAGAGAGCCCGCGCATCCGGGATGCGCGGGCTCTCTCTCGTGGAGCGTCTGCTCGAGGCGTCGTCTACGGCGTCAGGCGGGTGGGTCCGCGGAACAGGTAGGTCACCTCGCGGAGATTGGGCTGGTGCAGCATGAGCATCAGCACGCGGGCGAGGCCCATGCCGAAACCGCCGTGCGACGGGGCCCCGTACCGGAAGAAGTCGAGATAGCCGCCGAGCTCCTCCGGCTTCATGCCCTTCTCGCGGATCTGCGCCTCGAGCACGTCCACGCGGTGCTCGCGCTGCGCGCCGGTCGTGATCTCGGTGCCGTTGTAGATGAGGTCGTAGCTCTTGGTCAGCTGCGGGTCGTCCTCGTGACGCATGTGGTAGAACGGCCGGATCGAAGCGTCGTAGTCCGTGAGGAACACGAAGTCGTGGTCGTGGATCTCCTTGACGTAGGCCGCGATCTGCCGCTCGCCCTCGGGGTCCATGTCGGCGTCGGCCCGGGGGACGACGTAGCCGCGTTCGGCGACGATCCGCTTCGCCTCGGCGAGCGGGATGCGGGGGAACGGCCTCGAGGGCACGACGAGGTCGACGTCGAAGAGCTCCTTGATCTCGGCCCCGTGCTTCTCGACGACCGCGGTGAAGGCGGCGACGAGCAGCTCCTCCTGCATGGCCATGACGTCTTCATGGCTCTCGATGTAGCTGATCTCGGCGTCGACGCTGGTGTACTCGGTCGCGTGACGCGAGGTGAACGACGGGTCGGCGCGGAACACGGGCGCGATCTCGAAGATCCTCCCGAAGCCGGCGCTCTGAGCCATCTGCTTGAAGAACTGAGGGCTCTGCGCGAGGAACGCGCTGCCCTCGAAGTAGTCGATCTTGAACAGCTCGGCGTTCGACTCGCTCGCCGACGCCATGATCTTGGGGGTGTGGATCTCGATGTAGTCGCGCTCCACCCAGTAGGTGCGCATCGCGTGCTCGAGGGTGGTCTGAACGCGGAAGATCAACGCGTTGCGCGGCACCCGCAGATCGAGGAACCGCCAGTCCATGCGCTTGTCGATGCCGCTGTCGGCGGCGATCGGCGTCTCGGGGTCGGCCGCCGAGTCGACCACGAGGGTCTCGATCCGCACCTCGATGCCGCCGAGCTTGACGCGCTCGTCGTGCTTGAGCGCCCCGGTCACGGTCACGAAGCTGCCCTGGGCGAGACCGGAGATCGCGTCGGCGATCTCGTCGACCTCGCCGTTCGCCTCGAGGACGTCGGCGGCCGTCCGCGGGCGGACCAGCTGCACGGCGCCCGACTCGTCGCGGAGGACGACGAACTGCACCTTCTTCTGATCGCGGACGGTATCGACCCAACCCGCCACCGTCACGGTGCCGTCGGGGAGGGGGGAGAGGTCCTTGATGGGGGTGCGTTCGATCACGAGGCCGACTTTACAGGCCGAGCGCGCCTCCGCGGTTCCCGAGAGGGAGGTGAGTGCGAGCCCCCGACCTAGACTGGGCGGCATGCCCGCGCAGCACATCCACCTCGTCCGGCACGGTGAGGTGCACAACCCCGAGCACGTCCTCTACGGCCGACTCGACGGCTTCGGTCTCAGCGACCTCGGGCATCGGATGGCCGCCTCGTCGGCCGCCATGCTCCACGAGCAGGGCGCCCCCGTCGTCGCCGTGCGGTCGAGTCCCCTGCAGCGCACGCGCGAGTCCGCCGCCCCCTGGGCCGAGCGGTTCGGGCTGACGGCCGGCGTGGACGACCGTCTCATCGAGCCGACCAACAAGTACGAAGGGCGGCGATCGGACTTCACGGTCGCGAAGCAGCTCGCCGTCCCCGCCGAGTGGCCGTGGATCGTCAACCCCCTGAAGCCCAGCTGGGGCGAGGCCTACGTCAGCATCGCCGCGCGCATGCTCGCGGCGGTCGAGGACGCCTGGTCGTCGGTCGACGGCGGCGACGTCGTCCTCGTCAGCCACCAGCTGCCGATCTGGATGGTGCACCGCAGCGTCACGGGCGCCCGGCTCTTCCACGATCCGCGTCGACGTCGATGCTCGCTGTCGAGCGTCACGACGCTCGCGCGGCGGGGCGACCGCTTCGTCGAGGTGGGCTATCAGGATCCCGCGCGAGACTTGCTGGATTCCGCCGTCGACCTGGGAGCAGTGTGACCACCCGTAAGACCTCCATCCCCCGCCGGTCGTCGCCGATGGGTCGTGCGCTCGCGGGCGCCGCCGTCGTGGCCCTCGCTCTGACGGGCTGCACCTCGCAGAACGACGACCTCGCCGCGAACTTCGGCGACGGCACCACCGAGAACTACATCTCGGGCAGCGGCACGGTCACCGAGATCGCCCCCGACGATCGGGGCGAGCCCGTGCAGTTCACGAGCGAGACCGACACGGGCGACGCGGTGTCGCGCTCCGACTACGACGGCGACGTCGTCGTCCTGAACTTCTGGTACGCCGGCTGCCCGCCGTGCCGCGCCGAGGCACCGGATCTCGAGCAGGTCCACGACGACTACGCCGACCAGGGCGTCCGGTTCCTCGGGGTCAACGTCCGCGACCAGGCGGCCACGTCGCAGGCCTTCGCGCGCACGTTCGACGTCGGCTACCCCTCCGTCGTCGACACGAACGACGGGGCCGTCCAGCTGGCCCTCGCGGGGACGATCGCCCCGAACTCCGTGCCGACCACGATCGTCCTCGACCGGCAGGGCCGCATCGCCGCGCGCATCCTCGGAGGCCTCGACGGACCGAGCATCCTCGACACCCTGGTCTCCGACACCCTCGCCGAGAAGGCCTAGGTGTACCAGGGCAATCCCTTCTTCGAGGCGGTGACGGGCGGTCAGCTGCTCGTCGCCCTGCCCGTCGCCCTGCTGGCCGGTCTCATCTCGTTCCTGTCGCCGTGCGTCCTCCCGCTGGTGCCGGGGTACCTCGGCTACGTCGGCGGGCTGACCGGCCGATCGGCGCCGGTGGCCCGAGGCGGCCTCGCCCCGACCGCCGACGCGGTCGCCGCGGCCGCGCGCCGCGATCGCCGACGGGTCGTGCTCGGGGTCCTGCTCTTCGTCGGAGGCTTCACGGTCGTCTTCGTCGGCGCGAACCTCGCCTTCGCGGCGGCGGGCTTCTGGCTGATCCAGTGGCGCGATCTGATCGTGCGGCTCATGGGAGTCGTGGTGATCGTGCTGGGGCTCGTCTTCATCGGGCGGCTGGAGTTGTTCCAGCGGACGCTGAAGCTGCCGGTCACACCCGCCACGGGTCTCGCGGGCGCGCCGCTGCTCGGCATCGTCTTCGGCATCGGCTGGACCCCGTGCATCGGTCCGACCCTCGCCGCCATCACGGCGATGTCGCTCGATTCGGCGTCGCTCGGCCAGGCCGTCCTGCTCGGCCTCTTCTACTGCGTCGGTCTCGGCGTGCCCTTCCTGCTCGTCGCCCTCGGCTTCGGCTGGGCCTCGCGCTCGATCTCGTTCGTCAAGCGGCACATGCGCGCCGTCAACATCGTCGGAGGTTCCATCCTGATCGTCATCGGCCTGCTCATGGTCACGGGCCTCTGGTCCGATCTGATGTCACGACTGGGGTCGGTGATCGCGAGCTATGGCACGATCGTCTGACCGCGAGCCCCTCACCTCGGCTGACGAGACCGACGCCTCCGCCGACCCGCTGAGACCGAGCGACCACGTCGACTCCGTCGCGGCGCCGGCATCGGGCGGCGGCGTCGCCCAGCCGCGTCTCGGACCGATCGGCTACCTGCGGTTCTTCTGGCGCCAGCTGACCAGCATGAAGACCGCGCTGTTCCTGCTCATGCTGCTCGCCGTCGCGGCCATCCCGGGCTCGCTCGTGCCTCAGCGCACGTCCGATCCGAACGGCGTCGTGCAGTACCGCACCGACAACCCCGACCTGTTCCCGATCCTCGACAAGCTCGGGGTGTTCGACACCTATTCGTCGCCGTGGTTCTCGGCCGTCTACCTGCTGCTGTTCATCTCGCTGATCGGCTGCATCATCCCGCGGACGAAGCACCACTTCGAGGCGCTGCGGGCGCGTCCGCCCAAGACGCCGGCTCGCCTGTCGCGTCTCGCCGGCTACCGCACGGTGACGATCGAACAGGGCGGAGGAGGCGCGGATCGGCCCTCCGTCACCGCCGCCGCCGCGGTCGAGGCGGCCCGAGCCCAGTTGCAGCGCGCCGGCTACCGCACCGAGGTCTTCGGCGACTCGGTCAGCGCCGAACGCGGGTATCTGCGCGAGACGGGCAACCTGGTGTTCCACGCCGCCCTGGTCGGCGTGCTCCTGACGGTCGGCGTCGGGGGCGGGTTCGGGTACGCCGGGCAGCGCGTGGTGGTCGAGGGGCAGACCTTCACGAACGTGCTCGGCTCGTACGACTCGTTCAACCCCGGTCGGTGGTTCGACGATTCGCAGCTCTCGCCGTTCAGCATCACGCTCGACCGGTTCACGACGGACTACGAGGAGCAGAACAAGGACGCCCTCGGGCAGGCGACCGACTACACCGCCGACGTGACGACCCGGACGCGGGGCGGCGACGACGACGAGAAGCGTCAGATCAAGGTCAACAGCCCCCTGGCCATCGGCGACTCGAACGTCTACCTGCTCGGCAACGGCTACGCCGTCGACGTGACGGTGCGCGACGGCGACGGCGACGTGGCGTTCCGCGACACGGTGCCGTTCCTGCCTCAGAACACCAACCTCATGTCCCAGGGCGTCATCAAGGTGCCCGACGCGGTGCCCGAGCAGCTGGGCATGATCGGCTTCTTCTACCCGTCGGCGGTCGACACCGAGTCGGGCATGCTGGCGTCCAGCTACCCCGACACCCTGAACCCCGTGCTGAGCCTCAACGTCTACACGGGCGACCTCGGTCTCGACGACGGCGTGCCGCGGTCCGTCTACGCGCTCGACACCGTCGGGCTCACGGAGGTCGCGGGCGCCGACGCCGACACCAGTGCGATCCGCGTCACCCCGGGCGAGACGGCCGATCTGCCGAACGGTCTCGGCACGGTCACGTTCGACGGCGTCAAGCGGTTCGCCTCGTTCGACGTGCACCACGACCCCTCGCAGCTGTGGGTCCTCCTCTTCGCCGGCCTCAGCTTCGCGGGGCTCCTGACCGCGCTGTTCGTCCCGCGTCGTCGGGTCTGGGTGAAGGCCCGCGACACGGGATCCGGTCTCGTGCTCGAGTACGCCGGTCTCGCCCGCGGTGAGGACCCGACGCTCGAACGGGCCGTCGGCGACATCACGCGCACCCATCTGACGGGGCTCGGCGTGCCCGAACAGGCGGCCAAGGCCGTCGCCTCGGGCGAGGCAACCGCTTCGACGTCGAGAGACGCCGACTCCTCGTCCGCCGTCGACGGACGTAAGCTCTCCTCGTGACCGCCGACCTCGCCTACTACTCGCTCGTCGCCGTCTACTCGGCGATGGCCATCTACACGATCTCGTTCGTGGCCTACGCGCTCGATCTGGCGAAGCGGTCGGGCGACGCTCAGCTCGCCGCCACCGACGCCGCGCGTCTCGACGGCCGTGCTGCCGCCTCCGCCTCCGCCACGGCCTCGAGGGGCTCCTCGACCGTGGTGCTCGATCGTCCCGTCACGACCCCCGGTCGCGACGGCGCCGATGCGTCGGGGCGCCGTCGGCCGTCGCGGTTCGAGCGGGTGGCCACCTCGCTGATGGTGCTCGGCCTGCTGGTGCACGTCGCCTCCGTCGTCATGCGGGGCGTCGCCGCCGAGCGGGTGCCGTGGGCCAACATGTTCGAGTTCTCGCTGACGGGCACGGCGATCATCGTCGGCGTCTACCTGCTGGTGAAGCAGTTCGTCGACATCTCGTTCCTCGGTGCGTACGTGATGGGCCTGAACCTCATCCTGCTCGCCATCGGCACGGTGAACTACTACGTGGCGGTCGTCCCGCTCCAGCCGGCGCTGCAGTCCGCGTGGCTGGTCATCCACGTGCTCGTCGCCATCCTCGGCACCGGCTTCTTCGCCATCGCGGCGGGTCTGTCGATCGTCCAGCTCATCCAGACGCGGCGCGAGCAGGCGAAGCTCGCCGGTCTCGGCTTCATGCAGACGCTCCCCGGCGCCGACCGTCTCGAGGATCTCGCCTACCGCGTCGCCCTCGTGGGCTTCGTGCTCTGGACCTTCACGCTCATCGCCGGCGCCGTCTGGGCCGAGCGGGCCTGGGGCCGCTACTGGGGCTGGGACACCAAAGAGGTCTGGACCTTCATCATCTGGGTGCTCTACGCCGGCTACATCCACGCTCGCGCCACGCGCGGCTGGCGGGGATCCCGGTCGTCGTGGCTGTCGATCATCGGCTTCGCGGCCGTCATGTTCAACTTCTCGGTCGTCAACGTCTTCTTCAAGGGCCTGCACGCGTACTCGGGTCTCTGACCCGCTGACGCCGCACAGCCGGTGCGTCAGAGTCCGCGGTCGCCCAGCAGCTCGTAGGAGGCGCGGAGCCGCTCGATCCAGACCCTCCGTCGGTCGTCGTCCGCCGCGTGGCGACGGAGGAGATCGACATCGACGTCGATCCGTCGCACATCCACGGCTCCGTCGACCGGCAGGAGCGGCGCCCGGGTCACATCCGCCGTCAGCAGGGCGGCGGTGCCGAGCCCGCAGTCGTGCCGCAGCTCCGGCACGGCGGCGGCGAGGTGCGCCCCCATGCTGAGGCCCACGGACGTGTCGAGGGCGCTCGAGACGACGACGGGCAGGCCCGCGTCCGCGACGATGCGGAGCGCGGCCGACACGCCGCCGAGCGGCTGGGCCTTGATCACCAGCAGGTCGGCCGCACCGGCACGGGCGACCGCGAGGGGGTCGGCGGCCTTGCGGACGCTCTCGTCCGCGGCGACGGGCACGCCGAGGCCGGCGGTGCGGCGCCGCAGCTCCGCCAGCTCGGGCACGCTGGCGCAGGGCTGCTCGACGTACTCCAGGCCGTACGGCGCCAGGGCGAGCAGCGCCTCCTCGGCCTCGTCGACGGACCACGCGCCGTTGGCGTCGATGCGGACCCGTCCCGCGTCGCCGACGTGGTCGCGAGCCGCGGCGACGCGGGCGACGTCGTCGGCGAGGCCCTCGCCCGGGTCGGCGACCTTCACCTTGACGGTGCGGCACCCGGGGTACCGGTCGAGCACGGCCCCCACCTGGTCGGGCGCGACGATCGGGAGGGTCGCGTTGACGGCCACCCGGGAGGTGCGGGTCGCGTGCTCGGCGCCCCAGCCGAAATCGATGGTCGCCGCGAGCCAGGCGCTCGCCTCGGAGGGCCCGTACTCGACGAAGGGGCTGAACTCGGTCCAGCCGTTCGGGCCCTCGACGAGCAGCGCCTCGCGCGCGTCGAGCCCGCGGAACCGGGTGCGGAGGGGGAGCCGGACCACGTGCGCTCCGTCGATCAGATCGGCGAGCGGGGGCAGCGGGGGAGTCGGGGCGGCGAGCGGGTGGGGGCTGCTGTTCGGCACGCGGTCAGTCTCCCACCAGCGTCGGTCCTCCGGCCCGCCGACGGGTTCCCTCGGGCGGGCGCGACGGGTTCGGTAGGGTCGTGGGCCATGGCCGCCTCCGAGAACGACCCGACCGCCCGCCCCGAGGGGCTCGACATCCTGGCCGACGAGAACTCGGGCGTCGAGGTCTCCGACCGTCCCACCGGTTCCCGTCGCCTCGGCCTCGTGACCCTCCTGCTGTCCCTGGGCCTGCTCCTCCTCGACGGGATCGCCGTCGCGCTCCTCGCCGCCGACCTGGTGACCCCGGCGGCGACCATCGCCCTCGTGACGATGCTCGCGTCGATCGTGGTCGGGGTGATCGCGCTCGTCGCGGTCGTGCTCCGGCGCGGTCGCGTGCCCGCCGTGGCCGCCGTGCTGCTCAGCGTGCTGTCGAACCCGTTCGTCCTCGTGTTCCTGCTCGCCCGGGTGCTGCCCGGATTCTGAGCCGGGGCACGCTCTCCGGCGCCCGGTCGTAGGCTGAGGGGATGAGCGACGCCGTCTCCGACCTGTTCGATCCGACCGAGTGGCGAGAGGTCGAGGGCTTCGACGGCCTCACCGACGTCACGTACCACCACAGCGTCGACGGGCGGGTCGCGAGGGTCGCCATCGATCGCCCCGAGGTGCGGAACGCCTTCCGACCGCACACCGTCGACGAGCTCTACCGGGCCCTCGACCATGCCCGGATGAACAGCCGCATCGGCGTGGTCCTGCTGACCGGCAACGGCCCGAGCGCGAAAGACGGCGGCTGGGCGTTCTGCAGCGGCGGAGACCAGCGCATCCGCGGTCGCGACGGCTACAAGGCCGAGGGCGACCAGGCCGACGTCGCGGACCACGCCTCGGCCGGGCGCCTCCACATCCTCGAGGTGCAGCGGCTCATCCGCTTCATGCCGAAGGTCGTCATCGCCGTCGTGCCGGGGTGGGCGGCCGGTGGCGGTCACTCGCTGCACGTCGTCTGCGATCTGACGGTCGCCAGCCGCGAGCACGGTCGCTTCAAGCAGACCGACGCCGACGTCGGCTCGTTCGACGCCGGCTACGGCAGCGCCTACTTCGCGAAGCAGATCGGTCAGAAGCTGGCCCGTGAGGTGTTCTTCCTGGCCGAGGAGTACAGCGCCGACCGCGCGCACGAGATGGGCGCCGTCAACCGCGTCGTCGCCCACGCCGATCTCGAGCGCGAGGCCCTCGCGATGGCGCGGACCATCCTGACGAAGTCGCCGACGGCCATCCGCATGCTCAAGTTCGCCTTCAACGCGACCGACGACGGCATCGTCGGTCAGCAGGTGTTCGCAGGCGAGGCGACCCGCCTGGCCTACGGCACCGACGAGGCGGTCGAGGGTCGGGACTCCTTCCTCGAGAAGCGCGAGCCCGACTGGTCGCCGTTCCCCTGGCAGTACTGATGCCGGTCCTGGCGTCCCTCGGGCGGCGCCGGCCGGGGAGGCGCGGCGCATGACCCGCCCCCTCCGACCGGTCGACGCCCGCGACCCGGCCGCGGTGCTCGAGGCGCTCCGCGTCGCCCTGGCCGGCGGTCCGGCCGTCGCCCCGCGCTTCGACGGCAGCGTGCCGATCGATCTGCCGGGGGCCGTGCCCGTCGCCGTGGCGCTCGTGGTCGAGACGAGCGGCTCGACCGGTCGCGCCAAGCGCGTCGCGCTCTCGGCGGACGCCGTCCTCGCCGGCGCGGCGGCGGCCGACCAGGCGCTCTCCGGTCCGGGGCGGTGGCTGCTCGCCCTGCCGGCGCACTACATCGCGGGGCTGAACGTCCTCGTGCGGTCGATCACAGCCGAGACGCAGCCGGTGATCCTCGGGCCGGGTCGCTTCGATCCGGAGGACTTCGTCCGGGCGGCCGCTCGCCTCGACCACCCGGTGCGGTACGTGTCGCTCGTGCCGGCCCAGCTCGCGACGCTCCTCGACGCCGCCGACGCCGAGGGCCGCGCGCACGCCGCCGGCGTCCAGGCCGTCGGCGACGTCGCGGTCGGGCGGGTGGCCCGGCCCGGTGTGGCCGAGACCCTCCGCGGCTTCGCGGCCGTGCTCGTGGGCGGGCAGGCGACGCCGGCGTCCCTGATCTCCCGAGCGCGCCTCCTCGGCGTCAGGGTCGTGCGGACGTACGGGGCGAGCGAGACGAGCGGGGGCTGCGTGTACGACGGGGTCCCGGTCGGTCGCACCCGCGTCGAGGTGGTCGACGGCCAGATCGAGATCAGCGGACCGTCGCTGTTCGACGAGTACCTCGACGACCCCGACCGGACGGCCGAGGCGGTGACGACGCGTGACGGCCTCCGCTGGTACCGGACCGGAGACGGCGGCGTCCTGTCCGACGACGGGGTGCTGAGCGTCGTCGGGCGCCTCGACGACGTGATCATCTCCGGCGGCGAGAAGGTGTCGCTCGGCGTCGTCGAGCGACATGTGCGCGAGCGACCGGGTCTCGAGACGGCGGTCGTCGTGCGGGCGGAGCATCCGCGGTGGGGCGAGGTGCCCGTCGTGGTGACGACGGAGGAGGCGCCCGATCTGACGGACCTCCGGCGGGCGCTCGTCGAGCGGGCCGGACGCGCTGCGGCTCCCGATCGCATCGTGGTCGTCGACGAGCTGCCGCTGCTGCCGAGCGGGAAGCCGGACCGCGTCGCGCTGACCCGCGCGGTCGCGGACGGCTCGGCGAACTAGGATCGAGGCCGTGGCGAAGACGAAGACAACCAAGGCCCGACGCGGCGGACGACCCGGTGGGCGTCCCGGCAGACAGCCCGTCCGACGGGTCACCGCGCGCGACTGGATCGGCGGAGCGCGTCTGCGGACCCTGCCTCTGGCCGTCGCACCCGTCGCTCTCGGCACCGGCGTCGCCGAGGCCAACGGGTCGAGCGACCTCCTGCTGGCCGTGCTCTGCCTCGTCGTCGCGGTCTTCCTGCAGATCGGCGTCAACTTCGCCAACGACTACTCCGACGGCATCCGGGGCACCGACGCGTTCCGGGTCGGCCCGTCGCGACTGACGGCGTCGGGCGGTGTCCGCCCCCGCACGGTCCTGCGCGTCGCGCTCGTCTCGTTCGCCGTCGCCGCCGTGGCCGGTCTGGCCGTCGTCGTGCTGTCCGGTCACTGGTGGCTCCTGGCGGTCGGGGCCGCGGCCGTCGTCGCCGCCTGGTTCTACACCGGCGGAAAGCGCCCCTACGGCTACAACGCCCTCGGCGAGGTCTTCGTCTTCGTCTTCTTCGGCCTCGTGGCGACGGTGGGCACGACGTTCGTGCAGCTCGGTCGGTTCCCGGCCGACGCGTGGATCGCCGGCGTCGCCGCGGGCCTGTTCGCCTGCGCCGTGCTGATGGTCAACAACATCCGCGACATCCCGCAGGACACGGCCGCCGGCAAGCGGACCCTCGCCGTCGTGGTCGGCGATCCGGTGGCCCGGGCCCTGTACGCGCTGTTCCTGCTGCTGCCGTTCCTGATCCTGGCGTACTTCGGCTTCCTGTACTTCGACGCCCCGTACGTCTACTTCACCCTGCTGGCCGCCATCCCCGCCGCGATCATCGGCGTCACCGGGCGCACGCCGCGCGAGCTCATCCTCGCGCTGCAGCTGTCGTCGCTGACGTCGCTGCTGTGGGCCCTGGCCCTCTCGGCGGTCCTGTACTTCTAGCGGACGGTCTGATCGCCGTCGGGGTCCGAGCCGGACCGGCGGATCTCCTCGTCCTCGGCGATGTCGTCGCCGTGCCGGGTCTCGGGCTTCGCCCGTCGCGCGGCCAGATCGAGGGCGACACGGCGACGGAGCGGCGCGAAGAAGATGTACGAGACGCAGAGGCCGACGACCGCCGCGACGACGGTCGCGATGAAGGGGTCGATGCGGATCACGAGCAGCACGGCCAACGCCACCGCGAAGATGCCCAGACGGATGAACGTGTACTTGACCCAGGGATTCACGCGGCGATTCTACGCAGGCCGAGCCGTGCGATCGCCGGGCGCATCACAGGTCGGACACGGAACGGCCGACGGTCAGGAACCCCACCGGGACGACGCATATAGTCGACGCATGGTGAGGTTGTACGTCGTCGGCATCGTGATCGCCGCTGCCTTCATCATCTACGCGCTGGTCGACTGCCTGTTCGCCGACGCCTCGCGATTCCGGGCGCTGAACAAGCCCCTCTGGGCCGTCATCATCGTGGTGCTGCCGGTCATCGGCGCGGTGCTGTGGTTCCTGCTCGGCAAGACCCGCAAGAACGGGCAGCCCGAGCGCCGCCGCTTCGTGGCACCCGACGACGATCCCGAGTTCTCGGGTCGCTCGGCGTCGACGATCAGCGATCTCGACCGCGAGACGACCGACGAGCGCATCCGGCGCCTCGAGCAGGAGCTCTCCGAGCTCGACGACGACGGCAAGACCGGCACGGCGTAACCGGCCGTGTCGTACGGAACCGACGATCCCACGAGCGGCAGTCCGGCCACCGACTACGCCGTCGAGCTGCTGTCGGCGCTGATCGACGCTGGCGTGCGCGAGATCGTGCTCAGCCCCGGGTCCCGTTCGCAGGCCCTCGCGCTGGTCGCCGCCGACCTCGAGCGCGCCGGCAGGGTCCGCCTGCGCGTGCGCATCGACGAACGGTCGGCGGCGTTCCTCGCCCTCGGCCTGGCCGTCGAGAGCGGATCGCCGACGGCGATCATCACGACGTCGGGCACCGCCGTCGCGAATCTGCATCCGGCCGTGCTCGAGGCCCATCACTCCGGTGTCCCCCTGGTGCTCCTGACCGCCGACCGTCCCACCGAGCTCCGCGGCATCGGCGCCAATCAGACGACCCACCAGCCGGGGCTGTTCGGCCGCGCGGTCGCGTTCGTCCGCGACGTCGAGGCACCCGTCGACGGGCCGGTCGACGTCGCCGCGGTCCGCGCGCTGGCCTCCGACGCCGTCTCGGCCTCCCTCGGGCACCGACCGGCCGCGGGCGACGCCTCGTTCGGCGATCTCCCGGCACCCGGCCCCGTGCAGATCAACGTGGCCTTCCGCGAACCGCTGTCGGCTCCGGTGGTGCGACTGGCCGAAGCCCGTCCCGACCCCGTGACCCGCGCCTCCCCGGTGTCCCGTCTGCGGCTGACCGTCGACACGGCGCCGGCCACCCTCGTCGTCGCCGGGCACGCGGCGACGGACGAGGCCGAGCGGGTCGCGAGGGCCCTCGGAGCGCCCCTCGTCGCCGAGGTCTCGAGCGGCGCCCACTTCGGACCGAACCTCGCCCTCGGGTACCGGACGCTGCTCGGTGAGCGCGCGTTCGGGGGCGCCGTGCGTCGCGTGGTCGTCTTCGGGCACCCGACGCTGACCCGGCAGGTGCCCGCACTCCTGCGTCGCTCCGACGTCGAGGTCGTCGTCGTGCGCGGATCCGCGCCCGAGGCCTACGATCCGGGGCGTGACGCCACCGTCGTCGACGCCGTCGACGTGCCCGACGACGACCGACCCCACGGTCGGCATCAGGCCGAGGTCGTCGCGGGTCCTCCCGCCGACGGGTCCGGCGCCGAGGGTCCGAGCGCCGACGACCGGGCCCATCGCGCGTGGGTCGGCCGGTGGGTCCAGGCCGGGCGACTCGTGGTCGGGGACGACGAGTCGGCTCCCGACCTCGGGTCCGCCACCAGCGACGAGCCGTCCGAGCGGGCGGCGTTCCTCCGGGGCGAGGTGGCCCTCCTGCGGCGCGAGGTGTCACGTCGCGCCCTGGCGGAGACCCTCTGGCGGGTCACCTGGCCTCACGACCGGCTCGTGCTCGGAGCGTCGAGGCTCATCCGCGAGGTCGACGAGGTCGTCCCCGGCAAGCGCATCCCCGTGCACGCCAATCGAGGGCTCGCGGGCATCGACGGCACGATCGCCACGGCGACCGGCATCGCCTACGCCAGCCAGCTCGACGAGACCCGCCCGGGCGTCACGCGCGTGCTCGTCGGCGACCTGACGCTGCTGCACGACGTCGGCTCGATGCTCTTCGGCGTCGGCGAGGTCCGCCCGCGACTGCAGGTGGTCGTGGGCAACGACGGCGGGGGCACGATCTTCGACGGCCTCGAGGTCGCCGCCTCGGCCCCTGCCGACGCGATGACCCGGGTGCAGTTCACCCCGCAGAGCGTCGATCTCTCGTCGCTGGCGGCGGCCTACGGCTGGCAGTACTCGAAGGCCGGTACGCGGGCGGAGCTCGATCGCGATCTGGCCCGTCGGTGGGACGGACCCGTGCTCATCGAGGTGCCGCTCGCCCGCTGAGCCGGCCCGGCCCGTCGCCGAGACCGCGTCGTAGGCTCGGCTCATGGCCAAGACCTGGACGACCCCTCCCGCCGAATCCCTCCGAGCCGACGAGACCGTCAACCTGGGGGCGATCGACCCGTCGTCGACGCCGGGATTCGCGGGCGACAAGCAGTACGCCGCGCAGTCCCTCGAATCGGGTCGCGACACCCTCGGCGATCTCCAGGAGCGCTTCTTCGCCGGCAGCCGCCACGGGGGCGACAAGGGCTCCGTCCTGCTCGTCCTGCAGGGCATGGACACCGCGGGCAAGGGCGGCATCGTCCGTCACGTCGTCGGCGCCGTCGACCCGCAGGGAGTCGCCCATCACGCCTTCAAGACGCCTACGGAGGAGGAGCTGGCGCACGACTTCCTGTGGCGTGTCCGTCGTGAGCTGCCGGGCCCGGGCATGATCGGCGTCTTCGATCGCTCGCACTACGAGGACGTCCTGATCGGCCGGGTCCGCCGTCTCGCGTCGCCCGACGAGATCGAGGCCCGGTACGACGCCATCGTCGCGTTCGAGCGCGAGCTCGCGGAGGCGGGCACGACGGTCGTCAAGGTCATGCTCCACATCTCGTCGGACGAGCAGAGGTCGCGGCTGCGCGAGCGCCTCGACAGACCGGAGAAGAACTGGAAGTACAACCCCGGCGACCTCGACGAGCGCCTCCTCTGGAACGACTACCAGGAGGCCTACCAGACCGCGATCCGGCGCACGTCGACCGATGCCGCTCCGTGGTACGTCGTCCCCGCCGACCGGAAGTGGTACGCCCGCGTGGCCGTCCAGCGCCTCCTGATCGACGCTCTGGCCGCGCGGCGCCCGGAGTGGCCCGCGGCCGAGTACGACGTCGACCTCGAGCGCACGCGGCTGTCCTCGACCTGATCGACGCGGGTCTCCTCACGTCCTGACCCGACCCGCCCCGCCCCGCGTCTCAGCGAGAGGGTGAGCGCAGGGCCGCCCCCGTGTCGCGGGGCAGGCGGAGCCCCTCGACGACGCTCACCAGGGCGAGCGCCGCGAGGACGACGAGGGCGATCCGGTAGCCCGTCGGATCGCCGGGGCCGCTCGTGCCGAGGGCGCCGTCCGCCACGCGCACCACGAGCGCCGTGACCGCGACGCCGAGCCCGACGGCGAGCTGACCGGTGATCGACGACAGCGTGTTCGCCGACCCGAGACGCTCGGGCGGGACGTCCGCGAACTGCAGCGTGTTGTACGCGGTGAAGCCGACGGAGCGGAAGACGCCGCTGGCCAGCAGCACGAGAGCGATCAGGACGGGCGGGGTGTCGGCGGAGACGAGGGCGGCGCCCACGAAGGTCGCGGCGAGCCCGACGGTCGACACCGTCACGATCGGGATGACGGCGAAGCGCCGCAGCAGCGGGGTCGTGAAGGGCTTGACGCCGAGGTTCCCCACGAAGACCCAGGTGAGCATGAGCCCCGCCTCCGTCGGCGACCACCCGAAGCCGTCCTGCAGCAGCAGCGGCACGACGAACGGGACCCCGTTCACCACCGCCCGGTAGACGGATCCGCTCAGGTTCGTCACGCGGAACGACGGGATGCGGAACGCGCCGAGGTCGAGCAGCGGATGCGCCACCCGTCGGAACCACCTCGAGGCCGCGACGACGAGCAGCACCGCCACGACGAGCAGCCCGGCCCCGCTCACGGCCGACGCGCCGGCGCCGAGCAGCTCGAACGCGACGACCCCGGCCACGATTGCGGCCACGACGAGACCGAGCCCGACCCCGTCGAGCCGCGCGCGCGGGGCGCGGGGCAGCACGGGGACGACCCGCCATGCGGCGATCAGCAGAGCGGCCCCGACCGGGACGTTGACCAGGAAGACCCACTCCCAGCCGAGGTTCTCGGTCAGCAGTCCGCCGACCAGGGGCGCGATGACCGGCGCGACCAGGGCGGGCCAGGTGAGGTAGGCGATGGCGCGGATCAGCTCGGACTTCTCGGTGCTCCGCAGCACGATCAGACGGCCGATCGGCACCATCATGCTGCCCGCGAGCCCTTGAACGGCTCGGGCGGACGTCAGCTGCACGAGGTCGCCGCTGACGGCGCAGGCGAGCGACGCGAGCGTGAAGAGGACGATGGCGGCGAGGAACACGCGCCGGGCGCCCCACCGGTCGGCGAGCCAGGCGCCCAGGGGGATGAACGCGGCGACCGCGACGAGGTAGGCGGTCACGGCGATGCCGACCTCGGCCGGGACGACGGCGAAGTCGTCGGCGATCGACGCGGTGGCCGTCGACAGGATGGTGGCGTCGAGGTTCTCCATGAAGAACGCCGCAGCCACCACGAGGGCCACCGGTCGCGACCACGACGGCGT
The DNA here is from genome assembly GCF_001424285.1 of Frigoribacterium sp. Leaf172. NCBI lineage: Bacteria > Bacillati > Actinomycetota > Actinomycetes > Micrococcales > Microbacteriaceae > Frigoribacterium > Frigoribacterium sp. Leaf172. The sequence continues at coordinate 1,084,133 of NZ_LMPB01000002.1, read as the reverse complement.
CGCCGCCTTCGGCGCGGTCGCCGAGGGCGGGCCGGGATCCCGAGGAGGCGCGGGTGGCGTCACTGCGAGAACGCCCCCACCACGGGTTGGAACTTCATCCGCGTCTCGGCGACCTCGCGATCGGGGACGGAGTCGACGACGACGCCGGCGCCCGCGAAGGCCCGCACGGTGCCGTCGGGGTGCACCTGCGCGCATCGCAGGGCGATCGCCCACTCGCCGTCGCCGTCGGCGCCGACCCAGCCGACGGGGCCGGCGTAGCGACCGCGGTCGAACGGCTCCAGCTCCCGGATCAGGGCCAGCGCCTCCGGCGTGGGGGTGCCGGCGACGGCAGCGGTCGGGTGGAGCGAGGCGATGAGGTCGAGGGAGCTCGAGCCGTCCGTGAGACGACCGCGGACGTCGCTGGCCAGATGCCAGAGGTTCGGCAGCTTGAGCGTGAACGGCTGCTCGGCGGTGACGATCCCGTCGGCGTGCCGCCCGAGCGAGAGCAGCAGGCTGCGCAGAGCGTACGAGTGCTCGTCGAGGTCCTTGGGGGAGGTCGCGAGAGCGTGGGCGGCGCGTTCGTCGCTCGTCGCGTCGACGCCCCGGGCGGCGCTGCCGGCGAGGACCCTGGCGGTGACCTCGCCGCGCTCGGTCCGGACGAGCGTCTCGGGGCTCGCGCCGATGAGTCCGTCGACGGCGAAGGTGTAGCAGTCGGGATAGGCCGTGAGGAGCGTCGCGGCGACCAGTCGCAGATCCGCCTCCGCGGGGATCCGGCCCACCAGGTCGCGGGCCAGCACCACCTTGCTGACCTCGCCCCGCCCGATGGCCTCGACCGCTCGGGCGACCGCATCGGCGTAGCCGTCGGCGGTCAGGGCGCCGTCGGACAGCCGGAGGCGGACGGAGGCGCCCACCGGCGTGGCCGCGGGCGTCTCGGCTCCGTCGACCCGCGTGATCCAGGCCACGCCGTCGCGACGGCCGAGGACGATGCGCGGCACGATCAGGACGCTGGTGTCGGTCGACTCGTCGTCGAAGGCGAACGAGCCGAACGCGATCAGGCCGCTGCCGGGCACGCCCACCTCGTCGTCCACCGAGGCTCGTGCGGCGACCGCGCGCCAGGCGTCGGCGGCGTCCGTCATGCGGGTCGGGCCGGTGAACTCGAGGCGGAGGGCCTCGCCGATCCCGGCCATGCCGGCGCCGCCCCGGACGAAGACCAGGGGGTTCCTGCGGTCGACGACGTCGAGGAGGGGGCTGATGTGGTCGATCCGCGTGCTGCGGACGGACAACGACGGGGCTCGGAACGACGGGAGGTCCACCGCGACAGACTACTCGCGTGGCGTCCGCGGCACTCGGGCGATGCACCGGCCGTGCCGGTAGGATCGCTCATCGTGACCAAGGCCGACATGAACAAGCAACCCTCAGAGGTCGCGTCGATGTTCGACGGCGTCGCCGCGAACTACGATCGCACGAACGACGTGCTCTCGGCGGGCAACGCCGTCCTGTGGCGGATCGCCACCGTGAAGGCCATCGGCGCGGGCCCCGCCGACAAGGTGCTCGACATCGCCGCCGGCACCGGGACGAGCTCGGCCGCCATCGCCAAGCGGGGCGCGGAGGTCGTCGCGCTCGACTTCAGCCACGGCATGGTCGAGGTCGGTCGCACGCGCCACCCCGAGCTCGAGTTCGTGGAGGGCGACGCCGAGAAGCTGCCGTTCGACGATGCCACCTTCGACGCCGTCACGATCTCGTTCGGGCTGCGCAACGTCAACCGGCCGCAGGTGGCGCTCGCCGAGATGAACCGGGTGCTGAAGCCCGGCGGCCGCCTCGTGGTCTGCGAGTTCTCGACGCCCCCGTTCGGGCTCCTGCGCGCCGCCTACCGCGCCTACCTCCGATTCGGCATGCCGTTCATCGCCCGCTTCGCGAGCAGCAACGGCCCGGCCTACAGCTACCTCGCCGAGTCGATCGCCCAGTGGCCCGAGCAGCAGGTGCTCAGCCAGTGGCTCCGCGGAGCCGGGTTCAGCCGCGTCGCCTACCGCAACCTCTCGTTCGGCATCGTGGCCCTGCACCGCGGTCGCAAGCCGTCCGCCCCGTCGACCCGCGCCTCCTCGAAGAAGCGGGCGACCTCGTGAGCGCGGGTGGGCCGACGACCCACCGCAACAGCCTCGGCTCATCGCTCGGGCTCGGCGAGAAGCTCTTCGCGACACCGGCCGAACGGCGCTTCGTCGCCGCCGTCGACGACGGCCTCGAGCTCGTCGAGGAGGGGCTCCTCCGCGAGATCGCCTTCGCCGACGAGATCGCCGACGCGACGACCCGCTACCTCCTGGCCGCCGGCGGCAAGCGCGTGCGACCGACCCTCACCCTGCTGATCGCGCAGCTCGGCGACGGCGCGACGCCCGGCATCGTCGCCTCGGCGCAGGCGACCGAGATCACCCACCTGGCCTCGCTGTACCACGACGACGTGATGGACGAGGCGCAGATGCGCCGCGGAGTCCCCAGCGCGCAGAGCGTCTGGGGCAACAACGTCGCCATCCTCAGCGGCGATCTGCTCTTCGCCCGGGCCAGCACGATCGTCTCCGGTCTCGGACAGGAGGCGATCCTGCTGCAGGCCGAGACGTTCGAGCGGCTCTGCCTCGGTCAGCTCCACGAGACGATCGGCCCCCGCGAGGGTGACGATCCGATCGCGCACTACATCGACGTGCTCGCCGACAAGACCGGCTCGCTCATCTCGACGGCCGCACGCGCCGGTGTGATGTTCAGCGGCGCACCCCGCGAGTACCTGGCGCCCGTCGCCGAGTTCGGCGAGAAGATCGGCATCGCGTTCCAGCTGATCGACGACGTCATCGACCTGTCCGACCAGCCGGCCGAGACCGGCAAGAAGGCCGGCACCGACCTCCGCGCCGGGGTCGTCACCCTGCCGGTGCTGTACCTCCGCGAGCTCGCCCGGACCGACCTCGAGGCGTCCGCCCTCCTCAGCGAGATCGACCGCATCGTCGAGGCCACTCACGGCGAGGCCGACCCCGACGTCGACCAGAGCTCGCGACTCGAGGCCGAGACGACCCTCGACGACGAGTTCGCCGACGTGGTCCGCCGACTGCGCGAGCACGACGTCACCGAGCGCACGCGTCTCGAGGCCCACCGGTGGGCCAACGAGGCGCTCGAGGCCCTGTCGTCTCTGCCGTCGGGCCCCGTCAAGAAGGCCCTCACCCGCTTCGCCGACCGCGTGGTCGAGCGCTCCGCCTGACCGGCGCCGCGCCTCCTCGTCGCCACCCGCGACACAGCCCACCCGCTCGCACCGCCGAGCCCCTCAGGATGAGAGAGAACACCGTGACCACCTTGCGACTGGCCATCGTCGGAGCCGGACCCGCCGGCATCTACGCCGCCGACATCCTGCTGAAAGCCCAGAAGGGGTTCGACGTCCAGATCGACCTCTTCGAGCAGCTGCCCGCCCCCTACGGCCTGGTCCGCTACGGCGTCGCGCCCGACCACCCGCGCATCAAGGGCATCGTCAACGCCCTCCGCGACGTGCTCGACAGCGGCGACATCCGCGTCTTCGGCAACGTGCGCTACGGCGTCGACATCAGCCTGGACGACCTCAAGAAGCACTACAACGCCGTGATCTTCTCGACGGGCGCCATCCGCGACGCCGACCTCGACGTCCCCGGCATCGAGCTCGAGGGCAGCTACGGAGCAGCCGACTTCGTCAGCTGGTTCGACGGGCACCCCGACGTCCCGCGCACCTGGCCGCTCGACGCCTCGTCGGTGGCCGTCGTCGGAGTCGGCAACGTCGCCCTCGACGTCTCGCGGATCCTCGCGAAGCACGCCGACGACCTCCTTCCGACGGAGATCCCCGACAACGTCTACGAGGTGCTCAAGGCCTCGCCGGTCACCGACGTGCACGTCTTCGGTCGTCGTGGACCGGCTCAGGTCAAGTTCACGCCTCTCGAACTGCGCGAGCTCGGCGAACTGCGCGACGTCGACATGATCGTCTACGACGAGGACTTCGATCACGACGAGGCCGCGAAGACGGCCATCGCGACCAACAAGCAGGTCTTCGTGATGGACAAGGTGCTGAACCAGTGGCGTCAGCGCGAGGTCGGACAGGCCTCACGGCGTCTGCACCTGCACTTCTACGCGAAGCCCGTCGAGATCGTCGGCGACGACGAGGGCCGCGTCTCGGCGTTCCGGTACGAGCGCACCCGGCCCGACGGCCAGGGCGGCGTGGAGGGCACGGGCGGGATGCGCGACGTCCCCGTGCAGGCCGTGTACCGCGCCGTCGGCTACTTCGGATCGCCCCTCGACGGCATCCCCTTCGACGAGCGCCGCGGGGTCATCCCGAACCACGAGGGCCAGGTGATGGACGATGACAACCAGATCGTCCCCGGCGTCTACGCCACCGGCTGGATCAAGCGCGGCCCGGTCGGCCTCATCGGTCACACGAAGAGCGACGCGATGGAGACCGTCTCGCACGTCATCCGCGATCAGGCGAGCTGGTGGCAGCCCAGCGAGCTCGATCCCGACGCCGTCCCCGCGCTGCTCACGGCTCGCGGCGTCGAGTTCACCGACCTCGACGGATGGCACCGCCTCGACGAGCACGAGCAGGCGCTCGGAGCAGCGCACGAGCACGAGCGCGTCCGCGTCAAGGTCGTGCCCCGCGACGAGATGGTCCGCGTCTCGCGTGCGGACGAGGCGCGCACCGCCTGACCCGCGCCTCCTCGGTCTCCTCCGCGGGCCGCTCGCGACCTCCATGGCCGCGAGCGGCCCGTGGCGTGAACGGCGTCACCGGCGTCGGAGGGGATGGCTAGGCTGTCTCCCATGGCAGACAGTTCCTTCGACGTGGTCAGCAAGGTCGACAAGATGGAGGTCGACAACGCCCTCCACCAGGCGCAGAAAGAGATCGAGCAGCGCTACGACTTCAAGAACGTGGGCGCCTCGGTCGACTACAGCGGCGAGAAGCTGCTGCTCAAGGCGAACACCGAGGAGCGCGTCAAGGCCGTCCTCGACGTGCTCGAGTCGAAGTTCATCAAGCGCAGCATCAGCCTGAAGCACCTCGACGCAGGCGATCCCTTCGCCAGCGGCAAGGAGTACCGCATCGAGGCCGCCCTGAAAGAGGGCATCGAGCAGGATCAGGCGAAGAAGATCGGCAAGATCATCCGCGACGAGGCGCCGAAAAGCGTCAAGAGCCAGATCCAGGGCGACGAGCTGCGCGTCCAGTCGAAGAGCCGCGACGACCTCCAGGCGACGATGGCTCTCCTGAAGAAGGCCGACCTCGAGGTCGACCTGCAGTTCGTCAACTTCCGGTAGTCGATGGAGCTGCCGACGTGGGTGGCCCCCACCCTCGCGGTCATCGGTCTCGTCGTCGACATCGCGATCCGGGTGTTCGCCATCGTCTACGTGCCCATCAACCGGCGTCCCCAGACGGCCACCGCGTGGCTGCTCGCGATCTTCCTGATCCCCTACGTCGGCTTCATCGTCTTCCTGCTCGTCGGCAGCAGGCGCCTCCCGCGTCGCCGCCGCGAGAAGCAGGCCGAGATCAACAAGTACATCGTCGAGACCACCGAGGGCATCGAGCGGGTCAAACGCGACCACCCCTGGCCCGCATGGCTCGACACGATCGTCGAGCTGAACCGCAAGCTCGGTGCGATGCCCCTCGTCGGCGGCAACACCGCCGAGCTGCACTCCGACTATCAGGAGTCGATCGACGCCATGGTCGCCGCCGTCGACGGCGCCGAGCGCTGGGTGCATGCCGAGTTCTACATCACGAGCGTCGACGCCACGACCGAGCCCTTCTTCGTCGCCCTCGAGAACGCGCGTCGTCGTGGCGTCACGGTGCGCCTCCTGATGGATCACATCGCGAGCCGGGGGTACCCGGGCTACCGCAGGACCCGCAAGCGCCTCGATCGCATCGACGTCGACTGGCGACTGATGCTGCCCGTGCAGCCCTTCAGAGGCCGCTACCAGCGGCCCGACCTGCGCAACCACCGCAAACTGCTGGTGATCGATGGTCTCGTCGCCTTCGCCGGATCGCAGAACATGATCGACCGGGGTTACCAGAAGCGCAAGAACCGCCGCCGTGGGCTCGCCTGGAAGGACTTCATGGTCCGCTTCGACGGTCCGATCGTGGCCGGCATCAACGCGCTGTTCGTGACCGACTGGTACAGCGAGACGGACGAGCTGCTGCTCCGCGAGACCGACCCGGTGCACGTCGCCGACTCGACCGAGACGATCGACTGCCAGGTGGTGCCGAGCGGGCCCGGCTTCGACGGCGAGAACAATCTGCGGCTGTTCAACTCGCTCCTCTACAGCGCGCAGGACCGCATCATCCTGACGAGCCCCTACTTCGTCCCCGACGAGTCGATGCTCTACGCCGTGACCACGGCGGCGCAGCGCGGCCTCGACGTGCAGCTGTTCGTGAGCGAGATCGGCGACCAGCCCGTGGTGTACCACGCGCAGCGCTCGTACTACGAGGCGCTGCTGCGAGCCGGGGTCCGTATCTTCCTGTACCGATCGCCCACGGTCCTGCACGCCAAGCACATCACGATCGACGACGAGGTCGCCGTCGTCGGGTCGAGCAACATGGACATGCGCTCCTTCAGCCTCAACCTCGAGATCTCGATCATGATCCGGGGCCGCCGATTCGTCCGTCAGCTGCGCGAGGTCGAGCAGGAGTACCGCGACGCCAGCCGGGAGCTCCTCCTCGACGACTGGCTGACCCGCCCCTTCCGCTCGAAGGTGCTCGACAACGTCGCCCGTCTCACCTCCGCGGTGCAGTGACACGCTGAGCGTGCCCGTGGTCGGCGCGAGGTCCAGAAGGCTGTATATTTGTCTGGCGCCTCCGGTCGGTGAACACATGGGCTGGGCGTGCATGGCAAGTTACCCAAGCGGCCAAAGGGATCTGACTGTAAATCAGCCGGCGTAGCCTTCGGGGGTTCGAATCCCTCACTTGCCACTCTCGAACGGACTCGATCACTCGAGTCCGTTCGTGTTTCACGACCCGATCGCCCTCAGGAGGCACCGTGTCCGAGAAACCCCCGGTCGACGCCTCGAGCATCGCAGCCCTGCTCGAGGTGGCCCGTTCCGTCGCGATCGACGCCGCCGATCTCGCCGCCCGACGTCGTGCCGCGGGGGTCGAGGTGGCCGCGACGAAGAGCAGCCTGGTCGACGTCGTCACGCACACCGACCGCGAGGTCGAGGAGTACCTGCGCGAGAGGCTCGCCCGCGAGAGGCCGGGCGACGGCTTCTTCGGCGAGGAGGGTGCGCCCGACGACTCGTCGACGGGGCTGACCTGGGTCGTCGACCCCATCGACGGCACCGTGAACTTCCTCTACGGCATCCCGCAGTGGGCGGTCAGCGTCGCCGTCGTCGAGGGCGGTCCCGATCCGCGATCGTGGCGGACCCTGGCCGGCTGCGTGGTGAACCCGCTCGCCGACGAGACCTACGAGGCCTCGCTCGGGGGAGGCGCGTGGTCGTCGGGCCGCCGTCTCGCCGTCGCGTCGCCCGCCTCCCTGTCGCAGTCGCTGGTCGGCACCGGGTTCTCGTACGACGCGACCCGTCGCGTCGAGCAGGCCGAGATCCTCGGGAGGTTCATCGGACGGGTGCGCGACGTCCGTCGCATGGGCGCCGCGTCGCTCGATCTCTGCGCCGTCGCGAGCGGCCGTCTCGACGCGTACGCCGAGCGCGGACTCAAGCCCTGGGATCACGCCGCCGGCGTGCTGGTGGCGTCCGAGGCGGGGGCCGTGGTCGGCGGTGAGGGCGACGACGCGCCCGACGAGCGACTCACGGTGGCGGCCGCTCCGGGCATCGCCGACGAGCTGCGGGAAGTCCTCGTCGAGGCCGGGTTCTGAGCCGTCGGGCGACCCGGCCGGGTGGCGGCGACCTCGCCCGTCCGACCCCGGCACGACGCCCGGGGTGGCCTCGATCGGCGGCCGCGGGTAGCCATCCGTTCACCCTTCGGCTACCCTTGACTGGTTCGTTACTTTTCCGTGACATGGTCTACGGGGTAGCGGCCGAGAAGAAGAGGGAGCAACCGCCTCTCCGTCCCGACAACCCCGAGGATCCATCAGACGTGTCGAAATACCAGAACATCTCCGAGCCCGACGGCGACGGCATCCCGTCCATCGGAGCAGAGAACGATCTTCTGGTCACCGTCTCGGACACCCCCACCGCGAGCATCACGGTCCCGACCTTCGCCACGCGCCGCGAGCTGCGCGAGGCCGAGCGTGCAGCAGCCCGCGCCGCGCAGGGCAGCGCATCCGCGGTCGGATCCGAGGCACGTGCGTCGGTCGCCGCTGAGAGCGTCGTCTCGGCCCCGATCGTGACCGAGCCCGCCGTCGCGGCTCCCTCCGTCACGGCTCCCTCCGTCATGGCGCCGGTCGACGGCGTGCCCGCCCACGACTCGCGCCGCGCCCGTCGCGCCGCCGAGGCCGCCGCCGCGACCTCCGCGCGTCGGCGCCCGGCCCACCCCGGCGCCCCTGCCGCACCCTCCGAGCCCACCGCCCGTCGCTCGGCGGCCGGGCGCCCCGCAGCGGGTGGCGGTGCGACGAGTCGCAGCGGCGCCGTCCGCGGCGCATCGCGCCGGCCGGCTCGCACGACCGCCGGTTCCGCGGTCGCCGCGAGCACCGCCTCCCGGGGGTCGTCGTTCAGGCGCACGTCGCAGCGCGTCACCGTCGTCGGAGCCATGCTCTTCGCCGGTGCGATGCTGGTCGCGACGTCCGTCCCGGCCAACGCGTTCTTCGTCGACACCCCCGAGCTCACGGCCGCCAAGAAGGCGGCGGGTGCGCAGCAGAGCTTCGTCGCCGCCGGGGCCGCCCCCGAGGCGAGCGTCTCGCGTGACGGCTACTCCGTCAGCACCATCGTCGTCAACGAGTACGCGTCGACCAGCTCGAGCACCTTCTCGAACGACGTCGCGGGAACCGTCCAGTGGCCGTTCCAGACCGGTGTGCCGATCAGCAGCGGATTCGGCGCCCGACAGGTCAGCAACTGCAGCTTCTGCTCGACCTTCCACCAGGGTCTCGACTTCATCCCCGGCGCCGGTTCGCCGATCCAGGCCATCGCGGACGGCACGGTCAGCGCGGTCACCGGGCCGTCGGGCGCCTTCGGCAACCACGTCGAGATCGAGCACGTCGTCGACGGCCAGAAGGTGACCTCGACCTACTCGCACATGCAGAGCGGCTCCGTGGCGGTCTCCGTCGGACAGACCGTGACCGTCGGTCAGATCATCGGCGCCGTCGGCAGCACCGGAAACAGCACGGGCGCGCACCTGCACTTCGAGATCCACCTCAACGGCGTCCCCGTCGACCCGTACCCCTGGCTCACCGCCAACACGAACTGACGTCGGAGACGCGCGTGGCCCGAGACGGGCCCCACGAGAAGACCCCCGGGCAGGCGCCCGGGGGTCTCGTCGTCGTCGGGACGGACGTCAGGCGTCGACGTCGCGCAGCCAGACCGCCGCGTTGGGCGGCAGGGCGGGCCCGTCGAGCGTCATGGTCGACAGCAGCACCTCGCCGAGGGGCAGCTCGACGGCGACCTCGCCCAGGTTCGCGAGCACGGTGACCCCGGCGGTGCGGAACGCCACGACGTCTCGCGAGTACTCGTCGAGCCAGCCGATCTCCGCCGTGCCCAGGTCGAGCTCCGATCGCAGACGGAGAGCCAGCCGGTACAGCTCGAGCGTCGAGCCGGTCACGCCCACCTGCTCGTCCCGGGCGTACGTCGACCAGTCCGACGGCTGCGGCAGCCAGGAGGCGCCGGTCGAGTTGAACCCGAAGGCCGGCTCGCCGGAGGCCCAGGGCAGAGGCACACGGCACCCGTCCCGCCCGTAGCGTTCGCCCTTCGTGCGGAACCAGGTGGGATCCTGACGGCTGTCGTCGGGGAGATCGATGGCCTCGGGGAGTCCGAGCTCCTCGCCCTGATAGAGGTAGGCGCTGCCGGGGAGCGCGAGCATGACGGCCGTGGCCGCGCGGGCGCGGGCGAGACCGAGCTCGGGGATCGGGAGGCCGGCGCTGAGGGGGCCGATGCCGTGGCCCTGGGGGTTCTCGGCGGTGAGGGCGAGGCGGCTGGCGTGCCGGACGACGTCGTGGTTGCTCAGCACCCAGGTGCTGGGCGCCCCGACGCTCGAGAACACCTCGAGGGAGGAGTCGACGACCCGACGGATCTCGCTCGCCGACCAGCCCGTCTCGAGGTACGAGAAGTTGAACGCCTGGTGCATCTCGTCGGGACGCACCCAGTCGGCCAGTCGCGACAGCGGTTCGACCCAGGCCTCGGCGACGAGCACGCGGTCGCCTGGGTACTCGTCGAGCACGGTGCGCCAGGTGCGGTAGATCTCGTGGACCCCGTCCTGACCCCAGTAGGGCGGGGGAGCGGACTCGCCCTGGCCGCCGCCCATGCTGCCGGCGTCGGAGGGGGGCGTGTAGTCGGGCAGGCCCTCGGCCTTGATCATGCCGTGGGCGACGTCGACGCGGAACCCGTCGACCCCGCGGTCGAGCCAGAAGCGGAGCACGTCGATGAACTGCTCGCGCACCCAGGGGTCGGTCCAGTCGAGGTCGGGCTGCGACGAGTCGAAGAGGTGGAGGTACCACTGGCCGGGCGAGCCGTCGGCCTCGGTCACCCGAGTCCAGGCCGGGCCTCCGAAGATCGACTCCCAGTTGTTCGGCGGCAGCTCGCCGTCGTCCCCCCGGCCGTCGCGGAAGAGGTAGTGGCCGCGCTCGACCGAGCCGGGCTCCGCCGCCAGCGCCGCCTGGAACCAGGCGTGGTCCGACGAGGTGTGGTTGGGGACGACGTCGACGATGACCCTCAGCCCGAGGTCCGTCGCTCGCGCGCGCAGGGCGTCGAAGTCGTCGAGGCTGCCGAACAGCGGGTCGACGTCGCGGTAGTCGGCGACGTCGTAGCCGGCGTCGCGCTGCGGGGATCGGTAGAACGGCGACAGCCACACGGCGTCGACCCCCAGGTCGGCGAGATCGCCGAGCCGGGAGGTGATGCCGGGCAGATCGCCGATGCCGTCTCCGTCGGAGTCGGCGAACGAGCGGGGGTAGACCTGGTAGATGACGGCAGACCGCCACCACTCGCCGCCCCTCTCCGACGAGGGGCTCGGAGCCTCGTCGATGAGGGTGGTGGCGTCGGTCTCGGAGTCTGCGGGGGCGTCGAGCGTGTCGCCCGTGGGCTCTGATGAGGACATGAGGCCACGATACGGCAGGGCGTCGGGCGGTCATCCGCTAGCGTGCAGTCACGACCCGACTGCGATTGGCCCCCACCGTGACCCCACCGAGCGTCCCCGCGACCGCCGACGATCCGGCCGACGGGCCCGTCTTCCCCCTCGCCCTCGGCACCAACGTCTTCGGCTGGACGGTGGGTGCGCCCACCGCCTTCGAGGTGCTCGACGTCTTCGTCGGCGACGGCGGCCGCATCATCGACACCGCGGACGTCTACTCGGCCTGGCTGCCCGGCAACGTGGGCGGCGAGTCGGAGACGATCATCGGTCGGTGGATCGCCCGCCCGGGCAATCGCGAACGGGTGCTGCTGAGCACGAAGTGCGGTCAGCATCCCGACGCCCCGGGGCTCACCCGCACGAGCATCCGGACCGCCGTGGACGCGTCCCTGCGCCGGCTGCGCACCGACTACATCGACTACTACTTCACTCACTTCGACGACGACGAGACCCCGCTCGACGAGACGGTCGCGGCGCTCAGCGAACTGGTCGACGAGGGCAAGATCCGATACCCCGCCGCGTCGAACTACACGGGCGCGAGACTCCGGCAGGCGCTCGCGATCGCCGATCGCGACGGTCTGCACCGCTTCGCCGCCGTCCAGGCCGCCTACAATCTCGTGCGCCGGACGGACTACGAGAACGACGTCCAGCCGATCGTCGACCACTTCGGTCTCGCCGTCCTGCCGCACTCGTCGCTCGCCAGCGGATTCCTCACCGGCAAGTACCGAGGCGACTCGGGTCGGGGCGACTCCCCACGCGGCAACCGCGCCCTCAGCTACGTGACCCCCAAGAACCTCGGCATCGTCGAGGTGCTCGTCGAGATCGCCGACCGTCAGCGCGTCGTGCCGGGTGCGGTCGCCATCGCCTGGCTGGCGACCCGTCAGAACGTGGTCGGCGCCCTCGCGAGCGCTCGGACGACGATCCAGCTCGAAGGGCTCCTCGAGTCGGCCGGCGTCGAGTTCTCCGAGCACGACCTCGCCGCCCTCGAGGCCGTGTCGGGGCCGCCCGCCTGACCCGCGCCTCCCCGGTCCGGACCGCCGACGTCCTCGCGTCAGAGGATCGTCACGGTCCTCGCGTCGGAGTCCCACCGACGGAGGGCCACGACCCGGCCGCTCTCGGGGGGCCCCGCTGCACCGCCCGGCTCCGGTGCCCTCGTCGAGGCGGCGGCCCGGTCGGCCTCGGCCAGCACCTCGATGGCGCGTGCCAGCTGATCGGGGTCCAGCCGCGAGGCGAGCGTCACGTGGGGCGTCCACCGACCGGGGGTGGTGTGCGCCACCGTCGCCGCGCCTCCTGCGCTCTCGTGCACGTCCCGGTGCAGGGCGAGCAGGGCCGCCGTCGGGATGACGCCGCGGGCGAGGACGAGCCCGCGGGGCGGGCGCCCGAAGACGACGAGTCCGCCCAGTCCGAGCGGCAGGGGCAGGGCGCGGGAGATCCGCCGGAGGCGCGGGTCGGCCCGGTCGTCGAGGTGCTCCGTCACCGACAGGCTCACGTGCGGCGCGTTGGTCTCACCCGCGTGATGGGCGAGGGAGGGCAGCCCCGCGCCGGCGAGGGCGGCCCAGGACTCGCGGACGGCCGCGTCGGTGACGTCGTCGAGGAGCAGTTCGATGCTGTGCACCCGGTCGATTCTGCGCCGTCGAGGGGTGACGCGCCGGGTGCGCGACGGGTGGCAGCAGCACCCTCCGGGCTCTGCTAACATTACCTGGTGCCAATCGGCCGCGAGCAGATCGCGACCCGGTGGTCACGCCCCGATAGCTCAGTGGTAGAGCACTTCCATGGTAAGGAAGGGGTCGTCAGTTCAAACCTGACTCGGGGCTCTGGCTGTCACGGTCCCGTCGCTCATCGATACGGCGGGGTTCACAGCCTGCGGCGGGGTAGCTCAGTTGGTTAGAGCACACGGCTCATAATCGTGGTGTCGCGGGTTCGAGTCCCGCCCTCGCTACCGCAAGGCCCTCTCCGGAGGGCCTTCTGTCGTCTGCGGCCCGGTCCGCCCGATCCGTCCGGTCGCAGCACCGTCCGATCCGATGGCGTCGTGTCAACCCGAGCGGCCACGCCGGTCGTGGCGGCCCTGCGGCGGAATAGCATGACGTATGCCCGCCCCCGCCGATCCCGTCAGCATCCGCAGCATCGGCACCGCCGTTCCCGACACGGTCATCGGCCAGGAGCACATCCGAGACGTGTTCCGCACGCAGCCGGGGCTGAGCCGCCTCGCGACCCGCCTCGTCGGGTCCGTCTTCGACGCGGCCGCGATCGACACCCGCCACACGGTCATCGACGAGCTCGGCGCCGGCGGGTCGGAGGGCGGCGGCCTCGGGTCGGAACCCCTCGAGGCGCCCGTCTTCCTCGACTCCGAGACCGGCCGCATCCTCGATCCGAGCACCGGCACGCGCAACGACGTCTACGTCGAGCGGAGCCCGGCCCTCTTCGAGGCGGCCGCACGTGACGCCCTCGATCACGCCGAGGGGATCACGGCCGCCGACGTCACCCATGTCGTCACCGTCTCGTGCACCGGCTTCTTCGCGCCCGGCCCCGACTACCTCCTCGTCCGCGCGCTCGGGCTGGCCGCCTCGACGCGCCGCCTCCACATCGGCTTCATGGGCTGCTACGGCGCATTCCCCGCGATCCGATCGGCCCGCGACACGTGCCTGGCCGACCCGGACGCCGTGGTGCTCGTGGTCTGCGCCGAGCTCTGCACGCTGCATCTGCGGAGTTCGTCCGACCCCGACGCGATCGTGGCGTCCTCCGTCTTCGCCGACGGCGCGGCGGCCGCGATCATCACGGCTCGGCCCGCGCCCGAGGGCAGCCGGGTGCTCGACGTCGAGGCTCTCGAGACCGTGCTGACGCCGGTCGGCGAGGGCGACATGGCGTGGAGCATCGGCGACAGCGGCTTCGACATGGTCCTCAGCAGCTACGTGCCCCACATCGTCGAGCAGCACGTCGATGAGGCCCTGGCGGCTCTGTGGACCGACGGGCTCAGGGCCGCCGACATCGACCTCTGGGCCGTCCACCCGGGCGGACGGAGCATCGTCGACCGCGTGCAGAACCGCCTCGGCCTCGCCGACCACCAGGTCGCCGCGTCGCGGAAGGTCCTGCGCGAGGCGGGCAACATGTCGAGCGCGACGGTGCTGTTCGTGATGCGCGAGGCCCTGACCGGCGAAGGAGGCGCGTGGTCGTCCACCGCGCCTCCTCGGCCTCAGCGGGTGGTCGCGATGGCCTTCGGGCCGGGACTCACCGTCGAGACGGGATCGTTCCGCAGCCGGATCGCCTCGTGAGCCGAGCGCCCCGTGCGGCGCGGGTCGACCTCGACCGGCGCGACGCCGGTCTGGTCGAGCTGATGGACGATCCCGACTGCGACCTGCGGCTGCTCGAGAGGACGTACGGCGTGTTCCCGCTCGTGAACGCGCTCGTGGGCGGGTGGGGGGCGATCTACCGGGAGCTTCTCCGGCCGATGATGTCCGACGAGCGGCCGCTCCGGCTGCTCGATCTCGGTTCCGGGGGCGGTGACGTCGCACGCGGTCTGATGCGTCGCGCCCGGAAGGACGGTCTCCGTCTCGAGATCGTCGCCGCGGACCCGGACGCTCGCGCGCACGGCTGGGCCTCCGAGCATCCGCTGCCCGGCGTCGAGTACCGGTGCGTGTCGAGCGGGGATCTCGTGACGGCGGGCGAGCGCTTCGACGTCGTCGTCTCGAACCACGTCCTGCACCACCTCGACGACGAGGCGCGCGCATCCGTCCTGGACGACAGCGAGAGACTGGCGGAGCGCCTCGTCGTGCACGTCGACATCCGGCGGGCGCGGACCGCTTACCTCGCGTACTGGATCGGGAGCCTCCCGCTCGCCGGGCGCTCGTTCGTCCGCGTCGACGGCCTGCGCTCGATCCGTCGCAGCTTCCGGCCCGACGAGCTCCGAGCCGTCGTCCCGCCGCGGTGGCGCGTGGTCGCCCGCCGTCCGTTCCGGCTCTGGCTCGTGCACGCACCCGAGCGGGCCAGGGAGGAGGCGGCGTGAGGCGGATGCACGACGTCGCCGTGGTCGGCGGCGGCTCCGTCGGGGTCTTCGCCGCGCTGCTGCTCGCCCGGCAGGGACTCGACGTCGTCGTCTGGGAGCGCCGCGCCGCGCCTCCCGAGCAGTCGCGGGCCATCGGCATCCATCCGCCGTCGCTGCGGGCGTTCGACGCCGTCGACCTCGCCGACGACATCGTCGCGGGGGCCGTGCGGATCACGGACGCGGAGGCTCGCGGATCGGGCCGCACGCTGGGTCGCCTGAGCTTCGCCTGCGTCGACACGCGGTACCCGTTCGTGGCGGCGAGACCGCAGTCCGAGACGGAGCGGCTGCTCCGCGCCCGACTCGCGTCCGTCGCCCCCGACGCTCTGCGTCTCGGCGTCGAGGCCCTGTCGCTCGAGCAGACGGCCGAGCACGTCGTGCTGCGGGGGAGCGGACCGGACGGGCCGGCCGAGGTCGCGGCGCGGTTCGTCCTGGCCGCCGACGGTGCCCGCAGCACCGTGCGGAGACTCGTCGGCATCTCGGCTCCGGTGTCGGAACGAGGCGATCACTACGCGATGGCCGACGTCCGCGACGACACCGGCGACGGCGAGAGGGCCGTCGTGTCGCTCGAGGGCGCCGGGGTGGTCGAGTCGTTCCCCCTCCCGGGCGGCGTCCGGAGATTCGTGGTCGCCACGCCCGTCCCGGCCGACGGAGCCTCGGTCGAGACCGTGGCGCGACTCGTCGCCGAGAGGACCGGACTGGCGCTCGACCCCTCCACCGGGACGATGAGCAGTTCGTTCACCGTGCGGACGCGACTCGCGACGTCGACCGTGGCCGGTCGTGTCGTCCTGATCGGCGATGCGGCTCATCAGATCAGCCCGATCGGCGGTCAGGGCATGAATCTCGGCTGGCTCGACGCCGAGGCCGTCGCGCCGGTCATCGGCAGGGCGCTGCGCCGGGCGGGCGGGCGGCGTCTCGATCCGCAGCTGTTCGCCGGCTACGAGGAGGCGCGGCGACGGTCCGCGCATCGTGCGGCCCGTCAGGCGCAGGTCAACACGGCCCTCGGCCGCCCGTGCGGTCCGGTCGTGCTCGCAGCCCGACGGACCGTGATCCGCCTGGGTCTCGGCCTCCCGACGTCGGGCCTGCTCGCAGCGACGTACGCGATGCGCTTCGTCTGAGCGCACCGCCGGCCGTGACGGGCGCCGTCAGCGCGCGGTCAGGGCTGCTCCACCGACGGCGAGCTGCGCCACCAGGAGCAGCGCCGACGCCATGATCAGCCGGAACAGCAGCCGCGACGACCGGCCCTGCAGCACGGCGGCCGCGCCGATGCCGGCCACGGCGACGACGACCGCGGCTCCGCCGAACGCGAGGGCGAGGTGCGGGCCGTCGATGTCCGCGGGGCTCGATGTGAGCTGACCGACGAGGGCGAGCACGGCGGCCGACGCCAGCGCTCCGAACGCGACGAGACCGGCGCGGAGCCGGCCGAGTCGGTGAGGGAGCCCCACGATGCCCGTCCGAGCGTCGTCCGCCAGATCGGGCAGCACGTTGGTGAAGTGGATCGCCACCCCGAAGACGGCGCCGACGCCTAGCGCCCAGAGGGCCGGAGGGGCCGGGGGCGCGTCGGCGAGGGTCACGACGGCGGGGAGGATCCCGAAGCTTACGACGAACGGCACGACGGAGGCGGCCGTGCCCTTCAACCCCGCGTTGTACGCGAGACCCGAGGCGAGCAGGACGGCATGAGCGATCCCGGTGCCGGGCCCCAGGGCGAAGGGCAGTCCGAACCCGATCAGCGCGCACGCCACGGCCACGATGAGGATCGTGCGTGCAGCGATCACGCCCTGAGCGATCGGCTTGTCGCGGCGACCGACCCGGCGGTCGCGTTCGGCGTCGATCACGTCGTTCGAGAGACCGATCGCCAGTTGACCGGCGAGGACGCCGACGGCGACGACGGCCAGGCGGTCCGCCGGGAGTCCGATGGCGAGGCCGAGCACGACGGTCAGGACGGTGACCGTGAGCGTGGGCCCGGGGTGCGACGACCGCAGCACCGCGGCGACCACCCGCAGAGCGGAGCCGGGCGACGCACGAGTGCTCACGATGCGATCCGGGGATCGGCGATCGGTGTCACGGAGGTCGGAGCTGACGTGCCCGGACCGGTGAGGATCCGGGCACGCACCCCGGTGCCGCAGGGTCGATGGGGCAAGCGGATCAGAACCAGCTCCAGACCGAGAGGGGGCACCTGCGTCGAGTTACCATCCCAGACGTGGGACGAGCATACGTCGCGCCGGTCCGGGTGAGAAGACTCGGGACGCGAACGGTCAGGCTCCGCGCCCCGTCTTCTGCTGGAGGCGGTCGATGTGCTCGCTCGCCTCGGCCTTGGTCATGTCGGCGGGGAGCTCCTCGCCGGCCTCACGAGCGAGGGTGTCGAGGTAGCTCTTCTGCGGGCCGGTGATGGGCTCGTCGCCGGTGACCCACTGCTCCGGGTCCTTCGAGGCGGTGTTCGAGGCGTCGGGGCGCTCGCCGCCGAGCGTCTCGCCGGTGGGGGCGTCGCCGCTCGGGGCCTGGCCGCCGAGGGTCTCGCCACCGGGGGTCGTGCCGTCGGCGGGTGCGGTCTGCTCGGCCTCGGCCGAGGCGGGGTCGACGGGCGTGATGTCGGGATCGATGTTGGAGTCGCTCATGCCGTGACCGTACGCCGTGCCACCGACACCCGTCCCAGCATCGGGGGCGCTCGGTACACTCGTCGACGTGTCTGTGAACCCCGAGTTGTCAGGGCGGGTCCTCCCGCCGGCGCCGCCCTACCTGGTGGGCCGAGAGAAAGTCCGCGAGTTCGCGAGGGCGACCGGCTCCACGAGTCCCCTCTCGCTCGACGTCCAGGCCGCTTGGGCGGCGGGTCACGCGGACGTCGTGGCCCCGCCCACCTTCGCGATCGTCGTCCAGGAGGCGACTCTGGCGCAGCTCCTGGCCGAGCCCGACGCAGGCATCGACTTCTCGCGCGTGGTCCACGGCGAGCAGAGCTTCTCCCTCTCGCGCCCGATCGTCGCCGGCGACGAGCTGACCGCGACCCTCACGGTCACGGGCGTCAAGAACCGCGGCGGCGTCTCCGTGGTGACGGCGTCGTCCGCGATGGTCGACGCCGACGGAGCCCACGTCGTCACCGCGGTGTCGACCCTCGTGGTCCGCTCCGCCGACGGGGACGACGCGTGAGCGCCCTCGAGGTCGGGCAGGTGATCGCGACCACGACCTACGCCCTGAGTCGCGACACCCTCGTCCGTTACGCCGGCGCTTCCGGGGACTTCAACCCCATCCACTACCGCGACGACGTCGCCGCGTCCGTCGGCCTGCCGGGGGTGCTCGCCCACGGCATGCTGACCATGGGCACGGCCGTGCAGCCCGTGGTCGACTGGCTCGAGGGCTCCGGCGACGACTCCGGCGTGCTCGGCTGGGTCAGCTCGTACCAGGTCAAGTTCACGCGCCCGGTCGTCGTCGACCCGGTCGAGGGCGCCGAGATCTCGGTGGTCGCGACGATCGCCGATCTCGACGACGAGGCCCGGACGGCCCGTGTCGACCTGACGGTGACCCACGCGGAGAAGACCGTCCTGGGCAGGGCCCAGGTCGTGGTGACCCTGGCGTGACGACGCTCGCCGAGCTCACCACGATGCAGGTCGGCGGCGAACCCGCCCGGCTCCTCGAGGCGACCACGACCGACGAGCTCCTCCTCGCCGTGCGCGAGGCCTGGTCGCTCGGCGACCCCTGGTTCGTGCTCGGAGGCGGGTCGAACACGGTGGCCTCCGACGAGCCCTTCGACGGCACGGTCGTGCACGTCGCCACGCGGGGCGTCGAGCGCGTCGGGTCCGACGACGACCGGGTGCATCTCCGCGTCGCCGCCGGCGAGCCGTGGGACGATCTCGTGGCCGCGACGGTCGCAGAGGGGCTCTCCGGTCTCGAGGCGCTGAGCGGCATCCCCGGTTCCACCGGCGCCTCGCCGATCCAGAACATCGGCGCCTACGGGCAGGAGGTCGCGACGACCGTGGTCGCCGTCGACTTCCTCGACGAGGACTCCGGCGAGTTCGTCCGCATCCCGGCGGCGAACCTCGGGCTCGGCTACCGCACGAGCGTCTTCAAGAAGGGCCGCCGGGGCGTGGTCACGGCCGTCGAATTCGCGCTCGTCGACGGAGGCGGGGTGAGCGAGCAGGTCGCTTACCCCCAGCTCGCGAAGGCGCTCGGCGTCGACCTCGGCGCCCGGGTCTCGGTCGCCGACGTGCGCTCGAGCGTGCTCGCGCTCCGCGCCGCCAAGGGGATGGTGCTCGACGCGGCGGATCGCGACACGGCCTCGAGCGGATCGTTCTTCACGAACCCGGTCGTCGCGCGCGCCGTCGCGGCCGAGCTGCCGTCGGACGCTCCGCGCTGGCGTCTCGAGCCGGACGCCGAGCCGCGCGTCGTCCCTCTGGGTGAAGAACCGGCCGCGCCGCCGCCCATCCGATCCGGTGCGGTGAAGCTGAGCGCGGCGTGGCTCATCGAGCACTCCGGCATCGAGCGCGGGTTCCGTCTGCCCGGCTCGGGTGCCGCGATCTCGTCCAAGCACACGCTCGCGATCACGAACCGCGGGTCGGCGACGGGCGACGACGTCGTCGAGCTCGCCCGCTTCGTGCAGCAGCGCGTCACCGCCGAGTTCGGGGTCGTGCTGCACCCGGAGCCCGTGCTGCTCGGCCTGTCGCTCTGAGTCGCACGCCCCCGCGCGGGCGCCTTACGACGACGGACCGCTCGGCAGGTAGCCCCGTTCGAGAGCGAGGGTGACGGCCCGGGTCCGATCCGCGACGGCCAGCTTCTCGAAGACGTGCACCAGGTGGGTCTTCACCGTGGCCTCCGCGACGAACAGTCGGCGGGCGATCTCGGGGTTCGAGCAGCCCGCGGCGACGAGAGCGAGCACCTCGGTCTCGCGGGGGCTGAGCGGACTCGCCCGCGGCACCGGCTCCGTCCCCCGCCGGGCCGATCCGGCCAGCCGCACGGCGAGGGACGGCGCCAGGGCGACCTGTCCGGCCACCACGGCGCGCAGACCCGCCAGCAGCTCCGCCTCGGGCGACGCCTTGAGCAGATAGCCGCTCGCGCCCGCCTCGATGGCCGAGAGCAGATGGTCGTCGGTCTCGTACGTCGTCAGCACGACGACGCGCGTCGACGGGCGCGCCGCCAGGACGGCCCCCGTCGCGGCGACGCCGTCGAGCCCCGGCATGCGGAGATCCATGACGACGAGATCGGGTTCCAGAGCGGCGGCCAGCGCTACGGCCTCGAGCCCGTCGCCTGCCTGGCCGACGACGTCGAAGTCGTCGGTGGCGCCCAGCAGAGCGGCGATCCCCTGGCGCACGATCGGATGGTCGTCCGCCACGAGCGTGCGGTGGCGGGTCACGCCGTCACCGCCCCGACGGTCGACCCGGCGTCCGGGCGGAGATCGCCGGTCCCGGCCGGGGTCCGAGGCAGGCGGCAGGTGATCGTCGTGCCCGCCGGGCCGGTCTCGACGTCGAACGAGCCGCCGGCCAGGGCGAGCCGCTCGCGCAGCCCGATCAGCCCGAAGCCGGTCGAGGGGGAGTGCGGGTCGAAGCCGCGGCCGTCGTCGGCGACGGTCAGCACCGCCGCGTCGTCGCGGGTGGTGAGGCCCACCCGGGCCGTCGGCGAGCCGCTGTGCTTGCGGACGTTGGCCAACGCCTCCTGCACGACCCGGATCAGCACCACCTGCAGGTCGCGCGGGAGATCGACCGCCTCGGCCCGCACCGAGACGTCGACGCCGCTCTCGCGGCGGAACCGCTCGGCGACGCGGCCGACGGCGGCGGCGACGTCATGACCCGTCAATCCCGAGGAGGCGGTGGCCGCGACGAGCGTGCGGGCCTCGGTCAGCGCCTCCCGAGCGGCCTCCTCGATGGTGCCGAGCCGCGCCAGCGCACCGTCCACGTCGCCGCCCTCGAGCGTGCCGCGCGTGCTCTGCGCCAGCATGACCACGCCGGTCAGGCTCTGCGCGATCGTGTCGTGGATCTCCCTCGCCAGGCGCTCGCGTTCGGTGCTGCTGCCGATGTCGCGGCTGCGGGCCGCGAGCTCGGCCTGGGCGTCGCGCAGCTCGTCGAGCAGGCGTCCGCGCTCGGCGCCCACCCGGGCGATGGTCGTGATCCAGAGTCCGAGCGCGATGCTGAAGACGAGCGAGAGCGCCTCGCTCGTCACCGCCGTCGCGACCGTGTCGGCCGACCAGCCGAGCCCGATGACGAAGCCGGCCGAGATCGCCAGGCAGAGGGCGATGTTGGCCGCGATCGCGGGGCGCGGGCCTGGCATGAGGGTCCAGAGCACCGGCATGACGAAGGCCTGGAGGGTCGCGAGCTCGGGGGTCGCCGCGACCGCGGCGCCGCCGGCGACGACGAGAGCCCCGGCCGCCACGACGGCCTGCGACGAGAGCCGCCCCTCGTTCCGGCGGATCACGGGTCGGGCGACGGCGGACCAGACGAGCACGAGAGCCCCGACGGCCGCGAGCGACAGCCCCACGCGGGAGCTCGACGACGTCGCCGCGAGAACGCCGAGGACGACGGTGGTCAGGGCGAGACCCGCGTCCCACCACCGCATCGACAGGGCCGTTCCCGACAGCTCGCGCCATTCGGCATCGGATCGGTCGCGGTCGTCGTCCATGGGCGACACGCTAGCGCCGTCGGGGGAGGTGCGCGGCCCGATCCCGACGGCCCTCACCCGTCCTTCCGGATCCACCGGAAGGTCAGCACCGATGCGGCCGCGCCGGCGACGAGCCACACGACGAGCCAGAGGGCCACCCCGGGGAGGTCCCACGAGCCCCCGGCCTCGGCGGCGGCGAACGTGTCGGGCAGGAACACGCTGCGCATCCCCTGCGCGAGCCACTTGAGCGGGAACACCGAGGCCACGGTCTGCAGCCACTCGGGCAGCTGCGTGAAGGGCAGGTAGACACCCGAGATGAACTGCAGCACGAGGGTGATCGGCACGATGACGGCGGTGGCGCTCTTGCCGCTGCGGGGCACCCGCGACAGGGCGATGCCGACGAGGGCCGAGGTCGCGATGCCGAGCAGGTACACCCAGGCGAGCGTCGCCCACGACGACGCCTCCGTCGGCAGCGGCACGCCGAAGAGCAGCCGCGCCACGAGCACGAGCAGGGCGACCTGCAGCAGGCTCGTGACGAGCACTTGGCCGAGCTTGCCGACGAAGTACGACGCCACCGGCAGCGGGGTCCCCGCGAGCCGTTTGAGCGTCCCGTCGCCTCGTTCGAGGGCGATGTCGACGGCGAGGTTCTGCACGCCCGAGAGCAGGATGCCCGCGGCGATCATGCCGGGCAGATAGAAGGCGGCGGCGCCGACCTCGCTGCCGTCGGCGCGTGTGCCGAACGAGCCCGACGCACTGAACGCCGTCGAGAAGATGGCCAGCATGACCACGGGGAACAGGAACGTGAAGAAGACCGTGTCCCCGGCCCGGAAGTACGACCGCACCTCGTACCGGGTGCGACTCGCTCCGAGCGTCAGCGTCCTCACGACGTCACCCCCGCCGAGGAGGCGCGGTGCGCGTCGACCGCGGCCGGCGCCTCCTCGGGGCCGTCGGCGGTCTGCTCGGCCCGCGCGACCAGGTCGAGGTAGACGTCCTCCAGCGACGGCCGGATGACCTCGAGCGAGCGCGGTTCACCTCCGTCGGCGTGGAGTCGCGCGACGAACGCGCCGGGCTCCGGGGTCCGGACGTCATGGCGCCCGTCGTCGTCGAGCCACGTGACCCGCGGTGTGCGCGTCTCCTCGTCGCCGAGCTCGTCGGGTCGGCCCAGGGCGACGAGGCGGCCGCCCGTCACGACGGCGACCCGGTCGCTGAGCTGAGCCGCCTCGTCGAGGTAGTGGGTGGTCAGCACGATGCTCGTGCCGTCCGACGAGAGAGAGCGGATGAGCTGCCAGAACGCGCGACGCGCCTCGGGGTCGAATCCGGTGGTCGGCTCGTCCAGGAACAGCAGCTCGGGGCGGCCGACCACGCCGAGCGCGACGTCGACGCGACGACGCTGGCCACCCGACAGCGAGCGGATCCGGGCGTTCGCCTTGGCCTCGAGGCCGACGGCCACGAGCACCTCGTCGACGTCGCGCGGGCGGGGGTAGAAGCCCGCGAAGTGCGCGATCTGCTCACGGACGGTCGCCGTCCCCTGGTCGCCCGAGGTCTGCAGCACGATGCCGAGGCGGGCCTTCCAGTCGAGACCGCCCCGACGGGGGTCGACGCCGAGCACGGACACCTCGCCGGAGCTCCGGTCGCGGTAGCCCTCGAGGATCTCGATGGTGGTCGACTTGCCGGCCCCGTTGGGGCCGAGGAGCCCGAGGGTCTCGCCGGGTTCGACGTCGAACGAGACGCCTCGCAGAGCAGCTGTCGCCCCGTAGCTCTTCGTGAGGTCGCGCACGCGCACGACGGGTTCTGAGGTCATGTGACCAGGGTGCGCCCCTTCTCGGCCGGGCACCAGGGTCGACCGGTCGAGCGGGCGTCCATCGACCGGTTGACCCTCGTCGCGGCGGCCGCGTGCTAGCCGAAGAGACGCTGGAGGCGCCGGACCCCTTCGAGCAGCTCGTCGTCTCCGAGGGCGTACGACAGACGCAGGTACCCGCTCGGCCCGAAGGCCTCTCCGGGTACGACCGCCACGTCGGCCTGCTCGAGGATGAGATCGGCCAGCTCGAGCGACGTGGTCGGCGTCACGCCGTTCCAGTCGCGGCCGAGCAGACCGGTGACGTCGGGGTAGACGTAGAAGGCGCCCTCGGGCGTCGGGGTGACGACGCCCTCGATGGCGTTCAGCTCGCGGACGATCGTCGCGCGACGGGTGTCGAAGGAGGCGCGCATCGCCTCGACGGCGCTCTGCGAGCCGGTCAGCGCCGCGATGGCGGCCCGCTGCGACACGTTCGAGACGTTCGAGGTCAGGTGGGACTGCAGGTTGGCCGCCCCGGCGATGACGTCGGCCGGGCCGATCATCCAGCCGACCCGCCAGCCGGTCATCGCGTAGGTCTTGGCGACGCCGTTGACCAGGATGGTCTGCTCGGCGAGCTCGGGGACCGCCTGCGTGATGGAGGTGGCGACCACGCCGTCGTAGGTGAGGTTCTGGTAGATCTCGTCGGTGACGACCCAGACGCCGTTCTCGAGGGCCCAGCGGCCGATCGCCTCGACCTCGGCGGGGGAGTGGACGGCGCCGGTGGGGTTGGACGGCGAGCAGAACAGCAGGACCTTCGTCCGCTCGGTGCGGGCCGCCTCGAGCTGATCGACGGTCACCTTGTAGTCCTGGTCGGCGCCGGAGAACACCTCGACGGACACCCCGCCGGCGAGGGCGATCGCCTCGGGATAGGTGGTCCAGTAGGGCGCGGGGAGCAGCACCTCGTCGCCGTCGTCGAGCAGCGCCTGGAACGCCTGGTAGACGGCCTGCTTGCCGCCGTTCGTGACGATCACCTGCGAGGTCGAGACGGTCGTCCCGCTGTCGCGGAGCGTCTTGGCGACGATGGCCTCACGGAGCTCGGGGAGGCCGGCCGCCGCGGAGTACCGGTGGTTGCGCGGGTCGCGAGCCGCGGCCACCGCGGCCTCGACGATGTGATCGGGGGTGGCGAAGTTCGGCTCGCCGGGGCCGTAGCTGATGATCGGACGCCCGGCCGCGACGAGCGACTTGGCCTTCGCATCGACCTTCAGGGTGGCGGACTCGGCGATGGACGCGATGCGGGACGAGAGGCGGCGGGCTGGCGTGGTCACGCCCGTCAGCCTAGCCCGCGGGCCCGGCTTTACACCGGCCCGCGCGGTCGCCTACACTGGTCCAGGCGGTCGATGATCGCCAAGCTTTTGCGCGCCTCACGGCGTCGCCCACCGTGCATCGATCGGCGGTGGTGAGCTTGGTGTTGGCCCCGAAGGGCGGTGGCTCAATTGGTAGAGCAGCGGTCTCCAAAACCGCAGGTTGCAGGTTCGAGTCCTGTCCGCCCTGCAGCCCGGTCGGGCCGTCGCGACTGATCCAGCAGGTTTCAGCGCGGCGGCCCGGATCACGGACACAGGCCCGCGGGCCGAGCTCGGAAGGTACCCACAGTGGCGAGAAAAGACGTTGACGTTCCCAGCGAGGACGTCGTCGACAAGGCGAAGAAGGACACTGCGGCACGCCGTGGTCCCTTCGCCCGGATCGCCCTGTTCATCCGACAGGTGATCAACGAACTCAAGAAGGTCGTCACCCCCACCCGCAAAGAGCTCTTCAGCTACACGGGCGTCGTCCTCGTCTTCGTCGTCATCATGATGGCGCTGGTCAGCGGGCTCGACACGGTGTTCGGCATCGTGGTCGGCTACGTCTTCGGCAACGGCCCCACCGGCAGCTGAGTCCGGCGTCGCCCCGACGCCACACGTGATCCGGCCCCGACCGACGGGCAGCCGATCCGAACCCCACGAACGGAAGTAGAAACCCTTGCCTGACAACGAGCGCGACGACATCGATCTCGCCACCGCTGCGGAGCAGTCCTCCGAGGTCGAAGAGGCCCAAGAGGGCGGCACCCTGAGCGCCGACGAAGAATCCGTCGAGTCCGCCGAGAGCGAGGCCATCACGGTCGTCGACGACAGCGAAGCCGGTTCGGACGACACCGACGACCTCGACGGTCTGCTCGACACGCTCGCCGAGGCCCGCGACCCCGAAGCCGACGCCATCGTCGACGACGCGCTCGACATCGACGACGCCGCTGAGGCGGAGGCCGCCGTCGAGGCGACCGACGACGAGGCCGAGACCGAGGCCGACGAAGCCGCCGCCGAGGGCGACGCCGTCGCGGCCGACGCCGCCGTCGCCGCAGAGCAGTCCGACGACGAGGAAGACGACGTGGTCGTCGCCGAGGCCGAGCAGTCGGTCCAGGACGCCGACGCCCAGGCCGCCTTCGGCGACGAGGTGCTCGACGCCGACGACGTCACGACCGACGACGAGGCCGAGCCCGTCGAGGTCGACCCCTACGAGGCGTTCCGTTCGGAGCTCCGCGGCAAGCCCGGCAAGTGGTACGTCATCCACAGCTACGCGGGCTTCGAGCGTCGCGTGAAGCAGAACATCGAGAACCGCATGGTCTCCATGACCATGGAGGACTACATCTACCAGGTCGAGGTCCCCATGGAGGACGTCGTCGAGATCAAGAACGGCCAGCGCAAGCTCGTCACCCGCGTGCGGATCCCCGGCTACGTCCTGGTCCGCATCGACCTCAACGAGGACAGCTGGTCCGTCGTCCGTCACACCCCCGGGGTGACCGGCTTCGTGGGCAACGCGCACAACCCGACGCCGCTCCGCTTCGAAGAGGCGTTCAACATGCTGAAGAGCCTCGTCCAGATCGATCCGACGCCGGCTCCCGCCAAGGGCGGCGCCAAGGGCGGCAAGCAGGCCCAGCGCGTCATCCCCGCCGAGGTCGACTTCGAGATCGGCGAGACGATCACGATCAAAGAGGGGTCGTTCGCCGGTCTTCCCGGTACGATCAACGAGATCAAACCCGAGAGCGGCAAGCTCACGGTGCTCGTCTCGCTCTTCGAGCGCGAGACGCCGGTCGAGCTGAGCTTCGACCAGGTCACCAAGCTCTAACCCCTCCACGTCGCGGCATCCTCCCGGGGATGCCGCCCCGACAGATCACCGGAGCCCGCCCCGCGGGTCACCGGGAGAGTCGGCTGCGACCGCAGTCGTCTCGACACCCACAAGAAGGAAAAGAAGAATGGCACCGAAAAAGAAGGTCACGGGTCTGATCAAGCTTCAGATCAACGCCGGCGCCGCGAACCCCGCCCCGCCCATCGGCCCGGCCCTGGGTCAGCACGGCGTGAACATCATGGAGTTCTGCAAGGCCTACAACGCCGCGACCGAGTCGCAGCGCGGCAACGTCGTCCCCGTCGAGATCACCGTGTACGAAGACCGTTCGTTCACGTTCATCCTGAAGACCCCGCCCGCCGCCGAGCTCATCAAGAAGGCCGCCGGCGTCGCCAAGGGCTCCGGTACCCCGCACACGGACAAGGTCGGCAAGCTGACCATGGACCAGGTCCGCGAGATCGCCACGACCAAGCAGGCCGACCTCAACGCCAACGACATCGACGCCGCGGCGAAGATCATCGCCGGCACCGCCCGCTCCATGGGCATCACGGTGGACGCGTAAGCACTCGCCCCCGGGCACCCCACCACCCAGACATCTGTGGGAGAGCCGGCCAGGCTCGTAACCACACTCTCGAAATCAGGAGATTTCCGCATGGCTCAGAAGTCCAAGGCGTACCGCGCCGCTGCCGAGAAGATCGAGGCAGGCAAGTTCTACAGCACCAGCGAGGCCGTCGCCGTCGCTCGTGAGACCGGCTCCAAGAAGTTCGACTCGACCGTCGAGGTCGCGCTGAAGCTCGGCGTCGACCCCCGCAAGGCCGACCAGATGGTCCGCGGAACGGTCATCCTGCCTCACGGCACGGGCAAGACCGCCCGCGTCATCGTCTTCGCGACCGGTGCGGCCGCCGAGGCCGCCCTGGCCGCCGGAGCCGACGAGGTCGGTGGCGACGAGCTCATCGAGAAGGTCGCCGGCGGTTACACGTCGTTCGACTCCGCCGTCTCGACCCCCGAGCTCATGGGCAAGGTCGGTCGTCTCGGCAAGGTCCTCGGCCCGCGTGGTCTGATGCCCAACCCGAAGACCGGCACCGTGACGCCGAACGTGGCCCAGGCCGTGAACGACATCAAGGGCGGAAAGATCGAGTTCCGTGTCGACAAGCACTCGAACGTGCACTTCGTCATCGGCAAGGCCGGCTTCTCGGAAGAGCAGCTGAACACCAACCTCGACGCCGCCCTCGACGAGGTCGTCCGTCTGAAGCCGTCCTCCTCCAAGGGCCGCTACATCACCAAGGGCACGCTGTCGACGACCTTCGGTCCCGGCATCCCCCTCGACATCAACGTCTTCTAGGCTCCGCCTCGATCACGACGATCGTCACGACAGGCCGTCCCGCTCTCGAGCGGGGCGGCCTTCGTCGTCTCCGGTGGGGCACGATGGTCGGGTGACCGTCTCCATCCGCCTGGCCTCCGCCTCCGACGCACCACGGCTTGCGCACGTCGCCGCCATCACCTTCCCGCTGGCCTGTCCGCCCGGCACGGCCCTGGTCGAGATCGCGCGCTTCGTGACGACGCACCTCAGCGCCGAGCGCTTCGCCGAGTACGCGGCCGACCCCGATCGCACCGTGCTCGTCGCCGTCGACGAGGAGACCGACGAGGTGGTCGCCTACGCGATGCTCGTCGAGGGGGACCCGTCGGACGACGACGTGTCCCGCTCCGTCGCCGCCCGGCCGACCGTCGAGCTGAGCAAGTTCTACGTCCTGCCCGACCGCCACGGTCAGGGCGTCGCCGCCCGGCTCATGGCGGCCGTGTTCGAGACCGCGGTCACCGACGGGGCGGGCTCCGTCTGGCTCGGGGTCAACACCGAGAACGGCCGAGCCCGCGCCTTCTACGCGGGACGGGGCTTCGAGGGGGTCGGGACGCGACGCTTCGTCGTCGGCGGTCGAACCCACGACGACCTCGTGCTCGAGTGCGAGGTCTGACCCCGCCTCACTCGTCGGCGACGCGCAGCACCAGCTTCCCCCGGGTGTGGCCCTGGGCGAGTCTCCGTTGGGCGTCCGCGGCGTCGGCGAGGTCGTAGACGTCGTCGATGTACACGCGGACGTCGCCCGAGTCGAGCAGTCGCGACACGACGGCCAGCGCCGCGGCGTCCGGGGTCACCGCGAACCCGGTCGCCCGCACGCCGAGATCGGCGGCCATCGCGGCGACGGCATCCCAGCTCGCCGTCGGCGCGTGCACGAGCAGCCCCCCGGGGCGCAGGACCGAGAGCGAGCGCCGCGCGACGTCCTCGTCGTCGAGCAGGTCCACGACGACATCGATGTCGCGCACCGTGCGGTCGAACTCGGCCGCCGAGTAGTCGACCACCTCGGCAGCGCCGAGCTCGCGCAGCCACGACGAGTTCCTCCCCGACCCGGTCGCGACGACATGGGCGCCGAAGTACGACGCGAACTGGACGGCGAAGTGCCCGACGCCCCCGGCGGCGGCGTGGATCAGGATCCGCTGCCCCTCGTGCGCCTTGGCGAGGTCGACGATCATGCCCCAGGCGGACAGCGCCGCGAGGGGCACCCCGGCGGCCTCGACGTGCGAGAGCGTGGCGGGTCTGCGGGTGACCGACTGCGCGGGCACGCTGACGAACGGGGCGTAGCTGCCGCCTCCTCGGGGGAACGCCGTCATGCCGTAGACGGCGTCGCCGACGCGGAGGGGGTGCGCGGCGTAGGGCGTCTCGACGACGACGCCGCTGAAGTCGTGCCCCGGGACGGATGGGGGACCGGTGAGGACGACGCCGTCCCCTCGACCCTCGCGCGCCTCCTCGTCGCAGCGGTTGACCCCCGCGGCGACCACCTCGATCAGCACCTCGTTGCCCACGCGCTGCGGCCGGGGGACGTCGCGGGCGACGATCCGATCCGCGCCGCCCGTCCCGTCGATCACCATCGCGCGCATCGTCGTCGTCGCCATCGTCGTCGTCATCGCTCTCCCTCGACCCCGGGGCGAGCGCTGCGCAGGTGGCGCACGACGGCCCCCCGGGATCCCACCAGTAAACGGGGGGCGTGAGTCGGCCGTGTTTCGCCGGTGTCACTGGTCGGAGAACTATCGCCGCCGTCGACGACGAGCCGCGCTCAGCGCAGCGGGTCGTAGGGCGGAGGCTCGTACGCCCGGCGGCCGAGGGCGAACGGGTCGACGGGCGCCTGCCGTGCCAGCGTGTCGAGCACGTGGTCCGCGAGCACCACCAGGCGGTGGATCTCGTCGTCGTCTCGATCGACCCAGCGGCTGAGGGGGACCTCGTCGACGGGCACGAAGTCGAGGTGCTGCTCCCAGACGACGAGGGTCCGCTCGGCGCCGAGCACGTATTGCTGCCAGAAGACCTGGCGCAGGTACGTGCGGGGGATGCTCGTCCAGGCCTTCTTGGTCGTCTTGATCTCGCACAGCTCGACGCGGCCGTCGTCGCGGACGGCGACCCCGTCGGGCGTGGCGAGGTGGCGCCGCTGGTCGGCCGCGTGGAACAGCTTCGAGCTGGGCGCGATGCCGTGCTCGTTCAGCACCCAGCGGGCGATCTCGGGCTCGCGGGCGCGACCGTGGTCGGTGTAGGCGTTGCCGCCGAAGCCGTTGCCGTAGAGCTTGTCGAGCACGACGGCCTGCACGGCCTTCGGGCTCGAGAGCCTCGCGACGTCGGTGGCGGTGATGCCCTGACTGCGGGCTCGCAGCCACGCGATGCGATCGGTCGAGTCGGCGAGCACGCGGGTCTCGTGCGCGGGCCGGCGGGGAGGCCGAGGAGGCGCGGGCTCGGTCTCGTCGTCGTCCCACAGCGAGAGCATGGGCTGGACGACGGTCATGGCTCCATTGTCCCTCGTCCGGCTGCGTCGGTCGACCGGGGCGGCCCCGTGTCGCCGCCGTCAGACCAGGGCGGCGAGCTCGTCGATGGCGGCGGGGGAGAGCGCGTGGTGGATGGCGAGCATGCTGGCGCCGATCATGGCCGCGCGGTCGCCCGAGCGGGACTGCACGATGCTCAGATGCTCGGTGGCGAGCGGCATGGACCGCGTGTAGACGATCTCGCGCACTCCGGCGATCAGATGCTCGCCCGCCTGGGCCATCGAGCCGCCGATGGCGATGACGGACGGGTTGATGACGTTCACGCAGGCGGTGAGCACCTCGCCGAGGTCGCGACCCGCCTGACGCACCGCCTGGATGGCGTCGATGTCGCCCCGCCGCACCAGGTCGATCACCTGCCGTCCGCCGGCGACGTCGAGCCCCGAGGCGCGGAGCGACCGGGCGATCGCGGGCCCCGACGCCACGGCCTCGAGGCAGCCGACGTTGCCGCAGTGGCAGGCGATGCCCGCGCCGCGGGGGATCTGGACGTGCCCGATGTCGCCCGCGATGCCCTGCGCGCCCCGCTGCAGGCGTCCGCCCGAGATGATGCCCGAGCCGATGCCCGTGGCGACCTTGACGAACAGGAAGTGGTCGGTGTCGGGGAACGCATGGCCCCGTTCGCCGAGGGCCATGATGTTCACGTCGTTGTCGACGAGCACGGGCACGTCGAGATGGCGCCTGACCCAGCCGGGCACGTCGAAGCCGTCCCAGCCGGGCATGATCGGCGGGTTGACGGGTCGACCGGTGCTGAACTGCACCGGTCCGGGGAGTCCGATGCCGACGCCGATGAGATCGTCACGGTCTCGGCCGTAGCCCGACAGGAGCGTGTCGGCGGCGGTGAGCAGGGCCGTGAGACCGCTCTCGGGGCCGTCGGCGATGTCGATCTCGGTGCGGAGCACCGCGAGCTCGACGCCCATGAGGTCGGTCAGGGCGACGTTCAGGTGGCCGGCGCCGAAGTCGGCTCCCAGCACCACGCGCGCCGACGGCACTAGGGCGACGCGCGAGGGAGGACGCCCCCCGGTGGACACGGCGTCGGCGTAGGGGCCGACGAGGCCGAGCTCGATGAGGGCGTCGAGCCGGAGGCCGATGGTCGATCGGGCGAGGCCGGTCATGCTCGCCAGCTCGGCGCGGGTGCGCGGACGACCGTCGCGGAGCAGCTGGAAGAGCTCGCTGGCCCCCGCGCTCCCGAGAGCCGACGACCGCGTCGAATCGGGCATGGGAGCAGTAAAGCACAGGCAGAGGTGACGATCGAGACAAGCTCGTCGATTTCCGTCGACTTTTGCTTGCGCGTCGACAGAAGCGGTCCTATGGTGAGTCTCGATCACCGGCGATCGACTCCCGAACGGGGGTGGTTCCGCCGACGCCACCACCACTCGACGAGGAGTCCATCAGGTGACATCACCGATCTCGGTCCAGCTCTACACGGTCAGGGACGCCATCGCGGCCGACCTCCCCGGCACGCTCAGCCGTCTGGCGAGCATCGGCTACACGCAGGTGGAACCCTGGGGGTTCGTCGAACGCGTGGACGAGTACGCCGAGGCGCTCCCCGCCGCCGGCCTCACCGCGCCGAGCGCCCACGCCAAGCTCGTCGGCCAGGATCTCGAGCCCGTCTTCGCGGCTGCCGTGCGACTCGGCGTCGGGACGATCATCGACCCGCACATCGACGAGACCCGGTGGATCACCCGGGAGGACGTCGAGGCCGTCGCCGCCGAGCTCGGCGAGATCGCCGAGGCGGCCAGCGCGCACGGTCTCACCGTCGGGTACCACAACCACGCCTTCGAGCTCGAGAACCTCATCGACGGCACCCCGGCGCTCGAGGTCCTCGGCGCGGCGCTGCCGCCCGAGGTCGTGCTCGAGGTCGACACCTACTGGGTCGAGGTCGGCGGCGTGGACGCGGCCGAGCTGCTCGCCCGCCTGGGCGACCGGGTGCGGTTCCTCCACGTGAAGGACGGCCCCAAGACCAAGGACGACACCGAGCAGGTGGCCGTCGGGCGCGGCACGATGCCCGTGCGCGACATCCTCCGGGCCGCCCCCCAGGCGCTCGCGGTGGTCGAGCTCGACGACCACGCCGGCGACGTGTTCACGGCGCTCGAGCAGAGCTTCGCCTTCCTGGACGGGGTGCGCGCATGACCGCCACCGACACGACCTCGACGACCAGCGCCTCCTCGGCGGCCCCCGCCCGCGCGGCGAAGACGGGATCGGTCGGAGTCGGCGTCATCGGCGCCGGCGTCATCAGCGACCAGTACCTCGGCAATCTGACCCGGTTCCCCGACCTGACGGTGCTCTTCATCGCCGACATCGACGAGGCCCGCGCCGCGGCGCAGGCGGAGAAGTGGGGCGTGCCCGCCAGCGGCTCGGTCGACGAGCTGCTCGCCGTGGAGGAGGTCGAGATCGTCGTCAACCTCACCATCCCCGCCGCGCACGTCGACGTGGCGCTGAAGGCCGTCGCAGCCGGCAAGCACGTCTGGGGCGAGAAGCCCTACGCGCTCGACCGCGAGAGCGGGGCGCGACTGCTCGCCGCGGCGAAGGAGGCCGGCGTGCGGGTGGCAGTGGCCCCGGACACGTTCCTCGGCGCCGGACTCCAGACGGGTCTCCGCGTCGTCCGCCGCGGCGACATCGGCACGCCGCTCACCGGGCTGGCGCTGTTCCAGGTGCCCGGCCCCGAGTCGTGGCACCCGAGTCCCGAGTTCCTGTTCGCCTACGGCGCCGGTCCGATGTTCGACGTCGGCCCGTACTACCTGACCACGCTCGTGCAGGTCTTCGGCCCGGTCGCGAAGGTCACCGCGACCTCGTCGAAGGCCCGCGACACCCGCACGATCGGCTCGGGCCCGAAGGCGGGCACCGTGTTCCCCGTCGAGGTGCCCACGCACATCAGCGCCCTGCTCGAGTTCGAGAGCGGTGCGAGCGCGCAGGCCGTCTTCAGCTTCGACTCCAAGCTCGCCCGGGCCGGTTTCGTCGAGATCGCCGGCACCGAGGGCACGGCGGTGTTCCCCGATCCGAACGAGTTCGAGGGCGACACGCTCGTGCACACCGGCTCCGACGAGCCGACGGTCGTCCCGTCGAGCGGGTCGACCTTCACCCGCGGCACCGGCGTCGCCGAGCTGGCGCAGGCGATCCGCGGCGGTCGACGCGAGCGGGTGCCCGGCGAGCTCGCGTTCCACGTGCTCGACGTCATGGTCTCGCTCGCCGAGTCGGCCGAGCGCCACGAGGGCGTCGTCGTCGACTCGACCCTCGAACCGACACCCGAGCTGCCGGAGGACTGGGACCCTTCGGTCGCGACCCTCGGCTGAACCGGCGCCGACGCCCGGCCCCGGGTGCCCCTCGACGACGAGACAGGCACCCGGGGGCCCGGGTCGCAGCACCTCCCGCCCCACAGACCGCACCACCGACGCACAGCACCAGAGACGCACAGCACCATCAGCACCCTCCCTACTCGATGAAGAGAAATCTCGAAGATGAGACACCAGGAGAAGTCATGACGAAGAAGACCCGTTGGATCGCAGCACTGGCCGTAGGAGTCGTGGCCGCAGGGTCGATGACCGCCTGCTCCGCCTCAGGCGGCGACGGCGACAGCAAGACGATCACGTACTGGGCCAGCAACCAGGCCCCCACGGTCGAGAAGGACGCGGAGATCCTCCAGGAGTCCATCGACCGCTACACCGAGGAGACCGGGGTGGAGGTCGAGCTCGAGGTCATCCCGTGGTCCGACCTCTACAACCGCATCCTCACCGCCGTGTCGAGCGGCGAGGGCCCCGACGTGCTGAACATCGGCAACACGTGGGCGGTGTCGCTGCAGTCGAGCGGCGCGTTCGTCCCGTGGGAGGGCGACCCGCTCGAGGCCGTCGGCGGGCAGGACCGCTTCGTGCAGTCCAGCTTCGCGACCGGTGGCGCGGAGGGGCAGGCTCCGACGTCGGTGCCGCTCTACGGGCTCTCGTACTCGCTGTACTACAACACGGCCATGTTCGAGGCGGCCGGGATCACCGACCCGCCCGCCACATGGGACGAGTTCGTCGAGGACGCCAAGAAGCTGACCATCGACACCGACGGCGACGGCGAGATCGACCAGTGGGGCGTGACGATGGCGGGCTCGAGCATCTCGAACAACTCGCACCAGGCGTTCGTCCGTGGTCTGCAGAACGGCGGGGCCCTGTACGACGACAGCGGCGAGCCCGACTTCGCGAACGACGGCGTCGTCGCGGGCGTCAAGCAGTGGGTCGACCTCATGGCCGTCGACAAGGTGGTCTCGCCCTCCGACGCCGAGAGCGTCAACGGCTCCGACATGGCGGCGACCTTCGCCGACGGTCAGGCCGCGATGTTCTTCGACCAGGCGCCCGACGCGAACCTCGCAGCCCGTGACTTCACGGACTACGCCGCGGCACCGGTGCCGATGGAGAGCGCCGACGCGACGGGTCTGCTCGGCACGCAGAGCCACGTCGCCGGCATCAACATCAGCGTCTTCGACAACTCGGACAACAAGGATGCGGCGATCGACTTCGTCAAGCACCTCACGAGCGACGAGGAGCAGGTCTACCTGAACCAGTCGTTCAGCTCGCTGCCCGTCGTCACCAGCGCGTACGACGACCCGGCGTTCCAGTCGGAGACCATCAAGCTGAAGCAGGTCACGCTCGCCGACCACGCCCAGCCGATGCCCCTCTTCCCCTCGGAGGGACAGATGGAGACCCTGGTCGGCACCGCCGTCAAGGGACTCCTCGCCACCGCTGCCCAGGGCGGTTCCGTCAGCGAGGACGACGTGAAGTCGGCCCTCGAGGACGCGAACAGCCAGATGAGCTCGGGTCAGTAGCCCGTCCCACCGCTGCAGGTCGGAGCGGCCGGTCGATCGACGACCGGCCGCCCCGGCCGAGGCCCCGAGAGGACCCTCATGACCGTCAACGTCCTGCCCCCCGCGACGTCCGAGAAGGACACGCCGCCCGATCCGCATCAGCAGGCTCCGATCGAGCCCGTCAGACGCAAGAGGCACCGCTCGCCCCTGGCGTACCTCCTGGTGACGCCGGCCGCCCTGGCCGAGCTGCTCGTCCACATCGTCCCGATGGTGCTCGGAATCTGGATCGCCTTCATCACGCTCAACCAGCTGAGCATCGCGAACTGGGTCAACGCCCCCTTCGTGGGGCTGCAGAACTTCGTCACCGCGCTCGACCCGAGCTCGCCGATCGCGGCGCAGCTCTACGGGGCGCTCGGGCGGACGCTGCTCTTCACCGTGATCGTCGTCGCGATCGCCTGGAGCATGGGCATGCTGGGGGCGGTGCTGCTGACCAGCTCGTTCAAGGGCCGGGGGATCCTCCGCACCCTCTTCCTGGTGCCCTACGCGCTGCCGTCCTACGTCGGGACGATCGCCTGGGCCTTCATGTTCAACCAGCGCGACGGAGCCATCAACCGGTTCCTGGTCGACGACCTCGGCATCCTCCAGGACCGCCCGTTCTGGCTGCTCGGGGGCAACTCGTTCTGGGCCATCGTCATCGTGACCGCCTGGCAGTTCTGGCCCTTCGCGTTCCTGATGCTGCTGGCGGCGCTGCAGAACATCCCCGGCGACGTCTACGAGGCCGCCAGTCTCGACGGCGCCAGCCTCTGGAAGCAGTTCACCCAGATCACGCTGCCGATGGTGAAGCCCGCCAACGCGGTGCTCCTGCTCATCATGAGCCTCTGGATCTTCAACCAGTTCAACGTGCCGTACGTGCTCTTCGGCCCCGCGTCGCCCGAGCAGGCGACGCTCATCTCGCCGCTGATCTACCAGCAGTCGTTCAACAACTGGAACTTCGGTCTCGGCGGCGCCATGAGCGTCATGCTGCTGATCGTCCTGCTGATCGCCTCGGCGTTCTACATCCGCATGGTTCTCCCGAAGGGACAGAACGACAATGATTGAGACCCGCGGCTTCAAGATCTTCCGGTTCTTCGGGCTCGCCTTCCTGTCGCTGGTCGTCGTCGTGCCCCTGTACGTCGTCCTCACGACGTCGATCAAGCCGCTCGCCGACGTGCAGGGCCTGTTCACCTGGATCCCCTCGCGGGTGACCCTCGAGCCCTACATCCAGATCTGGCAGACGGTGCCCCTGGCGACGTACTTCAAGAACAGTCTCATCGTGACGGTGTCGGCGACGATCCTGTCGGTGGCGATGGCGGTCCTGGCCGCCTACGCTCTGGCCCGCCTGCGGTTCCGCGGGCAGCGCAGCTTCAGCCTCGTCGTGCTGTCGACGCAGATGTTCCCCGGCATCCTGTTCCTCCTGCCGCTGTTCCTCATCTTCGTGCAGATCCAGCGCACGGTGGGGGTCCAGCTGACGGGCAGCTACATCGGTCTGATCATCACGTACATGACGTTCTCGCTGCCGTTCTCGATCTGGATGCTCACGGGGTACTTCGCCTCGATCCCGAAGGAGCTGGAGGAGGCCTCGATGATCGACGGCACGGGTCGTCTCGGCGCCCTGTTCCGCGTCATCATCCCGGTCGCCAAGCCGGGCATCATCGCGGTGGCCGTCTACGCCTTCATCACGGCGTGGGGCGAGGTGCTGTTCGCCTCCGTCCTGACGAGCAAGGACACCCGCACCCTGTCCATCGGCCTCCGGGCCTACGCATCGCAGCAGGACGTCTACTGGAACCAGCTCATGGCCGCCTCGGTCGTCGTGTCGCTGCCGGTTCTCATAGGCTTCATGCTCGTGCAGAGACACCTGATCACCGGACTCTCGTCGGGGGCCGTGAAGTGACCGACCCGGGCGGGGCCGCGGCGGCCGGTCTCGCCGTCTCCGCTCCGGCCTCCCGCTCAGGAGGCGCGGGTCGGGTCGTGCCGCTGCGCATCGGCATCGTGGGCGGCGGGTTCATGGCCCGCGTCCACGCCGGTGCGGCCCGGTCGGCCGGTGCCGAGGTGGTGGCCCTCGCGTCGTCGAGCCCCGCCAGCGCCGCCCGGGCGGCCGGCGACCTCGGCGTCGGCACCGCCCACGAGAGCGTCGACGACCTCGTGCACGACCCCCGGGTCGACGTCGTCCACGTCTGCTCGCCGAACGCGACGCACGCGCCCGTGGCGCTCGCCGCGCTCGCGGCCGGCAAGCACGTGGTGTGCGAGAAGCCTCTGGCGACGTCGACCGGCGAGGCGGAGGCGATGGTCGAGGCCGCAGCGGCGAACGGCCTCGTCGGGGCCGTGCCCTTCGTCTACCGCTACCACCCCATGGTGCGGGAGGCG
The DNA here is from genome assembly GCF_001424285.1 of Frigoribacterium sp. Leaf172. NCBI lineage: Bacteria > Bacillati > Actinomycetota > Actinomycetes > Micrococcales > Microbacteriaceae > Frigoribacterium > Frigoribacterium sp. Leaf172. The sequence continues at coordinate 1,046,389 of NZ_LMPB01000002.1, read as the reverse complement.
CGTGCTCGCGTCGCCGCGGGCGAGGCGGGCCGCGTGCTCAGCATCCGCGGGTCGTACCTCCAGGACTGGCTGCTCGAGCGCGACGACGTCGACTGGCGGGTGGACTCCGCGGCCGGCGGCCCGTCGCGCGCCTTCGCCGACATCGGCAGCCATCTGGTCGACCTCATCGAGTTCGTCGCCGGCGACCCGCTGGCGCGACTGACCTCGACCACCAACCGCGTGCACGCCGACCGCGGCGGCAGCCGGGTCGACACGGAGGACGAGGCGGCCGTGGTCTTCGAGACCGTCGGCGGGGCCATCGGCACCCTCTTCGTGTCGCAGGTCGCCCCGGGTCGGAAGAACCGCCTCCTGCTCGACGTCTCGGGCACGGCCGAGAGCCTCGAGTTCTCGCAGGAGGAGCCCGAGACCCTCTGGGTCGGACGCCGTTCGGGCACGCGACTCGTCCCGCGGGACACCGCCCGGCTCTCGCCCGACGCCGCCCGGCTGTCGACCGTGCCGGCCGGGCATCCGATGGGCTACGTCGACGCGTTCGCCGGATTCGTCCGCGACGCTCACGACGCCGTGCGGGGCGGTGCGCCCGAAGGGCTGCCGACGTTCGCGGACGGGCTCCGGGCCGCCCGCGTGACCGAAGCGGTGCTCGACTCCGCCGCGAGCCGGTCGTGGGTCGACGTGACCTGACGGATCGCCGTCCGCATCGTCCTCCGCGGCCCCTCCCGTGCCTCCTGACATCCACCCCCACCGAGAAGGACCCATGACCGAGAGCTCCCGCCCCGTCACCTTGTTCACCGGCCAGTGGGCCGACCTGCCGTTCGAGGAGGTCGCGGCGCTCGCGGCGGGCTGGGGCTACGACGGGCTCGAGATCGCCGCGTCGGGCGACCACCTCGACCTCGAGCGGGCGGACGAGGACGACGCCTACCTGCGGTCGCGCCTCGAGGTGCTCGACCGCCACGGGCTGCGGGTCTGGGCGATCTCGAACCACCTCACCGGCCAGGCCGTCTGCGACGATCCCATCGACTTCCGGCATCAGGCGATCGTCCGTCCGTCGACCTGGGGCGACGGCGAGCCCGAAGGGGTCCGCCGGCGCGCTGCGGAGGACATGAAGCGCGCCGCCCGGGTGGCCCGCAAGATGGGCGTCGACACCGTCGTCGGCTTCACCGGCTCGAAGATCTGGCCCTACGTGGCGATGTTCCCGCCGGTGCCGGCCGCCGTGATCGACGCCGGCTACCAGGACTTCGCGGACCGCTGGAATCCCATCCTCGACGTCTTCGACGCCGAGGGCGTCCGGTTCGCGCACGAGGTGCACCCGAGCGAGATCGCGTACGACCACTGGACGAGCGTCCGCGCTCTCGAGGCGATCGAGCACCGGCAGGCGTTCGGCTTCAACTGGGACCCGTCGCACATGCTCTGGCAGGGCGTCGACACCGTCGGCTTCATCACCGACTTCGCCGACCGGATCTACCACGTCGACTGCAAGGACACGCGCATCAAGCCCCCCTCGGGTCGGTCGGGCGTGCTCGGCTCGCATCTGCCCTGGGGCGACCCCCGGCGGGGCTGGGACTTCGTGTCGACCGGTCATGGCGACATGAACTGGGAGGACGCCTTCCGCGCCCTCGACTCCATCGGGTACGCGGGCCCCATCTCGATCGAGTGGGAGGACGCCGGCATGGACCGCCTGCACGGGGCGCCCGAGGCGCTCGCCCACATCCGTTCCCTGCTCTGGAAGCGGCCGACCGCCTCCTTCGACTCCGCCTTCTCGAACCAGTAGCCCGAGAGACCCGACGCATGCCCCGCACCCTCCTCCCCGGTCAGCTCTGCCGTCTGCTGATCGTCGACCCCGCGACCCGCGCGACCGAGACCGTCTTCGAGAGCCGGACGGTGCTGGTCGAGGCGCCCAACTGGAGCCCCGACGGCCGGTGGCTCGTCGTCAACGGCGACGGTCTGCTCTGGCGCCTGCCCGCCGACGCCCGGGGCGTCGACGAGACCGCTCTCGAGTCCGTGCCGCTCGGCGACGTGCCCGAGATCAACAACGACCACGTGATCGCGCCCGACGGGTCGGCCGTCTTCGTCAGCGCTCGCGACGGGCACGTGTACGAGGTGCCCTGGGACGGCGTGCCCGAGGGGGAGTCGGCCCGCCGAGTCACCGCCCCGCACCCCGAGGGCCGCAACCACAAGAACTACCTGCACGGGGTCTCGCCCGACGGTCGCACGCTGAGCATGATCGTGGGCGCGCTGCCCGCGCCGGTCGCCGACCCCGGAGTCGAGGAGGCGCGGGTCGCCTGGCGCACGAACGTCGCCCTGGTCGCGATCGCCGACGGGGCGACCACCCCCGTCACGGACGACGAGCACCCCGACGACGGCGCCGGGTTCTCGCCCGACGGCTCCCGGCTGTGGTTCAACTCGGAGCGGGCCTCCGGGGGACTCGCCGGTCACGCTCAGCTGTTCCGGGCGGGTCTCGACGGCTCCGACGCCGTGCAGGTGACGCACGACGAGCGGGTGAACTGGTTCCCGCACGTGTCGCCCGACGGTCGCACGCTGCTCTACGTCTCGTTCGAGCCGGGGACGCTCGGCCATCCCGAGAACCGCGACGTCGTGCTGCGCACCCTCCCGCTCGGCGTCGACGGCCTGCCCGAGCCGGGGGCGACGCCGCAGGACGTCCTCGCGGTGCTCGGCGGCCAGGGCACGATCAACGTGCCGGGCTGGAGCCCCGACTCGAGCCGCTTCGCCTGCGCCGCCTACCCCCTCGGGTGACCGGACCGTCGCTCGGATCTCGCGCACGCGCCCGGCGGTGAGCTGCAGGCGGCGACGGACGGGTGGCCCGCGCCGCCGACGTCAGGGAGCCGCGTCGTCCGGCCCCTGTCGCCCGTCTATGAGGCGGTCATGAGACGGACACGGCGCCTTCATCGGCACGTCACAGTCCGCTCATAGGAAGCTCTCGATACTGGAAGACGTGACCACGACCACTCCCGCCACCGCCTCCGCCCCGCGACTCACCCGGGCCGACGGAACCCCCCTCCGCGTCCTCGTCGTCGACGACGAGAACAGCCTCACCGACCTGCTCTCGATGGCGCTGCGCTACGAGGGATGGGACGTCAAGGCGGCCTCCGACGGGCAGACGGCCCTCACGCTCGCTCGCGAGTTCAAGCCCGATGCGATGGTCCTCGACTGGATGCTGCCCGACATCGACGGCATCCAGGTGCTCGGTCGGCTGCGGCAGTCCGGCGACGACACGCCCATCCTCTTCCTGACCGCGAAGGACGCCGTCGAGGACCGCGTCCAGGGACTGACCGCCGGGGGAGACGACTACGTCACCAAGCCGTTCTCGCTCGAGGAGGTCGTGGCCCGCCTCCGCGGACTCATCCGCCGATCGGCCTCGGCCGTCAGCGAGGCGGGCGACTCGCGCATCGTCGTCGGCGACCTCGTGCTCGACGAGGAGAGCTACGAGGTGCACCGCGGCGACCGCGAGATCGAGCTGACCGCGACCGAGTTCGAGCTGCTGAGGTTCCTCATGCGGAACCCCCGCCGCGTGCTCAGCAAGGCGCAGATCCTCGATCGGGTCTGGAGCTACGACTTCGGCGGCAAGTCGAGCGTCGTCGAGATCTACATCTCGTATCTGCGCAAGAAGATCGACGTCGGCGAAGAGCCCATGATCCATACCGTGCGCGGCGTGGGTTACGTGATCAAGCCGACTTCGTGAGCGACGCCCTGCCCGCGCGGGCGGGTTCGAGCCTGCGACGCCTGGCGCGTCGTCTGCCGGGGGCGTCCGGTCCGTTCACCCTGCGGCAGCGCCTGATCCTCAGCATCGTGGCCCTGGTCGTGCTGCTGACCGTCGTGATCGGCTCGCTGAGCGTCCTCGTGCTGCGGGTCTCCCTCGTCGACCAGCTCGACGGCGAGCTCGACGGGGCGACCACGCGCGCCGCCTCGCCGTTCGGGGGCGCCTCCGAGCCGTCGCTCACGCCCGACGGCGGCGAGTTCGACGGACCGCGTCAGGCCCCGGGAACGCTGACGGCGGTCGTCGTCGACGGGCAGGTCAGAGCCGCCTACCGCATCACCGTCGGCGGCGAGCTGGCGGCGGTCGATCTCGCCGAGCTCGACGAACCGCTGGCCGGCGTGGTCGGGCGGCCCGTCGACGCCGAGGGCCGGACGGAGCCGACGACCGTCGATCTGGGCGGCTCGCTCGGGTCGTACCGCGTCGAGTCGCAGAAGGGGACGCTCGTCTCGACCTCGACGACGGCCCACCTCGTGGTGGGTCTGCCGACCAGCGGCGTCGACCGCACCATCACCGTCATGGTCGTCGCCATCGCGGGCGTCACGATCATCGGGCTGGCGGTCGCCATCGCGATCGCCTTCGCGGTCGTCCGATCCGCCCTCCGGCCGCTCGAGCGGATGTCCGACACGGCCCTCCGCGTCGCCGAGCTCCCCCTCGATCGCGGCGAGGTCGCGCTCGCCGAACGCGTCGACGAGCAGGACACCGACACCCGCACCGAGGTCGGTCGGGTCGGGGCGTCGCTGAACCGCATGCTCGGTCACGTCGCCGGAGCCCTGGAGGCGCGGCAGCAGTCCGAGAACAAGGTGCGGCAGTTCGTGGCCGACGCCTCGCACGAACTGCGGACGCCGCTCGCCTCGGTGCGCGGCTACGCCGAGCTCACCCGACGCATGAACGCCGATCTGCCCGACGACGTCGTCTACGCGATGGGACGCATCGAGTCGGAGGCCGTCCGCATGACGTCGCTCGTCGAGGATCTCCTGCTGCTGGCGCGACTCGACGAGGGTCGCGATCTCGTGCTCGGCGACGTCGATCTCACCCGCATCGTCCTCGACGCGGTGAGCGATGCGCACGTGGCCGGGCCCTCGCACGCGGTCGACGTCGACGTCCCCGACGAGCCGGTGATCGTCACGGGCGACGGCATGCGACTGCACCAGATCGTCGCCAATCTGCTGACCAACGCCCGGACGCACACGCCGGCGGGGACCCAGGTCCACGTGACGCTCGCCGTCGAGGCCGACTCGGTCGTCGTGCGCGTCGCCGACGAGGGCCCCGGCATCGACCCGGGGGTCCTGCCGGTGCTCTTCGAGCGATTCGCCCGCGCGGACAGCTCGCGGTCGCGGTCGGCCGGGTCCACCGGTCTCGGTCTGGCGATCGTGCAGGCCGTCGTGCAGGCGCACGGCGGCCTGGTCGAGGTCGACAGCTCGCCGGCGGGCGCGGTCTTCACCGTCCGACTGCCGCAGGAGGCGCGACTTGCGTGATCGCGCCTCCTGCCTCTAGTCTGTACGGAGCCCAAGACCGCCGGTCGTGTTCGTCTGCTCGCAGACGATCACCGAAGGTTCTCGAGAGAGAGCGACCAGCGCAGGTGTGTGAAGTCGTTCCTCTTCTCGAAGAGATCCAGCTCCGTGCCCCTGTGCCGGAGCTTTTTTCTTTGTGCTGAACACCTCAGACCCGAGCTCAGAACTCTGAACTCAGACCTGAGGCGTCCAGTCCGATCGAGGCCGGGGGGCTGCCGGCACACCCACGTTTTAGGAGAGCCATGGCGAACAAGGAAGCATCGGTCGCCGAGCTCACGGAGAACTTCCGTGACTCGACCGCCGTTCTGCTCACCGAGTACCGCGGTCTCACTGTTGCTGAGCTGAAAGAGCTCCGCAAGTCCATCAGTGCAGACGCGACGTACGCCGTGGTGAAGAACACGCTCAGCAAGATCGCGGCGAACAACGCCGGAATCAGCTCGTTCGACGACGAACTCGTCGGACCTTCTGCGATCGCCTTCGTGCACGGAGACCCTGTCGCCGTCGCCAAGAGCCTGCGTGACTTCGCCAAGGCACACCCCGCTCTGATCGTGAAGAACGGTTACTTCGACGGTAACCCCCTCACGGCAGACGAGGTCAAGCAGCTCGCCGATCTCGAGTCCAGGGAGGTGCTGCTGGGCAAGCTGGCCGGCGCCTTCAAGGCTTCGCTGTTCGGAGCTGCCTACCTGTTCCAGGCACCGCTGTCTCAGGCCGTTCGCACGGTCGAGGCGCTGCGTGCCAAGCAGGAAGCCGACAGCTGAACAGCTGTCGCACGAACCCACACTTCAGAAAACACATAAGGAGAACACCATGGCGAAGCTCACGCAGGACGAACTGATCGAGGCCTTCAAGGAGCTCACGCTCATCGAGCTCAGCGACTTCGTGAAGAAGTTCGAAGAGGTCTTCGAGGTCACCGCTGCTGCCCCCGTGGCCGCCGCCGGTGCCGCCGGCCCCGCCGCCGCTGCCGAAGAGGTCGAAGAGCAGACCGCCTTCGACGTCGTGCTCGAGGCTGCCGGCGACAAGAAGATCCAGGTCATCAAGGAGGTCCGTGCGCTCACCAGCCTCGGACTCGGCGAGGCCAAGGCCGTCGTCGACGGCGCCCCCAGCACCGTCCTCGAGGGTGCTTCGAAGGAAGCCGCCGAGAAGGCCAAGGGCCAGCTCGAGGCTGCCGGCGCCACCGTCACCCTCAAGTAATCCCGCTTCACCGCTTCACACGAAAGGCGTCACCCTCCGGGGTGGCGCCTTTCGCCGTCCCGGCAGGCAGCGATGGCCGGGGCTGCGCCGACCATGGCCTCCCTCAGCCGACCCGGGCCTCCCTCAGGAGGCGCGGGCGAGCACCGAGTGACGGCGCCCGTACCCGAGGTAGACGGCGGCGCCGACCAGCATCCAGAAGGCGAAGGCGAGCCAGGTGATCCAGCCGAGGGTCACCATGAGCAGCACGCAGAACGCGCAGCCGAGCAGGGGGACCACCGGGTAGAACGGCACGCGGAACGTCCGGTCGAGCTCGGGCCGGTTGCGGCGCAGCCAGATGACCGACACGTTGACGAGAGCGAACGCGAAGAGGGTGCCGATGCTCGTGGCGTCGGCGAGGGCGCCGAGCGGCACGAGGGCCGCGGCCAGGGCGACCACCCCGCCGACGATCAGGGTGCCGGCGACCGGCGTCCGCGTGCGCGGCGAGATGCGACCGAGCACCCTCGGGACGAGCCCGTCGCGGGCCATCGAGACGAAGATGCGGGTCTGGCCGTAGAGCACGGTGAGCACGACGCTCGCGATGGCGAGCACGGCCGCCACGGCGAACACGAACGCGACCCACGGCTGCCCGGTGATGTCCGCCACGATCGTGACGAGCGAGGCCTCGCCGTCGGTGAACGTCCGCCAGGGCCGGGCCCCGATCGCGGCGACCGCGACGAGGATGTACAGCACGGTGATGATCACGATCGAGGCGATGATCGCCCGCGGGAGGTCGCGCTTCGCATCGCGCGCCTCCTCGCCCGCCGTCGACGCCGCGTCGAAGCCGATGTACGAGAAGAAGAGCCGGGATGCCGCGGCCGAGACCCCGGCGGCGCCCATCGGCGCGAGGGGCTCGAAGTTGCCGGCGCTGAAGGCCGTGAACGCGACGGCGACGAAGAAGACGAGCAGGCCGATCTTGACCACGACGAGGAGGGTGTTCACCCAGGCGCTCTCGCGGGCACCGGGGACGAGCACGAGGGTCGCGATGATCACGAGCAGGGCGGCCGGCAGGTTGAGCACCCCTCCGGCGCCCGGCGGCTCGGCGATGGCGTCGGGCAGCGCCAGGCCGAAGACGGCGAGCGCCTCGTTGACGTACTGACCCGCGCCGACGGCCACCGCGGCCACCGAGACGGCGTACTCGAGCACGAGGCACCACCCGCACACCCACGCCAGACCCTCGCCGAGCGTCGCGTAGGCGTAGCTGTAGCTGGACCCCGAGACGGGCACGCTGCCGGCCATCTCGGCGTACGACAGAGCCGAGAGCAGGGCGGCGACGCCTGCCAGGACGAATGCGATCCACACGGCGGGGCCCGCCAGGGGGACGGCCGTGCCCAGGACGACGAGGATCCCGGTGCCGAGCGTGGCCCCGATGCTGATGGCCGTCAGATGCCAGACGCCGAGCGAACGTCGCAGGCGCGGCCCGCCCCCGGTCGAGTCGTCGCTCTCGGCGGCGAACGCCTCGAGCGGCTTGCGGCGCCTCAGCTGGGCGACGAGCGGAGGACGGCTGACGGTGGAGGGGGCGTTCTCGGACACCGCGAGAGGCTACCAGGCGCCCGGGGCCGCCCCCGGGCCGCGGGGTCAGTCGTCGACGTGGAGTCCGAGCTCGCGCACCCGCGTCATCGCCTCGCGGCGCGACGACGCCTGCAGCTTGCGGTAGATGCTCCGCACGTGGCTCTTGACCGTGTTGACCGAGATGAAGAGCTGGCTCCCGATCTGGCCGAGGGTCTGTCCCGTCGCGAGGTGGCGCACGATCACGAGCTCGCGGTCGCTCAGCGGCTCGTCCAACCGCGGTACCGCGCCGACCGAGGAGCCGAGGAGGCGCTCGAGGGTCGTGCGGATCGCCTCCGGCTGGTCGCGGTGCGCCGCCCGGTCGAGGAGGTGCTTCAGCACGTCGTCCTGGAGCGTGGCGAACATCCACCGGGAGTCGTTCCGGCCGGCGGCGAGGAGCGCCCGGTCGAAGGCGATGTCCGCGCGGGCCGTGTCGCCGAGGGCGAGATGCGCCGCGGCGACGACGGCGTGCACGTGCGGCATGGTGCGTTCGCTGTGCAGATCGCCGAGCACGAGGCACGGCTCGAGCGCGTCGAGGGCCGCCTCGGGCTCGCCCGCTGCGAGGTGCACGAGCGCCAGCACGCGGGCCGGGCACTGGATGTGGCGTGCGGTGGCGACGAGCGGGGCGGCCAGACGCCGCGCCTCCTGGGGCTGCTGCAGGCACCGCATGGTCTCGGCCCGCAGCGAGGCGACCGCCGCGGCCAGCGTCGGTCGACCGGTGAAGGCGTCGAGGAGGCGCGTGATGCGCGCCAGCAGATCGAGCACCTCGATGAAGCGACCCTCCTCGAGGTAGGCGTGCGCCTCGGCGAACCAGCCGTGCGCCTCCCAGTCGTTGCCGCGGGTCGCCTGGCGGACGTCGTCGATGAGCTCGGGGATCCCGCCGGGCTGACCGCGGTCGAGGGCCAGCTGGAGCCGGGTGATCTGGGCGAGCGCGCCGAACGAGCTCGTCATGAGCTCGGTCCCCTCGGCGAGGGTCGTGGCCGCGGCGAGGTGCTCGTCGGCGAGTCGGAAGTCGCCGAGCAGCATGGCGACGTGGGCGAGGGCCGAGAGGCACTCGACGCGCTCGGCGAGGCTGAGGTGCTCGGAGGCGAGGCCGCCGGCGAGACCCAGGGCGAACTGCGCCTGGTCGTACTCGCCGTAGTGGATGCGGATCAGACCGAGCTGCAGCGAGAACGACGCGCTGAGCGAGATGCGGCTGCTGATCGACTCGGTGGTGTCCGTCTCGATCATCGTGCGGGCGACCTCGAGGTGCTCGTGCGCGACGACGAGGTTCCCGAGCGTGCGGAGCGTGGCGGCGAGGTGCACGTGGTAGCCGGCCCGCACCTCCAGCGACATCGCGGGGTCGGCGTCGATCGCCTTCGCGACGCCTCGGAACCAGGGGAGGGCGGCGCTCCGGGAGCGGGAGCCGACCGAGCGGTGGCTGGCCGCGAGGGCGAGCAGGATGCGGGGTCTGCCCCGCCATTCGTCCTCGGGGGTCGAGCGGATCGCGTCGCGCAGGCGGGCGCCCTGCAGCGGGGCGATGCTCGTCCAGGCGCGCTCGATGGCGTCGAGGGCAGCACGGTGGTCTGCGGGTCGCATCTCGGCGCTCGGGGGTGCGGCCGTCTCGTCAGGCGTCTTCACGGGTCCTAACCTCTGCCGCATCGGGTGGCTCCTCGGTCGGGTACGAGGAATACGGCGTCGGGATGGTGGTCAACCAACCGTCGCGCTCATCCTAAGAGCGGGAAGCTCATCCGGTGAGGAAATATCGGGATGAAGCCCAGAAATGGGGGCGATCATGTACCCCGATGCGGATCGGCGTACCGTGACCGGATGAGCAGGATGGACTCCGTCGCGTCTGGCGGCGGGATGCGCGGCGGCGGAACGCGACCCGGTCGTGTCTCGAGCGGCGACGCGCGGGCTCAGAAGGCGGCCAACGCCGAGGCCCCGCGCGTGCCCCACCTGCTGCGCCGGATCCGCGCGCTGTTCGAGCCGCACCGGCGGGCGCTCGTCGTCACGGTCGTGCTCGTGTTCATCGGCGCCGCCATCAGCGTGCTGCCGCCCCTGCTGACCAAGCAGGCGTTCGACCGGGGCCTGTTCGCGGACGGGGGGCCCGACGTCCCCGTGCTGCTCGAACTCGTCGGGGCCATGATCGGCCTGTGGGTGCTCTCGGCCGGCATCGGCGTGGGGCAGACCTTCCTCACGGCGACCGTCGGCAACAAGGTCATGGGGGCGCTGCGCATCCGGCTCTTCGGGCACCTGCAGCGGATGGAGCTGGCCTTCTTCACCCGGACCAAGACCGGCGTCATCCAGTCGCGGCTGCAGAACGACGTCGGTGGCGTGGCCAACGTCCTCAGCAACACCGTCTCGAGCGTGCTCGGCAACACCGTCACGGTCATCGCGGCGTTCGTGTCGATGCTCGTGCTCAGCTGGCAGATGACGCTCGTCACGGTCATCCTCCTGCCGCTGCTCGTCGTGGCGCAGCGCCGGGTCGGGCAGGTCCGCGCCCGCATCGCCACCCAGACGCAGGAGTCGCTGAGCGACATGACCGCGATCACGCAGGAGGCCCTGAGCGTCAGCGGCATCCTGCTCGCCAAGAGCTTCAACCAGCAGCGCGCCGAGATCGAGCGCTACTCGGCCGAGAACCGCACGCAGATCGGTCTGCAGGTGCGTCAGCAGATGAGCGGCCAATGGTTCTTCGCCGTCGTGCAGATCTTCCTGTCGGTCATCCCGGCCATCATCTACCTGGTCGCCGCCTGGCTCATCCTGCGCGACGTCCCGGTCACCGCGGGCACGATCGTGGCCTTCACGACCGTTCAGGCGCGACTGACGTTCCCCCTGATGGGCCTCCTGCGCGTCGCCCTCGACCTCCAGACCTCGGGGGCGCTGTTCGCGCGCATCTTCGAGTACCTCGACCTGCACCCGGCGATCGACGACGACCCCGCCGCGGGCGACGTCGACGTGACGCGACTCGGTCGCGTCGAGTTCGACGACGTGTCGTTCTCGTACCCGGACGCCGAGCCCGGCCAGAAGACGCTCGACGGCGTCTCGTTCGACATCGAGCCCGGCCGGTTCGCGGCCTTCGTCGGGCCGAGCGGAGCAGGCAAGACGACGGTGTCGTACCTGATCCCGCGGTTCTACGAGGCCTCAGGAGGCGCGGTGCGGTTCGCCGGGACGGACGTCCGCGAGCTGCGCCAGGAGTCCCTGATCGAGCACATCGGCATCGTCAGCCAGGAGACGTACCTCTTCCACGCCTCGATCGCCGACAATCTCCGCTACGCCCGCCCCGGCGCCACCGACGACGAGCTCGTCGACGCGGCGCGTCGGGCGAACATCCACGAGACGATCGCCTCGTTCCCCGACGGCTACGAGACGCTGGTCGGCGAGCGGGGCTACCGGCTGTCCGGCGGCGAGAAGCAGCGCATCGCGATCGCCCGCGTCCTGCTGAAGGACCCTGCCGTCCTCGTGCTCGACGAGGCGACGAGTGCGCTCGACACGGTCTCGGAGCGGGTCGTCCAGGAGGCCCTCGACACCGCCGCCCGCGGCCGCACGACCATCGCCATCGCCCACCGGCTCTCGACCGTGCGGTCGGCCGACGTCATCTTCGTCGTGGACGCCGGACGCGTGGTCGAGCGGGGCACCCACGACGAGCTCGTCGCGCTCGGAGGCGTCTACGCCGGGCTCTACGGGCAGCAGATCGCGGCCGACTGAGCCGGGGGCGAGGCGCCCTCGTCACGAGGCGTCACTCGCGCTCGGCGAGCATGTCCTCCATGGCGTCGATCTCGCTCTCCTGACTCTGCAGCATGCCGGTCGCGAAGACGCGCACCTGACGGTTCTCGCTGCGCGCCAGCACCGCGTCGGCCATCTCGACCCCGCCGCGGTGATGCGCGATCATCAGGGTCAGGAACCGCCGTTCGGCCTCCACGCCGCTCGCCTCCTGCAGCGCGGCCATCTGGTCGTCGGTGGCGAGCCCGGGCATGCGACCGCCCGGCTGGTGGGCGGCGGGCGTTGGGGAGCCCTCCGTGCCTCCGGAGGGGGTGTGCTCGTGATCGCCGTACGAGCCGTCGAGCGTCGGCCGCGTCATCCAGGTCATCGTGGGCTCCGCCGGCGCCTGCGAGACGCCCCAGAGCTCCAGCCAGGCGAACATCTGCCCGGCCTGCTGCGACTGGGTCAGAGCCATGTCGTAGGCCATCGAGCGCGTGGCCGGGTCGTCGGTGCGGTCGCGGACGATCATGGCCATCCGCACGGCCTGCTCGTGGTGCACCTGCATGTCGCGCGAGAAGCCCGCCTCGACGCTCTCGGTGCCGGGGGTCACCGGGTTCGGCGAGCTCAGGCGCCCGACCGCGACGCCGACCAGCAGCACGAGGACGAGCGTCAGCGCAGCGGCGACGACGACCCGGGTGCGCCGCCTGCCCGGGGCGCGACCGGAGGCCTCGTCGGACGACGACCCGCCCGTCGCGCCGGAGTCGGTCACGCGATCTTGCCGGATCCGTCGATGCCGCCGGTGCAGGGCGCTCCGGGCTCGGGCGCGTCGCCGGACTTCCAGTACTTCGTGACGAAGTCCGAGACGTCCTCCTCGTCGTCGGTCACGTTCGAGAACGGCAGCTGCGCGCCCCACGCCGAGACGTACATCGGCGAGTCGAGACCCTCGTACGGCGAGACGACCGCGTAGGTGCTGGGGGCGAAGTCCTGCAGCGCCTCGATCTCGGCCTCGCTCACCTGGGCGGGGTCGTACGTGAACCAGATCGCGCCGTGCTCGAGGTCGTGCACGGCGTTCTCGTTCGGCACGGGCTCGGTGTAGACGCCGCAGTTGAGCCAGATCTGGTTGTGATCGCCACCGGCCGGCGGGGTCTGCGCGTAGTCGACCGGGCCGGTGACGTGGTTGGCGGTGAGGTCCGAGAAGGTCTGCGCCCCCTCGACCACGATGTCGCGCGGGTTCTCGCGCGGCTGCCCGCTGGTCACGACGAAGGTGACGATGAGGCCGATCACGGCGAGCCCGGCGACCGAGCCGGTCACGATGCCGATGAGGCGGTTGCGGCGGGCTCGCTCCTGCTGCTTCTTGAGCGCCGCGACCTTCTCTTGGCGTCGGGCGTCGCGCTGCTGCTTGACGGAGGGCTTGTCGTTGTTGCCGTTGACCACGTGAGGTCCTGTCGTCCGGAGGGGCCGATGCGGGATCGGACTGTCGCCTCCATTGTCTGGCACGCGTCGCTGAGAGGAAGGTCACAGTCTGCGCATCGTGCACGACGGGCGTCGCGTCCCGTAACACGCGCAGGGCCGCTGGATAGACTCGACGCCGGCTCGCCACCCCCGCGACCGCGTCCGCCACCTCGATCCGCACACCACGACGGTGCCGGAGAAATGCGAGTCCTCGTGAAGTACGCCGAGACCGTCCTCGACCTCGTGGGGAACACCCCGCTCGTCAAGCTCAACAAGGTGACGGAGGGCATCAGCGCGACCGTCCTCGTCAAGGTCGAGTACCTCAACCCCGGCGGCTCCTCGAAGGACCGCATCGCCACGCGCATCATCGACGCCGCCGAACGCGAGGGGCTGCTGAAGCCGGGCGGCACCATCGTCGAGCCGACGAGCGGCAACACGGGCGTCGGGCTCGCCCTCGTCGCGCAGCAGCGGGGCTACCGCTGCGTCTTCGTGCTGCCCGACAAGGTCGGCGAAGACAAGCGGAACGTGCTCAAGGCCTACGGCGCCGAGATCGTCGTCACCCCGACCGCCGTCGAGCCCACCAGCCCCGAGTCGTACTACAGCGTCTCCGACCGCCTCGCCCGCGAGATCCCCGGGGCCTTCAAGCCGAACCAGTACGCCAACCCGAACGGCCCGCTCAGCCACTACGAGACGACCGGCCCCGAGATCTGGCGCGACACCGACGGGCGCATCACGCACTTCGTCGCCGGCGTCGGCACCGGGGGCACGATCAGCGGCACCGGCCGCTACCTCAAGGAGATCTCCGGAGGCGCGGTGCAGATCGTCGGGGCCGATCCCGAGGGCAGCGTCTACAGCGGCGGCACCGGCCGCCCGTATCTGCTCGAGGGCGTCGGCGAGGACTTCTGGCCGAGCGCCTACGACCCGAGCGTCGTCGACCGGATCATCGCCGCGTCGGACGCCCGGTCGTTCGAGCTGACCCGACGTCTCGCCCGTGAGGAGGGCCTGCTCGTCGGCGGGTCGTCCGGGCTGGCCGTGGCGGCGGCCCTCGACGTCGCCCGGGAGCTCGGACCCGACGACGTCGTCGTCGTCCTGCTGCCCGACGGCGGACGCGGCTACCTCGGCAAGATCTTCAACGACGCCTGGATGCGCTCGTACGGATTCTCGGACAGCACCGACGAGCGCACGGTGCGCGATCTGCTCGCCTCGAAGACCGGAGCGCTGCCCGAGCTGGTGCACGCTCACCCGAGCGACACGGTGCACGACGTCATCGGCATCATGACCACCTACGGGGTCTCGCAGATGCCCGTGCTCTCGGCGGAGCCGCCCGTCGTCATCGGCGAGGTCGTGGGCGCCATCGAAGAGAAGGCGCTGCTCGAGGCCCTCTTCGCCGGCGGTGCGACCATGGGCGACGCTCTGGCCCGGTTCGTGGGCGAGCCGCTGCCGCTCATCGGCATCAACGAGTCCGTGGCCGCGGCTCGCACCGCCCTCGAGTCCACCGACGCGCTGCTGGTCACCGACGACGGCAAGCCGGCCGGCGTCATCACCCGGCACGACGTGCTCGCGTTCGTGTCCGCCTGACCCCCTCCTCCCGCACCGTCGTCCCCCTCGAAAGGACACCCGCATGACCCACGGCTTCTCCACCCGCGCCATCCACAGCGGACAGGACTTCGACCCCACCACCGGTGCGGTCGTCCCGCCGATCTACCAGTCGTCGACCTTCGTCCAAGACGGCATCGGCGGGTTCCGCGGCGGCTACGAGTACGCCCGCTCGGCCAACCCCACGCGCGACTCGCTGCAGACCCTGCTCGCCGACCTCGAGGGCGGCAGCCACGCCTACAGCTTCGCGTCCGGCCTCGCCGCGGAGGACGCCCTGCTGCGGTCGGTGCTGCGTCCGGGCTCGCGCATCGTCATGGGCAACGACGTCTACGGCGGCACGCACCGACTCGTGAACCGGCTGCACGTGCCGTGGGGGGTGGTGCTCGAGACCGTCGAGATGACCGACCTCGACGCCGTCCGCGCCGCGGTCCGTCCGGGCGAGACGGCGATCCTCTGGGTCGAGACCCCGAGCAACCCCCTGATGAAGATCAGCGACGTCACGGCGCTCGCCGAGATCGGTCACGCCGCCGGCGCGATCGTCGTCGTCGACAACACCTTCGCGTCGCCGTACCTGCAGCAGCCGCTGTCGCTCGGCGCCGACGCCGTCGTCCACTCGACGACCAAGTACATCGGCGGGCACTCGGACGTCGTCGGGGGAGCCGTGGTCGTCGACGACGCGGAGCTCGCCGAGAAGATCGGGTTCCTGCAGTTCGGCGCCGGGGCCGTCTCGGCCCCCATGGAGGCCTGGCTGACCGTCCGCGGCATCAAGACGCTGGGGGTCCGGGTCGATCGCCACTCGTCGAACGCGGCCACGATCGCCGAGACGCTCGAGGGTCACCCGGCGATCGATCGGGTCTACTACCCGGGGCTCGCCTCGCACCCCGGGCACGAGATCGCGGCCCGGCAGATGAGGGCCTTCGGGGGCATGATCTCCGTCTCGCTGGCGGACGGGCCCGCCGTGGCGCGTCGCTTCGCCGAGTCGACCGAGCTCTTCCAGCTCGCCGAGTCGCTCGGGGGCGTCGAGTCGCTGATCGGCTACCCCACCGAGATGACGCACGCGTCGGTGCGCGGAACCGAGCTCGAGGTGCCCGAGACCGTGGTCCGGCTCTCGGTCGGAATCGAGGACGTCGACGACCTCCTGGCCGACGTGCTGCAGGCTCTCGACCGCGCGACGACCGACTGACGTCTGCCCCGCCCCCGCCGACCGTCCGCGCCGGAGGGGGCGCGGCATAGGCTGGGACGATGACCGACGGCGTCCTGCGAACCCGGCCCGAGGGCGTCCTCAGCGGTCGCTATCGCCTGGCCACGCTGGGGATGTGCGCGCTGATCGGCATCGCGGCGTTCGAGTCGCTCG
Source organism: Frigoribacterium sp. Leaf172 (assembly GCF_001424285.1). Taxonomy (NCBI): domain Bacteria; kingdom Bacillati; phylum Actinomycetota; class Actinomycetes; order Micrococcales; family Microbacteriaceae; genus Frigoribacterium; species Frigoribacterium sp. Leaf172. Next base: position 1,030,251 of record NZ_LMPB01000002.1, on the reverse strand, counting down.
CCGTGACGACGATCATGCCCCTGATCAGCGCCGAGCTCGACGGGGAGCGCCTCTACTCGCTGAGCTTCGCCGCCCCGCTGGCGACCGGGCTGGTCGGCATGGTGGTGGCCGGCAACTGGGCCGATCGCAGCGGCCCCCGGGTCGTCGTCATCGCCTCGATGCTGCTCTTCGCGGTCGGCCTGCTCGTGGTCGGCACCGCGCCCGACATGCTGGTCTTCCTGCTGGGTCGTCTGGTCCAGGGGCTGGGGTCGGGCGCCGTCATCGTCGGGCTGTACGTGATGGTGGCTCGGCTGTTCCCGCCGGGTCTGCACCCGTCGATCTTCGCCGGGTTCGCCGCGGCCTGGGTCGTCCCCGCCCTCGTCGGTCCGCTGATCGCCGGCTTCATCGCCGAGACCCTCGGCTGGCACTGGGTCTTCATCGGCGCCGTCGTTCTGGCCGTCCCGGCGTTCGTCATGATCCTGCCGAGTCTGCGGCGGGTGCCCCCGCCGGCTCGGGCCGAGGGGGCCGACGTCGTCCCGTGGAGCCCGGGGCGCATCCTCTGGGCGGCGGGCGCCGCTCTCGGCGTCCTCGCCCTGAACCTCGTGAACGAGTTCGAGCCGGTGCTCGCGGTCGCCGTCGTCGTGGCAGCCGTCGCGGCCCTCGCGATCGCGTTGAGGCCGCTGCTGCCGCCCGGAACGCTGCGGGCCCGGCCGGGTCTTCCGACCCTCGTGCTCCTCCGGGGCCTGGCCGGGGCGGCGTTCCTCGCGAGCGAGGTCTACATCCCCTATCTGCTGCACGACCGGTACGGCTTCTCGGCCTCCGCCTCGGGCACGGCGCTCACGCTCGGCGCCCTCGGCTGGGCCCTCGCCAGCTGGGCTCAGGGGCGACTCGGCGACCGGGTGCCGCAGCGGACCGGCATCCGGGTCGGCCTCGCGCTGGTGCTCGCCGGTCTCGTGGTCGCCGTCGTCACCCCCCTGCTCGACCTGGCCCCGGGGCTGCTCATCGCGACGTGGACCCTCGCGGGCTTCGGCATGGGGTTCATGTACCCGCGGTTCTCGGTGCTGACGCTCGCCCTGTCGACCCCGACCGATCGCGGGTTCAACAGCTCGGCGCTGACCATCTCCGACTCGGCCGGCTCCGCCGTCGCCCTGGCCGTCGCGGGCGGCGTGTTCGGGCTGCTCGGAGGGTCGCCCGGCGCCGCGGCGTTCGCCGCGTGCTTCGCCGTCGGCGCCCTCGTCGCGCTGCTGGCGCTGGTCCTCAGCGGGCGCGCGGTGCCGCGCCCGAGCTGACCCGCGCCTCCCGCCGTGGGCGGCCCGTGGTCGTCGATCCGGTCCGCCGAACTGCATAATGGTCAGCAGACAGCGATGTGTACGGTCACACCGCTCGGCAGCAGAGCGACGGAGCCACGGTGAAGCCTGACATCGACAAGGTGCGTGCTCCCAACATCCGCGACGTCGCCGCCCTCGCCGGGGTGTCGTACCAGACCGTCTCGAGGGTGCTGAACGACAGCCCGAGCATCCGGCCGGCCACGCGACAGCGGGTGCTCGACGTCATCGACGAGATCGGCTACCGGCCGAACCAGGCGGCCCGGGCCCTCGTCACCAGCCGCTCGCGGGCCATCGGGGTGCTGACGCTGCAGAACGTCCACTTCGGGCCGCAGACCATGGTGAACGCGATCGAGGCCGAGGCGCGCGCCGCCGGCTACCGGCTGAGCATCGCGAGCACGACGCGGGCCGACGGGGACGTGCGCGCGAGCCTCGACCTGCTGACGAGCCAGGCGGTCGAGGCGATCATCGTCATCGCGCCCCAACGCAAGTTCTTCGACATCATCGACGAGCTCGATCTCGACGTGCCGATCGTCGCCCTCGACTCGACCCAGCGCAATCGTGCGCACAGCCTCTCGGTCGACCAGTTCGCCGGCGCGCGTCTGGCGACCCGGCATCTCATCGACCTCGGTCATCGGCACATCGTGCACGTGGCCGGCCCGCAGGACTGGATCGAGGCCGACGAGCGCATGCAGGGCTTCCTCTTCGAGATGGGCGAGGCCGAGCTCTCCATCGAGCCGCCCATCCTCGGCGACCTGACCGCCGACTTCGGGTACCTCGCAGGCAAGGAGCTGCTGCGTCGTCGCGACTTCACGGCCGTCTTCGCGGCGAACGACCTGATGGCCGTCGGGCTCCTCCACGCGTTCCGCGAGGCCGACGTCGACGTCCCGCGCGAGGTCAGCGTCGTCGGCTTCGACGACGCCCCGACCGCGGCGCACCTCTGGCCGCCGCTCACGACGGTCCGTCAGGACTTCGATCTGATCGGCCGTCGGGCCGTCGAGCTCGTCATCGGCGAGCTCGAGGGTCGAGAGGTCGTGGACCGCACCCTGCTGGCCGCCGAGCTCATCGTCCGCGCCTCGACCGACCGGCCCTGGTTCCTCTGACGGCAGGCGGCGCGGCGACGTCCCCGCACCTCCTCGGCGGGTCCGTCGCGACGGCGATCCGGCGGGCTTCATAACAGATCGGCCACGGCATTTGACACGGGGCATTCCCAGGATTAGCTTTGCTCCAGTCGCGGTGTGAACGGTCACATTCAGTCCCCGCCCTGATCCGCCGCCCTCGGCGCGGGTCGACACCCGACGTCGAACAGACAGTGCCCACCACGCCTCGCGGCGGGGCGGACCGACAGAGAAGTCGAACGTGGAGGTCAGCGTGCCCGGTGCACACATCGCGACGAACGGAACCCCCGGGGGTGACTCGCGTGGCTGAGTCCCCGATCATCCTCGAGATGCGCAGCATCACGAAGGAGTTCCCCGGCGTCAAGGCGCTCGACTCCGTGTCGATGCAGGTGCGGGCCGGAGAGGTCCACGCCATCTGCGGCGAGAACGGCGCCGGCAAGTCGACCCTCATGAAGGTCCTCTCGGGCGTCTACCCGTACGGCACCTACGCCGGCGACATCGTCTACCAGGGCGACGAGATGCGCTTCCGCGACATCAAGTCGAGCGAGTCGGCCGGCATCGTGATCATCCACCAGGAGCTCGCGCTGATCCCCGAGCTCTCGATCACCGAGAACATCTTCCTGGGCAACGAGCCCACCCGCTTCGGCGCCATCGACTGGACGACCGCCAAGCTCCGCGCCATCGACCTGCTCGCCCGCGTCGGTCTGAAAGACGACCCCGACACGGCCATCAAGAACCTCGGCGTGGGCAAGCAGCAGCTGGTGGAGATCGCGAAGGCGCTCAACAAGAACGTCAAGCTGCTCATCCTCGACGAGCCCACGGCCGCGCTCAACGAGGCCGACTCGCAGCACCTGCTCGACCTCATCCGCGGGCTCAAGGGCCGCGGCATCGCGTCGATCATGATCAGCCACAAGCTCAACGAGATCGAGGCCATCGCCGACTCGATCACGATCATCCGCGACGGCAAGACGATCGAGACGCTCGACGTGAAGGCGGACGGCGTCAACGAGGACCGCATCATCCGCGGCATGGTCGGCCGCAACCTCGCGAGCCGATTCCCCGACCGCAGCCCGAAGATCGGCGAGGTCTTCTTCGAGGTCAAGGACTGGTGGGTCCGTCACCCGCAGACCGCCGAGCGCTTCGTCTGCAAGGGCTCGAACATCACGGTGCGCCGCGGTGAGATCGTCGGTCTCGCCGGGCTGATGGGCGCCGGTCGCACCGAGCTCGCGATGAGCGTGTTCGGTCGGTCGTACGGGCAGTTCGTCTCGGGCACGATCGTCAAGGACGGTCACGAGGTCGAGATCAAGAACGTCCGCGACGCCATCGACAACGGACTGGCCTACGTCTCCGAAGACCGGAAGGTGCTCGGGCTCAACCTGCTCGACGACATCAAGCGCTCGACGGTGTCCGCCAAGCTGACGAAGATCTCGCGCGGCACGGTCGTCGACCGCTACCAGGAGCACACGATCGCCGAGGAGTACCGCAAGAGCCTCCGCGTGAAGACGCCCACGGTCGACGAGGGCGTGGCCAAGCTGTCCGGCGGCAACCAGCAGAAGGTCGTCCTGGCGAAGTGGATGTTCACCGACCCCGACCTGCTGATCCTCGACGAGCCGACCCGCGGCATCGACGTGGGCGCCAAGTTCGAGATCTACAACATCATCAACCAGCTCGCGGCCCAGGGTAAGGGCGTCATCGTGATCTCGTCCGAGCTGCCCGAGCTGCTCGGTCTCTCGGATCGCATCTACACGATCTTCGAGGGCACCGTCACCAACGAGATCGACGCGTCCGAGGCCGATGCCGAGACGCTGATGAGAACAATGACGTCGAAGAAGAAGGAGAACGCCGCATGAGTGGCATCAAAGACCTGAAGAAGGTGTTCGGCGGCAACCAGTCGAACGCCCGCCAGTTCGGGATGATCGCGACCCTGGTGGTCGCCATCCTGATCTTCCAGGTGCTCACGGGCGGACTCACCCTCGACCCGCCCAACCTGATCGCTCTGGTCAGCCAGTACTCGTACATCCTGATCCTCGCCATCGGCATGGTGATGGTCATCGTCGCCGGGCACATCGACCTCTCCGTCGGCTCGGTCGCGGCGTTCGTCGGCATCATGGTCGCGACCTCGATGACCACCTGGAACTTCCCCTGGCCCGTCGCCATCGTCTTCGGCCTCGTCGTGGGCGCCGCGATCGGCGCCTGGCAGGGCTTCTGGGTCGCGTACGTCGGAGTGCCCGCGTTCATCGTGACGCTCGCCGGCATGCTGCTGTTCCGCGGTGCCAACCAGTTCGTCGGCAACGCGGTCACCCTGCCCGTCCCCGAGGGCTACACGGTCATCGGCGCCGGCTACCTGCCCGAGTTCGGCCCGAACACCGGGTACAACAACGCGACCCTGCTGCTCGGGCTCGTCCTGGCCGCCGTCGTCGTCTGGCGCGAGTTCCGCCTGCGTCGCAAGCAGCAGGCCATGGGCTCCGACATGGCGCCGATGTGGGTCAGCCTCGTCAAGATCGGCGTGCTCGTCGCCATCATCTTGTACGCCGCCACGCTCTTCGGCGGCGGTCGGGTGGGCACCTCGTTCCCGATCTCGGGCATCATCCTCGGCGTGCTCGTGCTGGTCTACGGCTTCATCACGCAGAACACGATCTTCGGTCGCCACATCTACGCCGTCGGCGGCAACTCGCACGCCGCCGAGCTCTCGGGCGTCAACGCCCGCCGGGTCAACTTCCTGGTCATGATGAACATGTCCGTCCTGGCCGCGGTCGCCGGCATGATCTACGTCGCCCGCGCCGGAGCCTCCGGACCTCAGGACGGCCTCAACTGGGAGCTCGACGCCATCGCGTCGGTCTTCATCGGCGGAGCGGCGGTCGCGGGCGGCATCGGGACCGTCACCGGCTCGATCGTCGGTGGTTTCGTCATCGCCGTTCTGAACAACGGTCTGCAGCTGCTCGGAGTCGGCTCCGACAAGGTCCAGATGATCAAGGGCCTCGTGCTGCTGATCGCGGTGGCCGTCGACGTCTACAACAAGAGCCAGGGCCGACCGTCCATCACGGGCTTCCTGACCCGTGGGCTGAACCGCGACAAGAACGGCGTCGCGGCACCCGCCGCCCCGCAGTCCGCGGCCGGCACCCAGAACGGCGTCGGTCCGTCGACCGACTCCGCGAGCCCCGTCCTCACCCCCAACGGCGACGTGTCCGACGTGCAGCGTCCGAATTCGACGACCCCCAACTAGACCCTCCACCCGGCGCGACCGTCCACGACGGCCGGCCGCGCCTCCCCGGGGTCGTCGCTCGACGACCCGCCTCGCACCACCTCACACACGAGAAAGAGACACAGCATGCGCAAAATCGCGCTGGCGACCATGGCGGTCGCCGCAGCAACGACGCTGATCCTGAGCGGCTGCTCGAACTCCGCCCGCACCGAGGCCGGATCGGGCGACGCGTCCGCCGGCTTCGAGCAGGGCTCGATCGTCGGGGTCGCGCTCCCCGCGAAGACCAGTGAGAACTGGGTCCTCGCCGGCGACCTCTTCAACGAGGACCTCGAGGCCGCGGGCTTCGAGCCCGACGTGCAGTACGCGGCCGCCAGCGGCACCGTCGCGAACCAGCAGGAGCAGATCCAGTCGATGGTCACCAAGGGTGCGAAGGTCATCGTCATCGGCGCCGCCGACGGCGGTCAGCTCGGCACGCAGGTCAAGGCGGCGCACGACGCCGGCGCGATCGTCATCGCCTACGACCGTCTGATCCTCAACACCGAGGACGTCGACTACTACGTCGCCTACGACAACTACAAGGTCGGCGAGCTCCAGGGCCAGGCCCTCCTCGACGGCATGAAGGCCAAGAAGGCCGACGGCCCGTACAACATCGAGCTGTTCTCGGGCTCGTCCGACGACGCCAACTCGGCCGTGTTCTTCGACGGTGCGATGAGCGTCCTGCAGCCGGCCATCGACGACGGCACCGTCGTCGTGGGCTCGGACCAGACCGACATCAAGCAGACGGCGACCGACGGCTGGAAGGCCGAGAACGCCCAGCGCCGCATGGACTCGCTGCTCACCAGCACCTACACCGACACCGAGCTCGACGGCGTGCTGAGCCCCAACGACACGCTCGCCCGCGCCATCATCACCTCGGTGAAGCAGGCCGGCAAGGACGTCCCGGTCGTCACCGGTCAGGACTCCGAGGTCGAGTCGGTCAAGTCGATCATGGCCGACGAGCAGTACTCCACCATCAACAAGGACACCCGCAACCTGGTCAAGCAGGCCGTGGCCATGGTGACCTCGGTCTCCGAGGGCGACACCGCCGAGACGAACGACGACGAGTCGTACGACAACGGCTCGAAGGTCGTCCCCGCGTACCTCCTGCCCCCGCAGATCGTCACGAAGGAGAACGCGGCCGAGGCCTACGCCAACGACCCCACGCTGGGCCCGTTGACCAAGTAGTCGCACCGACAGCACCAGACGAGAGCCGATCGCCCAGCCGGGTGGTCGGCTCTCGCCGTGCGCCCGCTTGCTACGGTGACGGGATGGACGAGGAGGCGCGGGTCGGCACGGTCGCGCCCGTCACGATCGAGCTGCTGCTCGCGTCACCGCGCTCCCGGTACGTCGGGCGCCCCTCCGACGGGCCCGAGCCCGCGACGGACGACGAGACGCCCGATCGCATCGAGCTCCGAGCCGGACTCGGCATCGTCGGCGACCGCTACTTCGCGAGACCGGCCCACCGCGGCGCGTCCGTGACCCTGCTCGCCGCGGAGTCCCTCGAGACCGTCGCGCGCCTCCTCGGCTCCGGGGTGCTGGATCCGGCCGCCGCGAGACGGAACATCGTGCTGCGCGGCGTCGACGTCGACGCCCTGCGTGGCTTCGAGTTCTCGCTCGACTCGGGGGAGGGGCCGGTCGTGCTGCGGGCGAACCGCCCGGCGAACCCCTGCGCCTGGATGGACGTCGTGCTCGCACCCGGCGCGTTCCGTGCGATGCGGGGACGCGGGGGCGTGCGCTGCGAGCCGCTCAGCGACGGCGCGCTGACTCTCGGTCCGGCCGTGCTCTCGGTCGAGGGTGCCGTCTGACGAGGGGTCAGCGCCACCAGGCGGGGATCATCGCGGTGATCGTGTCGAGGAGCGTCCTGCGGCTCGTCCGGCGACCGCCGAGCCAGGCCTCGATGGCGCCCACGAGCGCGTGCGCGAAGAACCCCGACGCGATGTGCGGCGCGATGCCGTCGGGCGCCGTGCCGACCGGCAGGGCCTCGATGTGCGTCAGGGACGTGGCCGCGAAGTGCTCGGCCAGCGTCTGGTGGATCGACGCGTCGAGCCGATCGGGCAGGGCCAGGCGGTAGACGTCGCGGTAGCGCACGACGTGGTCGACGACCCTCTCGACGGCCCACCGGGTGACCGCCTCGGGGTCGGCGTCGGGTTCCGACCGCCGAGCGGCGTCCTCGTCGCGGATGGCGTCGAGCTCGGGGGTCAGCACGGCGGCGAGGAGGCTGCCGGGCGACGTGGCGTGGCTGTAGAAGGTGGCGCGGTTGATGCCGGCGGCCCGGGTGACGTCGGCGACCGTGATGGTCGAGACGGGCCGGCTCGAGGCCAGGTCGATGATCGCGGCGTGCAGCGAGCGGGTCGTCTGGACGATTCGGGCGTCGACCATCGGTGGCCTCCTGGGGGCGATTCGGGGCCCGAACGAGCGGGACTGACCCGAGCCTAGACCGTGCGGACCGCCGTCAGGATCCGTGTCGGGTCCGCGATCCCCTCGGCCGGCGGCCGGTCCGATCCGGCCGGGGGAGCGGTACGCTTGACGATGACGACGCCGGCACGCCGGACCCGATCGTCGCCTCCCCCTCCTCTCCCGACCCTGTCGCGGCGCACTCGACTCGAAACGATTCGATCTGCGGTGACGTCGAGCGGAACCCCGCTCGCCGTCCCGGCCGATCCGCGCCTGGCGGTCCCTGACGCTTCGGAGCCCCGTGACCACAGTCGTCCACCCCGGTGACTCGCTCACCCGCCGCCAGCGACTCGTCTACGTCGTCGTGCTGGGGGCCCTGACCGCTCTCGGCCCGTTCACGATCGACCTGTACCTTCCCGCGTTCCCGCAGCTGCGCGAGGAGTTCCGCGTCGACAGCGGGGTCATCCAGCTGACCCTCACGGCCACGACGATCGGCTTCGGCGTCGGCCAGCTGCTGGTCGGGCCGTGGAGCGACAAGGTGGGTCGGCGGCTGCCGCTCATCGTCGCGACCGCCGTGCACATCCTCGCGAGCATCGGGGTGGCGACCGCGCCCTCCATCGAGGTGCTCGGCCTGTTCCGCGTGCTGCAGGGCATGGGGGCCGCCGCGGGCGGCGTCGTCGCCATGGCGACCGTCCGCGACCTCTTCGGCGGGCTGCCCCTCGTGAAGATGCTCTCGCGGCTGGCGCTCGTCAACGGGCTCGCACCGATCGTCGCGCCCGTGCTCGGATCGCAGCTGCTGCGGTTCACCAGCTGGCGGGGCATCTTCGTCTTCCTCGTCGCGTACGGCGCGTTCGTCATCATCGCGGCGATCTTCCTGATCGTCGAGACCCTGCCCCCGGCCCGACGGCTGGCGGCCGGGCACACGACCCTGGGGCAGCGGTACAAGGCGCTCTTCAGCGACCGCGTCTTCGTGGGGGTGGCCCTGATCGGGGCGATGACCTTCTCGGGGCTGTTCTCGTACCTCTCGGCGTCGTCGTTCCTGTTCCAGACGGTCTACGGCCTCGACGCGCAGCAGTACGGGTACCTGTTCGCCGTCAACTCGCTCGGCATCGTCGCGGGGGTCCAGATCAGCTCGCGTCTGGCCCGTCGGGTCGGCCCGCAGTGGATCCTCGCCTGCTCCACGATCGTGCTGCTCGTGTCGGCGACGACCATCGTCCTGCTCGACTCGGCGGGGGCGGGCCTGGTCGGGATCCTCGTGCCCCTCTGGTTCTTCATCGCCGCATGCGGCTTCTCGTTCCCGCAGGTCCAGGTGCTCGGTCTGGCCAATCACGGCAAGGAGGCCGGCACGGCGGCGTCGCTCCTCGGGGCGCTGAACTTCGGACTCGCCGGACTCATCTCGCCGATCGTCGGGTTCCTCGGGATCGGGTCGGCGGTGCCCATGGGCAGCGTCATGATCGCCACGTCGTGCGTCGCCATCGCGAGTCTCTGGCTGCTCGTCCGACCGAGGACGGTGCCGGCGCTCGGTCACTGACCGTCGCGGTGCGGGTACCTTCTGGGGATGCGCACCGACCCCCTCGCTCCGAAGCCCGCCTCGCCGTCCGAAGAGCGGGTCGCGCGACGCGTGCAACGCCGGTGGTGGGTGTTCAGCGCGCTCGGGGCCATCGGCGTCGTGCTGCTGCTCGGCATCGTCATCACGGCCCGGTCGGGGGCCATCACGGTCGACGAGGAGTTCATGGGGGAGCTCGTCGAGCACCGGAACCCCTTCTGGGACGTCCCGTCGTTGATCTTCAACTCGATCGGGGGTGGCGTGATCGGCGTGTTCGTCGTCCCGCTCGGGGTGGCGGCCGTGCTGCTGCTCCGGCGGCGGTCGTGGGCCGCCCTGTACTGGATCGCCGCCTGCGCGCTGAGCGCCGGGGTGGTCCAGGTCATCAAGCACGCATTCGGTCGCGCCCGGCCGGCCGACATCATGGTCGTCAGCGACTACGGCTCGTTCCCGTCGGGTCACACGGCGAACGCCGCGACCCTCGCCGTCGTGCTCGGCGTCATCCTCCGCCGGGTGTGGGTCTGGGTGGTCGGCGTGCTGTACACGGTGGCGATGCTCCTCAGCCGCACCTACCTCGGGGCCCACTGGCTCACCGACACGATCGGGGGGCTGCTGATCGGCGCCGGCGTGGCGGTCGTCCTCTGGGCTCCGGTCGCCCACCGGCTGCTGGCCGAGCAGGAGCGCGTCCGCGGACGCGGCTGGGTGTGGCAGCACCGGACCGCCGAGCCGGTCGGCGGGCCCTCGGGCTCCGCGGGTGCCTAGGCTGACCCCATGACCGACGCGCTCGAACAGGCCCGGGCGGAGGCCGCCGCGGCGGTCGCCGCCGCCGAGAAGGCGAAGCACGACGCGGAGGCGGCGCTCGCCCGGGCCGAGCGGCTCGCAGCGGATGCGGCAGGGGCCCCGTCGACCGGCACGGCCTCGACCGTCACGGCCTCGAGCGGTACGGCCTCGACAGGCACGGCGTCGTCGGGTCCGCTCTCGGCGGTCGCCGTCGACGCCGTCCGCACCGGATACGCGTTCGGCGGTCCCGCCCTCGAGCTCGGCGCGCTCGTCAACGGCGACCCGCTCGCCGATGTCCCGGTGCGCATCCCCCTCGGCATGCTCGCGCGTCACGGGCTCGTGGCCGGCGCCACCGGCACGGGCAAGACCAAGACGCTGCAGGTGATGGCCGAGCAGCTGTCGGCCGCGGGCGTCCCCGTGTTCGCGGCCGACGTCAAGGGCGACCTCTCGGGCATCGCCACCCCGGGCGAGTCCGGCGCCAAGCTGCTCGAGCGGACGAGGGGCATCGGGCAGGACTGGTCGCCCGAGGGCGCACCCACCGAGTACTTCGCGCTCGGCGGCATCGGCACGGGCGTGCCCGTCCGGGCGACGGTCAGCGGGTTCGGCTCGCTGCTGCTCGCGAAGGTGCTGGGCCTCAACGACACGCAGGAGTCCAGTCTCGGGCTCGTGTTCCACTACGCCGAGCAGGCGGGTCTGCCCCTGCTCGACCTGGCCGACCTCCGCGCCGTGCTGGTGCACCTCACGAGCGACGAGGGCGAGGGCGAGCTGGACGGGCTCGGCGGACTCAGCAGGTCCACCGTCGGGGTCATCCTGCGCGAGCTCATCACGTTCGCCGATCAGGGGGCCGACGCGTTCTTCGGCGAACCCGAGATCGACACCGCCGAGTTCCTCCGCACGACCGCCGACGGCCGAGGCGTCGTCAGTCTGCTCGAGCTGCCCGGCGTGCACGACCGCCCGGCGCTCTTCTCGACCTTCCTGATGTGGCTGCTCGCCGACCTCTACAACGACCTGCCCGAGGTCGGCGACCTCGACCGGCCGAAGCTCGTCTTCTTCTTCGACGAGGCGCATCTGCTCTTCGCCGACGCCTCGAAGGAGTTCACGGCGCAGATCACCCGGACCGTGCGGCTGATCCGCTCCAAGGGCGTGGGCATCGTGTTCGTCACCCAGACGCCGAAGGACGTCCCCGCCGACGTCCTCGCGCAGCTGGGCTCGAGGGTCCAGCACCAGCTGCGGGCGTTCACGCCCGACGACGCCAAGGCGCTGCGGGCGACCGTCTCGACGTATCCGACGAGCGAGTACGAGCTCGACGAGGTGCTCACGAGCCTGGCCATCGGGGAGGCGGTGGTCACCGTCATGAACGAGAAGGGGGCGCCCAGCCCGGTCGCCTGGACCCGCGTCCGCGCGCCGCGCGGATCGATGTCGCCGACCCCGCCCGACGTGATGGCCGCCGCGGTCGCGGCCTCGCCCCTGCAGTCCGTCTACGGGGCCGCCCTCGACCGCGACTCGGCCCGCGAGATGCTGGCCCGCCGGCTCGAGGCGGCCGCCCTGGTCGCGCGCGAGCGGACCGACGCGGCGGCCCGTCAGGCCGCCATCGACGCGGGCCTCAAGGAGGCCGCCGCCCGAGAGCGATCCGACGCGAAGGCCGCCGCCGTCGCCGAACGGGAGCGGAAGGCGGCCCAGGCCGAGTACGAGCGTCAGCAGAAGGAGTTCGAGCGGGCCGAGCGGACCGCCGCGACACGACGGGCGGGGCGCTCGTCGACGACCCGCGCCTCCTCGGGTCCGCGAACCTCGCCGGGCTCCGGCGGAGGAGTCCTGGGCGACGTCCTCGGATCGAGCATGGGACGGGCCGTCGTGCGCGAGGTCGTCAAGGGGATCTTCGGCACCCTGCGACGCCGCTGAGCCGCAGGGTCAGGCGAGCCTGCCGTAGACCAGCACGAGGGCACCCGTCGCGAGGGCGAACAGTGCGGCGACGATCGGCATGGACACGCCGGGTCGGCCCTCGTACCAGTACCGGGCATGCGGATAGGCGCGATAGAAATCGCGGAGGGACACGGGCTTCGTGACGACGGTCGAGGCTGCGCCGAGGGCGTCGTGCACGGTCATGATCGCCTCGTCGGGCCAGTAGTGGCCCCGCATGCGGAACAGGCGCACGCCGACGGCGTCGAAGGCGACGAGCTGCAGCACGACGTCGGTCGAGTGCGGCACGTACGAGCTGACGACGACGACCTCGGCGATGCGGTCGCGGCGCACCCGCACGAAGCCCGGCAGCCAGCCGCGCTTGACGAAGTGCTGGGCGTCGAGGGCGGCGAACGAGTCGAGGTACCGGCGGTGGGCCACGAGGCCGATCACGCCGGCGACGGCACCGAGCGTCACGACCACGGGCCACAGACCCGACGACCAGGTGAGCCACAGCAGCGCGACCCCCACCGGCACGAGGGCGGCGAGGCTCGTGAGGACGGCGTTCGTCGCCAGCGTGCGACGTGGCTCGACGACGACGTCGTACGCGTCTCTCTCGCCTCTCGGCATCGGATCACCCCTCGATCGACGACACCGTCGTAGCCGCCTCGTCGGCGTCGCGAAGACGGCACACCGCCCCCCGGTGGACGTCGTCAGACCCCCGATCTTAGAGGAGGGGGAACGCCTGGACCGACCGATCCGTGCGGATCCCGGGGGTCCGGTCAGCGATCGCGCAGCTTCTCGAGCTCACGCCGCTCGCGCTTCGTCGGGCGGCCGGCGCCGCGGTCCCGCACGGCGACGGTCGCGACCTCCTCACGAGGCGGGGGCGGGGGAGTGAGATCCTCCAGCGCCGATGCCGCGACGGGCGCGCCGACGCGTTTGACGAGGCACAGCCGCACCACGAGGATGCGCTCGACGCCGCCGAGGCGCACCCGAACCTCGTCGCCCGGTCGTACGGCCTGCGCCGCCTTGACGCGCTCGCCGCCCACCTTCACGTGACCGGCTCGGCATGCCGCTGTGGCGGCGGATCGCGTCTTGACGATGCGCACCGCCCACAACCACGCGTCGACGCGGCACGAGGCGAGGGGGTCCATGGGTCGATGCTACGACGAGACGCTCCGGGCTCCGTCACGAGCCGGGGCGGGCATCCGCTAGAGTGGTCGAGGTCGCGCGCCGGTCTCCGGTGCGCCTCCTGGAGGATTCGCCTAGTGGCCTATGGCGCACGCTTGGAAAGCGTGTTGGGTGCAAGCCCTCAGGGGTTCGAATCCCCTATCCTCCGCCGCAGCACCCGAGAAGCCCCCGCGTCGTCACGACGTCGGGGGCTTTCGCGTGCTCGGACCGGAGGCGCGCCCGACGGCACGAGGCGCGCTAGCGTGATCCCCATCAGTCACCGAACCGGGGGGAACCGACATGACCGATCCGCACCAGCCCGCACAGCAGCAGCCCGGGCAGCAGCAGCCTCACGAGCCGCAGCCCCACGACCAGGCTCCGCAGCCCCACCAGGCGCAGCCGTATCAGCCGCAGCCGGGGGAGTCCGCGACGAGCGGGACCCCGCCGCTCTGGGCACCCTGGTACGGGGCGCCCCTGACCGCGGCGGTGTCGCGCTTCTTCCGCAAGTTCTTCGACTACTCGGGTCGCGCCAGCCGCAGCGAGTACTGGTGGTTCGCCCTCGCGCAGGGCGTCGTCACGTTCGTCCTGATCATGGCGACGGGGCTCGTGGCGTCCATCGGCAGCACGGTCGACGCCAGCGGTCAGCCGGTCTCGGACCCGCCCCTCGCGATCTTCGTCCCGCTCGTCATCCTCAACTTCGCTCTGTGGCTGACGGTGTTCGTCGGGTCCCTCTCGCTGACGGCCCGACGTCTCCACGACGTCGACCTGAGCGGGTTCTTCCAGTTCCTCTACCTGGTGCCTTTCGGATCGCTCGCCGTGTTCGTCATGACCCTGCTGCCGTCCAAGCCCGGGGGCGCACGTTTCGACAGGCCCCGCGACTGAGGACCGGTCAGCCGAGCGGGCGGGTCATGTAGCGCAGGTCGAGCCACCGGCCGAACTTCGTGCCGACCTCGCGCAGAACGCCCGCGTCGTCGAATCCGAGCGAGCGGTGCAGTCGGGCCGAGGCCTCGTTGCCGGCCTCGATCAGCGCCACCATGACGTGCAGGTCGTCGTGGGAGGCGCGTTCGATCAGCTCGGTCAGCAGGGCTCGGCCGATGCCGGCGCCCTGGTGGCCCGGTCGCACGTAGACGCTGTTCTCGCAGGTGTGCCGGTAGCCGTCCTTCGCGTGGAACGGCCCGTAGCTGCCGTAGCCGACCACGAGATCGCCCTCGACGGCGACGATCGCGGTGCACCGCGCCTCCTGATGGCTCGTCAGCCAGGTCCGTCGACCGTCGAGGGTCGGCGGCTCGTCGGTCCAGATGGCGGTCGATCGGGCCACGGCGTCGGCGTGGATCTCGAGCACGCCCGGGAGGTCGGATTCGGTCGCGGTGCGGATCTCCATGCCGACAGCCTAGGAGGCGCGGGGCGGGTCTCGGAGGCCTGGTTCACCGCCGCCTCGGAGCCGGCCGCCCTAGGGTGGTCGTCGTGTCGACTCGCATCTACATCACGTCCGCAGAAGGCCACACCGGCAAGTCCACGATCGCGTTGGGCGTGCTCGACACGCTCAGTCACGAGCTCGGCCGGGTGGGGGTGTTCCGGCCCGTCGCCCGGTCCACCGCCGAGCGCGACTACGTGCTCGAACTGCTGCTCGCGCACGACGGCGTCGACCTCGACTACGACGAGTGCGTGGGTGTCACGTACGACGACGTGCACGCCGACCCGGACGCCGCGCTGGCCACGATCGTCAGCCGGTTCGCGGCCGTCGAGCGGCAGTGCGACGCGGTCGTCGTCATCGGCTCCGACTACACCGACGTCGGCAGCCCCACCGAGCTGTCGTTCAACGCGCGGGTGGCCGCCAACCTCGGCGCCCCCGTGCTGCTCGTGCTGGGCGGGCGCAGCGCCGACGGCGGCGCGGCGCGCACCGGGGCCGAGATGCGTCAGGTCGCCGAGGTCACCACGGCCGAGCTCCGCAGCGAGCACGCAGGCCTCCTGGGCGTCATCGCGAACCGCGTCGATCCCGATCGCCTCGACGAGGTCGTCGCCGGGGTGGGCGAGGCGCTCGCGGGGTCGCCCGCGGCCGACGTGCCCGTCTGGGCCCTGCCGGAGGATCGCCTCCTGGTCGCCCCGACCGTCCGGGCCGTGCTGTCCGCGACCGGTGCGACGATGATCCGAGGCGACGAGGCCCTCCTCGACCGCGAGGCCGTCGGCGTCGTCGTCGCCGCGATGTCGATGGAGAACGTGCTGCCCCGCCTGACCGAGGGGGCGATCGTCGTGGTCCCGGGCGACCGCTCCGACGTGCTCGTGGCCACCGTGCTCGCCCACGCGTCCGAGACGTTCCCCTCGCTCGCGGGGATCGTGCTGAACGGCGGGTTCGAGATGGCGCCGCAGGTCGACCGGCTGATCGCGGGCCTCGACAGCCCGCTGCCGATCGCTCACAACGACATGGGCACGTACGACACCGCGCTCGCCATCACGCAGACCCGGGGCCGCCTGGCCGCCGACTCCTCCGGCAAGTACGACCTGGCGCTCGCCCTCTTCGAGAAGCACGTCGACGGCGCGAAGCTGATGCGCCTCCTGCAGGTCAGCCCCTCCGGCGTCGTGACGCCCCTCATGTTCGAGTACCAGCTGCTCGAGCGCGCCCGGGGTGCTCGCAAGCACATCGTCATGCCCGAGGGCGACGACGACCGCATCCTGCGGGCCGCCTCGACCCTGCTCCAGCGCGGCGTGGCCCGCATCACCCTGCTCGGCGACGAGACCGCCATCCGCGCGCGGGGCGCCGAGCTCGGCCTCGACCTCGCCGACGCCCGGGTGCTCGATCCGTTCGATCCGAGTCTGCAGGTGCGCTTCGCCGCCGAGTACGCGAAGCTCCGCGCGCACAAGGGCATCTCGGCGTCGATGGCCATGGACACCGTGACCGACGTGTCGTACTTCGGCACCATGATGGTCAAGCTCGGTCTCGCCGACGGGATGGTCTCCGGCGCCAAGCACACCACGGCCCACACGATCCGACCGGCGTTCGAGGTCATCAAGACCCTCCCCGACGTCGGAGTCGTGTCGAGCGTGTTCCTCATGGCGCTGGCCGACCGCGTCCTCGTCTACGGCGACTGCGCCGTCATCCCCGACCCGACGGCCGAGCAGCTCGCCGACATCGCCATCTCGTCGGCGCAGACCGCCGAGCAGTTCGGCATCGAGCCCCGGGTCGCGATGCTCAGCTACAGCACCGGCGACAGCGGCTCGGGCGCCGACGTCGAGAAGGTCCGCGCCGCGACCGCTCTCGTCCGCGAGCGCCGACCCGACCTGCTGGTCGAGGGGCCGATCCAGTACGACGCCGCCGCCGACCCGACGGTGGCCGCCGCGAAGATGCCCGACTCCGAGGTGGCCGGGCGGGCGACCGTGTTCATCTTCCCCGACCTCAACACCGGCAACAACACCTACAAGGCGGTCCAACGCAGCGCCGGCGCCGTCGCCATCGGGCCGATCCTGCAGGGGCTCCGCAAGCCCATCAACGACCTCTCGCGCGGTGCGCTGGTCGGCGACATCGTCAACACCGTGGCCATCACGGCGATCCAGGCGGGGACGCAGAGCGCGTCGGCCGTCGCCCCCACCCCCGAAGGGAACCCCTCGTGAGCGCAGTCCTCGTCGTCAACTCCGGTTCGTCGTCGTTCAAGTACCAGCTGATCGAGCTCGACGGCGAGCGGACGCTCGCGAGCGGTCTCGTCGAGCGCATCGGCGACAGCGTCGGGTCCACGCGGCACCGCAACGAGGTGACGGGCGACGAGACCCGCAACGACTCGCAGCCGATCGCCGACCACGCCGCCGGCTTCGCCGCGATGCTCGACGCGTTCGAGTCGCACGGGCCGTCGTTCGCCGAGTACCCGCCGGTCGCGGTCGGGCACCGGGTCGTCCACGGCGGCGAGGAGTTCGATCGGGCGACCGTCGTGACGGCCGACGTCGAGAAGGCGATCGATCGCCTCTCGACCCTCGCGCCCCTCCACAATCCGGCCAACCTGCAGGGCATCCAGGCCGCGAAGAAGGCGTTCCCCGATGTGCCGCACGTGGCCGTCTTCGACACGGCGTTCCACCAGACGCTGGCTCCGGCCGCGTACACGTACGCCATCGACGCCGACCTCGCCAAGCGCCATCACGTGCGCCGGTTCGGGTTCCACGGCACGTCGCACAAGTACGTCAGCGAGAAGACCGCCGAGTTCCTCGGTCGCCCGCTCGCCGAGCTCAAGACCATCGTCCTCCATCTCGGCAACGGCGCATCCGCCGCCGCCATCGACGGAGGGCGCTCGATCGACACGAGCATGGGGATGACGCCGCTCGAGGGCCTCGTCATGGGCACGCGCTCGGGCGACATCGACCCGGCGGCCGTGTTCCATCTGCATCGCGAGGCCGGGCTCGACGTGGCCGAGCTCGACACCCTGCTGAACAAGCGCTCGGGTCTGCTCGGTCTCACGGGCAGCGGGGACATGCGCGACGTGCAGGACAGCGCCTCCCGAGGCGACGCCGTGGCCGAAGCCGCGCTCGCCGTCTACCGGCACCGGCTGCGCCACTACATCGGCGCCTACGTCGCTCAGCTGGGCGGGCTCGACGCGGTCGTCTTCACGGCCGGCGTCGGCGAGAACAACGCGCTGCTGCGGCGCCGCACCCTCGCGGGGCTCGAGTTCTTCGGCATCCGGGTCGACGACGACCGCAACGAGCTGTCATCGCGCGAGGCGCGTCTCATCTCGCCCGACGACTCGCGCGTGAAGGTCCTCGTGGTGCCCACGAACGAGGAGCTCGAGATCGCCCGGCAGTCGGCCGCGCTCGTCTAGCGGGGTCACCGGGGTCGGCCATCCCGATACGGCGAGGGCCCCGGGGCGCAGCACGCGCCTCCGGGGCCCTCCGTCGTCTCCCGGGGTCGACCGGGGAGGCGCGGGTCAGTACTTGATGGTCGCCAGCGCGTCCGAGACCGTCGAGTCACCCGAGACGACCTCGAACTGGGTCCGCACGGCCGTGCCCTCGATCAGCGCCGTGGCGATGATCTCGGCGACGTCCGCTCGGGGGATCGTTCCCCGCTCGACGGTCGAGGCGGCGGTCACGAGACCGGTGCCGGCGTCGTCCGTGAGGCCACCGGGCCGGACGATCGTCCAGTCGAGGTCGCGACCCCGCAGATCGGAGTCGGCCTCGCTCTTCGCGCGCATGTACACCTGGTACACGTCGTCGTCGTTCTCGGCGGGGAGCTCGGCTCGGGCCGGGTCGAAGTCGTCGGTGCCGATGGCGGACACCATCACGTAGCGCCCGACTCCGGCCTTCTCGGCGGCGTCGGCCAGCAGGATCGCACCGTCTCGATCGATGGTCAGCTTGCGCTCGGCGCCGCTGCCACCGCCGCCGCCTGCGGCGAACACGACGGCGTCGGCCCCGTCGAGGTGGCCGGCGAGGGTGTCGACGTCGGTCTTCTCGAGGTCGAGCACGAGGGCGCGAGCGCCCGCGGCCTCGAGGTCTGCGGTGTGGTCTGCGTTGCGGACGATGCCGACGGGGTCGTGCCCGGCGTCGGCGAGTCGGCGTTCGAGGAGCAGGGCGATCTTGCCGTGTCCTCCGGCGATGACGATTCTCATGCCTCCAGGGAACACCTCGGGTCGCGGTCGGCACTCAGTTGCCGCTAAACTCGACGAGGCTCCTCACGTGGCGCCATCCAGGCCAACTCCCCCAGGGCAGAAATGCAGCAAGGGTAACCGGGCTCTGGCGGGTGCGTGAGGGGTCTTTTCCGTTGTGGGGGCTTCGGGGCCGTCGGTCGCCGCGTGCCGGTCGGCGCGACGGGCCGATCGACGCCCGCCCCTGTTCGTGGGGTGCGGATCTCGTCCGCGACACCATAAGATGACACAACGTCGACGCCAACCACGTCGACCACGTGCCCCTCACCACGGCGCGGTTCCGGCCCCTCACCAGAGCCGGTTGTCCTGCCCCTCACCACGGCGGGACGAGATCGATCGACCCGAGAGGACCGCGACCGTGACGTCGCACAGGATCAGAAACGCCTCGTCGACCCCTGACCCGGGCGACTCCGCGCCGACCATCGTCGTCGGACCCGCCTCGCCCTCTCCGGACGACGCCCTCCCGACGCCGCCAACCCGTCCGCGCTCGGACCGACGGCACCCCCGCGTCGCCCACGCGGCCCTCGGCCTCGTCGTGGTGCTGCTCGTCGGGCACCTGGGGGCGACCCTGCTGTGGTCGTCCGCGTCGAATCCCGTCCGTGCGGCCGTCGGCGACGAGAACCTCCGCGGCTACATGCTGCCGTTCTTCCGGCAGAGCTGGTCGGTCTTCGCCCCCGAGCCCGTCTCGAGCGACATCTCACTCGACGTCCGGGCGCTGCCGAGCGGCGAGACGGAGGCCACCGACTGGTTCACCGTCACCGATCGCGACATCGCCAACGGCGTCACGCACCACCTGGTGCCCTCGCGGACGTATCTGACGAACTTCTCGCTCGCTCGCGGGTACTTCCGGGCCTTCCAAGCGCTCGGCGACGGAGCGAAGCCCGCGGTCGGTCAGGATCTCGACCTCGACGACTGGCGCCCCGAGCTGGCCGCCGACATCGCGGCGACCTCCGACGCCGGCGACGTCGCCGTGCGGTCGTACCTGGACCACGAGGAGGCGCTGAACCGGGTCGCCTCGGCCGTGGCCGTCGCGCAGTGGGGCGAGGTGGACGACGTGCAGGTCCGCGTCCGCATCACCCCCGTGACGCCGTTCGAGCAGAGGGGCGATCCGGCTCCGAACCCCGAGTTCCGATTCGTGACGACGGGGTGGCGCTCGCCGCTGCCCGATTCGACCCTCGACCAGGGTGCCGTCGACGTGCTGTACGGGCGCGGAGGACGCTCGTGAGCGCCGTCGGGGAGGTGACCCGCGCCTCCTGGGTGCGGCTCGTCGGCCGGCTCGACTGGTGGTTCCTCGACGGTGAGAAGGCGTTGTACGGGGTCGCCGCGGCCCGGATCATCACCGGGCTCGGCATCCTGCTCTTCGTGCTGGCCAACGCGAGCACGGCGTCGTACACCTGGGGCGGAGCCTCCGACTGGTCCGCCTCGCTGAGCCGATCGTCGGACTGGGGGTTCCCGTTCGTGGTGTTCGCCGCGGCCCAGGCCGGCGGCCCGGCGTTCTGGTTCGGCTACGTCGCGTTGGGGGTGTCGGCCCTGGCGCTCCTCGTCGGCTGGCACGGGCGGATCGCAGCCGTCGTCACGCTCTGGCTGTACGCCAGCCTCACCGCGTCGAACCCGATCGCGGTCGATCAGACCGACAACGCGGTCCGGCTGTTCCTCTTCTACTTCTGCTTCGCCGACCTGTCGCGGGTCTGGTCGCTCGACGCCCGTCGGAGGGGACGTCGGGAGGCGCGGGGCCACAAGGCCGTCGGGTCCCGATCGCATCTGATCGCCCGGGTGCGCGCCGAGGCGGGCTGGGTGCCGACCCTGCTGCACAACGCGGCCCTGGTGGCCGTCGCGGGGCAACTGTTCGTCGTGTACGTCATCGCGGGTCTGTCGAAGGTGCAGGGCGAGCTCTGGCGCGACGGGACGGCGATCTACTACCCGCTGCACGTGGACCGCTTCGCGCCGTGGCCGGCTCTCAGCGGTCTGCTGACCGCCAACGGCGTGCTGGTGGCGTTCGCCACGTGGTTCGCCGTCGCCGTGCAGCTGTTCTTCCCGTTCCTCCTCCTCCGCCGATGGACCCGCGTCGTCGGACTGCTCGGAGTGAGCGCCATGCACATCGGCATCGGTCTCTTCATGGGGCTGCCGCTCTTCTCGCTCGCGATGCTCGCGGCCGACATGATCTTCATCCGCACGGTCACCTTCCAGCGCGCCGCGGCCTTCGTCGCCGCCCGCGTCGGGGTCGTGCGGGCCCGTCTCTCGAGTTCGAGGGGAGGGATCGGCGAGCTGCCCGAAGGTGCGCCGAGCGATCGGACGTCGCCCGCGATCACCTAGCGGAGCGACGGCACGACGAGACACAGCACCACAGCACACCCCCGGCCAACCACCGGGGGAGTCGGATCAGGCGGCGGGCTCGCGCCCGCCAGGAAGAGGCACCCGTGCAACGAATCAAGCGACGCGGCCCCGTGGGGTCGATCGGAATCTGGGGGGCGGCCCTGGCCGTGGGGACGCTCGTCGCCACGGCGACCGTCGTCCCCGCCCAGGCGGCTCCGCCGGACGTCACCGAGGCGGAGGGGCTGTTCCTCAGCGGCAGCGGCATCGTCGACGTCGACACGCTCGCCGACCTGAAGGGCGCCTACTCGGCCTACTCGGGGACGGCGACCGAGCCGGTCGAGAACCCCCTCGACCTCACCGCGCTGCAGGCCCTCAGGTTGACGGGCGACGTCGAGCTCTTCGGCGCCAACCCGCTCCTCGAGCTCGGAGCCACGTCGCAGTACGGCGCGGCCACCCCGACGGGCAGCACGGCCGCCTCGGGTCTCATCACCGAGAGCGGCGCCATCCGGGTCGGCGACGGGTCGCCGGCGCAGCAGGCCTCGCTCGATCTCACGCGGTTCCTCTCGGAGGCGCAGCTGTCGGGGCTCGCGGACGAGTTGTCGCTCGAGCTCGGTGCGCTCTCGTCGAGCGCGACGGCGACCCGGACGGCCGACGGCTACAGCGTCGCCAGCGAGTACCAGGTCGACGGTGCGCGCCTCACGCTGCACAGCCCGGCCGTCGCCGCCCTCAGCGCCGATCTGACCGAGACGATCACCTCGCTCGACTCCGACCTCGGCACGGCGACCGGCAGTCTGCCGGCGATCGTGCAGGGAGCCGTGCTGACGCCGTTGCAGACCACGCTGGCCCCCCTCGGCGTCGTGACGCTGCGGAACACGACGGCCAGCGTCACCGCCGACGTCGATCTCGCGACGGCCACGGCCCCGGTGCTGGGAGCACCGCTGACCAACGGTCCCGTGTCGATCGACCTCTCGACCGGTGATGTCATCGTCGACGTCGCCGAGCTGCAGACGCTCAACGGCCTCGGGCCCAACACCGAGCTGCTGTCGGGCGAAGTGGTCGCCGGCGAGCTCCAGACGGCCCTCGACGGCATCTTCGAGACGACGCTGCCCGAGGCGCTGGACACCGCGATCACCGGAGCCCTCGACACGACCGAGGCGACGGTCGTCGTGACGACCACGCCCGCGGTGACGGTCTCCGTCCCCATCACGGGGCCCACCGTGACGGCAGACGTCGCCACCGTCGTCGTCACGCTCGACACCACCCTCGGCGCCCTCGCGGGCACCAGCCAGGTGGCGCCCGAGGCGACGGCGGTCGTCACGCCCCTGCCGAACGCGAACCCCGCGGTCGAGTTGCTCCTGTCGCCTGTCCGAGGCATCCTCGACGGGTTGCGGGGCGCTGTCGAGACGGTCGTCGAGAGCACCGTCCCCTCGGTCACGCGTCCGGTGCTCGAGCCGGTCATCGGCGGCGAAGCCCTCGCGGCCGTCGCATCGGACCTGGGGTCGCTCACCGGAGCGGTCGGCGATGTCCTCAGCCCGCTGCTCGACGTCGTGAACGGCATCGTCTCCGTGCGGGTCAACTCGCAGACGGGACCCGGCTTCCGCGACCCGAACGGAACCGACACCGGCGCCTCGACCGTGCGGGCACTGCGACTCGCGCTGCTGCCCGGCACGGTCGGACAGTCGGGTGCGGTGATCGACCTGGCGAGCTCCACGGTCAACGCCCAGGCTCTCGACGCCCTCACGATCAACGCTCCCGGTGACGGCGACGATTTCCTCGTCTTCGCCCCGGCGCCGACGACGACGGTGACGGTGGGCGGTCTCGCTGCACCCGGCGCCGTGATCGACGTCACGATCGGCGACGCGATCGCTCAGACGACGGCGGACGAGGACGGCGTCTGGTCCGTTCCCGTCGACGACGTCGTCGTGGGTCTCGGCCAGACGGTGAGCGCGACTCAGACTCCGGCCGGCGGGGGAGAGCCCTCCGCTCCCGTCACGATCCTCATCGACGTGCGTCTGACCGATCCGGTCGTCATCGAGACGCCCGACGGGGCGGCACCGGTCATCGTTCCGACGTCGACCGACACGACCGACGTCATCGTCAGCGGATCGGCCGAGCCCGGCGCGACCGTGCGGGTGACGTTCGGCGATCTGCCGGCCCGCGAGATCCCGGCTTCGGCCGAGGACGGGGAGTGGACGACCACGGTCGCCGACGTCGGGATCGGCGACTACCTGATCACGGCCGAGCAGTCGATCGGCGGCTCGCCCTTCGCGCCCGGCGACTCGGTCACCCTCCTGGTCCGGGCCGATGACGGCGGCAGCGACGTTACGGGCACCGACGTGACCGGCACCGACGTGACCGCCGCCACCGACGTGACGGGCACGGACGTGACCGCAGCCACCGACGTGACGGGCGCCACTGACGTCACGGGTACGGATGTGACCGCGGCGACGGACGTGACGGGCACGGATGTCACCGCAGCCACCGATGTGACCGGCACTGACGTGACTGGCACGGACGTGACCGCCGCCACGGACGTGACTGCCGCGACGGACGTGACGGGCACTGATGTGACTGCCGCGACTGACGTGACTGGCACCGACGTGACTGGCACCGACGTGACTGGCACCGATGTCACCGCCGCCACCGATGTGACCGGCACCGATGTGACTGGCACGGATGTCACCGCCGCCACCGATGTGACGGGCACCGACGTGACGGGCACTGACGTGACGGGCACCGACGTGACGGGCATTGACGTGACTGCCGCGACTGACGTGACGGGTACTGACGTGACCGGCACGGATGTCACCGCAGCCACCGATGTCACCGGCACGGACGTGACGGGCACTGACGTGACTGCCGCCACCGACGTGACTGGCACGGATGTCACCGCAGCCACCGATGTGACCGGCACCGACGTGACGGGTACTGACGTGACGGGCACTGACGTGACTGCCGCCACCGACGTGACCGGCACGGATGTCACCGCAGCCACCGATGTCACCGGCACCGACGTGACGGGCACGGACGTGACGGGCACTGACGTGACTGCCGCCACCGACGTGACTGGCACGGATGTCACCGCAGCCACCGATGTCACCGGCACCGACGTGACGGGCACCGACGTGACTGGCACGGATGTCACCGCAGCCACCGATGTCACCGGTACTGACGTGACGGGAACGGACGTGACGGGCACTGACGTGACTGCCGCCACTGACGTGACTGCCGCCACTGACGTGACTGCCGCCACTGACGTGACGGGCACGGACGTGACCGCCGCCACCGACGTGACTGGCACCGACGTGACTGGCACGGACGTGACCGCCGCCACCGATGTCACCGGCACCGACGTGACCGGCACTGACGTGACGGGAACGGACGTGACGGGAACTGACGTGACCGCCGCCACCGACGTGACTGGCACGGATGTCACCGCAGCGACCGATGTCACCGGCACCGACATGACGGGCACTGACGTGACTGCCGCCACCGACGTGACGGGCACCGACGTGACGGGCACGGATGTCACCGCAGCCACCGATGTCACCGGCACCGACATGACGGGCACTGACGTGACTGCCGCCACCGACGTGACGGGCACCGACGTGACGGGCACGGATGTCACCGCAGCCACCGATGTCACCGGCACCGACATGACGGGCACTGACGTGACTGCCGCCACCGACGTGACGGGCACCGACGTGACGGGCACGGATGTCACCGCAGCCACCGATGTCACCGGCACCGACGTGACTGCCGCCACCGACGTGACGGGCACTGACGTGACTGCCGCCACTGACGTGACTGGTACTGACGTGACCGGCACGGACGTGACCGCCGCCACCGACGTGACGGGCACCGACATGACTGGCACGGATGTCACCGCAGCCACCGATGTCACCGGCACCGACGTGACCGGCACCGACGTGACCGGCACTGACGTGACCAGCACGGACGTGACTGCCGCCACCGACGTGACCGGCACTGACGCGACCGGCACCGACGTGACTGGCACTGACGTGACTGGCACTGACGTGACTGGCACGGATGTCACCGCCGCAACCGATGTCACCGGCACCGACGTGACCGGCACTGACGTGGCGGGAACGGACGTGATGGGCACTGACGTGGCGGGAACGGACGTGACGGGCACTGACGTGACGGGCACCGATGTGACGGGCACGGATGTGACCGCGGCCACCGATGTGACCGGCACGGATGTCACCGCCACTGACGTGACGGCCACCGATGTGACGGCCACGGACGTGACCGCGACTGACGCGACCGCCACCGATGTGACGGCCACGGACGTGACCGCGACTGACGCGACCGCCACCGACGTGACGGCCACGGACGTGACGGCCACGGACGTGACGGCCACGGATGTGACCGCCACCGACGTGACGGCCACCGACGTGACCGCCACCGACGTGACCGCCACCGACACCGCCGGCACCGACACCTCGGCGAGCGACACGGCGGGCACCACGCCCGACACGCTCCCCGGCAACCAGGAGATCACCACCTCCACGGTGCAGATCGAGCGCATCGTCCGCGGTGACGGAGTCGTCCAGACGGTCTACGGCACCGACTTCATCCCCGGTGAGAAGGTCGACGCCGTGATCCGTTCGACGCCGTTGCCTCTCGGGGCGCAGATCGCGGACGAGAACGGGACGGTCACGTTCACGTTCACCGTCGCCGCCGACTTCGAGCTGGGTCTGCACCGGGTCGAGTTGACCGGCAGCGAGTCCTCGACGGTGCTGCCGGAGAACGACACCACCCAGTTCGTCGTCGTCGCCTCGGCTGACGAGGCCGGCGGGGTCGGAACGGATGGAGGTGCGGGTGGCGTCGTCGGAGCGGGCGGAAGCCCCAGCGCCGGCGGTCCCACGCTCGCCTACACGGGACTGGACGCCCTGCCCTGGGCGGCCTCCGGTCTGGGCATCCTCGTGCTCGGCCTCGGGATGCTGCTGGCCTCCCGTCGCCGCAGCAGGATCGGGACGACGATGCGTCGGATCCGGTAGCCGATGACGGCGCGGGCTCACCACCCGCGCCGTCGACGTCCACCGAAGGAGGGCCCCGTCCGCAGCTGCGGACGGGGCCCTCTCGCGAGTCGTCCGCTGTCGGTGGCCCCGGCTACTCTGGTCCCGTGGTCACCGCCTTGTATCGCCGTTACCGGCCAGAGAACTTCGCCGAACTCATCGGTCAGACGCAGGTGACCGATCCTCTGCGGACGGCCCTCCGCACGAACCGCGTGAACCACGCCTATCTCTTCAGCGGCCCTCGCGGCTGCGGCAAGACGACGTCGGCGCGGATCCTCGCGCGGTGCCTCAACTGCGCCGAGGGCCCGACCGACACCCCGTGCGGCGTCTGCCCCTCGTGCGTCGAACTCGCCCGCGACGGCGGCGGATCGCTCGACGTCATCGAGATCGACGCGGCGAGTCACAACGGCGTCGACGACGCCCGCGACATCCGCGACCGCGCCATCTTCGCTCCGGCGCGCGACCGATTCAAGATCTTCATCCTCGACGAGGCCCACATGGTCACGCCGCAGGGCTTCAACGCGCTGCTCAAGGTCGTCGAAGAGCCACCGGAGCACGTCAAGTTCATCTTCGCGACGACCGAGCCCGACAAGGTCATCGGCACGATCCGGTCGCGCACGCACCACTATCCCTTCCGTCTCGTCCCGCCGGCGCAGATGCTCGACTACGTGCAGCAGCTCAGCGCGACCGAGCAGGTCGACGCCGCGCCCGGCGTCCTGCCCCTCGTCGTCCGCGCCGGCGGCGGCTCCGTCCGAGACACCCTGTCGCTGCTCGACCAGCTGATGGCCGGCAGCGAAGACAGCGGCATCGAGTACGAGCGTGCCGTGGCGCTCCTCGGCTACACGCACGCCTCGCTCCTCGACGAGGTCGTCGAGGCGCTCGGCGCGCGCGACGGCGCCGCCGCCTTCGCCGCGGTCGACCGGGTCGTGCAGACCGGTCAAGACCCGCGTCGCTTCGTCGAAGACCTCCTCGAGAGACTCCGCGACCTCATCGTCGTCGGGGCGACCGCCGAGGGGGCCTCGGCCGTGCTGCGGGGCATCACCGCCGACGAGCTCGATCGGCTGCTGCACCAGGCCCGCTCGTTCGGCGCCGCCGAGCTCTCCCGCTCCGCCGACGTCGTCAACCGCGCTCTCACCGACATGACGGGGGCGACGTCGCCTCGGCTCCACCTCGAGCTGATGATCGCCCGGGTGCTCGTCCCCGAGGCCGACGAGACCGAGCGGGGCGCCCTGGCCCGAGTCGAACGACTCGAGCGGCGCGTGGGCGTCGACGGCGCCGTCTCGTCGAGCCCCGGCCCGCAGACCTCCGTCGGTGCGCCGTCGCCCGCGTCCACGCCGACCCGGGCCGAGCCGAGCCCGACCCGGGCTCCGGCGGTCGCCGTCACCGCGCCTCCCGCGACGTCGTCTCCTGCGGCGACGGTCGAGACCCCGGCAGCACCCGAGTCGGCACCCGGCGCGGTGGCCGCGACCGCGTCAGCGGCCTGGGGCGCCGCCACACCACCCGCGGCTCCGGCGGCCGCCCACTCCGCCGCCTGGGCCCAGACGCCCCCCGTGACCGACGGCGTCCCCGCCGACCCCGACGAACGGGCGACCTCGGTGGCGCCGGTCACTCTCCAGCAGATGCGCGACAGCTGGCCCGAGATCGTCGAAGTGGTCGAGAAGGCCCGACGCACCGCCTGGATGGTCGTCGTCACCGCGACCGTGCAGGCCTACGCCGACGACGTCCTCACCCTCACCTTCCCGAGCGCCAGCGACGTCGAGAACTTCAAGAAGCCGCAGGGTGCTGGCGAGGGAGTCAGCGAGCACCTCCGTCGCGCGATCCAGAGCGTGCTGGGCGTCACCGTCAAGTACATCGCCCGTGTCGAGGGCGCTCCGACCCGACCGACCGCCCCCGCCCGTGAAGCGGTCGACGCGCCCCCGGCGGCCGCGACGCCCGCCGTCTCCACCGACCCGGCGCCCGCGCCCCCGTCGACCGCCGCCGCACGCGAACCCGAACCGGCCGACCCAGCGCCCGCTCGGCGACCGACGACCGCGCCGGTTCCGCCGACGGGGCCGCGTCAGCACGCGCCGGCAGCCGGCTCCTCAGCTGCTCCGGGCTCCGCGCCCGCCGCAGCCCCCACGCCCGTCACCGGGTGGGACGTCGCGGCGATCCCGCAGGCCGCGCCGCCGGAGCCCGACGAACCCGAGCACATCACCGAAGAACCCGACGGGGGAGCACCGCCGCTCGACGCCGCGCCCGCGTCCGAGCCCGTCGCCTCCAGCCGGCCCGCGGCGGCCCCGTCCGGTTCCGCGGCCCCGTCCGGCGCCTCCGTCTCGGCTCCCGACCGTCGTGTCGCCGCGGGCGACCCGCGCCGGGGCATCCCCGCCAACTCCCGCTACGGCGAAGCCGTCGTCCGCGAGATCCTCAACGCCCAGTTCATCGAAGAAGAGACGATCGCGCCCCGCGTCACGCCTCAGAGAAGCGAGTAGTCGTGTACGAGGGCATCGTCCAAGAGCTGATCGACGAGTTCGGCAGACTGCCGGGCATCGGTCCGAAGTCCGCGCAGCGCATCGCGTTCCACATCCTCCAGAGCGAGAACTTCGACACCACACGTCTCTCCGAGCTGCTCGTCGACGTCAAGACCAAGGTCCGCTTCTGCGAGATCTGCGGCAACGTCACCGAACAGGACACCTGCGCCATCTGCCGCGACCCGCGCCGGTCGCCGGCCACCATCTGCGTCGTCGAAGAAGCCAAAGACGTGCAGGCGATCGAGCGCACCCGCGAGTTCCGCGGCCTGTACCACGTGCTGGGTGGGGCGATCAGCCCCATCGACGGCATCGGCCCCGACGACCTGCGCATCCGACAGCTCGTGCAGCGTCTGGCCGACGACACCGTGCAGGAGGTCATCATCGCGACCGACCCCAACCTCGAAGGCGAAGCCACTGCGACCTACCTGTCGCGCATGCTCGCTCCGTTCGGGCTGCGGGTCACCCGTCTCGCCTCCGGGCTGCCCGTCGGCGGCGATCTCGAATACGCCGACGAGGTCACCCTCGGCCGGGCCTTCGAGGGTCGCCGACTCGTCTCCGAATAGAGACCGTCAGAGTCGCGCGCGGCGCGCCCGGACGAAGCTGTAGAGACCGAACGCGATCAGGCCGACGGCCACCGCGGTCAAGACCGCCGTGCCGAAGGGCAGCTCGGCCAGGGCCTTCAAGGCCCCGTCGAGACCGGACGCCTCGTCCGGATCGGCCTGCACCGCCGCGACCCCGAACAGGACGCCCACGACGATCAGGGCGATCCCCTTCGCGACGTAGCCCACGACCCCGAAGGCGACCGTCACGCGTCCGGCGCTGCCCGACGGCACGACGAGATCCTCGCGGAACCTCTGGCGAGCGCCCTTGACCACGAAGTAGCCGCCGATCGCCACGATCGCGAGAGCGAGCACCACGAGCAGCACCACACCGCCCGGCGTCGCCAGCAGACCCGCGCTCAGCGACTCCGTCTGATCCGAGCTGTCGCTCGACCCGCCGCGAGCGAAGGTGAAGGCGGTGAAGCCCACCGCCAGGTAGGCGACCCCCTTGCCGCCCTCCTTGACCCGCTCCGCCCAGTCCTCCTTGTCGGACCCGCGCACGAGCGCCGCCTCGAGGATCTGGAACACGCCGAGCGCCCACAGCCCCACGACGATGACCCACAGCAGCGCCTGACCGCCGGGACGCGACGCGAGCTCCCCGAGCGCGCCTCCCTGGTCGGCCTCGCCGCCGCCGCCGAAGGCGACCCGCAGGGCGATGACCCCGATCAGGATGTGCAGCACGCCGTTCATGCCGAACCCGACCCGCGCGAGGGTCGTCAGGGCGCGGCTGTTCTGCAGGCGGCTCGTCGTGCGTCGGGCGTCTTCGGTGGCTTCGGGCATGTGCCCACCGTAGGGGAGCGGAGGAGGCGCCGCCCGTCCTGCCATGGCGCCGCTGCAGCGGTGCGTCACACGCGTTCGGCACCGAATAGAATCGGCGGACGCAGGCGCGTCGTCGATCCGACCGCCGTCCCCCTCTCCTGGAGTCACCGTGAGCTTGATCGTGCAGAAATTCGGCGGGTCGTCCGTCGCCGACGCCGAGAGCATCAAGCGCGTCGCGAAACGGATCGTCGAGACCCGCAAGGCGGGGAACGACGTCGTCGTCGCGGTCAGCGCCATGGGCGACACGACCGACGAGCTGCTCGACCTCGCCAGCGAGGTCGCGCCCATCCCCGGCGGACGCGAGCTCGACATGCTCCTCACCGCCGGTGAGCGCATCAGCATGGCGCTGCTCGCGATGGCGATCCGCAGCCTGGGCGTCGAGGCGCGGTCGTACACCGGCAGCCAGGCGGGCATGATCACCGACGCCCAGCACGGCAAGGCGCGCATCGTCGACGTCACGCCGAAGCGCATCCGTGACGCCCTCGACGCCGGCTACGTCGCCATCGTCGCGGGCTTCCAGGGCTTCAACCGCAGCACCGGCGACATCACCACCCTCGGCCGCGGCGGCTCCGACACCACCGCGGTGGCCCTCGCCGCCGCCCTCGACGCCGACGTCTGCGAGATCTACACCGACGTCGACGGCATCTTCACCGCCGACCCCCGCGTCGTGCCCAAGGCCCGCAAGCTCGACCGCGTCACCAGCGAGGAGATGCTCGAGCTGGCGGCCGCGGGGTCGAAGGTGCTCTACATCCGCGCCGTCGAGTACGCGAGACGTCACGGCGTCACCCTGCACGTCCGCTCGTCGTTCAACAACAACGAGGGAACCCTGGTCGTCAACCCGAAAGAGGGAGAGAACGTGGAAGAGCCCATCATCAGCGGTGTCGCCGGTGACCTCAGCGAGGGCAAGATCACCGTCGTCGGCGTCCCCGACGTGCCCGGCAAGGCCGCTCAGATCTTCCGGACGGTCGCGAAGACCGGGGCGAACATCGACATGATCGTCCAGAACATCTCGGCCGCGTCCACCAGTCGCACCGACATATCGTTCACGCTTCCGAAGTCGGAGGGCGCCGTCGTGCTGCAGGCCCTCGAGTCCGAGCGCGCCGAGAGCGGCTTCGAGTCGCTGCAGTACGACGACCAGATCGGCAAGCTCGCCCTGGTCGGCGCCGGCATGCGCACCAACGCCGGGGTCTCCGCGCAGCTGTTCACCGCGCTGTTCGAGGCCGGCATCAACATCGAGATGATCTCCACCAGCGAGATCCGCATCTCGGTCGTCACCCGGGCCGACACCCTCAACGACGCGCTCCGCGTGGTCCACACGGCGTTCGGGCTCGACGGCGACGTCGAGGCCGTCGTCCACGCCGGCACCGGCCGCTGACACGACCCGTCGATGACCGAGGAGGCGCGGCGCGGCCCGCACCGCACCTCCTGATCCCCTTCCCACGGCACCACCGAGACACCCCAGGAGACAACGATGGCTGAAGGTCTGCGCGTCGGCGTGGTCGGCGCGACCGGTCAGGTCGGCAAGGTCATGAGGCGGCTCCTCGACGAGCGGGACTTCCCGCTCTCGGAGATCCGCTTCTTCGCGACGGCCCGCTCGGCCGGCACCACCCTGCCGTTCCGCGGCGCCGACGTCGTCGTCGAGGACATCGAGACCGCCGATCCGACGGGACTCGACATCGCGCTCTTCTCGGCCGGCGCCACCGGCTCGCGGGCCCACGCTCCCCGCTTCGCCGCGGCCGGCGCCCTCGTCATCGACAACTCGAGCGCCTGGCGGATGGACCCCGAGGTGCCCCTCGTCGTGAGCGAGGTCAACCCGCACGCGATCGGCGAGGCCGTCAAGGGCATCGTCGCGAACCCGAACTGCACCACGATGGCCGCGATGCCGGTGCTCAAGGTCCTCGACACCGAGGCCGGTCTCGAGCGACTGATCGTCAGCACCTACCAGGCGGTCTCGGGCAGCGGGCTCAAGGGCGCGGACGAGCTCATCGGTCAGACGAAGGCCGCCCTCGAGCAGGGTGCCGAGGCGCTCGTGCACGACGGATCCGCTGTGACGATGCCCGACCCGCAGGTGTACGTGCGACCCATCGCGTTCGACGTCATCCCGCTGGCCGGCTCCCTCGTCGACGACGGTCTCGACGAGACCGACGAAGAGAAGAAGCTGCGCAACGAGAGCCGCAAGATCCTCGAGCGCCCCGAGCTGCTCGTCAGCGGCACGTGCGTCCGGGTCCCCGTCCTGACGGGTCACTCGCTGTCGATCAACGCCGAGTTCTCGACCGAGCTGACCGCCGCCCGGGCGAAGGAGCTGCTGGCCGACGCCCCCGGCGTCGTGCTGACCGACGTCCCCACCCCGCTCCAGGCCGCCGGCTCGGACCCGAGCTACGTCGGGCGCATCCGCCAGGACGAGGGCGTGCCCGGCAACCGCGGGCTGGCCCTCTTCATCAGCAACGACAACCTCCGCAAGGGAGCGGCGCTGAACGCCGTGCAGATCGCCGAGATCGTCGCCGCCGACCGAGCGGCCTCGCTCAGCGCCTGACGTGCATCCCGGCTCCCGGCGGGCTGTCTCGACATCGAGACACCCCGCCGAGGGCTCCGGTGGCCCGACGAGGGCCGGGGCTTAGACTGGCGCTCGTGAACGATGCGAAGAAGCCCGTCGACGTGGCCCTCATCGGCGGTGGCGTCATGAGCGCCACGCTGGGCGCCATGATCAAGCAGCTCGAACCCGACTGGACCATCCGGATCCTCGAGGCGCTGGACGACGTGGCGCTCGAGTCGAGCAACCCCTGGAACAACGCCGGCACGGGTCATTCGGCACTCTGCGAGCTGAACTACACGCCCGAGCGGGCCGACGGCACGATCGACACGAGCAGCGCCGTCAAGGTCAACGAGCAGTTCCAGGTCTCGCGGCAGTTCTGGTCGTTCCTCGTCGCCGAGGGCTCCCTTCCGGAGCCCTCCGCCTTCATCAACTCCAGTCCGCACATGAGCTTCGTCTGGGGCGACGCGAACGTCGAGTACCTCCGCAAGCGGTTCGAGGCCCTCCGCGGGCACCCGCTCTTCCAGGGTCTCGAGTTCAGCACCGACCGCGAGAGGATCGCCGAGTGGGCGCCCCTCCTGACGTCCCAGCGGCCTCTCGGGCAGCCGATCGCCGCGACGCGCATCGCCGCCGGAACGGACGTCGACTTCGGGAGTCTCACGCGCCTCCTCATGGACGACCTCACCGCCGGCGGCGCCGAGCTGAGTCTCGGTCACCGGGTCACCGGTCTCACGCGCCGACCGGGCGGTGGATGGATCATCTCCGCGCGACCCTCCGGCGGCGCACCCGTCGAGATCGAGGCCTCGTTCGTGTTCGTCGGGGCCGGCGGGGGAGCCCTGAACCTCCTGCAGAAGTCGGGGATCCGAGAGATCGAGGGTTTCGGCGGGTTCCCCGTCAGCGGGGAGTTCCTCCGCACCGACGACCCGGCCATCGTGGCCCGCCATCAGGCGAAGGTCTACGGCAAGGCGGCCGTGGGCTCGCCGCCGATGTCGGTCCCGCACCTCGACACCCGCGTCGTCGACGGGCGGGCCAGTCTCATGTTCGGACCCTATGCGGGGTTCAGCCCGAAGTTCCTCAAGAGCGGTTCGTGGTTCGACCTCTTCGCGTCGATCAGGCCGCACAACCTCTACCCGATGATCCGTGCCGGCCTGGCCAACCTCTCGTTGGTGAAGTACCTCGTGGGCCAGCTGGCGGCCAGCAAGGCGACGAAGTTCGAGGCGCTGCGCGAGTTCGTCCCCGACGCCGACCCGAAGGACTGGTACCGGATCACGGCGGGGCAGCGGGTCCAGGTGATCAAGAAGGATGCGAAGAAGGGCGGCGTGCTGCAGTTCGGCACCGAGGTCGTCTCCGCCGCCGACGGCTCCATCGCCGGCCTCCTCGGCGCGTCGCCCGGGGCGTCGACGGCCGTGCCGATCATGCTCGACGTGCTGGGTCGATGCTTCCCCTCGCGGATGACCGACTGGGAGCCCACCCTCCGACGCATGATCCCGAGCTACGGCTCGCCCCTCGCGGCGGACGAGGCCCGGGCCGCGGCGACCCTGGGCGCGACCGCGGAGGCGCTGGGCATCCGCTCCTGACCACTCCGCGTTCCGGACTCATTTGACTCGGCATCGAACGTGTGTTCGAATGAGGCATGCGGTGGAGCGGGCAGGGAGTCGACGTCGAGAGCGACGCCGCGCTCCCTCCGTTGGCGAAGCTCTCCTCGGTGGTCCGGTCGGTCACGACGCCTGAGTTCGCCGGCGTCACCTTCCACGAGATCCTCGCCAAGAGCGCGCTGAATCGCGTGCCGGGCGGCGATTCGGCGCTCCCCTTCGGCTGGACGATCAATCCGTACCGCGGCTGCAGCCACGCCTGCGTCTACTGCTTCGCCCGCCCCACCCACGAGTACCTCGATCTCGACGGCGGTGACGACTTCGATCGCCAGATCGTCGTCAAGGTCAACGTCGCCGAGGTCCTCTCCCGTGAGCTGCGCCGGCCGTCGTGGCAGAACGCGCCGGTCGCCCTCGGCACGAACACCGACCCGTATCAGCGGGCCGAGGGTCGCTACCGGCTCATGCCGGGCATCATCGCGGCCCTGGCCGACTCGGGGACTCCGTTCAGCATCCTGACCAAGGGCACGCTCCTCCGTCGTGACCTGCCGCTCCTGGCCGAGGCCGCCCAGCACGTACCGGTCGACATCGCCATGTCCATCGCCGTCTACGACGACGAGCTGCAGCAGTCCCTCGAGCCGGGCACCCCGACCACCGCGGCGCGCCTGGCGACCGTCCGAGCGGCTCGCGACCTCGGTCTCGACGTCTCCGTCTTCATGATGCCGGTCCTGCCGTATCTGACCGACGGCGTCGACCATCTCCGAACGGCCCTGGCGGCGGTCCGCGACTCGGGGGCGACCAGCGTCATGTACAGCGCGCTCCACCTCAAGCCGGGCGTCAAAGAGTGGTTCTTCGCCTGGCTGGGTCGCGAGCGACCGGACGTGGTCGAGCGATACGCCGATCTCTTCGCCCGCGGCACCTACGCGCCCACGGGTTATCGCAAGTGGCTGGCGGCGCGCCTGCGGCCCCTGCTGGCCGAGTACGGCCTCGAGCGGGGTCGCGCCGATCCGGCGACGGGATCGACCCGATCGCGCGTGCACGACGCGCTGGGCGACCGCGCGGAGGGCGTCGCGGGCCGGGCCCTGCTGTCGGCCGAGCTCCCGGGCGGTTCGCGCACCGCGCATCCTCGGCTCTTCTGACGACCCTCGAGCGCGTCCAGAGGTCGATCGGGGCACAAAAGCGCCGGGTGGAAGGCCGTTCCCGGCTCATCCCCCCGATAACGGGGTACACCGAAAGTCCATGTTCAGGCATACTTCTATCTGCCCGCCCATCGACGAGAAAGAGGCCGCATGCTTCTCGGCCTCCCGGCTCACCTGGCTCCGCAGAGCACCGGCCGTGCCGTCGCGCGAGCCTGTCACGTCATCGCCTGCGTCATGCTGGGCAGCGCGTCACTGGTGCTGCTCATCAATCAGGCGACCCGCCCCGGGTACATCCTCTGGCCCGCCCTCGTGGCCGTGGCGACCATGATCGCCCTCATCGTCGTCGTCGAGAGGCGACGCACGGCGACGTCCATCGCCGCCTATCTCGCGATCGGCTCGGCCGGGACGTACTGGTACGCCATCACGCTCCTCGCGCAGGTGCCGGCCGTGCAGTCGTCCGACGCGTTCTCGCTGTCGCTGCCGAAGATCGCGCTGATCATGGTCGGCGGCAGTGGGCGGCAGCCGCGACTGGGCCTGCTGTGGGCGACCATCGCGTTCGTCCTCGGCGAGGTGGGCACCCAGGCGGCGACCTGGCAGACCGGCCAGGCGTCCCGGTTCGACGTGGCCACCGGAATGGCGTACGTCCTGGTCGTCGTCACGGTCGGCTGGGGCATCGTGGCCCGCGATCGTGCCCGCCGGGCCCAGCCGAGCCTCCACCGCGCCGCGCTCGACCAGCAGATGCAGGGCATCCGTCACGACATCGAGCAGCAGGCGGCCGCCCTGCTGCACGACACCGTCCTCAGCCACCTGGCCGCCGTCGCCACCAGCGCACCCGGGCCTCTCGATCCGCGGGTGGCGAGCGCCATGTCGCGGGATCTCGAGACCCTCGTCGGCCGCGAGTGGCTGGCCGGACGCGCCGCCGAGGGCAGCGCTCGCGACTGGCACCGCAGCGAGCTCGCCGTCGCGGTGGAGTCGGCGCGCGATTCGGGCCTCGAGGTCGGCGTGACCGGCGACGTGAGCGCCGTGGCCCGCCTCCGTCCCGATCAGGAGCAGGCCCTCGGTCTCGCCGTGGCGCAGTGCCTCGTCAACGTCGAGCGGCACAGCGGCACCACGCGGGCCGAGGTGGTCGTCTACGGCGACGGCGGCGACGTGTCGGTCATGGTCATCGACGACGGGGTCGGGTTCGATCCGCAGACGACCGGGGCCGACCGGCTGGGGCTCAAGAACTCGGTGCAGGCCCGTATGGAGCGCGTCGGCGGCTCCGTGCAGATCTGGTCGTCGCCGGGCAGCGGCACGAGCGTCGTCATCCGCGTCGCGGTCGACGCGACCCCGGAGCCTCCTGCGCCGCGAGATGTCACCGGACGCGATCTCGGCACGGGGCCCGTCCGCGTCGAGGGAGCGGCGTGAGGCGCCGTGAGCGCACGCCTCAGCAGGTCGATCCGCTGGGTGC
Organism: Frigoribacterium sp. Leaf172; assembly: GCF_001424285.1. Lineage (NCBI taxonomy): Bacteria > Bacillati > Actinomycetota > Actinomycetes > Micrococcales > Microbacteriaceae > Frigoribacterium > Frigoribacterium sp. Leaf172. Next base: position 993,202 of record NZ_LMPB01000002.1, on the reverse strand, counting down.
GCTGAGCGCCGGTCCTCTGACGCTGCTCGCGAGCGTCGCGGCCGGCGTCTACGCCGTCGTCCTCACGACCGTCTCCCGTGACGACGTCGTGTCCTGGCCGGTGGCCGTCGGCGCCCTGGCGGCGCTGATGGCGGCCGGAGTCATCCTCGTCGTGGTCTCCCGCCCCTCCCGCGCCCCCTTCCGCCGGAGGTACGTGGTCGTCATGACGGTGCTCCTCGCCGGATCGGCCGTGCTCTCGGGTGCGTCGACCGCGGGCCACAACTCGCTGGTGCGCGACGACTGGGTCCCCGTCGCGATCGGCGTGCTCGTGCTCGGGCTGGCTCCCTACCGCCCCGGTCGCGAGATCGCGATCGTCGGCGTCGCCCTCGCGGTCGTCGTGGGCGGCGTGATCGCCGCCGAGGGACCGTCGTTCGCCGCCGGACTCCCCACCGGGCTCTACGTCGTCGTCGCCGTCACGCCCGTCCTCGCCCTGTCGCTGGCGGGGGCGACCTTCTCCAGCACGTTCGTCGCCCTGGTCGACCGCTGGGTCGAACGGGCGGTGACGTATCGGCGCGAGAGCACCGACGGGCTCCGGGCCAGCATCGCGAGGTCGGTCCAGCAGGACCGCGTGACGATCCTCAACCGCGACGTCGTGCCGTTCTTCACCCGCCTGATCGAGTCCGGCGAGGTGACGGCCGACGACGGCGCGAGGGCCCGGACCATCGCCGAGACCCTGCGGGGCACCATGGTGGCCGAGGCCGACCGCAGCTGGCTCGAGCACCTGCTCACGGCGTCGTCCGTCGCCGTACGCGGCACGGTGGACGACCCGGCGCACATCGCAGGCGAGATGGCCGACGACCACCGCACGGCCCTGCGGGCGCTGATCGTGGCGTTCGCCGACACGGGGGTCGTCGACGCCTCCGACATCCGTCTCGTCCTCCGAGCCGAGGAGGCGCGGGTCGACGTCCGACTGACTGTCGCCACCCGCGTATCCGACCTCACGATCCGACACCGGCTCGCACCCTACTTCGCCGTCCTGCGGGTGGTCTACGACGACCTCGTCGTCGACGTGACCCCTCCTCACCTGACACTAAGGTTTTCTTATGACCAGCACTGAGTCGAGCGACCGCTCGTCGCACCGTCCCGGCTTCTCGCGACCCGCGGCGGCCCCGTCGTGGAGCACCGTGGGGCCGGCCGGCGACGATCCCTCGACGCGTCGGGTGCGACTGGCCATCCTCGACGACCACGAGGTGCTGCTCGACAGCCTCTCGAGCTGGATCAACGTCAACGCCTTCGACTTCGACCTCGTGCTCACGGCGCACACCTGGCTGCAGCTGGTCCACAGCGACAACTTCCCCACGGATCTGGTGTTCCTCGACTTCCAGTTGAAGGAGCCCGTGTCGATCGAGGCCCGTGTGCGGACCTGCCGCGCCGCAGGCGCGAAGGTCATCGTGCTGTCGAGCCTCGATACGCGCGAATCCCGCGAGCGGGCGCTCGAGGCGGGAGCCTCGGCGTTCCTGTCGAAGTCGCTGCCCATGCGCGAGGTCATGGACGCCGCTCGTCAGGTCATGGGCGTCGCACGCGACGCCTCGCCGCAGCGGGACTGGCGCCCCCTCCCCGTCGGGGCGACGAACCAGAGCCGCCCGAAGCTGAGCGCGGGCGAGTCCGAGGCGTTCCGCCTCTACGTCTCCGGCTTCAGCACCAACGAGGTGGCGCAGCAGATGAACGTGCAGTACGAGACGGCCAAGACCTACCTCCGGCGGGTCCGCGAGAAGTACGCCAAGGCGAACCGCCCGGCGAGCAAGAAGTCCGAGCTGATCCGACGGGCCGCCGAAGACGGTTACCTGCAGTAGTGGCGAAGCTCTACTTCCGCTACGGCGCGATGAACAGCGGCAAGAGCACGGCTCTGCTGCAGGCCGCCTACAACTACGAGGAGCGCGGGCAGCGGGTCGTCCTCGCCAAGCCCCGCGTCGACACCAAGGGCGATGACCAGATCGTCTCGCGGCTCGGCGTCACCCGCACCGCCGACGTCGCCTTCGCTCCCGGCGACGACGTGCTCGAGGTGTTCTGCGCCGAGCGGGCGCGCGTCCGCGCGGCGACGGGCAGCGACATCGCCTGCCTGCTCGTCGACGAGGTCCAGTTCCTGGAGCCGCGCCAGGTCGACGACCTGCTGCGCATCGCGATCCTCGAGGGGGTGCCCGTCCTCGCCTACGGCATCCGGACGGACTTCCGGACGATGGCGTTCCCCGGCAGCCGGCGTCTTCTCGAGGTGGCGCACTCGCTGGAGGAGCTCAAGACGATCTGCCGGTGTGGGCGCAAGGCCGTGTTCAACGCTCGGACCATCGACGGCCGCTTCGTCTTCGACGGCGACCAGGTCGCCATCGACGGCCACGAGGTCACCTACGAGTCGCTGTGCGGGGCGTGCTACCTCGCTGAGAGCGGTGGCCGTCTCACCTGACGCGGACGCCGCAGATCGTCGCTTACGGGCGCAGGGGCCGGTCGGGCCTCGAGGCGGGGTCGACCACGGGCGGAGGGGACGTGAGACGAGAATGGCCCCGCCCGAAGGCGGGGCCATTCTCTGGTGTCGGGGTAGCGGGATTCGAACCCACGACCTCCTCGTCCCGAACGAGGCGCGCTACCAAGCTGCGCCACACCCCGATGTGGCCGGCTGCGATGCTCTGCTGCCGGTGCAACCTGATCATGTTAGCAAACGAATGGGGTCGTCCGTGACCGGCTCGACCGGCTCGGCGGGGTCTCAGGCGGTGAGCGTGAGCACGACGGCCTCGGGGCGGCAGTCGAACCGGACGGGCGCGTAGATGGAGGTGCCGAGACCGGCGGAGATCTCGAGGTGCGCCGTCCTGCGGGCATGACTCCAGGTGCTGAGGCCGCTGACCTTGCTGCGGGGGATGTCGCAGTTGGTCACCAGGGCGCCGTAGCCCGGCACGCGGACCTGCCCGCCGTGCGTGTGCCCGCCGAACACGACGTCGGCGCCGTTCGTCACGAACGAGTTCAGGACCCGCTGGTACGGCGCGTGGGTGAGAGCGATGCTGATGGGGTCGGGGCCACCGCGGTCGTCCTGCCAGCCGACGTTCTCGCGGAGGTCGTCGAGGGCACCGGGGAGGCGGTCGAGGCGGTCCCAGCCGCGGTGCGCGTCGTTCACCCCGAACAGCTCGAGTCGCGAGCCGCGGATCTCGATGGCCCGTGCGGTGTTGTTGAGGTCGAGCCAGCCGAGACCGGCGAAGAACGACTCCATGCGGCCGATGTCGAGAGCGGTCGGCGTCCGGTGCGCCTTGCTCGGGCCGCCGAAGTACGCCAACGGGTTCTTCGGCGTCGGGCCGTAGTAGTCGTTCGAGCCGTGGACGAACACGCCGGCCGTGTCGCGGAACGGCTCGAGGGTGTACTCCAGCGCATCATGAGCATCGACATGCCCCATGTTGTCGCCCGTGTTGACGACGAGATCGGGCTCGTAGACCGAGAGCCCGCGGATCCATTCCTGCTTCTCGGTCTGCCAGGGAGCCAGATGCAGATCGCTCAGGTGGAGGATCGTCAGGCTGCGCGAGCCCGACTCGAGGATCGGCAGCACCTCGTGCCGCACCGTGAAGCGGTTGCGTTCGACGAGCGAACCCCAGGCGAATGCGCCCAGGCCGACGGCCGCGCCCACCATCGCGGTCGCGGCCGTCGTCCTTCCGGCGCTCAGTGGGCTCACGTGCAGTCGCCCGGGTCGCGACCCTCGGCGTTGCCGTAGAGCTGGATCGCGATGGAGGCGCCCTTGTCGACGGAGGCCCCTCCGCCCGGCTCCATGAGCGACACCTCGCACTGATTGTCTTCGGTGCCCACGGTGTAGCCGGCCAGCACGATCTTCGACCGGTCGAAGCCCGCGGCGCCGATGGCCTCGACGGCGTCGTCGTAGTTCGCTCCGACGACGTTCGGCACGGCCGCGGCGTTCGTGCCGACGCTCGTGTAGACCGTGACGGCCGTACCCGACGACACCTGCGTGCCGGCGGCGGGCGACGTGGCGGACACCGTCCCGATGGGGGCGGTCGACTCCTGCTGACCGCCGTCGACGTAGCTCAGTCCGATGCCGCGGAGCGTGGCGGCCGCCTGCTCGGCGGTCTGTCCGCTCAGGTCGGGGAGGGCCTGGGCGGCGCTGCCGCGGACGACGCTGGGATCGGCCGTGGGGAACGCGCCTCCGCCGTAGACGGTGTTGTTGACCGTCTGCACGTCGCGGAAGAAGCCGGCGCGAGCGGTGGCGTAGGTCGTGCCGGTGGCGGGCGAGTAGGCCGTCCGCAGGCTGACCTTGCCCTTGACGTTGCCCATCCAGACCGCGGTCGCCAGCTTGCTGGTCGACCCGACCAGCCAGATCTGGTCCTTCTCGGTCGTGGTGCCGGTCTTGCCGATCTCGGGCAGCCCGTCGGCGGGCAGGGCGCCGACACCGGTGCCGCCGCCCGACCAGAGCTGGGACATGCCCTGGATGGTGGCTGCGGCGATGGCCGGGTCGAGCGCCTGGTTGCACTCCTGCGGCTGTCCGCCGATCTCCTTGCCGTCGGCGTCCACGATCTGGTCGACGATGATCGGCTTGCAGTACTTGCCGCCGGCCGCGATGCCGGCGTAGGCGGCGGCCATCGTCAGCGGGGCGATCTCGTTCGTCCCGAGGAACGACGACGTGTTGGTGAGCAGCTCGGCCCCGTCGGCACGGTGGACTCCGAGCGAGCTGGCGACATCGCGGATGTCCGCCAGGTCGAGCTTCTGCGCCATGGCCGCGTACGCCGTGTTGATCGACAAGGCCGTCGCACGCTGAGCCGTGACGTATCCGGGGTTCCCGCCGTCGTCGTTCTTGGGTGCGAACCCTCGGGGGAACTGCCCGTCGACGGTGCTGTACTGCTGCCCGTCGACCGTCATCGGGGTGAAGGCCCTCGGCGTGCCGTTGACGACCTCGGAGAGCCCGTGCCCGTTCTGCAGCCAGTTGATCAGCGTGAAGGGCTTGTACGTCGACCCGGTCTGGAACCCGCTCGAACCGCCGTAGGGCTTGTCGGTGCTGTAGTTGATGGCCGTGACGTTCGGGTCGGTGACCTCGGGGTCCTCGTTCAGGCTGCGGTTCTGCGCCATGACGACCACGCGGCCCGTGCCGGCCTCGACCGAGTTCACGGCGCTGCCCAGGTTGAGGGCCGGCTCGGTCGGCGGTGCGTAGCGGTCGATCTGGGTGCGCGCGTTGGCGGTCAGATCGAGGTTGATCGTCGTGTAGACCTTGTAGCCGCCGGTGCGCCAGTTCGCGTCGCGCTCGGCGGCGTCCTTCCCGAGCGACGGGATGTCCTTGATGCTCTTCTTGACGTAGTCGCAGAACTGCTGGGCTCCGGGCGAGGTGACGGCCACGCAGCCCTGGGTCGGCTGCGTCAGCTTGACGTAGGTCTCGGGGGCGTCGTCGATCGAGGCGTCGTAGGCCTTCTGATCGAGGTAGCCCTCGCCGAGCATGCTCGCGAGGATGACATCGCGGCGGTCGACGTTGGCCTTGTAGTTGTCGGGGGTCGCGAGGTTCCGCTTCTCGGGGTACTGCACCATCGCGATGAGGCTGGCCGCCTCGACGGCCGTCAGGCCTGAGGCGGGCTTGTTGAAGTAGTGCTGCGCAGCCGCCTGGACGCCGTACGCCTGATCGCCGAAGTACGCGATGTTCAGGTAGGCGAGCAGGATGTCGTCCTTGCTGTACTTCTTCTCGAGGCCGATGGCGAACTTCATCTCCTGGAGCTTTCGCTCGATGCTGACCTCCTTGGCCTCCTGGATGGCCTTGGTCTGCGCGTCGCCCGTGAGCTCCTGCGCCTCGGCGAGACGGATGTTCCGCACGAGCTGCATCGTCAGGGTCGAGCCTCCACCGCTCTCGCCCAGCCCACCGGCGAGCGATCCGACGCCGGCCCGGACGAGAGACGTCAGGTCGACGCCGCCGTGCTCGTAGAAGCGGCGGTCCTCACCGGCCACGACGGCGTTCTTGAGGTTCGGCGAGACCTCGTCCCACTTGAGGGCGACGCGGTTCTGCGCATAGAGGGTGGCGAACGGGACGTCCTTCCCGTTCTGCTTGCCGTACAGCACGTTGCGCTGCTGGAGCTTGCCGATCTCGATGTACTCGGGGATCGACTCGAACACGCCGATCGAGCTGGAGGCGGTCATTCCGGCGACGGCGATGGCGGGAGTGACGCCGATGGTGACCAGCAGACCGGCGAGGACGCTGAAGCCGACGAAGCCGAAGAGCGCGCCGACGACGGAAGTCGGCTTCGATTTTGGGGCAGACATAAGATCAGGGTAAGTGATGACCCGGAAATCCAAGCTGAACGGAACCACAAATGGTCCTTTGGGAGTACATGACCACGCCGCTCATGGTGCACAACAGCACCGCGATCCTGAACAACTGGGGGAGTGACGGCTGGGAGCTCGTGCAGGTGACGCAAGGACCCGAGGGCGGCCCGGTCGCCTGGTTCAAGCGACCGAAGCAGGCGGACTGATGTCCGTCGTCGGCGACCGGCTCGCCGAGCTCGGCCTCGAACTGCCGGGCGTCGCGACCCCGGCCGGCGCCTACGTGCCCGCCGTCCGCACGGGGTCGTACGTCTACACGGCGGGTCAGCTGCCCTTCGTCGACGGCGTCCTGCCGGCGACCGGCAAGGTGGGCGACGGCCCGGGGCTGGTCGACCCCGCCGCCGCCAAGGAGCACGCGGCCACGAGCGCCCTCAACGCCCTGGCCGCCGCCGCCTCGGTGCTCGACTCGCTCGACGACGTCGTCCGCGTCGTTAAGGTGACCGGCTTCGTCGCCTCCGATCCCGGCTTCAGCGGACAGCCCGGCGTGATCAACGGGGCCTCCGAGCTCATCGGCCGGGTCTTCGGCGACGCGGGCGTGCACGCCCGCAGCGCGGTCGGCGTGGCCGTGCTGCCCCTCGACTCGCCCGTCGAGGTCGAGATCGTGCTCGAGGTCCGACCCGCCTGACGCTCACCGCATCTCGGCGGTGATGACGTTCATCACCGCCGAGTCGGCGAGGGTCGTCGTGTCGCCGACCTCGCGCCCCTCGGCGACGTCGCGCAGCAGCCGGCGCATGATCTTGCCCGAGCGGGTCTTCGGCAGCTCGTCGACCAGCACGACCGTCCGCGGGCGCGCGATGGCGCCGATGCGGTCGGCGACGTGGGCGCGCAACCGGGCCACCGCCTCCTCGGGGCTCACGCTCTCCTTCTTCTTGTTCCGCAGCACGACGAACGCGACGACCGCCTGACCCGTGGTCTCGTCGGACGCCCCGACGACGGCCGACTCGGCCACGAGGGGGTTCGAGATCAGCGCGGACTCGATCTCGGCGGTCGACAGTCGGTGGCCTGAGACGTTCATGACGTCGTCGACGCGGCCCAGCAGCCAGATGTCGCCGTCGTCGTCCCGCCTCGCGCCGTCGCCCGCGAAGTAGCGGTCGCCGAATCGGCCCCAGTACGTCTCGACGTAGCGCTCGCGGTCGCCCCAGATGCCCCGCAGCATCGACGGCCACGGCTCGGTGATCACCAGCAGGCCGCTCTCGCCGGGCGCCACGGTGACGCCCTGGTCGTCGACGACATCGATCACGACGCCCGGAACCGGCGTCTGCGCCGCACCCGGCTTGGTCGTCGTGACGCCCGGCAGGGGCGAGATCATCATCGCGCCCGTCTCGGTCTGCCACCAGGTGTCGACGATCGGGGTCCGCCCCGACCCGATGACCTCCCGGTACCAGAGCCAGGCCTCGGGGTTGATCGGCTCGCCGACGGAGCCGAGGAGGCGCAGGGACGACAGATCGCGCGCCTGCGGGATCTCGCGCCCCGCCTTCATGAACCCCCGGATCGCCGTCGGCGCCGTGTAGAGGATCGTCACGCCGTACTTCTCGATCAGGTCCCACCAGCGGCCGGGCGCGGGGGAGTCCGGGGTGCCCTCGTAGAGCACCTGGGTGGCGCCGTTGGCCAGGGGGCCGTAGACGACGTAGCTGTGCCCGGTGATCCAGCCCACGTCGGCGGTGCACCAGTAGACGTCGGTCTCGGGCCGCAGGTCGAAGACGTTCCGGTGCGTGTAGGCAACCTGGGTCAGGTAGCCGCCCGAGGTGTGGAGGATGCCCTTGGGCTTCCCGGTGGTGCCGCTCGTGTAGAGGATGAACAGCGGGTGCTCGGCGTCGAACTGCTCGGCGACGTGGTCGCCTCCGACGCCCTCGAGGGCCTCGTGCCACCAGAGGTCGCGCCCGGCGACCCAGTCGATCTCGTTCTCGCCCCGGCGCACGACGAGCACGTTCGCGACCGTCGACGGGCCGTCGAGGGCCAGCGCGGCGTCCACGACGGGCTTGAGGGGCGAGACGGCGCCCTTCCGCCAGCCGCCGTCGGCCGTGATCACGAGCGTCGCCTCGGCGTCGTCGATGCGAGCGCGGAGGCTCTCGGCGCTGAAGCCCCCGAACACGACGGAGTGGACCGCGCCCAGCCGGACGATCGCGAGCATGGCGACCACGGCCTCGGGGATCTGCGGCAGGTAGACGACCACCCGGTCGCCCGGCCCGACTCCGAGCGACGACAGGAGGTTCGCCGCGCGCTTCACGTCGGCGGTCAGCTCGGCGTACGTGATCGAACGGGAGTCACCCGGCTCGCCCTCCCAGAGGAGGGCGACGCGCTCGCCGTGACCGGCGTCGACGTGGCGGTCGAGGCAGTTGTAGGCGACGTTCAGCGTGCCGTCGGCGAACCATCTCGCGAACGGCGGGTCGGACCAGTCGAGGGTCTCGGTGGGTCGTCGTCCCCAGGTCACGGACTCGTCCGCCTGCTCGGCCCAGAACGCGAGGCGGTCCGCGCGGGCGCGTGCTGCGAGCTCGGTCGTGGCGACCGCCTCGGCGGCGAAGACCGGGTCGGGCGCGAAGACCCGCCCCTCGGGCTGGGGCGTCGGCTGTCCGTCGGCCATGGCGTTCCTTTCGCGTCATTGCGGGAGGCGCGGGGTCAGCCGCGTAGGAGCCGACACTACCCCCGAGGGCCGGTGCGTCGGGGTCTGTCCGCTATCGGTGATCCGTCCCGTCGGTCGTGGCGCGCGGCGGTCATCCTGGGGTACAGTTGACGTAGTCGGATTCAGTTCCGACTCGCAATGCGCTGATTCCCCCCAATCGCGTGTTGCGGTGGCGGCGCCGGTTCCCCCCAATCGGCGCCGCCCCTCTTTCTTTAACCCGTCGGTCACCCTCGACGGGTGAGCGAGACCACCCCTCCACAGATCGATGCCGAGGCGGCCTCTCCCCAGTCACCAGACCGAACCGTCTGCTCGGACGCGGCCGGCTCTAGCGTCCGAGCATGTCCCTTCCGTCGGTCGCTCCCGCCCTCCCCGTCCTCCCGTCCGCCTCCGGCTCGTCCGCCTCCGGTCACCCGGGGCTCACCCGGGAGTCGGGCTCGGGCCGGTTCGTCCCCGCGCTCGTGACGGGTCCGATCATCGACCGGGGTACAGAGCGGCAGAACGGGGGACACCGATACCCTGACCGTTCGCGCGGCGCACCCTTCGGGCCCCTCCGTGACCTGATCGACGAGCCCGGGGTCACCGACGTTTTCGTCAACGGGGGACGAGGCACCTGGGTCGACCGCGGCTCCGGCCTGCGACCGGACGGCCTCGTGCATCTCTCGGACGAGGCGGCGAGGGCGTTGGCGACACGACTCGTCGCCGCGGGCGGCCGTCACGTCGACGAGGCGAGCCCGTGCGTGGACGTGCGTCTCGACGAGGGGATCCGCGTCCACGTCGTCCTTCCGCCCGTCTCGACCGTGGGGACCCTGCTCTCCATCCGCCTCCCGCGACGCGCACCCCTCTCTCTCGACGCGTTGTCCGCGCAGGGGTTCTTCGCCGCGGTCGACGAGACCGAGGTGAGGGAGTGCGTGGCGCGACGGGCGAACGTCCTCATCACCGGGGCGGGAGGCGCGGGCAAGACGACGTTCCTGGCGGGCCTGCTCTCGGAGGCCGATCCCTCCGATCGCATCGTGACCATCGAGGACGTCGCCGAGCTGCGGGTCGATCATCCCCACGTCGTGGCGCTCGAGGCCAGACAGCCCAATCTCGAGGGCGTCGGAGGCGTCGATCTCGCTCGGCTCCTCCGCGAGGCCCTCCGGATGCGCCCCGATCGGCTCGTCGTGGGCGAATGCCGGGGCGTCGAGGTGCGTGACCTCCTCTCGGCGCTCAACACCGGACACGACGGCGGCGCGGGCACCCTCCATGCGAACGGCCTCGCCGACGTCCCCGCGCGGCTCGAGGCCCTCGGCGCGGTCGCCGGGTTGAGCCCCGACGCCCTGGCCCGCCAGGCCGTCAGCGCCTTCGACGCGGTGTTCCACCTCGAGCGGACGCCCGAGGGCCGCCGCCTCGCTCAGGTGGGGCGGCTCGTGCTCGACGGACGCGGCGCCCTCGTCGCTCGACCGGGGCTCGGCCGACGTGGCGGCTGAGCGGGTCTGGCGTCCCGTCGCCGTCACCCCGGCGTCGACGGTCGTCGGGCGTCCCGTCGCCGTCACCCCGGCGTCGACGGTCGTCGGGCGTCCCGTCGCCGTCACCCCGGCGTCGACGGTCGTCGAGCGGATCGCCGTGCTGCTCTCCGCCGGCGTCGTCCCGGCGTCGGCGTGGCGCCATGTGGCGGAGTCGGAGCCGCCAGGACCCGTGCGGACGGTGACGACCGCCGTCGCCGACGAGGCGGTCACGGGCACCGCGATCTCCGATGCCCTGGGGGCCGCCCTCGACGGCGAGGTCTTCGCCGGCTCGCGCGACCGGCTGCGGCATCAGCTCGACTGGCAGCAGGTGGCATCCGCCTGGTACGTCGCGGAGCGCAGCGGAGCGCCGCTGGCCGACTGTCTGCGGACCTTCGTGGTGGGGCTCCGGGCGGCGGAGGCGGCGCGGCGCGAGGTCGACGTGGCCCTGAGCGGCCCTCGATCGACCGGCCGCATCGTGCTCGCCCTCCCTCCGGTCGGACTCCTCTTCTCGCTGGGCATGGGCTTCGACACGGCGGGCGTCCTCTTCGCGACGCCGATCGGGTGGTCGTGCCTCGGGCTCGGCGGAGCACTCGTCGGCGTGGCCCGAGCCTGGAACGCGAAGCTGGTGGCGCGGGCGACCCCCCGGGGGCCGGTGCCCGGACTCCGTCTGGAGCTCCTCGCCGTCGCCGTGTCGGGTGGCGCGTCATGGGAGAAGGGCCTCGGCCTGGTCCGAGGGGCGTTCGCGAGATTCCCGGCGGCGATCGCCCGCGAGGCCGTGCCGGGCGCTCCGACGCGTGCGGCTGCGGGTGCGGTGCCGACGACTGCCCCGGACCCCGAGCAGGACTGCCTCGACGTCCTCGACCTCTCGCGCCGGGCCGGCGCCCCGGCGGTCGAGCTGCTCCGTGCCACAGCTCGCGAACGCCGCCTCGAGTCCGCTGCGGCGTCTCAGGCGGCGGCCGCGCGTCTGGGGTCGACGCTCATGCTCCCGCTCGGTCTCTGCGTGCTGCCGGCCTTCCTCGTCGTCGCCGTCGTGCCGCTCGTGGTGTCGCTCGTCTCCTCCACAACGGCCACCTGGTGACCGACGTCCCCACCCGGGAACGCCCCGTCGACCGACCCGGTCCCTCGTCTCCGAGACTCGATCCAGGCCACAGACGGTGGCCCCCAGAACAGTAAGGAACACCGTGACAACGCGATTCGTCTCCGAACGGCCCGATCCGACCCCCTCCTTCCCCTCGCAGACCAGCCCGTCCACCCCCGGCGCCCTCCGGCGACTGCTCGCGGCCGACGACGGGGCGGCGACCGCCGAGTACGCCATCGTCATCATGGCGGCCGTCGGGTTCGCCGGACTCCTGGTCGTCATCATGCGGTCGGACGAGGTCAGGGGGACCCTCTCCGATCTGGTCCGATCCGCGCTCACGGTGGGTTGACGTGTGCGGCCCAGCACCGTGCGTCCTCGTCTCGCAGCCGACGACGGCAGCGTCGTCGCCGAGTTCGCCCTCGTGGTGCCGGCCCTCCTGTCCGTCCTCGGGCTCGCCGTGATGGTCGCCGGCGCCGGTGTGCAGACCATCCGACTGGCCGACGCAGCCGCCGTCGTCGCCCGGCAGACCGCGCGAGGCGCAGCCGACTCGGTGCCGGGCACGCTCGCCGCTCTGGCTCCGGGTGCGGTGATGGTCACGTCGGTCGAGGGCGATCTGATCTGCGTGCGGCTCACGCGTTCCGTGGATCTGGGGCCGGTCGAGGCGGTGCAGCTGTCCGGGCGGAGCTGCGCCCCCACGGCGGGCGGATGACCCGCTCGGAGCTCGAGCGTCACAGTCTCCGCGACGACTCCGGGTCCGCATCCGTGGTCGCCGTCGGAACGCTGGTCGCCGTCGTCTCCCTCGTCGTCGCCACGTCGATCGCGTCGGGCGCCCTCGTGGAGCGCAGCAGGGCGGCCGGCGCTGCCGACGCGTCCGCCCTGGCCGGCGCCGACGTCGCCGCCGGGCTGACAGCGGGCGCCGTCTGCGATGTCGCGGGTCGTGTTGCCGCGGCGAACGGGACGACCCTCCTCTCATGTCGGACCGACGGCCCCGTCGTGACCGTCCAAGTGTCGAGCGCCTTCGGCCCCGTCTCCGTGACGGCGTCCGCGACGGCGGGACCACCACCGGACGCGGCGCCTCGACCCTCGACCACGCCGTGAGCAAGTCGCGAGTGCGGTGTGTGTATGGTGTGCCTGTCGGCAGCCAGCCCGTCGCACCCGGCCCGGAGGGACATCGTCCCCCGGCCCCGCCGATCTCTCTCGATCGGCCGTACACGTTCCACAATCCAAGGAGTCCCGTGCCAGGCACGAAGAAACTGGTCATCGTCGAGTCGCCCGCGAAGGCCAAGACGATCGCCCAGTACCTCGGCAGCGGATACGAGGTCCTCGCATCCGTCGGCCACATCCGCGACCTCATCGAGCCGAAGAACCTCCCGCCCGAGATGAAGAAGGGCTCGCTCGGCAAGTTCTCCGTCGACGTCGAGAACGGCTTCGAGCCCTACTACGTCGTCTCCGACGCCAAGAAGAAGACCGTCGCCGATCTCAAGCGCGCGCTGAAGACCGCGGACGAGCTGTACCTCGCCACTGATGAGGACCGCGAGGGCGAGGCCATCGCGTGGCACCTGCTCCAGGAGCTGAAGCCCAAGGTCCCCGTCAAGCGGATGGTGTTCCACGAGATCACCAAAGACGCGATCCAAAAGGCGCAGGAGAACACCCGCGAGCTCGACACCGCGCTGGTCGACGCGCAGGAGACGCGTCGGATCCTCGACCGCCTCTACGGGTTCGAGGTCTCTCCGGTCCTCTGGCGCAAGGTCGGGCCGGGTCTGTCGGCGGGCCGTGTCCAGTCGGCCGCCACCCGCCTGGTCGTCGATCGCGAGCGCGAGCGTCTCGCGTTCGTGTCGGCCACCTACTGGGATCTCACGGCGACGTTCGAGCCCTCGAGCGGGTCGGTCGCATTCTCGTCGAAGCTCGTCCGGGTCAACGGCTCGCGGGTCGCGAGCGGTCGCGACTTCGACGACCGCGGTCAGCTGAAGAGCGAGTCGGTCTCACTCGACGAGACGACGGCGCAGGCTCTCACCCGCGCCCTGGAGTCCGACGGCGTCGCGATCGAGGTCACCTCGGTCGAGTCGAAGCCCTACACGCGCCGTCCCGCGGCGCCGTTCACGACATCGACGCTCCAGCAGGAGGCGGCGCGCAAGCTCCGGTTCTCGGCTCGTCAGACCATGAGCGTCGCCCAGTCGCTCTACGAGAACGGCCACATCACCTACATGCGGACCGACTCGCCGTCGCTCTCGCAGCAGGCCATCGACGCGGCGCGCAACCAGGCGTCGAAGCTGTACGGTGCCGAGACCGTCCCGGCCAAGCCCCGGCTCTACACCGGCAAGAGCAAGAACGCTCAGGAGGCGCACGAGGCGATCCGGCCGTCGGGCGACACCTTCCGGACCCCGTCCGAGATGTCGAGCTCGCTCCGCGGCAACGACTGGAAGCTCTACGACCTCATCTGGAAGCGCACCGTCGCGTCGCAGATGGCCGACGCGAAGGGCTCGACGGCCTCGGTCGTCGTCGCCGCGACGACACCGGGTGCCGTCGAGGGCATCGCGTCCCGAGCCGCCGAGGGCACGCTCGCCGAGTTCACCGCCTCGGGAACGGTCATCACGTTCCGCGGCTTCCTCAACGCCTACGAAGAGGGGCGCGACGAGGACCGCCACGGCTCGGCGGAGCCCGCCGACGCCAAGCTCCCCCCGCTGACCGTCGGTCAGTCGCTCTCCCTCGACGAGATCGAGGCCAAGGGGCACGACACGAGCGCTCCGCCGCGCTACACGGAGGCCAGCCTCGTCAAGACCCTCGAAGAGCTCGGGATCGGGCGTCCGTCGACCTACGCCGCCATCATGTCGACCATCGTCGACCGCGGCTACGTGACCCCGCGGGGCACCGCGCTGGTGCCGAACTGGATCGCGTTCTCGGTGGTTCGCCTGCTCGAGGAGTACTTCGGCGACCTCGTGCAGTACGACTTCACCGCCAGCATGGAAGACGACCTCGACCTCATCGCCGGGGGAGACGCCGACCGGGTCGACTGGCTCAATGGCTTCTACTTCGGAAACGAGCAGCACCGGGGCCTCCGCAAGGTGATCGACAACCTCGGGGACATCGACGCTCGGGACATCAACTCGATCCCGCTGGGCGAGGGGCTGACGCTCCGCATCGGACGCTACGGCCCCTATCTCGAGGCACCCGGCGCAGACCCCGAGACCCCTCGACGCGTCAACGTCCCGGAGGACCTCGCCCCCGACGAGCTCACCGCCGCGAAGGCTCGAGAGCTGATCGATGCGCCGGTCGTCGGCGACCGCGTGCTCGGCGTCAACCCCGAGACCGGCAAGGAGGTCGTCGCGAAGGACGGCCGCTTCGGTCCGTACGTGACCGAGCGCACCCCCGAGGAGGTCGAGGCCGACCCGAGCACGGGCGAGGTCGTCGAGGCGACCCCCGCCGTCGCCGAGCCCGCTGCGGCGAAGCCGAAGAGGGCTCCCGCGAAGAAGGCCGCGCCGAAGGAGCGCACGTCGTCGCTCTTCAAGAGCATGCACGTCGACACGGTGGATCTCGAGACCGCCCTGCGTCTGCTCGACCTCCCGCGCGTCGTCGGGGTCGACCCCGAGAGCGGCGAGGAGATCCAGGCCCAGAACGGCCGCTACGGTCCGTACCTCAAGAAAGGAGCCGACACCCGGTCGCTCACCAGCGAGGATCAGATCTTCGACATCGATCTGGCTGGCGCCATCGAGCTCTACGCCCAGCCGAAGTACGGCGCGAAGCGCGCCAGCAGCGCGCTCAAGGAGTTCGAGGCCGACCCGGTCAGCGGCAAGCCCATCAAGGTGAAGGACGGCCGATTCGGTCCGTACGTGACCGACGGCGAGACGAACGCCACGATCCCCCGTGGCGAGACCGTCGAGGAGGTGGACTTCGATCGGGCCGTGCAGCTGATCGCCGACAAGCGCGCCAAGGGGCCGGCCAAGAAGCCCGCCGCGAAGAAGCCGGCCGCTAAGAAGCCGGCGGCGAAGAAGCCCGCCGCGAAGAAGCCGGCCGCCGCGAAGACGACCGCTTCCAAGACGACGACCGCCGCCAAGACGACGACCGCTGCCAAGAAGCCGGCGGCCAAGAAGCCGGCTGCCGCGAAGACGACCGCCGCCGAGAAGCCGGCCGCCGAGAAGCCGTCCGAGTAGTGGCGGGGCTCTTCATCACGCTCGAGGGTGGCGACGGTTCGGGCAAGACGACCCAGGCCGGCCTGCTCGAGGCCTGGCTCGTCGAAAGCGGTCGCTCGGTGGTCCGCACGCGAGAGCCGGGTGGCACGGATCTCGGCGTCGAGTTGCGTGAGATCGTCCTGCACCGACGAGGTCACATCGCGCCCCGGGCCGAGGCGCTGCTCTACGCCGCCGATCGGGCCCACCACGTCGACACTCTCGTCCGGCCGGCCCTCGATCGGGGCGACGTCGTGCTCCAGGACCGGTACATCGACTCGTCCGTCGCGTACCAGGGTGCCGGCCGCGTGCTCGGAGGCGACGAGATCCGGACCCTGTCCGACTGGGCGACCGGCGGTCTCGCGCCCGATCTCACCGTGCTGCTCGACCTCGACGAGCTCGAGGGCCGGCGCCGGCTGGACGGCGCGCGCACCGACTACGACCGCCTCGAGTCCGAGAAGGCCGAGTTCCATGCGCGGGTGCGGGCCGCGTACCTCGCGATCGCCGAGTCGGAGCCCGACCGCTTCGTCGTCATCGACGCCACCCGGCCCCAGTCCGAGATCGCCGAGGTCATCCGCCGACGCGTCTCCGGTCTGCTGGCGTGACCGTCACGGCAGGGTCGTTCTGGGACGGCCTGACGGGGCAGACCGAGGCGATCGAGACCCTGCGCGCCGCCGCCTCGACGCAACCCGGCAACTCGTCGATGACGCACTCGTGGTTGATCACCGGCCCTCCGGGGTCGGGGCGATCGAATCTCGCGTACGCGTTCGCCGCCGCGCTGCTGGCCCGGGGCGACGACGACGCGGCTGCGACCATCCGCCAGGTCGGAGCTCGATCGCACCCCGATCTGGCCGTCCTCAGCACCGAGCGCATCATCATCACGATCGACGAGGTCCGGTCGCTGGTCGCCGCGTCGCAGTTCTCGCCCTCGGTCGGCCGCTACCGCGTGGTCGTCATCGAAGACGCCGACCGGATGACCGAGCGCACGTCGAACCTGCTGCTCAAGGCGCTGGAGGAGCCGCCGCCCCGCACGGTCTGGATCCTCTGCGCGCCGAGCGAGGCCGACCTGATCCCCACGATCCGGTCGCGCGTCCGCGGAGTGCGGCTGCGCGTCCCCTCGGTGGCCGACGTCGCCGCCCTCATCGAGCGTCGGGACGGTGTCGATCACGACACCGCCCTCGTCGCTGCGCGCGAGGCCCAGAGCCACATCGGCATGGCGCACCGTCTCGCCACCAACCCCGAGGCCCGGGACCGCCGTCGACGCACACTCGAGACCGCTCTCGCCATCCGCTCCGTCTCGGACGCCGTGCAGGCCGCCGCCACGCTCCTCGCCGTGGCGGGCGACGACGCCAAGGCGATCACGACGGAGCGGGACGCCGACGAGCGCGCCAGTGCGCTCCGGTCGCTCGGGGTAGAGGCCGGCGGCACCGTCCCGCCGGCCCTCCGCAGCCAGCTGCGCGCGCTCGACGACGACCAGAAGCGCCGGGCCACCCGCAGTCTCCGGGACGGCATCGACCGCATCATGGTCGACCTGCTCTCGCTCTACCGCGACGTCCTGCTGCTGCATCTCGGGGTCGCCGACGAGCCGATCAATCAGAGCATGCGAGGCCGCCTCGACGACGCGACCCGCGCCTCCTCGCCGGCCAGCACCCTCGCGGTGATGGATGCCATCGCCGTCGCCCGCCGGCGCATCGAGTCGAACGTCTCGCCGGTGCTCGCGCTCGAGGCCATGCTCGTCGCCATCAGCAGACACGCGGTCAGGTGAGGCAAGATGGCCTGATGAGCGACCTCCCCGCCGCCCCCGGTCTCCGCGAACGGAAGCGCCTGGCCACGCGGCGGGCGATCCAGGTCGCCGTGCTCGACCTCATCGGCGAGCACGGCCTCGAGGCCGTCACGGTCGACATGATCAGCCGCCGAGCCGACGTCTCCCCGCGCACGTTCTTCAACTACTTCACGTCCAAAGAAGAGGCCGTCGTCGGCGACCCGCCTCAGCTGTCCGAGGGTGCCGAGCTCACGGCCTTCATCGACGACCACGACGGATCGCTCCTTGACGGCCTGGTGCATCTGCTCGATCACGCGGCCACCACGGCCACGACGGATCGCGGGCTCGTGCAGCGTCGGCGGGCGGTGCTCCGCGCGTACCCCGAGCTGTTCGCCCGGCGCATGGCGTCGGTGCGGGTGTTCGAGGAGCGCGTGACCGCCGTCGTCGCGCAGCGCCTCGCGTCCGACGACCGCTTAGCGTCGACCATCGAGGGTTCCGACGGCCTCGACGGCGCCGAGTCGATCGCCAGCCGCGCGAACCTGGTGGCGCTGGTCGTCATCGCCACGCTGCGTCACGCCTGGGCCGAGTGGATCGAGGACGACGACGTCGAGCACCTCGGCGACTACCGGTTCAGCCTGCGAGCCCGGATGGACGACAGCTTCGCCGACCTCCGACGCCTCGTGTCACGGGAACTCTGAGAATCCGGTACAGTATCTATTCGTGCCGAGAGGCACGGGTTCCCGGTCTCGACCGGTATCCGCCGCTTTAGCTCAGTCGGTAGAGCGTCTCACTCGTAATGAGAAGGTCTGGGGTTCGATTCCCCAAAGCGGCTCCGACAGAAAGCCCCGATCCCGATGGATCGGGGCTTTCGCCGTCCGGTGGGCGACCCGCGGACATCGAGCGCCGAGCAGACCCGGTCGTCCCGCCGCCCCGGCCCCGCCTGGTAGACAGGGGGCATGACGATTCGATGGGGAATACTCGGCGCGGGCGGCATCGCCCACGACTTCACCTCCGACGTGCTGGGGGCGGGGCTGCCGGTCTCGGCGGTCGGCTCGCGTGACGCGGCCAAGGCGCAGGAGTTCGCCGACCGCTTCGGCATCGCGCACGCGCACGGCGGCTACGACGACCTGGTCGCCGACCCGACCGTCGACGCGGTGTACGTCGCCACCCCGCATGTGTTCCACGCGGAGCAGGCGCTGCTGGCGATCGCCGCGGGCAAGCACGTCCTCGTCGAGAAGTCGTTCACCATCACGGCCGCCGAGGCGCAGTCCGTCGTCGACGCGGCAGCGGCCGCGGGCGTCGTCGTCATGGAGGCCATGTGGACGCGCTACCTGCCGCAGAGCGCGCGTCTGCGGGCGATCGTGCGCTCCGGGACCATCGGCGAGGTGCGCCTCCTGACGGCGCTGCATCTCCAGTCGCTTCCGACCGACCCGCGCCACCGCCTCAACGACCCCGCGCTCGGCGGGGGAGCGCTGCTCGACCTCGGCGTCTACCCGGTCTCGTTCGCGCACGACATCCTCGGAGCCCCGAGCGACATCCGCACCGTGGGCGTGCTCAGCGACCAGGGCGTCGACGCCCGGCACTCGGTCTCGCTCGGCTACGAGAGCGGCGCGTCGGCTCAGCTGTACTCGGCCCTCGACTCGTCGGGTCACAACGTCGCGGTGATCCACGGGACGGCGGGTCGCATCGAGGTCGACGCGACCTGGTACACGCCCGTCGGCTTCACGGTCTACGACAGCGACGACGCCGTCATCGAGCGGTACGACTCCGACGAGGGGTCGCTGCGCGGGCTCCATCACCAGGCGATCGAGCTCGACCGGGTCGTCGCGGCGGGGGAGCGCGAGAGCCCTCTGCTGCCGACGTCGGGCATCATCGACGTCATGCGCACCATGGACGAGATGCGCCGGCAGCTCGGCGTCCGCTACCCCGGCGAGTAGGAGGCGCGGCGCGCGTTTCGTAGACTGCCTCGGATGGACGAGCAGTCGGGTGTCAGGCGAGAGCGTCGGCGGAGGCGAGGCGCGCGATCGACCGTCGCGCGCCTCCTCCATGACCACCCCCGAGGAGCTCGGGCCACGGCGGCCGTCACGGTGCTCGTGCTGCTCGGCGGCGGGGCCTTCGCCGCGGGCGCCGTGACCGGCCCGTCGGCGCCGTCGACCGGGGTCGCCGCGACGGCGTCGGTCTCGCCGACGCCTCCGACCCCGAGCCGTTCGGCGACGCCGATCTCGTCCCCGACGCCGACGCCCGCCCCGACCGAGACGCCGACGACAGCCGCGCCGACGGCGACGCCCGTCCGGACGTGCTCGGTCGCGGCGGCCGCCGCCGATCCCCGTCTCGCCCGGTTCGAGGGCGCCGTCCTCGACGCCGCGTCCGGTGACGTGCTGTTCGACCGCGACGGCTCCACGCCCGCTCGCACCGGCAGCGTCCTCAAGACCCTCACGAGCGCGGTCGCGCTGTCGGTGCTCGGGCCGGACCACCGGCTGTCGACCCGGGTCACGGGCGATGCCGGCGGCGGCGCGATCGCCCTCGTCGGCGGCGGCGACGCGACCCTCAGCGCTGCGGCCGGGCCGAGCGTCTACGCCGGCGCCCCGAAGCTGAGCGACCTCGCCGCGCAGGTGAGGAGCGGGTTGGGCGACGCGTCCGTCACGCGCATCACCCTCGACGCGACCTACTGGGATCAGGCGGACGAGTGGGACCCGTCGTGGAAGCGGACCGAGCAGACCATCGGCTACCACTCCGAGGTGACGGCGCTCATGGTCGACGGCGACCGGGCCGACCCGACCGCTCAGACGAGCCCGCGCAGCACCGACCCGGTCGCGCGGGCGGGGGAGGCGTTCCGGGCGGCTCTCGTCGACGCCGGTGTCGTCGGGGCGGAGACGGCCGTCATGGCGCAGGGGACGGCGACCGGCACGGTCGTCCTCGGCGAGGTCCGCTCGCAGCCCGTCTCGACCCTGATCTCGCAGCTGCTGCCGACGTCCGACAACACCCTCGCCGAGATGCTCGCCCGGGTCTCGTCCCGGGTGTCCGGCGCCGACGGCTCGTCGGCCTCGTTGACCCCGCTCTACCGGTCCGTGCTCGCGTCGGCGTACGGGCTCGACACGTCGTCGACGACCATCGTCGACGGATCGGGGCTCAGCGAGAACGACGCGGTGCCGGCGACGGTCGTCGCGGATCTGATGGTCGCCGTCGCCGACCGACGCGGCGGACTCGGCGTCGTCTACGACGCCCTGCCGATCTCGGGGCGGACCGGCACGCTCGCCGCCCGCTTCACCGGTGAGAACGCGGTCGCCGCCGGGGCCGTGCACGCGAAGACCGGCTGGATCGACACGGCCTACACGCTGGCCGGCAGCATCGACGCGGCCGACGGCACCCGTCTCGCCTTCGCGTTCTACGCCATCGGCGACGTCCGCGACGACGCCCGCGCCGCGCTCGACACGCTGACCGCCGCGGTGTATCGCTGCGGCGGCGATCTGTCAGGAGAATGAGGTCATGGTCAGAGCACTCCTCGTCATCGACGTCCAGAACGACTTCACCGAAGGAGGCGCGCTCGGCGTCGCCGGCGGCGCCCGGGTGGCCGAGGGGGTCGCCGAGCTCCTCGCCCACCGACGCGACGCGTACGACCTCGTGCTCGCCAGCCGCGACTGGCACGAGGCGGACTCCGACAACGGCGGCCACTTCTCGCCCGTCCCCGACTTCGTCGACTCGTGGCCGGTCCACTGCGTGCAGGGGACGGCGGGCGCCGAGTACCACCCGGCCCTCGACGCGTCGACGATCGACGTGCATCTCACGAAGGGGACGGGCAGCCCCTCGTACTCCGCCTTCGAGGGCGTGACCGACGACGGCGGGGCCGTGGCCGACGTGCTCCGCGGGCGTCGGGTCGACGCCGTCGACGTCGTCGGGCTCGCGACCGACCACTGCGTGCGGGCCTCGGTGCTCGACGCTCTCGCCGCGGGGTTCGCCGTGCGCGTCGTCACGGATCTCGTCGCAGGCGTCGCCCCGGTCTCGAGCGAGGCCGCGCTCGCGGAGATGACCGGGGCGGGCGCCGTCCTCATCGACCGGGCCGGGCTCGACGCCGAGCGCGACGTCGACGTCGACGCCGACGCCGGGTCCACCGTCGACCCGGGAGCCGACGCGTGACCGGCGAGCCGATCCGCGTCGGAATCGTCGGCTTCGGCCTCGCGGGTCGCGTGTTCCACGGCGCTCTGCTCGCCGACGACCCCGAGTACCGGGTCGAGGCCGTGGTCACGCGCGACGACGATCGGGCCGCCGATGCGAGGCGCCGCCACCCCGGTGCCGCCGTCGTGCCGAGCAGCGCCGACCTCGCGAGCATGGGGCTCGACCTCGTCGTCGTCGCCACCCCCAACGCCACGCACGCGGACGTCGCGGTCGAGGCGCTCCGCGCGGGATCCGCCGTCGTCGTCGACAAGCCGGTCGCCACGACCGCCCGCGAGGCCCGTGAGCTGATCGCCGAGGCCGAGAGCGCCGACCGACTGCTGACCGTCTATCAGAACCGCCGCTACGACGGCGACTACCTGACCGCCTCGCGCCTGGTCGCCGACGGCTCGCTCGGCGAGGTCCACACCTTCGAGTCGCGCTTCGAACCCTGGAAGACCGCCAACCGGGCGGGCTGGAAGTCCTCGGCCACCGCCTCCGACGGCGGCGGCATCCTCTTCGACCTCGGTCCGCACCTCGTCGACCAGGCCCTCCGGCTGTTCGGCCCGGTCGACGACGTCCGGGCCGAGATCGCCACGCGTCGCCCCTCGGCGGTGGCCGACGACGACGTCATGGTGTCCCTGCGTCACGCGGGCGGCGTCCGGTCGCGTCTCTGGATGAGTCACGTCGCCGCGCAGCCCGGCCCGCGCCTCCGCGTCCTCGGCTCAGAGGGGGCCTACGTCGTCTCGGGCCTCGACCCGCAGGAGGTGCAGCTCGCGTCGGGTCTCTCGCCCTCCGATCCGGAGTACGGTCTCGTGGGCGCCGACGGGCACGGCACCGTGGGCGTCGGCGACGATCGGCGGGTCGTGCCCACCGAGCGAGGACGCTACCCCCTGTTCTACCGCCGTCTCGCCGCCGCCATGCGCGGCGAAGCCGAGGTGCCGGTCGATCCGCGCGACGCGCTCGCAGCCCTCGAGGTCATCGAGGAGGCGCGGCGCACGGCACGCTGACCGTCCGCGTCGAGCAGGTCGTCCCGTCGCTCACAGCCGGGTCGCCCAGTCCACCCGGTCGATCACGGCGGGCGCATCGACGTCGGCCAGTCGCGCCGGCGTCCACCGGGGGCGGCGGTCCTTGTCGACGACCCGGGCGCGGATGCCCTCGACGAGATCCGCGGAGTCGGCCAGGGCGCTGACGAGTCCGAGCTCCTGACCGAGCACGGCCTCGAGGTCGGGGAGGCGGCGGGCGCGACGCAGCGCCTCGAGGGTCAGGACCACCGAGGTGGGCGACGCGGCCTCGATGTCGTCCGCCGCGCCTCCGGCGTCCTGGACGCCCCCGGCCGCCGCTGCGCGGAGCCGACGGACGATCGCGACGGCGTCGTCGCCCTCGTACGCGGCGTCGATCCACGAGGCCGCCTCGGCGAGGGGAGCGGGGGGCGGCGGGGTGGCCAGAGCCCGGACCGCCTCGAGGCCGCCGCGTCCGAGGGTGGGGACGATCTCGTCGAGCCGATCGGACGGCACGAGGACGTCGGCGAAGCCGGTCAGGATCGCGTCGGCTCCGGTCATGGCGCGGCCGGTCAGCGCCAGGTGGGTGCCCAGCTCGCCCGGGGTGCGCGCGAGGAGGTGGCTGCCGCCGGCGTCGGGGGTCAGCCCGATCAGCGTCTCGGGC
This sequence comes from Frigoribacterium sp. Leaf172, assembly GCF_001424285.1. Classification (NCBI taxonomy): domain Bacteria; kingdom Bacillati; phylum Actinomycetota; class Actinomycetes; order Micrococcales; family Microbacteriaceae; genus Frigoribacterium; species Frigoribacterium sp. Leaf172. Next base: position 969,963 of record NZ_LMPB01000002.1, on the reverse strand, counting down.
ATCCCCACGGCGCTGCGCTCGGTGACCACCCGCAGCGAGACGTGCCCGCCGAGCCCGACGCCCGCGCCCATGGCGACCCCGTCGAGCAGCGACACGATGGGTTTCGCGAATCGTGACAGCCGCAGCACCCCGAGGTACTCCCGCCGCCACATGGCGATGCTGCGGGCGGGGTCGGTCGTGCCGTTGCGGTGGATCTGCGTGATGTCGCCGCCCGCGCAGAAGCCCCGCGGACCCGCGCCGCGGATGACCACGGCCCCGACGGCGGGATCGTGTTCGAACGCCGTCAACGCCAGGTCGATCAGCTCGAGCATCCGCTCGGACACGGCGTTGATCGTCCCGGGTCGATCGAGGGTCAGGACCCCGACACCCCCGATCGTCTCAGTCGCGATCGGGAGGTCGTCGGCGTCGTCGCTCATGGGGTCACGGTAGCGCGCACCCGCGTCGGACGTCAGACGAGCAGCTGGTGCTTCGCCAGGTCGCGGTAGAGCGGCGTGCTGACGACCAGCTCGGAGTGGGTTCCGACGCCGACGACCCGTCCGCTGTCGACGACGACGATCTGGTCGCTGTCGACGACCGTCGACAGGCGGTGGGCGATCACGATGAGCGTGCGGTCCTGAGCGACGGCGTCGATGGCCCCGCGGAGGCGCTGCTCGTTCACCCCGTCGAGACTGGATGTCGACTCGTCGAGCAGCAGGATGGGCGGCGCCGAGAGCAGCGTGCGGGCGATGGCCAGACGCTGGCGCTCGCCGCCCGAGAGCATGACGCCGTCCTCGCCGACCTGAGCGTCGAGACCCTCGTCCCCGCGTTCGAGCACGGCCGTGAGGTTCACGGCCTCGAGCACGCGGCGGCAGTCGTCGTCGGTGGCCTCGGGGGAGCCGAGGGTGAGGTTGTCGCGGATCGTGCCGGCGAGAACCGGGGCGTCCTGTTCGACGTAGCCGATGCGCGAGCGCAGGTCGACGCGGTCGAGGCTGCGCACGTCGACGCCGTCGACCCGGACGGTCCCGGAGGTCGGGTCGTAGAAGCGCTCGATCAGGGCGAGCATGGTGCTCTTCCCGGCTCCCGAGGGTCCGACCAGGGCCGTCCGGCGCCCGGCGGGCGCGGAGAAGCTGATGCCGCGCAGGACGGTGAGATCGTCGTCGGCCGGGGCTCCGTCGCCCGACCCGTCGTCGGCGGCGGGCGCGGCATCGGGCGAGGCGGGGTAGCGGAAGTGGACGTCGTCGAAGGTCACGGCGTCGGCCGTGCCGGCGGGGCCGCCCGCAGGGATCCCGGCGGCCGTGCGGACGTCGTCGTGGTCCTCCGACGGCAGGTCGAGGATCTCCTGGATCCGACCGAGCGCCCCGAGCGCCTGGTTGACGCTCAGCACGGCGCCCAGCGCCTGCCCGAGCGGCATGATCATCAGGAACAGGAACAGCACGAACGAGACCAGGGACGCGATGGTGATGTCGCCGCTGGCGACGCGGAAGCCGCCCACCCCGAGCACGACCAGGAACGACGCCTGCAGAGCGATCGACGAGATCGGCACGACGAGGGCCGAGATCCGGGCGACCTGGAGTCCGCGCTGATAGGCCCCCACCGCGTCGAGCTCGACCGCCGCGATCTCGCGCTCCGTGGCACCGGAGGCGCGGATCGTGCGCACCGAGCTGATGGCCCGCTCGACGGCGGCCGTGAGATCGCCCACCTTCTCCTGCGCCTGTCGGCTCGCGACCCGGATGCGTCCCGAGAGCAGCACCACGACGACCACCGAGACGGCGACGACGAGGACCGTCAACCCCAGCAGGACCGGATCGATCAGGAACATGCCGACCAGCGCGCCGATGAAGGTGAGGCTGCCCCCGATGGCCTCGACGAGACCCTGGGTCAGCACGGCCCGCAGCAGCGTCGTGTCCGAGCCGACCCGCGACACGAGATCGCCCGTCCGGCGCGTGTCGAACTCGCTGATGGGGAGGCGGAGCATCCGGCCCACGAGGCGTCGACGGCTCGAGAGGACGACCCCCTCGCCGGTCCGCTGCAGCAGATAGTGCTGGAACCCGCTCAGCAGGCCGGCGGCCACCACGAGCGCGACGAGCGCCCAGACCAGACGGCCGAGGGGATCGCCCTGCTCGACGACGGCGATGACCCGCTGGACGAGCAGCGGCTGACCGAGCGACGCGGCGGCGCCCAGCACGCTGAGCACGATGATCACCGCCATGACCCGCCGGTGCTCGAACAGGTACGGCAGCAGCTGACGGAACGTGGCACGGGGCCCCTCGGGAGGGCGACGGCCACCGAGTCGGCGACGCGGTCTCGGGGCGTCGACCCGCGCCTCCTCGGCGGGTGTCGTGGGGGTGCGCGCGCTCGTGTCGGAGCTCATGATGCCTCTCGTGCCTGGCGACCGCGCCGGGCGCGGCGGTGCTCGCGGCGATCGACGGACCGCCGACTACGACCGTACTTCGTCGGCGCGCACCCCACCTGTCAGTCGACCGCCTCGTAGTCCACGTCGCGGGTCTCGCGGCTCAGCACCAGGGCGATCAGGGTGAGCAGCGCCATCGACGACAGGTACAGGCCCACCAGCCAGGTGCTGCCGCCCGCGGCGGTCCACAGAGCCACGGCGATGAACGGCGCGACGGCGGCACCGAGGATGCTGGCGACGTTGTAGCTGATCGCCGATCCCGTGTACCGCACGCTGGTCGGGAACAGCTCGGGCAGCACGGCGCCCATCGGGCCGAAGGTGAGCCCCATCAGCACGAACCCGATGATCAGCAGCGCCTGAGCGCCCAGGACGCCGCCCGCGAAGAGCGGGGCGAAGAGGAACCCGAAGACGAGGATGCCGGCCGTCACGCAGATCAGGGTCGTGCGGCGGCCGTACTTCTCGGCCAGAGGTCCGGAGACGAGGGTGAAGATGCCGAAGAAGACCACGCCGAGGATGAGCATCCACAGGAACTGCGTGCGCGGGATCCCGAGACCGGCCGGGTCGCCCGCCGCGTCGGCCGTGCCGAACGTCAGCGTGAAGGTCGTCATGAGGTAGAAGAGCGTGTACGTCGCCAGCATGATGAACGTGCCGAGGATGAGCGGGCGCCAGCTCGTCGTGAACACACGCGCGAGCGGCAGCTTCGCGACGGAGCCCGAGTCGACGACCTTCTGGAACGCGGGCGTCTCGATGAGCTTGAAGCGCACGTAGAGCCCGATGATCACCAACAGCGCGCTCGCGAGGAACGGCAGACGCCAGCCCCACGACATGAACTGCTCTTCCGTGAGGGTGGTGTTGAGCAGCACGAAGAGCAGGTTCGCGATGATGAAGCCGATCGGGGCCCCGAGCTGCGGGAACGTGCCGTAGATGGCGCGACGGTTCTTCGGCGCGTTCTCGGTCGCCAGCAGCGCGGCGCCGCTCCACTCGCCGCCGAGGCCGAGGCCCTGGCAGAAGCGCAGCACGACGAGGCACGCGGGCCCGGCGACGGCCCAGCCGGGCGTCGTGCCGGCCGGGATGCAGCCGATCAGCACGGTCGCGATGCCCATCGTCAGCAGCGAGGCGACCAGGGTGCCCTTGCGGCCGATCCGGTCGCCGAAGTGGCCGAACACGATCGACCCCACGGGGCGCGCGATGAAGGCGACGCCGAAGACGGCGAACGAGGCCAGACGGGCGACCGCCGGGTCGTCGTTCGCGAAGAAGATCGTCGGGAACACCAGCACGGCGGCGGTGGCGTAGACGTAGAAATCGTAGAACTCGATGGACGTGCCGACGAGGCTCGCGATGATGACGCGCGAGCGCTTGTTGGCAGGAGGGGCGGGGTGCGTCGACGAGGCGACGGCGGATGACGACATGGGTACTCCGGAGCGGCGGGGGGAGGCGATGCCGGCGGCGACGGGGCGGCGCCGGGTGGGGCGCGCAGGGCTTCGTCGCGACGTGCGACGGCCGGGGATCAGCAGGGGCGCACGACGCCGGTGTGGTTCGGCCGCTCGTGACAGCCGTCTTTCAGTTTAGCGTGCCGGTGAGCGTCGCTCACCCGTCGGACGGGAGGTGCCCGGGCAGCTGGTGGCCCATGCGGTCGCGCTTCGTGTCGAGGTAGCCCTCGTTGTCGGCGCCGACGCCGACCACGAGCGGGACGAGCTCGGAGACGACGATGCCGTGCTCGACCAGCTGGCGGCGCTTCTCGGGGTTGTTGCTGAGCAGCCGGATCTCGTCGATGCCGAGGTCGCGGAGGATGTCGGCGGCGGCACCGTACTGACGGGAGTCGGCCGGGAGACCGAGGGCGAGGTTGGCGTCGAGGGTGTCGTAGCCGTCCTCTTGGAGACGGTAGGCGCGCAGCTTGTCGACCAGGCCGATGCCCCGCCCCTCGTGGCCGCGGAGGTAGACCACCACGCCGCCCTGCTCGTGGATGATGTCGAGCGCGGCATCGAGCTGCGGGCCGCACTCGCACTTCAGCGAGCCGAACGCCTCGCCCGTCAGGCATTCGGAGTGCACACGGACGAGAGCGCCGCCGCCGGGAGCCGAACCGTCGGGACGCGTCGCCACCACGGCGATGTGGTCGGCGCCGGTGACGAGATCGCGATAGGCGCGGAACGCGAACGTGCCGTGGGTCGTCGGGACGGTGGTCTCGACCTCGAACGAGATCTGGGGTGCGGCGGCTGGCGTGGTGGTCATGGCGTACTCCGGTGCTGGGCGCGGGCGACGATGACGAGATCGTCGCCCAACGGGGTGATTCGCGTCGTCGTGAGACGGATCTGCTCGCCGATGGTCTCGACGCCGAGGTCGCCGAGAGCCGCCCGCGGGCCGCCGATGAGGGTGGGGGCGAGGTAGAGGAGGTAGTCGTCGACCAGACCGAGGCGCACGAACTCGCTGGCCACGGTGGGGCCGCCCTCGACGAAGAGACGACGCACGCCTCGGTCGAAGAGGTCGGAGAGCACCCCGGCCACGTCGCGGCTGCCGGTCTCGACCAGCGGTCTCGGATGGCGGCGGAGCGCTGCGCCGTCGGGGACGCGGCGCCGACCGAGGACGACGGGCAGGGGCTGCTCGGGCAGCAGCTCGCCGGCGTCGCCGCGCGCGGTGAGGCTGGGGTCGTCGGCGAAGACGGTGCCCGTGCCGACGAGGATGGCATCGTGGGCCGCGCGTCGCTCGTGGACGTGCTGACGGGCCGCCGCGCCCGTGATCCACTGGCTGCTGCCGTCGGCGGCGGCGGAGCGGCCGTCGAGGCTCGACGCCCATTTGAGCGTCACGAAGGGGCGACGGGATCGCGTCGCGACGAGCCAGGGTCGGATCTCCTCCTCGCCCTCCTCGGCGAGCACCCCGCCGAGGACCTCGACACCCGCTCGGCGGAGGCGCTCCGCACCACCCGAGGACGCCTCGCCCGGATCCGCCACGGCGTACACGACGCGCGACACCCCCGCCTCGATCAGAGCCTCGCTGCAGGGGCCCGTGAGACCGGTGTGGTCGCAGGGTTCGAGACTGACCACCGCGGTCAGACCACGGGTCTCGTCGGGCCGCAGCCTGGCCAGGGCGTCGACCTCCGCGTGCGGGGTCCCGGAGCCGCGGTGCCAGCCCTCCGCCGCGACGGACGAGTCGGAGCGCAGCAGGACGCAGCCGACCTGGGGATTCCGCCCGAGGGAGGTGCCTCGACCGGCCAGCTCGAACGCGCGCCGCATCGGGGCGTCATAGGCGCTCGATGGCGGGGTCATGCGGTCTCCGACTCGATCGTGCCGCCCGGTGCGATGCGATCAGGGGAGTCAACCCCGGCGTCTCGGGGGTATTCCGAGCGGGGACCCGTGAGCGGCCAGCCGGTCTTCACCGTACGGTCATCTCCGGCGCGGAGACGCCCTGTCCGGCAGAGCGGGTGCGAGCCGTCGCGGTCGGGGTGCAGACCGCGGGCGTCGCCGGTGTAGCGGAATCCGGCCGAGCGGGCGACCCCGGCGCTGCCGTCGTTGTCGAGGAACGCCTCCCAGTAGAGCTCGTCCACGCCGCCGGTCGAGAAGGCCCAGTCGGCGACCAGCCCGACGGCGGCCGTCATGAGCCCGCGCCCGCGGTAGCCGGGGGACATCCAGAAGCCGATGTCGTCGTCGGCGAACCGGAGACTGATCATGCCCACGAGCAGCGACGAACCCGGAGCCCTGACGCCCCAGGTGTACTCGCGACCCGTCGACCAGCCGTGGTCGACGATCCGCCGGAGGAAGAACTCGGCGTCGGACGAGTCGTACGGCACCGGCACCGTCGTGTACTTCTGCAGCAGGGGGTCGCTGCAGGCGTCGACCACGGCGGGGATGTCGGCCCGTTCGGGCACCGCGAGGCGAACCGCGTCGGATGCCAGGACGAAGGGCTGCACGATCAGGCCTTGCGGAGGAAGCCGATGCGGTCGTGCACCGTGTCGAGGGTCGACTGCGCGATCTCGTTCGCGCGGTCGGCGTTGCCGGCCAGGACGCGATCGAGCTCCGCCGGGTCGTCGAGCAGCTCGAGGGCGCGCGCGCGGATCGGCGTGAAGGTCTCGACGACGACCTCGGCGACGTCCTTCTTGAGGTCGCCGTAGCCGCGACCCGTGTAGTGCTCCTCGAGGTCCGCCACCGTTCGACCGGTGAAGGCGGACTGGATGGTCAGCAGGTTCGAGACACCCGGCTTGGCGCCCCGGTCGAAGCGGATCTCGCGCTCGGTGTCGGTGACGGCGGACTTGATCTTCTTGGCCGTCCGCGAGGGCTCGTCGAGCATCCACACCACACCCGACTCGGTGGCGGCCGACTTGCTCATCTTCGACTCGGGGTTCTGCAGGTCGTAGACCCGGGCCGACTCCTTCTGGATGGTCGCCTCGGGGACCACGAACGTCGTGCCGAACCGTGAGTTGAAGCGGGTGGCGAGGTCTCTGGTCAGCTCGACGTGCTGGCGCTGGTCGTCGCCGACCGGGACGACCTCGGCGCCGTAGAGCAGGATGTCGGCGGCCATCAGGGTCGGATAGGCGAAGAGCCCGAGGGACGCGGAGTCGGCACCCTGCTTGGCGGCCTTGTCTTTGAACTGCGTCATCCGGCTCGCCTCGCCGAAGCCCGTCAGCGTGTTCAGCACCCAGGCGAGCTGGGCATGGGCCGGGACGTGCGACTGGATGAAGAGAGTGGACAGCGCCGGATCGATTCCCGCCGCGATGTACTGCGCGGCCGTGCGACGGGTCGACTCGCGCAGCGTGGCAGGGTCCTGCGCGACGGTGATGGCGTGCATGTCGACGACGCAGAAGAGGGCGTCGTGCGTGGACTGCTGGTCGCGCCACTGCAGCAGGGCGCCGACGTAGTTGCCGATGTGGAGGGAGTCGGCCGAGGGCTGCATGCCGGAGAAGAGCCGGGGACGGCGCGACGGGTCGGCGCTGGCAGCGGTGGGATCAGGGGAGGGGGTGGTGCCGGTCATGACGTCCTCAGGGGTCGGAGAGATCAGATGTCGTAGTCGACGACGACGGGGGCGTGGTCCGACCAGCGCTTGTCGTACGAGGCTGCACGGTCGATGGTGTGAGCGGTGGCCTTGTCGGCGAGGTCCGGAGTGGCGACGTGGTAGTCGATGCGCCACCCGGTGTCGTTGTCGAAGGCCTGGCCCCGCCAGGACCACCACGAGTACGGCCCCTCGACCTCGCCCGAGAGACGGCGGCCCACGTCGACCCAGCCGAGCCCCTGCCCGCCCGTGCCGTCGACGGTCTCGACCGCCGCACCGGACTCGCCGAAGAACCGGTCGAAGTACGAGCGCTCGCGGGGCAGGAACCCTGCCCGCTTCACGTTGCCCTTCCAGTTCTTGATGTCGAGCTCGCGGTGACCCACGTTGAGGTCGCCCGTGACGACGGCGAGTCGGTTGTGCGCCGCCAGCTGGGGCAGACGCTCGGTCATGGCGTCGAGGAACTTCCATTTCTCGTCCTGCTTCTCGGTGCCCACCTCGCCCGAGTGCACGTACGTGCTCACGACCGTGACGATCGTGCCGTCGACGTCGTAATCCGCCTCGATCCAGCGACCCGCGCTGTCGAAGTCGTCGGCGCCGAGCTCGACGCGGTGCACGTCGGCGACGCCGCGCGACGCGATGGCGACGCCGGCGCGGCCCTTCGCCGTGGCGGGATGGTGGATGACGTTCCAGTCGGGGCCGAGCAGACCCTCGAGATCGTCGGTCGTAGCCCGCACCTCTTGGAGCGTGAGGATGTCCACATCGCGGTCGGCGAGCCAGTCGCCCATTCCCTTGCGGTACGCGGCCCGGATGCCGTTGACGTTGACGGAGGCGAGACGGAGGCGTGTTCCCATGCGCAGAAGACTACCGGCGGCCACCGTCACCCCCGCCGCGCCGGCGCGACGGCAGGGGCACCCGGATGAGCAGGCCCCGCACCGCCGAGACGGCCCGGCGGGACCGGGAGGCGACCCGCGCCTCCTGAGCCAGCCGCTCCTCCTCGAGCACCCGGAGCCGCTCGGCCTCCTGATGCGGGTCGGCGAGCACTCCGATGTCGTCCATGCCGACCGCGATCCACGCCGCGGCGAGCAGCAGCACCTGGCAGAGGAGGTCGATGACGATGAGCAGACCGATGATCGCAGCGAACGACGCGAGCAGCGGGTTGCTGCCCGTCGCGCGGAGCAGGGTGCCGCCGACGACGGTCAGCGCCACGAACCCCGCCGCCCCGATCGCGGAGCCGACGAGGAGGCGCCGGCCGGGGATGTGCAGACCCGCCAGCACCCGGAACAGCGCGGCCAGGACGACGGCGTCGAACAGGAACACGAGTACGAGCGCGGTCGCGCGGAGCAGCAGGACCGACGCCGGCGAGCTCGTCGACAGATCGAGCAGGTGCAGCGCCCAGCGCACCGCCGTCGTGCTGAGCAGCGACACGGTGGCCGACACGACGACGGCCGCGCCGAAGGCGATCGCCAGGCCGAGGTCGCGGAGCACCAGCCGCAGGAACGGGGTCGCGGGGGAGGGCGCCCGGAAGATCGTCCGGACGGAGTCGCGCATGCCGCCGAACAGCGTGATCGACGACAAGAGGAGGCCGACGAGGGCGATCGCGCCCGTCCAGCCGAAGACGGTCGCGTCGAGCAGGGCGTCCGGGTCGACGACCCCGGCCCCGGAGGAGTCCTGGATCAGACCCGGGACGGCCGTGCGGATGAAGACGACGAGCTGGTCGCGGAGGGCCTCGTCGCCCGACACGACGAATCCGGCGACCGAGAAGCCGACCCACAGCCCGGCGAACAGCGCGAACAGCGCCTGATACGTGAGACCGGCGGCCAGCAGGGGGCCCTTCGCACCGACGTAGCGTCCGACGACCCTGACGGGTCGTGCGGTCGCGACCCGGGCGGCCCTCGATCGCGTCGCCTGGTCGTCGTCGATCCCGGGGCGGGCCGGGTGCCTCTCCTCTCCTCGTCGTCGTCGCATCGTCCCAGGGTAGGGGCGGGGGAGGCGCGCGTCCGGCGGGCGCACGGGGCGTCGGAACGGGACGCCTCTCGCGTACGATGGCGGACGACCGCGTGGCGCGTGCTCACCGCTCGTGCCCGGCATCCGAACTCACCGATACGAAGAGGTTCACAGTGGCACTACAGGGCGTTGGCGTCGGACGCGGAGTGGCCGTCGGCCCGATCCTGCGGATGCCGGATCCCCTCCCGGAACCGGGCACCGAGAAGCGCGCGACCGAGGCGGACGCCGAGTTCGCCGGAGTGACCCGTGCCCTCCGGACGGTCGCGGACGATCTGACGGCCCGCGGTGAGAAGGCCGGCGGAGAGGCGAAGGACGTCCTCGACGCCCAGGCGCTCATGGCGGTCGACCCCACGCTGGCCGACGACGTCGAGCAGCGCATCGCCGACGGCGCGACGGGCGAGCGGGCGGTCTTCGAGGCGTTCGCCGCCTTCCAGGAGATGCTCGTCGGCATGGGCGGCTACATGGCCGAACGCGCCACCGACCTGGGCGACGTCGCCCAGCGCGTCATCGCGTCGCTCCGCGGAGTCGCGGCGCCCGGCGTCCCCGAGAGCGACACCCCGTTCGTGCTCGTCGCCCCCGACCTGGCTCCGGCCGACACGGCGCTGCTCGACCTCGACAAGGTCCTCGCCCTCATCACACGCGACGGCGGCCCGACGTCGCACACCGCGATCCTCGCGCGCTCCAAGTCCATCCCGGCGATCGTCGGCGTGACCGGCGCCCTCGAGCTCGTCGACGGCACCATGGTCGTCGCGGACGCCGCGACGGGCGTCGTCACCGTCGACCCCTCGGCCGACGAGATCGCGGCCGCCGAGAAGCGCATCGCCGACCGCCGCGCCGCGGCCGCGGCCCCGTTGACCGACGGTGCGCTCGCCGACGGTCACGTCGTCCCGCTGCTGGCCAACCTGGGCTCGCCGGACGAGGCCGCCGGCGCGGTCGAGCTGGGTGCCGAGGGCGTCGGCCTCTTCCGCACGGAGTTCCTCTTCCTCGGCTCGTCGACGGCGCCGACGGTCGAGAGTCAGACGGCGAGCTACACGGCCCTCCTCGAGGCGTTCCCCGGGAAGAAGGTCGTCGTCCGCGCGCTCGACGCCGGTGCCGACAAGCCCCTGAGCTTCCTGAACGACGCCCACGAGGAGAACCCGGCGCTCGGCCTCCGCGGGCTGCGGGCCCTCCGGGTCAAAGAGGACATCCTCCGCGACCAGCTGACCGCGCTCGCCCAGGCCCAGGCCGCCACCACCGCGGACCTGTGGGTCATGGCCCCCATGGTGAGCGACGCGGAGGAGACCGAGTACTTCGTCGCCCTCGGACGCGAGCTCGGGCTGAAGACCGTCGGCGTCATGGCCGAGGTGCCGTCGCTCGCGGTCCTGGCCGACCAGGTGCTCCGCACCGCCGACTTCGTCAGCATCGGAACCAACGACCTCACGCAGTACACGCTGGCCGCCGACCGCATGCTCGGCTCCGTCGCCTCGTACCAGGACCCGTGGCACCCCGCGGTCCTGCGCCTCGTCCGAGCCCTCGGCGAGGCCGGCGCGTCGGCCGGCAAGCCCGTCGGCATCTGCGGCGAGGCCGCCGCCGACCCGCTGCTCGCCGTGGTGCTCGTCGGTCTCGGAGCCACGACCCTGTCGATGACCCCGGCCGCCCTGGCCGACGTCCGCCTCGAGCTGGGCGGTCACACGCTCGAGCAGGCGAAGGCTCTGGCCGCCGCCGCGATCGAGGCGACGACGGCGTCGGGCGCCCGCGAAGCCGCCGAGGCGGTCGTCGCGGCCCGCTAGTCCGTCAGAGCGACCGGGCCGCCGGCAGCCAGGTCGGCCGGTAACGGTCGCTGCGCGGGAACCGCTCGAGATCGGCGACGTAGTCCGCGTCCGTGGGCACGTCGCCGGTCGGGCCCGGCTCGAACGGCGACGCAGGGTTGTCGTAGACGCGGCGATCGAGGGTGAAGCGGGCCGTGAACGACCCGTCGCTCGTCAGAGACAACGCGAACGAGAACCAGGCGCCCTTCTCCGGGTCGGCCATGACCTCGCGGAGGCGCGATCCGGCCCCAGCCACGTCGGGGACCGCGAGACCGTGCTTCACACCGCCGGCGGCATCGAGGGCGTCGACCCACACGCGCGACGTGGAACCGACCTCGACGAGGAAGAGCGTCGCCTCGGCCCAGTCGTGGCCGGCGAGGGACTCCGCGAACGTCGCGGCGATCTCGTTCTGCAATTGCTGCTGGCGGGTGACGTCCATGCGTCGCGGCCTCTCGTTCGGGGTCGTGGTGGAGTCGTCGCGGGCGTCGTCGACGACCCGTGAGGAGCTCTCATCAGTTTAGGCGTCCGCGCCCGCATCGTCGTCGAGCCCGCGCGGTGGCCTCCCGGGGTCCCCGCCCGGCCATGCGCGGGGGCTGCGAGTCGGCGGCGGTCCGGACCGCCTCGGCTTCCGTGGAGCAGACTGGGCGTGTGGGAACCCCAATTCAACATCCTCTCGTCGACGCCGTCACGTCGCGCGTGGTCCGTGTCGACGGTCGGGGCCGGGTGCTCCGCCTGAGCCCGCCCCTGGCGGATCTCCTGCGTCGTCGTCGTCATCGCCGGCGCGTCGTCCTCGTCTCGAGCGAGCGGTCGCGGCTCACGGTCGGACTCCGATCGGCCCTGGTCGAGGCAGGAGCCGCCTGGGTCGTGCACGACGACCGCGGAGACCTGCGCGACGGTCTCACCGGTCGCCCGTACGTCGACGTCGACGACGCGGGCACGCCCGTCGAGGAGGTCGGCACGGAGGTGGTCGAGTTCCCCGAGATCAGCCAGGCGATCGACACGAGGATCCAGCTGACGGTCGACCTGACCATCCTGCATCGCGCCGCGCACGACACCAGCCTGGGAGGCGCGGTGGAGCTCATCGCCGAGGCCGTCTCCGGCAGTCTCCCCGTCTCCTGGGGCGTGACCGAGCCGTTGCTGCATCCGTGGGACCGGTGGGTCATGACGCAGCACGCCAGGCACGCGGCTCCGGAGCCCCTGCGGATCCTCGCCGAGGGGCCTCACCTCTCGGGGACCGTCACCGCCCGTGTCACCGAGCACGGCATCGAGGAGACGGTCTCCGTGACGGTCGACGTGGTCGACGACGTCGAGGGAGACTCGCTCGACGCCGGCATCACGCGTCTCACGGACGCCCTGGCCGAGATCGCGCGGCGGAGTCTGCCGACGTTCGCGCTCGTCGTGGCCCGCGAGGGCGAGGCCGACCGGTGCGTCTGCGCCGTCACCTACCCGCCTCCCAACCCCGTCGCCCTGCTGATCGGGGCGCCGTCGGTCAGGCGGCTCGGCCTCGAGCTGGCGACGCTCCCGACGGGTGACGACGCCAAGGTCGTCGGTCGACCGAGCCTCCCGGCGTTCGTCCTGCCGCTCGGCGACGCGAGGACCGCCGGGTGGGACGCCCTCCACCAGACCCTCGAGGCCGTCGGACCCGAACGCCTCGCCACCCTCGTCTCGAGCCCGCTGCTGCAGACCTGGGAGGAGGACCTCCAGGAGTTCGACCTCCTGCACCAGGGCGACGCCGACGGTGCGGAGACCTCGCCGGCCGACCACGAGACCCCCGACGGGCCCGACGACCCGTCGACCGACGACGGAGAGGCGAAGGAGGGGCGCGACAGTGCCTCGTGACATCACGATCCTGAGTCCTCAGGCTCCCGACGGACTCGATCTCGCGACGGCGGCACGCGCCATCGACGAGTCGTACGGGGTCCGACCGATCGACGGGGCGACGGCTCACCAGGTCTTCGCCCGGGGCGGCCGGGCCCTGCTGACCGTCTACGGCGCTCAGGAGCTCGCGACGGTGGGCGAGATCGAGCGCCTGCTGCCCGACCCGCCGGAGGTGCGCCTCCCGGTCTTCTGGATCGACGCGTCGGCGCCCCTCGGAGACGACGGCGAGGCCGGTGTGTCGGTGGCTCTCCGCCTCGCCCTGGCCCTCGACGCCGTCTGCATCGTCGAGGACGACTGAGCCCTGACGGTGGCGGCTCGGCCGGCGTCGGGCGTCGCATGACGAGGGGTGCCGGGCGATCGCCCGGCACCCCTCGTCATGACTCCGATCTGCGCTAGGCCTTCCCGCGGAGGACGGCCTGCTTGACCTCGGCGATCGCCTGGGTCACCTGGATGCCGCGAGGGCACGCCTCGGTGCAGTTGAAGGTCGTGCGGCAGCGCCAGACGCCCTCTTTGTCGTTGAGGATGTCGAGTCGGACCTGAGCGCCCTCGTCGCGCGAGTCGAAGATGAACCGGTGCGCGTTGACGATCGCGGCCGGCCCGAAGTACTGGCCGTCGGTCCAGAAGACCGGGCAGCTCGAGGTGCACGCGGCGCAGAGGATGCACTTGGTCGTGTCGTCGAAGCGGGCCCGCTGCGTGGCGCTCTGCAGGCGCTCCTTCTCCGGCTTGGAGGAGGCCATCAGGAACGGCTGGATCTCACGGTACGACTGGAAGAACGGCTCCATGTCGACGACGAGGTCCTTCTCGAGGGGCAGGCCCTTGATCGCCTCGACGTAGATCGGCTGCGTCAGGTCGAGGTCCTTGATGAGGGTCTTGCAGGCGAGGCGGTTGCGGCCGTTGATCCGCATGGCGTCCGAGCCGCAGATGCCGTGCGCGCACGAGCGGCGGAAGGTCAGCGAGCCGTCCTGCTCCCACTTGATCTGGTGCAGCGCGTCGAGCACGCGGTCGGTCGGCAGCACCTGGACGTCGAAGTCCTGCCAGCGCGGCTCGGAGTCCACCTCGGGGTCGAAACGCCGGATGATCAGCGTCGCGGTGAAGGTGGGGACGGCGTCGGCCCCGGCGGGGGCGTTCTCGAGGACAGCGGTGCTCATGTCAGTACTTCCGTTCCATCGGCTGGTAGTTCGTGATGACGACGGGCTTCGTGTCGAGGCGGATGTGGTCGCCGGCGAGCGACGAGTGCGGGTCGCCCGTCAGGTAGGCCATCGTGTGCACGAGCCAGTTCTCGTCGTCGCGTGTCGGGTAGTCCTCGCGGAAGTGCCCGCCGCGGCTCTCCTGGCGCGAGCGCGCCGAGTACACGACGACCTCGGCGAGGTCGAGCAGGAACCCGAGCTCGATCGCCTCGAGCAGATCGGTGTTGAACCGCTTGCCCTTGTCCTGCACGCTGATGTTCTTGAACCGCTCCCGCAGGTCGGCGATCACGTGCGTGACCTCGTCGAGGGTCTCTTCCGTGCGGAAGACCTGCGCGTTCCGATCCATGCTGTCCTGCAGCTCCTTGCGGAGGGTCGCGATGCGCTCGGTGCCGGTCGCGGCGCGGACGTCGGCCACGAGCCCCCGGACGAAGCCCGCCGGGTCGTCGGGCAGCGGGACGAAGGGGGCGTCCCGGACGAACTCGACCGCGTTGTTGCCGGCGCGCTTGCCGAAGACGTTGATGTCGAGCAGCGAGTTCGTCCCGAGGCGGTTCGAGCCGTGCACGCTCACGCAGGCGCACTCGCCGGCGGCGTAGAGGCCCGGGACGACGGTCGTGTTGTCGCGCAGCACCTCGGCCTTGACGTTCGTCGGGATGCCGCCCATCGCGTAGTGCGCCGTCGGGAGGACGGGGACGGGCTCGGTGTAGGGCTCGACACCGAGGTAGGTGCGGGCGAACTCGGTGATGTCGGGCAGCTTGGCGTCGATCACCGCGGGGTCGAGGTGGGTGATGTCGAGGTAGACGTAGTCCTTGTGCGGACCGGCGCCTCGGCCCTCGCGGATCTCGGTCGCCATGCAGCGGGCGACGATGTCGCGAGGTGCGAGGTCCTTGATGGTGGGGGCGTAGCGCTCCATGAAGCGCTCGCCCTCGCTGTTGCGGAGGATCGCGCCCTCGCCGCGCGCCGCCTCGCTGAGGAGGATGCCGAGACCGGCGAGGCCGGTCGGGTGGAACTGGAAGAACTCCATGTCCTCCAGCGGCAGACCCTTCCGCCAGATGATGCCGACGCCGTCTCCCGTGAGGGTGTGCGCGTTCGACGTCGTCTTGTAGATCTTGCCGAAGCCCCCGGTCGCGAAGATGACGGCCTTGCCCTGGAAGACGTGCAGGTCGCCGGTCGCGAGCTCGTAGGCGATGACGCCGGCCGGGCGCTCCTCCCCGTCGATCTCGCCCATGATCAGGTCGAGGACGTAGAACTCGTTGAAGAAGTTGATCCCGTGCTTGACGCAGTTCTGGTACAGGGTCTGGAGGATCATGTGGCCGGTGCGGTCGGCGGCGTAGCAGGCGCGACGGACGGGGTTCTTGCCGTGCTCCGCCGTGTGCCCGCCGAAGCGACGCTGATCGATCTTGCCCTCGGGCGTCCGGTTGAAGGGCAGCCCCATGTTCTCGAGGTCGAGGACGGCGTCGATGGCCTCCTTGGCGAGGATCTCGGCGGCGTCCTGGTCGACGAGGTAGTCGCCTCCCTTGACCGTGTCGAAGGTGTGCCACTCCCAGTTGTCGTCCTCCACGTTGGCCAGGGCCGCGGCCATGCCGCCCTGCGCGGCTCCGGTGTGCGAGCGCGTGGGGTAGAGCTTCGAGATGACGGCGGTGCTGGCGTTCGGACCGGCCTCGATGGCGGCCCGCATCCCCGCGCCTCCTGCTCCCACGATGACGATGTCGTGCTGGTGGTAGTGGATGCCGTCGACGATGGTGCTCTCAGGAGCGGGGGAAGGTGTGGTCACGGTGCTTTCCGTCGGTGTGTGGTGCAGGGGAGTGTGGTCGAGGAGGCGCGGGTCGGGCCGGGCGCCTACGAGCAGATCGAGGGCAGCAGATCGGCGGGGGCGCCGGCCGGGCACGGATCGAACGTGTAGATCACGAGGGTGCCGAGGGTCAGCAGCACGACGGACGACACGAGCAGCGCGCCGAGGAGGACCCGGCGGACCAGGGGCTTCGAGACGTAGTCGTTCACGATCGTCCGCATCCCGTTCGATCCGTGGATGAGCGCGAGCCAGAGAAGGAGCGTGTCGTAGACCTGCCAGAACGGCGAGGCCCACTTGCCCGCCACGAAGGCGAAGTCGATGGCCTTGATCCCGCCCTCGGCGGCGAGCAGGTTGATGAAGAGGTGCCCGAAGATCAGGACGACGAGGACGACGCCGCTCGCCCGCATGTAGATCCAGCCCCATTTCTCGAGGTTCGAGCTGCGGGAGGCGGGGCGGGCCGACCGGGGGGCCTCGATGGTGTCGGTGGTCATCGTGCTACTCCGAGAAGACGTTCATGAGGTGGCGGGGGGCGAAGCCGGCGAAGAGCACCGCGGCCACGCCGATCACGATCCAGAAGAGGAGACGCTGGTGCCTCGTGCCGGGGCCCCAGAAGTCGATGAGGATGATGCGCAGGCCGTTGAGGGCGTGGAACAGGATCGCCGCGACGAGCGCGGTCTCGCCGAGTCCCATGACGGGGTTCTTGTACGTGCCGATCACGGCGTTGTACGCCTCGGGGCTGATCCGCACGAGAGCCGTGTCGAGGATGTGCACGAGCAGGAAGAAGTAGATGCTGACGCCGGTGATGCGGTGCAGGACCCACGACCACATGCCCTCGCGTCCGCGGTAGAGGGTGCCGACCAGGCGGTTCTTCCCGCGGGGCTCCCCGATCTCGGGTGCCCCCTGTCGCCCTGACGGTGAGGCCAGGGTTCCCGTCGACTGCTCGGCCATGAGCTGCCCTCCTTGCGGACTGGGGCGGTCCGGCTGTCGTCGGAAGAGGACAGCCGTGTCCGCCGTATGTGTTCTCAGAACGTCCTCAGTCTATGTTCGAGGCCGCTCGCCCGGCGGACACGGCCGGTCCAATTAGTTCGATGTCGAAAGACCGCGGGCGCGCGGGGCCTCGGCGGACCGCGGCCCGACCGGCAGCGCGGCGGCCATCGAGCGACGCGCGTCGGCGTAGTGCTCGAGCAGATCGTCGCCGAGGCGCTCCCACGTCCGCCCGACGACGGCCCGTCGTCCCGCCTCGCCGAGACGCGCGCGGAGCTCCGGCGCCTCCACGAGTCGGCGCACGGCTCGACGGAGCGAGTGGTCGTGACGGGGGTCGACGAGATAGCCGTCGACGCCGTGGCGCACGAGATCGAGAGGCCCGCCGGCCGCCGGGGCGACCACCGGCACCCCGCTGGCGTGCGCCTCCTGGATGGTCTGACCGAAGGTCTCGGTCGTCCCCGTGTGCACGAAGACGTCGAGCGACGCATAGGCCGTCGCCAGGTCCGAGCCGTGCAGCGGCCCCGTGAAGACCGGGTCCAGGTGCCGCAGTCGCCGACGGAGCCCGGGCAGACTCGGGCCGCCGCCGATGATCGCCAGTCGCATGCCCTCGACGCCCCGCAGGGCGGCGAGGCGGTCGAGCTCCTTCTCCGCGGCGAGACGACCGACGTACCCGACGACGACCTCGTCGGGGTCCGCCAGTGTGGCGCGGAACGCCGCCGTCGCGGGGGAGTGGCGGTGGTTGGGGTGGTAGCGGACCGAGTCGACGCCGCGCCCCCACGTCGCCAGCCGGTCCACGCCCACGGCCTCGAGATCCCGGCGCGACGCCGTCGAGGGCACGAGCGTCAGCGTCGCCTGCTGGTGGATCCGACGGACGAGGCGCCAGGCCAGGGAGGCGGTGGTCGCTCCGAGTCCGGACGTCGCCGCGTACCGGGCCACGTCGGTCTGGAAGACGGCGACGCTCGGGACGCCGAGTCGCGCCGCGGCCGAGATCGCCTGGGCACCGAGCAGGAACGGCGACGCCGCGTGCACCACGTCGGGGGCGAAGGCGGCGATGGCGCCCGCGACCGAGGGGTTGGGCAGCCCCACGGGGAACTGGCGGTAGGCGACCGAGGGAACCCGGTGCACCGGGAACCCGGCGTACGAGTCGTGGCCGCGCCCGGCGGGCGCGATGACCAGTGCCTCGTGCCCCCGGGCCGCGAGGTGGTCGAGCACCCGGAGGACGCTGGTCGTCACCCCGTTGACGGTGGGGAGGAAGCTCTCGGTCACGACGACGACTCTCAAACGGTGCTCCTCGGCTCGCGGTGAGCCCAGGCTGACGCCGCCGGGTGTCGTCCCCGCCTCGACGTCGTGGCCGACGGGTGGCGTCCGCATGAACGGCCGGGTGAGCGCCGGGGTGACCCGCGGGGTCGACGGCCGAGGGGAGCGCCGACCGACGCCGGGCGCTCAGTATGGTGGGGGGCATGACGACCCAGGACAGCCTCGACCGGTTCTACAGCATCATCCCGGCCGGGGGGATCGGGTCGCGGCTGTGGCCCCTCAGCCGCGCCGACGCTCCGAAGTTCCTGCACGACCTCACGGGCAGCGGCTCGACCCTGCTGCGCGCGACCTGGGACCGCCTCGCGCCCCTCAACGGCGAGCAGCGCATCATGGTCGTCACCGGTCGGGCCCACCGTGCGGCCGTCGAGGGTCAGCTCCCCGCCCTCGAGGACCACAACGTCGTCCTCGAGAGCGAGCCGAAGGACAGCACCGCCGCCATCGGCCTCGCCGCCGCGATCCTCCGTCGGCGCGAGCCCGACGTCATCATCGGATCGTTCGCCGCCGACCACGTCATCGCCGACAGCCGCGGCTTCTCGCGAGCCGTCCGGGAGGCCATCGTCGTCGCCGACGAGGGCTACATCGCCACCATCGGCATCACCCCCACCGAGCCCGCGATCGGCTTCGGCTACATCCACGTCGGCGGTGAGCTGACGGTCGAGGGCGCGCCCTCGGCCCGCATGGTCGAGTCCTTCGTCGAGAAGCCCGACCTCGAGACCGCCGAGGCCTACGTCGCGGGAGGCGACTACCTCTGGAACGGAGGGATGTTCATCGCCCGTGCCGACCGCCTCCTGGAGCAGCTGGGGCAGACGAACCCCGAGCTGCTCGCCGGCATCGAGGAGCTTGCCGAGGCATGGGACACCCCCCGCCGGGGTGCCGTGGTCGATCTCGTGTGGCCCGCTCTCGAGAAGATCGCCATCGACTACACGGTGGCCGAGCCCGCCGCCGCCGCGGGTCGCCTCGCGGTCATCCCCGGCGACTTCGACTGGGACGACGTCGGGGACTTCGCCTCCATCGCCAAGCTCCACTCGGGCGGACGCAAGAGCGACCTCGCGATCCTGGGCGAGAACGCCCGGGTGCTCGCGGACGCCTCGAGCGGCATCGTCGTCGCCGGCAGCGACCGGCTCATCTCGCTGATCGGCGTCAACGACATCATCGTCGTCGACACCCCGGACGCCCTCCTCGTCACGACGACGGCCAATGCCCAGCGCGTGAAATCGGTGGTGGACGCCCTGAAGCTCAGCGGTCGCAGCGACGTCCTCTAGCTCTCGTCGGAGCGTTTCGTTTCGTCCCCGTTACACGTCGGTCCCGCTTGTGTAACGTCACGGCATCATCACGCCGGGACGGTCATGAGCGCCCGTCGCAATGAGTAACCTGACAGCCATACGTGCCCGGCTCAGCTGTCGGGCTGCATCTTGGAGGACAACTTGACTACAACTGCGCGCAAGGCCGTGCTCAGCGGTATCGCCCTGTTCGGCACCGCGGCGATCCTGGCCGGCTGTGCCTCGGCTCCCGAGGAGGCCGACGGCGGCTCGTCCAGCGCCGCCTCGAGCGACTTCGTCCCGTGCATGGTCTCCGACGCCGGCGGGTTCGACGACAAATCGTTCAACCAGCTCGGCTTCGAGGGCCTGACCGAGGCCGCCGAGGCCATCGGCGCCACTCCGAAGACCGTCGAGTCGGCCGATGAGACCGTCTACGACGCCAACCTGACGAACCTCGCCTCCGAGGGCTGCAACCTGATCGTGACGGTCGGCTTCGCGCTGTCCGACGCGACCGGCACCGCGGCCGCGGCGAACCCCGACATCGACTACGCCACCATCGACGACGCGGCCAACGACGCCGACAACGTCCGCCCGATCACGTTCAACACGTCCGAGGCGGCGTTCCTCGCGGGCTACGCGGCGGCGAGCTTCTCGAAGACCGGCACCGTCGGCACCTTCGGCGGCATGCAGTTCCCGACCGTCACCATCTTCATGGACGGCTTCGCGGACGGCGTCGAGTACTACAACGAGCAGAAGGACGCCGACGTCAAGACGGTCGGCTGGGACGTCGCGAGCCAGACCGGCACCTTCACCGGCGGCTTCGAGGCCGGCACGGTCGCCAAGCAGAGCGCGCAGACGCTCATCGAGCAGGGTGCAGACGTGATCCTCCCCGTCGGCGGACCGATCTACCAGAGCGCCGCCGAGGCGATCCGCGACTCGGGCGACGAGATCGTGCTGATCGGCGCCGACAGCGACACCTACGAGACCGACAGCGCCAACAGCGACCTGTTCCTCACCTCGGTGCTGAAGGGCATCAAGCAGGCGACGGACGACGTCGTGAGCCAGGCGGCCGACGGCGAGTTCACCAACGAGCCCTACGTCGGGACCCTCGAGAACGAGGGCGTCGGCATCGCCCCGTTCCACGACTACGAGGACCAGGTCGACGCCGGACTCCAGGGCGAGCTCGACGAGATCGAGGCCGGCATCATCGACGGCTCCATCACGGTCGAGTCGCCTTCGGCACTCACCGAGTAACGACGCACCTCCCGTCATCGATTAGCATCGACTGACCCAGGGCCGGGAGCGACGGTCACCCCGTCGCTCCCGGCCCTCGCAACGCCCCCGGACGCACGCCGACCCGACGCGCCCCGGACCCCTTCCCATCACCCGACCCGAGGTGGACACCTGAGATGAAGCTCGAACTCCGGGGCATCACGAAGCGATTCGGCGCACTCACCGCCAACGACCACATCAGCCTGACCGTCGAGCCGGGGGAGATCCACTGCCTCCTCGGTGAGAACGGCGCCGGCAAGTCCACGCTGATGAACGTCCTCTACGGCCTCTACCAGGCCGACGAGGGCGAGATCCTCCTCGACGACGTCGTCCAGGGGTTCGCGGGCCCCGGCGACGCGATGGCGGCCGGCATCGGCATGGTCCACCAGCACTTCATGCTCGTCCCCGTGTTCACCGTCGCCGAGAACGTCATGCTCGGACACGAGCAGACCCGGGCCGGCGGTCTGCTCGATCTGAACGCCGCCCGCGCGAAGGTGCGCGAGATCAGCAGCCGCTTCGGGTTCGACGTCGACCCCGACGCTCTCGTCGAGGAGCTGCCCGTCGGCGTGCAGCAGCGGGTCGAGATCATCAAGGCGCTGTCGCGCGACGCGAAGGTGCTCGTCTTCGACGAGCCGACGGCGGTGCTCACGCCTCAGGAGACCGACGAGCTCATGGTGATCATGCGTCAGCTGCGCGACGCGGGCACCGCCATCGTCTTCATCACCCACAAGCTCCGCGAGGTGCGAGAGGTCGCGACCCGCATCACCGTCATCCGCCTCGGCAAGGTCGTCGGAGAGGCCGAGCCGAGCGCCTCGAACGCCGAGCTCGCCTCGCTCATGGTCGGCCGGGCCGTCGAGCTGACCGTTCAGAAGTCGGAGGCCGTGCCGGGCGAGGCCGCGCTCGTCGTCGAGCGGCTGCGGGTCGTCGACCCCATCGGCCAGGTCGTCGTCGACGACGTCTCGTTCGAGGTGCGCCGGGGCGAGATCCTCGCGATCGCCGGTGTCCAGGGCAACGGCCAGACCGAGCTGACCGAGGCGATCCTCGGCCTCCAGCCCCGGGTCGAGGGCCGCGTGTCTCTCGACGGCCGCGACATCACGGGCCGGAGCGTCCGCCAGGTGCTCGACGCCGGAGTCGGCTTCGTCCCCGAGGATCGCAACCAGGACGGCCTCGTCGGCGAGTTCACCGTCGCGGAGAACCTCATGCTCGACCGGTCGCAGTCCGGCCCGTTCGTCAAGCGCGGTTCGCTCAAGCTCGCTCAGCTGGCGGCGTTCGCGGTCGAGAAGGTCCGCGAGTTCGACATCCGCACCCAGGGCATCACCACCCCCGCCGGGCGGCTCTCGGGCGGCAACCAGCAGAAGGTCGTCCTGGCCCGCGAGCTCAGTCGCGACCTGCGGCTCTTCGTAGCGGCCCAGCCGACCCGGGGCATCGACGTCGGGTCGATCGAGTTCGTCCACAAGCGCATCGTCGAGACCCGGGATCGCGGCGTGCCCGTCATCGTCGTCTCCACGGAGCTCGACGAGGTCGCCGCACTGGCGGACCGCATCGCGGTCATGTACCGCGGAACGATCGTCGGCATCGTGCCGGCGAGCACGCCCCGCGAGGTGCTGGGGCTCATGATGGCCGGCGAGATGCCGCAGGGAACGGAGCAGGCAGCGTGAGCGACGCCACCACCACGACGTCGGGTCCGACGCCCCCGACCACACCGACCACGGCGCCCGCCGGCGACGACGGCGACTCGCGCGGGTCGCGCCTCCTGAGGGAGATCACCACCGGCAACGCGGCGATCTCCGTGCTCGCCGTCGTCCTGGCGCTCGTCGTGTCGGGTCTGCTGATCGGGTTCACCGATCAGGACGTCCAGAGCACGATGGGCTACTTCTTCTCGCGGCCGAGCGACTTCCTGCAGGCCTTCGGGTCGTCGGTCGGCGGCTCGTACCTGTCGCTGTTCCAGGGCGCCGTCTACAACTTCCGGGTCGACGGGTTCGCCGCGGGCATCCGCCCCCTGACCGAGACGCTGAACTACGCCGTCCCCCTGATCGCCGCCGGTCTCGGCGTCGCCGTCGCCTTCCGGGTCGGACTCTTCAACATCGGTGCGCGGGGGCAGATGCTCATGGCCTCCGCCGCGGCCGGCTGGGTGGGCTTCTCGTTCCACCTCCCCTTGGCGCTGCACCTGCCGCTGGCTCTCGCCGCGGGCATCGCGGCCGGGGCTCTGTGGGGCGGCATCGTGGGTCTGCTCAAGGCGCGCACCGGTGCGCACGAGGTGATCCTCACGATCATGCTCAACTACATCGCCTTCTACCTGCTGGCCTTCATGCTGCGAACGCAGGGTCTCCTGCAGGCGCCCGGCAGCAACAACCCCAAGGCGCCCGCGACGCTGGAGACGGCGATCCTGCCCGACCTGTTCGGCCCGAGCTACGGGCTCAACTGGGGCTTCATCCTCGTGATCGCCATCACGGCCGCGGTCTGGTGGCTGATCAACCGCTCGACCCTCGGGTTCCGGTTCCGAGCGGTGGGTGAGAACCCCCACGCCGCGCGGACGGCCGGCATGAACGTCAAGAACATCTACCTCTACGCCATGCTGATCTCCGGTGCGCTGGCCGGTGTCGCCGGGTCCACGCAGGTGCTGGGGACCCTGACCTCCGGGTTCACCTCGGGCATCGACGCCGGCATCGGCTTCGATGCGATCACGGTCGCCCTCCTCGGGCGATCGCGCCCCTGGGGCGTCTTCGCCGCGGGCATCCTCTTCGGCGCCCTCAAGGCGGGCGGCTACTCGATGCAGGCGGCCAACGGCGTGCCCATCGACATCGTCCTCGTCGTGCAGTCCCTCATCGTGCTGTTCGTGGCGGCCCCGCCGCTCGTGCGCAGCATCTTCCGTCTGCCGGCCCCGGGCGCCCGCCCGGTGCGCAAGGCCTCGACCAAGGAGGCGGTGGTCACCAAGTGAGCACCCTCAGCCCCGACACCGCGGCCCCCGCCGCCGCGTCGCCCGATCTGGCCCGTGCGGTCACCCGCAGCTACAAGGCCCCCATCGCCTTCGGCATCTTCACCGTGATCGCGTTCGTGCTGTTCGTGGCCTTCGGCCGCGAGGGGTCGAGCACGTTCCGCCTCGCGACGGCGACGGACTTCTTCGCCCTGCCCGACGCGGTGCTGCCCTCGGCCGGCACCGGTCTCGTGCTGTCGATCGTCCTGGCACTCCTGACCGCGGCGTCGGTCGTCCGCGTCGTCCGCGCCGAGAAGGTGCCGATCTGGCTCGTCTCGGTCTTCGGCGTGCTCTTCCTGGTCGCCTTCCTCACCTGGACCAGCGCGGGCGCGACGATCCCCGTCCCCGGCCTGCTCCTCGGTGCGCTGGCCCTCAGCACGCCGCTGATCTTCGGCGCGCTCGGCGGCGTCATCAGCGAGCGGGTCGGCGTCGTCAACGTCGCCATCGAGGGGCAGCTGCTCGCCGGCGCCTTCGTCTCGGCCCTGGTGGCCTCGGCGACCGGCTCCGCCTACGTCGGGCTGGTGGGCGCGATGATCGCCGGCGTGCTCGTGTCGATGGTCCTGGCCGTCTTCAGCATCCGGTACATCGTCGACCAGGTCATCGTCGGAGTGGTCCTCAACGTGCTGGTGACCGGTCTGACGAGCTTCCTGTACTCGCAGGTGCTGGCGCGCTCGGAGTCGCTGAGCCGCGGCGTGCGGTTCCCGCAGCTGGACATCCCGGTCCTCAGCCAGATCCCCATCATCGGCCCCGTGTTCTTCCGCCAGACGATCATCGTGTACCTGATGTACATCGCCATCGCGCTCGTGTTCTACGGGCTGTTCCGCACCCGCTGGGGTCTGCGCCTCCGCTCGGTCGGCGAGCACCCGCAGGCCGCCGACACGGTCGGCATCAAGGTCAACGCGACGCGGTTCTGGAACGTGTCGCTCGCCGGCGCGATCGCCGGTCTCGGCGGCGCGTACTTCACGCTGGGCTCGCTGGGGAACTTCCAGAAGGAGATGACGGCCGGCGCCGGCTTCATCGCACTCGCCGCGGTCATCTTCGGCCGGTGGGATCCGATCCGGGCGACCCTGGCGGCGCTCCTGTTCGGGTTCGCCAGCAACCTCCAGAACGTGCTCGGCGCCATCGGCTCGCCCGTCCCCAGCGAGTTCATGCTCATGCTCCCGTACATCGTCACGATCTTCGCCGTCGCCGGTCTCGTCGGCCAGTCCCGGGGCCCGGCCGCGTCCGGCAAGCCCTACATCAAGTCGTGAGCGTCGTCGACGAGACCGACTGGTCGGCTCTGCGTGAGGCCGCCCGCGCGGCCATGAGCAAGGCCTACGTCCCGTACTCGAGGTTCCCGGTGGGGGCTGCGGCCCTCACGACCGACGGGCGCCTCGTGTCGGGCTGCAACGTCGAGAACGCCTCGTACGGCATCACGCTGTGCGCCGAGTGCTCGCTCGTGAGCGACCTCATCATGTCGGGCGGCGGGCGCCTCGCGGCCTTCGCCTGCGTCGACGGGAACGGCGATGTGCTGATGCCGTGCGGCCGATGCCGTCAGCTGCTCTACGAGCACTCCGACGCCTCGATGATCCTCGACACGGTCTCGGGCTTCAAGACCATCGACGAGGTCATCCCCGACGCGTTCGGCCCCCGTCAGCTCGACGAGTTCCGCGACTCGCGTCCGTGACCATCCGCCTGGGCGGAGCCGCCAGCACCGAAGGAGAACCATGACCACCATCGTCGAGCCGTTCGACACCGTCGACCTGATCCGCGTGAAGCGCGGTTCGGGTGAGCTGAGCACCGCGCAGATCGACTGGCTGATCGACGCGTACACGCGTGGCTACGTCGGTGACGAGCAGATGGCCGCGATGACGATGGCCATCTTCCTCAACGGCATGGAGCGGCGCGAGATCCGCGACATGACCCTCGCCATGATCCGCAGCGGCGAGACCATGGACTTCTCCGGTCTCGGCAAGACCACCGTCGACAAGCACTCGACCGGGGGAGTGGGCGACAAGATCACCCTGCCCCTGGCTCCGCTGGTCGCCTCGTTCGGCGTCGCCGTGCCGCAGCTGTCGGGTCGCGGACTCGGCCACACGGGCGGCACGCTCGACAAGCTGGAGTCGATCCCCGGCTGGCAGGCGTCGATTTCGAACGACAGGATGCGCGAGATCATGGCCGACAGCGGCGCCGTCGTCTGCGCGGCCGGGTCGGGACTCGCTCCCGCCGACGGCAAGCTCTACGCCCTGCGCGACATCACGGGGACGGTCGAGTGCATCCCCCTCATCGCGTCGTCGATCATGAGCAAGAAGATCGCCGAGGGCACGGCGGCCCTCGTGCTCGACGTGAAGTTCGGCTCGGGCGCGTTCATCCAGGACATCGAGCAGTCGCGCCTGCTGGCGCGCACCATGGTCGACCTCGGAACCGACGCGGGCGTGGCGACGACGGCGCTCCTGACCGACATGAACGTGCCGCTCGGACTGACGATCGGCAACGCCCTCGAGGTCCGCGAGTCCGTCGAGACGCTCGCGGGGGGCGGCCCGGCGGACATCCGCGAGCTGACCGTGGCGCTCGCCCGCGAGATGCTGGCCTCGGCGGGCCTGCCCGATGCGGACGTCGAGGCGGCCCTCGACGACGGCCGCGCGATGGACGCCTGGAACCGGATGATCCGCGCGCAGGGCGGCGACCCCGACGCGGCTCTGCCCACGGCCCGCGAGACGCAGGTCGTGACCGCCGACCGCTCGGGTCACGTGACGGAGCAGCACGCACTGCCCTTCGGGATCGCCGCCTGGCGTCTCGGCGCCGGGCGCGCTCGCAAGCAGGATCCCGTCCAGGCCGCAGCGGGCATCGAGCTGCACGCCAAGCCGGGCGACGCGGTCGTGGCGGGTCAGCCGCTCTTCACTCTGCACACCGACGAGCCCGAACGCTTCGAGCGCGCGCTCGAGGCGGTCGCCGGCGGATGGACGATCGGCGATGAGGCTCCGGCGTCCCGCTCGATCGTCGCGGAGCGCATCGCGTAGCAGCCGTCGTCCAGATCCGGGAGGCGCGCCACGAGTAGATTGAGCATCATGAGCGCACCGGACAAGGACTACCGCATGCCCGACGGCGGGCCGAAGATCGCCTCCCTCCCGAAGGTGTCGTTGCACGATCACCTCGACGGGGGACTCCGACCGGAGACGATCGTCGAGCTCGCCGCCGAGAGCGGGTTCGATCTGCCGGTCTCGGGCGGGGCCGACGCTCTCGACCGCTGGTTCGTCGAGTCGGCCTCGGCGGGCAACCTCCCCGACTACCTCGCCACGTTCGACGTGACCGTCGGCGTGATGCAGACCGCGGAGGCCCTCGAGCGGGTCGCTCGCGAGTTCGTCCTCGATCTCGCGGCCGACGGCGTGGTGCACGCCGAGGTCCGCTGGGCCCCCGAGCAGCATCTGCGTGGCGGCCTCTCCCTCGACGACGCCGTCGCGGCCGTGCAGTCGGGCGTCGACGACGCCGTCGACCAGCTCGCCGACGAGGGGCACGAGCTGTCGGTGGGGCAGATCCTCACCGCGCTCCGACACGAGAACCGGTCCCTCGAGATCGCGACCCTCGCGGTGCGGCACCGTGAGACGGGCGTCATCGGCTTCGACCTCGCCGGGCCCGAGGAGGGGCACCCGGCAGGAGGACACCGCGCGGCCTTCGACCTCCTGGCGCGCGAGTTCTTCCCCGTGACGGTGCACGCCGGCGAGGCGGACGGCCTCGACAGCATCCGGGGCGCGCTCCTCGACGGGCGGGCGCTCCGCCTCGGCCACGGTGTGCGCATCGCCGAGGACATCCGCGTGGTCCGCAACCGCGGGGATCAGACGACCGTCGAGCTCGGGCCGATCGCTTCGTGGGTCCGTGACCGCGAGATCGCGCTCGAGCTGTCGCCGCAGTCGAACCTGCAGACGGGTGCGATCTCCGCCTGGGGCTCCGACCTCGACGACCACCCCTTCGACCTGCTGTACCAGCTGGGCTACCGGGTCACGGTCAACACGGACAACCGCCTCATGAGCGCGACCAGCCTCAGCCGCGAGCTGGCGCTGCTCACGCAGGCCTTCGACTACTCGCTGTCCGACCTCCAGGCGTTCCAGCTCAACGCCGCCGCCGCGTCGTTCCTGCCCCTCGAGGACCGCGACGATCTCGCGGATCGCATCGCACGCGGCTTCGAGGGGGTCTGACATGGCGCTCCCCGCGCTGCCGGACAGCGCGATCGTCATCGCGTCGCCGGTCGACGACTGGCGCGCCGCCGTCGGCGTGGTCGGCGCCGCACTCGTGGCCTCGGGTGCCGCGCTCGAGGGCTACGGCGACGAGATGGTCCGCATGATCGACGAGCACGGCCCCTACGTGGTCATCGCGCCGGGGCTCGCCCTGGCTCACGCTCGCCCGGGCGACAGCGTGGTGCGCGACGGCCTCGCCGTGGTGACCCTCGCCGAACCCGTCCCCTTCGGCCATCCGCACAACGATCCCGTGTCGGTCGTGCTGGGGCTGGCGCTGCCGACGGTCGGCGCCCATCTCGAGTCCGTCGCCGATCTGGCGAACATCTTCAACGACGCGTCCGTCATCCCCGCGCTGGCGGCGGCCACGACGGC
This sequence comes from Frigoribacterium sp. Leaf172, assembly GCF_001424285.1. NCBI lineage: Bacteria > Bacillati > Actinomycetota > Actinomycetes > Micrococcales > Microbacteriaceae > Frigoribacterium > Frigoribacterium sp. Leaf172. The sequence goes on along the minus strand of NZ_LMPB01000002.1, from coordinate 941,563 downwards.
CGACGAGATCCGGCGTCTCATGGGCGTCCCGGCCTAGACCCGGTACCGACACGAAAGCGAACTGATGAAGATCGTCACCATCTGCGGGGCCGGCATCGGCAGCAGCGGAATCCTCAAGGTCAACGCCGAGCGCGTCCTGGCCCGACTCGACATCGAGGCCGACGTGGTCGCCGCCGACGTCGGCTCGATCCGGGATGTCGCCGACGACGCGCAGGTCATCCTGACCTCCGCCGAGTTCGTCGACGCGATCGGCAGCACCTTCGCGGACGTGATCGTGATCGTCAACCACTTCGACCAGCAGGAGCTCAGCGAGAAGCTGCAGAAGTCGTTGGGCTGAGCGACCCTCGGGGCCTCTGACACGGGCACGACCGCGGGAACCCCTGCGGTCGTGCCCGTGTGGTGCTCAGGACAGCAGTTCGCGCATCCCGGCGTCGAGGTCCGCGACCGAGGCCTCCGCCGTCGCACGGCGGGCTGCCGCGTCGCCCTCGGCGCTCGACGAGTCGATGTAGACCTTGAGCTTCGGCTCCGTCCCGCTCGGCCGGACGATGACCCGCGAGCCGTCGGTCAGCCAGTACCGCAGGATGTCCCCGGCGGGGAAGCCGCCGAAGCCGTCGCGGAAGTCGTCGATCCGGTCGACCCGATGCGAGCCGATGGCGGCCGGGGGAGCTGCACGGAGACGGGCGGTCAGGGCGCCGATCGTGGCGAGGTCGTCGACGCGGATCGAGACCTGCGCGGAGGCGTAGGCGCCGAACCGCTCGTCGAACGCCACCAGGTGCTCCGAGAGGCTCGAACCGGCGGTGTGCAGTTCCGTCGCCAGGGCGAGCAGATCGACCGCGGCCGAGATGCCGTCCTTGTCGCGGACGACGTCGGGATCGACGAGATAGCCGAGGGCCTCCTCGTAGCCGTAGAGGAGACCGCCGACCCGCGAGACCCACTTGAAGCCGGTGAGGGTGTCGGCGTAGTCGAGTCCGTAGACGCGAGCGATCTCGCGGAGCGCCGGAGACGAGACGATGCTCGCCGCGAGCGTGCCGTCGAGGTCGGCGGCCCGAGCACGTTCGGCCGCGCGCCAGCCGAGGACGGCGCCGACCTCGTTGCCGCTGAGTCGGCGCCATCCGCCGTCGGACGGGATGGCGACGGCGAGGCGGTCGGCGTCGGGATCGTTGGCGATGATGAGGTCGGCGCCGACGCGGTCGGCGGTCGCGAACGAGAGATCCATCGCGCCCGGCTCCTCCGGGTTGGGGAACGCCACGGTCGGGAAGTCCGCGTCGGGTGCGCTCTGCTCGCTGACGGGGATCGGCTCGGCGAAGCCCGCGGTCGCGAACACGCGGCGGGCGACCTCCCAGCCGACGCCGTGGAGGGCCGTGTAGACGACGCGCGGCTGACGGCCCGTCGGTGCGGTGCCGGCCACGGCAGCGGTCAGCCGGACGTACTCCATGACGAGATCGTCGCCGGCCTCGCTGAAGTCGGTCGAGCGGGGGATGCCGTCGACGGACGACCTCGCGGCCTCCTCGATGCGATCCGCGATCTCCCCGTCGACGGGGGAGACGATCTGCGATCCGGCGTCGACGCCGCCGAGGTAGACCTTGTAGCCGTTGTCCTGGGGCGGGTTGTGACTCGCCGTGACCATCACGCCCGCGCTGACGTCGAGGTGACGGACGGCGAACGCCAGGACGGGGGTCGGCAGGGCCCGCGGCAGGATCGTGGCCCGCACCCCCGCCGCCGCCATGATCTCGGCGGTGTCGCGCGCGAACACGTCGGAGTTCTTGCGCCCGTCGTAGCCGATGACGATGGAGGGCTCGGTCTCGCGCCCCGTCAGGAACGCCGCGAAGCCCGCGGCCGCCTGGGCGACGAGGACGCGGTTCATGCGACGCGGCCCGGCTCCGAGGGCGCCGCGGAGACCTGCCGTTCCGAACTCGAGCCTGCCGTCGAACCGGTCGGCCAGATCGGCAGTCGCGTCGACGTCGCCCTCCCGCGCCCGCACGATGAGCGAGTCGAGCTCGTCACGCGTCTCGGGGTCGGGATCCTGGTCGCGCCACGCGGTCGCCGCCTCGAGGAGCGCGTCGCCCGTGAGCTCCGCCGCGGTCACAGGGCGGCCACGATGCGGGCGAGCAGGTCGCTGATGACGGGCTCGGCCTCGCGACCGGCCTCGAGCACCTCCTGGTGGCTGAGCGGGGTCGTCTGGATGCCCGCCGCGAGGTTGGTGATGAGGGACATCCCGAGGATCTCCATGCCCGCCTGTCGAGCGGCGATGGCTTCGAGCGCCGTCGACATGCCGACGATGTGACCGCCGATGGCCTTGGCCATCTGCACCTCGGCCGGGGTCTCGTAGTGGGGGCCGCGGAACTGCGTGTAGACGCCCTCGTCGAGGGAGGGGTCGATCGAGCGGGCGATCTCGCGCAGCCGGGCGGAGTAGAGATCCGTGAGATCGATGAACGTGGCGCCCTCGAGGGGCGAATCGGCGGTGAGGTTGATGTGATCGCTGATCAGGACGGGCGTGCCCGGCTTCCAGGTCTCGCGGATGCCCCCGGCGCCGTTGGTCAGGATCATCGTCGTGGCGCCGGTCGCGGCGGCCGTCCGGACGCTGTGGACGACGCGTCGGACGCCGTGGTCCTCGTAGTAGTGCGTGCGGGCGCCGATGACCAGGGCGTGCTTGCCCGACGGGAGCAGGATGCTGCGGATCGAGCCGGTGTGGCCGACGACGGCCGACGCGCTGAATCCGGTGATCTCGGTGGCGGGGATGTCGGCGACCGTCTCGCCGATCAGGTCGGCGGCCTTGGCCCAGCCGCTCCCGAGCGTGAGGGCGATGTCGTGCCGGTCGACGCCGGTCCTCTCCGCGATCTCCGCCGCAGCGGTACGGGCGACCTCGAAGGGGTCGGCGGAGCGGTCGTCGAGCGGGTGCGTGGGTGTCTCGGACATGCCCACCACTCTAGAGTCTGCGACCCGGCCGCTCGGCCTGACCCGCGCCTCCTCGGCTCCGCGACCCCTCAGTCGATGCTGAGCAGGACGTGACCCGACGAGACCGTCTGGCCGACGGTCGCGTCGATGGCGGAGACGACGCCGTCGCGGTGGGCCGTGACGGGCTGCTCCATCTTCATGGCCTCGAGCACGAGCACGAGATCGCCCTTGACGACCTGCTGCCCCTCGGTGACGGCGAGCTTGACGACCGTCGCCTGCATGGGCGAGGTCACCGACGAGCCCGTGGCGGTGACGACGCCCGCACGCGACGCTCCCCGTCGCTTCGGAGCGGTCGCCGGAGGCGCGGTGCGGGCGCCGAGACCGGCGGGCAGCGACACCTCGATGCGCTTGCCGGCCACCTCGACGACGACGGTGGTGCGCTCGTCGTCCGCGCGCGGGGTGCCGGCCTCGCCGCTCCAGGCGGGGATGGTGTTCTCGAACTCGGTCTCGATCCAGCGGGTGTAGATCGAGAAGGGGGCGCCGTCGGCGGGTGCGAACGCCGGGTCGTCCACGATGACGCGGTGGAAGGGCAGCACGGTGGGGAGGCCGGCGACCTCGAACTCGGCGAGGGCGCGGCGCGACCGCTCGAGGGCCTCGTCGCGGGTGGCGCCGGTCACGATCAGCTTGGCGAGCAGCGAGTCGAAGGATCCGCTGATCTCGTCGCCGGCCTGGACCCCGCTGTCGACGCGGACGCCGGGCCCGCTGGGGGCCGTGAACACGTGGACGGGACCCGGGGCGGGCATGAACCCGCGGCCGGCGTCCTCGCCGTTGACCCGGAACTCGAACGAGTGCCCGCGGGCGATCGGGTCGTCGTAGTCGAGCACGCCGCCCTCCGCGAGCCGGAACTGCTCGCGGACGAGGTCGATGCCGGTGATCTCCTCGGACACGGGGTGCTCGACCTGCAGCCGGGTGTTGACCTCGAGGAACGAGACCGTGCCGTCCTTGCCGATCAGGAACTCGCACGTGCCGGCGCCGACGTAGCCGACCTCGCGGAGGATCGCCTTGGACGACTCGTACAGCTGCGTCGTCTGCTCGTCGGTCAGGAACGGAGCCGGGGCCTCCTCGACGAGCTTCTGGTGGCGGCGCTGCAACGAGCAGTCGCGGGTCGAGACGACGACGACGTTGCCGTGCTCGTCGGCGAGGCACTGCGTCTCGACGTGCCGCGGCTGGTCGAGGTACTTCTCGACGAAGCACTCGCCGCGTCCGAAGGCCGCGACGGCCTCGCGGGTGGCCGAGTCGAACATCTCCGCGACCTCGTCGCGGGTGCGGGCGACCTTGAGGCCGCGTCCGCCGCCGCCGAAGGCCGCCTTGATGGCGACGGGGAGACCGTGCTGGTCGACGAACTCGAGCACCTCGTCGGCCCCGGACACGGGGTTCAGCGTGCCCGGCGCGAGCGGGGCGCCGACGCGCTCGGCGATGTGCCGGGCGGAGACCTTGTCGCCGAGCTGCTCGATGGCCTCGGGCGACGGGCCGATCCAGATCAGGCCGGCGGACTGCACGGCGCGGGCGAAGTCGGCGTTCTCGGCGAGGAAGCCGTACCCGGGGTGGACCGCGTCCGCTCCGGAGCGACGGGCGACGGCGAGGATCTTGTCGATCACGAGATACGTCTCGGCGCTGGTCGTCCCGTCGAGGGCGTACGCCTCGTCGGCGAGTCGCGCGTGCTGCGCATCGCGGTCCTGATCGGCGTAGACGGCGACGGAGCCGATGCCGCTGTCACGCGCGGCCCGGATCACCCGGACGGCGATCTCTCCACGGTTGGCGATGAGGACCTTGCTGATACGCGGCATAGTCCCTCAGCATATTGGGCGACCCTCACCCTTCTTTGGATGACGTGCACAAAAAGGCCCCGGAGGCGCGTGACGGGTCCTACAAGGCCGATCAGCCCGCCGACGTCCAGAGTCGGTGCCAGGGCACCCCGAATCCCCGCACCATCGAGCGGAGCTCGGGCAGCGAGAGCCCGACGACGGCGCTCGGCGTCCCGTCGATCCGGGTGATGAAGGCCGCCGCGCGACCGTCGATGGTGAACGCCCCCGCGACCTCGAGCGGTTCGCCGGTCGCCACGTAGGCGGCGAGCTCGTCGGGGTCGAGGTCGTCGGCGAAGGTGAGCTCGGCGCTCGCGACCCGACCCGCGCCTCCCTCGGGGAACGCGTCGTCGCGGCGGGGTGCGCCGCCCCGGTGGTCGATCAGCCAGTGCCCCGACCAGAGGGTGCCGTGGCCGATCTCGGCCATGCGTCGCCAGCGCTCGAGCGCGATGAGGGGGTCGTGCGGCTTCCCGTGCACCTCGCCGTCGAACTCGAAGGCGGAGTCGCCGCCGAGCACCAGACCGTCGAGGGCGCCCCCGTCGAGGCGGGTGTCGAGCACGGCCTCGGCCTTCGCCCGGGCCAGCAGCGCCACGGTCTCGGGGGCGGTGAGCGCACGCCCCGCCTCGGTCTCGGCGATCGCGACCGCGGCGTCCTCGTCGACCCCCGGGCTGATGAGGACGGGCTCGATGCCGGCAGCGCGCAGCAGCGACAACCGGGCCGGGGAGGTGCTCGCCAGGTAGAGGGGTACGGTCATGCCGACCAGCCTGTCAGACTCGTCGCATGGGAGACATGCTGGGCCGAGAGGTCGAACTGGACGTGACGGGCATCGCACACGGGGGGATCTCGGTCGCACGGCTCGACGGGCGCGTCGTGTTCGTGTCCGACACGCTGCCGGGCGAGCGCGTCGTCGCGCGCATCACCGAGGACCGCAAGAGGTCGTTCTGGCGGGCCGAGACCGTGGCCGTCACGACGCCGAGCGAGCACCGCCGACCGCACGTCTGGTCGGCGGCTGCGCTCGAGGTCGACCCCGCCCAGCGCGCCGGAGGAGCGGAGTTCGGTCACATCGAGCTGTCGCACCAGCGGGAGCTCAAGCGGCAGGTGCTCCGGGACGCCCTGACCCGCACGGGCGGGCTCGACGCCGAGCGGTCCGACGTCGAGGTCCGCGCGCTGCCCGGCGACGACGAGCGCGGCGGCACCGGCTGGCGCACCCGCGTGCGGCTGCACGTCGACGCCGACGGTCGCACCGGCCCCTACGCGGCCCGATCGCACACGGTCGTCCGCGTCGACGACCTGCCGCTCGCGAGCCCCGAGCTGGTCGAGGCCGCGCCGCTCGGCGACTCGTTCCCGGGCGAGGCTCATGTGGACGTCCTGGCCCCGAGCGTCGGCGGCGCTCGACTCATCATCGGCGACCAGTCCCGCACGACGATCTACGAGACCGTCGGCGACCGCGAGTTCCGGCTCGACGATCGCGGCTTCTGGCAGGTGCACCGCGAGGCCGCCTCGACTCTCACCACCGCGGTGCAGCAGGCGATCCGACCCGACCTCTTCGATCCGAAGGCCGCGAACCTCGACCTCTACGGCGGCGTCGGTCTGCTCGCGGCGGCCGTCGGGGACGCCTTCGGCCCCGGGACGCGCATCACGAGCGTCGAGAGCGACGAGCGCGCCACCGAGCACGCGTCCGAGAACCTGGCCGACTGGCTCGGGGCGTCGGCGGTCACCGGGCGCGTCGAGCGGTGGATCCGTCAGACGGCCGCGCAGGCCGGTGCGCTCGAACGAGGTCGTCACAGCGCCTCGACGATCGTCCTCGACCCGCCGCGCTCGGGTGCGGGGCGCGAGGTCGTGACCGAGATCGCCGGTCTCGGCCCGGCGCAGATCGTGTACGTGGCCTGCGATCCGGTGGCCCTGGCCCGCGACATCGCGCTCTTCCGCGACCACGGGTACGACGTCGACGCCCTGAGCGCGTTCGACCTGTTCCCGAACACGCACCACGTCGAGACCGTCGCCCGACTCGTCCGGGTCTGATCGGCCCGGGAGGCGCCCGTCGGGGCGACTCCGGCGGCGGGGCGGTACCGCCGGTACGATGTCCGACGTGCACGCCCGGGATCTCAGGGACCCGGACGCACGTCGAGCGAAGGAACACCGTGTCAGAGACAGTGACGGATCCGAACACACCCGCCCCGACGACGTCGCCCGTGCGGGTCGCGATCGTCGACGACCACGAGTCCGTGCGTCTGGGCATCCAGGCGGCCTGTCAGAACGAGGGCTTCGAGGTCGTGCTGACGGCCGCCGGCGTGCAGGATCTCGTCGAGAACCTCGCAGGTCGTGAGGTCGACGTCGTGGTCCTCGACCTCTCGCTCGGCGACGGGTCGACGGTCACCGAGAACGTGAAGCGGGTGCAGGCGACCGGCTCGGCCGTGCTCGTGCACAGCATCGCCGACCGCGTCGCGTCGGTGCGCGAGGCCCTGGCCGCCGGGGCCGCCGGCGTGATCCCGAAGTCGTCCGCGACCAAGACCGTGATGGCGGCCGTCGCGACCGTCGCCCGGGGCGACGTGCTCAACAACCTGGAGTGGGCGAGCGCGATCGACGCCGACCGCGACTTCGCCAAGGCCCAGCTCGGGCGTCGCGAGCGCGAGATCCTGCACCTCTACGCCTCGGGTCTTCCGCTCAAGCTCGCGGCGCAGCAGCTCGGCATCGGCTACTCGACGGCGCGCGAGTACCTCGACCGCATCCGCGTGAAGTACGTCGAGGTCGGCCGCCCGGCGCCCACCAAGGTCGACCTCCTCCGTCGAGCGGTCGAGGACGGCATCCTGCCGGGCCTCGACGCGGACGGCGGGGATGGCCGCTGACCCGGCTCACGCCGGGCCGACACCACCGCTTCGTCCGTCACGCAACCCGATCAGCCGCGCGCTCCTCGAGAAGGTCGTCGGGCGCGTCGTCGGTGCCGCCGGCATCGTGTTCGGCCTGCAGACCGTCCCCGCGATGCTCGCTCAGATCGGCTCGATGCAGAGCGCCTGGGCATGGATCATCGGGGCGTCTGTCTTCGGGGGCTTCATCGCCGTCGCCGTCGCGAGCGTGGTCGTCCGCGGTGCCGAGACGGCGGCCGCCTTCGTCGCCGTCTCGTATCTGATCGCGCTGATCACCTGGCCTCTCGCCGTCACCGACCCGAGCGTCGTGCAGACCTCGGTGCCGTGGCTCTGGTACCTCTGCACCGTGGCGACGGCGGCCGCCGCCTACGCCTTCACGGCCTGGATCGCGGTCGGCTACCTGTTCGCGGCGCCTCTGGTCTACGGGCTCATCCGCCTGACCCCCTCGGGAGGCGCGGTCTCGTTCGCGCACGCCACCCTCGACGCGACCTACGCCGTGCTGCTCGGGGGAGCCGTGCTCATCCTCGTCGTGATCCTGCGTCAGGCCGCGGCGAACGTCGATGGCGCGCAGGCGCTGGCCGTGGCCCGGTACTCGTCCGCCATCCGCGAGCACGCGACGGAGCTCGAGCGGGTTCAGGTCGACGCCATCGTCCACGACAGCGTGCTGACGACGTTCATCCAGGCCGCCCGCGCCTACTCGCCGGAGGAGCGCGTGCTGGCGACGAACATGGCCCGGAACGCCATGGCGCATCTGGCGTCGGCCGCGGCGGCGACGCCGTTCGACGAGTCGACGACGTCTCTCGAGTCGATGCGCGACCGGCTGGTCACGGTCAGCGCCGAGATGGGCGTCGCCGTCGACCTCCGCGCCGAGGGGATCGGGGGCCGCTCGGTCCCGTCGGCCGCGGCGGAGGCCCTCTACAGCGCGGCCGTCCAGGCGTTCGTCAACAGCTCGCAGCACGCCGGCGACGATGCGGGCGTCCGTCGGTGGATCCGCCTCGCGGCCGGGCCGGAGGGCGGCGCCATCATCGAGGTCGGCGACACGGGGCGGGGATTCGACCCGTCGGGCGTTCCGGGTGAGCGGCTCGGGGTCCGGGTCTCGATCGTCGAGCGCCTCGGCAACGCCGGCGGGCGGGCGTGCATCGACTCGCGGCCCGGGGTCGGCACGGTGGTCCGGCTGCTCTGGCCGAGCGGCGAGATCACTCCGCCCATGCCGGGGTCGCTGTCATGAGGGTGCGGGTCCCGCGGTGGCTCATCGTCTCGCTCGCGGCCGTCTTCTCGTGCTACCACCTCGTGCTGGCGGCCGTCTCGCTCGACCGCTTCGACGATCCGTGGCCCGTGGCGGCCTGCATGGTCGCCTACGCCGCGGCGACCGTGGCGGCGCTCTGGCCGAGCAGGCTCTCGGCGATGCCGGTCTGGATCGCCTCGTTCGCCCTGGCGGTCAGCATCGTCATCCCGCTGCAGATCACGTCTCAGCTCGATTCGGGTGACGAGAACGGGTACGCGACCTGGTACGTGGCCGCCATCGGAACACTGATGGTCATCGTCGCCACCCGTCGACGGCAGGCCTTCGCCTGGCTCGGGGTGGGCTTCATGGCGCTGCACGGAGCGGCGTGGAGCGGTTTCGACACGCTCGCGGACCTCGGCGTCATCGGCAGCGTCGTGTGGGTGGCCTTCGCCGCCTGGATGTCGTCGGCGCTGACGCGGGCGAGCCGCGAGACGAGGGAGTTCATCCTCGCGGAGCACGAGGCCGCCGACTGGCAGGCCGCTCAGGAGGCGCACGTCAACGAGAGGCAGTACCGCCTGCTGCAGACGGGCCGGACGGCGCGGCCGATGCTCGCCGCCATCGTCACCCAGGAGGGGGACCTGACACCCGAGCAGCGGCAGGAGTGCCTCAACCTCGAGGGGGCCATCCGGGACGAGATCCGCGGGCGGCGACTGCTCGACGACGACGTGCGGCGCGAGGTCATGTCGGCCCGACGGCGGGGGGCGGTCGTGAGCCTGCTCGACGAGGGCGGCCTGGACGACGTCCATGGGACGGATCTGCAACGGATCCACCGCACTCTCGCCGAGGCCCTGCGCGGATCGTCGGCGGATCGGATCATCGTCCGCACGGTGCCGGGGGGCGGCGACCACGCCGTGTCCGTGGTCGGACTGGGGTCGCCCGACCCGAGCTCGAGCGCGCTCGGGCGAGGGGTGGCGAGCGAGGCGGACGAGGACGACGACGACGACGAGGTCCAGCTCTGGCTGCAGATCCCCCGGACCGGCTCCGACTGAGTCGGTCCGTGCCACCGGGGAAAGCAGAAGGGCCGGACGTGAGTCCGGCCCTTCGCAAGATTTCGGATCAGGGCGGCAACCCGAATGCCGCCCTGACCCGCCCCCGAATGAGAACCCGCTTACCCTAGTTGGTTCTCAAACGGTGGTGCGACTCGAAGAGTTACACCTAGCACGATCAATGATGCCCGCCGGAACCCGAAGTGCAAAGTCGACATTTAGGGGGACAACCAGGGGACGATAGCTCCGTCTACCCCTGTTCGGGTGGGCAGCGCTGAGCGGATCGGACCGGGGAGCGACCCCCATGGCGTCTCCGCCCCGGGGGACAAGAGGTCCACCGAGCACGTCTCCGGTGGTCGTCAGCCCGAGAAGGAGCGCCACTGGCCGGGCCCCGAGGTCGACGGCCCCCGGGGTCGGCGTCGCGATCGGGACCAGGCGGACTCGGTCGCGGGTGCGGCGCGGACCGCCCGCTCGGCCTCGGCCTCGACCGCGCGCGCGGCCAGGACCGCCGCGACGGCCGCCAGTTCGGCGTCGGTCGGACGGCCTGAGACGACGCGCAGCACCTCCGACGCGGATCGGTCGTCGTGCCGATCGTCCTCGTCGGGCAGAGCCGCGTGACGGCCGGTCACAGGGGGATGTTCCCGTGCTTCTTGGGCGGCTGCACGGCCCGCTTCGTGCGGAGCGCGCGAAGGGCCTTGACGACGGCCACGCGGGTGGCGGACGGCTCGATGACGCCGTCGAGCTCGCCTCGCTCCGCGGCCAGGAACGGGCTCGCCACGTTGTAGGTGTACTCCTTGGCCAGTCGGCTCCGGACGGCGGCGACGTCCTCGCCGGCGGCCTCGGCGGCCTTGATCTCGTTGCGGTACAGGATGTTGACGGCGCCCTGGCCGCCCATGACGGCGATCTCCGCGGTCGGCCAGGCGAGGTTGATGTCGGCCCCGAGCTGCTTGGATCCCATGACGATGTACGCCCCGCCGTACGCCTTGCGCGTGATGACGGTCACGAGCGGCACGGTGGCCTCGGCGTAGGCGTAGAGCAGCTTGGCGCCGCGGCGGATGACGCCGGTCCACTCCTGGTCGGTGCCGGGCAGGTAGCCGGGGACGTCCACGAGCGTCAGGATCGGGATGCCGAAGGCGTCGCAGAAGCGGACGAAACGGCTGGCCTTCTCGCCCGCCTCGATGTTGAGGGTGCCGGCCATGGCCGACGGCTGGTTCGCGATGATGCCGACGGAGCGGCCCTCGACGCGGCCGAAGCCGATCACGATGTTCGGCGCGAAGAGGGGCTGCACCTCGAGGAACTCGCCGTCGTCCACGACGTGCTCGATGACGGTCATCACGTCGTACGGCTGATTGGGGCTGTCGGGGATCAGGGTGTCGAGCGCCCGGTCGTGGTCGGTCGTCTCGAGCTCGACGGTCCGCTCGAAGACCTGAGGCTCGGAGAGGTTGTTGTCGGGCAGGTACGACAGCAGCGACCGGGCGTAGTCGAGAGCGTCGTCCTCGTCGCTCGCGAGGTAGTGCGAGACCCCGCTGACCTTGTTGTGGGTCAATGCGCCGCCGAGCTCCTCGAAGCCGACGTCCTCGCCGGTGACGGTCTTGATGACGTCGGGCCCGGTCACGAACATGTGGCTGGTCTTGTCGACCATGATGACGAAGTCGGTGAGCGCGGGGGAGTACACCGCGCCTCCTGCCGCCGGGCCCATGATGAGCGAGATCTGCGGGATGACACCCGAGGCCGCCGTGTTGAGGCGGAAGATCTCGCCGTACTTGCCGAGCGCGACGACCCCTTCCTGGATGCGGGCCCCGCCGGAGTCGAGGATCCCGAGGATCGGCACACCCGTCTTCAGGGCGAGCTCCATGACCTTGATGATCTTCTCGCCCGCCACCTCGCCGAGCGAGCCGCCGAAGATCGTGAAGTCCTGGCTGTAGACGGCGACCTGGCGACCGTGGATGGTGCCGGTGCCGGTCACGACGGCGTCGCCGTAGGGGCGCTTGGCCTCCATGCCGAAGGCGTGGGTGCGGTGACGGACGAACTCGTCCAGCTCGACGAACGAACCGGGGTCGAGCAGCTGATCGATGCGCTCGCGCGCCGTCTTCTTGCCCTTCGCGTGCTGCTTGGCGACGGCGGCCTCGCCGCTGGCCGTCACGGCCTCGTGGTATCTCGCCCTGAGGTCGGCCAGTTTGCCTGCCGTGGTGTGCAGGTCGGGCTGGGCGCTGGCGGTCGTCTCGGGGGAGGGCGTCGTGTCGGAGGTCACGAGCCTCACTCTACTGATCGCTCCGTCTCGAGCCGTTGGAGGTTTCCACGCGTGCGAGGGGGCGACGATGGTGGGTTCCGTGCACCGTCCGGGTTCGTCCGCCTAGGCTGTCGCGGTGACCTTCCCCCTCAGCTCGGCGCTCGCCCCGACCTTCGAGCACGTCGAGACGACCGGGTCGACCAACGCCGACCTCGTCGATCGCGAGCCCGCTCGGCACGGCGACGTCGTCGCCACCCTCCGCCAGACCGCGGGGCGGGGTCGCCTCGACCGCTCGTGGGTCGCGCCGACCGATCAGACCCTCGCCGCCAGCGTCCTGCTCGACCCGAGCGGGCTCGTCGCGGAGTCCCGCGGCTGGGTGCCACTGCTCGCCGGTGCGGCGATGCGCGCCTCCCTGGCGTCCCTGGTGGCGGAGACGGGGGGCATCGTGGGGCTGAAGTGGCCCAACGACGTCCAGATCGACGGTCGGAAGGTCTGCGGCGTGCTGGCCCAGGCCCGGTCCGACGGCGGGATCGTCGTCGGCGTCGGGGTGAATCTGACCGTGCCGGCCGACCGGCTGCCGACCGCGACCGCGACCTCTCTCGTCCTCCACGGGGCGGAGGGCGACGCGCTGACGCTGGCCGATCGCGTGCTCTCGTCGTTCCTCGCCGACCTGCTCCCCGCGTTCGACGCCCTGGTCGCGGCAGGGGGCGACGCGCGGGCGTCGGGGCTCCACGCCCGCGCCGAGGCGGAGTGCTCGACGCTCGGACGCGACGTGCGGGTGGAGCTGCCGGGCGGCGCGGATCTGCACGGGATCGCCGTGGGGCTCGACGGCGTCGGCCGGCTGATCGTCCGCCCCGCATCCGGCGACGACGTGGCGGTGTCCTCGGGCGACGTCACCCATCTGCGCTATGAATGACCCCATGAGCTCCGTCGACCCGCAGACGCCCGAGGTCGTCGTGGCGAGGCTCAGGCCGCACGCCCGGGTCATGTTCTGGCCGAGCGTCGCCCTGCTGGCCGTGTGCGCGGGGGCGGGCTATCTCGGTGGCCGCTTCGAGGCCGACTGGCAGAACCAGCTGGTGCTCGCCCTCGCCGGGCTCGCTATCGTGCTGCTCTGGCTGGTGCCTCTGCTCGTCTGGATGGGGCGGCACTACGTCATCACGACGAGACGGATCATCCTGCGGCGAGGTCTCCTGGTCAGGACGCGTCAGGAGCTCCTGCACAGTCGCGGCTACGATCTCACGGTCAGGAAGAACGGCGTGCAGAGCCTGTTCCGCAGCGGCGACGTGCTGATCAACAGCGGCCTCGATCGGCCGATCGTGTTGTGGGACGTGCCGGGCGCGGACCTCGTGCAGTCGACGCTTCACGACATGATGGAACAGAACACGGACTTCGTCGCCCGGCGACGTCACCACGACCAGTCGGCCACGGCCGACGGGTCTGCCCTCGGGAACGGCGACTAGACCCGTTCCGCCCCACGAACGACAAAAGGTGTCACCAATGCGTATTTCTGTGATCGGTTGCGGCTACCTCGGCGCCGTGCACGCGGCCTGCATGGCCGAGCTCGGACACGAGGTCGTCGGCATCGACGTCGACGAGCACAAGGTCTCCGAGCTGGCCGCGGGTCGCGCCCCGTTCTTCGAGCCCGGGCTCCCGGAGGTCCTCGGACGCGCCCTCGAGTCGGGCCGCCTCCGGTTCTCGACCGACCTGGCCGACGCCGCCGGGGCCGAGGTCCACTTCGTCGCCGTCGGGACCCCGCAGACCAAGGGCAGCCACGCCGCCGACCTCACCTACGTGAACGCGGCCGTCGAGGGGCTGCTGCCCCACCTCTCGGACGGCGACCTCGTCGTCGGCAAGTCGACGGTTCCCGTCGGGACGGCCACGCGCCTCGCCGACGTCGTCCGCGCCTCCTCGGGGGCCGACCTGGCCTGGAACCCCGAGTTCCTCCGCGAGGGGTTCGCCGTGAAGGACACCCTCACCCCCGACCGCTTCGTCTACGGCGTGGCTCCCGGGGAGGCCGGAGAGCGCGCCACCGCGCAGCTCGACGAGGTGTACTCCACCGCCCTCGCCGCCGAGACCCCCCGCCTGGTCACCGACTACGCGACCGCCGAGCTGGTGAAGGTCTCCGCGAACGCCTTCCTGGCGACGAAGATCTCGTTCATCAACGCCATGGCCGAGGTGGCCGAGGCCACCGGCGCCGACGTGACGCAGCTCGCCGACGCGATCGGCTACGACGCGCGGATCGGCCGCCGCTTCCTCAACGCCGGTATCGGCTTCGGAGGCGGCTGCCTGCCCAAGGACATCCGCGCCTTCCAGGCTCGCGCCGACGAGCTCGGCCTCGACTCGCTCGCGTTCCTCGCCGACGTCGACGCCATCAACCTCCGCCGTCGGGACCGCGTGGTCGCGCTCGCCGAGCAGCTCGTCGGCGACGTCTCCGGAGCCCGGGTGGCCGTCCTGGGTCTCGCGTTCAAGCCGAACAGCGATGACATCCGCGACTCGCCCGCCCTCGACGTCGCCCGTCGCCTCCGCGCCGCCGGCGCCGTCGTCACCGCCTACGACCCCGAGGCGAACCACACCGCGTCGCGCATCGCCCCCGAGCTCGACTACGTCGACGACGTCGAGTCCGCCCTCCGCGACGCGGACGTCGCCCTGGTGCTGACCGAGTGGACCGAGTTCCGCGAACTCGACCCCGCCGTGGTCTCGGGTCTCATGGCGCACGCTCGGGTCGTCGACGGTCGCAACACGCTCGACGTCGCCGCCTGGCGCGGCGCCGGCTTCGACTACCGGGGGCTCGGCCGCCCCTGATCGATCACTCCGACGCGCTCGGGATGGAACACCCAGAGCTTGTAGAGCGTGAATCGGAAGACCGAGCCGAGGGCCAGGCCGATGACGTTGGTCGACAGATTGTCGGCGGCGGCCGACGTGAAGCCCAGGAGGTAGTGCGACACCCCGAGGCAGGCCAGGCCGATGAGCAGCCCGCCGAGGGCGACGGCGAAGAACTCCAGGGCCTCGCGGAGGGCGTGGCTGCGCCGGGTCGCCCGGAACGTCCAGTACCGGTTGCCGAGCCAGACGACGACGATCGCGATGACGCCGGAGGCGACCTTGGCGAGGATCGGGCCGGCTTCGACCCGGTCGGGCTCGAAGACCGTCGCGCGGAAGAGGTTGAACAGGCCGAGGTCGACGACGACCCCGAGGGCGCCGACGGTCCCGTAGCGGGCGAGCTGCAGAGCGAGCCGGCGCATGCGCCTCCTCGAGGATTCGGCCAAGATGGGGAGGGCTCGACGAGCCCCGAAGATCGTACCGCCGCCCCGTCGACCCGGCCCCCCGCCGGATCGAGGGGCGCCAGCACCGAGGAGAGACCATGGCCTACCGCGTCGGAGTGATCGGAGGCGGCCAGCTCGCCCGGATGATGGTGCCCCCGGCCGTCCACCTCGGGATCGACATCCGCGTGCTCGCCGAGGTCGAGGGCAGCTCCGCCCGTCTCGCGGCGACGGGGGTCGGCGACTACCACGACGTCGCGACGGTGATCGACTTCGCCCGCGACGTCGACGCCGTGACCTTCGATCACGAGCACGTGCCGCAGGACGTCCTGGCGGCCCTCGTCGCGGCGGGCGTCGCCGTCCACCCCTCGCCCGAGGCGCTCGCCGTCGCGCAGGACAAGATCGTGATGCGCCGCCGACTGACCGAGCTCGGCCTGCCGGTTCCCGACTGGGACGCCGTCCGCGACACGGCCTCGCTCGATGCGTTCCTGGCCGACCACGGCGGCCGTGCGGTGGTCAAGACGGCTCGGGGCGGCTACGACGGCAAGGGGGTCCGCGTCGTCCGGGCCGCCCACGAGGCCGATGACTGGTTCGCGCAGCTCGCCGAGGGCGAGGCGCTCCTCGTCGAGGAGCTCGTCGAGTTCCGTCGCGAGCTCGCGCAGTCGGTCGCCCGCCGGACGAGCGGCGAGATCGTCGCATGGCCGCTGGTCGAGAGCATCCAGCGCGACGGCGTGTGCGCCGAGGTGATCGCCCCGGCGCCGGGGAGCGCCGGACGCCTGGCCGAGACCGCCGAGGCCCTCGCCCGCACGATCGCCGAGCGGCTCGGCGTGACCGGTGTGCTGGCCGTCGAGCTCTTCGAGACCGTCGACGACCGTCTCCTCGTCAACGAGCTCGCCATGCGCCCGCACAACACGGGGCACTGGACCATCGACGGATCGACGACCAGCCAGTTCGAGCAGCACCTCCGCGCCGTCCTCGACCTGCCGCTCGGCGACACGAGCGCGCACGAGCCGTGGAGCGTCATGGTGAACGTGCTCGGCGGCCCCCGCGAGGGCTCGTTGGCCGACCGGCTCCCGGCGCTGATGGCCCACCAGCCGGCGGTCAAGGTGCACGACTACGGCAAGGACCCTCGACCGGGTCGCAAGGTCGGCCACGTCACCGCGACCGGTGACGACCTCGACGAGGCCACCTACCGGGCGCGCGCCGGTGCGGCGTTCTTCGAGGGCTGACGCTATCCTCTAGCTCGTGTCAGACCCGAACCGCGCCTCCTTCGCCCCGTCCGTCGCGAACGACCCCGGCGTCCCGCCGCGGGTCGCGATCGTGATGGGGTCCGACAGCGACTGGCCGACCATGCGGAGCGCGTCCGAGATCCTCTCGGAGTTCGGCATCGCCCACGAGGTCGAGGTCGTCTCGGCGCACCGCACGCCCGACAAGATGATCCGCTTCGGCCGTGAGGCCGCAGGGCGCGGGCTCGGCGTGATCATCGCGGGGGCGGGAGGCGCGGCTCACCTGCCCGGCATGCTCGCCTCGGTCACCACCCTGCCCGTCATCGGCGTGCCGGTCGCCCTGGCCAAGCTCGACGGCCTCGATTCGCTCCTCTCGATCGTCCAGATGCCCGCGGGCATCCCCGTCGCCACGGTCTCCATCGGCGGGGCGGCCAACGCCGGACTCCTCGCCGCGCGCATCCTCGGGGTGTCCGACCCCGATGTCGCCGACCGTCTCGCGGAGTATGCGAGCAGTCTCGGCGAGCTCGTCGAGGAGAAGAACGCGGCCCTGCAGCGGTCGCTGTGAGCGCGACGCTGCCCGTCCGCCACCCCGACCTCGGGTCGGAGACGTTCATGACGAAGCGGGCCTGGGTGCTCGTCGTCCTGAACGTGCTGGTGCCCGGCTCGGCGCAGGTGCTCGCCGGCAGCCGACGCCTCGGCCGGATCGGGCTGGCGTCGACGCTCGTCTTCTGGGGCGTGGCCGTCGTGTCGGTCCTGCTCGCGCTCTTCTACCGACGTCCGCTGATCGAGATGGCGACGAGCGTCGTCGCTCTCACGGTCGTCCAGCTGTTCCTGATCTACTTCGCCGTGCTGTGGGTGGTCCTGACCCTCGACACGCTGCGCCTGGTCCGCATCATCCGCACGACGCCGACCTCGCGCGGGTTCCTGGCCGGCGCCATGGCGCTCCTGCTGTTCGCGACGGTCGGACCGGCTGCGTGGGGGGCCTATCTCTCGGGCGTGCAGCATCGGCTGCTGAACGACCTCTTCACGTCGCAGGCGCAGGCCGCCGATCCCGTCGACGGTCGCTACAACATCCTCCTGCTCGGCGGCGACGCCGGGGCCGACCGCACGGGGCTGCGCCCCGACAGCATCTCGGTGGCGAGCATCGACGCCGAGACGGGCGCCGCGACGCTCATCGGGATCCCGAGGAATCTCTACAACGCCCCGTTCTCGGAGGGATCGCCGTTGTGGGGCGTCTACCCCGACGGCTACTCGTGCGGCGACGACTGCCTCGTCAGCTATCTCTACACCTATGGCGAAGAGCACCCCGAGCTCTATCCGGACGCCGAGGAGCGGGGCTCGAACGCGGGCGTCGAGGCGATGCGCGACGCCGTGTCCGGTGTCACGGGGCTGACCCTGCAGTACTACGTGCTGATCGACATGGAGGGATTCGCTCAGCTGATCGACGCGCTGGGCGGCATCCAGGTCGACAACACCGAGGGGCGGCTGCCGATCAACGGCGGCGTCGACGCCGCCGGGCAGCCGATCAACGTCGAGGGCTGGATCGAACCGGGCGAGCAGACCCTCGACGGGTATCACGCCCTCTGGTACGCACGCGCCCGGCACGGCTCGGACGACTACCACCGCATGGCGCGTCAGCGCGAGGTGCAGCAGGCGCTGCTGACGCAGTTCCAGCCGGCGACGGTGCTGGCGAAGTTCCAGTCGGTGGCGGCCGCCGGAGTGCAGACCGTCGACACGGACATCCCGCGGGGCGCTCTGGGTGCGTTCGTCGAGCTCGCGCTGAAGACCAAGGGGCAGGAGATCGCCGACCTCGAGATCGTCCCGCCGACCTACGACAACGTGTACCCGGACTTCGGCGTCATCCGCGCCGACGTCGCG
Source organism: Frigoribacterium sp. Leaf172 (assembly GCF_001424285.1). Taxonomy (NCBI): domain Bacteria; kingdom Bacillati; phylum Actinomycetota; class Actinomycetes; order Micrococcales; family Microbacteriaceae; genus Frigoribacterium; species Frigoribacterium sp. Leaf172. Next base: position 923,080 of record NZ_LMPB01000002.1, on the reverse strand, counting down.
GCGGCCACGGCGTCGGCCGGGGGCTGATCGACGACCGGACGTCCCGCGCGCGGACGAAGGGCCCCCGCGGGTGACCCGCGGGGGCCTTTCTGCGCGCGTCGTCAGAGATCGGCGTGCAGCTGCCAGACCTTGTCGGCAGAGTCGGTCCAGCTGAAGGCATGCGACCGATCGAGTCCGACCACGCCGAGACGCGTGCTCAACTCGACGTCGTTGACCACCTGGAACATGGCCTGGGCCAGCCTCCCGGGGTAGCCCTCCGGATCATCGCGCGCGACGATCACGGCGGCGTCCGCCGCGACCTCGACGAGGGCGGGGGTGTCCGAGATCACCGTCGGGGTGCCGAGGCTCAGCGCCTCGACGACGGGCAGCCCGAAGCCCTCGGCCAGACTCGGGAAGACGAAGACGGAGGCGCGCTGCAGCAGGACGGCGAGCTGGGCGTCCGAGACGAATCCGAGCGAGCGCACGCGCCCCTCCGGCAGACCCTCTCGCGCGACGATGTCGGCGATGCTGACGTCCCCCCACCCGTCGGGGCCCACGATGAGCAGCGGGATCTCGGGTGCGTCGGCGTGCCCCATCGCCTGGATCAACGGCTCGATGCCCTTGCGGGGCTCGAGCGTGCCGACGCTGAGCGCGTAGGCGGGAGGCAGATCGAGGGCGTCGGCGAGGGCGTCGGCATCGGTCGGCACCGCGAGGTCGCTGCTCACGGCGCCGCCGATCACGCGCAGCCGGTCGCCGAAGTCGAAGCGCTCGGCGAGGTCGTCCGCGGCCGCGTGGGTCGGGACGACGACGGCGTCCGCGAAGCGGTGAGCCCGCCGGGCCATCGCCTTGTGCCAGCGGACGCCCCGCGGGGTGAGGGTGTGCGGATGCGTCCACGGGACGGTGTCGTGGATCGTGACGACGGTCTGCGTCGAGGGTTCGAGCGAGCGGTCGTGCCGCGAGAGCGGCGCGAGGAGGCTCGTCGAGTGCACCATGCCCCGGCCCGGCAGGCCGACGAGGCCGGACTGCCACGCCAGCGACAGCTCGCGCCGGCCGAGGGGGGCCTTGGCGAGACCCGCGAGCCCGGGGAGGAGGTCGTCGATCCGGTCGTAGTCGGCCTGAGGATGCGCGGCGACGACCGCCTCGACGTCGCACCCGCGCGGGGCCGTCGCGATCAGACCGCGGGTGAGCTCGACGGTGTAGCGGCCGATGCCGCCGGGCACCGGCGCGAGGATCTGGTCAACGACCACTCGAAGCGTCGTCATCGGACGAGAAGACCCCCTTCGCAGCGGCGTCGCTGAGGGCGGCGTCCCAGGGGCGCAGGGGTTCGAGACCCGCTGCGGCCCAGGCGTCGTGGCCGAGCACGCTGAACGCCGGGCGCGGTGCCGGGCGGACGAAGCTCGAGCTGTCGGTGGGCGTGACGCGCTCGGGGTCGAGGCCGGCGTTCTCGAAGACCGCACGGGCGAAGTCGTACCAGCTGGCTCGACCCGAGCTGGTGCCGTGGTAGACGCCGGCGGGGGCGTCGGCGTCGACGAGACGGACGATCTGCTCGGCGAGATCCATCGTCCAGGTGGGCTGACCCACCTGGTCGGCGACGACGCTGACCGTGTCGTGGGTGGCGGCGAGCCGCAGCATGGTCTTGGCGAAGTTGCCGCCGTGACGCCCGTAGAGCCACGCCGTGCGTACGACGTAGGTGCCGTCGGGGTTGGCCTCGCGGGCGAGACGCTCGCCCTCGGCCTTGGTGCGTCCGTAGGCGCTCACCGGGGCCGGCGGGGTCGACTCGGAGTACGGCGACGTGGCCGAGCCGTCGAAGACGTAGTCGGTCGACACCTGGACGAGCCGGGCCCCCGAGGAGGCGGTGGCCTCGCCGAGGATGCCGGCTGCGGTCCCGTTCACCGCGAGCGCCGCCTCCTCGTCGGTCTCCGCCGCGTCGACCGCCGTGTACGCGGCGGCGTTGATGACGACGTCGTGACCCTCGACGGCCGCGAAGACGGAGTCGCGGTCGGTCACGTCGAGGTCGGAGCGACCGAGCACGGTGACCTCACGTCCGAAGAGCGCTTCGAGCAGGTCGGAGCCGAGCATGCCTCGTGCCCCGGTGACGAGGTACCGGAGGTTCTGGGGCGTGCTCACGACAGGGCCGCGCGCTCTTTGAGGGGCTCCCACCACTCGCGGTTGTCGCGGTACCACTGCACGACCTCGGCGAGACCCTCGGAGAAGGGGACGCGGGGCTCGTAGCCGAGCTCGTCGCGGATCTTGGAGATGTCGACGGAGTACCGCAGGTCGTGTCCGAGGCGGTCCTGGACGCGGTCGACGTACGACCAGTCCTTGCCCGTCGACTCGAGCAGCATCTCGGTGAGCTCGCGGTTGGTCAGCTCGGTGCCGCCGCCGATGTTGTAGATCTCGCCGGCGCGTCCGTCGACGAGGACCATCGCGATTCCGCGCGTGTGGTCGTCGACGTGCAGCCAGTCGCGGATGTTGTTCCCCTCGCCGTAGAGGGGGACATGCCGATCGTCGATGAGGTTCGTGACGAACAGCGGGATGACCTTCTCGGGGAAGTGGAAGGGGCCGTAGTTGTTGCTGCAGCGCGTGATCGACACGTTGAGGCCGTGCGTGCGGTGGTAGCTCCGGGCGAGGAGGTCGCTGCCGGCCTTCGAGGCCGAGTAGGGCGAGTTCGGCTCGAGCGGGCGGTCCTCGGCCCACGAGCCCTCGGCGATCGAGCCGTAGACCTCGTCGGTGGACACGTGCACGAAGCGCTTCAGGTCGTTGCGCAGAGCGGCGTCGAGCAGCTGCTGCGTGCCGAGCACGTTGGTCTCGACGAAGATCGAGGCGTCTCGCACCGAGCGGTCGACGTGCGATTCGGCGGCGAAGTGGACGACGGCGTCGACGTCGGGCAAGAGCGTGTCGAGGAGGGCGCCGTCGCGGATGTCGCCCTTGACGAACGTGTACCGCGGGGAGTCGGCGACGGAGGCGAGGTTGGCCTCGTTCCCCGAGTAGGTCAGGGCGTCGAGGACGACGACCTCGGCGCCCTCCAGTCCCGGATAGGCGTCTTCGAGGGTGCGGCGGACGAAGTTCGAGCCGATGAAACCGGCGCCGCCGGTGACGAGGATTTTCACACTGTTCCTTGTGGGTCGGTCGCGGAAGGGTCAATCGATCTTAGGGGGACAGGTCGTCCGCAGGGCCGTCGGAGGTCTCCCGTCCTGTCTGTCCCCCTTTCTGCCGAACCCTGGTCGGGGGGTGGTTCGGGGGACAAATCCGTGTGACCGTTGATGACATGGACATCTGCGACGCACCGGCCGACACGGCTCATCCCGCCGTCCGGTCCGTCGACCGGCGTCGCCTGCTCGCGTTCGCCGCGGTCGCCGCCGGGGGAGCCGCGCTGACGACGCTCGACGCCCGACCCGCGATGGCGGCCGCCAACCTCGGCGAGTCGACCGACGGCGTGACCACCGTGGCGCAGGCCCTGGCCGCGGCGCAGGCGTCGTCGTGGGGCGGCTTCGCCAACGGGAAGATCCCGACGTCGGCGCTCACCCCCATCGTGACCACCGTGGCCGGCTCGGGTTATCTGCGCTCGGACGCCGCCCGCCAGTACCTCTCGATGAGCCTCGCGTTCTCCCGCGCGGTCGGGCGCCCCCTCATCATCACCGAGGGCTACCGCACGTACGCCCGGCAGCAGGACTACTGGAACCACTACCAGAACGGCACGGGCAACCTCGCCGCCTACCCCGGCACCTCGAACCACGGCTGGGCCATCTCGTGCGACTTCGGGTCGGGCGTCGAGACGGCCGGAACCACGGCCAAGCGATGGATGGACGCGAATGCGCCGTCGTACGGATGGAAGCCGACCGGCAACGGGTTCTCGCGCCCCGAGCCCTGGCACTTCGACTACGTCGGCGCCTGGGTGGGGAACGCGGGCTCGGCGGCACCCAAGGTCGGCACCGGCGACGTGGTGGTCCTGCGGAGCACGCAGGCCATCGGGTCGAGGCCGGCCGGGTACACGGCGCTCCTCGGCATCCGCAGCCTCCGACACCTCTCGACGATCGACATGATCAACTCGATGCGGGTCGTCGCCACCCCCTACTTCGAGGTCAACGCCGCCGTCTTCACCAGCATCATGGCGTCCCTGTCGATCCCCACGAGCGCTCTCGTCGAGAACGCCGACTACTGGCGTCGTTGACGCCCCGCCTCTCCTGAACCCCTATCACCCGAGGACACACCCATGCTCATCCTCCGTTGCACCGACACGCTCAGCGGCGTCGGCCGCGGCTACACGTGCCTCGTCGACGTCCGCACCCTGCGGCACCTGTCGACGTCGGCCATGGTCTCGTCGCTCAAGTCCATCGGCGTCACCTACCGCGAGGTGAACAGCGTGGGCTTCTACAACGTGCTCAGCTCGATGTCGGTGCCGAAGGCCGCCGTCAAGAAGTCGGCCGACTACTCCGGTCGCTGAGCCTCGGGGCCGAGGCCCCGGATCACGCGTGCGGGGACGCCGCCGACGAGCGTGTCGGCCGGCACGTCGCGGATGACCACGCTGCCGGCGGCGACGACGCTGCCGTCGCCGATCGTCACACCGCCGAGGACCGTCACGTCGGCGCCGATCCAGCAGCCGTCGCCCACCACGATGGGTTCGGTGCGGCCGCGGCCGGCGCGCCCCGTGGGGTCGCCGAGATCGTGCGTCTCGGTCACGAAGCGGGCGAAGGGCCCCACCGACACTCCGGCGCCGATCGTGGTCCGAGGGCGGATGTACACGTCGCGGTTGAGGAACGTGCCCTCGCCGATCGTCGCCGGGCCGAAGATGCGGGTGCCGTCGAGCACGCGGCAGCGAGCCCCGACGGCGACACGGGCGCGGTCGGTGCCGAAGAAGTCGACTCCGTCGCCGATGCGGGCCTCGGAACCGACCTCGACGTACGGGGGGATGCCGCTCCCCGCCGGCGGCGCAGCGGCGGCGACGGCGTTCTCGAGAGCCGCCACCCGCTCGGCGAGGAGGTGCGCTCGGGTGACGGCACGCACCCACCGGCTCAACGTCTGCATCACGAGCCCACTCTATTATCGACCTGCGGCGATCCCGCCGAACCCACCGACGGGCACCACGGGACCGAGCCCGCACGAGGAGAAGAATGCGCCACACCCCCTTGCTCGGCCGACGCACGACGGTCGTGACGATGGCGACCGCGGCCCTGGCCGTCGCCGTGCTCGCGGGCGTCGCGCTGGCCGGCCCGTCCGAGTCGCCGCCCGCCGTGGCAGCGACCCCCGAGGCGCCGTCGCAGAGCGACGTCGCGGTCGGGGGCGACACGAGTCCTCGGACGACGCCCGCCCGGGTCGCCTATCTCGGCGACTCGTACACGGTCGGCACCGGTGCCACGAGCGCGGCCGAGGGCTGGGTCTCGCTCCTCGACGACGTCTTCGGCTGGCAGGGCATGAACCTCGGATGCGGAGGGTCGGGATACGTCTCGCCCGGCGGATCGTGCGGAGAGACCTACGACGAGCGCATCGCGGACGTCGTCGCGTCGCGCCCGGACGCCGTCGTCGTCTCGGGCGGTCTCAACGACGCGCGGAGCACCGACGACCTCAACGAGCTGAAGATCGAGATCGACAAGACATTCGCCGACCTGCGCGCCGCGCTCCCCGATGCCGAGATCGTCGCCGTGTCGCCGATCTGGGGCGCGGGGCGGACCCCGCCGACCATCACGATCATGGGCGCGGTCGTGCAGACGGCGGTCGCGAAGGTCGACGGCACGTTCCTCGACATCGGCCAACCGCTCTACGCCCGACCCGACCTCATGATCGACGACGGCATCCACCCCAACGACGGCGGTCACCGCGCCATCGCCGAGGCGGTCGCCGAGGCGCTCGTCGAGGTCGCCGTCGCGCGTGACGACGCCGAGGCCGAGGTCCCCGCGTCCTGACGTCCGGGGCGCCCGCGCCACGGCCGACGAGGGGGCGCCGCGGTGCGGGTTATGATCTTGCGGTGTCAGTCCAGACCCCCGATCGTGCGCCCGTCTCACCAGGCCCCTCGGGAGGACGGCGCGAGGCCGGCGTCCGAGCCTCCCCGTCCGGTCTCCGACCCGAGATCCAGGCTCTGCGCGCGGCGGCCGTCCTCGTCGTGGTCCTCTACCACCTCTGGCCGGCACGCCTGCCCGGCGGATTCGTCGGCGTCGACATCTTCTTCGCCATCTCGGGCTTCCTGATCACCGGCCACCTCATGCGGGAGGTGCACAAGACCGGCCACGTGCGGCTGGGTCAGTTCTGGGCCCGTCGTGCCCGGCGCCTCCTGCCCGCCTCCCTGACGGTCCTCGTCGTGACCGCCGTCACGGTCCTCGTGGCCGTGCCGCAGTCGCTCTGGCAGCAGTTCCTCCGCGCGGTCATCGGCAGCGTCCTCTACGTGCAGAACTGGGTGCTCGCCTCGGACTCGGTCGACTACCTCGCAGCCGACAACGTCGAGACGCCCGTCCAGCACTTCTGGTCGCTCGGGGTGGAGGAGCAGTTCTACGTGGCGTGGCCGCTGCTCATCGCCCTCGCCCTGCTGCTCACCCGCGGGGGCACGATCGCGGTGCGACGACGCGCCGTGCTCGGGCTTCTCGTGCTCGTCTTCGTCGTCTCGCTCGGACTGTCCGTCTGGCTCACCGCCACCGACCCCGCCAGCGCCTACTTCGTCACGCACACGCGGGCGTGGGAGTTCTCCGCCGGCGGCATCCTCGCGATCGTCGCCCCCGACGTCGTGCGGGCGAACGATCGCGCCCGCACCGTCCTGGCCTGGCTCGGCTGGGGCATGATCACCGTCGCCGTGCTCACCTTCACCGGCGCGACGCCGTTCCCGAGCTACACCGCCCTGCTCCCCGTCGTCGGCAGCCTCCTGGTCATCTCGGCCGGCAGCCCCGACGGTCGCTGGTCGCCGACGCCCCTGGCCGAGTTCGGACCGGTGCGCCTGCTCGGGGACGTCTCGTACTCCCTCTACCTCTGGCACTGGCCCCTCATCGTGCTGACCCCGTTCGTGCTGGGTCGCGACCTCGACAGCGGGGTCAAGGTGATCATCCTCGTGCTGGCGATCGCGCTCGCCTGGTTGTCGAAGGTCGTCATCGAGGATCCGGCCCGCACCGCGAAGGCGCTCACCCGACGCCCGCCGCGCTGGACCTTCGGAGCCGTCGCGGCGGGCATGGTCCTCGCCCTCATCGTGCCGACGGTCGGCATCGTGCAGGCCCGGGCGGTCGCGGCCGAGAGCGCCCGCGAGACGCAGTCGCTGCTCGCGGGCGGCGTCGAGTGCTTCGGAGCCGCTGCGTTCGCGGGCGACGGGGACTGCGTCAACCCCGAGCTCGGAGACACCCTGGTCCCGGCCACGGCAGCGGTCTTCGACGACACTGGCGGAGCGTTCGACTGCTATCGGCCGCAGGGCTCACCCGATCTCTCGCCGTGCCACTTCGGGTCGGACGCCGCCGACGCGCCGCGTGTCGCGATCGTCGGCGACTCGCATGCCGCGATGCTCGTCCCGGGTCTCGCCGAGCAGGTCGACGAGCTCGGCTGGAGTCTCGACGTCTACGTGGGCTGGGGCGGCTCCTGGGTCGACCCGTCGACGGTGGGCCCCGGTCCGCAGCGCGAGTACTCCTCCGCCGTCGACACGGCTCTGCAGGGCGGTGACTACGACGTGGTGCTCGCCACGGCGCGGCGCGACCCCGCCGAGTCGGCCTCGACCACCGAGCGCCGGGTCGCGGCGACCGAGACGGTGTTCCGCCAGGCGCGCGACTCGGGGACCCGCGTCGTCGTGGTGCGGGACAACCCGACGATCACCCAGGACGCGCTCGACTGCGTGACGCAGGCCCCCGCAGGCTCCGACACGGGCTCGTGCGCGGTGACGCAGCAGGACGGCTACGCCGGCACCGACGACCTCGTCCGCGCCGCGGAGGCCACGGGGGCGGACGTCGTCGACCTCGGCGCGTACTTCTGCCGTGACGGTTCGTGCCCGATCGTCGTCGGCAACGTCATCGTCTACCGCGACCAGCACCACATCACGGCGACCTTCAGCAAGACGCTCGCCCCGTACCTGGTGCAGCGCGTGCAGGCCCTGGTCTCGGCATGACCGCCGACGCCGGGTACGCTCGTCCTGTGGTGAGCACCCTCGAACCCCGACCCGTCGTCACCGTGTTCCCCTTCTGGGAGCAGAACCCGTACCTCAACATGGCGTACCTCGCCATCGCCGCCGACGGATTCGTCGTCGCCCGTCAACGCGACTACGACGAGCTGCTCGACAGCATCGACCGGAGGGTCGACGGCGACCTGGTCCACCTGCACTGGACGGGCGTGCTGCTCGAGGCGGCACGTGACGAGCAGGAGGCGCGCGAACGCCTCGAGCGGTTCGAGAAGACCATCGAGGCGGCGCAGGCGCGGGGCGTCCTGCTCCTCTGGACGGTCCACAACAAGCTGCCCCATGAGCTCGCCCACCCGGAGTCCGAGCGCGCGCTCGTCCGGTTCCTGGCCGATCGGGCCGACGTCGTGCACGTCCTCTCCCTGGCCACGCTCGACGAGGTGGCCGACGTGTCGCCCATCGACCCGGCCAAGGTCGAGCTGATCGAGCACAGCAGCTACGACGGCTTCTACGACTCGGGTGTCGAACGGGTCGACGCCCGCGAGAAGCTCGGCGTGGGGCCGGACGAGACCGCCGTGCTCTTCTTCGGGCAGGTCCGCGCCTACAAGGGCGTCGACGTCCTGATCGACGCCTTCGCGCAGGCGTCGGCTCGGCGCGACGACCTCACGCTGCTCGTCGCCGGACGCACGAGGGAAGAGGACCGCGCCATCGTCGAGCCGCTGCTCTCCGACGGAGTCCGAGCCATCACGCACTTCGGCTTCGTGGCCGACGGCGCGGTGGCCGACTGGCTCGTCGGCGCGGATGTGATGGTCCTGCCGTACTCGAGCATCCTCAACTCGGGCAGCATGCACCTCGCGTCGACGTTCGGTCTGCCCGTGCTGCTCCCGTCGTTCCCGCACCTCGTCGCGGGGTACGGCGATCAGGCGTGGGTGCACTTCTACGACGCCGACGGCGGTGCCGAGGCGCTCGCCGAGGCGCTGAGCGTCTTCCGGGCGTCCGACGACGATCGTCGCGCCGCCCGCGAGTACGCCCGCGCCTACACGCCCTGGGACATGGCGAACAGGTTCCTCGACCTCTACCGGCGGCTGCGGCCCCGCGCCGAGGCGGTCACGACCTCGAGCTGATCGGGCGGTCGTCCTCGTCGCGCTCCGGCGCGAAGCGATGCGGCTCCGGCGGGCGCCCGGACCGGGCGAGCCAGGCGCCGAGCACGGCGGCCGCGTCCTCAGGCCGTCGTGGTGCCGGGTCGACGGCTGCCGCGGGGGGTCTCGGCGACGGGACCCGCGCCTCCTCGGCTGGGGCTCCGCCCGTCGACCAGAGGTCGAAGGGGAAGCACGCTCTGAGCGCGCCGAGGTCGACGACGGCGGGGCCGGGACCGTCGGACGCCAGCGCCGCGGAGACGTCGCCTGAGGGGAGGGCGCCCGGTCGACCGGTGCCCGCGTAGTGATCGGCGTACTTGAACGGATGCTCGGCGTCCGAGACCAGGGGGCGGGCATCGACTCCGAGCGCGTCGGCGACCACCAGCGCATGCAGCGACGAGGCGACGACGACGCGACTCCCGGCGATGGCCGCGACCACCTCGGAGACCGGCCCCGTCGGATCGACCGCCCGGGGGTCGTCGCGGAACGCCGACCGGTCGTTCAGGTTCGGGACGATCGTGACGTCCCGCCGCGGACGCATGGCCGCGCGATCCGGGAGATCGGGGAACGCATCGGAGACGAGGAGGCCCGGGTCGCCGAGCGCAGGACCGACCGGCACGCCGAGCCCCTCCAGGACGGCCTTGGTCAGCGGTCCGCGGACGGCGCGCACGTCGAGGCTCGTGGGGTCGATCAGCCGGAGCGGCATCTTCCCGTTGACGCCGGCGCCCCAGACGACGTCACCGGGGCGGGAGAGATGCAGGATCGAGCCGACGGCGACCAGACGGGCCCGGCGACGTGCGACGACCGGGACGCTCCCCACCAGCGCCCGCACGATGAGCGGCCCGAGCAGGTCGCCGAAGTTCCCGACCCGCCGGGACCCGGACGGGCCGGGTCGAACCGGATCCCAGCGGACCACCGACACGCCCCGGACGACGCTGTGGTGGTCGGGCACGGAGCGTCAGCGGGGCTTGAGCGCGCCGAGTCGGCGGCGCACGCGGGCCAGGGCCTGGTCGACGCGGCGGACCTCGGGGGCGGGGACGACGATCGTCCACGCCTCGTCGCCCGTGGCGGGGAGCGGCGCGGTCAGCTCGGAGGGGTCGTCGACGGGCTCGTCGGTGCTCTCGGCATCGACGGCCTCGGCGCCCGCCGGGTCGATCGTCGTCGTGGCCGTCGTCGTGGCCGTCGTCGTGGCCGGGAGGACCACGGGGGTCTCGACCGGAGTCGGGATGAATCCGTTCGTCGATCGCTCGCCCGGCAGGGCCTCGCGAGCCAGCCGGTACTGCACGTGCTCGTCGTCGATCCGGGCCGCGAGGTAGAGCCGCCACGAGCCGGGACCGCCGGCGACCTCGGCCGGCAGGTCGACGACCGTGCGACCGCTGCCCACGGGCAGAGCGAGGACGGGACCCTCGACCTGGGCGCCCGTGACGGTGTGCACGAACAGGAGGCGGGTCGAGCCGAGATCGACGGCGTCGCCGACCGGCCCCCGGACCGTCTCGACGACGAGACGGTCGCCGTCCACGCGCACGTCGCCTCGGACGGATGCGACGAAGGCGGCCCAGACGCGCAGGGCCTCGGGACGCCCCTTCGTGCCGAGACGGAGCAGCGGCTCGACGCTCCGCCAGTCGGTGTGCTGTCGGATGGGCCGTCCGTGGCGTCGCCCGAGACGGTGGAAGAAGTCGGTCAGGGCGGTGATCTCGTCGTCGCTCGAGGTGGGCAGCGCACGCGAGAGCGGATGCGCGACGTGATCGAGGAAGATCCGGGCGACGATCTCGGTGTCGTCGGGGACCCTCATGTACATCTCGTTGCTGAGATCGAGGGCCTCGGCCAGGGCCGCGGAGTCGACGTGCTCGCCGCCGTCGGTGCGACCGGAGTACTCGGGGAGGCGCAGCGCCAGATCGAGACGGCCGTTCGCCATCAGCAGGAACGCGCGCCTCGCCGAGTCGCCCAGACGATCGAGCTGCTGGCGCGTCGCCAGCGAGAGCAGGCCCCGCAGCGCCGCGGCGAGCCGTTCGAGGTCGTCGGGGTCGGCGTCCACGTCGCGGGTCTGGAGATAGCCCCGCAGATGGACCCAGCCGTCGGCGAACAGGAACACGTCGAAGTACTCCTGGATCACGTGCAGATATCGCGTTCCGACGACGATGCGGGCGCACTCGAGCTCCTGCTCGAAGTAGCTGAGCACGCCGGTGAGGCGGGTGGCCTGCCGGGTCATCGACTGGGTCCCGGGGCGGTCGCGGTAGAGGTAGACGACCTTCGGGACGATCGAGACGCCGCGGGCGCTCGTCACGGCGCGGGTCATGGGCACGATGTCGTTCGAGCGGGCCGCCTGAGGGAAGGTGATGCCGGTCTCGAGCCAGAAGTCGAGGCGGAACATCTTGTGCCAGATGGCGCGGTTCCGGAGCAGGGCGGGCAGGTCGACGAGCGTGACGCCGGACCGGGGCCGGACGAACAGCCTCGACCGCTTCGTGTGCGAGACCGTGGCGCCCGAGCGGAACTTCAGGAAGTCGCCGACCGCCATGTCGTCGCCGGACTCGCGGAGGGCCTCGACCATCCGCCGGTAAGAACCGCGGGGCACGAGGTCGTCGCCGTCGGCGAAGACGAGGAACTCCCCGACGGCGAGATCGACGCCGCGGTTGCGGGCGTGCGCGCCGCCCCGCCGCGGCGGCGCCGTGATGAGCCGGAGGCGCGGGTCGCCCTGGGCGACGGAGAGGATGCGCTCGACGGTGTCGTCGGTGGAGTGGTCGTCGACGACGATGACCTCCATCGAGTCGACGTCCTGGTCGAGGATGCTCTTCAGGCACTGCTCGATCCAGGGTCCGACGTTGTGCACGGGGACGACGACCGACAGCTCGACGACGTCGGGCCCGGTCTCGGCGGTTGTCACGGGAGATGTCCTTCCGGACCGCGCTCGGTCGCGCGCGGATGATCCGGATCGACGATACCAGGGGGCCGCGCCGTGGCCGGGGGCGGCCCCTGCCTTAGAATCGTGAGCCGACGCCCGAGGAGGACCCGTGAGCGACCGATCGACCGGCACCGCCGTGGTGTTCCCCTACTGGCCCGAGAACCCCTTCCTGAACATCGCCTACCTGGCGCTCCGGGCCGACGGGTGGACGATCGACGAGCAGCGCGAGCTCGGCTCGTTCCTCGACGCCGTCGCCGCGGGCCGTGCCGGCGACGTCGTCCATCTGCACTGGACGTCGCTGCTCGTGCAGAACGCCGCCGACGAGCGCGAGGCCGATCGCCGACTCGCCACGGTCGTCGATGCGCTGACCGAGGCGACCGCGCGCGGCGTCCGGCTGATCTGGACGGTCCACAACCGCCTCCCGCACGACTGCCCGTGGCCTCGGCACGAGATCGAGCTCAGCCGCGCCCTCGTCGGTCTCGCCGGCGCCGTCCACGTGATGTCGCCGCAGACCCGCGAGGTCGTCTCCGACGTCTACGACATCCCCCTCGACAAGCAGGCCGTCATCGCGCACCCGAGCTACGAGGGCCTCTACGACCAGGCGTGGACGCGTGCGGAGTCGAGGGCCTCCTTCTCCCTCGAGCCGGACGAGAAGACCGTCCTGTTCTTCGGGCACATCAAGCCGTACAAGGGCGTCTCGACGCTGCTCTCGGTCATCGGCTCGACCGGTGCGACGCTGCTGCTGGCCGGTCACGCGTCGCACGCCGACCGGGTGACGACCGAGGGGCTCGTCCCCGAGGGGGCGAGGGTCCATGCGCGGTACGGCTACGTGCCCGACGACGACGCGGGGCGGTGGTTCGCCGCCGCCGACGTGCTCGTCGTGCCGTACGCCGCGATCCTCAACTCGGGCAGCATGCACCTCGCGGCGACCTTCGGGCTCCCCGTCATCGTGCCCGGGTTCCCGCACCTCGTCGAGCAGTTCCGCGACGAGCCCTGGGTGCGGTTCTCCGACCCCGACGGCGGAGAGCGGGCGCTCGCCGCGGCGATCGACGACTTCGTCCCGTCCGACGACGTCCGCGCCGCCGCGCGCCGGTACGCCCTGCGCTACACGCCGTACGCCATGTCGACCGACATGCTCGACCTGTACGACTCGCTCAGCGTCTGAGGCGCGCCGCCTGCGCACGGCCGCGACGCACGAGCGCCCCCGCGACGCGGCGGGCGAGGCGTGACCTCGTGATGAACGCGAGCTCGGAGTCCGCGCCGTCGGCCTGGGACACCACGACGGGCACGAGCGCGCCGTCCGGCCGCTGCACGGCACCCTGCGAGACCAGGGCCGGCACGTCGACGCCGGCGTCGCCGAGGGGCACCCGGATCTGCGCGCTCCACCGGCCGGGCGTGCGGCGGACGCGACGGGGGAGCGGCGCCGTGACCGGGCGTCCGGCCTCGAGGTCGACCCACGCGGCGATCTCGCCCCCGTCGTGGCGGAGCACGAGGCTGAGAGCACCGGCGCCGCTCGCTCGGACGACCGGGTCGGCCCCCTCGAACTCCACGACGTCCACGCGTCGTTCGCGCAGCGTCGTCGCCAGCTCGGCGAGGTCGTCCCATCGTCCGTCGCGGGCGAGACGGAGCACCGCGGCCGACTGCGGCGACACCCGCTCGGTCGGCAGTCGCCCGCTCGCGGCGACCGCGGCCTCCCGTGCCTCGGGCGACGGCGTCCCCGCGAGGCGGACGAGATGCGGCACCACGCGACGGTCGATCACGGCGGCTCGCGTCGCGTCGTCCGCCGGGGCGTCGAGCAGGGCGACGAGATCGAGGGCGCGGTCGAGCGAGGCGGCCGCCTCGGCAGCCTCGTCGGGCACGGCGTCCGTCGACCCCGGCACGTCGGGGACCGACCAGAGCAGGTCCGCCCGACCGGCCGAGACGATGCGGTAGAGCAGACGCTGGGTGCGCCCGAGCCGTTCCACGAGCGCCCGGGGCGCCGCGTCCACGATGGCGCCCACCGAGTCGCCGAGCGAACGGCCGCTCTCGACGTCGATGTCGAGGGGGCCCTGCGTCATGAGCTTCTTCAGGTGGACCCAGCCGTCGTTGACGAGCACCATCGAGAAGTACTCGTCCACGACCGCATCGCGTCCGTCGGCCGTCACCAGGGCAGCGCACCGCGCCTCCTGGGCGAAGTAGCTGAGGGTCCCCGTCAGCTGGCCCGCCTGACGGGTCATCGAGCCGTGTCCGGGGCGGTCGCGGTACGCGTACACGACGTCGGTGACGACGGAGATCGAGGAGGCGCGGGTCAGCATGGTCGTCATCGGCACGATGTCGTTCGACCGCGGCACGGCCGGGAACCGCATGTCGAGCGCGCGCCACTGGTCGAGGCGGAACATCTTGTGCCAGATGGCCCGGAACCTCAGCAGCGACGGCACGTCGCCGAGGGTCGCCCCGTTCCGATCGGCGCCGAAGGCGGCGAAGCCCGCCGAGGGACGCCAGGTGCTCCGGGCGTCGAACTTCAGGAAGTCGCCGACGGCGAGGTCGTCGCCCGACGACTCGAGGGCTCCGACGAGGGCGGCGTAGGCGCCCCGGGGCACGAGGTCGTCCCCGTCGGCGAAGACGAGGTACCGCCCTCTGGCGTGGGAGACGCCGAGGTCGCGGGCGGCCGCCCCGCCGCGCTCGACGGCCTCGAGCACCCGGAAGCGCGGGTCGGCGGCGGCGTGGCGGAGGGCGACGTCGAGCGAGTCGTCCTGCGAGTGGTCGTCGACGACGATGACCTCGAGGTCGACCCGCTGAGCCGCGATCGTGTCGAGGCACTCGGGCAGCCAGGTCCCGACGTCGTGCACGGGGACGACGACGGAGAGCAGGGGGCTGGGCGATTCGGCTGGCGTCTCGGTCGACACGGCGCGGTCCTTTCGTCGACGGCCGGGAGGCGCTCCCCGAGCCGGTGGGCCGCCCGCCATGCTAGTCGCGACGGCCCGACCGGCCGCCCGGCGACCTGGCGGCCGCCTGGACCGCTTCGTCTAGACTCTGAGCCGTGCAGATCCGTGAGTTGAGCGTCCCCGACGCGTACGAAGTGACCCCCCGCCAGTTCGACGACGACCGCGGGACGTTCCTCGAGTGGTACCGGTTCGACCAGCTGGAGGAGGCGACGGGCCGCTCCATCGACCTGCGTCAGGCCAACACCTCGGTGTCCAAGCGCGGCACGGTGCGCGGCGTCCACTTCGCGGACGTCCCGCCGAGCCAGGCCAAGTACGTCACGGCCACGCACGGCGCCGTGCTCGACTTCGTCGTCGACATCCGGGTCGGCTCGCCGACGTTCGGGCAGTGGGACTCGGTGCGGCTCGACGACGTCGACCGTCGCGCGATCTTCGTCTCCGAGGGGCTCGGTCACTGCTTCGTCGCCCTGACCGAGGGCGCCACCGTCAGCTACCTCGTGACCGACGTGTACCAGCCGACCCGCGAGCACGGCATCGACCCGCTCGACGAGGCCGTCGCCCTGGCGTTCCCCGACGAGGCAGGCGAGCTCCTGCTGTCGCCGAAGGACACCGACGCCCCGACGCTCGCCGAGGCCGCCGCAGCCGGGCTGCTGCCGACCTGGGACGCCGCGCGCGCCTACTACGACACCCTGCGGACGGGAGCCGGACGATGAAGGGCATCATCCTCGCCGGCGGCAGCGGGACGCGCCTCTGGCCGATCACCAAGGGCATCTCGAAGCAGCTGATGCCGATCTACGACAAGCCGATGGTGTACTACCCCCTCTCGACGCTGATGATGGCCGGGATCAACGAGGTGCTCGTCATCACGACCCCCGAGTACAACGACCAGTTCCGGGCGCTGCTCGGCGACGGGTCGCACCTCGGCATGACCATCGAGTACGCGGTCCAGCCGTCGCCCGACGGTCTGGCGCAGGCCTTCGTCATCGGCGAGGACTTCATCGGCGACGACAGCGTCGCGCTCGTGCTCGGCGACAACATCTTCCACGGGACGGGTCTCGGCTCGAGCCTCCGCCAGAACGCCCAGGTCGACGGGGCGACGATCTTCGCGTACCACGTGTCCGACCCGACCGCCTACGGCGTCGTCGAGTTCGACGACGACTTCACGGCCGTGTCGATCGAAGAGAAGCCCGCGGCGCCGAAGAGCAACTACGCCGTGCCCGGTCTGTACTTCTACGACAACGACGTCGTCGGCATCGCGAAGACGATCGAGCCGAGCGCGCGCGGCGAGCTCGAGATCTCGACCGTCAACGAGCGCTACCTCGAGGCGGGCCGCCTGCGGGTGCAGGTGCTCGACCGCGGCACCGCCTGGCTCGACACCGGGACCTTCGAGTCGATGATGCAGGCGAGCGAGTACGTCCGCGTCATCGAGGACCGCCAGGGCTTCAAGATCGGATGCGTCGAGGAGATCGCCTGGCGCGCCGGGTGGATCGACGACGCCCAGCTCGAGGCCCTCGCCGCGCCGCTGGCCAAGAGCGGCTACGGCGTGTACCTGAGGCGACTGCTGGCCTGAGGCGACTCGCCGGCCCGACGGGCTGAAGCGCCCGTCGGCGCGGGAGCGCCCGCCCGAGCGACGAACGACCACGAGGAGCACCGATGAGCGTCACCACGAGGGTCAAGGGCGTTCTCGGCATGGCGCGTCGTCCGCGCACGGCCCTGGTGAGGATCGCCTCGCCTCTGACCCGTCGGGCGGCGGAGCGCAACCGGCTCGCCGACGAGCTCGCCGTGCCCCGCGACGAGCTCGACCCCGGTGTCGTCAGCGTCCTCCTCACGGTGCGGCAGGATCATCTGCACGTCACCCAGGATCGCATCGACCGGCTCCGGCGGGCGTTCCCCGAGGGTGCGACCGAGATCGTCGTCTCGCCCTACCTGGTGCCCGAGAGGGCCCCGCTCGTGCGCTGGCGCGCACCGGCGCTCGTCGGCGCCCGGTGGGTGGCGCCGACGCTCGCGCCGACGTGGGACGCGGCCTACACGAGGGGGATCCCCGTGCTCGGCGGGGTCACCGCTCTCGTCGTCGACGCCGCGATGGAGATCGAGCCGGCGGTCGTCCGCGGGCTGCTCACGGCTCACGCCGAGCGGGGCGGGGTCGTCCAGGCGGTCGTGCAGAGCAAGGACGACGTCGTGGTCAGCGCGGGAGCCGTCCGGCACCGGGCCGACGACGCGGTCGAGTCGCTCTTCCGGGGATTCCCGCTCGAGGACGTGCTCCTCGCCACCGACGTGCGGGTGTCGGCGGCCGACCAGCCAGTCTTCGCCGTCGCGACGGCCGAGCTCCGCCCGGCTCCCCGCACGCGGCACGAGGCGACGGCCGTCGCGGCCGTGACGGGTCGCGTCGCCGGGGGCACGACGTTCGTGGCGGCGGGCCGGCTCAACCACGTCGGCAAGGTGCAGCGCGGCGTCGAGTCGCCGGACGACGCCGAGGCGATGTCGTTCCTCGTCGCCGACGGCCGGGCCGCGCGGGTGCTCGAGAGCGCCGGCCTCGTCGTCGACCCCGCCCTCCCGCTGCGCGCGGACGACGGCGCCACGACGGTCGGGGGAGGACGCATCGACCCTCGCTTCGAGGTCGTCGAGGGTCTTCCGCGTCTCCGCTGGTCGATCAAGATCGCGGCCAGCGCCGGTCCCCTGGGCGACACCTGGGGTGACGTGTACTTCGCCGACGATCTGGCCGACGAGCTGCGGGCGCTCGGTCAGCGTGTGGTCGTCGACCGCCGGCACTCGCACCGCCGCCCGGTCTCCGAGGGCCTCGACGACGTCTCGCTCGTGATCCGCGGGCTCGGTGCGCCGGAGCCGCGCCCCGACACGACGAGCCTCCTCTGGGTGATCAGCCACCCCGACCAGGTGACCGCCGACGAGATGGCGCCGTACGACCGCGTCTTCGCGGCGTCCTCGGCCTGGGCCGCGGCGACCGCCGGTCGCACCGGGATCCCGGTCGAGCCCCTCCTGCAGGCCACCGATCCGGCCCGCTTCCACCCGGGGGAGCCCGACCCGCAGCTGACCTCCGACGTGCTCTTCGTGGGCTCGACGCGCGGGGAGTTCCGCCCTCTCGTGAGAGGCGCGGTCGCCGCCGGTGCCGACCTCGCCCTCTACGGCGGGGGCTGGGCCGACCACGTCGACCCCCGGTACGTCCGCGGGCCGTTCCTGCCCAACGACCGCCTGTCGGCGGCCTACCGCAGTGCCCGTGTCGTCCTGAACGATCACTGGGCCGACATGGCCGCCGGCGGATTCATCAGCAACAGGCTCTTCGACGCCGTCGCCTCGGGAGCCCGCGTCGTCTCGGACTCCGTCGACGGGATCTCCGAGCTGTTCGGCGACAGCGTCGTGCAGATCGGCGCCGACGCCGACCTGACGGAGGCACTCGACCCGACGTGGCCGTGGCCGACCGACGCCGAGCGGCACGCGAGGGCTGCGGCCGTGGCCGCGGAGCACTCGTTCGCCCATCGCGCGCGGACCCTCCTCGAGGCCGCCGTCGCCGTCCGCGGGCGCTGACCGGGCCGACCCGGGTCAGCCTCGGCGGACCGCCGAGCCGAGACGGTCGGCGATCCTGACGATGCGGCGATCACGGAAGGCCGCCAGCTCGGCGTCCTTCGCGGCGAGGGCGCCCTGCAGACGCCGCCGCTCCTCCGCCCAGCGCACCTTGCTCGCCTCCAGCACCGCCTGGCCGTCGAGCTCGATCATGAGGTTGTGCAGACCCACGGCGCGCAGCTCGGCGACCTCGTCGTCGGGGATGACGTCGTCGGCGGCGAGTGCCGCGGGGCTCGTGGGGCGGGGCAGGGAGGCCAGCGCGGTGGCCAGCGAGTCGTCTCGGACGAACTCGTCCGAGTCGGAGTCGAGGAGGCGCGGGTCGGGCTGACGGATCAGATACGCCGGCAGCAGACGGTCCTGTTCGAGACGGGCGAAGTCGCGCATGCCGTGGTGGTTCGGGCTCGGTTTCAGATCGGGGTTGGCCCGGTACGACAGGCCGGCGATGCGGACCTTGTGCTCGAACTGCGCCCACGAGCGCCAGGGGAGATGCAGCACCTCGAGTTCGAGACCGGCCGGCGGGCGCCCCGTGCTCGTGATCGACACGTAGTGGTTCCCCTGGCGCACGACGACGTCGGGGGATCCGACGTGGATGGCGTTCGGCGTGGGCTGCGCGTGGACCCCGACCGCCTTGAGAGCGGCCTCGCTGCGGTGGTCGCGGTAGACGAGCCGGTCGATGCCGGCGCCGCTCCGGGCGGGGTGCCCGACCATGTTCGTGACCGGCACGGGGAACGACTGGAGGGCGACGGGCATCCGGGCGAAGACCTCGCGCAGGGTCAGCTCCGGGTCGAGCGGGCGGAGGAACTCGTCGGCGTCGGCGTTGACGACCCAGTCGGCCCCGTACCGCGTGTGGGCCTCACGGGCCATCTTCGTGACGACCTCGCCCTGCTGCTTCTTCTGCACCGGGTCGTGGTGCAGCACGATGCGCCCGTCGTCGGCGTACCGCTGGAGGATCTCGGCGGTGCCGTCGAGTGAGCCGTTGTCGGTCACGATGACGACGTCGACCCCCTGTGCGAGGTGGAACTCGAGCATCGACTCGACGATGTCGGCTTCGTCTCGGACCATCATGGTCATGGCGAGGGTCACAGGGCGTCCTTCCGGGCCCGGTCGAGCGCGAGCTCGACGAGGCGGTCTGTCTCGGTCTCGACGTCGGCGCCGGCGGTCACCGGGACGACGATGTGGTTGATGCGGGTGACGATGGCGTCGAGCGGGGTGCTCCGGCTGCGCCAGAGGATGGCGAGCGCACCCGGCTGCGGGCTGACGACGACGTCGCCCTCGATGGTGAGGGTCACGTCGTCGAGGTGACCCGACGGGCGGTAGTGGTCGCCTCGACCGTCGACCACGACCTCCTGCCCCCGCCGCTCGAGTGCCGCGACGAGTCGGGTCACCAGGGCGTCGCGCCCCGGATCCGCCGCGGTCGTCGGGGCGTGCGTCTTGATGGCCCAGCGCAGGCACGGCGCACCGGTGTCCGGGCCCGTGGCGACGAGGCGGCGCGGGCGCACGACGATCGGATACGCGCGTCGGAGCTGCCGGTGCTCGGCGGGCGGCGTCGACTCGAGGTGGGGCGCCGCGAAGCCGTAGGCCGCGTACCGATGCAGATCGGAGTCGGGGTAGGCGCCCTGCCACCTCTCGTCGAAGAGCGCGCGGTTGACGGTGTTCGTCACCTTGCGACCCGTGCTCTTGCTCTCGTGGTGCTCGACGACGGCGGCGAGCTCGACCTCGTGGTGCGCGCCGGGGCGGAGGGCGCCGGCCCGCAGGCACAGGTCGACGTCCTCGAGTCCGTTGGTGAAGCGCGTGTCGAAGCCCTCGAGCTCGACGACGTCGGAGGCCCTCAGCAGCATGGCGGCCGCCGTCACCGCGCTGAACCGCGTGACGCCTCCGCGCAGAGCGTCCTCGCGGGGGTGCCCGGCCAGCAGATGCCAGGGCAGGATGCGGTCGCCGCCGAAGAACGTCCCCGCCGTCTGCACGGTCCCGTCGGGGTACAGCAGGAGCGGCTGAACGGCCACCGTGGTCGGATCCGACCGGAGGCGCGCCACCAGCCGGTCGAGCGCCTCCGGCTGGACGACGGTGTCGTTGTTGAGGAACAGGACGTCCGCCCCCGTCGAGCGCGCGAAGGCCAGATTCGAGCCGAGGGCGAAGTTGAGATTCTGCGGGGCGCGGATCACGACGACCCGGTCGTCGTCGACGTACCGGGACGTGAGGATGGTCGAGACCGAGCGCCGGGACCCGTTGTCGACCACGACGACCTCGACGTCGCGCCTTCCGGCCGTGGCGAGGACGGCGTCGACGGCCCGGATGGTCATCGACCAGTCCTCGTAGGTGGGCATGCAGACCGAGAGGCGGTCGGCGACCCGATCGCCGAGAGCGGCGCGCTGGGCGGGCCAGTCGACGAGGCGGCGCTCGATGACGTGCTTGTCCCAGACGCGGGGGTCGTCGGGCGTCGTCGGCAGGCCCGGTCGCGCGGGGGCCCGGTGGCGCACCTGCGAACCGGCGACCGGGACCACGGGCGCGGCCGCGAGCAGGCGCAGGACGAGGTCGAACGCGTGCCCTCCGCCCAGGGTCGTGTCGACGGGGCCGATGGAGCCGAGGGTCGTGCGGGGGATCAGCAGGGCGCCCAGCGGCACGACGTCGCCGAGCACGAGGGACGACTCGACCGAGGCTCCGGCGGAGCGGTCGACGCCGGGTCCGCTGATCGTGTTGGTCGACCGGGAGACCGCCAGCGAACCGGGAGCGGCGCCGAGCGCCGTCGCCATGAGGCGCAGGTGGGGTGGGGCCCAGCGGGTGCCGACGGGCAGGAAGGCCACGAGCGCCGCCGAGCCCGCCGCCGCGCCGGCGTCGAGGGTCTCGCCGTGGCTGCCGCTGTCGATGTCGAGGACGGTGATGCGCGCGTCGCGTTCCGCGAACGCCCCGGCGGTGGCCAGGGTCTCGCCGGGGTGCGGATCGGCGACCACGACGGCTCGCCACGACGGGTGCGTCTGCGCGACGAGGAGATCGAGGCGGTGCGTGAGGTCGGCGGGGTCGTCACCGGACGGGACGACGACGTCGAGGGGCTGGTCGGGGGCTGCGCCGGGCGCGGCCGTGGGCGACGGGGTCTCGGTCATGGCGGCCGCGTCGGCGAGGTCCCGGAGCCGGCCGGTGGCGGCCAGGACGGCGTCGCGGTGTCGGGCCGCGCGCGACGACGGATCGGCCAGGGCCTCGTCGGTCGCCGCGCGGACGGCCTCGACGGGGGAGGCGTCGGGTGCGACCTCCCAGAACGGTCCCGGTGAGCGCTGACCCCGCGGGTCGAGCAGCTGAGCGTCGAAGGGCGACCCGTCGTCGTGCGCGGCGAGGAGCCACTCGGGCTCGACGAACGGGTTGAGGGAGACGTCGGCGCCCTCGGGACGCTCGAGGTGGTGGCGGAGCGCGTCGAGATCGGAGGAGAAGGTCCGGCCGGTCTGCAGCTCGTAGTAGCCGCGGTCGAGAACGCCGGCCCGGTCGAGGCGGCGGGCCCAGGATTCGCGGCGGGCGAGAGCGGCGGCCGACGAGCGCCGGAGCGCGCCGGTCAGGCGGTCCAGGGCGGATGTCCGTGTTCCGATGATCTTCTCGCCTCCCGCGGCCGTGGCCGACGTCGGTCAGTGTTCTCGCTCGATGGTACCGACGGCGGTGCGGCCGTCGACTCGCGCCCGCCCCGACCCGGCGGACGCCGTCGTCGTCAGCCCAGGCGGGTGCTGAGGGTCGCCCGGACGCGCAGACCGATGCGCACGAGACCTCGGACGGGGGCCCAGAGCGGGCCCGGGTAGCGCGTCGCCACGAAGCGGGCCGCGCTCTCGTGGTGCGCCCGGACCATCGCCGCCTGGCGCGTCGTGGTCGAGTGGGCGCCGACGTGCATGATCTCGGCCGACGGCCGGTACCGCCGTCGCCATCCGGCCTGACCGAGGCGGAAGCAGAGGTCGACGTCCTCGAAGTACATGAAGTAGCGCTCGTCGAAGCCGCCGACCTGCTCGAAGGCCGAACGGCGCAGGAGCAGGCAGGCCCCGCTCAGCCAGTCGACGTCGCGGGGCTCGACGGCCGTGCTCGTCTGCAGGTAGTGACGCGACCACGGGTTGCCCGGCCAGAGGCGGACGAGCAGGGCGTGGCCGATCCCGTCCGTGAACGACGGGAACTTGCGGGCGGAGGGGTACGTGCTGCCGGCGGCGTCCGCGATGTGCGGCCCGACGGCGGCGACGTCGTCATGGCGGTGCAGCTCGTCGAGCAGCTCGTCGACGGACCCCCGGCCGAGCTCGACGTCCGGGTTGGCGACGAGGATCCACTCGATCTCGGGAGCGAGACGGGCGCAGGCGGCGTTCACCGCGCCTCCGTACCCCTTGTTGTCGTCGAGCAGCAGCACGGTGGCGTCGGGTCGCCGCTCGCGGAGCAGCTCGGGAGCGCCGTCGGTCGAGCCGTTGTCGGCGACCACGAGCGTCAGCGGATCGGCGGACGACGCGGCGATGCTGGCGGCGAACCGTTCGAGGTAGTCGCCCGACTCGTACGACACGGTGACCACGGCCACGCGGGGTGTCTCGTTCACGGTGTTCCCTTCGCGGCGGCCTGATAGACGTCGTCGTGCACGGCGGCGCACCGCGTCCAGGTGAACTCGGCTGCCCTCGCGAGGCCCCGTGACCGACGGGCGGCCCGGTCGACTCCCGGAGCGGCGACGCGCTCCAGGGTAGCCGCGATCTCCGAGGCCGAGACACCGGTGTAGTCGACGGCGTCGCCGCCGACCTCGGCCAACGACAGGCGCTCGGTGGTGACGACGGGCGCGCCGCAGGCGAGGGCCTCGATGACCGGCAGGCCGAATCCCTCGCCGAGGCT
The DNA here is from genome assembly GCF_001424285.1 of Frigoribacterium sp. Leaf172. Classification (NCBI taxonomy): domain Bacteria; kingdom Bacillati; phylum Actinomycetota; class Actinomycetes; order Micrococcales; family Microbacteriaceae; genus Frigoribacterium; species Frigoribacterium sp. Leaf172. The sequence continues at coordinate 899,671 of NZ_LMPB01000002.1, read as the reverse complement.
CGGGTAGGCGACGCACTCCGAACCGCCGAGGTAGGCGGCGAGCTGCTCGAGCGGCAGGTAGCCGGGCACGACGATGCGCTGCAGGCTCGGGGCGGCGGCGACGGCTCCGTCGGTCTCGGAGTCCCAGCCCCTGGCGCCGGCCACGACGAGAGTCCAGGGGCGCTCGCCGCGGGCGACCCGGCTCGTCGAGAACCGCGAGACGGCCTCCATCAGCGCCGGGACGTTCTTGCGCGGTTCGATCGTGCCGAGGAACGCGACGTACGGCTCGTCGCCGAGCCCGAGATCGGCGCGCAGTCGATCGACCTCGGCCGCGGCGGGTTCGCGGAAGACGTCCCGATCGACGCCGAGGGGCGCGACCCTGAGGAGGCGCGGGGCGCGCCCGACCAGCCGCGCGAGCTCGTCGGCGGTCGCCTGACTCGGGGTGATGACGGCGTCGGCCAGACGGAGCGCCAGCCGGGTCCAGAGCCGGAAGAACCGGGCCTTCATGGGGATGTGCCACTGGGGGTCGCTGAAGAACGTGGCGTCGTGGAGGGTCACCACGCGGCGACGACCGCTCAGCAGCGGCAGCGTGTAGTGCGGCGAGTGGATGACGTCGACGCGGAGTCGGCGGGCCAGGAGGGGGAGGCCGAGCTGCTCCCAGGCGAGACGGACTGCGGTGCGTCGGAGCGCGGCGGGCGCGCGATGGACGACCGCGTGCGGAGCATGCGCCTCGAACCAGTCGGCCTGCGGCCCGGGCTTGACCACGACGTGCAGTTCGATGCTGCCGGAGCGGAACGATCCGACGAATCCCGTGACGTAGCGACCGACGCCGCCGAGGTCGTCGGGGACCGCCGTCGCGTCGACCAGGGCACGGATGTGAGTGGACAAAAGGTCGAAGGTGCTCCGGCTAGGATTGCGATCTGATTCGGCCAGTCTAAGCTAGCCGAGTTTTGCAGGCGTGAACTTCGCCTCCCGTCTCGCAAGGATCTCCATGACGTACTTCCAGGAACTCTGGTCCTCCAGAGAGCTCCTCTTCAATCTCACCAAGCGTGAGATCACGGGGCGCTACAAGAGGACCGTCCTGGGGCAGCTCTGGTCGTTGCTGAACCCGCTCGCCTCGATGCTCGTCTACACGTTCGTGTTCAGCATCATCTTCCGGAACGATCCCGGGCCGGGCGATCCGAGCGGGATCGACGCCTACTTCATCTGGCTGCTCTGCGGTCTGCTGCCCTATCAGTTCTTCTCCAACGCCGTGAACAGCGGCATGGGGGCCATCTGGTCGAACTCGGCGCTGGTCAAGAAGGTGTACTTCCCCCGGACGACGCTGGTGCTCTCCTCGAGCGCCGCCTCGGGCTTCAACTGGAGCGTCGAGATGGGGATCCTGGTGATCGCCCTCCTGATCGTCGGCGGTCCGGGCGTCCTCGTGTTCCTCCCCGTCGTCCTGCTCTTCATGGCGCTCATGCTGATCTTCGCGACGGGTCTCGGGCTCATGCTCGCCGTCGTCAACGTCTACTTCCAGGACACGCAGCACCTCATCGGCATCGCCCTCCGACTCCTCATGTACCTGAGCCCGGTCGTCTACCCCCTGACCCTGGTCATGAACGCGAGCGACAACCTCGGGCCGCTGTTCGGCTCGGTGACGTTGTTCGACCTGTACCGCCTCAACCCCGTCGAGCGCTTCATCTCGGCGTTCCGCACGCTGCTCTACGATCAGCGGCTGCCCGAGCTCGACGACACCCTCTTCTGCCTCGGCTACGCGGCGGTCTTCATCGTCCTGGGCCTGTGGATCTTCCGGAAGAACGAGAAGAAATTGGCAGAACTGCTGTGAGCGAACCCGCCGTCACCGTCAACAACGTGTCGAAGAAGTTCCGACTGTTCAAAGAGAACAACCGGACCCTCAAGTCGACCGTCATGCGCGGTCGCCGCGTCGTCGGCGAGGACTTCTGGGCCGTGCGCGACGTGAGCTTCGACGTGCCGAAGGGGTCCACCTTCGGACTCATCGGCCGCAACGGCTCGGGCAAGTCGACGCTGCTGAAGTGCCTGGCCAAGATCCTCTCGCCCAACGAGGGCTCCATCGAGTACAACGGTCGCCTGGCCGCCATGCTGGAGGTCGGCTCCGGTTTCCACCCCGAGCTCACGGGACGTGAGAACGTCTACCTCAACGGGTCGATCCTCGGGCTCAGCCGCAAGGAGGTCGCCGCCCGCTTCGACGAGATCGTCGACTTCTCCGAGATCGGCGACTTCATCGATCAGCCCGTGAAGAACTACTCGTCGGGCATGTACGTGCGCCTCGGCTTCTCGGTGGCCATCACGGTCCGACCGGACATCCTCGTGGTCGACGAGGTGCTCGCCGTCGGAGACAGCGCGTTCCAGCGCAAGAGCCAGGACAAGTTCAACGAGCTCCGCGACGGTGGGCGCACGGTCATCCTCGTGACCCACTCGATGGCGAACATCAGGCGCATGTGCGACCAGGTCGCGTGGATCGACAAGGGCCAGCTCGTCCACGCCGGCGCGGTCGACGAGGTCGCGCCCGCTTACGAGGACTTCATGAAGAGCCGCTGACCCGCCGACGGCGCGTCACCTGCTCCGACGATGCGGGCGGCCGGGAGGCCGCCCGCATCGTCGTTCTGTCAGCGGCTGATGAGGCTCCGGCGCGCCGATGACGACAGCGCGGACCGCCGGTTCCACCGCCGCCGGGTCGCGAGGTCGCGGGGGAGCGCTCCCACGGCGGAGGCCAGCCCTCGACGGACCGCGCGGGCAGTGTCTCTCGAGCCGCGGCCCAGCGAAGCCGAGACGCCGAGACGCGCCGTGCGGACGATGGTGGCCGCCCAGGCCCGGAGAACCACGCTCGGAGGGGCGTAGCGGGTCGCGACGACGAGCCGGTTCCGGGTGTTCTGCCGGACGAACAGCGGGCTCCCCTCGACCGTGCTGTGGGCGTGCCGATGCAGGACGGTCGCCTCGCGCTCGTACTCGATCGCCCATCCGGCGAGTCGGAGCCGCCAGCTGAGGTCGGTGTCCTCGTAGTAGAGGAACAGCGTCGGGTCGAACCCGCCGACGTCGTCGAGCGCCGTCCGCCGCAGGGCGGCCGCTCCGCCGCAGAGTCCGAAGACCTCCCGGGGCGAGCCGGATCCCTCGTCCTCCGCGCGGAGCCAGTCCCGGTCGCGTCCGTTCCCCGACGCCGTGATCTCGACGCCGGTCGAATTGATGAGCCGGACCCCGTCCGCCCGCGGCTCGAGCAGGAGGAGACGCCCCGTGACGGCGCCCAGAGAGGGGGAGCCGAGGAGGCGCGCGACGGCGGCGTCGACGAACCCGGCCACCAGGGTCGCATCGTTGTTGAGCAGCACGACGACGTCGCCGTCGGAGGCGGCGATGCCGGCCTGCACCCCGCCGGCGAAGCCGAGGTTCTCGCCGGTGCGGACGACCGACGCCCCCGGGGCGGCGTCGCGGGCGACGACGAGGGAGTCGTCCCGGGAGTCGTTGTCGACGAGGACGATGCGGACCTCGTGCTCGCTCCGATGCGCGACGACCGACCGGAGGCAGTCCCCGACGACCTCGGCCCCGTTCCAGTTCACGACCACCACGTCGACCGTCGTCATGCGCGCGCCTCTCCTCGGCCGCGGGGCGCGGCGGATCCACGATACCGGGCGCTCGTGCGCGGCCGGGGGCGGCCGACGAGCGCGACGGCCGTGGCGCGACGGTGCCCGCGCAGCCCCGACTGCTACGGTGGCCGACGGCCCGGGCGAGGTCGTCCCTCCGCCCGGCAGCACGTCGGCTCCCCGCCGACGAGAGGGAGACGACACCATGGCGAAGCTGAAGACCCGCACGAAGACCGAGACCGCCGACGCGTCGTCGGCTCTCCCCGAGCGGACGACGTGGCGCTCGCGAGTCCCCGAGCTCGGCCCGGACGCCGTGGTCGTCGTCGTCGTCGACGCCGACCAGACCCGTCTCGTGTCGGATGTCGTCGATCTGTTCCCGACGGCCGACGTCCACGTCGTCCTCCCCGGCCCCGACGTGCCCCGACCCGACATCGGCCGGGTCGTCTGGCACTCCGCCCCGGGCAACGACGCGCTCGGCCCCCTGCTCGAGCGGATCGGGACGCTCGACGCCTTCGTGTTCCTGCGCCGCGTCCGGGTCGAGGCCGCGCTCGCGACCTGGGGCCGCTCGTACCTCCACCTCGCGGACGGGGGCACCTTCGTCCTGGCGAGCGTCGACGGCACCAGCGCTTCGGCCACGACGGCGCTGGACCGCCTCGCCACCATCCGCGACGGCGAGATCGACGGCATCAGCCGCGAGGAGACCGAGGCGGCCCGGTCGACACGCGACATGACGGCGACGCCCGACGGCATCGTCTTCACGAAGAGCGGCTCGCACCAGCTCAAGGTGGGCGAGCACCGAGCCGACGACGTGCTGCCGCAGCGGCTCCCGTCTCTCGGGCTGGTCGAGCTCGACCGGCTCCCGTCGACGGTCGTGACGGCGACCGGCGGGGCCGTCGTGTCGCATCGCAGCACCGCCCCCCAGTCGGTGCTGAGCGCCGAGTACGAGGTGCCCGAGCTGCCGCTCCGGCACTACGGAGCCCCTGTCGTGCTCGGACAGCGACTCGTGACCCGCGTCGGGCAGACGCTCCTGCCCGGTTCCTTCAAGTCGCCGTTCAAGAAGGAGGTCGCACCCGAGATCGGGCGCAACCCCACCCCGAACTTCGCCGCGGTCGGCGAGTCGTCGCCGCGCAGGCTGGAGGGCGCCTACTACGACCTCCGCTGCGCCTGGCCGGGTCAGTACGGGCACGTCCTCACCGACACCGTCGGCAAGCTCTGGGGCTGGGCCGAGGCGAAGCGCGCCGTCCCCGGGCTGAAGGCGATCTACCGGCTCGCGCCGAAGACGACGGAACCCGGGTTCGAGCGCGACCTGTTCCGCGCCTTCGGCATCGCCGACGACGACGTCGAGTGGGTCCGCGACGACGTCGAGGTCGAGACGCTCGTGGCGGCCACCACGATGTGGGAGAAGGACTACCCGCACTACGCGCACCCGGGGCTGCGTGACGTCTGGGCGACCCTGCGCGGAGCCCTCGTCGCTCCCGGCGCGTCGAAGACGACGAAGATCTTCGTGACGCGTCCCGCCGACCTCGAGGCGCGGAACTGCCGGAACGCCGTCGAGGTCGAGGAGCACTTCGCCCGACGCGGATTCACCGTCGTGCGGCCCGAGACGCTGAGCCTCGCCGAGCAGGCCACCCTCTTCGCCGGAGCCGAGGTCGTCGCGGGCTTCGGAGGGGCCGCCATGTTCAACGTCCTCTTCGCCGCCGCGCCGCGGGCCGTGCTGCTGCTCGCCCACGAGTCGTACCTGGCCAAGGACGAGCAGCTGTTCGGGCTGCTCTCGGGCGCGCAGGTCCACTGCTTCTGGAGCGCCGCCGACGTCCCCCGGGTCGAGGGGAGCTGGGATCCCGCAGCGTCGAAGTCCGCCTGGGAGTTCGACTTCGCTCGCAACCGGGGCGACCTGGACGAGCTGCTCGCGACGCTCTGACGGTCGGGCGGCTGGACACCGCGGGATAATTTTGTACCCTGGTCACACAGGGGTGCCTTCGATCGGCGGTGCTCCACGCAGCTACCTCGTCTACCGGCCATCCCGGGCGCCTCGTGCGCGGCCGTCGACGACGTGTCCGACAGATCAGGTAACGACATGTCTTCATCACGCACCGGGCTCGCGCGCGCGCCTCGACCCCTCGGGTCCCGGCTCCTCCGCCTGACCGCGGTGGTCGCGGCCGTCGCGGTCGCCGCCGGCGGTCTCGTGGTCGGCGCTCAGCCGGCACCGGCGGTCGCCGCTCCCTCCGCGGCATCGGCGACGAGCGCCTCCGGGGCGGACTTCGATCCGGGCTTCATCATCAGCGACGCGAACTTCTACGCGTCGAACGCGATGACCGGGACGCAGATCCAGTCGTTCCTCAACAGCAAGGGCGGCTCGTGCACCGGGTCGAACTGCCTCAAGGTCAAGAAGGTGGCCTCGAACACGCGGGCCGCCGACAAGTACTGCGGGCGGTACGCGGGGGCGTCGAGCGAGTCGACCGCGACCATCATCCAGAAGGTCTCCGCGGCCTGCGGCGTCAGCGCCATGGTGATGCTGGTGATCCTCGAGAAGGAGCAGTCGCTCGTCACGTACTCGGGCAACCCCTCGAACGAGCGCCTCGGACGCGCGATGGGCTACGCCTGCCCCGACACGACGAACGGCGCCTGCGACGCCTCCTACTACGGCCTCTTCAACCAGCTGTACTCGTCGGCGCACCAGATGAAGGTCTACGGCACCAGCAGCTTCTTCAACTGGTATCCCGTCGGCAAGGTCAGCAACGTGCTCTACAACCCGAACTCGGCCTGCGGCTCGAGCCCCGTCCGCATCCAGAACAAGGCGACCGCGGCGCTGTACTACTACACGCCCTATCAGCCGAACGCGGCGGCCCTCCGCAACATGTACGGCACCGGCGACTCCTGCAGCGCCTACGGGAACCGGAACTTCTTCCGTCTCTACACCGACTGGTTCGGCAGCACGACCGGCGACGTCAAGCCGTTCGGCAAGCTCGAGGCCGTCTCGTTCGTCAAGGCGGGGACGGCGCGGGTGAAGGGCTGGGCCATCGACCCCGACACCGCCGACCCGATCGCCGTCCACGTCTACGTCGACGGCCGCTACTCGAAGGCCGCGACGGCCAGCGTCTCGCGAGCCGACGTCGGCCGTGCGCACCCGCGGTACGGGGCCGCTCACGGGTTCTCGATCGACATCCCCAAGACCACGGCGAAGTCGCATCAGTTCTGCGTCTACGGCATCAACGTCGGCTTCGGCTCGAACACGCAGCTGGGATGCAGGACGTTCACGATGTCGAGCGACCCGCAGGGCCGTCTCGACGCCGTCACCTCTCCCGCCGCGGGCAAGGCGACCGTGACGGGGTGGGCCCTCGACCCCAACGCCTCGCGCTCGATCGGCGTGCAGATCTACGCCGACGGTCGCAAGGTCGCCACCGTGACCGCCGACCGCTCCCGCCCCGACATCGGCCGCGCCTACCCGGACTGGGGACCCGCTCGCGGGTACAGCGCGACCGTGTCGCTGCCTCCGGGCAAGCACAGCTTCTGCGCCTACGGCATGAACATCGGCGGAGGGCAGAGCGCCCGTCTCGGCCCGTGCAAGACGGCCACCGTCGCCAGCGCCTCCTCGGCCTCCGAGGCGTCGCCGAAGGGTCGGTTCGAACTGCTCGAGCACCGCTCGGCCGGCCTGCTCTACGCCAAGGGCTGGGCGCTCGATCCCTCCACCTCCGCTGCGACGAAGGTGCGGGTGAGCGTCGACGGGAAGACCGTCGCCACGGTCAACGCGACGGCGAACCGGCCCGACGTGGGCCGGGCCTACCCGAGCGCCGGGCCCTACCGCGGATGGACGGCCGTGCTCTCGGGCATGAACCCCGGCACGTACGCGATCTGCGCCACGGCGGTCAACGCCGGCGACGGGAAGGACGTCGCTCTGCCCTCGTGCCGGACGGCCACCGTCAGCACGACCTGGCCCCAGGGCCGCGTCGACAACGTCACGAGCACGACGGCCGGACGCGTCGACATCAGCGGCTGGGCTCTCGACGCCGATCTGAAGACGAAGCCCATCACCGTGGACATCCGCATCGACGGCGTCTCCCGGGGCGTCGTCACGGCCTCGACCGCCCGACCGGACATCGCCAGGGCGTTCCCCGCATCGGGTGCGAACCACGGCTTCACGGCGAACGTCCGCGGAGTCCGGGCCGGTTCTCACGAGGTCTGCGCGGTCGCCCGGAGCGCCGGCGGCGTCGGGGGAGACACGCCTCTCAACTGCAGGACGGTGACGGTCCGATGAGCGGTCGGGGATCGGGCGAGGGCACGGGCCTCGACGACCACGACGCGGAGGACCGCGCTCGGGGGCGTCAGATCAGGATCTGGGCCGTCGTCTCGGGTGTGGTGCTGGTCGCCGCCGTGGCGATCCTCGTCGCGGTCATGGTCGGGAGCGACGACGGCCCCGACGCGGCGCCGACGGCTTCGACGACCCCGCCCGTGGCCTCCGCCACCTCGACGCCGAGCGCGGGCGGCGCGGACCCCGCGACGCCCACCGCCACGGCACCCGCCGAGCCGAGTGCGACGCCGACCGGCGAGCCGACGCAGCCGGCGGCATCCACACCGCCGCCGACCGGAGGGCAGCAGACTGCGACCGACGTCTTCACCCCTCGTCTCGTCTGGGAGCCCAGCACCAGCGCCATCGAGGGCGCGGCCGTCATGGGGTCGATCGTCGAGCAGGGCGGGTCGTGCACCGTCGTCGCGGAGCGCGGCGGCGAGGTCGTCGAGTCGGAGCCGTTCAGGGCCCAGGCCGACGCGCAGTCGACCGTCTGCGGCGGTCTCACGCTGTCGTCCGAGCGACTCGTGGCGGGCGACTGGCAGGTGCGGGTCCACTACGAGTCGGCGGACGCCGTCGGCGACTCCGCGCCGACCACGGTGACCGTCGGCTGACGCCTGACGCTCGTGGCCTGACACCCGTCGTCGGGTCGTCGACCGAGACGACGAGAGCCGCTCCCCTCGAGGGGAGCGGCTCTCGTCGTCTGCGTCGTCGTCAGCGCGGCTTGATGACGCGGCGCTTCACCCGCGACCACACGGCGTCCACCCCGCCGTGGCGGAGGTAGAACGCGGCGCGCTCGATGTCGTGAGCGAGCCCGTGGCGACGCGGGGGCCGGCGCGTGATGAGGCTCGCGGCGGAGGTGCGCGGGGCCGGGGCCACGGCCGAGACGACGTGCATCTTGTCGGCCGCCTTGACGGGGTTGCGGCAGAACTCGACCAGGGGCGCGAGGGCGTTCTCCCAGACGAACTGCGATCTCACGGCCTCGACGTTCGCGCGCGCGGACGCTGCGGCGGCGTCGTCGTAGAGGACGCTCTCGAGCGCGGCCGACAGGGCGTCCACGTCGAGCTCGGGCACCGCGACCCCGAGTTCGGACGACGCGACGAGGTCGCCGAAGCTGTCGCCCTCGGTGCTGACGATGGGCAGACCCGTCCACAGGTAGTCGAGGATGCGCGTGCGGAACGAGAAGGTCGTCTCGACGTGGGTGAAGTGGGTCGAGACCCCGGCGTCCGCCTCGAGGAGGTAGTTCTGGCGATCGTCGTAGTCGACCCACGAGTCGTTGAGGAAGACGTTCTTGTCGAGCACACCCAGCTCACGGGCGAGCTCGCGGGTCTCGCGGACGATGGCCATCTCGGGCACGTCGGGGTTCGGGTGCTTCGTGCCCATGAAGAAGAGCCGGACGTCGTCATGGCGGGTGGCCAGATCGGCGATGGCCCGGACGAGCGTCTTCGGGTCGAACCAGTTGTAGAGCCCTCCGGCCCAGACGACGATCTTGTCGTTCTCGCCGATGCCGGGCACGACGCCGCGGAGGGCCTTGCGGGTGTGGACCGCCGGTGTGCTCGGAAGCCCGAACGGCGCGATGGCGAGCAGCGAGTCGAGCGACTCGTCGCGGCTGTAGTTCCAGGCGTTGATGCGGCCCATGGCGGCCATCTGACCGAGCCAGAACATCCGCTGACGCTCGGAGGCGCAGAGGAAGAAGTCGCCGAGCCCGATCTGCTTGTTCAGCGAGTCGGCTGCGCCGAGGATCTGGTCGTCCCAGTCGTCGAGGGCCTTCTCGCGGCCCTGCTCGAGCTGCTCGAGGTGCATGGGGTCGTAGATGTCGACGACGAGCACCTTCGACGTGCTCTCGAGCACCTCGAACTGCTGCAGGGCGTAGCCCTGGACGATGATGACGTCGGCCCACGCCTCGTGCTTGGTCATCGGCGCGGGGAAGTGCGGCGAGACGACCTGGATGTCGAAGGGGGCGTCGAGGGGCTCGGCCGTGGTGAGGCTGATGACCCGCACGTCGTGCTCGGCGCTCAGCAGCGTCGCGATGTTCCACACCCGGATCGCGGGCCCGGCCATCTTCTTGCCGAACGAGTCGCCCGTGATGATGAGGATGCGCCGACGGGCGCCCGTCGCCCGGGGCTCGCCCGCGGACCCGGCACCTGGGGCGAACGCGCCGGCGAGGATGTCGAACGAGTTCACGACGGCGTCGTAGCCGTCGAGGTAACGGGGCATGTCGGCGAGCGGGGTGTCGGTCGTGCCGAACAGGGGCGCCAGCTCGCGGTCGCTGCGGGTGCGCTGCGACTGCAGTTCGCGCCGGGTCGCGGTGAGCGACGGGAGGTCGTCGACGAAGGCGTCGAGGGCGAAGAAGCCGGCGGCGCTCGTCTTGGGCATCGCGAGATCGGGCTGCGAATCGTCTCCGGGCACGCGCAGATCGAGCACGCCCGAGTCGACCCCGCCCCGCGCGAGCGACCGGCGCGCGATGAGGGCCATGGCCCCGGGCAGAACGGTGGCGAGGGTCTCGTCGTCGAGGTTCTTGTAGATCGTGTAGAGCGCGTTGCGCTCGAGGAGGTAGAGCTCTCGGAAGTCCCCGTAGGACTTCATCGAGGCGTGGTGCTTGTGGTACGCGAGGCTCTTCGGCTGGTATCGGACGCGCCAGCCGAGGAGGTTGAGACGCCAGCCCAGGTCGACGTCGTCGTAGAACATGAACAGCCGCTCGTCGAAGCCGCCCACCTGCTCGAAGACCTCGGCGCGGACGAACAGGGCCGCCCCGGTGCCGAAGAGGATGTCGCGGGCCTCGTCGTGGGTGCCGTCGTCGGCCTCGAGGTAGTGGGGCTTGTGGCCCATGCCGAACCACGCGACGGCGGAGTCGACGAAGTCGATCTTCTCGCCCTCCCAGTCGAGCACCTTCGAGGCGACGGCCGCGATGTCGCGCCCGTGGTGGAACGTGCCGACGGCCTCGCGGACCCACGAACGATGCGGCCGCGCGTCGTTGTTCAGGAAGGCGACGAACTCGCCGCTCGACTTCGCGACCCCGAGGTTGCTGCCTCCGGTGAAGCCGAGGTTCTTCTTCGACTTCACGAGCAGGACGTCGCCGTGAGCCTCGCGGATGCGGCGGGCGCTGTCGTCTCCCGATCCGTTCTCGACCACCACGATCTCGAGCAGCTCGGCGGGCCAGTCGACGGCCTTCAGCTCGGTGATGCAGGTGATGGTGTCGTCGGCACCACGGAAGTTGACGAGGACGACGGAGACGACTCCGGGGCGGCGTTCAGTCACGGACTGCCTTTCAGGCGAGAGCTTTCTGGCGAGAGCGGGAAGGCCCGAGTCTAGCAACGGGGCCGTTCGCGCCCGGGGGAGTGCGCGGGGCGTCGCCGGCCGAGCTGGGCGTCCGGCGGGGCGCCGGGCGTTAGTCTCGTGCTCGACCCTTCCCGAACCACCGAGGACGACCGTGATCGAACCAGTGAATGCGGCCTGTCTGGCCATCGTGCCCACCTACGACGAGGCCGAGAACATCCGCCCCATCGTGGCGCGCATCCTCGAGGCCGTGCCGACCGCGCACGTGCTCGTCATGGACGACGCCAGTCCCGACGGCACCGGGCGCATCGCCGACGAGATCGCCGCGACCGACGACCGGGTCTCGGTCGTGCACCGCACGGCCAAGGAGGGCCTCGGGGCCGCCTACGTCGCCGGGTTCCGCTGGGGACTCGATCGCGGCTACCGCGTGCTCGTCGAGATCGACGCCGACGGCAGTCACCCCGCCGACCGTCTCCCGGTCATGCTCGAGGCCCTCGACGGCCCGGAGCGTCCCGGGCTCGTCATCGGATCGCGCTGGGTCCGCGGCGGCTCGGTGGTCGACTGGCCCCGTCGACGGCTGTTCCTCAGTCGCGCCGGCAACCTCTACTCGAGACTCGCCCTGCGCATCCCCGTCCGCGATGCGACGGCCGGCTTCCGGGTCTACCGAGCCGACGTCCTGGCGGCCATGCCGCTCGAGCGGGTCGCGTCCCGCGGCTACTTCTTCCAGGTCGACATGACGCTCCGCACCCTCGACGCCGGGCACACCGTCGTCGAGGTCCCGATCGAGTTCCGCGAACGCGAGGCCGGCGTCTCGAAGATGAGCGGGTCGATCGTGCAGGAGGCCATGCTCAACGTCACGATCTGGGGTCTCCAGCGCGCCTGGCGCCGACTGCGCGGACTGCCGCTGCGCGACGAGTAGGCGGTCGGTCCCGGCACCGGATCCGCCCGCCGCGCCGTGGTCAGCTCGGCAGCCGGGAGCGCCAGGAGCGCTTGCGCGCCGCCACGGTCGCGACCGTCACGAAGAGCATGAGGGAACCCTCGAAGAGGACGTAGCTCTCGGCGAGGGCCGTCACCCCGATGAGCACGAGGACGAGGGCGGGCCAGACGTAGGCGACGATCGGATGCCCGGAGGCGGTCGTCCAGCTGCGGACGAAGGCGAGCGTCCCGGCCACGACCAGCAGCAGGACGCCGGCCAGCCCGAGTTGCAGCCCCATGTCGTAGAAGGCGTTGAGGCCGGTGGCGTAGGGCCTCCCGCTCGGCGAGATGACGGTCGAGAACGGGAAGATCTCGCCGGGCCACTGGCCGACGAAGCCCCATCCGGTCACGTCGTGGACGGCAGTCAGGTCGCGGATCCGAGACCAGAGCGCCGTGCGGGTCGAGAGATCCGCGGTGGCGTCCACCGAGTCGAGGAGGCGCGCGCGGGCCGCGTAGGCGATCGTCCCGCCGATCACGACGAGCGTCCCGAGGATGCCCTGGAGCAGGGGGCGTCGACGCTCGGGAGCCCGTCGGAGCGCGTTGAGCGCGACCCCGGCGACCACGAGGGCGAGCACCGCCACGGCGGTCACGGGTGATCGCGCCAACAGCAGCGTGGCGACGGCGACCAGCCCCGAGGCGACGGCCTGGGGTCGGGGGACCGAGCGGGTGAGGAACTCGACGGCGAACGTGATGAGGGCGAGCGCGGCCAGGTAGCCGATGTAGTTGCGCGTCCCGGCGATGCCCTGGATGGGCCCGCCGTAGCCGAGGTTCCCCTGGATGCCGAGGAAGGGGATCGGCTGGTCGATCAGCAGCCCGCTGAACACCTCGAGGGCGAGCGAGGTCACGAGCACGATGCGGAGCGCGTCGCCCACGGCGCGCACCACCTGGACGAGATCGCGCCCGAGCGCGAGGTAGAGACCGAGGGCGCCGAACGCGGCCGCGTACGCCGCGCCTCCTGCGGTCACCCAGGTGTACTCGCTCCAGAACACGCTGAGACCCATGAATCCGAACAGGGCGATGAGCGAGACGGGCAGGAGGCCGCGCCACTCGACGTGATGGCGCTGCCCGAAGAGCGAGACGCCGGCCAGCGCGACGAGGGCCGCCAGGATGGCCACGGAACCGGGCCAGCCCATGAGCGAGCGCACCGACTCGGTGGTGAAGCCGTAGAGCACGATCGCGACCGCGAGGGCCTGGCTGAAGTGGCCCCCCGCCGAGAATCCGACCCACGCCGACACGTAGCGGCGGATCGGGTCGCGCTCGTCTCGGGTCGGCCTCACCGCACCATCATGGCAGCACGGCCGTCGGCCCAGCGGGTCATGGCCGCAGAGCGCTCGTGGGCTCGGCGACCCGGTCGTGGTCGCTCCAGCCGTGGGCGTCGCGTCGGGTCACGACGACGACCACGACGAGCAGCGCCCACCCCCATTCGACGATGAGGCGAGACTCCGCGACGCCGTGCACGAGCAGCGCCACGACGAGCAGCAGCGGCAGCAGGTCGAGCGTCGCCCAGGGAGCCTCGCGTCCGACGCCGAGCATCCGCCGGTCGGTCGCCCACCACCAGGAACGCGCCAGGACGCCGAGGCAGACGAGGGCGAAGAGGGCGAGCCCGATCCAGCCGAGCTGGAACCACACGTCGAGGTACGCGTCGTGCGCCTGCAGGTAGACGACGCCGTTGCGCTCGGCGAGATCCGTGAAGGGCGCGGCCCAGGGGATCCAGTAGCTGACCCAGCCCCAGCCGACGACCGGGTGCTGCACGCCGAGATCGACGACGGACGCCCAGATGTCGGTGCGGCCCGTGAGATCGCTGCTGCGCCCGAGCAGCCCCAGGAGCGGGGTCCGGGCGAGGACGACGGCGACCGCGGCGACGACCACGACGAGGAGCGTCGCGAGGTGGAGACGAGGACGCCGAGGAGGCGCGGTGCGGCGCACCAGCACCACCAGCGCGAGCACGACCGCGACGGCCAGGGCGCTCGCCGCGGTCGTCGCCGAGCGGGTCAGCAGCAGCGCGGCGATCGCGAGGCCGACTCCGATGGTGCCGATGCGCGAGCTGATGGTGCCGGCCGACCACTGGGCGGCGGTGACGATCAGGGCCAGGAGGGCGAGGACGCCGAGGATGTTGCTGTTGCCCTGCAGGCCCTGGATGCGGCCCCCCTCGAAGAGGACGTCGCGCGACCAGTAGAAGGCGTCGGGGACTCCGCCGGAGCAGTCGAGGTAGACGGGGCAGACGGGGCGCCGGACGAACACCGCGACGACGAGCTCGAACAGGAGCGAGAGCCCGACGTGGAGGCGGAGCGCCCGTCCGAGGGCGGTGACGATGAGGGGCCACGGCAGCGACCAGGCGACCGCCAGCGCGCCGAGCGTGGTCGCCAGGGTCGCCCCGATGCCGACGGCCGAGGCGGCGGCGTACTGCGACCAGGTGATCGAGACGACGGCCCAGAGGACGAACAGCGCGAGGAGGCGGGGGAGCCGACGGTGATCGGGGCGGTTGCGCGCCACGACGACCGCGGAGGCGACGACCATCACCGCGCAGGCGAGCCCCCAGCCCCAGAACGTGGTGCCGTTGCGGAGGACGTCGCCGCCGAAGAGGACCAGGAACGCCAGGGTGGCGAAGGTCGTGCCCTGACGGCGCGGTGCGAGGGCCGCGGGCGCGGTGGCGGTCGTCGTCGTCATGGGCACCAGGCTAGACGACCGGCCACCCCGGTCGGAGCGGCCCGTCGCCCGGCCCGGGAGGGTCCGCTCAGACGAACGCCGCCTCGCCGGTGATGGCGCGCCCGACGATGAGGGTGTTCATCTCGCGGGTCCCCTCGTAGCTGTAGAGCGCCTCGGCGTCGGCGAAGAAGCGGGCGACGTCGTACTCGAGCACGATGCCGTTGCCGCCGAGCACCTCGCGTGCGTAGCCGACGGTCTCGCGCATCCGGGCCGTCGTGAACGCCTTCGCCAGCGACGAGTGCTCGTCTCGCTGCGTGCCCTCGTCGAGCATCTGCGAGCAGCGCATGACCATCGCGATCGACGCCGTGATGTTGCCGATCGACTTCACCAGGAGGTCCTGGACGAGCTGGTGCTTCGCGATCGGCTTGCCGAACTGGACGCGCTCGTTCGCGTAGGCCAGAGCCGCCTCGTAGGCGCCGATCGAGTTGCCCACGGCGGCCCAGGCGACCTCCGCCCGGGTCAGCCGGAGCACGGCCGCCGTGTCGCGGAACGACGTCGCGTGCTGCAGGCGCAGCCGATCGGGGACGCGGACGTCCGTCAGGGTGATGTCGGCGTTCTGGACGATGCGCAGACTCTGCTTGTCCTCTATCTTGGTCGCCGTGTAGCCCGGGGTGGAGGTGGGCACGATGAAGCCCTTGACCTGTCCGTCCTCGGCGCTCTTGGCCCAGATGACGGTGATGTCGCTGAACGTGGCGTTGCCGATCCAGCGCTTGGACCCGTTGAGCACCCAGTCGTCGCCGTCGCGGGTCGCGACGGTCCGAAGGCCCTGCGCCGAGTCGCTGCCCGAGAGGGGCTCGGTGAGTCCGAACGCCCCGACGATCTCGCCGCTGGCCATCCGGGGGAGCCACTCGGCCCGCTGCTCCGGAGATCCGCCGACGCCGATCGAGCCCATGGCGAGACCGTTCTGGACGCCCACGAAGGTCGCGACGGAGGCGTCGACGCGGGCCAGCTCGAGGGCGACCCAGCCGCGGAAGACCGCGCTGTTCTCGAACGGCCGGGTCTCCTCCCACGGCATCCCGAAGAGCCCGAGACCGGCGAGGCCCTTGACGATCTCGTGGGGGAACGTCGCGTCGGCCCAGTGGCGGTTGACGACGGGCTTGACCTCGGTCTCGAGGTAGGCGCGCAGGTCGGTCAGGACGCCCTTCTCCCGATCCGATAGCTGGTCCTCGAATCCGAAGAAGTCGCTGGCCAGCGTGCTGAACGGGGTGAGGGTCGTCGCGGACATCCGTGCTCCATTGCTCTGTGTCGGGGTTCCGGGCGGCCGGGCCGCCGGGCTCGGCGAGCCTAGGCACACCTCCCGTCGTCGGCAATGGCCTTGGTAGTTTTGACCAACGCCTCCCGGCTGGCGCCCCCGCCTCTTTGTAGAGGGGGCCCAAGCTCCCCCTCCGACAAGCAGGTAAAGCATGTTCCTGGCCATCACCAACACCCCCCGCGACTACGCCTGGGGCTCGACCACCGCCATCTCCACGCTGCTCGGACGACGGCCCTCGGGTCGCCCCGAGGCGGAGCTCTGGCTGGGGGCGCACCCCGGCTCGCCGAGCGTCGTGGTGAATCCGGCCGTCGTGGACGGCGCCGACACGCTGGCCGACTGGTTCGCCGCCGAGCCCGATCGCGCTCTCGGACGCGGGCGCTCCGAGCTGCCGTTCCTCCTCAAGGTCCTGGCGGCGGACGCCCCGCTGTCGATCCAGGCCCACCCGACGCCCGAGCAGGCGCGGGCCGGCTTCGCCGCGGAGAACGAGGCGGGCGTCCCGATCGACTCGCCGACGCGCAACTACAAGGACCCGTTCCCGAAGCCCGAGATCATCGTCGCCCTCAGCGAGACCTTCGACGCGCTCTGCGGGTTCCGCACCCTCGACGAGACGCTGACCGACATCGACCGGCTCGATGGCGGCAGCGGCCGTCTCGCGCCGCTCCGCGTCCTCGTCGAGACGTCCCTCGAGACCACCCTCGCCCGTCTGTTCGACGGCTCCGACGAGTCGTCGCGCCTCGTGGCCGACGTGTCGGAGCTCGCCCGCGGGGTGGAGGGGCCCTCGGCGTCGATCTCCACCGTCGCCGACCTCGCCTCCCGCTACCCGGGCGACCCCGGAGTGGTCATCTCGCTGCTGCTCAACCACGTGACCCTCCGGCGCGGCGAGGCGCTCTTCCTGCCGGCGGGCAACGTGCACGCCTACCTCGGCGGCCTCGGCGTCGAGCTGATGGCCCCGTCCGACAACGTCCTGCGCGGAGGGCTGACCCCGAAGCACGTCGACGTGCCGGCCCTCCTCGAGGTCCTGGAGTTCGCGCCCCTGCCCGTCCCGTACCTCCGGCCGGTCGAGACGGCCCGCGGGGTCGAGCGCTTCGACCCGACGGGCGTGGGCTTCGCCCTCCTCCGGGTGGACGCCGGAGGCACGGGCGCGGTCGTGCAGATCGGCGGACCGAGCATCATGCTCGTCACCGAGGGCGAGGTGCAGGTCAAGGGTCAGGACGGCGTGATCCGCCTGGCGACGGGGGAGTCCGCCTTCGTGACCCCCGACGAGGTCCGACTGGCCGTGACGGGCGGCGGCACGCTCTACGTCGCGACCCCCGCCTAGGGCGGCGGGCCGGGCCCGGGCGTCTGGCTAGAGTTGCCCCATGTCTTGGTTGGTCACCGGCGGCGCCGGCTACATCGGATCCCATGTCGTCCGCGAATTCGGGTCGGCGGGTATCGACGCGGTCGTGCTCGACGACCTCTCGTCGGGCATCGAGTCGTTCGTCCCCGAGGGCGTGCCGTTCGTCCGGGGGTCCATCCTCGACCGCGACCTCGTCTCCGAGACCATCGCCCGGCACGACGTGACCGGAGTCGTGCACGTGGCGGGATACAAGTACGCGGGAGTCTCCGTCCAGCGCCCCCTGCACACCTACGACCAGAACGTGACGGGGACGCAGCGCCTCCTCGAGGCGATGGCGGGCCATGGGGTCGATCGCATCGTCTTCTCCTCCAGCGCCGCCGTGTACGGCACGCCGCCCACCGAGCTGGTCACCGAATCGACCCCCAAGGCGCCCGCGTCGCCGTACGGCGAGAGCAAGCTCATCGGCGAATGGCTGCTGCGTGATCAGGCCGTCGCGACGGGGCTCCGACACACCAGCCTCCGCTACTTCAACGTGGTCGGGTCCGGTCACACCGACCTGTACGACGCGAGCCCCCACAATCTCTTCCCGCTGGTCTTCGACGCGCTCGCCGCCGGACGGACGCCCCGCATCAACGGCGACGACTACGCCACGCCCGACGGAACCTGCGTCCGCGACTACGTCCACGTCGCCGACCTGGCCGTGTCGCACGTCGCGGCCGCCCGTCGGCTCGACGCGGGGGAGTCCGTCGAGCCCGCGTACAACCTCGGCTCCGGCGGCGGGGTGTCGGTCCGCGAGATCATGGACGCCATGCGGCAGGGGACCGGCATCGACTTCACCCCCGAGATCGCGCCGCGGCGGGCAGGCGACCCCGACCGGATCGTGGCCGACGGGACCCTCGCGGCCCGCGACCTCGACTGGACCATGCGCCACAGCCTGCTCGACATGGTCACGAGCGCCTGGGCGGCCGCTCCTCGCGTCTGACGCCCCGGGGGACCCTCGGCGCTGTGGAGTCCATCGCGACACGCCGGGGCCCGCTTGACCCTCGATGAGGGGTTCAGGGTTTATTGGGCCCTGACTTGACGTGGCCGAATTACACCGGTGTAATTGACCCCATCGCAGCCGTTCAGGGGGCGACGACGACGAGGGGAGATGTGCTGTGACGATGAACGACACCCGTGTCGGAGTACCCGACGACTGGCACGTCGACCCGGTCCTGCTCGGCGTCCCCGGCGTCCGCAGGGCTCAGTCGGACGACGAGAACCAGCTCGCCTGGCAGGCCGACTCGCTCTGCGCTCAGACCGACCCCGAGGCGTTCTTCCCCGAGAAGGGCGGCTCGACCCGCGACGCCAAGAAGATCTGCGCGTCGTGCGACGTCAAGACCCAGTGCCTCGAGTACGCCCTCCAGAACGACGAGCGATTCGGCATCTGGGGCGGCCTGTCCGAGCGGGAACGACGCAAGCTCCGCAAGCAGGCGTGACCCGCGCCTCCTCGGCCTTCCGGCGTGCTCCCCGATACGGGTCGCGCGTCGTCGTCGTCTGCAGGCATAGGTGCCTCACAGGTGCGGTCGGTCCGGCGCGGCGGACCCTCGGCAAGCGGCCGTCGACCTAGGCTGCTCAGGTCATGCATCCGAGAGTCACAGCGATCCTCGTCGCCCCCGGTGGGGCGACCTATCTCGACCGGACCCTCGAGGGTCTGTCGCGTCAGACGCGACCTCCCGAGGCGCTCGTCGTCGTCGACACGGGCGGCCCCGACTCGCCGGCCGGGCGCCTGTCTCTGAGCGGCGCGGCGCAGCTCACCAGCGTGCCCTCCGCCCGGACCTTCGGCGAGGCCGTGTCCCACGGCGTGCGCGTGTCGGCCGACGCGGCGAGCGAGCGCTCCGGTGACGACGAGTGGCTGTGGTTCCTCGGGCACGACAACGCCCCGGCCGTCGACGCGCTCGAGCGTCTGATGTCCACCGTCGAGGTGGCCCCGTCCGTGGCGATCGCCGGTCCGAAGCTGATGCGGTGGGACGAGCCCGGGACCATCGCCGAGTTCGGCGAGACGATGACGCGCTACGGCGCCTCGATGCCCCTCGTCGAGAACGAGCTGGATCAGGGGCAGCACGACTTCCACGACGACGTCCTGGGCGTCGCAGCCGGCGGGATGCTCATCCGGCGGAGCGTCTGGGAGTCCCTCGGCGGCTTCGACCCGGGGCTCCCGCACGTCGACGCCTCACTCGACCTCTCGGTGCGGGCTCGTCTCGCCGGCCACCGGGTCGTCGCCGTGCCGAGCGCGCAGGTGAGCAGCGCCGGCAACCCCGAGGACTTCGGGCAGCGGAACGGCGGGCATGCGCGCCGCGCGAGACTCCGGCGGGCCGCGCAGCTGCATCGCCGACTCGTCTACGCCCCCCTCGCCGCCGTGCCGCTGCACTGGCTCAGTCTCGTCCCCCTGGCGTTCGTCCGCTCCGTCTGGCATCTGCTGACGAAGAACCCCGGCGCCGTCGTCGGCGAGTTCTCGACGGCGCTGCGCGTGGCCTTCGGCGGAGGCAGGGTCCCGGCGGCGCGCCGGGCGCTGCACCGCAGCCGGACGACGTCGTGGTCGGCGATCGAGCCGCTCCGGGCCTCGTACAACCAGGTCCGCGAGCGACGCGTCAACGAACGCGACGCCCTCGTCGCCCGCGGCGAGGACAGCGCCGATCCCCGTGCCAGCTTCATCGGCTCGGGCGGGCTGTGGGTCGTCGTCGGCACGACGGTCCTCAGCGTCGTGGCGTTCCTCCGTCTGCTCCGTGAGCCGGCGCTCACGGGCGGGGGTCTGCTTCCGCTCAGCACCAGCGTCGGCGAGCTCTGGAAGTCCGTCGGCTGGGGCTGGCGCGAGATCGGCGCCGGGTTCGTCGGGCCGTCCGACCCGTTCGCCCTCGTGGTGGCCCTGCTCGGCACGCTCACGTTCTGGTCGCCGTCGACGTCCATCCTGGTCGTGTACCTGCTCGCCGCGCCGGTGTCGGCGATCGGCACCTTCTTCGCGGCCCGTCGGATCACGTCGCGGCCGTGGGTCCCGGCGGTCGCCGCCGCGCTCTACGCCGTCTCGTCGCCTCTGTTCTCGTCGCTGCAGACGGGGCACCTCGGCTCCGTCGTCGCGCACGTCGCACTGCCGTTCTTCGTCTGGGCCCTCATCGGCTCGGCGCGCTCCTGGGCGTCCGGGGCCGCCGCGTCGCTGCTGTTCGCCCTGGTGGCGGCCGGGTCGCCGGTCCTGCTGCCCGCCCTCCTCGTCCTGTGGGTGGGATCCCTCGCGACCCGGCCACGGGGCATCCACCGCATGCTGGCGATCCCGCTGCCGGCCGTCGCGCTGTTCGCGCCGCTCGCCGTCGTCCAGATCGGCCGGGGCACGTGGTGGGCGATCCTCGCCGACCCCGGCGCGCCCACGCGCACCGACCCCGCCTCGCCCCTGCAGCTGCTGCTCGGCTCGCCCGAGACGGGGCTGAACGGCTGGACCTCCCTCCTCGCCGGCGTCGGCGTCCAGGGCGGCACCCTGGCCCTTATCGTCGCCGTGGGGCTCGTGCCCCTCGCCCTGCTCGCACTCGCGTCCCCGTTCGTCGGCTCGAGGACGCGCGCCGTCCCGGCCCTCGTCATCGCCCTGGCCGGCTATCTGACCGCGGTCGTCGCGACCCAGCTCTCGATCATCGGCGTCGGGAGCGAGAGCACGACCGTCTGGGCGGGAGGCGCGCTCAGCCTGTACCTGCTCGGCATGATCGGCGCGGCGGCCGTCACCCTCGACCGTCTGCCCCGCGTCGCCCCCGCGTCGGGCGTCGTCGTCGCCGTGTTCGCCGTCGCCGCCGCCGTCCCGGTGGTCATCGGCTCCCTCTCCGGAGCCGCCGACATCCGCTCGAGCCCGGGCCGCATCCTCTCCGCCTACGTCGCGGCGGAGGCCGAGGCGTCGCCCGAGATCGGCACGCTCGTGCTGACCCCGCAGCCCGACGGCTCGCTGGCCGTGTCGCTCGAGCACGGCCAGGGCGCCACCCTCGACGACCAGTCGACCCTCGACTCGACGGCGCAGACGCTGTCGTCGAGCACCGACGACCTCACCGTCCTGGCGGGCAACCTCGTCAGCCGCAGCGGCTTCGACCCCGCGGACGACCTGGCGCGTCAGGGCATCGGCTTCGTGCTGCTCACCGAGGGCTCCGGTGACGACGCCGCCGCCGCGCTGGGTCAGCGTGCGGGCGAGGCCCTCGACGCCGACGCCGCGTTCCTGGCGGTCGGCGACACGACCAACGGGCTGCTGTGGCGGTACATCGACTCGACCGATCAGCGCGAGCCCCACCCGGACGGCGGCCCCCTCGGCGTGATCGTCCTGGTCACCTGGGCGCTCGTGCTCGGCTCCGCGCTCCTGCTCGCCATCCCGACGACGCCGCGTCGCCGACGCAGCCGGGCGGGGACGCCCGAGGCCGAGCAGCCCGCCACCACCTTCGACGAGGAGCGAGATGACTGAGAGATCCGTCGCCTCCACGACCGGACGCATCATCGTCGGAGTCGTGGGCATCGCCGTGGGGGCCGCCGTCGTCGCGGCGGCCACCGTCCTGCCGCTGCCGAGTCTCGAGACCACCCCGGCAGGGCAGGTCGTCACGCCCGTGCCGCTCGACCCGCAGCGCGTCTGCGCCGGCAGCGTGCTGCGCCTGTCCGATGCCGAGGGGCAGCAGGCGACGACGGCCAGCGCCGTCGGCGAGGCGCGGATCGCGACCTCGTCGAGCACGGGCTCCGAGTCCGCCGAGGCCCTGGCCGGCGCCGACGGCAGCAGCTCGTCGCCGCAGCTCGTCACGGCGGGGCTGCAGGGCGACGAGGTCCCCCTGATCGCCGCGTCGCAGAGTCAGAGCGTCGCCTCCGACGAGCTCGTCGGATTCGCCAGCTCCTCCTGCGCCGAGCCGAGCAGCTCGACCTGGCTCGTCGGCGGCTCGACCGAGACCGGTCGCGTGTCCCTGATCACGCTCGTCAACCCGAGCGACGTCAACGCCACGGTCGACCTGGGCATCACGGCCGAGACCGGCCGCGTGCAGGGCCCCGGCATCGAGGGCATCGTCGTCGGCCCGCGGAGCCAGCGCGTCGTCCCCCTCTCGGGATTCGAGACCGGCCTGCTCTCGCCCGTCGTGCATGTGACGAGCCGCGGGGGGCAGATCGTCGCCACCCTGCAGGAGTCGATCGTCCGCACACTCGATCCGGGCGGCGTCGACGTCATCAGCGGCGGCGCGGCCCCGAGCAGGACGACGGTCGTCCCGGGCATCATCGTCCGTGGCGGCGAGACCCTCGAGACGGCTCTGGCCGACCCCGACGCGGGCGACCTGCAGAGCGCTCTGCGGCTCCTGGCGCCGGGCGACTCGCCCGCACGCGTCTCCATCTCGCTGGCCGCCGACGACGGGACGGGGACGACCTTCGACACGCGGATCGAGTCCGGTCTCGTCACCGACGTCCCGGTCGACGGTCTCGCCGACGGCCTCTACACGGCGACCATCACCTCCGACGTGCCCGTCGTCGCCGCCGTCCGCACGTCGGCGTTGTCGGCCGACGGCGCCGTCGACCTGTCGTGGGCGTCGTCGGCTCCCGCGCTCTCGGGCGACACCCTGGTGTCCGTGCCCGACGGCGACGGCGCACGGCTGACGCTGGCGAATCCGACGGACGCGCCCGTCACGGCCACCGTCGCCATCGACGGCGACGACGAGCGCGAGGTCGAGGTCCCTGCCGGCGCGAACCTCGCGGTCCGCGTGTCGTCGGGCGACTCCGTCCGGTTGTCGGGCGCCGACGGGCTGAGGGCCGCGATGAGCTTCTCGGCGGACGGCGCCGTGGCCGCCTGGCCCGTCGTCTCACCTCTGCCGGCCTCGTCACCGGTCACCGTCTACCCCTGACCCGCCGACCCGCGACGGAGCCTCAGGAGGCGCGGGGCCGGTCGGTCGGACGCCGATGGCAGGTCAGCGGTCGCGCCATCGATCGGGTGCGAGATCCCAGGGGTCCTTGCCGAGCAGCTCGGCCACGGCCCGGAAGACGTGCCCTTCGACGAGCACGCGGTGGTCCCATTCTCCGTCGGGCGAGGATCGGTGCTCGAGCGCGGGTGCGAGGCGCTCGATCGGGAGCCGGTAGAACAGGACCTTGCGGGCCTGACGATCCACGAGCCACCGCTCGACGCGGGTGCGGTCGGGCTCGGCGGGCAATCCGGCGACCTCGAAGACGACGCCCTCGAGCTCATCGGGCCAGAGCTCCCGGAGGTAGTCGGCGGTCGACGCGACGATGTCGTCGAAGAGGTCGACGCGGGTGCGGAGGAACGGCAGGTGCGGCCCGGCGGCGGATGACCGCAGACCCCGGCCGTGCCGATCGCGGTGACGCGAGCGGTCGGTGACGCGGACGTGACGGGGCCTGGCCATCCCGTCATGCTAGTCGCCCCGGGGCGGCCGCCCCGGGGCGACGGGCTAGTCTCGTCCTCGATGAACGCACGTCCCTGCAGCAAGGTCACCTGCCACCAGGAGGCCGTCGCGACGCTGACGTACGTCTACTCCGACCAGATGGTCGTCGTCGGGCCGTTGAGCGGCGTCGTCGAGCCCCACGGGTACGACCTCTGCGAGCGACACGCGTCGTCGTTGTCGGTTCCGCAGGGGTGGGAGGTCCTCCGCCGGGTAGTTTTGGGGAATGACATCTGAGAGCCCCGACCTCACCGCCTTCGTGAAGACCTACGACGTCAGGGGGCTGGTCGGCAGCCAACTCACCGGCGAGGTCGTCGAGGCCTTCGGTGCGGCCTTCGCCGACGAGATCGAGGGCGCGGGCTCCGAGCTCGTCGTCGGCCACGACATGCGCGACTCGTCGCCCGCCTTCGCCGCCGCCTTCGCTCGCGGGGCCCGTGCCCGGGGCGCCCACGTGGTGTCCCTCGGCCTCTGCTCGACCGACGAGTCGTACTTCGCCTCCGGCTCGTTGTCGGCGCCGGCGGCCATGTTCACCGCGAGCCACAATCCGGCCAGCTACAACGGCATCAAGATGAGCCGGGCGGGCGCCCAGGGCATCAGCCTCGACACCGGGCTCGCCTCGATCCGCGACCGCGCCTCCTCGTATCTCGCCGACGGCATCGAGGCCGTCGCCGAGCCCGGCGGGCAGCGCGACTACGACGCGCTCGGCGACTACGCCGCCTACCTCCGCCACCTCGTCGACCTGTCCGGCATCAGGCCCATCAAGGTCGTCGTCGATGCGGGCAACGGCATGGGCGGCCTCACCGTGCCCGCCGTGCTGGGCTCCGCGGCCGGTCTGCCCGAGCTGCCGATCGAGATCATCCCGATGTACTTCGAGCTCGACGGCACGTTCCCGAACCACGAGGCCAACCCCCTCGAGCCCGCCAACCTGGTCGACCTGCAGAAGGCCGTCGTCGAGCACGGCGCCGATCTCGGGCTCGCGTTCGACGGCGACGCCGACCGCTGCTTCGTCGTCGACGAGAACGGCGACGCCGTCACCCCGTCGGCCGTGGCGGCCATCGTCGCCGTCCGCGAGATCGCGAGGGTCCGGGCGCTCGAGCCCGACGCCGACATCGCCGTCATCCACAATCTCATCACCTCGCGCGCCGTGCCCGAGGCGATCGAGGCGTCGGGTGCCCGCGCGGTCCGCACGCGGGTCGGGCACTCGCTCATCAAGGACGAGATGCGCGAGACCGGTGCGATCTTCGGCGGCGAGCACTCGGCGCATTACTACTTCCGCGACTTCTGGGGAGCCGACAACGGCATGCTGGCCGCGATGCACGTGCTGGCCGAGTTCGGGTCGCAGGCCGAGCCGCTCTCGACGCTGACGGATCGCTACACGCCGTATTCGGCGAGCGGCGAGATCAACTCGACGGTCACCGACGTGCCCGCGGCTTACGCCCGCATCGTCGACGCCTACGCGTCGCAGGGCGACTTCGACGAGCTCGACGGCCTCACCGTGAGCGGCACCTCCGAGAACGGCGGCTTCTGGTGGTTCAACGTCCGCCCCTCGAACACCGAGCCGCTGCTGCGCCTGAACGCCGAGGCGGCCACCGAGGCCGAGATGGTGCAGGTGCGCGATGCCGTGCTGGGGCTCATCCGGGGCTAAACTGTACCCCCTGGGGGTATCCACGGGTGGGTGGGGCGTGACGCCCCTCCCTCCCGATCCGGAGTCACGAGGAGGCGCGGTGACCGACCACGACGAGCCGCAGCCGACGACGCACGTCGGCTACAGCGGCGACAAGGAGCAGATCCTCAAGCGCCTGCGGCGTGCGGAGGGCCAGGTGCGCGGCATCCAGCGCATGGTCGACGACGACACGTACTGCATCGACGTGCTGACGCAGGTCAGCGCGGCGACGAAGGCGCTCGAGACCGTCGCCCTCCAGCTCCTCGACGACCATCTGGCGCACTGCGTGGCCGAGGCGGCCCGAGAGGGCGGAGACGTCGCGGAGCAGAAGGTGCGCGAGGCCTCGGCGGCGATCGCCCGGCTCGTCCGCTCGTAGGGCGGTCGATTCGGAGGCGCTCAGCGCCTCGGGAAGCCGGGCACGGTCCCCGTGAGAGCGGGCTGCAGCCGGGCGAGGGTCGCCGCCTCCCGAGCGAGCGCCGTCGACTCGCGATCGCGCCGGAGGACCGCCACCGCCGTCAGGAGCAGGGGAGCGTCGACGTCGGGCAGCGGCGACACGAAGGGGCGGACCTCGTCGGCGAGCTGCTCGGCGACCCGGCGCCGACTCGCCGGGGTGAGCCGCGCCTCCTGCTGGACGAACGCCGCGACGCGGCGGGCGGTGCCGTCGGGCAGTCGCGCGACGTCCGCCACGCCGGCCCAGCCCTCGAGCCCCGGCGGCAGCACGGCGACGACGCGGGTGTCTCGGGCCAGTCGTTCGTTGCGGCTGTAGGTGCCCGCCATCAGATCGCCGAGTCGGCGGGACGACCCGTTCAGCAGGCCGACGACGACCGCGAGTCCGCCCGTGGTGAGCACGATCTCGAGCAGCCCGACCAGCGACCGGGTGAGGGCGTGCCGGAATCCGATGGCGCCGCCGTCGATCCGCACGATGCGGGCCCCGACGGCGAGGCGGCCGAGCGAGCGCCCGTGCGTCGCCGTCTCGACGATCGCCGGGACGACGATGAGGCCGAAGGCGACCGAGCCGATCACGAGGGCCTGCGCGAGGGCGTCGTCGAGGGCTCCGGCGTCGTTCAGCAGGCCGACGAGGATGATGAGGGCGACGACCCCGGCGGCGTAGACGAGGTAGTCGATGACGACCCCGGCGCCGCGGAGGACGATGCTGGTCGGACGCAGATCGAGAGCGACGGCCTCGCCGGTGACGAGCTCGTCGCCGCCCGCGCTGAAGGCCTCGACCTGATCGGCGCGGAGGACCGCCGGGGAGGCGCGGGGCGACTCGCGACGAGGCATGCCTAGTATCTAATCAGAATGGACATCGACGCCTACGCCGCCGCCAACGCCCAGGACTGGGCCGAGCTCGATCGCCTGGCCCGCCGGCGGGCCCTGACCGGCGACGAGGCGGATCGTCTCGTGTCGCTCTACCAGTCGGGTGCGGGGCAGCTGTCGGCGCTCACGACGGCCACCGGGGACTCCCCGACGGCGGATCGCCTGTCGATGACCCTCTCGCGGGCCCGGCTCCGCTTCACGGGCGCGGGGCGGGACGTGCTGCGGCAGCTTCCGACGTTCTTCGGCGCGCAGCTGCCGGCCGCCCTGCATCGGGTCCGCTGGGTGTCGATCGTCGTGGCGCTGGCGACCGCGATCGTCGCGACGGTCTTCGCCGTGTGGGCCGCGCAGGAGCCCGCGGTGCTGGCGTCGTTCGGCAGCGAGGAGTTCCGGCGGCAGTTCGCCGAGCAGGACTTCGTGGCGTACTACTCCGAGAGCGCGTCCGGGTCGTTCACCGGCCAGGTCTGGACGAACAACGCCTACATCGCCGCGCAGTGCGTCGCCTTCGGCATCACGGGGGTGTGGGTGCCGTATGTGATCATGGGCAACGCCGTGAACCTCGGGGTGTCGGCGGGGATCATGGCCGATCAGGGCCGTCTCGACTACTTCTTCCTGTACATCGCCCCGCACGGGCAGCTCGAGCTGTACAGCATCTTCGTCGCGGCGGCGGCCGGTCTGATGATCTTCTGGTCGTGGGTCGCCCCCGGCCCGCGGACCCGCGGTCAGGCCCTCGCCGAGGACGGTCGCGCCCTCGTCACCATCGCGATCGGCCTGGTCCTGGCACTGCTCGTCTCGGGCGTGATCGAGGGCTTCGTCACGCGGCAGGCGTGGCCCTGGCCCGTGAAGATCGGCATTGGGACGGTCGCGCTGGCCGGTTTCCTCGCGTACCAGTGGATCCTGGGCGGTCGGGCGCGCCGAGCCGGGCAGACCGGCGACCTCGACGAGTTCGAGGCGGGGGCGACCCGGCTCGTCGCGGGCTGACCCCGCGGCGGGCTAGAGCCGGCCCGCCGCCTTCAAGGCGAGGTAGCGGTCGGCCAGGGCGGGCGGCAGGTCCGCCGGTGCGCCCGTGACGACCTCCGCCCCCGACTGGACGAGCGCGGCCCGGACCCGCGCGGCGTCGAGTCGAGCCCGTTCGGCCGAGGCGGCCCGGTACACGGCGTCGCGCGAGGAGCGCTCGACGCTCAGCGCCTCGAGGGTCGGGTCCGTGACGGAGGCCACGACCACGAGGTGCCGGCGGGCGAGCTGGGGGACGGCGGCCAGGAGGGCTCTGGAGGCCCCCGGGCTGTCGACCGTGGTCGCGAGGACGACCAGGGCGCGTCGCGTCGTCAC
This sequence comes from Frigoribacterium sp. Leaf172, assembly GCF_001424285.1. Classification (NCBI taxonomy): domain Bacteria; kingdom Bacillati; phylum Actinomycetota; class Actinomycetes; order Micrococcales; family Microbacteriaceae; genus Frigoribacterium; species Frigoribacterium sp. Leaf172. The sequence continues at coordinate 871,547 of NZ_LMPB01000002.1, read as the reverse complement.
CGAGCGCACCACGCCGGGCACGGCGGCCCAGTCGGTCTCGACGAGCTCGGGGTCGAGCGGCGCCATCGCGTCGACCATCGACGACAGCAGCGCGGGGCCCGACGTCCCCTGCACGCGGGCCCTGACGCGGCTGTCGACGACGACGACGTCGACCCGGTCGCCCGCCTGCGACGCCAGGGCCGCCAGCAGGAGGGCCGATTCGAAGGCCGTGTCGAGGCGGGGCTCGTCGTCGATCCGCGCGGCGGAGGTGCGGCCGCTGTCGACGACGACGACCACGCGGCGATCGCGCTCGGGCCGCCAGGTGCGGACGACCGCCTCGTCGCGGCGCGCGGTGGCGCGCCAGTCGATGGAGCGGACGTCGTCACCCCGGACGTACTCCCGGAGACTGTCGAACTCGGTGCCCTGCCCGCGGATCATCACGCTCGTGCGGCCGTCCAGCTCGCGCAGACGAGCCAGCCGCGAGGGCAGGTGCTTGCGTGACGAGAACCGCGGCAGGACCGTCACCGCACCGGGGAGAGCGTGCGTCGCCTGACGCCCGGCGAGTCGCAGGGGGCCGATCGTGCGGACGGTGACGGCGTCGGCCGAGCGCACGCCCCGACGGAAGGGCGTGAGGGTTGTCGTGTTCGTCGTCGCGCCTCCCGGGGGCAGTGTCAGCGCCCGACGGGTGGGCCATGCTCCGGCGGAGGGCTGCCAGGCGTCGCGGACGACGCCGCGGATCGTCCGACGGCCGTCGTTGACGATCGTGAGCCGCGCCTCCGCGGTCTCGCCGAGACGGATGGCCCCCGGCAGCCGCCTCCGCAGGGTGAGCTGTCGGGGCGAGCCCGCGAGTGCGACGTCGAGGCCCGTCAGCACGGCGACGACCACGAGCCACACGACGAGCGCCCAGGGGCTGCCCGTCGCGATGACGGGGACGACCCCGAGCGCGACGAGCGCGACGAACAGACCGGTGACGGCCATGGTCAGAGCGGGACCCGGACCTGCTGGAGGACGGATCGCACGACGCTGTCGGCGTCGACGCCCTCCAGCTCGGCCTCGGGGCGCAGCTTCAGCCGGTGGCGGAGGACGGGCAGCGCCATCGCCTGCACGTGGTCGGGGGTGATGCGGTCGAACCCGGTCAGCCAGGCCCACGCCTTCGCCGCGGCGAGCAGCGCGGTGGAGCCGCGGGGGCTGACGCCGACGACGACGGAGGGGCTCTCGCGCGTCGCCCGCGCCAGGTCGACGATGTACGCGAGCACGTCGGGCGAGGCCCCCACCCGCCCGACCTCCGCCTGGGCTCGGGCCAGGTCGTCGGGCCCGAGGACGGGCGTGACGCCGGCGGCGCGCAGATCGCGCGGTGAGAACCCGGCGGCGTGGCGTCCGAGCACCTCGACCTCGGCATCCCGCGGCGGGAGGTCGAGGGTCAGCTTCATGAGGAATCGATCGAGCTGCGCCTCGGGCAGCGTGTAGGTGCCCTCGTACTCGATCGGGTTCATGGTCGCCGCCACCAGGAACGGGGTCGGGAGGGGACGCGAGAGCCCGTCGACCGAGACCTGGCGCTCCTCCATCGCCTCGAGCAGGGCGGACTGCGTCTTGGGCGGCGTCCGGTTGATCTCGTCGGCGAGGAGGACGTTCGTGAACACGGGCCCGGGCCGGAACTCGAAGTCGCCCGCCTTGGCGTCGTAGACGAGCGATCCGGTGATGTCGCCGGGCATGAGGTCCGGGGTGAACTGCACGCGCGAGGTGTCGAGCGACATCGAGTGCCCGAGGGCGCGGACGAGCAGCGTCTTCGCGACCCCCGGCACCCCCTCGAGCAGCACGTGGCCCTGGGCGAGCAGGGTGACGATGAGACCGGTCACCGCGCCGTCCTGCGCGACGACGGCCTTGCCGACTTCGGCGCGGACTCGCGAGAAGGTCTGCTGCAGGTCTGAGGTCATGTGCTGCTCGTCTCCGGTGTGTCGTGGTGGCTGTCGGTCGGGGTTCGCGTTCGGGGCCGGCGGGGGAGCCGAGGAGGCGCGGCGCCGGTCACGAGGGGGCCGTCGCCGCCCGGAGGACCCGCTCGAGGTCGAGGAGCGAGTCGCTGAGCGACAGCAGCTCGCGGTCGCTGGAGGGGCGGGCGTCGACGAGCACGTGACGCAGGGCGGCCGGGGGAGCGGAGACGAGCGGGGCGACCCGCTCGATGATCTCGTCGACCGAGGCTCCGACCGGGAGCCCGGCGGTGCGCGCGAGGCGGCCGAGGGCGCCGATCCTGAGCTGATCGAGGGCATGGAGCCGGTCGCCCGATCTCTCGTAGAGGCGGGCGCGTCCCTCGGTGGTCTCGGACGCCTTCACCGTGACGGGCAGCCGCTCGACGACGAGGGGGCCCAGCCGCCGACCCCGCCACGCCATCGCGGCGACACCGGTGAGGACCAGCAGGACGAGGGCGGGCGTCACCCACGAGGGAGTCAGGGTCGCGAGGGTGCCCTCGCCCTCCGGCAGGTCGGCGGCGCCGGGGAGGTACCAGACGACCTCCGGGGCCTGACCGAGCACCGAGAGGGCGTAGGCGGCGTTGTCGTCGGAGGCGATCGCCGCGTTCGTCAGGGCCGTCGTGGCACCGACGACCGTCACCGGGGCATCGGCGCCGACGACCTCGACGAGGCCGTCGCCTCCGTCGCTTGCGAGGCACCCGACGGCCGTGCCGTCGCCCGCCCCGTCGACGTCGTCGGCCGAGTAGGCGAGGCCGCCCGCGTCGACCCGCTCGACGCGGGACAGGGCCGCGAGGTCGCAGGCGGGGGCCACGACGCCGTCGTCGGCCGCGCCGACGAGCGCGACGCCGGGTGCGACGACGTCGAGGGCCGTCTGCGACGGGGCGAGGAGCACGAGCCGGGTCCGTGCCCCGGCCAGATCGGCCCACTGGTCGTCGGTGAGGAACCCGTCGGCGTCGTCGACGACGAGGGACGTCCGGTCGGCGTCGCCGGTCGCGGCGAGTGTGTCCGCGAGGGAGGTCGTCACCGTCACGTCGACACCCTGGTCGCGCAGCACCTCGACCACCGCCTTGGCCCCCGTCGGCGCGGGGTTCGACGGCCCGAGGGGCCGACCCCCCGTCCCGCCGCCGGCCCCGAGCACCGTGACGACGACGGCCCCGCCGAGGGCGACGGCCGCGAGGGCGATCCACACGCGGGCGCCACGCAGGCGGGCTCGCGGCGTGGGGGTGACGACGGTCACGAGGCGACCCCCTCGCGAGCGTCGTCGCCTGCCGACCCGCCCGATGATCGGTCGACGGTCAGGGCTCGGTCCAGCTCGGCGACGGCGCGGTAGTCGGCGTCGGAGCCGGGCCGTCCGAGATACCGGACCTCGTCGAAGATCCGCGCGACGCCCCTGAGCTCCGTCGCCCGATCGGGGAACACGCGGCCGGCGCGGTCGCCGACCCCGTTCGCGGTCGTGCCCGGGGAGGTCGTGATGGCGCCGCGGTCCACGAGGGCGCGGGTCAGCGCCCGGAACGACTCGGCCACCGCGGTCGAGTGGTCCCCGCGGTCGGCGGCGGCCCGAGCAGCGGCGCGCAGCGAGTCGGCGTCGCGGTCGTCATCGACTCCGAACACCCGGCCGACCGCAGCGGAGCGGCGATCGAGACGGGGTCGGCCGTAGACGGCGAAGACGACGACGACGAGCGCCACGACGAGGAGCAGGGCCACGAGCAGCGCGGCGGCGGGAGCCCCCTCGGCGCCGCCGAACCGGATGCCGGCGATCCAGTCCCAGAACCCCTGGGCGGCGCGATCCAGCCAGGTCGGTCGTGCGGCCGCGTAGTCGGCGCCGGTGAGCTCGCGGATCAGCTCACGGCGCGCCTCGTCGGGGTCGGGCGTCAGCGGGGTCGCCGCCCACGCCGTCGGCATCGTCACCGCGCCGGTGTCTCCGCCGGGCGGTCGGAGGCGTCGTCGCCCGGCGTCCGGTAGGGGTCGGGACCGGTGGCGCCGGCGGCGCGCAGGTCGGCCGAGCGCGCGAGCTCGAGGTCGAGACCCTCGAGTCGCATGCGCCGGTCGACGTAGACGAGCCCGACCGAGGCCGCCTGGACGACCGAGCCGATGGCCGTCACCACGGAGGTCACGAGGATCGTCAGCAGGTACCCCACCCCCGTCACGACCAGGGCGGTGGGGTCGAGGGCGTCGCCGGTGGGGGCGAGGGTCCCGCCGAGGACGCCGAAGAGGAGGGAGAACGGCGTGGCGACGACCTGCGCGGCGACCTGGATCATCGCGAACACCAGGGCGACGATGCCGAGAGTGCGCCAGAACCCGCCTCGGACGAGCGCCCACGACCGGGTCACGGCCGTCGTGAGCGTGGTCCGTTCGAGCATGAGGACGCTCGGCACGAGGCAGAGCTTCACGGTGAGCCACACTCCGAGGGCCGTGGCGCCGAGCCCTGCGAGCAGACCCGCGCCGATGCCGATGGCGATGCTCGGGCCCGTGCCGATGACGACGCCGAGGGTGACGATGGCGGCGACGACCGCGAGAGCGATGACGGTGGCGAGGGCGACGAGGGCCGACCAGCCGACGAGGGCGCCGAGACGACCCCTGGCCAGGGCGAGCAGACCGCCGAGACGGAGGCGCTCGCCGCGGATCTGCCGGGAGGTCTCGAGGACGAACAGACCCTGCAGGATCGAACCGACGACGAGCGAGAGGGCCGCGGGGACGAGCGCCGAGAGGAGCACGACGGCCACGGCGCCCGCCGTCACCGTCTCGAGGTCCGACGGGAGGGCCGAGTCGATGCGCCCGATCGCGGCGAAGGTGGCGGCGCCGACGGCGCCGGCCGTCACGATGGCGATGACGACCTGCGCCAGGAGGGCCGTGCCGAAGGTCGTGCGCGGGTTGCGGCGGAAGACCTGGAACGAGCCGGCGAGGATCTCGCCGAACGTCAGCGGACGCAGCGGGACGAGACCCGGTCGCGGCGGCGGGGTCCAGCCCCCGGGGTGCTGCCCCGGCGTTCCGGGTGCTTCGGCGCCCTGCGGCGGCGCCGCCGGGGCGTGCTGGCCCTGAGGGACCCCGATCCCGGTGTCGACGCGTTCGCCCCAGCGGGGGGCGTCGCCGCCGCCCGGGGCGGCCCAGCCGTTCGGATCGGTCATGCGTTCCCCCGGGTCGTCCGCCGGCGAGGTCGTCCTCGCAGGTGCTGCCATGTTTCCACAGCGCGGGTCGGGGTGCCAGCCGAGCGCGCCTCCTGCACTAATCTGGTCCGACGTGCCGCCGCCCGAGCGGCCCAGCCGAAGACGGAGACCATGACCCCGCGCATCCTCGTGGTCGACGACGACCCCGCTCTCGCCGAGATGATCGGCATCGTGCTCCGAGCCGACGACTTCGAGCCCCACTTCTGCAGCGACGGCAGCGCCGCCCTCGACGCCTTCCACAACTCGTCGCCCGACCTCGTGCTGCTCGACCTCATGCTGCCCGGGATGGACGGCCTCGAGGTGTGCCGCGCGATCCGTGCCGAGAGCGGCGTCCCGATCATCATGCTGACGGCCAAGGGCGACACCGTCGACGTCGTCAAGGGCCTCGAGAGCGGCGCCGACGACTACGTCGTCAAGCCGTTCAACCCGAAGGAGCTCGTGGCGCGCATCCGCACCCGGCTGCGCCCCGCGACCGAGCCGACGAACGACGTCCTGACCGTCGGCGACCTCCGCGTCGACGTGGCCGCGCACGAGGTCCGCCGTGGCGAGACCGCGATCGCGCTCACGCCGCTCGAGTTCGAGCTGCTGCTGGCTCTCGCGTCGAAGCCGCAGCAGGTGTTCACCCGCGAGATGCTGCTCGAGCAGGTCTGGGGATACCACTACAAGGCCGACACCCGGCTCGTCAACGTGCACGTGCAGCGTCTGCGGGCGAAGGTCGAGCACGACCCCGACAACCCGCGCATCGTCACGACCGTGCGCGGCGTGGGGTACCGTGCCGGCGCGAGCGCCTGACCCCGTGCCCGGCGCGATCGGCCGGCCGTCGAGCGTCGCGGTCCGATGACGTCGCCGAGGCTGGCGCTCCCCGGGGCGACGGCTCGCCGCCTCGCGGTCGTGTGGCGTCGTCTCGCCGACGGCTGGCGGTCGTCCCTCGAGCTCCGCACGGTCGCACTGACCGTCGTGCTCGCCGGGGTGGGCGCCTCGATCATCGCCGCGTCGATCTCCGTGAGCATCGGCGCGAACCTCTACGACCAGCGGCGTGATCAGGTGCAGTCCGAGTCGCTCCGGGCGACGCTGCTCGCGCAGAGCATCTTCGACTCGGCGACGGCGACGGAGGACGCCGACCAGGTCGAGCTCGACTCGCTCCAGAACGAGGCGCAGAGCGCCATCCTGGGGTCGACCTCGAGCCCCGGCGGGACCCGGATCGCCATCCTCCGCACACCGGGCCAGACGACGGCGCGCACGATCCAGAACATCGCGAGCCCCGACTTCCCGGCCGACGTCATCAGCCCCGAGCTGCGCGAGCAGGTGGCGGCCGACACCGGATCGCTGGCCCTGCAGTCCGTGTCCCTCGCGTCCCCCTCAGGAGGCGCGGCGCCGGGGATCGCCGTCGGCTCGACCCTGCAGGTGCCCACCGCCGGTCAGTACGAGCTCTACCTCGTGTACGACCTCGGCGACGCGGAGGAGACCCTCGCCCTGATGCAGCGCACCCTGGCGATCGGGTCGCTGGCCCTCGTCGTCCTGATCGCGCTCATCACGTACACCGTCGTGCGTCTGGTCGTCGCACCCGTCCGCGTCGCCGCCGAGACGAGTCAGAAGATCGCCGCGGGGCACCTCGAGGAGCGCATCCCCGAGAAGGGCGACGACGTCGTCGCGACCCTCGGGCGGTCCTTCAACGGCATGGCCGACGCCATGCAGCGGCAGATCACGCAGCTCGCGGAGCTGTCTCGCGTGCAGCAGCGGTTCGTCAGCGACGTCTCGCACGAGCTGCGGACCCCGCTGACCACCATCCGGCTCGCCGGCGACGTCCTGTACGACCAGCGCGAGGGGTTCAGCCCGTCCGCGGCGCGGACCACCGAACTGCTGCACACGCAGGTCGACCGGTTCGAGCTCCTCCTCGCCGATCTCCTCGAGATCTCGCGCTTCGACGCGGGCGCGGTCGAGCTGGAGCTCGAGCGCATCACGCTCGTGCGGCTCGTCGAGGACGGCGTGGCCGAGTACGAGCCGCTGGCCGCCGAGACGGGCAGCGCCATCGAGATCGTCGCCCGCGGGGGCTACTTCGAGAGCGAGGTCGACGCGCGTCGGCTGCGACGCATCTTCCGCAACCTGCTCGGCAACGCCATCGAGCACGGCGAGGGGCGACCCATCGTCGTCGAGGTCGACTCGGACCCGGACGCCGTCGCCATCGCCGTTCGCGACCACGGCGTCGGTATGACCGAGGCCGACGCCGAACGGGTCTTCGACCGGTTCTGGCGGGCCGACCCGTCCCGTCGGCGGACGATCGGCGGGACGGGGCTCGGTCTGGCCATCAGCCTCGAGGACGCCGTCCTGCACGGTGGTCGCATCGACGTCTGGTCGCGGCCGGGCTCGGGCAGCCGCTTCGTCGTGACGCTGCCCCGCGTGGTGGGCGCCGAGGTCCGCTCCCGCCCGCTGCCGGTCCGACCCGAGGAGGACGCATGACCACCCCGAGACGACTCCCCGCCGTCGCCGTCGCGATATCCCTCCTCGCGGCGCTCGCCGGCTGCGCGGGCATCCCCGACAGCGGGTCCGTCCAGCAGGGCGACCCGATCACCAGCGACGTCGTCGACAGCGACGTCGTGTACACGCCGAACGGCCCCTCGGTCGGCAGCTCCCAGGAGCAGCTGCTGAACGGGTTCCTCGCCGCCGGCACCGGGCCCCAGAACGACTACGCGGTCGCCAGGCAGTTCCTCTCGACGGGGTTCGCCGACGGCTGGAACCCGAGGGACAGCGTCATGGTCCGTCCGGGCACCGGGACGACGACCCGCGTCTCGGACACCCGTCTCGACTACACGTTCGTCGACTCGGCCACCGTCGACGACACCGGTCGCTACACGCCCGCCACGTCCTCCGTCCCGACGACGCTGGGCTACCGGTTCGTCCAGGAGGACGGCCAGTGGCGGATCAGCGACGCCCCCGACGGCATCGTGCTGACCCCGGCGACGTTCCAGTCGGTGTTCCGCTCGCACGCCATCTACTTCTACGACCCGACCTTCACGTACCTCGTGCCCGACGAGCGCTGGTTCCTCGCCCGGTCGTCGACGAGCACGCGCATCGCGTCCGCGGTCCTCGCGGGCCCGTCGTCGTGGCTCCAGGGCGCCGTGGTGTCGGCGTTCCCCGACGGCACCCGGCTCTCGCTCACCGCCATCACCGTCGACGACGGCACGGCGAGGGTCGACCTCACGGCCGATGCGCTCGGCGCGGACCCGACGGCCCGGGCCCGCATGCAGGCCCAGCTTCTGGCGAGCTTCTCGAGCGTGGCCGCGATCACGGCGGTCGAGCTGAGCGTCGAGTCGACGGCGCTCGACGTGCCGGAGCTCGGCCAGGACTCGCCCCTGCGCGACCCGACCGTCGACGCCCGGCCTCTCGTCGTCGCCGACGGCGTGCTCGGCTTCGCGTCGAGGAGCGCCGTCAGCGAGCTGGCCGGGCTCTCGCCGACCGTGACGGACCTCGGGGCCACCGCCCTCGAGCTCTCCGGCGATCAGACCCGTGCGGCGGTCGCGACCCCCGAGGGGGCAGTGCTCGTCCGAGCCGACGGCAGCAGCCGCCTCCTCGACGCCCGGCCGGGACTCGCGCCTCCATCGCTCGACGACCGCGGATACGTCTGGAGCGTCCCCGAGAGCGACCCCGGCGACCTCCTCGTCATCGGCGGCGACGGCGTCGTGCACGCCGTGTCCTCCTCGCTGCCCGACGGAGCCGACGTCGTCACCCTGCGCGTCTCGCGCGACGGCAGCCGGGTGCTCGCGCTCCTCGACGACGACGGCGACGCCCGTCTGACGGTCGCCGCGGTGGTCCGCGACGCGGAGGGGGTCCCCACGGCACTCGGGCCGGCCCTCGAACTCGCCACGGCGACGGGGGTGCCCGTCGACGCCACCTGGGCAGACCAGTCGTCGGTGGCCGTCCTCACCCGGGCGGGGGACGAGCCCCAGGTCACCGTCTCCGAGGTCGGCGGCCCCGCGACGTCCCGCGGTCGTCCGCCGGGCGATCCCGAGTCCATCGTGGGCGGCAACGGGGTGGGCCGGCTGCAGGTGCGCACGGCCGACGGGATGGTCCTCGAGCCCCGGGGGAGCAGCTGGCAGGACAGCGGCATCCGCGCGGATCTGCTGGCCACCCAGCGCTGACCCGCGGACCATCCTCCCCTCCCCAGCAGAGCGCTCCCCGTCGTCGGCGTGGACGACGCCGGTCCCGCTCGCGCCGGCCCGCGCCGCCGCGGCAGGCTGTCGTCATGTCCGCACGATCCGCGCTCCGCGAGGCGCTCTCCGTGGTCTCCCCGGTCGAGTGCGCCGGCTGCGGCAGCCCCGACGTCGAGCTCTGCCCCGACTGCCGCAGGCGACTCGATCCCACGGTCCGCTCGCGCGAGCTCCTCACGGGGCTCGTCGTCGTGTCGGGGCTCGACTACGAGTTCGAGGTGCGCCGCGCCGTCATCGCGTTCAAGCAGCAGGGGCGTCTGCGGCTCGCCCGCCGGCTCGCCCCCGCACTCGCGGCCGCCCTCGACCGCGCGTGTCCGCCGGGACCGTCGCCGCCCCTCCTCGTGGCCGTGCCCGCGTCGAGGTCCGGACTCAGGAGGCGCGGGTACGACCCCGTGGGTCTGCTCGCCCGCGAGGCCGGGCTGGTCCTCGCACCGCGCCTCCTCGTGTCGGTCGCCGGGGCCGGCGGTCCGCAGAAGAGGCTCGACCGGGTGCAGCGCCAGCGGGCGCGGCAGGGGACGCTGAGGGCGACGACCGACCTGACGGGCCGCCGGGTGCTGCTCGTCGACGACGTCGTGACGACGGGGTCGACGCTCCTCGAGGCCGAGCGGGCGCTCGCGGCACGGGGTGCGGCGGTCGTCGCCGCGGCGTGCCTGGCGTCCACTCCGGAGACCGGGAGGAGCATCCGAGGTGCCTGAGCGACTCGCGACACGGTGGACGCGGGGTTACGCCGAGGTGCCGTCACGGTTACGGTGGGGCAAAAGGCGTGAAAGCACATCCGCCTGGCTGACAGGCGGCACGTCATAGCCAAAGGAGGTCGTCATGGAAATTTCCGTCACGGGTCGAAACGTCGGCATCACCGATCGTTTCCGCGACTACGCCACTGACAAGGCCGACAAGGTGGCGCAGCTCGCCACGAAAGCCCTCGCGCTCGAGATCAAGGTCTCGAGGCACCACGAGAAGTCGAGCGGTCAGGCAGGAGACGACCGCGTCGAGCTCACCCTGATCGGGCCCGGGCCCCTCGTCCGCGCCGAGTCGACCGGCGGCGACAAGTACGTCGCCTTCGACCTCGCCATCGCGCGGCTGCTCGAACGCGTCCGTCGGGCCAAGGACCGCAAGAAGGTGCATCGCGGTCAGCACCGGCCCACATCGCTGCGTGAGGCCTCGACCTCCGACTTCAGCACGCACGGCGTCACACCGGCCGCCGCCGAGACCCTCGACGCCGTCCGGACGGGGTCGATCGCGGTCGTCGACGACGACGCCTCGATCGACGCGGAGGAGACGGAGGAGGACTACAGCCCGGTGGTCATCCGGTCGAAGGTCTTCGCCTCCACGCCCATGACGGTCGACGACGCGCTCTACTACATGGAGCTCGTCGGTCACGACTTCTACCTGTTCATCGACTCGGGGACCGATCGGCCGAGCGTCGTGTACCGACGGAAGGGCTGGGACTACGGCGTCATCGGTCTCGACCAGTCGGCCCCCGAGCTGCAGGAGGTCGCCACGGCGCTCCGGGCCGGCCTCGTCGACTGACCGTCGGGGCGTCCGATCCGGCGCAGCCGGTCGGGCGCCCTCGCGGTCCCTCGGCGGCCACGGTCCTGAGAAGGCGGCGAGGTGATCGCTTGCCGGTTCACAGGGCCGTGGCCGCTAGTCTTGTTACCATTCCGTGCTCGTCCGTCCGCGGGTCGAGCCGATCTCGGCGTGGCCCACGGGCCCGCCTCACGGGGCGCGCGGCTCTCGTCGTGCGCTCGACCGAAACACAGGGAGTAACCGGTGGCCAACGTTCTCGAGAAGGTCCTTCGCGTCGGCGAGGGTCGCACCCTCCGCAGGCTGAAGGCGTACGCCAAAGCCGTCAACGAGCTCGAGGACGACTTCACCACCCTCACCGACGACGAGCTGAAGAACGAGACCGTCGAGCTGCGCGAGCGCTACGCCGGCGGCGAGTCGCTCGACGATCTGCTGCCCGAGGCGTTCGCCGCCGTCCGCGAGGCCTCCAAGCGCACCCTCGGTCTCCGGCACTTCGACGTGCAGCTGATGGGCGGCGCGGCGCTCCACCTCGGCAACATCGCCGAGATGAAGACCGGCGAGGGCAAGACCCTCGTGGCGACCACGGCCGCCTACCTCAACGCCATCGCCTCGCGCGGCGTGCACGTGATCACGGTCAACGACTTCCTCGCGAGCTACCAGTCCGAGCTGATGGGTCGCGTCTTCCGCGCCCTGGGCATGACCACGGGGTGCATCCTCGCAGGCCAGACCCCGGCGCAGCGCCGCGAGCAGTACGCCGCCGACATCACCTACGGCACGAACAACGAGTTCGGCTTCGACTACCTCCGCGACAACATGGCCTGGCAGTCGCAGGACATGGTCCAGCGCGGACACTTCTTCGCCGTCGTCGACGAGGTCGACTCCATCCTGATCGACGAGGCCCGCACGCCCCTCATCATCTCGGGGCCCGCCAGCGGAGAGGCCAACCGCTGGTTCGCGGAGTTCGCCACCATCGCGCGTCGCCTGGTGTCGGGGGTCGATTTCGAGGTCGACGAGAAGAAGCGCACGGTCGGGGTGCTCGAGCCGGGCATCGAGAAGGTCGAGGACTACCTCGGCATCGACAACCTGTACGAGTCCGCCAACACGCCGCTCATCTCGTTCCTCAACAACGCCATCAAGGCCGACGCTCTGTTCAAGCGCGACAAGGACTACGTCGTCATCAACGGCGAGGTGCTGATCGTCGACGAGCACACCGGTCGCATCCTCAGCGGGCGCCGCTACAACGAGGGCATCCACCAGGCCATCGAGGCGAAGGAGGGCGTCGAGGTCAAGGCCGAGAACCAGACCCTCGCGACGGTGACGCTGCAGAACTACTTCCGTCTGTACAAGAAGCTCTCGGGCATGACGGGAACGGCCGAGACCGAGGCCGCCGAGTTCATGAGCACCTACAAGCTCGGCGTCGTCCCGATCCCCACGAACCGGCCGATGCAGCGCATCGACCAGACGGACCTGGTCTACAAGAACGAGACGGCGAAGTTCGACCAGGTGGTCGAGGACATCGTCGAACGGCACGCCAAGAAGCAGCCCGTCCTGGTGGGCACCACGAGCGTCGAGAAGAGCGAGTACCTCTCGCGTCTGCTGGCCAAGAAGGGCGTCAAGCACGAGGTGCTGAACGCGAAGAACCACGCCCGCGAGGCGGCCATCGTCGCACAGGCCGGTCGGGCCGGGGCCGTCACGGTCGCCACCAACATGGCCGGCCGTGGGACGGACATCATGCTCGGAGGCAACGCGGAGTTCCTCGCGGTCGCCGAGATGAACGCCAAGGGGCTCAGCCCGGTCGAGACGCCCGACGAGTACGAGGCGGCCTGGGATGCCGTGTTCGCCTCCCACAAGGAGGCCGTCGCCGAGGAGGCCGCCGCGGTCGTCGAGGCGGGCGGGCTCTACGTGCTCGGCACGGAGCGCCACGAGTCCCGTCGCATCGACAACCAGCTCCGCGGCCGCAGCGGTCGTCAGGGTGACCCGGGCGAGAGCCGCTTCTACCTGTCGCTCACCGACGATCTCATGCGTCTGTTCAACTCCGGTGCCGCCGAGTCGCTCATGGGCCGCGGCAACGTCCCCGACGACCTCGCCATCGAGAACAAGATCGTCGGTCGGGCGATCCGTTCCGCTCAGTCGCAGGTCGAGTCCCGCAACGCCGAGATCCGGAAGAACGTCCTCAAATACGACGACGTCCTCAACCGGCAGCGCGAGGCGATCTACGGCGACCGTCGGCACATCCTCGAGGGCGACGATCTCCAGGACCGCGCCTCGAAGTTCCTCGACGACGTCGTGAATGAGGTCATCGATCAGCACACGGGCGAGGGCGGACCCGACGACTGGGATCTCGATGCCCTGTGGACCGAGCTCCGCACCCTCTACCCGATCTCGATCACGATCGACGAGGTCATCACCGAGGCCGGCTCGAAGGGCAAGGCGACGCGCGAGTTCCTCGGTCAGGAGATCCTCTCCGACGCCAAGGTGGCCTACCAGAACCGCGAGGCGACCCTCGGCGAGGCGGCCATGCGCGAGCTCGAGCGTCGTGTCGTGCTCTCGGTGATCGATCGCCGCTGGCGCGACCACCTCTACGAGATGGACTACCTGAAAGACGGGATCGGTCTGCGGGCGATGGCGCAGCGCGACCCGCTGGTCGAGTACCAGCGAGAGGGCTACGCGCTGTTCCAGAGCATGATGGGCCAGATCCGCGAGGAGTCGGTGGGCTTCCTGTTCAACCTCGAGGTCGAGGTCCAGAACCAGGTCGGCGCCGAGAAGACGCCGGTGATCGCTGCGAAGGGGCTCGGCAACGAGCAGGCCCCTCCCGCCCTCGAGTACTCGGCGCCGAACATCGACGGCGAGGTCGAGGTCCGCGACCAGAAGGGCCGCCTCGAGAAGGGGGCCACGGCCCGCGCCCAGCGCCTGCAGGAGACCGCCACGCAGACGACGGCGCCCGAGGTGGCCGCGGCGCGGGCATCGAGCGGCACGGCGCCGGCGGGCAAGGGCGCGTTCGGTCAGAAGACCGGAGGCGACGAGCCCGCACCCGTGAACCGGGCCGAGCGCCGGGCGGCCGGCAAGAAGTAGGCCGGCACCGGACGATCGGTCCCGACCGGTCGCGCGACGACGGAGGCGCACCCGCTCAGGCGGGTGCGCCTCCGTCGTCGGCGGGGGAGGCCCCGTGTCGGCGCCGCCTCTCGGATCAGAGGATGTGGAGAGCGCTCGCCTGCCACCGGCCCCGGACGGTCTCGAGGCGCACGGCGACGGCGCGGCTGCGCCCCCGACCGTGGACGACGACGACGCCCTCGACGATGCCGTGAACGGGTTCCGCGATCCGCACCGGCCCGAACCGCAGGATCGGGCGCTGGGGTCGGACGCCGTGGGCGACGCGGGCCCTCGTCGAGATCCTGACCCTGTTGCGCAGGGTCGCGAACACCTCGGCGGTGACCCAGCGCGACAGCTGCTCGATGTCGCGTGCCCCGGCCATGACCTCGAGCACCGAACGGGCGAGGGCTTCGACGGCCGCCTCGGCGGTGATGGGCTTGCCCCGGGGTGCGAAGGGGTCCGGCGAGATGGCCGCCAGCGTCCCGCAGCCGGGCACGGCGCTCAGATGGCGTTCCAGCGGGATCGACCCCGTGGGCGACTCGACGCCCGTGCGGGGGCGGGCTGACGTGGTGGCGCGTGGTGAAGAGGGCATCGTGCTCGTACTTTCGTGACGGCGGCTCGGTCGTACACAACATATGACATCCGGTATTGGTTCGACAAGGACAGGCCGGGCTGTGGAGAGATCGCGGTCGTCCACAGAGCGCGACCCGCGCCTCCCAGGGTCCACGGGTCGACCTAGACTGGGGCGGTGTCGACGCTCAGTGATCTCGTACTCGCCCAGGGCCGCTCCAGCGAAGCGGACATCGAGTGGTTGCATCTGCTGGTCGGCGACTGGCAGCTGCTGGCCGACCTGGCCTTCGCCGACATGGTGCTCTGGGTGCCCACGCAGACGGGCAGCTTCGTCGCCGTCGCCCATGCGCGCCCGTCCAGCAGCGCGACGCTCTTCTACCGCGACTTCGTCGGACAAGAGGTGCGCCCCGAGTGGCGCGTGCAGATCGATGCGGCGTTCTCGTCCACCCGCATCGTCGACTCCGCCGCCCCCGACTGGTACGAAGAGACCCCCACGCGGGTGCGCGCCGTCCCCGTGCTGCGTCGACTCGGTGCGAGCCGCCCCGATGTGACCGAGGCGCCCATCGCCGTCATCACCCGGCACACCAACCTCAGCGAGGCCCGCACCCCGAGCCGGCAGGAGCTCACGTTCAACCAGTGCGCGAACGACCTGTTCGCGATGATCGCCGCGGGGGACTTCCCCGACCTCGGGGCGCCGACCGGCCCCCGGCGCGGCGCTCCCCGCGCCTCCGACGGGCTCCTCCGCCTCGACGTCGACGGCACGGTCACCTTCGCCAGCCCCAACGGGCTCTCGGCCTTCAACCGCATGGGCTTCGACGGCGAGCTCGAAGGGGAGTCCCTCGCCGAGGTGACGACGAACCTGCTGCAGGGCAAGCTGGTCATCGACGAGTCCCTGCCGCTGGTCGTCACCGGGCGGGCGCCATGGCGCACCGACATCGAGGCCCGGGGTGTGACGGTGTCGCTCCGGGCGATCCCGCTGCGTGATCGGGGCGAGCGCATGGGCGCCATCGTGCTCTGCCGCGACGTCACCGAGCTGCGGCACCAGGAGCGCGAGCTCATCACCAAAGACGCGACGATCCGCGAGATCCACCACCGGGTCAAGAACAACCTGCAGACCGTGGCGTCCCTCCTGCGCATCCAGGCGAGGCGGACGCACACCGACGTGGCCCGCGAGGCGCTGACCCAGGCGATGCGGCGGGTCGCCTCGATCGCGGTCGTGCACGACACGCTGTCCGAGGGCCTCAGCCAGAACGTGGACTTCGACACGGTCTTCGACCGCGTCCTCATGCTCATCGCCGAAGTGGCCTCGAGTCACAACACGACCGTGCGGCCCGCCCTCGTCGGCAGCTTCGGCGCCCTGCCGAGCGAGTACGCGACACCGCTCGCGCTGGCGCTGACCGAGCTGGTCACCAACGCGGTCGAGCACGGCCTCGACGGCCGCGACGGCGAGGTGCAGATCGTCGCCGAGCGCGACGACGAGCAGCTGACCGTCAAGGTGCGCGACAACGGCGTCGGTCTGCCCGAGGGCAAGGTCGGCTCCGGTCTCGGCACGCAGATCGTCCGCACGCTCATCCAGGGCGAGCTCGGCGGCACGATCGACTGGCACACGCTCGTCGGCAGCGGCACCGAGGTCACCATCGAGATCCCGTTCCGCTGGCTCACCCAGTCCTGACGGCCCGCCCGAGCACGCGACGAGCGTGCCCGGACAGCGACGAGGCCGGCTCCCCAAGGGAGCCGGCCTCGTGACGAGCCCGTCGGTCGGTCGCGACCGCCGTCGGGCGAGAAGGTCTAGCTGGCGCGACGAGCGCGAGCCGCACGGCGCTTCAGCGCACGACGCTCGTCTTCGCTGAGGCCACCCCAGACGCCGGAATCCTGGCTGGTCTCGAGGGCGTACTGGAGGCACGTCTCGGTGACGGTGCACCGACCGCAGACGGTCTTGGCCTTGTCGATCTGGTCGACAGCGGGGCCCGTGTTGCCGACGGGGAAGAACAGCTCCGGGTCTGCGGTCAGGCAGGCGGCCTTGTCACGCCAATCCATCGATGGGTACTCCTTTAAATGCTGAACCGGCGCAACGAAGCACCGGTTCCGGATGGGGGAAAGAGAAAGAATTCGGGAGGCGCGCACAGCCGTGTGCACGTCACTTCGACCTCGAATATGGTCGCATACTGGTACGGCCAAATCAAGGATTTTGTGGAGGGCCACGCATGAGCCGAGCGGCTGAGAACGACCCCGCCGAGCCGACAGATCCGTCTGCCGCGACACGTCGACCGCCCCTCCTGTGGGTGCTGCTCGTGCTGCTCGTCGGCGAACTCGTCGTCGTGGGCGGGGCCGCGGCCTACCTGCTCATCGAGCTCGTCGTCGCGACCCCGTCGTCGTACCCCTCCGCGGTGGCCGTGCTCGTGCTGACGCTGATGGCGGCGGCGTGGCTGGGCTCGATCGTCGTCGGGGCCTTCCGTGGCCGGGCCTGGATCCGCGGCGCCGCCATCGTCTGGCAGGTGCTCCAGGTGGCCGTCGGCGTCGGCAGCCTCCAAGGGACGTTCGCGAACCCCACCGTGGGGCTCTGGCTCATCGTCCCGGCCGTGCTCGTGGTCGTCCTGCTGATCACCCCGTCGGTGACCGCAGCCACCGCCGCCCGCGACGAAGCGCCGCCCCGCACCTACTGACGCCGCCTCGCAGACGAGCGCGGAGCCGAGGAGGCGCGCGACGGCGCCCCGGGACCGCCCTCAGTCGAGCGCCAGCTTCTTCCGCAGCGACGCCACATGACCCGTCGCCTTCACGTTGTACAGCGGGAGCACGACGGCCCCCTCGCCGTCCACCACGAACGTCGACCGGATGGTGCCGGTGACGATCCGTCCGTAGCTGTTCTTCTCGCCGTACGCCCCGTACGCCTCGTGCACGGTGAGCTCCGGGTCGCTCAGCAGAGGGAAGTTCAAGCCCTGCTCGTCCTTGAACCGGCGCAGCGCCTCCGGAGCATCCTTCGAGACGCCCAGCACCTGATACCCGGCCGACTTCAACGAGTTGATGTTGTCGCGGAAATCGCACGCCTCGGTCGTGCAGCCCGGCGTCGACGCCGCCGGATAGAAGTACACGATCACGTTCCGCCCCGCGAAGTCCGACAACGAGACCGGCGAACCGCTCTCGTCCTCGAGGGTGAACGACGGCGCAGCAGCGCCCTTCTCGAGCTTCGTGGCCATGGTGCTCCGATCTTCGGCGCGCGAAGCGCCCCGGTGTTCAACAGGTGTCAGAACTCATGCTAATGTTGATCCTCGTTGCGGGACTCACCGCAGCACGCACCTCTAGCTCAATTGGCAGAGCAACTGACTCTTAATCAGTGGGTTCTCGGTTCAAGTCCGAGGGGGTGCACGACAAATCGATCCCCCGTGTTCATCATTCGATGAAGCGGGGGATTTGTCGTCGTGCCGGTTTGGTCGGCTGCGCCGACGTGCGGCCTGGGGCCGCGCGGGGTGGGGGTCCTTGCCGCCAGGTCGCTGTTGCCCGGGGGTGACGGCGCTTCGCGCGTCACGGTGCGACGGCGCTTCGCGCGTCACGGTGCGACGGCGCTTCGCGCGTCAGGGGGAGGGCGACGGCGCTTCGCGCGTCAAGCCCTGAGAGCTGTGAGCGAGGAGCGCCTGGATCCCCGGCGCGATGGGGTCGAGTCCGACGAGGACCGAGCCCCACGAGGGGAGACGGGCCTCCGTCACCGCTAGGGGCGGTCCGAGGGGCGGGGGTGCTGGGCGGCTGAATCCCGGCCGGTCACGGGGTAGGGGCCGGTCATGCCCTCGCGGAGGCGCGCCGCGGCGAGGATGCGGTCGCGCTGCAGGTGCCAGCCGAGCATCAGCAGCGGGATGATGACGACCAGCGACATCACCGTGAACGACCCGATCGGCCAGTCGATCGCCATCAGCACCACCACCGCGAGCAGGAACGCCAGCGTCAGGTAGCTCGTGACCGGCGCCCCCGGCAGACGGAACGACGGCTCCTCCGCCTTGCCCTCCTTAGCCCAGCGACGCAGCCGCATCTGACAGAGGATGATCGTGCCCCACGCCGTCAGGATCCCCAACGACGCGATGTTCAGGACGATCTCGAACGCGGCGCTCGCCCCGACGATCGCATTCAGACCCACCCCCAGCAGGGTGATCGACGCCGTCAGGAGGATGCCGCCGAACGGGACACCGCCCTTCGACATCTTCGTCGTGAACTTCGGAGCCGATCCGTTCATCCCCATCGAGTGCAGCACCCGACCGGTCGAGTACAACCCGGCGTTCAGGCTCGACAGCGCCGCCGTCACGACGACGAAGTTCATGATCGACCCCGCGATGCGGCCGACCTCGGGGCTCCCGATGCTGCTGAAGAACGTGACGAACGGGCTCTCGCCCTCGGCGTAGGCGGTGTACGGCAGCAGCAGAGACAGCAGCACCAGCGAACCGACGTAGAAGACCGCGATCCGGAGGATGACCGTGTTGATCGCCCTCGGCACCACCTTCTCCGGGTTCTCGGTCTCGCCCGACGCCGTGCCCACCAGCTCGATCGCGGCGTACGCGAAGACGACGCCCTGCACGACCAGCACCGCCGGCAGCAGCCCGCTCGGGAGGATCCCGCTCGAGGCCACGACCGACCAGCCCGTGTCGACCGTCGCGCCGTCGTGCGTCACCGGGAACGCCGCGGCCAGCCAGACGACCCCGACCACCAGGAACACCACGAGCGCCGCGACCTTGACGATCGCGAACCAGAACTCCATCTCGCCGAAGACCTTCACCGCCAGCAGGTTCACCGACAGCACGACGGCCAGGGCCACGAGGGCCAGCAGCCACTCCGGGGCGGCCGTGAAGGCCTTCCAGTACTGCAGGTAGAGGGCCACGGCGGTGACGTCGACGATCGCCGTCATCGCCCAGTTCAGGAAGTACATCCAGCCCGCCGCGTAGGCGAACTTCTCCCCGTAGAACTCCCGGGCGTACGAGACGAAGGATCCCGAGGAGGGGCGGTGAAGCACCAGCTCGCCGAGCGCGCGCAGGATGAAGAACGCGAACACGCCGCAGATCGCGAAGACGATCGCGAGAGAGGGCCCCGCCGTCGCCAGCCGCCCGCCGGCGCCGAGGAACAACCCCGTCCCGATGGCGCCGCCGATGGCGATCATCTGCAGCTGCCGGGGCTTGAGGCCGTGCTGGAAACCCTCCTGCTCGTGGCTGAAGTCCTGGGGGACGGTGTCCGGGTGCGCGGCCGAGCCGCGGTCTCCGTCAGATGCGCTCATGCCGAGAGGGTAGGCCCGAGTCTGCAGTTCGTGCACATCGAGCGGTCGGCATGTCGGGGGACCTGCGCTCCGCGGACGACGGCCCTCGAAGGTGCACGGCGTGTAACGAAAAGGCCACGATGTCGATGCCCATGAACACGGCGATCGGAGGGGATCGGGGTACACGTCCGGTCCCTCCGGAGGGGGGTGCGGATTGGGATGGACGACACATGTTCGCTACGGTCGTCGAGGCCCGCTCCGGTGGGCCCGTCATCATCAGGACGCGATGATCGGCGGTCCGGCAGTCTCGGATCCCGATCCCCGTACGGTCTGGTGGCGTCGGTGCCGGTCCCATGACCGCACCAGCGGGGTACAGGTTCGCATCCAGGATCACGATGCTTGAGCCAGCACGTCCCGCATGCGCCGTCGACCCGTCCGCCCGACCAGAACGCCGCCGACGGCGCGCCTGCCCGAGCGGAAGGCGTTCCCCGGCGTGCCCGCGGAGAGCCCATGACAACGACACCACCCGCCGTGCGTGCGAAGAACCTCTACAAGGTCTTCGGTCGCCGACCCCGAGAGGCGGTCACCCGACTCGAGTCCGGTGCCAGCCGCACCGAGGCCTCGGCCCTCGGCACCGCGGCCGTCATCGACGCGTCCTTCGACGTCCAGCCCGGCGAGATCTTCGTCGTCATGGGGCTCTCGGGCAGCGGCAAGTCCACGCTGATCCGGATGCTCAACGGGCTGCTCGAGCCCACCTCCGGGTCGGTCGAGGTGTCGGGCACCTCGATCTCCGACGTCCCGGCCAAGCGGCTGCGCGACGTCCGGCGTCAGCACGTGTCGATGGTGTTCCAGCACTTCGCCCTGCTCCCGCACCGCACCGTCATCGACAACGTCGCCTACGGCCTCGAGGTCCAGGGCGTGGCGAAGGCGAAGCGGCTGGCGAAGGCGCGGGAGGTCACCGAGATCGTCGGTCTCGCCGGGTGGGAGGACAAGCTCCCGAGCGAGCTCTCCGGCGGCATGCAGCAGCGCGTGGGCCTGGCCCGAGCGCTCGCGGCCGAGACCGACATCCTGCTGATGGACGAGGCGTTCAGCGCCCTCGATCCGCTCATCCGCCGCGAGATGCAGGAGCAGCTGCTCGAGCTCCAGGCGAAGCTCGGCAAGACCATCGTCTTCATCACGCACGACCTCAACGAGGCGATGTTCCTCGGTGATCGCATCGCCGTCATGCGCGACGGCCGCATCGTGCAGATCGGCACGCCGGAGGACATCCTCACCGACCCGGCCAACGACTACGTCGCCCAGTTCGTCCAGGACGTCGACCGCGCCCGCGTGCTGACGGCCTCGAGCGTCATGGAGCCGGCCCGTGCGGTCGTGCAGCTGACCGCCGGGCCCCGCGGAGCCCTGCGCACCCTCCGGGACCTGCAGACGGCCGCCCTGTTCGTCCTCGGCCGCGACCGCCGGCTGCTGGGCTGGGTGCGCGACCGGCACGTCATGCGTCAGGTCAAGTCGAACGACACCGATCTCGAGGCCATCGTCACCACCGAGTTCGCCAAGGTCGGCCCCGACGCCGCCCTCGTCGACCTCTTCGAACTCGCCGTCGAGAGCCCGCTGCCCATCGCCGTGGTCGACGACCACGACCGCCTCATCGGCGTCATCCCGCGGGTCACGCTCCTCGCGGCCCTCGGCAACGTCGACACGACGACCTCGCCGATCCCCGTGCTCGAACCGGTCACCCGCTACTCCGAGAGCGAGCTGGACGCCACCCTCGCGACCGGGGAGACCCCCGTCGCCGCCACCGAAGGAGCCACCCGATGAACGAGATCCTCCGCATCCCCTTCGGCAGCTGGGTCTCGGCCGTCGTCGACTGGATCACCACGCACCTCGGCGGCCTGTTCGACGTCGTGCGCGCCGTCTTCCTCTTCTTCTACGAGTGGACCGAGTACCTCCTCAGCGCGCCTCCGTTCTGGGCGATCGTGCTCGTCGTGGCCGCGCTCGCGTTCGTCGCCCGGGGGTGGAGGTTCGCCCTCGGGTCGGCCGTCGGCCTCCTGCTGATCAGCTCGGTCAACCAGTGGGAGAACGCCATGTCCACGCTGGCGCTCGTGCTGGTCGCCGGAGTCATCGCGATCGCCGTCAGCATCCCGCTGGGCGTCCTCGCCGCGAAGTCGTCGATCGCCTCGCAGATCATCCGACCGGTGCTCGACTTCATGCAGACCACGCCCGCCTTCGTCTACCTGATCCCCGCGCTGCTGCTGTTCCGCGTCGGCGTGGTCCCCGGCATCGTCGCCACGATCGTCTTCGCGATGGCGCCCGGCGTCCGGCTCACCGAGCTCGGCATCCGCGGGGTCGACACCGAGGTGGTCGAGGCCGGCCAGGCCTTCGGCTCGTCGCCCTGGCGCATCCTGCGTCAGATCCAGCTGCCGCTGGCGAAGCCGAGCATCATGGCCGGGGTCAACCAGGTCATCATGCTCTCGCTCTCCATGGTCGTCATCGCGGGCATGGTCGGAGCCGGCGGACTCGGCGGCGACATCGTCGCGAGCCTCAACCGGATCGACGTCGCCCTCGGCGCCGAGGCGGGCATCTCGGTCGTCGTCCTCGCCATCATCCTCGACCGCATGACGGCCGCCCTCGGCGCCGACCGTCGCGCACGGCGCCGGCCGTCCCGCATCGCCCGCGGGTCCGATGACGCGGTCCCGGAATCCGGTCCGACCGGCGCGTCCGCCGACGCCTCGCCGTCCGAGTCCCCGCTGCCCGACGCGCCCGCCCCCGATCGGACGCCGGCGTCCGTCTAGACCCCGACGGGGCGACCGGAGTCATCAGGTCGGCCCGCACCTCCCGCACCACCCGAAAGGATCACATGAACAAGCGCACCACCATCGCAGCCTCCGTCGCCCTCGGCACCTCCGCCGTCCTCGGCCTCGCCGCCTGCTCGCCCCCCGGCAGCTCGACGGAGAGCGAGACCCTCGACAACGGCGACCAGAGCGTCGTCGACATCGCGGTCTTCAACGGCTGGGACGAGGGCATCGCCGCCTCCTGGCTCTGGAAGTCCGTGCTCGAGGAGGAGGGCTACACGGTCAATCTGAAGATGGCCGACGTCGCACCGGTCTACCAGGGCCTCACGACCGATGACTACGACGTGGTCCTCGACACCTGGCTGCCCGTCACGCACAAGGAGTACATCGACCAGTTCGGCGACGACCTCACCGACCTCGGCGCCTGGAACGACGGCGCGAAGCTCGCCATCGCGGTCAACGCCGACGCCCCGATCGACTCGATCGAGGAGCTGAACGAGAACGCCGACCTGTTCGGCGGCACGATCGTCGGCATCGAGCCGGCCGCCGGCCTGACCTCGGCCGTCGAGAACGCGACGATCCCCGACTACGGCATCGACGACCTGACCCTCCAGACGTCGTCGACCGCCGCGATGCTCACCGAGCTGAAGAGCGCCACGGACTCGGGCGAGAACATCGCCGTCACGCTGTGGAGCCCGCACTGGGCGTACGACGCGTTCCCGATCAAGGACCTCGAGGACCCGAAGGGCACGCTCGGCGACGCCGAGGGCATCCACTCGTTCGGCGGCAAGAGCTTCACGGCCGACTACCCGCAGTTCGCCGAGTGGCTCGAGGGCTTCGAGATGGACAACGACCGCCTCTCGTCGCTCGAGAACGCCATGTTCAACAGCGGCGTCGACGGGAGCGACTACACCGAGGTCGTCGAGGCGTGGGTCGCCGACAACCAGGACTACGTCGACGGCCTCACCAGCTGACGGATCGGCTGCGGCCGACCGCAGGGCCCCGGGCGACGTCGTCCCCGGGGCCCTGCGGCATGCCGGCGTATCCCCAGCCGACGGGCGGGCGACCCACAGTGAATCGGCAGGACGTGGCCGAGGAGGCGCGACTAGCGTCGAGCACGTCGCATTCCGATCCCGCGACGGCACCACCACCCCGGACACCCCGGGGAACAGCACGAGAGGCACCACCCGTGAGCATCACCAGCATCGACGCCGTCCGCCGCAACGCCCGGGTCAGCACCCGGACGATCGCAGCCGACCTGGTGCAGGTGTCGACCCCCGACCGCGTGCTCGGCCACATCCGCGTCGAGAACGGCGCGTACGTCGCCGTCCGCGGATCGAACCCGCACTGGGGCGACGAGGTCGGCCGCTACGCCACGCAGGGCATGGCCCTCGAGGCTCTGCGCCTGCGCAAGCGCTCCGTCTGACGGCACCGCGTCGGGCTGCCGTCCCCCGGGCGGTCGGCCGGCCCTCCGACCGGGTGGACCCGCCGCGGGCTCAGGGTCCGACGGAGGCGAGGAACGACCGCAGGCTGCGATCGATCTCGACCCGCGCCTCCTCGTCCGTCAGCGTCGCGGTCCCGTCGCCCGCCTGATCGCCGTAGGCGCCGAACTGCGCGTGGTTCGACCCCTCGATCTGCACGATGGAGGCATCGGGCGGCAGCTGGTCGCGGTACCGCTCGATGTCGTCGGGCGTGCTGAGGCCGTCCTCGCTGCCGCCGAGGCTGAGCACGGGCAGGTCGGTCTCGTCGGAGAGATCGGTGGTCGCGCAGTAGGAGCCGAAGAGCACGAGACCGTCGACGCGCGGGTCGCTCTCGGCGTAGCCGCAGGCGCGGACGCCACCGAGCGAATGACCGCCGACGGCCCAGCGCGAGATCTCGGGCGCCTCCGATGTGAAGTCGGTGAGGGCCCGCCAGTCGAAGAGGCCGAAGCCGAGCACCGGTCGGACGATGATCACGGTGACCCCGGAGCGCACGGCCCCCGAGAGCACCTCCTCGTACGCCTGCGGGTCGACGCGCGCGCCGGCGAGGAAGACGAGGCCCTGGTCCCGCGGCGTCGTGTCGGCCGGACGCATGACGACCGTGTCGGGGCGGTCCGTCACGTCGACGGCGGTGTCCTCGGCCACGGCGGCGACCGAGGAGGCGGTGGCCGCCATGGGCAGCTTGGCCCACGTGAAGAAGCCGGTCGCGCCGAGCACCACCGCGGCGAACAGCACCGAGGCCACGATCTTGACGATGCGTCGCGACCGCGACCCACGGTGGAGTGCGGGCACCCGTGTGGCGGGCTCGTGACGGGAAGCTGTGCGTTGTCTCACGGTTCCCATCCTGGCCGATCGGCGGTCGTGCTCGCTGAGGATGTCCGCCAGGCTGGTCCGATGCCTTGGATCGCACCCGTCGTCGCCGTCGTCTCGGCCGTCGTCCTCACCTTCGTCGTCTCGGCCCTCGTCGGCTGGGTCTTCTCGTTCGTCGCCCGTCGGAAGACCTGGGCGGTGGACTTCGTGACCCGCATGCGCCGCCCGTTCCGGTGGTCCCTCCTCGTCGTGCTGCTCACCATCGCCCTGTCGACCACGCTGCCCCGCAGCCTCGGCGCCGACTACCCCGGCGACGAGGCGGTGTCCCAGGTGTTCCGCTGCGCCATCATCGTCGTCGTCGCCTGGTTCGTCGGGGCCCTCGCGATCTTCTTCGAGGATCTCGGTCTCTCGCGCTACCGGGTCGACACCCCCGACAACAGGGTGGCGAGGCGGGTGCGCACGCAGGTGCTGATCCTCCGACGACTGACCGTCGCCCTCATCGTCATCGTCGCGGCGGGCGCTCTGCTGCTGGGGTTCCCCGGGGTCGAGGCCGTCGGGGCCAGCGTGCTGGCCAGCGCCGGTCTGGTGTCGGTCGTCGCCGGTCTCGCGGCCCAGTCGACCCTCGCCAACGTGTTCGCCGGCATCCAGCTCGCCTTCAGCGACGCGATCCGCATCGACGACGTCGTGGTCGTCGAGGGGCAGTGGGGTCTCATCGAGGAGATCACCCTCTCGTACGTCGTCGTCCACATCTGGGACGACCGGCGCCTCGTCCTGCCGTCGACCTACTTCACGACGACGCCCTTCGAGAACTGGACCCGCCGCAACAGCGAGCTGCTCGGCGCCGTCGAGTTCGATCTCGACTGGCGGGTGCAGCCCGGCGACATGCGCGCCGAACTCGATCGCATCCTCGAGCGGACCGATCTCTGGGACGGCCGGGTCAAGGTGCTCCAGGTCACCGACGCGACGGGCGGGTACGTGCGGGTGCGGGTGCTCGTCACGGCGAAGGACGCCCCGACGCTGTTCGACCTGCGCTGCCTCGTCCGCGAGGACCTCATCTCCTGGCTGCACGAATCGAGTCCGGTCTCGATCCCGAGGGCCAGGGTGCAGATGATCGCCGACGAGCCCGCGGTCTCGGGACGACCGCGCCGGTCGACGTCCGAGGCGGGAGGGCTCTTCAGCGGCGAGAACGCCGACAGCGAGCGGACGGCCCTGTTCACCTCGGCCATCCCCGTCCAGAGCCCGGACGACGGCGGTCGTCCCGACGGCCGCCCCGTCGCCCGACCGGACCGCTGACCCGCGATCCCGGGGGAGACGCGAAGGAGGCGCGTCCCGGTCGTCGGGACGCGCCTCCGTCGTGTTCCGCTCGGGTCAGTCGTCGTTGGCGGCGTCGACGACGTTGCCGATGGCGATGGCCGTCGTCGCCACCCAGGCGACGGCGGTCAGCAGCAGCCGCCAGTCGCGAGGACCGGCCGTGAGGCTCTTCAGGAGGCTGACGCCCGAGAAGATCGAGCTGAGGATGGCTCCGTTGAAAAGGAATTTGCGCACTGTTCGCTCCCGTGTTCGTTGTGATCACGCTATCCGCTGCGAGCAGCGCTGTCCGGAGGTCGGGCCGGCGGTTGTAGGTTGAGCTGCCCGCCGGTCGGACGGGCCGCCTCGTCGATCGCGAAGGAGTCCCTGTGCGCACAGCCGTGCTCGGCGCCGTGTTCCTCGCCGTGGGGCTCGTCGCGTTCCTGACGGGGGTCCTGACGGGCCCCGAGCTCGTGGTCCTCGTCGAGCGGGTCGCCCCGGTCCTCGGCTTCGTGGTCGCCCTGACGATCGTCGCCGAGCTCGCGGCCGAGGCGGGGCTCTTCGCCTGGCTGGCGCGCACCTGCTCGCGGTTCGCCGGGGGGCGCGTCGTCGTGCTGTGGCTCCTGGTCGTCGTGCTGGCCGTCCTCTGCACGGTGTTCCTCTCGCTCGACACGACGGCCGTCCTGCTGACGCCCGTCGTCGTGCTCGTGGCGCGCCACGCCGGTCTGCCGGTGATGCCGTTCGCCCTGACGACGGTCTGGCTCGCCAACTGCGCGTCGATGCTCCTCCCGGTGTCGAATCTCACGAACCTGCTCGCCCTGGGTCAGCTCGGCTCGCCCGCCCCGCTCGCCTTCGCGGCGCTGGTCGCGCCTGCGGCGGCCGTCGGGATCGTCGTGCCCGTCGCGGCCATCGGCGTCCGATACCGCCGTCAGCTCGCCGGGCGGTTCGCGCCTCCCGAGCCCGACGAGGCCGACGACCCCGTGCTGTTCCGCGTCGCCGCCCTCGTCACGGCGCTGCTGGTGCCCGCCCTCGTGTCGGGCGTCGAGGTCTGGATCCCCGCGGCCGTCGCCGCGGCCGTCCTCGTCGTCGCGTTCGCCGTGCGCCGCCCGGCGGTCCTCAGACCGGGCATGGTGCCGTGGAGCACGCTGCTGTTCGCCGGCGGTCTGTTCGTCGTCGTCGAGGCGGCGCACTCGCTCGGTCTCGCCGATCTGCTCGGCTCGGTCGTCGGGGGAGGGGACTCGCTGCCCGACCTGCTCCGACTCGCCGGGGGCGGGGCCGCGGCGGCCAACCTGGCGAACAACCTCCCGGCCTATCTGGCGCTCGAGCCCGTCGCCGGATCCCCGCTGCGTCTCGTGGCTCTGCTGATCGGGGTCAACATCGGCTGTCTCGTGACGCCGTGGGCCTCGCTCGCCACGCTGCTCTGGCACTCGCGCCTGACGGCCATGGGCGTCGAGGTCTCGTGGCCGCGCGTCATCCTCGGCGGCCTCGCCGTGGCGGCCGTCGCGGTGCCGCTCGCCATGCTGGCGCTGGTCGTCGTCCCCTAGCCCGGGGTCCCGGCGCGACGAGGGTCAGAGCCAGTCGCGCCGTCTGAACTGCCACCACAGGAGACCGCCGATCGCGACGATCAGCACGCACGACGTGATGAAGCCGGTCGTCGACTGGAACCCCGGGTACGGCACGTTCTGGCCGTAGAAGCCGGTGATGGCCGTCGGCACGGCGATGATGGCCGCCCAGCTGGTCACCTTCTTCATGATGAGGTTCATCCGGTTGGACTGCAGATTGAGGTTCGTGTCGAGGATCGTCGAGACGAGATCCCGGAGCGAGTCGTTCTGCTCGGCCACCCGCTGCACGTGGTCGTACACGTCGTGGAAGTAGGGCTGCATCTCGGAGTCCACCTGCTTGAGGTCCCTCCGCAGCAGGGTGTTGAGCACCTCGCGCATCGGGGACGCAACCCGGCGCAGCTGCACGAGGCTCTTGCGCAAGGCGAACGACCGCTTCTGCACGTCCACCGTGCGCGGGCGGGGGTCGAAGAGGTCGTCGGCTATGCCCTCGATCTCGTCGTCGAGGGCGTCCGTCGCCTCGAAGTGCCGGTCGACGATGCAGTCCAGCAGGCCCCACAGCAGGAAGGTCACGCCGTGCTCGGCGAGATCCGAGCTGTCGTCGAACACGCGCTCGAGTCGGGCCCGGTCGAACTCGGGGTGATGGATGGTCACGAGAGCCCGCTCCGTGACGAAGGCCTTCACCTCGCTGGTGGTCAGCACGCCGGTCCTCCGGTCGAAGCGCACGTCGTAGAGGGCGGTGAACAGGTGCCCCTCGTACCGGTCGATCTTGGGCCGCTGACCGTCCTGCAGGGCGTCCTCGACGGCGAGCTCGTGCAGCCCGAGCTCCTCCTCGAGCGCAGCGAGATCGGCGGCCGTGGGGTCGGTCAGGTCGACCCAGACGACGCAGCCGTCCTTCTCGAGATGATCGCTGACCTCGGCGAGCGTGAAGCCCTCCGAGATGAGGCGCCCTCCCCGGTAGGCGCGGGTCGAGACGGGAGCGCCGCTCGGCCCTCGGACCCGTCCGGCGGGGCCCTCCCCATCGCCGGGGTCGGGTTCGGTGCGCGCGGGGCGGGTGTCGGTCATGAGGCGCATGCTAATCCCGTGAGCCTCCATTCCAAGCAGCGCGTCGACGCCCCTCCCGGATTCTTCGAGGCCGAGGCGGCGGGCCTCGGCTGGCTGGCCGCGGCGGAGAGCCGAGGAGGCGCGCGCATCGTGGGCCTGCACGCGGTCTCCCCGGGTCGCATCGACCTCGAGGCCGTGTCGACCGCGCGTCCGACCGCGGAGGCCGCCCGGCGCTTCGGTGCGGCGCTCGCCGTGACCCACGCGACCGGCGCGGACGCCTTCGGTGCGCCTCCCGAGGGGTACGACGGTCCGTGCTTCATCGGCCGCCGACCGATGTCGGTGCGGCCGGCCCCGACCTGGGGTGCCTTCTCCGCCGAGCAGCGGGTGCTGCCCTACGCCGTCGCGGCGCTGGACGCGGGCAACCTCGACCGGTCGGGTCTCGACGTCGTCGAACGGGCCTGCGCGCTGCTCGCCGAGGGCGTGTTCGACGACGACGAGCCTCCGGCCCGGCTGCACGGCGACCTGTGGTCCGGCAACGTGCTCTTCGGCGCCGGGGGAGTGGTGCTGATCGACCCGGCGGCGCACGGCGGGCACCGCGAGTCGGACCTCGCGATGCTCGCGCTCTTCGGCTGCCCGTTCCTCGACGACGTGCTCGGGGCCTACGACGAGCGCGCACCGCTGCGCGACGGATGGCGCGACCGGGTGGCCGTGCATCAGCTGCATCCCCTCGCCGTGCACGCGGCCGGTCACGGCCCCGGCTACGGCGCGGCGCTCGTCTCGGCGGCCGACGAGACCCTCCGGCTGGGGTACGACCTCCGGGGCGCCGCCCGGGCCCGCTGATAATCTGGCCGTCCCGCGCCCGTGCGGGTGATCCGACAGGAGCTGACCCACCTCATGCCCGACCCCTCCGAACGTTACGGCTTCGTCGTCGTCTCCAACCGCCTCCCCGTCGACCGCGTGATCGCCGACGACGGCAGCGCCTCGTGGCAGCACTCGCCCGGCGGGCTCGTCACCGCCCTCGAGCCGGTCATGAAGGCCAACGACGGCGCCTGGGTCGGCTGGGCCGGGCAGCCCGATCTCGAGTTCGACCCGTTCGACGACGACGGCATCTCGATCGTCCCGGTGCCGCTCAGCGCCGAAGAGGTGCAGCGGTACTACGAGGGGTTCAGCAACGACACGCTGTGGCCGCTCTACCACGACGTGATCGCCGCCCCCACGTACCACCGCGTCTGGTGGGAGGCCTACGTGCAGGTCAACCAGCGCTTCGCCGATCGCGCCGCCGAGATCACCGAGGAGGGCGGCACCATCTGGGTGCAGGACTACCAGCTCCAGCTCGTCCCGCGGATGCTCCGCGAGGCCCGCCCCGACCTCACGATCGGCTTCTTCAACCACATCCCCTTCCCGCCTCTCGGCATCTTCTCGCAGCTGCCGTGGCGCAAGCAGATCCTCGAGGGGCTGCTGGGCGCCGACGTCATCGGGTTCCAGCGCGCCGACGACGCCTCGAACTTCTCCCGCGCCGTCCGCCACCTCCTCGGCTACGGCACGACGCGTCCCTACGTCGAGGTGCCCGTCGACGACGAGAGCGCATCGGTCTCGAAGCGCGGCAAGAAGGTGCGCCGTGTGCTGGCCAAGCACTTCCCCATCTCGATCGACGCGGCGAGCTACGAGGAGCTGGCGGCGCGCCCCGACATCCAGGCCCGGGCGCGCGAGATCCGAGAGGGCCTCGGCAACCCCAAGACCGTCATGCTCGGCGTCGACCGTCTCGACTACACCAAGGGCATCCGCCACCGCATGAAGGCGTTCGGCGAGCTGCTGGCCGACGGTCGTCTCAGCGTCGAGGACGCCACGCTCGTGCAGGTCGCCAGCCCGAGCCGCGAACGCGTCGAGACGTACAAGCAGCTCCGCGACGAGATCGAGCTCACGGTCGGACGCGTGAACGGCGACTACGCGACCATGAGCCACACGGCCATCAGCTACCACCACCACGGCTACCCCCGCGAAGAGATGGTCGCGCTGTACCTCGCCGCCGACGTGATGCTGGTCACCGCGCTCCGCGACGGCATGAACCTCGTCGCGAAAGAGTACGTCGCGGTCCGCCGCGACAACGACGGCGTGCTCGTGCTCAGCGAGTTCGCGGGTGCCGCCGACGAGCTCAAGACGGCCCTGCTGATCAACCCGCACGACATCGGCGGGTTGAAGAACACCATCATGAGGGCGATCGAGATGCCGAGGAGGGACCGCACGACGCGCATGCGTGCCCTGCGTCGGCGAGTGCTCGACAACGACGTGGCCAAGTGGTCGGCGTCGTTCCTCCAGGCGCTCGAGAACGTGCGACCCGGGCAGCAGATCACCCCCGCGGACACCGAGACCACCGACGAGAGCGAAGCCGAATGACCTCAGACGACCCCCGCGCCCTGTCCGACGCCCTCGGACGCCTCGCGACGACCCCGCGCCTCCTCGTGGCCCTCGACTTCGACGGCACGCTGGCGCCCGAGGTCGACGCTCCGATGGCCGCCCGCGCTCTACCCGAGGCCCTGACGGCGATCGCCCGGCTGTCGGCGGCCGAGGCCACGACCGTGGCCCTGGTCTCGGGGCGCGACCTGGCGTCGCTGAGCGAGATCAGCGAGACGGCCGACGAGGTCCTCCTGGTCGGCTCGCACGGCGTGGAGCTCCGCATGGCGGGCCACGAGACGAGTCTCACCGACGACGAGGCGGCCGCTCGTGCGCGCCTCTCCGAGGCGGTCCACGCGGCCGCCGAGGGCCACGACGGCGTCTTCGTCGAAGAGAAGCCCGCGGGTCTGGCGCTGCACACGCGCCTCGCCGACGCCACGACGACCGAGACGGTCCTGTCGGAGGCGCGGCGCACCGTCGGCGCCCTCGAGGGCATCCACGAGCGAACCGGCAAGAACGTCCTCGAGTTCGCCGTCAGAGCCACGGGCAAGAACGACGGCATCGACCGCCTCCGCGAGATCGTCGGCGCCACGGGCGTCCTCTACGCCGGCGACGACGTGACCGACGAGGACGGCTTCGCCGCCCTCGGCGAGGGCGACCTGGCGGTCAAGGTCGGTCCGGGCGAGTCGGTGGCCGGTCACCGCGTGGCCGACCCGGCGGCGATCGCGCGCCTCCTCGGCGAGCTGGCCGATCTGCGGGAGCACCTGGGGCATTCCTGACGGAGCATGTGTCCCGGGGCGTCTGACCGATCTGGGCCTTCCCAGGCGACTGCAAGGTAGTCTGGACCCTCCGCCCGACTCCCCGCGCCCGCTCATCCGATCGGCAGACGAGGTCGCCAGCCGACGGAGGTCCTCGTGATCGCAGCCCTGACAGCGTTCGCCGTTGCGGCCGTGATCGTGGCCGCGGTCGGCCGGCGGATCGGCGTCTCGCTCTTCCTCTGGGCGTCGCTCGTCCCGTTCGCGGTCTTCGTCTTCACGGCCCTGCAGGGGCCAGCCGTCCTCTCGGGTGAGATCCCCGAAGAGACGGTGCCGTGGATCCCGCAGCTCGCCATCTCGCTGACCCTGCGCATGGACGTCCTCGCCTGGGTGCTCTCGCTCGTGGTCACCGGCGTGGGTGGTCTCGTGCTCGTCTACTGCGCGCGCTACTTCCGCGACGACGAGACCGGACTCGCCCGCTTCGCCGCCGTCCTGGTGGCCTTCGCCGGTGCGATGTACGGTCTCGTCACCAGCGACGACGTCTTCGTCCTGTTCGTCTTCTGGGAGGCCACGAGCGTCTTCTCGTACCTCCTGATCGGCCACTACACGTCGAAGCAGGCGAGCCGCGGCGCGGCCCTGCAGGCGCTGATCGTCACCACGGCCGGCGGACTCGCCATGCTGGTCGGACTCGTCATCCTCTCCGTGCAGGGCGGGACGAGCTCGCTCTCCGAGCTGGTGGCGGACCCGCCCGCCGGCACGGCGGTCACCGTCGCCGTGATCCTGGTCCTCGTGGGGGCCCTCTCGAAGTCCGCTCTCGTCCCGTTCCACTTCTGGCTGCCGGCGGCGATGGCCGCGCCGACCCCGGTCAGCGCCTATCTGCATGCGGCCGCGATGGTCAAGGCCGGCATCTACCTCGTCGCCCGTCTCGCGCCGGGCTATCACGACTCTCCCGGCTGGCAGGAGGTCATCGTCACGGTCGGCGTCGTCACGATGATCCTCGGCGGCTACCGGGCGCTGCGCCAGCACGACCTCAAGCTGGTGCTGGCCTACGGCACGGTCAGCCAGCTCGGCTTCCTGGTGATCGTGGTCGGCTTCGGCACCCGCGACGCCGCTCTCGCGGGGCTCGCCCTGCTCGTCGCGCACGCCCTCTTCAAGTCCACGCTGTTCCTCGTGGTCGGGGTCATCGACCACCGCACGGGCACCCGGGATCTCCGCCGACTGAGCGGGTTGGGCCGGCAGACGCCGGTGCTGCTCGTCGTGACGGTGCTGGCCCTCGCCTCGATGGCGGGCGTGCCGCCGCTCTTCGGCTTCGTGGCCAAAGAGGCGGTGCTCACCTCGCTGCTGCACGACGCCGAGACCGGCTCGGTCTGGGGTCTCGTCGCGCTGGTGGGCGTGGTCGTCGGATCGATCCTCACGACCGCCTACAGCCTCCGCTTCCTCTGGGGGGCCTTCGCGCGCAAGAAGGGCGTCGAGCCGGTCGAGTTCGTCCGCGAGCACATCGACTTCCTGCTGGCCCCGGTCATCCTCTCCCTCGCCGGTCTCGTCCTCGGTCTCGCAGCGCACCCGATCGATCCCGTCTTCGCCCTCTACGCCGACACCCTGCCGGCCGGCGGCGGCGACCACGAGCCGTACTACCTCGCCCTCTGGCACGGGCTCGAGCCCGCACTCGGGCTCACCGTCGTCTCCCTCGGCGTCGGAGCCCTGCTCTTCTGGCAGCGCGAGCGGGTCAGCGCTCTGCAGAAGGCGGTCTCGTTCCTGCCCCGCGCCTCCGACGGCTATGTGGCGATCATGGCCGGCATCGACCGGACGGCGTCACGCACGACGTCGACGACGCAGCGTGGATCCCTGCCGTTCTACCTCGCGACCATCCTCGTCGTGTTCATCGCGTCGTCCATCGTCACGCTGTCGCTCAACCGCAGCTGGCCGAGCACGGCGGTGCTCTTCGACTACCCGGCCCAGCTCGCCATCGGCACCCTCATGATCATGGGCGCCATCGCGGCGGCGCTGTCGAACAAGCGCTTCCAGGCCGTCGTGCTCGTCGGGGTCACCGGTTACGGCATGGCCGCGCTCTTCGCGCTGCACGGCGCCCCCGACCTCGCGCTGACCCAGGCACTCATCGAGACCATCACCCTGATCGCCTTCGTGCTCGTGCTCCGGCGCCTGCCGGCCCGGCTCGGCGACCGCAACGGCCGGACGCACACCGTCGCCCGCGCCGTCATCGGCATCGCCGTCGGGTCGGTCATGGCGGCCATCGCCGTCGTCGCGCTCGGCGCCCGGCCCGGGGCGACCATCTCGGGCGCCTTCCCGTCGCTGGCGGTCGACGGCGGTCACGGCAAGAACGTCGTCAACGTCACGCTCGTCGACATCCGCGGCTGGGACACCATGGGCGAGATCGCCGTGCTGATCGTCGCCGCGACCGGGGTCGCGAGCCTCGTCTTCATCACGTCGCGGGCCGACGTCCTGCCGCGTCCCGAGAGGCGGACCCGGGCGCAGCGGTTCCTCGCACGGGTCCGTCCCCTGCGTGAGCCGGCTCCGGTCGTCCCCGACGGCGGATCCGCCGTGCAGATCGGCGACAGCGCCGAGGGCGACCGCCGCGCGTGGCTCCTGGCGGGCCGCAAGATCGCGCCGCAGAACCGGTCGATCCTCCTCGAGGTGGTCGTGCGGCTGATCTTCCACGCCATCATCGTCGTGTCGGTCTACCTGCTCTTCGCCGGTCACAACACCCCGGGCGGCGGGTTCGCGGGTGGTCTCGTCGCGGGGTTCGCGTTCGTGGCGCGCTACCTCGCCGGGGGCCGGTACGAGCTCGGCGCCGCAGCACCCCTCGACGCGGGCAAGCTGCTCGGCGCCGGTCTCCTGACCGTGACGGCCACGGCGCTCGTCCCGCTGTTCTTCGGCGTCGACGCACTGACGTCGACCTGGGTCGAGGGCGAGGTCCCCGTGCTCGGGCACCTCGAGTTCGTCACCTCGACCTTCTTCGACATCGGCGTGTACCTCGTCGTGGTCGGGCTGGTGCTCGACGTGCTCCGGAGCCTCGGGGCCGAGGTCGACCGTCAGGAAGAAGAGGACGACACGGGGTCGTCCGTCCCGCAGCACGACGCCGGAGGCGAGGGCGGGAGCGAGACCATCCCGGTCGCGACATCCGGGCCGACCACGAACGACGGAGGCCGCGCATGAGCGTATCGCTCGTCCTGATCGTCGTCATGGCGGCTCTCTACGCGTGCGGGGTGTTCCTCCTGCTCGAGCGCAGCATGACCCGTGTGCTGCTGGGGTTCCTCCTCGTCGGCAACGCGACCAACATCCTGATCCTGATCATGTCGGGTCGACGCGGGGCCGCCCCGATCGTCGACGGGCAGGCACCGCCGGTCGACTTCGCCGACCCGCTGCCGCAGGCCTTCGTGCTCACCGCCATCGTGATCACGTTCGGGATCTCGGCGTTCATGCTCGCGCTCATCTACCGCTCCTGGCGCCTGGCCCAGGCCGACACGGTGGCGGACGACGTCGAGGACCTCGAGATCGGCCGGCGCGGAGTGCCCGCCGAAGAAGAGGACTCGCAAGGCGACGGCGACGACGAGTCGGGTGGAGAGAGCGAGTTCGGCGATCGGGCCGAGGCGGCGGTGCCCGCCGATGCGACGCACCGGGTCGCGCCCGACGACCCGGGCGCTCCCGCCTCCGCCCGCCCCCGAAGCACACCGACCGACGAGAGCGAGAACGCATGAGCTTCCTCGTCCCGCTGGTCGTCCTGGTCCCTCTGCTGGGCTCCGCGGCCGCGCTCATCACGGGTCGCCGGCCCCGCCTCCAGTCGATCCTCTCGATCGTCGCGCTCGGCGTCGTCGTGGTCATCAGCCTGGTGCTGCTCGTCGTCGTCGACACGCAGGGCGCGATCGCCGTCCAGGTCGGCGGATGGGAGGCCCCGTACGGCATCACGCTGGTCGTCGACCGTCTCGCGGCCCTCATGCTCAGCATCTCGTCGATCGTCCTGCTGGCGGTCTTCGTGTTCTCCGTCGGGCAGGGGCAGGCCGACGGCGACGGCGAGGCTCCCGTCTCGATCTACAACCCCACGTATCTGATCCTCGCGACGGGGGTCTTCAACGCCTTCATCGCCGGCGACCTCTTCAACCTCTACGTCGGGTTCGAGATCCTGCTCGTGGCGAGCTACGTGCTCATCACCCTCGGCGGCACCGAGCAGCGCATCCGCGCCGGCGTCGTGTACATCGTCGTCAGCCTGGTGTCGTCGGTCCTCTTCCTGGCCTCCATCGGCATGATCTACGGGGCGCTCGGCACGGTCAACATCGCCGACATCGCGCAGCGGATGGACACCATCCCGGCGGATGTCCAGACGATCATCCACGTGATGCTGCTGACGGCCTTCGGCATCAAGGCGGCGATCTTCCCGCTGTCGTTCTGGCTGCCCGACTCGTATCCGACGGCGCCCGCTCCCGTGACCGCGGTCTTCGCCGGGCTGCTCACGAAGGTCGGCGTGTACGCGATCATCCGCACCGAGACCGTGCTGTTCGTCGAGAGCAACGTCAACGTCTACCTGCTGATCATCGCGCTGCTGACGATGGTGGTCGGCATCCTCGGCGCCGTGGCTCAGGCCGACATCAAGCGGCTGCTCTCGTTCACCCTTGTCAGCCACATCGGCTACATGATCTTCGGCATCGCGCTCGGCACGGTCGAGGGCCTGGCGGCGACGATCTACTACGTGGTCCACCACATCACGGTTCAGACGACCCTCTTCCTCGGGGCGGGTCTGATCGAACGCCGAGGAGGCACGGCCTCCATCACGAGACTGGGCGGACTCCTGAAGGCGGCCCCGATCATCGCGGTGCTCTTCTTCATCCCGGCTCTGAATCTCGGCGGGATCCCGCCGTTCTCGGGCTTCATCGGCAAGGTCGCGCTCTTCGAGGCGGGTGCCCGTCTCGACGACCCCCTCGTCTACGTGCTGATCGGGGCCGGCGCGCTGACGTCGCTGCTCACCCTCTACGCACTCATGCGGGCCTGGAACCTCGCCTTCTGGCGGCCCAAGGCCGATGTGGAGGATCACGAGTCGCCCTTCACCGAGCACCTCGAGGAGGCGCCGCACCGTGTCGCGGTCCAGCAGAAGCGCACCAATCCGCGCACGATGGTCGGTGCCACGGCGGGCATGGTCCTCGTGTCGCTCGTCCTGACCTTCGCGGCCGGTCCGCTCTACGGCGTGGCCGAGCGGGCTGCCGGCCGGGTGTACGGCTCGAACGAGTACGTGCAGCTGGTCTTCCCGTCGGGTGAGGGCGAGACCCAGACCGAGACGTCGTCGCCGGCTCCGACACCCGCCGGGGGACCGGCCGACGAGGGGAGCGCGCCATGAGCGCCCGACCGTCCCGCGGTGAGGTGGGCCGGAGCCTCGCCCGCCAGCTGCCGCTGCTGATCGGCCTGGTCGTCCTCTGGATGTGCCTGTGGAACCAGTTCACCGTGCTGGCCTTCGTCACCGGCGTGGCCGTAGCCCTGCTCGTCACGCGGGTGTTCTTCCTCCCTCCGGTCGAGCTGAGCGGACGCTTCAACGTCTGGTTCGCACTCGTGTTCCTCGGGCACTTCGTGCTCGACCTGGTCCGGGCATCGGTCCAGGTCGCCTGGCAGGCGGTGCGGCCGCGCGGAGTCGACTCCAACGCCATCGTCGCCGTCCAGCTCCATACGCGGTCGGACTTCATCATGACGCTCGTGGCCGAGGCGATCTCGCTCGTCCCCGGGTCGCTCGTGGTCGAGGCCGACCGCGAGCGGTCGATCCTCTACCTGCACGCGCTGGCCGTCGAGGACGCCGACGGCGTCGCCGCCGTCCGCGCGAACGTGCTGGTCGTCGAGGAGCGCCTGGCGCGCGTGCTCGGCAGCGCCGACGACCTCCGCCGCATCGCGGCGGGCACGCCGGCCGCGTCCGAAGTGCACGATCCCGTGGCACCGTCCTCGTCCTCCGAAGGGGGTCCCTCGTGATCGTCGTCGAATACGTCGTGGGCGCCCTGTTCGCCTTCGCCGGTCTCGCCTCCGTCATCCGCATCGTCAAGGGTCCGTCGATCCTCGACCGCATGATCGCCTCCGACATGCTGCTGACCACCCTGATCTGCGTCCTGGCGGCCGACATGGTCTTCTCGGGTCACACCCGCACGATCCCGGTCATCATCGTCCTCGCCCTGTCGGCGGTCTTCGGATCCATCACGGTCGCCCGCTACGTCTCCCGGCAGGACCCGTCATGATCCCCCAGTCCGTCTACGACGTCGCCTCCTCCGTGCTGCTGATCGGCGGCGCCCTCCTCTCGCTGGCGGCGGGGATCGGTCTGCTCCGCTTCCCCGACGCGCTGTCGCGGATGCACGCGGCCACCAAGCCCCAGATCTTCGGGCTGATCCTCGTCCTCGCCGCGATCGCCCTCGATCAGCACACCGTCGGCACGATCGCCTCGCTGCTCGTCGTCCTCGTCTTCCAGATGCTGACGGCGCCCATCTCGGCCCACATGATCGGGCGCGCCGGGTACCGCAACGGCGACCTCCTCCGCGACCAGCTGGTCGTCGACGAACTCGACGAGGCCGTGGCCCGCGCGGCCGGCGAGCTCGCCGACACCGTCGAGGGCGACGAGGCCGACATCGACGTGTCCGACCTGCCGGTCGGCTCCGCCGACGCCCTGGCCGTCGAGCTGGATCGCGTCGAGGGTCTCGGGGAGCACGACGCCGACGACGGCGAGGTCGACCGCGACGTCGAGGGTCGTCCGTCGACGGCGGGCGAGCAGGGCGGGAGCCGTCCGGGCGGCCTCTGACCGCTCCGCGCGGGGTGGACGGAGGCGCCGCCGCCACGCCCTAAACTCGACCCATGCCAGAGAAGGACACCCCGGTCGGGAACGACATCAAACCGCGGAGCCGAGTCGTCACCGACGGCGTCGAAGCCACGACCTCCCGAGGCATGCTCCGTGCCGTCGGGATGGGCGACGCCGACTGGGACAAACCCCAGATCGGCATCGCGAGCAGCTGGAACGAGATCACCCCCTGCAACCTGTCGCTCGACAGGCTCGCCCAGGGCGCGAAAGAGGGCGTGCACTCAGGCGGCGGCTATCCGCTTCAGTTCGGCACGGTCTCCGTCTCGGACGGCATCTCGATGGGCCACGAAGGCATGCACTTCTCGCTGGTCTCGCGTGAGGTCATCGCCGACAGCGTCGAGGTCGTCATGAACGCCGAGCGCCTCGACGGCTCGGTCCTGCTGGCCGGCTGCGACAAGTCCCTGCCGGGCATGCTGATGGCCGCCGCCCGACTCGACCTCGCCAGCGTCTTCCTCTACGCGGGCAGCGTCGCCCCCGGGTGGGTCAAGCTGAGCGACGGCACCGAGAAGAACGTCACGATCATCGACTCCTTCGAAGCCGTCGGTGCCTACAAGGCCGGCACCATCGGCGAGGAGGACCTCAAGGCCATCGAGTGCGCGATCGTGCCGGGCGAGGGCGCGTGCGGC
The DNA here is from genome assembly GCF_001424285.1 of Frigoribacterium sp. Leaf172. NCBI lineage: Bacteria > Bacillati > Actinomycetota > Actinomycetes > Micrococcales > Microbacteriaceae > Frigoribacterium > Frigoribacterium sp. Leaf172. The sequence continues at coordinate 832,253 of NZ_LMPB01000002.1, read as the reverse complement.
GGCATGTACACCGCGAACACGATGGCGAGCGTGGCCGAGGCCCTCGGCATGAGCCTCCCCGGCTCGGCGGCCCCGCCGTCGGCGGATCGTCGCCGCGACTACTTCGCGCACCGTTCGGGCGAGGCCGTCGTCGAGATGCTCCGCCTCGGCATCACGACCCGCGACATCCTGACGAAGAAGGCGTTCGAGAACGCCATCGCCGTCGCCATGGCGTTCGGCGGCTCGACGAACGTCGTGCTCCACCTGCTCGCCATCGCCTACGAGGCCGAGGTCGACCTGACGATCGACGACTTCAACCGCATCGGCGACAAGGTGCCGCACATCGGCGACCTCAAGCCCTTCGGAAAGTACGTCATGAACGACGTCGACCGCATGGGCGGCGTGCCCGTCGTCATGAAGGCCCTGCTTGACGCCGGTCTGCTGCACGGCGACTGCCTCACCGTCACCGGCAAGACGGTCGCCGAGAACCTCGAGGCGATCAAGCCCAAGCCGCTCGACGGCGAGGTCCTCCGCACGCTCGACAACCCGATCCACGCGACGGGCGGTCTGACGGTCCTGAGCGGCACCTTCGCCCCCGAGGGCGCGGTCGTCAAGACCGCCGGCTTCGACGCCGAGGTGTTCCAGGGGCCCGCCAAGGTCTTCGAACGAGAGCGCGGCGCCATGGACGCCCTCACCGAGGGGCGCATCGAGGCCGGCGACGTGGTCGTCATCCGTTACGAGGGTCCCAAGGGCGGCCCGGGCATGCGCGAGATGCTCGCCATCACGGCGGCCATCAAGGGCGCGGGGCTCGGAAAAGATGTACTACTCTTGACTGACGGACGATTCTCAGGCGGCACAACCGGCCTGTGCATCGGCCACATAGCACCCGAAGCGGTCGACTCCGGTCCGATCGCGTTCGTGCGCGATGGTGATCTGATTCGGGTCGATATCGCCGCTCGCTCGATCGACCTACTCGTCGATCCGGCTGAGCTTGAATCCCGCCGCGACGGCTGGGAGCCCCTCCCGCCGCGATACACCCGCGGTGTCCTCGCCAAGTACGCACGCCAGGTCCGCTCCGCAGCGGAAGGCGCCGTCACCTACTAGGCCGCGCCTCCTCGGCCGGCCGTGACAGGGTCGGCCCACCGCGACCGCCGGCTCGGCGGCCAGGGCCCGTCCGTCGTCGACGACACCCGTCATCACCGTCACATCACCACGAACAGGAACCCGGCACTCATGCCCTCCGAAACGACGCCACTGCCCGGAGCCACGACCCGTGCCTCCGGTCGCGCGAACAGCCCGGCCGCGACCACCGCGCCTCCCGTCCTGACGGGATCCGGCGCGATCCTCAAGTCGCTCGAGAACCTCGGGGTCACCGACGTGTTCGGTCTTCCCGGCGGCGCGATCATCCCGTTCTACGACGAGCTGATGGCCTCGACGGCGATCCGGCACATCCTCGTCCGGCACGAGCAGGGCGCCGGTCACGCGGCCGAGGGCTACGCCGCCTCGTCCGGCCGCCTGGGCGTGGCGATCGCCACCTCCGGCCCTGGCGCGACGAACCTCGTGACGGCGATCGCCGACGCCTACATGGACTCCGTGCCGCTCCTGGCGATCACCGGTCAGGTCTTCTCGACCCTCATGGGGACGGACGCCTTCCAGGAGGCCGACATCGTGGGGATCACGATGCCGATCACCAAGCACTCGTTCCTCGTGACGAAGCCCGAAGACGTCCCCGCCACGCTGGCGGCCGCCTACCAGATCGCCACGACGGGTCGCCCCGGACCGGTGCTGGTCGACATCACGAAAGACGCGCAGCAGAACAGCGCGCCGTTCATCTGGCCGCCCGTCGTCGACCTGCCGGGCTACCGTCCGGTCACCAAGGCCCACGGCAAGCAGATCACGGCCGCGGCGCAGATGATCGCCGAGGCGAAGCAGCCCGTCTTCTACGTCGGCGGCGGCGTCATCCGCGCCGGCGCGTCGGCCGAGCTGAAGACGCTCGTCGAGGCCACCGGGGCCCCTGTGGTCACGACGCTCATGGCCCGCGGCGCGTTCCCCGACTCGCACGACCAGCACCTCGGCATGCCGGGCATGCACGGCACGGTCCCGGCCGTGCTCGGCCTCCAGGAGAGCGACCTGATCATCGCGCTCGGCGCCCGATTCGACGACCGGGTCACGGGCAAGGCCGATCTCTTCGCCCCGAACGCGAAGGTCGTGCACGTCGACATCGACCCGGCCGAGATCTCGAAGATCCGCTTCGCGGACGTGCCCATCGTCGGCGACGCCAAGATCGTCATCCCCGACCTCACGAGCGCCTTCGCCGAGGTGACCGGCGGCGTCCGCCCCGACATCTCCGCCTGGTGGGAGCACCTGAACGGTCTGCGCGAGCAGTTCCCGCTCGGCTACACCGAGCCCGACGACGGGCTCCTCTCGCCTCAGGGCGTCATCAAGCGCATCGGCGAGCTCTCGGGCCCCGAGGCGGTCTACGCCTCCGGGGTGGGTCAGCACCAGATGTGGTCGGCGCAGTTCATCCAGTACGAGCGTCCGCACGCCTGGTTGAACTCCGGAGGCGCGGGGACGATGGGCTACTCGGTCCCGGCCGCCATGGGTGCGAAGGTCGCCCAGCCCGACCGCGTGGTCTGGGCCATCGACGGTGACGGCTGCTTCCAGATGACCAACCAGGAGCTCGCGACCTGCGTCATCAACGACATCCCCATCAAGGTCGCGATCATCAACAACTCGTCGCTCGGCATGGTCCGCCAGTGGCAGACGCTCTTCTACGAGGGTCGCCACTCGTTCACCGACCTCAACACCGGGCACGAGACGCGCATGGTGCCCGACTTCGTCAAGCTGGCCGACGCCTACGGCGCCCTCGGCATCCGGGTCCGCCGTGAGGACGAGGTCGACGCCGCCATCAAGCTCGCCCTCGAGACCAACGACCGCCCCGTGGTCATCGACTTCGTCGTCAGCCGCGACGCCATGGTGTGGCCGATGGTGCCTCAGGGCGTCTCGAACTCCGAGATCCAGCACGCCCGCGCCCTCGCCCCCGAGTGGGACGACGAGGCACCCGGCACCAGCGCCTCCGACACCACCCGCGACGGCGACATGACAGGAGAGCACGCATGAGCCACGTCCTGAGCCTGCTGGTCGAAGACAAGCCCGGTCTGCTGACCCGCGTCGCCGGTCTCTTCGCCCGCCGCGGCTTCAACATCGAGAGCCTCGCCGTGGGCAAGAGCGAACTCGAGGGCTTCAGCCGCATCACGGTCGTCGTCGACGTCGAGGAGCTGCCGCTCGAGCAGGTCACGAAGCAGCTGAACAAGCTGGTCAACGTGATCAAGATCGTCGAGCTCGACTACTCGCAGTCCGTGCAGCGCGAGCACATGCTCATCAAGGTGCGGGTCGACAACACGACCCGCTCGCAGGTGCTGGAGGCGGTGACGCTGTTCCGCGCGTCGGTCGTCGACGTCTCGACCGACTCCCTCGTGATCGAGGTCACCGGCGACACGGGCAAGACGACCGCCCTGCTGCGGGTGCTCGAGCCCTACGGCGTGAAGGAGATCTCGCAGTCCGGGCTCCTGGCCATCGGCCGCGGCGCCAAGTCGATCACCGACCGCGTCTTCAAGAACTAGACGGGCGCGGCGCGGTCGACCTGCGCCTCCTCGTCATCCCATCAACCGACATCCCCACCGACATCCGTCGACAACCGAGGAGAATCACCACTGTGACTGAAATCGTCTACGACAACGACGCCGACCTGTCGATCATCCAGGGCAAGAAGGTCGCCGTCATCGGCTACGGCTCGCAGGGTCACGCGCACGCGCTCAACCTCCGCGACTCGGGCGTCGAGGTCGTCGTCGGCCTGAAGGAGGGCTCGAAGAGCCGCGCCAAGGCCGAAGAGGCCGGCTTCACCGTTCAGACCCCCGCCGAGGCGTCCGCCTGGGGCGACGTCATCGTCATCCTCGCCCCCGACCAGGTCCAGCGTCACGTCTACGCCGACGACATCGCTCCGAACCTCGCCGACGGCAAGGCCCTCGTCTTCGGGCACGGCTTCAACATCCGCTTCGGCTACATCGAGGCGCCCGAGGGCGTCGACGTCGTCCTCGTCGCCCCCAAGGGCCCGGGTCACACGGTCCGCCGCGAGTTCGAGGCAGGCCGCGGCGTCCCCGTCATCGTCGCCGTCGAGAAGGACGCCTCGGGCGCCGCCTGGGATCTCGCGTGGTCGTACTCGAAGGGCATCGGCGGCCTTCGCGCCGGCGGCATCAAGACCACCTTCACGGAAGAGACCGAGACCGACCTGTTCGGCGAGCAGGCCGTGCTCTGCGGCGGCACCTCGCAGCTCATCCAGTACGGCTTCGAGACCCTGACCGAGGCCGGCTACCAGCCGCAGATCGCCTACTTCGAGGTCCTGCACGAGCTCAAGCTCATCGTCGACCTCATCTGGGAGGGCGGCCTGGCCAAGCAGCGCTGGAGCGTCTCCGACACGGCCGAGTACGGCGACTACGTCTCGGGCCCTCGCGTCATCACCCCGGACGTCAAGGACAACATGAAGGCCGTCCTCGCCGACATCCAGTCGGGCGCGTTCGCGAAGCGCTTCATCGACGACCAGGACGCCGGCGCCCCCGAGTTCGTCGCCCTCCGCAAGAAGGGCGAGGAGCACCCCATCGAGGCCACCGGCCAGGAGCTCCGCGCCCTGTTCGCCTGGAAGCAGCAGGACAGCGACTACGTCGACGGCAGCGCTGCGCGCTGACGCCGACGCAGTCGGGGCGACGCTGGCCGTATCGGTCGGCTCCGCCGACGGGCGACGGCAGCGCTGCGCGCTGACGCCTCCGAGTCATCCCGAGAGGGCCTCGCACCGGACGGTGCGGGGCCCTCTCGGCGTCCGCCCGCACGGCGACGCCGTGGCATGATCTAAGGCATGGCAGAGAGCAAGACAGCAGTCCACTTCGGCGCCGGCAACATCGGCCGCGGCTTCGTCGCCCAGTTCCTCCACGCGAGCGGCTACGAGGTCGTCTTCGCCGACGTGAACGACGACCTGATCGGCTCGCTCCAGTCGCAGTCGTCCTTCGAGGTGCACGAGGTCGGCGAAGACAGCCGCGTCACCGTCGTCGACGGCTACCGGGCCATCAACAGCCGGTCCGACGAGGCGGCGCTCGTCGCCGAGATCGCGACCGCCGCCATCGTCACCACGGCCGTCGGAGCCCGGATCCTCCCCTTCGTCGCGCCCGTGATCGCCAAGGGCCTCGCCGCCCGCGACGCAGCCCTGCCGCCGCTCGCCGTCATCGCGTGCGAGAACGCCATCAACGCCACCGACTCGCTCGCCGCGGCCGTGCGCGAGCACGACCCCGCCGAGAACGCCGTCTTCGCGAACTGCGCCATCGACCGCATCGTCCCCGAGCAGGCCGGCGGCACCCTCGACGTCACCATCGAGTCCTTCTTCGAATGGGTGGTCGAGAGCACGCCGTTCGGCGACTCGCGTCCCGAGATCGAGGGCGTCACCTGGGTCGACGATCTCGAGCCCTCCATCGAGCGCAAGCTGTTCACCGTCAACACGGCTCATGCCGCGGCCGCCTATCACGGGTTCCGTCGCGGTCTCGCGAGCATCCGCGAAGCCCTCGACGACGCCGAGGTGATGACCGAGGTGCGGGGCGTCCTGTCCGAGACCAAGTCGCTGCTGGTGGCCAAGCACGGTCTCGATGCGGACGCGCAGCAGGCCTACATCGAGAAGAACCTCGTCCGCATCGCCAACCCCCACCTCCCCGACACGACCGAGCGCGTGGGGCGGAACCCCCTTCGCAAGCTCAGCCGGCACGAGCGCTTCGTCGGGCCCGCGGCTCAGCTGGCCGAGCGCGGCCTGCCCTCCGACGCTCTCGTCCGGGCCGTCGGCGCCGCCCTCGACTTCTCGGTCGCCGACGACGTCGAGAGCGTCGAGCTGCAGGCGCTGCTCAGCTCCGGTCTCTCCGCCGACGAGCTGACGACGACGCTCACGGGGGTCCTGACCGACCACCCCCTGTTCCCGGCCCTGCGCGACGCCGTCGCGGCCAAGACGTCGGCATGACGTCGAGCCGGCCCGAGCCGGTCGACGGCGACGACGAGGCCCTCAGCTGGGGTGACGAGCTCGACGCGAGTCACGTCGACGGGCCGGCGCGGGCCGGCGAGCCCGGACCCGACGACCGACCCGACGACCCCGCCGCGGTCAAGCCCATGAGCTCGGCGGCCCTGATCGGCCACGGGATCCTGGGGGGAGCCCTCCTCCTCTGCGCCGTGGGCTGGGTCACCCTCATGGGTCGCTTCACGTACACCTTCGACACGCCCTTCGCCACGGGCCTCTGGCGCTTCGGCGTCGTCGTCGCGGTCGCCGCCCCGGTGCTCTGGTTCGCGGCGACGATCGCGGTCGTCCCGGCGGCGGCGAGCCGTCGGCGTCTCGTCGCGCTGCTGATCGGCGTGCTGGTCGTGGCCCCCTGGCCGCTGCTCGTCGGGGTGGGCGCATGAGCCGCGCACGTGGTGACGCGACGGGTGCTCCCCGCCGCGACCGCGCCTCCTCGGTGGTCGTCGTCGCTCTGGTGATCCTGTTCGGGCTGCTGTTCGCCTACGACCTCGTCGAGGCCGTCACGAACCTCATCTCGGTGCCGAACGAGGCCCGGTACGCGAACAACGACTTCTACGCCGAGAACGGCCTCGACGGGCTGGTGGCGTCGCCGCCGTGGTTCGCCCTCGTCTCGAACGTCGCCCTGCCACCCGCAGCCTTCGTCGCAGCCCTGGTCGTCGCCCGCCGTCGCGCACTGCCCGTCGTCGTGCTGGTGCTGTTCGCGGCCCTCGGTGCGGTCGCGGCCCTCAGCCTGACGATCACGGCCTACGTCCAGAGCATCTGACCCGCCCCGCCGACCCGGGGCGTCACATGGCGGGGGAGTCGATAGAGTGACGACAGCCGCGCCCACGGCGCGTCGCGGCCGTCCCCCCGAACTCTCTCTTTAAGGACCTCGTCTCCGTGGCAAAGCCCGTCGTGTTGATCGCAGAAGAACTCTCACCCGCAACCGTCGAGGCCCTCGGTCCCGACTTCGACGTGCGATCGGTCGACGGCACCGATCGTCCGGCCCTCCTCACGGCGCTGGCCGAGGCCGATGCGGTGCTCGTCCGATCGGCGACCCAGGTCGACGCCGAGGCCATCGCCGCCGCGCCGAACCTCAAGGTCGTCGCCCGCGCCGGCGTCGGGCTCGACAACGTCGACATCAAGGCGGCGACGACCGCCGGCGTCATGGTCGTGAACGCGCCGACCTCGAACATCGTCTCGGCCGCCGAGCTGACCGTCGGTCACATCCTGAGCCTCGCGCGTCACATCCCCGCGGCGCACGCCGCCCTGGCCCAGGGTCAGTGGAAGCGCTCGAAGTACACCGGCGTCGAGCTCTTCGAGAAGACCGTCGGCATCGTGGGTCTGGGTCGCATCGGCGCCCTGATCACCGCCCGTCTGCAGGCGTTCGGCGTGAACGTCGTCGCCTACGACCCCTACGTCACCCCGGCGCGAGCCCAGCAGCTCGGGGTCACGCTGCTCTCGCTCGACGATCTGCTGGCCACGGCCGACTTCGTCACCATCCACATGCCGAAGACCCCCGAGACGACCGGCATGATCGGCCTCGAGCAGATGAAGGCCATGAAGAAGAGCGCGTTCGTCGTGAACGTGGCCCGCGGCGGTCTGATCGACGAAGACGCCCTCTACGAGGCGCTGACCACGGGCGAGATCGCCGGCGCCGGTCTCGACGTCTTCGTCTCCGAGCCCCCCGTCGACCAGCGGCTCCTCGGTCTCGAGAACGTCGTCGTCACCCCGCACCTCGGGGCCTCGACGTCCGAGGCGCAAGAGAAGGCGGGCGTCTCGGTCGCCCGCTCGGTGCGCCTGGCGCTCGGCGGCGAGCTCGTGCCCGATGCCGTGAACGTGGCGGGCGGCGTCATCGACCCCTACGTGCGCCCCGGCATCGGTCTCGTCGAGAAGATCGGCCAGGTCTTCTCGGGTCTCGCCGACAGCCCTCTCACGAGCGTCGACGTCGAGGTGCGCGGCGACCTCGTCGAGTACGACGTCAGCGTCCTGAAGCTTGCCGCCCTGAAGGGCATCTTCACGAACATCGTGAGCGAATCGGTCAGCTACGTGAACGCGCCCCTGCTCGCCGAGCAGCGGGGCATCACCGTCCGTCTGCTCACCGATCCGGCGAGCGACGAGTACCGCAACGTGATCACCCTCCGCGGCTCGCTCAGCGACGGGTCGCAGATCTCGGTCTCGGGCACGCTGACCGGCACGAAGCAGGTCGAGAAGATCGTCGAGATCAACGGCTACGACGTCGAGGTGCCTCTCGCGAAGCACCACATCGTCATGGTGTACGGCGACCGACCCGGCATCGTCGCGGTCTACGGGCGCGAGTTCGGCGAGGCCGGCATCAACATCGCCGGCATGCAGATCGCCCGTCGCAGCGCCGGCGGACAGGCGCTCAGCGTCCTGACCATCGACAGCCCGGCCCCCGACGACCTGGTAGAGAAGGTCCGGGTCGCCATCGACGCCGAGCTGCTGCGCGAGATCGACATCACGCTCTAGCCTCTCCCGACGACGACGGACCGCCCGCCCCCGTATCGAGGGGCGGGCGGTCCGTCGTCTCGCGGTCGGGCGACCGAGACCGGGCCGAGGAGGCGCGGCGTCAGATCTCGAGGGATTCGTGCGCCGCCAGCAGCACGGCCCGCCCGCCGACCGACTCGGCGCTCGACCGGAGCCGGTCGAAGTGCATGGCGAGCCCGGCGTCGCTGAGGGTGCGCTCGTGCGTGGGGAACACGGTGGTCGCGCCGACGGCGGTGACGTAGTCCATGGCCTCCGTGATCTTCAACCACGGAGCGCCCACGGGAGCGGCGAGGATCTCGACGGCGACGGGTGGGACGGTGAACGCGTCGCCCGGGTAGAAGAGCCGACCGTCGACGAGCACGCCGACGTTGTCGATGACGGGGATGGACTCGTGGATGACGGCGTGACGTGAGCCGTGGAACGCGAGGTCGAACGGACCGACCTCGATCGTTTCGCCGTCCGCCACGACGTGCACGTCGAAGTCGGCCGCCGCCGAGGCGACGCCGGCCGGACCGTAGATCGTCATGCCCGGGTTCGTCGCGAGCAGGTGGCCGAGCTGGTCGGGTGTCCAGTGGTCGGGGTGCTCGTGCGTCACGACGACGGCGTCGACGTCGGCCACGTCGATCATCGGCGAGCCGAACGAGCCGGGGTCGACGACCAGGCGCCGCCCCTCGATCTCGATGATCAGGCAGGCGTGTTCGAGTTTGGTGAGGCGCATGGGCGCGACTGTACGCCCCGAGCCTCGCGCGTCGGAGATGCCCGGGTCGACGTGCGGCTGCCCGGGGAGTGCGGCGGGGTGCCTCGTCAGCTCAGGGGGTCTTCGGGATTCGCAGCGCTGATCTCCGCACAGGGGGCGTCGAGACGGGGACGCTCGGCGGAGCGCCGGCGCGGGGTGAGGTCATGTGATGCGCTCACGCTCACCACCGTGGGTCAGGCGGAGTTCTTGCCGCCGGCGGACCATGACGTGCCCCCGGCCTCCCCTCGGATGCCGGCGGCCCGGCGTTCGGCATCGGCGTGGGCCCGAAGACCGGCCCCGGGGTCGGCGCCGTCGAGACGCTCGGCCGTCAGACGGTCGCGGCGTTCGCGCAGGACGAGCGCGATCGTGGCCGCGACGATGACGACGACGATCAGGATGATGACGACTGCGGCTGTGTTCATGATGTCCCCCTCAGGATCGACCAAGACTGCCGCCTCGTTCCCGGTGACCGCAAGTGGTGATCTCGAATCGGACCGACCGGGCCCGACACGGGAGCGACCACAGGGCCCGGTGCCTCTCCTCGGCTGCCGGGCTGATGGGCAGCTCGGTTCGCCCCCTTTCTCCGGTCAGTGCGTCGTGCCGAGGAGGCGCTCGGTCCAGTCGCGGAGAGCGGTGACGGCCCTGCGAGACAGGGTCGCCTCCGGCATCATGCTCGTCGACCCGTGGAACGCCCCGGGCCACACGTGCAACTCCGCCTGGACGCCCGCCGCCCAGAGCGCGGTGGCGTAGGCGACGGTCTCGTCGCGGAACACCTCGGTGCTGCCGCAGTCCAGGTACGCCGGCGGCAGGCCGGCGAGATCGGTCGCACGGCCCGGAGCGGCGTGGATCGACACATCGTCTCCGCCGCGACGGTGGCCGAGGTAGGCGTCCCAGCCGAAACGGGTCATCTCGCGGTCGGCGACGCCCACCCCGTCGAACTGCCGGGCGGAGAGGGTCTCGTCGCGATCGTCGAGCATGGGGCTGACGAGCACCTGCCCGACGACCGCCGGCCCGTTCCTGTCGCGGGCGAGGAGCGCCGTGCCCGCCGCGAGTCCGGCGCCGGCGCTCTGGCCGACGAGGACGATCCGCTCCGGGTCGATGCCGAGCTCGTGGGCGTGCTCGGCGGTCCAGACCAGGCCGGCGTAGCAGTCCTCGACCGGGTACGGGTCGGGGTGCTCCGGGGCGAGACGGTAATCGGGGCTGACGAGGACGACGTCGTGCACGAGCAGCCAGTCGTCGTACGAATCGAGATCGCCGAGGTGGTGACCGAACATCATGCCGCCCCCGTGGACGGCGAAGGCGCAGGCCGCCGTCCCGGTGCGGCCGATGCGCTGGACGACCGCGAGGGCGATCGGCTCGCCGAGGTGCCCGGGCACGGTGATGCTGCGCCTCTCGAGACCGCGAGCTCGCAGTCCTTCGTCGAGCTGCGCCTCCGTCATGTCCAGCTGTCGCATCCGCGGCAGCATCCCGGTCTCGAGCCGGAAGCGGCCGCGGGCGTCCATCGCCTCCAGGAAGGGCACGAACTCGGGGTCGAACGGCGGGCGGGGCAGGGGGATGGTGTCAGGCACGGGAGGACTCCTCGGCAGGGGTGGCGATGGCGGTCGAAGGGGCGGATGCGGTCGAAGGGGCACGGGTGGTCGATCCGGCGGGGGTGGCCGTGCTGGCCGGCGCGTCGGACGTCCGCGCCCGCAGCATGCCGACCGCGACGAGCACGGCGGCGACGGCCGCGAGGCCGAGCCCGGCGATGGTGAGGGCGTCCTCGAATCCTGAGAGACGCGGGGCCGTCCACGGGACGGTCGTGATGCTCCCGGTGACGAACGCGGCGACGATGGTTCCCGCGGCGGTGATCGCGACCCCGCCGGCGAGCTCGCTCGAGGTGTCGACGAGGGCCGCGCCCATCGAGGTGCGGTCGACGGGGAGGCCCGTGAGCACGGAGGCGCCTGCGACGACGCCGACGACGCGCATGCCGGCGGCGACGAGCACGAGCGCGACGAGCACCCAGACGTACCCGTGACGACTCAGGGCGCCGAAGACCACGAGGCCCGACACGACCGTGACCGCGCTGACCCATGCGGCGCGGCTCAGGCCGACCCGCTGCACGAACGGCCCCACGAGGCGCCCTCCGGCCAGGAGCACGACGACCTGCGGCGACGTGCCGACGGCGGCGAGGGCCGGCGGCCAGCCCCAGGCGAACTGCAGCTGCAGCGTCACGAGGTACGACATCCCGGCGACGGCGAGGCCCGACGCGGCCTTGAACGCCAGCCCGCTCGACACCAGGGGGCGGGCGAGCAGACGCAGGTCGACCACCGGGTGCCGCGCGGTCCGCACGCGCACGACGAATCCGACCCCGCATGCGACGGTCAGGGCGACGGCGACCCACCCCCACGAGGAGGCGGTGGTCGCCCCCACGACGACGGTCGGCGTCACGAGCAGCCCCGTCACGGTCGCGGCCCCGAGCAGAGCGCCGCCCACGTCGACGGGGTCGTGCCGCAGCCCCGCGGGGGCATCCGGAGCGACCCCGGATCGGATGCCGACGAACGCCAGCGCGGCGATCGGCACGTCGGCCAGCAGCAGCACCTGCCACGGAGCGATGGCGAGCACGAACCCGCCGACGGTCGGGCCGACGGCCAGGCCGACGAGCCCCGCGGTCGAGATCACCGTCAGGGCCCGCACGCGCAGGCCCTCGTCGTCGAACAGCCGGAACGCCAGCGCCATCGACCCGGGGGTGGTCATCGCCGCGGCGACACCCGTCAGCACCCGGACGGCGATGAGCTGCTCGGTGGTCGTGACCGCCACGGTCGCGAGGCTCGCCACGGCGAGGAGCGCGAGGCCGACGAGCATCACCCGGCGGCGTCCCACCCGGTCGGCGACGGCGCCGAAGAGCAGCATGAGCGCGCCGAAGGCGACCGCGTATGCGCCGGACACCCACTGCAGCCCCGTGGTCGACGAGTCCAGCTCGCGGCCGATCGTCGGCAGCGCGACGTTCAGCACCGAGGTGTCGAGCATCTCGAACAGGAACACCGCGGACAGCCCGGCCAGGGCGATCGACGCATCGGACAGCCGGGGAGGCGCGTCGGCGGCGACCCGCCGGCCGCGGGGGAGAGAGGGGCTGGGTGGCACGAGACGCACTCCTTCTGGGAAGAAGTGGCGACTCGTTCGATGCCGCGTGCGGGTGCGTCGCAGAGCGCGACGCCTTTTACCTCGGTGACGTGAACGATACACCGGCTGCTGCGGAAGGCGGACTCCACTCTTGATCGAGCCTTCAGCCGCGAACGTCCGCTCCCGCCCGGGCGGTATCGGACGGCCTCGCGCGCCGGGTGCTCCGCCTGCGATCGCGACGGATGACGCGCTGGTCCTGCTCGGGGTGACGGGCGCGCTCGAATCGAGCAGCGCGTCGTGCCCAGGGAGGCCCCGGCGATCCGCCCGACTCGAGGAGGTGTCGGTCAGTCGTCGCTCTCGGCGACTCTCGCGAGGGTGTCGCTGCTGAAGCTGGTCATCGATTCTCCTTCCCTGTCGCGCACCGTCCAGGAGCGGCACGGAGCGGCAGGCCCGTGACTGCACTTCTCATCTGCCCGCGAAGTCATCGTCGGTGATGTGCTCGAGCCAGGTGGTGGTGCTGGCCGGGTCGTCGCCGTTCTCGAGCATCGCGATGTGCTCCATGAAGACGCCGGGGGCGGCGGCATGGAAGTGCACCTGGCCGGGCGGGGTGTAGATCGTCTGACCGGGGTGGACGTCGATGATCCGACCGTCGCGGGTGCCGAAGCGGCCGACGCCGGCGGTGACGCGCAGGTACTGGCCCTTCTCGTGGGAGTGCCACGCGGTACGGGCGCCCGGGGCGAAGCGGACGAGGACGGCGACGGTGATCAGGCTGCGGTCGCGTGCGGACAGTTCCGCGCGGTTCCAGACGTCCTCGAAGAGGACGTCGTCGGTGAGGGCGGCGAGCTTCGGGGCGAAGTCCCCGAACATGTTCCGTCCGCCCCCGACCTGCTTGGGCTGGTCTGCCATCACTCTTCTCCTGCCTGGTGCGTGCTCGACGATGTCGTCATCGCCTGGATGCCACGAAACCCCGGACGGGAGTCCTGAGGGAGGCACTGATGTGACACCCTTCGCCGAGCCGCTCCTCGCGGGCGAGTCGTCAGTCGTCGGTGTACCCGGACGGGATGCTGCGAGGGTGTGCCTGACGGGACACCCCCGTGGGGGCCTCAGGCTCGCGCCGCGCCGTCGGCTCGATTTGTGCGGCGCTCGACAGCTGTGGCATACTCGACGAGTTGCAAATACGGCCCCATCGTATAGCGGCCTAGTACGTCGCCCTCTCACGGCGGTAACACGGGTTCGAATCCCGTTGGGGTCACAACCACGAAACCCGCTCAGCTCAGGCTGAGCGGGTTTCGTCGTCTCCCCGCGCCTGCGGGCCGCCGGCACCCGGCACCGGCACCCGGCACCCCCGAGAACCGCCGCCCGCTCGGTCCGTCACCGCGAGGGCACGACGTTCCGGGCCGTCCCCTCCAGCAGACGGGCCACCCCGTCCACGTCGACCTCGACGAAGCGCCCGGCCCAAGTGCCGATCTGCAGCTGACCCGCGAACGACCACAGCGTCTCGCCCGTCGCGAGGTCGAACCCGACGAGGGTCGAGCGCCCGCCCGAGCTGCCGAAGGCGAGGGCGTACCCGACGGTGCGCGACGCGGCGACCACCACCGCGCCGTCCGGCAGGGCGATGGTCGCGCGGGCGGCCCCGGTCTCGCCGTCGAGGGCGACGACCGACTGCGGGCCGGCGCCGGGTGCGGTGACGGTGGCGTACACCGTGTCGTCGGTCTGCCCGGGCAGCCCGTCGGCGCTCGAGGCCCCGTCCGCCGGCCTCGACCACCGCACCTCCCCGGTGCTCCAGTCGACGCAGCTGAGCTGGTCGTCGCTCAGATCGGTGACGGTGAGGCACGTCCGCGACGTCGAGTACGAGCCCGACGCCGCCGGGGTGGAGCTCCAGATCGGGCGTCCGTCGAAGTCGACGGCGGCGAAGCCCCGGTCGACGCCGCGGACCGGCCCCACGATCGAGTCCGGGCGGGCGACGTAGCCCCCGAGCGCGGCGAGGTCCCCGCGCCACGGGGTCTCGCGACCGTCGAGTCCGACCTGCACCGTGCCTCCCGGGCGGGCGACCACGAGGCGGTCCGGCAGAGCGAGGGCCTGGCCCTCGAGACTCCCGGGGCCGGCCCAGAGCACGAGGTCGAGATCGCGGACGTCGCGCAGCTGGAACGCGAACGTCGCGCCCTCGGCCGTCTGCCCGCCGGTCATCACCGTCCGGCCCGCCGTCTGGAACTGCTCCGAGTCGACCGTCGTCACCGGCGCCGTCCGCTGCCTCAGCTCACCGGTGGTCGCGTCGAGGGTGACGAGGACCGTCTGGCCGCCCGCCCGGGCCCGCACCACGACGATGCGGGCGTCGTCGACGACCGTGGCCGACGCGAGCTCCACCGGGCCCCGCAGCCCGAGCGCCTGGAGGTCGTCGGCCACGTCGTACACCCACAGCACGCGCCCGAGGTCGGTGTCGAACGACGCCAGTCGAGTGCCCACGCCCGCCGTGGCCCCGCCGCAGTCGCCGTCGTTGGCGAAGCCGTAGGTCCACGCGCCGGCCGCACGCAGCAGCACCCGACGATCGTCGATCGGCTCGTCCCGGAACCGCAGGCACTCCGCCGGCGTCCCGGGCGCGAGCGCGGCACCGAGGTCGATCGACCAGCCGCTGGCCGTTGGGGCCTCCCGCAGGTCGTCCACCGCGACGCCGCGCCACGGCGGGTCCGCCCCGTACCGCGGCTGCCCGGGCACGAGCGCGACGATCACGACGACGGTGACGATCACGCCGACGAGGTAGGCGGTCGCGATGCGGCGGGCCGAGGAGGCGCGGTGCCAGCGCGAACGGAGGCGACCGCTCGGTCGACGGGACGTCCGTCGGGCGCCGGCGCGCGCCTCCTCGGCTCGCCGGTCGGGCGGCCGGATCATGAGGTCGCCCCGATCCGCTGACCGCCGCCGAGCCGTCGAGCGACGCCCACCCCGTCGACCTCGACGAGCGCCCCGCCCCAGAACGAGACGCTGCCGGCCGAACGGAGCGTCCAGAGCCGGCGCCCCGAGGCGGCGTCGTGGGCGGCCACGGCCCTGCTCTGCGGCGAGGAGCCCATCGCCAGGTAGACGACGGTGCGCGAGGCCGCCACGACCGTCTCGAGATCACCCGCGGGCACGTCGAACACCGACCGCCCGGTGAGGCCGTCGAGCGCCGTGAGCCGCGGTCGACCGTCGCGACGGGCGATGCCGTAGACGTCGTCGGACACCTGGCCGGGCACCCCGCGGGCCGTCGTGGCCGCACCGTCGACGGACCAGCGCGTCGTGCCGTCGGAGGGCCGCAGGCACGTCGTCGTGTCGTCGTCGGAGGTCACGAGCAGGCACCCGCGCGTCGCGGCGATCGAGCGGGCGTCGAGGGGGCGCGCCCATCGGGCGGCGCCGTCGCGGTCGAGCGCCGAGACGACGCGGCCGCCCGGGCCGGAGCGCACGGCGAACAGGTCGTCGTCGCCGCCCGGTGCCGGTGAGCCGGCCGCCACCAGATCGGGAGTCGATCGGTACGGCGTCATCTCGCCGGTGCGCCCGTCGACCCTGATCGAGCGTCCCTCGATGGGCACGACGAGGGCGCCGGGCACCAGCAGGGGGGTGCGGCCCCGATCCGCCGACCCGCGCCAGACCGGCACGGTCAGCGCGGCGGCGTCGACGAGCGCGTAGGCGTCGGGGTCGCCGACCGCAGCCGCCGCCGAGCGCAGCTGGAGGCGGCCGAGCGTGGCGACGCTGACGCTCGGCAGGTCGCGGCGTTCGCGGGCGGTCTCGAGGTGGCGTCCGTCGTCGAGCGCCAGCGCCGCCTGGACGAGCCCCCGGTCGGACTGAGTCTGCACGAGCACGCGGCCCGCCGCCGGCACCACCTGGGCCGACGGGATGCTCGTCGGGTCGGCGTCGGGGACGTCCTCGACGAGGTCGTGCACCCAGAGGGCGAGTCCCGTCCGGACGTCGACGAGGGCGACGCGGCTCGTGTCGTGGGCGAACGCGGCGGTGCGGCACTCGGCGGCCTCCGCGAGATCGTCGGCGCGGAGGTCCACGTCGGCTTCGAGGTCGAGGTCGATCGAGGTGGTGACGGCGACGAGACCGGACTCGGCGGGGGACGGCCAGAGGTGCACGCAGTGCGCGGGCGCCTCGGGGGCCAGCAGCGCCGCGAGGTCGAGCGACCAGAGGGTCTCGCCCGGCGCCGAGCGCAGGTCGTCGACGACGAGTCCGCGCCACGGCGGCTCCGCGCCGTACTCGGGGTCGGCCGCCCACCCCGCGACCAGCACGATGGCCGTGGCGACGAGCAGCGCCAGGTAGCCCCCGAGGAGGCGCGGAGCGCGTCGACCGCGGACGGCGCGCAGCCGTCGCGCCGGGTCGCGCGCGGGGCCGGGCAGGGGGTCGGACACGAGCGGGTCGACCTCCTCGTCGAGCGGCGCCGCCGGTGCGTCCGACGACTGCCGTCATGGTATTCGGAGCCGGCCGCGTCGGTGCTCGCCCGTCCGCCGGGAATGGGCGGACCGGCCCCGCGCGTTGCCCCCCGAGACCGAGGACCCGCGCCCGACGCTGGCGTAGACTTCGACGATCATCCGAGCAGCAGACATCGAGAGAGGTGGGCCCGTGGGTAGAACGCTGGCCGAGAAAGTATGGGACGACCACGTGGTCGTCAAGGGCGAAGACGGCGCCCCCGACCTTCTCTACATCGATCTCCACCTCGTCCACGAGGTCACGAGCCCGCAGGCCTTCGACGGCCTCCGTCAGGCCGGGCGGCCGCTGCGTCGCACCGATCTGACGATCGCGACCGAAGACCACAACACGCCCACGCTGGCGATCGACCGGCCGATCGCCGATCTGACCAGCCGCACGCAGATCGAGACCTTGCGCCGCAACACGGCCGAGTTCGGCGTGCGTCTGCACCCTCTCGGCGATGCCGAGCAGGGCATCGTCCACGTCGTCGGTCCGCAGCTCGGCCTGACGATGCCCGGCATCACCGTGGTCTGCGGCGACTCGCACACCTCGACGCACGGGGCCTTCGGCGCCATGGCGTTCGGCATCGGCACGAGCGAGGTCGAGCACGTCATGGCGACGCAGACCCTGCCCCTCAAGCCCTTCAAGACGATGGCGGTGACGGTCGAGGGCACCCTCCGGCCCGGTGTCACGGCGAAGGACATCATCCTGGCCGTCATCGCCCAGATCGGCACGGGCGGCGGTCAGGGCTACGTGCTCGAGTACCGCGGCAGCGCGATCCGCTCCCTCTCGATGGAGGGGCGGATGACGATCTGCAACATGTCCATCGAGGCCGGCGCCCGCGCGGGCATGGTCGCCCCCGACGAGACCACCTACGACTACCTCCGGGGTCGCCAGCACGCCCCCGAGGGGGCCGACTGGGACGACGCGGTGGCCTACTGGGACACCCTCCCGACCGACGACGACGCCGTCTTCGACGCCGAGATCTTCCTCGACGCCGACGAGCTCGAGCCGTTCGTCACCTGGGGCACGAACCCGGGTCAGGGCGTCTCGCTGAGCGACTCCGTGCCCGACCCGGCGGCGATCGTCGACCCGAACGAGCGCGCCGCGGCATCGCGGGCCCTCGAGTACATGGCCCTCGAGGCCGGCACGGCCATGAAGGACATCGCCGTCGACGCCGTCTTCATGGGGTCGTGCACGAACAGCCGCATCGAGGACCTGCGCGCCTTCGCCTCGATCATCCGCGGGCGCACGAAGGCCGAGGGCGTGCGGGTGATGGTGGTGCCGGGGTCCGCGCGGGTGCGGCTCGAGGCCGAGGCCGAGGGTCTCGACAAGGTGTTCACCGACTTCGGGGCCGAGTGGCGATTCGCCGGCTGCTCGATGTGCCTCGGCATGAACCCCGACCAGCTGGCCCCGGGCGAGCGCTGCGCGTCGACCTCGAACCGCAACTTCGAGGGGCGGCAGGGCAAGGGCGGTCGCACCCACCTGGTCTCTCCGCTCGTCGCGGCGGCGACCGCCGTCCGCGGCACGCTGTCGTCCCCGTGGGATCTCGCCTCCGACACCCCGATCGGCGATGCCCTCGCCGAACGCCTGACCGGCACCCCCGCAGGAGGCGCGCTCTGATGGAGAAGTTCACCACCGTCACCGGGGTGGCGGCGCCGCTGAAGCGGTCGAACGTCGACACCGACCAGATCATCCCGGCCGAGTTCCTCAAGCGGGTGACGAAGACGGGCTTCGAAGACGCCCTGTTCTTCTCCGCCCGTCAAGACCCCGACTTCGTCCTCAACCGACCCGAGTACCAGGGCGCCCGCGTCCTGATCGCCGGGCCGGACTTCGGCACGGGCTCGAGCCGCGAGCACGCCGTCTGGGCCCTCCGCGACTTCGGCTTCGACGTCGTCCTGAGCGCCCGCTTCGGTGACATCTTCCGCGGCAACTCGGGCAAGCAGGGGCTCCTCGCCGCCATGGTCGCCGAAGACGACATCGAGCGCCTGTGGGCCGCGGTCGAGGCCTCGCCCGGGGTCGAGATCACGGTCGACCTCGCGTCGCAACGCGCCACGCTCGGCGACCTGTCAGTCCCGTTCGAGGTCGATGCTTACACTAAGTGGCGACTCCTCGAAGGCCTGGACGACATCGGCCTGACCCTCCGCGACGAAGCGGCCATCACAGAATTCGAATCCCGCCGCGCCGCCTGGCGCCCGAAGACATTGCCGGTGAAGTAAGTGAACTCGCTCATCCAAGACGCAGCAGCAGCCGGGGCCCGTGTGGGCCTCAAGTCCGACGAGATCGTCATCCGCGGCGGCAAGCCGCTGATCGGTCGCATCGAGGTGCGCGGCGCCAAGAACCTGGCGACCAAGGCCATGGTCGCGGCCCTCCTGGGCGACACTCCGAGCATCCTGCGCGATGTGCCCGACATCAGCGACGTCAACGTCGTCCGCGGGCTGCTCTCCGTCCACGGCGTCCGCATCACCGACCCCGCTCGCGGCGAGATGATCCTCGACCCGTCGAACGTCGAGTCGGCCCACTTCGCCGAGATCGACGCGCATGCCGGCTCGAGCCGCATCCCGATCCTCTTCTGCGGCCCGCTGCTGCACCGCCTCGGCGAGGCCTTCATCCCCGATCTCGGAGGGTGCCGCATCGGCGACCGCCCGATCGACTTCCACCTCGACGCCCTCCGCGCCTTCGGCGCCGTCGTCGACAAGTCGTACAACGGCATCCACCTCACCGCGCCGAACGGTCTCGCCGGTGCGAACATCGAGCTGCCCTACCCGAGCGTCGGGGCGACCGAGCAGGTCCTGCTCACGGCGGTCCTCGCGACCGGCGTGACCGAGCTGCGCAACGCGGCCATCGAGCCCGAGATCATGGACCTCATCGCCATCCTCCAGAAGATGGGCGCGATCGTCTCCGTCGAGCCGAACCGCGTGATCTTCATCGAGGGCGTCGAGAAGCTCCGCGGGTACACGCACCGCGCGATCAACGACCGCAACGAGGCCGCCAGCTGGGCCGCCGCGGCCCTGGCCACCAAGGGCGACATCTTCGTCGAGGGCGCCGACCAGAAGGACCTGATGACGTTCCTCAACGTCTTCCGCAAGGTCGGCGGCGACTTCGACGTCCACGAGGACGGCATCCGCTTCTTCCACCCCGGTGGCGACCTCAAGCCGGTCGTCGTCGAGACCGACGTCCACCCCGGCTTCATGACCGACTGGCAGCAGCCGCTCATCGTGGCCCTCACGCAGGCGCAGGGCACATCGATCGTGCACGAGACCGTCTACGAGAACCGCTTCCAGTTCACCGAGGCGCTCAACGACATGGGCGCCGACATCACGGTGCACAAAGACGGACTCCCCGGTCACGACCGACGCGTCGCCCGTCGTGAGTTCGAGCAGGCCGCGGTCATCAACGGCCCGACGGCGCTGCACGGCGCCGACATCCGCGTCCCCGATCTGCGGGGCGGCTTCAGCCACCTGATCGCCGCGCTGACCGCCGAGGGCGAGTCGAAGATCAGCAACGTCGGCATCATCAGCCGCGGTTACGAGCACTTCATCGCGAAGCTCCGCAAGCTGGGCGCCGACTTCGACTTCAAGGGCTGATCCCCGCGTGGCACCCCACGGCGACCCCGACGCCCCCGTCGTCCCGGTCGGCCCGGGTGAGCGCCGCCCAGAGAAGGGCGCGGTCCTCCGGGTCCTCGCGACTCCGGCGGCGCCGCTGTTCGACCTGATGGCCAAGATCGACGTCGTCGACGGGCACAAGCTGCCCGCGTCGGGCTCGTTCGTGCTGACGCCGAACCACATCACCAACATCGACCCCGTCGTGGTCGGCCGCGTGATGTGGCGCTTCGGTCGTCTGCCCCGGTTCATGGCGAAGGCCTCTCTCTTCCGGGTGCCGATCTTCGGCCGGCTGATGCACGCCATGGGTCACATCCCCGTCGAGCGCGCGGGGCGCACCCATGACAGCGATCCGTTGGGCGCCGCCGGTCGGCTGACGGCCGTCGGCGGCGGCGTCATCGTCTACCCCGAGGGCACCCTGACCCGCGATCCCGACCTCTGGCCCATGAAGGGCAAGAGCGGTGCGGTGCGACTGGCGCTGGCGGCCGGCGTGCCGATCATCCCCGTCGCCCACTGGGGCAGCCAGGAGCTCATGGGGCGGTACTCGTCGAAGCTCAGGCCGTTCCCCCGGAAGCGCATCACCGTGATCGTCGGCGATCCCGTCGACCTCTCGCCGTACCGCGACAGGCCCCTCGATCAGGCGTCCATGACCGAGGCCACGGCGCTCGTCATGGAGTCGATCACCGCCCTCCTCGAGCGGATCCGACACGAGGAGGCGCCCGCCGAACGATGGAACCCGTCCAAGAACGAGCAGAGGGAGACCGGCAGCTTTGAGTAGCTCGGAATCGCGCGAAGGCGCCATCGAGGCCCTCGGGGAGGGCGCCGTGACGACCGAGGCGATCTCGATCGTCATGCGCGAGTCCGTCCCGCGCCGGGTCGCCGTGCTCGGGTCGGGCAGCTGGGGCACCACCTTCGCCAAGGTCCTGGCGGAGGGCGGCGCCGACGTCACGCTCTGGGCGCGGCGGCCCGAGGTTGCTCGCGAGATCACCGAGAGCAAGCGCAACACGGACTACCTGCCGGGCATCAACCTCCCCCGCACGCTCGTGGCGTCGTCCGACGTCGCGACCGCCCTCGACGGCGCCGAGCAGGTCTACCTCTCGGTCCCGAGTCAGACGCTGCGCGACAACCTCACGGCCATCCGCTCGCTCGTCCCGCACGGCGTCCCCGTCGTCAGCCTCATGAAGGGCGTCGAGAAGGCGACCGGTCTCCGGATGAGTCAGGTGATCGAGAGCGAGCTCGACGTCGACAGGTCCCTCATCGCCGTCGCGTCCGGCCCGAACCTCGCCCTCGAGATCGCTAAGAGGCAGCCGACGGCGGCCGTGGTGTCGTCCCACAGCCTCGAGACCGCGACCCTCGTGGCGGCCACGGCCACCAACCCGTACTTCCGCTCGTTCGTCAACACCGACGTCATCGGCACGGAGTTCGGGGGAGTGCTCAAGAACCTCATCGCGGTCGCCATCGGCATCGTCGACGGGGTCGGCTACGGAGAGAACACCAAGGCCTCGATCATCACCCGCGGGTTGGCCGAGATGACGGCCTTCGCCGTCTCGTTCGGGGCCAAGGCCGAGACGCTCGCCGGGCTCGCCGGGCTCGGCGACCTCATCGCCACCTGCGAGTCCCCGCTGTCGCGCAACAACACGGCGGGACGCCTCCTG
This sequence comes from Frigoribacterium sp. Leaf172, assembly GCF_001424285.1. NCBI lineage: Bacteria > Bacillati > Actinomycetota > Actinomycetes > Micrococcales > Microbacteriaceae > Frigoribacterium > Frigoribacterium sp. Leaf172. Next base: position 810,164 of record NZ_LMPB01000002.1, on the reverse strand, counting down.
GGGCAGGGGTACGCGTTCGGCGACGTCGTCCGTCAGATGAACCAGACCGCCGAGGGCCTCGCGTCGGTCGCGCCCATCCTCGAGCTCGCCCGCAGCCGCGGCGTCGACATGCCCATCGTGCAGCAGGTGGCCGAGGTGCTCGCCGGTACGCTTGACCCGCGGAACATCGCTCCGCACCTCACCGAGACCAGCGAGCCCCAGGGCGAGTGACCTCCGGTCGACGGCGCGCCCCCGGTGCGGCTCGACGCCGGGGCCCGCGCCCGCCGACCACCCGAGAGGGACCCCGATGAGCATCGATCCGACGAGCCCCGCAGAGACCGGGGCCACGACGGCCGTCTCAGCCCCCGCCGGGCACAAGCAGACCGTCGTCGTCCTCTTCGGCGGGCGGTCGAGCGAGCACGCCATCAGCTGCGCGACCGCCGGCGGCGTGCTGTCCGCGATCGACCGTGATCGGTACGACGTCGTCCCCGTCGGCATCACCCGGGACGGCGCCTTCACCCTGCAGCCCGACGACGCCGGGGCCTTCTCGCTCTCCGCCGACTCCCTCCCGGGCGTCGTCGACAACGGCACGCGGGTGCACTGGCCGGAGTCGACCTCGAGTCGCGAGCTCTCGGTCGTCGAACCCGACGGCAGCGTGCGCCTGCTCGGCGCGGTCGATGTCGTGTTCCCGATCCTCCACGGCCGGTTCGGCGAGGACGGCACCGTCCAGGGCCTCCTCGAGCTCGTGGGCCTGCCGTACGTCGGGGCCGGTCTGCTCGCCTCCTCGGTGGGAATGGACAAGCACTTCACCAAGACGGTGCTCCAGGCGGCCGGCATCGCCGTGGCCCCGTGGCGCACCGTCCGCCGGCGGGCCTGGCAGGACGACCCCGCCCAGGTGACGGCCGACGTCGCCGATCTCGGCTTCCCGGTGTTCGTCAAGCCCGCGCGTGCGGGGTCGAGCGTCGGGGTGTCCCGGGTCGACTCCGAGGCCGGTCTCGCCGCCGCGATGGAGGTCGGTCTGGCAGAAGACGGCAAGGTGCTCGTCGAGGCCGCGGTCGTCGGCCGCGAGATCGAGTGCGCCGTGCTCGGCGGCCGCGACGGGGGTGCTCCGCGCACGTCCGTGGGCGGCGAGATCGTCCTCGGCGGCGAGACCTTCTACGACTTCGAGTCCAAGTACCTCGGTGCGCCGGGCGCCGACCTCGTCTGCCCGGCCGAGCTCGCGGCAGATGACCTGGCCGAGATGCAGCGCCTCGCCGCTCTCGCCTTCGAGGCCGTCGACGGCACGGGCCTGTCGCGGGTCGACTTCTTCCTGACCGACGACGGCTGGGTGATCAATGAGATCAACACGATGCCCGGCTTCACGCCCATCTCGATGTTCCCGGCCTGCTGGCTCGCCAGCGGCCTCAGCTACCCCGAGCTCATCACCGAGCTGATCGAACTGGGCCTCGAGACCGAGCGCTGAGAGCGCCGCCGAGACCTGAGCCGAGGAGGCGCGGGCCGACTCAGGGGGCCGGCGTCGCCTCGGTGCCGGGGAGGTCCTCGACGCCGACGCAGCCGCGGCCGTCGTTCGGCAGGTACCCCACCGCGTCCGCCAGGTCGAACAGCGCGCTGCTGCCCGCCTCGGCCGTGACGACGACCTGGACGGCGGGGGTCCGCCCGTAGGTCGTGAAGACGTAGGTGTCCGGGTCGTCGGAATCCTGGTCGGCTAGCCAGTCGACGCCGCTGACCGGGTAGCACGGCAGATCCGAGACGGCGGGAGCCTCGACGCCGCATCGCAGCAGCACCTGACTCGGCGTGCCCCACGCACCGGTGGCCTGGGCGTCGGTCTCACGGCGCTCGTAGGGCGCGCTCTCGGGGCCGACCTTCTCGGGGAGGTGCACCGTCACCTGGGCGCAGGCCGGGTCGTTCGCGTCGGCCGCGGCGGTCAGGGGCACGGCGGCCGTGCAGCCGGCGAGCGCGGGTACGACCACGGCGCCGGCGGCGAGCAGGCTGAGGAGGCGGCGACGGGGTCGCCTGGTCGGGCTGGGCACGCTGTTCAGGCTACCGTCGTCTCCATGGAGCACCCCGCCACGTCGGTCGACGTCGAACCACCCGTGACGGTGCAGGGGGCCGGTGAGCTCGAGACGCTCGCGCGCATCCTGCCCCGACTGCCCCGAGGCTCGCGCACGGACCTCGGACCGGGCGACGACGCCGCCGTCGTGTCGGCGCCCGACGGCCGCTTCGTCGTGACGACGGATCTGATGGTGCACGGCCCCGACTTCCGTCTGGCCTGGTCGTCGCCGTACGACCTCGGCTGGAAGGCCGCCGCCTCGAACCTCGCCGACGTCGCCGCGATGGGAGCGGTGCCGACGGCGCTCGTCGTCGCGCTCGCGGTGCCGGGGGAGACCCCGGTGGCCGACCTCGAGGCCCTGGCCGACGGGCTGCGCGACGCGTGCGCCGTGATGGCGCCGGGCTGCGGCGTGGTCGGCGGCGATCTGTCGGTCTCGGCGACGCTGACGATCGCCGTGACGGCCTTCGGCGATCTCGAAGGGCGTCGTCCCGTCACCCGCGACGGGGCGTCCGCGGGTGACGTCGTGGCCGTCTCGGGTCCGCTCGGACGGGCGGCTCGGGGGCTGGCGCTCCTGTTCCGCCTCGGCGTCGATCACGACGGCGCGCCCGACGCGGTGGCCGCAGCGGGTCTGCGCGGACGCGATTCCGATGTCGGCTGGCAGCTGGCGCCCACCCCGCCCGTGGCCGACGGACCCCTGGCCGCGCGGGCCGGTGCGACCGCGATGCTCGATCTGTCCGACGGTCTGGCCCTCGACGCGGGTCGGGTGGCCCGGGCGAGCGGCGTCGTGATCGACCTCGACTCCGGGGCGCTCGGCACCGACCCGACGGCCGCCCTCTCCGGCGGCGAGGATCACTCGCTGTTCGCGACGTTCCCGCCCGACTCCCTCCTGCCGGGAGGATTCCGCGCGATCGGAACGGTCCGCGCAGCCGATCCGGGCTCGCCGCCGGTCACGGTCGACGGTGTCGATCCCGGTGCGACCGGGGGCTGGGACCCGTACCGCCGGTGGTCCGGAGACCGCGGCTGACGCCGTCCGTCGCCCGCACGGCCTCTCGCGGGTCAGTCGCGGACGGCGAACCAGACGGTCGTGTCGCCGTACTGCTTCTTGACGTCGAGGCTCAGTCCGTCGGGCCAGCGGGGCGCGCCGTCGCGGCTCGCCCGCTCGACGACCACGAGGGCCTCGGGTGCGAGGAGCGGGACGAGAGCCGACAGATCGTCGGCCAGCTCGTCCGTCGTGAGCTCGTAAGGCGGGTCGAAGAAGACCAGGTCGACGAGGGCGCCCGAGCCGGTGAGGAACGACCGCACCGACTGCACGACGAGGTCGACGCGCGGCGGCGCGCCTCGGGGCGGCTTCGGCGCCCGTGCGAGCACCGCGTCGGCGTTCCGGCGCAGCACCTTGGCGGCGGCGGGCGACTTCTCGACGAGCGTGACCGACGCGGCCCCGCGCGAGGCCGCCTCGAGCCCCAGCCCGCCCGTCCCGGCGTAGAGGTCGAGCACGGCTCGCCCTCGGATCTCGTCGCGGGCGTCGAGCGACGAGAAGAGGGCCTCCCGCACGCGGTCGCTCGTGGGCCTCGTGCCGACCTTCGGGACGACGAGCGTGAGGTTGTCGGCGAAGCCGGAGATGATGCGGGACATGGGGACAACCTTGCCAGGTCGTCGGGGCCGGCTTCGCGCAACCCGACAAGTCGGTCGCGCGGTGCCACGCCCGTCTTCGTGGATGTCGCACAAGCGACTTGGCGCGTCCCGTCGAGTCGAGCAGCATCCCTGAGCATGACCAGCGTCGATCGGACCATCCGTCCCTCCTTCACCAAGTCGATGTTCGCGGGGCGCATCGCCTCGGAGCTCGTCCTGCCCTATCCGCAGATGTCCGCCGACGAGAAGAAGAAGGTCGAGACGATCTCGGCCTCGGCGCGCGAGGTCCTGTCCGGCTACGACCCCCTGAAGGCGGAACGCGACGGGTGGATCGGCGACGATCTCGTCCGCGAGCTCGGCGAGCGCGGGCTCATGGGCCTGTTCGTCTCGGAGGAGTACGGCGGGCTGGGTCTCGGACAGAGCGCGTACTGCCGGGTCTACGAGGAGTTCGGTCGGGTCGACGGCACGCTCGCCACGGTCATGGGCGTCCACCAGTCCATCGGCACGAAGCCCCTCCACCTCTTCGGCACCGACGATCAGAAGGCCCGCTGGCTGCCCGACCTGGCCAGCGGTCGGAAGCTCGCCGCCTTCGTCCTGACGGAGCCCAACGTGGGCAGCGACGCCTACGCGCTCGAGACCCGGGCGGAGCGGCAGAGCGACGGCAGCTGGCTGCTGAACGGCGAGAAGCGCTGGATCGGCAACGGCGACGGCGACGTGCTGACGGTCTTCGCGCAGAGCGACCTGGGGCACGTCGCGCTGATCGTCGAGAAGGGGATGGACGGGCTCAGCACGGGGCCGCGGTTCGAGACGCACGGCCTCAAGGCCAATCGCCTGCAGCGCGTCCGGTTCACCGACGTCCGCGTGCCGGCCGAGAACCTGCTCGGCGAGCCCGGCGACGGCTTCCGCATCGCGGTCAACACGCTCAACAACGGGCGCATGTCGATGGGGACGGCCATCGCGGGCGGCATGAAGAGGTTCCTCGAGCTGAGCCTCGAGCACACGGAGGCGCGTCGTCAGTTCGGCAGACCGCTCGCGGACTTCGAGATGGTCGGCGACAAGCTCGCCTGGATGACGCGCCAGATCTACGGCGTCGAGTCGATGTCGTATCTCACCACGGGTCTCGTCGACCGCGGCGACACCGATTTCGCCCTCGAGTCGGCCATGACGAAGGTCGCCGCCAGCGACACCGGGTGGTACGCGCTGAACCGCGCGGTCCAGCTGCACGGCGGCGAGGCGTACATGGAGGGCCACCCGCTGGCGAAGGCGCTCCGGGACTTCCGCATCTTCCCGATCTTCGAGGGCGCCAACGACGTCCTGCGGGCCTTCGTGGCGTTGAACGGCCTCAAGTCGCTCAGCGACGAGCTGCCCGACGTGGCGTCGTTGAGCATCGGAGCCCCGGGCCGCGCCCTCGGCGTGCTCGCGCCTTACGTGGCCGGGCGGGTGCAGCGGAGGATCCGCCCCGACCGGCCGGTCGGCGTGCATCCCTCGCTGGCCAAGCCGGCCGCCGAGCTCGGCGAGCAGGTCTCGCGGCTGCGCGAGCGCGCGGAGGGCGCCCTCCGTCGCCACGGCAAGAGGGTCCAGGAGAAGCAGCTCGTGCAGAAGCGCCTCGCGGACGCGGCGAGCGGCATCTACGCCCAGACGGCGGTCCTGTCGCGCGCGTCGACGGCCCTGCAGGAGGGGCGGGCCGACTCGGACGCCGAGCGTCGCCTGGCCGTCGACTACTGCCGGGAGTCGGCGCGCGCGGTGTCACGGCATCTGCGCGGTCTCGAGGTCGACGACGATCGACGGGGTGCGGCGCTCGCCGCGGAGACCCGCGCCTCCGGGGGGTATCGCTACACCCTGTGACGGCCGCCCGGGTCGGGAGCGTCTGTCGGGGGTGGGCGGTAGCGTGAGTCCGTGCCCGACTCACCCCTCGACGCGTCCCTCGCCGGTGCCCTGGGCGGGCGCACGGCGACCGCTCTGCAGAAGGCGTTCGGGCTGCGAACGGTCGGCGATCTGCTGACGCACTTCCCGCGCCGGTACGCGCGGCGGGGCGAGCTCACGGCCCTCGACCAGCTCCCCCTCGGCGAGGCGGTCACCATCGTGGCCCAGGTGCTCGACGTCCGAGAGCGCACGATGCGGGCCCGACGCGGGTCGATCCTCGAGGTCCGCATCGGCGACGGGCAGGGCATCCTCACCCTGACGTTCTTCAACCAGGCGTGGCGGGCCCGCGACCTCGTACCCGGGGCCCGGGGCATCTTCGCGGGCAAGGTGGGCGACTACCGCGGGCTGCGGCAGCTGGCTCATCCCGACTACGAGCTGTTCGACGCCTCGCACGAGGCCGTCGCCGGGGTGGGCGACGCCGAGGCGCAGAAGTGGGCGCGTCAACCGATCCCGATCTATCCGGCCAGCGCGTCCGTCGCCTCGTGGCAGGTCCAGAAGTCGGTCGAGGTGCTGCTCGACGGCCTGCCTCCTATCGATGACGTCGTGCCCGCGTCCGTGCGCGCCGAGCTCGAGCTGATGCCCGTCGCCGAGGCGTACGAGCGCATCCACCGCCCCGAGACCGACCGCGACCATCTGAGGGCCCGAGACGCCCTCCGTTTCGACGAGGCGTTCGTGCTGCAGAGCGCACTGCTCCAGCAGCGTGCGCTCGTCCGGCGCTCGGCGGCGACGCCGCGGCGGGCCGCCCCCGACGGCATGCTGGCCGCCTTCGACGCGGCGCTGCCGTTCGACCGGACGGGCGATCAGCGGCTCGTCGGCGACGAGATCACCCGCGACCTCGAGGCCGACGTGCCGATGAACCGGCTCGTCCAGGGCGAGGTCGGCTCGGGCAAGACCCTCGTCGCCCTGCGGGCCATGCTCGCCGTCGCCGAGAGCGGGGGGCAGTCGGCGCTCCTCGCCCCGACCGAGGTCCTGGCGTCGCAGCATCTCCGGTCGATCACCGCCACCCTCGGCCCCGATCTCGCCGCGCGACTCCGGCCGACGCTGCTGACCGGGCAGATGACCACGGCCCAGCGCAAGAAGGCGCTGCTGTCGATCGTGAGCGGTCAGGCGCACATCGTCGTCGGCACGCACGCCCTGATCAGCGAGACCGTCGGGTTCTTCGATCTCGGTCTCGTCGTCGTCGACGAGCAGCACCGCTTCGGCGTCGAGCAGCGCGAGGCCCTGCGCAAGAAGGGTGCGACCCCGCCGCACGTCCTCGTGCTCACGGCGACGCCGATCCCGCGCACGGTGGCCATGACCGTCTTCGGCGACCTCGACATCTCGACCATCGCCGAGCTGCCGAAGGGCCGACGTCCCATCGAGTCGTTCGTCGTGCCGCTCGCCGACCACCCGGGCTGGGTCGACCGCGTCTGGCAGCGGTCGGCGGAGGAGATCCGGGCGGGCCGTCAGGTCTTCGTCGTCTGCCCCGCCATCGACGCGGCGACGAGCGAGCCGGGCGACGAGGCGGAGCCCGTCTCCGGCTCGGACGCCGAGACCGACGGAGCCGAGCGACCCGCGGCCCCGCCCCGGGCGAGCGTCGAGGCGGTCCTCGCCCTGACGGCGTCCCTGCCCGTCCTCGAGGGTCTCGTCATCGAACCTCTGCACGGCCGCATGTCGTCCGACGAGAAGGACGACGTGATGCGGCGCTTCGCGGCGGGCGCGATCGACATGCTCATCGCCACCACGGTCATCGAGGTCGGGGTCGACGTCCCGAACGCCTCGACCATGGTCGTCCTCGACGCCGACCGGTTCGGCGTCTCGCAGCTCCACCAGCTGAGGGGGCGGGTGGGTCGTGGCGGGCACGCCGGGCTCTGCCTGCTCGTGACCTCGGCCCCGAGCGACACCGTCGCCCGCGAACGCGTCGACGCGGTGGCCTCGACGCTCGACGGCTTCGAGCTCGCCCAGGTCGACCTCGACCTCCGGCGGGAGGGCGACGTCCTCGGCGACCTCCAGTCGGGCGGCCGCTCGTCGCTCCGTCTGCTCCGGGTCGCGCGCGACGGCGACCTCATCGGTCTGGCGCGCGAGCACGCGTCCGAGGTGCTCGACGCCGACCCGCGCCTCCTCGACCACCCCGCCCTCGCCGCGGCCATCGCCAGGCGGCTCGACGACCGCGGTCGCGAGGCCATGGGCAAGAACTGAGCCCTCGGGCGTCGTCCGGCGGATGCTCGGCCAACCTCCCGGGCCGGGCCGCTACTGTGTGGCCATGAGCAGGATCGCCGTCGTCCCGGGGTCGTTCGACCCGGTCACCCTCGGTCACGTCGACGTGATCGCCCGGGCGGCCAACATCTTCGACGAGGTCCACGTCCTCGTCGTCCACAACCCCGACAAGTCAGCGCTCCTGCCCTTGGCGCAGCGGGTCTCGCTCCTGACTGCCGCACTCCGCGACGCCGGGCTGCCCGAGAGCGTCAGCGTGCACAGCTGGAGCATGGGGCTGCTCGTCGACTACTGCACCGACGTCGGCGCCAGCGTCCTCGTCAAGGGGATCCGATCGCAGGTGGACGTCGCCTACGAGACGCCGATGGCGATCATGAACCGGAGCCTGGCCGGCGTCGAGACGGTCTTCCTGCTGCCCGACCCCGCCCATGCCCACGTCTCCAGCTCGCTCGTGCGTCAGGTCGCGGGGCTCGGCGGCGACGTGTCGCCGTACGTGCCGCGGGTCGTCGCGGAGTACCTCCAGACCACCTGAGGCCGACGCGGCAGCCCGAGCACCGCCTCCTCGGGGGCGACCGCTCCGAACACCGCTCGACGCCCCGCCCCGCAGCACCCGCGCACCCCTTCGTCAGAGAGCACGCCGATGACCACGACCAGCCGACCCGCCGACCTGGCGGATGCCGCCCACGACGACGTCGGGCTCATGCCGCTCGCCGAGGTGCAGCAGCGCGCCCGGGGGATCCTCGAGGCCATCGGCACGGTCATCGACGGCAAGGACGGCGCCATCGGCACGGCCCTGACCGTCCTGCTCGCGGAGGGGCACCTCCTCATCGAGGACGTCCCCGGCGTCGGCAAGACCCAGCTCGCGCGCGCTCTGGCCAAGGCCGTCGACGCGACGGTGACGCGCATCCAGTTCACCCCCGACCTGCTGCCGAGCGACATCACGGGCGTGTCCGTCTTCGACCGGCCCTCGGGCGGGTTCGAGTTCAAGCCCGGCCCGGTGTTCGCGAACGTCGTCATCGGAGACGAGATCAACCGGGCATCGCCGAAGACGCAGTCGGCCCTGCTCGAGAGCCTGGAGGAGCGCCAGGTCACCGTCGACGGCATCACGCACCCCCTGCCCGATCCGTTCCTCGTCGTCGCGACGCAGAACCCGGTGGAGATGGAGGGCACGTACTCGCTCCCGGAGGCGCAGCGCGACCGGTTCATGGCCCGGATCTCGCTCGGCTACCCCGATGCCGAGAGCGAACTGCGCATGGTCCAGCAGCGCGAACGCGTCAGCCCCCTCGACGTCCTGAAGCCCCTCGTCACGCTCGTCGACCTGCGGCGGATGATCGCGTCCGTCCGCGCCGTGTACACCGCCGAGGCGGTCGAGCGGTACGCCGTGGCGCTCGTGCAGGCCACCCGGGTCCACCCCGACGTGCGACTCGGCGCGAGCCCTCGGGCGACGCTGCAGCTCATGCGGGCGGCGAAGTCGTGGGCGGCTCTCAGCGGTCGCGAGTTCGTCGTGCCCGACGACATCGACGCGATGAGCGGTCCCGTGCTCGGACACCGCATCATCCTCGCCGGCCGGGCGGGCGCCGGCGCGGTGTCGGCCGCCTACGACGTCGTGGCCGACGTCGTCGCGTCGACGCCCGTCCCGCTCGGCGACGCGCGCTGATCGTGGTCGACGGCCCGCAGGCACCACCCGCTCCGCGGGCGAGTGAGCCGCGGCGTGCGGAGGCCGCGCGACGTCTCTCGCCGACCCGCGGCGGAGTCCCGCGACCCACCCTGCGCGGGGGAGCGGTCGTCGGGGCCGGTCTCGCCTTGATCGTCCTGGGGACGATCCTGCCGGCACCGGCGCTGGTCTTCGCCGGCACCACGCTGGTCGTCCTCGTCGTGGCGGTGCTCGTCTCGCTCCTCCTCCGCCGGCCCCGGCTCGTCGTGACCCGCCGCTTCTCGCCCGACCGCGGCGTGGCGGGCTGGTCGGTCGACGAGACCGTCACCCTGACGGCCACGGGCGGCGCCGCCGGGACGATGGGGATCCGCGACGACGTCGGCTGGCGCCGGACCCGGCCCTCCGAGGCCGTGGGCATCGCGCTCGTGCCGGGCCGCGCCTCCTCGGCGGTGTTCCGTCACGACGGTCTGCCGCGCGGTCGGCACCGGGTGGGCCCGCTGCACGTCGACCTCATCGAGTCGTTCGGGGTGGCCCGCCGCCGGGTCGTGGCACCGGGCGTGGCCGAGCTGATCGTCGTCCCCGAGGTCCACGAGCTCGGGGGAGGCGCCGAGTCGCGCGCCCTCGGCGACGGTGCGCGGCGGCAGCGCGAGCAGAGCCTCGCCGGCGGGGACGACGACCCCGTGACCCGGCAGTACCGACGAGGCGACCCCATGCGACGGGTGCACTGGAAGGCCTCGGCCCGGCACGACGAGCTCATGGTCCGGCAGGAGGAGCAGCACGGTCTACCGAGCGCGCGGCTCGTCCTGGCCGTCGCGGCCGACGGCTGGTCCGACTCGCACCCGGGGCCCGACGGACGGAGCGCCAGCGAGGCCTTCGAGTGGGCGGTCTCGGTCGTCGCGAGTCTCGGCGTCGAATCCGGTCGGAGCGGTTCGGTGACGCAGGTGACGACCCCCGCCGGCGACCTGCTGGCCCGGCACGACCCCGACTCCCCGTCCGCCTACCTCGAGGCGCTCGCCGACCTCGCGCTGGACGATCTCCGGCGGATCGACCTCCGGGCCGGGGGAGCCGGCGTCGTCGCGGCGCCTCCCGCGCCCCGCGAACCCGTCGTGGCCGTCGTCTCGGGCCTCCGCGCCGCCGAGATCGAGGCGCTCGGCCGCTCGCGGGCCGTCGGCTCGTCGGCCGTCGCCCTCGTCGTGTCGCCGCCGCTCGGGTTCCGAGAGACGTCGCCCGTCGGCGGGGAGCGCGCGGACGACGATCTGGGTCCCGACGACGTCGCCGACGCGCTCCGCGAGGCGGGCTGGCGGGTCGTGACCGCGACGTCGGGCGATCCCGTGTCCGACGTCGTCGTCGGGGCGGGGCTGCTCCATGACTGACGCGTCGCCGCGGCGCCCGGTCGTGAGGGTCCCCGCCGGGACGTGGCAGCCGACCCTCGTCGCCTGGCTCGTCTTCGTCGCGGCCCTCGCCAGCCTCCAGCCTCTCTTCGTCGGCGCCGGGTGGTGGCTCGCCGCGACGTCGGTGTCCGCCGCCGTCCTGGGGGTCTCCCTCGCGGCGCGTCGTCTCCGGGCGCCCTCGTGGGTCGCCTGGATCGTCGGCGCGGTGGCCGGGTCCGCGCTGACCTGCGCATTCATGTCGGGCGGCACGGCCGTGCTCGGGGTGATCCCCACCTCGGCCACGCTGCAGCGCGTGCGCGACCTCGCCGATCAGGCCGAGGCGGCGATCGTGGCCGAATCGGCGCCGCTCGACGTCTCCGACGGCGTCCTCGCGACCGTCCTGGTGTCGGTGCTGGCCGCCTCCATCATCATCGACCTCGTGTCGTCCGTCGGTCAGCTGCCGGCGTTCTCGGGGATCGTCGCCGTCGTGGTGCTCGCCGTCCCCGCCTTCGTGCCCGGCGTCACCACGAGCTGGCCCGCCGTCGCCGTGACCGTCCTGCTCTTCCTCGTGCTGCTGGCTCTGGCGACCGGGCGTCGTCCGACCGTCGGCGGTCTCGTCGGCGGCGTCGCGGCCGTGGCGGTGGCCGGTGTGCTGACTGCGACCGTGCCTCTCGGCGGGGTGGCCCCGCTCAGCGGCTCGGGAGGGTCCGGTCTCGGGCTGGCGACGGGCGTCAACCCGATCGTCGACCTCGGCGACGACCTGCGCCGAGGCGCCCCCGTCACGGTGCTGACCTACCGGTCGTCGGACGCCGACGGGGACTACCTCAAACTCGTCGACCTGGTCGACTTCTCCGGTCGGTCGTGGAGCCCCGCCGAGGGCGACCCCGATCCCGAGGCGAGTCTCGACAGTCTCCCCGCCGCGCCCGGCATCGCCGACGGCACCGACCGGCGCGAGGTGACCACCGAGATCGATGTGGGTTCGCTGCGCAGCCCGTACCTGCCCCTGCCCGTGCCGGCGACGAGCGTCGAGGGCGTCGACGACGAGTGGGGGGTCGTCGTCGAGTCCGGCGTGACGGTCCGCAGCACCTCGACCGGGACCCAGGGCCTCGAGTACACCGTCGAGAGCTCGCCCGTCGATCCGAGTCGCGAGCAGGTCGTCGCGTCGCTCGCCGACGAGGGCGCCGCGATGGCCGAGTACCTGTCGACCGACGGGGTCCCGCAGAGCGTCGTCGACCTCGCGGCCGAGGTCACCGCCGACACGCCCAACGCGTTCGATGCGGCCGTGGCGCTGCAGAGCTTCTTCCGCGACGGCGACTTCGTCTACTCCGAGGACACCCCCGTCGACGAGGGCTACGACGGCAGCGGGCTCGACGCCGTGCAGACGTTCCTCCAGGTGCGCAGCGGCTACTGCGTGCACTTCGCGTCGTCGATGGCGGTCATGGCCCGCACGATCGGCATCCCGTCGCGCGTCGCCGTGGGGTTCCTGCCCGGCGAGTCGACCGGCTTCGGCGCCGACGCCGAGCGCCGGGTCAGCAGCGACGATCTGCACACCTGGCCCGAGCTGTACTTCGAGGGCCTCGGCTGGGTCCCGTTCGAACCGACCGTCGGGCTCGGCAGGCCGCAGTCCTACCTCCAGCCGACGGGGGTCGAGCCCACCGCGGCGCCCTCGGCGGACGACGCCGCGACCCCGACGCCGTCCGCCGACGACGCGCCCGCCGAGTCCGCGACGCCCACTCCGACGACCGATGCGACCGATCCGACGGCATCCGGGTCCGCCTCCGGCCAGGCGGGTCGCGGGCTCGAGGCGACGGGTCTGATCGTGGTCGCCCTCCTCGCGCTCGTCCTCGTCGTCCCCTCGGGGCTCCGGGCCGGGCGCCGTCGTCGCCGTCGGTCCGTCGCGCCGCCCGACGTCGGTCTGGCCGCCTGGCGCGAGGTCGTCGACACCGGAGCCGATCTCGGCGTCGCACCGCCTCACGGGGCCACGCCGACGGCGACGGCCCGTGCCCTCGCCGAGCGGCTCGCCCGAGGGCAGGGGGCCGAGGAGGCGCGGCTCGCCCTCGACCGGCTCGTCTCCGCCCTGCAGACCGAGCGCTTCGGCGGGGTGGCCGCGGGGGAGTCCGCGTGGTCAGACGCCGCGCTCGTCGTCGCGGGTCTCCGATCGTCGTCGACGTCGCGCGAGCGCCTCGTGGCCCGGCTGGCGCCGAGGTCGCTGATCGCGCCTTCCCCAGCGGGAAACGGCCTGACGGCGTAAACTCGTCTCTCGTGCCTCATTTCATCCAGACCCCCTACACGCTCCCGGTGTACGACCTCATGCATCGTCCGGGGGAGATGCGCGAGCGGAACCTCGACGTCGTCGTCCCGGAGCGACTCGGCGAGGGCCAGATCGCCGTCGCCGCGGGTGACACGCTGCGTCTCGACGTGCGGCTCGAGGGTCTGCACGACGGCATCCTCGTGTCGACGCACGTGTCCGGTACCGCCACGGGCGAGTGCAGTCGGTGCCTGAAACCCCTCTCCGAGCCTGTCGAAGTCGATTTCGCCGAGCTTTTCGCGTACGCTGTCGACGAAGCTTTTGACTATCAGGTTCACGACGACCACGTGGATCTTGAACCTGTGGTCAGAGACGCAGTGGTTCTGTCACTGCCCTTCCAGCCGGTGTGTCGGCCGGATTGTCCTGGACTCGACCCGGTGACGGGTGAACGGATCGAGGACATCGACGACTACCAGCCTCGCGAGAGCATCGACCCCCGTTGGTCCGCTCTCACGGGGTTCCAGGCTGAATCGGCACCTGCCGAGGGCTCGCCCGACTCCGACTCACGTCGGTAGGGGTGGCCGGCGGCCCGACCGGGTCGCACCACACCACCGCGTCACCCACCAGTCAGACCAGGCCCCCTGCGGGGGAGCCGCAAGAGAGAAGAGATGCTCATGGCCGTTCCCAAGAGGAAGCAGTCACGCTCGAACACGCACGCCCGCCGCTCGCAGTGGAAGGCCGCGCCCGTTCAGCTCGTCAAGACCATCGAGAACGGCAAGGTCACCTACAGCCTCCCGCACCGTGCGAAGGTCGTCGAGGACAGCGCCGGCACCGCCCTGTACATGGAGTACAAGGGCCGCAAGGTCGCCGACGTCTGAGCACTCCCCTCGTGATCACGTCCTCCTCGGCGGTGTCGAGATGACGACCACTCCCGATCAGCCCGTGTCGAGCCTCCGTGCCGACCGGGCTGATCTGCTGTCGCGCCTCGACATCGACATCCGCCCCGAGCTGCTCGACCTCGCGCTGACGCACCGTTCGTTCGCGTACGAGCACGGCGGCATCGCGAACAACGAGCGTCTCGAGTTCCTGGGCGACTCCATCCTCGGGCAGGCCGTGACGGTCATGCTGTTCACCGCGAACCCCGATCTCGACGAGGGCGACCTCGCGAAGCGACGCGCCAGTCTCGTCAGCACGGTGGCACTCGCCGAGGCGGCCCGAGCGATCGGTCTCGGCGCCCACCTCCGGCTCGGCCGGGGCGAGGAGCTCACGGGCGGTCGCGACAAGCCGTCGATCCTCGCCGACACCGTCGAGGCGATCATCGGCGCCACGTACCTCGACGCCGGCGGCGACACGGCGACGGCCCTCGTCCTCAGGCTGATCGCGCCCCTCCTCGACGATCCGGACCGCTTCGGTGCGGCGATGGATCCGAAGACCAGCCTGCAAGAGCTGGCGGCGGCCCTCGGCCGGGGGATGCCGAGCTATCACGTCACCGACAGCGGCCCCGACCACGACAAGCGCTTCCATGCCACGGTCCGCCTCGGCGGAGACGACGTGGCGACCGGCGTCGGCAGCAGCAAGAAGCAGGCCGAGATGGCCGCAGCGCTCGAGTCGTGGACTCTGCTGAGCAGCCACTCCGACGGTCTCTGACCGGTGCCCGAGCTCCCCGAGGTCGAGGTCGTCCGCGCCGGACTGCAGCCCGTGGTCGCGGGCGCGGTGATCACCGGCGTCGACGTCCTCGACCACCGGTCGCTGAAGCGGCATCACGGCCCGTCCGACGACTTCGTCGACCGGCTCGTCGGGGGCACGATCGACGCGGCCGTCCGTCGAGGCAAGTTCCTCTGGTTCCCCTTCGAGCCGGCGGCTCCGCACGAGCATCCGCTGGCCCTGGTCGCGCATCTCGGCATGAGCGGTCAGGTGCTCCTCCGCAGCCGCGACGCGGAGCCCGACCGCCTCATGCGCATCCGCCTCGACGTCGACAGCCCGGCGCTCGGTCCCGTCCGTCTCGCATTCGTCGATCAGCGCATCTTCGGCTCGATGGCGCTCGACGAGACGGTGCCCACCCTCGACGGGCGAGCTGCGGGCTTCTCGGCGCCGCGCCTCCTCGGCTCGCCCTCGTCGGAGGCAGCCGCCGCCGCGCAGCAGACCGCCGTGCAGCAGGCCGCCGTGCAGCAGGCCGCCGCGCAGCCGCACGCCGCCGCGCAGCACGCCGCCGCGCAGCACGCCGCCGCCGGCGGGCAGACGGACGCCCCCGCCTGGGCGATCCGGGTGCCGCGGCAGGTCTCGCACATCGCCCGCGATCCGCTCGACCCGGCCTTCGACGAGGCCCGGGTGATCACCCGTCTGCTCGCCCGGAGGACCGGGGTCAAGCGCGCCCTCCTCGATCAGGGTCTGCTGAGCGGGGTCGGCAACATCTACGCCGACGAGAGCCTCTGGGCAGCGCGCGTGCACCCCGAGCAGCCGACGGCGTCGTTCTCGAGGGCCCGGGCGCGGGTGCTGCTCGCCGAGGTGCGTGCGGTGCTGCTCAGGGCGCTCGGCGAGGGCGGCACGAGCTTCGACGCGCAGTACGTCAACGTCAACGGCCAGTCCGGCTACTTCGCGCACAGTCTCGCGGCGTACGGGCAGCAGGGGCGCCCCTGCCCCCGCTGCGGCACCGCCATCGTGCGCGAGGCGTTCATGAACAGATCGAGCCACCTCTGCCCCCGCTGCCAACGCGTGCACGGCTCTCCCCGCACCTAGTCTTGAGCGCAGGTCACCCCCGCAGACAGGACCCGAGGAGGCGCGGCGCATGCACCTGAAGAGCCTCACGCTCAAGGGCTTCAAGTCGTTCGCGTCGCCGACGACGTTCGCGTTCGAGCCCGGCGTCACGTGCGTGGTGGGGCCGAACGGCTCGGGCAAGAGCAACGTCGTCGACGCCCTCGCGTGGGTGATGGGCGAGCAGGGGGTCAAGAACCTCCGCGGCGGCAAGATGGAGGACGTCATCTTCGCCGGCACGTCCACCCGCGGCCCGCTGGGGCGCGCGCAGGTCGTGCTGACGATCGACAACGCCGACGGGGCCCTGCCGATCGACTACACCGAGGTGACGATCAGCCGCACGCTGTTCCGCAACGGCGGCAGCGAGTACGCGATCAACGGCGAGGGCTGCCGCCTGCTCGACGTGCAGGAGCTCCTGAGCGACGCGGGTCTCGGCCGCGAGATGCACGTGATCGTGGGGCAGGGGCAGCTCGACGCGGTGCTGCGGGCGACCCCGGAGGAGCGGCGGGGCTTCATCGAGGAGGCCGCGGGGATCCTCAAGCACCGCCGGCGCAAGGAGAAGACCCTCCGCAAGCTCGATGCGATGCAGGCCAACCTGACCCGGCTGAGCGATCTCGCCGGCGAGATCCGTCGGCAGCTGAAGCCCCTGGGCCGGCAGGCCGAGATCGCCCGCGAGGCGCAGACCATCGCGGCTGTCGTCCGAGACGCCCGCGCGCGCCTGCTCGCCGACGAGGTCGTCGCGCTGACCCGCGTGCTGTCGGCGCGGTCGAGCACCGAGGCCGAGCACCGGGCCGAGCGCGGGACGCTGACCGCGAGGCTCGACGAGCTCGGTGCGGCCGAGCAGCGTCTGGAGGAGGCCATGGTCGGCGACGACGTCGATCGGGCGCGGCGGGTCGCGTTCGAGCTGGAGTCCGTGCACGAGCGGCTGCGCAGTCTCGCGAGTCTCGCCCGGCAGCGCCTGCAGCTTCTCGCCCAGCAGGCCGAGCAGCCGGCCGCCGTCACGACCGTCTCGGAGAGCATGGTCGCCGACGCGCGCGACGAGGCGGAGCGTCTGCAGGGCGACGTCGCCGCCGCCACCGCCGCGGTCGAGCGGGCCCGGGCCGGGCTCGCGACGGCGCGCCGCGCCCTCGATGCGCTCGACGACGAGATCTCGGCTCAGAGCGCGCTCGTCTCGAAGCACGATCTCGAGGCCGGTCGGCTGCGATCGGCTCTCGACCTCGCGCGGTCCGAGCTCGCGGCGGTCCGCGGCGAGCGTCTGCGTCACGAGGCCGCTCTCGCGGCCGCCGAGACCCGGCGCGACACCGCACGGTCCGAGCTCGACTCCCTCGACGACGAGGCGCCGGAGGGCGATGGCGTCGACCACCGCGCGGTGCAGGCCGAGGCCGAGCGCGAGGCCGCCGACCTGACCCTCCGCGTCGACGGGCTGCGCGACCGTCTGCACGTCGCCGAACGGGAGCGCGACGCGCTCGCGGCACGGCGCGCGGCTCTCGCGATGGCGCTCGACGGCGACGACGGCGGGGCGGCTCTGCTGCAGGCCGATCGGGACGGCGTGCGGGGTCGCTTCGCCGATCACGTCCAGGTGCGCCCCGGGTTCGAGGCGGCGGTCGCCGCAGCGCTCGGCACCCTGGTCGACTCCGTGCTCGTCGACGACTCCACCGCCGCGTTCGACGCCCTGGCCCACGCGACCGCAGCCGAGCTGGGTCGGATCGAGGTCGTGGTGGCCGAGCCCGAGAGACGCGTCGTCGCTCTCGACGCGGTGCTCCCGACCGGGGTCGTGACGGCGATGTCGGTCGTCACCGCGCCTCCCGGCGTCCTCGGTCTGCTCGCGGGCACCGTCATCGCCGACGACCTGGTCGTCGCGCGAGCCGCTCGGGCGACGCTGGTGGATCACCCGGCGCCCGTCACGGTCATCACGCGGTCGGGCGAGGTCCTCACCGACTACGTGCTGCGCGGCGGTTCCGGCGCCGAGCGCTCGCGACTCGAGCTGGCGGCCGAGCGCGACGCCGCGGCCGAGGGCCTGGCCGCGGTCGAGGCGTCGCTCGCGGAGCTCGTCCCCGAACACGACGAGGCTCGGCGTCGGCTCGCCGAGGTGCGCGCCGCCGCCGCCGAGGCCGGACGTCGAGCGACCACCGAGGAGGCGCGGGTCGTCGACCACGAGCAGCGTCTCGGTCGTCTGCGCGCCCGGTCCGACGCCGCCGAGGCCGAGGTCGAGCGCCTGCGGGGAGCGCTGAGCGTGGCGACCCGGTCGGCCGACGAGGCCTCGGTCGTCGTCGAGGCGGCCGTGGCCGCGCACGAGACCCATGCCGCGCGCCCGCGCCCGCTGCTCGACGTGTCGGCGCGGCAGGGCCTGCTCGACGAGGTCGAGGCCGCCCGGGCCGACGAGGTCGAGCGGCGGGTCGTGCTCGAGACGGTCCGGGAGCGCGTGCGCGCCGAGACGGCGCGGGCCGGGACCCTGCAGCGGCAGCTCGACGAGCAGCGCCTCGAGGCCGAGCGGACGGCCCGACGAGCCGTCGTCCGGCAGCGGCAGATGGCGTCCACGTCGGCGGTGCTGTCCGCGCTGCCCCCCACCGTCGACGCGGTCGCCCGGTCGCTCGACGAGGCGCGCCAGGGGCTCGCCGAGGCCGAGCGCGCCCGGGCCGGGCGGAACGACGAGCTCGCCGGTCTCCGCCGGGAGGCGCGGGTCGTCCGGGACCGCCTCGACACCGTCACCGAGAGCGTCCACGGTCTCGAGATGGAGCTCCACGAGAAGCGCCTGCATCTCACCGGTCTGCTCGAGCGGGCGGCGTCGGGTCTCGGTCTCGTCGAGGACGTCCTGGTCGCCGAGTACGGCCCCGACGTGCCCGTGCCCGGGCCGGACGGATCGTCGTCCGCGTTCGACCGGCCCGAGCAGGAGGTCCGACTCGCGGCCGCCGAGAGGAAGCTGGCCCGGCTGGGCCGGGTCAACCCGCTGGCCCTCGAGGAGTTCGCGGCGCTCGAGCAGCGTCACGCGTTCCTCAGCGATCAGCTGACCGATCTGACCCGCACGCGCGCCGATCTCCTGACGATCATCGACGAGATCGACCAGACGATGCAGACGATCTTCGGCAGCGCCTTCGACGACACGCAGGCGGCGTTCGACCGGGTGTTCCCGATCCTCTTCCCCGGCGGCAGCGGGTCGCTCCAGCTGACCGACCCCGACGACCTGCTGACCACCGGCATCGAGGTGACCGTGCGACCGGCGGGCAAGAAGATCGAGCGGCTGTCGCTGCTGTCGGGCGGCGAGCGGTCGCTGGCCGCCGTGGCACTGCTCATCGCCATCTTCAAGGCGAGACCGAGCCCGTTCTACATCATGGACGAGGTGGAGGCCGCGCTCGACGACGCCAACCTCGGGCGGCTCCTCGCCATCTTCGAGGACCTCCGCGAGTCGAGCCAGCTCATCGTCATCACGCACCAGAAGCGCACGATGGAGATCGCGGACGCCCTGTACGGCGTCTCGATGCGCCAGGACGGCGTCAGCGCCGTCGTCGGGCAGCGGGTCGTGACCGAGCGCTCGACCGGCTGACGCCCCCGGTCGACGACCCGCGCCTCCCGATCCGAGGAGGCGCGGGTCGAGTCGGTCGCCGCGCCGTCACGACGCGCGCGGCCCGCCTCCCGTGCCCGGCGCGACGCCGATGGCCCAGGCGGTCGGCGGGGGAGCGCCGTTCAGCACCCACTCGCCCACGATCCGCCGCTTGAAGACCTGCGGGTTGTGCGACGCGACCGTGCGCGCGTTCCGCCAGTGACGGTCGAGGGCGGCGTCGACCGAGACCCCCGAGGCGCCGAGGGCATCGAACAGATGCGATGCGGCCGCCGGAACGGCGTCGCTCAAGACGGTCTGGGCCCGGTAGACATCGGCGCCGGCCCGGGCGACGAGATCGTCGAGGCCGGCGGGGCGGGCGCCGTCGCGCGAGGCCACGGCGACGCGTTCGACCGCCTCGGCTCCGCGGCGGAGGAGCGCCTCGGCCGTGAACGCCGTCGCCGAGAGCTCGCCGACGACGGCCTGCAGCTGCGGGTCGTCGCGACCGCGGTCGGCGTTGCCGTGGCTGTACACCCGGCTGCGGCCCGTGACGTTCGCCACCGCGTCGCGCACGACGGCCCGCGCGATCCCGGTGAGGACGGCGTTCAGCACGAGCTGGAAGAACGGCGTCTGGTGCGGGGCGCGCTCGATGCCGTCGAAGACGTGCTCGGGTCGCACCACCGCCCCGTCGAAGACGACGGTGCCGGTGCCCGTGTGGCGTTGACCGAAGCCGTCCCAGTCGTCGAGCACGGTGACGCCGGGCTGGTCGACGCGGACGGCGACGGCCGTGTCGGGCAGGCCGTCGCGACCGACGGTGACGTCGGTCCAGTCGGCGTAGAGGGTGCCCGTCGTGTAGTACTTCGCGCCGTGCACGGTGAGCGTCCCGTCGGGCGCCTCGACGAGACGGGTCGCCGTCGTGCCGAGGGCCGCCGTGCCCCGCTCGCTCCAGGCGTTGCCGATCAGCTCGCCGTCGGCGATGCGTCGCAGCCAGTCGTCGCGGGCGGGGGACGGGGCGAACGAGCGCTGGTCCTCCACGAACTCGAGATGTCCGCGCAGGGCGTGCGCGACGTTCGAGTCGGCCTCGGCCAGCTCGCCGAGGAGGTCGATGGCGTCGGCGAGGCCGAGACCGAGACCGCCGTGCGACACGGGGACGGTGATCGCGCCGAACCGCGCCTCCTGCAGATCCCGGAGGGCCCGTCTCGGCAGCTCGCGCCGTCGCTCGCGGTCGGCGGCCCCGTCGGCGATGCGCGCGAACAGGTCGGCGAACCGCGCCCGGGCCGACTCGAGGTCGAGGGGCGCGCGGGCCACGTCGACGGCGCTCACGTGTAGAGGGACAGCGGCTGGAGGACCCCGGTCAGGAAGTGCGCGCCGACCTCGAGCCGCTTGTAGTCGACGGGGTCGTGAAGACTGTGCGTCCGCGCATTCCGCCAGTAGAGATCGAGACCCACCGAGCTGCGGGTCGAGCTCGACCCGGTCGCCTCGAAGACTCGCGACGTCGCGTCCGTCGCGAGATCGCTCGAGACCACCTTCACCTTGGCGATCTCGATGGCCAGCGCTCCGCGCGACTCGGCCGTGACGCCGTCGCCCTTCGCCGTCTCCGCGTCGAAGAGCACGCCGACCCGGTCGGCCAGGGCCTCGACCGCGGCCGCCTGCGCGACCAGCTCGCCGTAGAGGCGCCGCACGAACGGATCCTCGGCGTAGCGCTCGGCATCGCTGAGGAACCAGGCGTTCGGGCGGGCGATCGTGATGTCACGAGCGGCCGCCAGCGCCCCCTCGGCGAGACCGAGGTACAGGTTGCCGAATCCCAGCTGGATCGCGGCGGTGATGAGCGTCGAGAACGGCTCGCCGTCGAGGGCGCCCAGCACGTCGGAGGGCTCGACGCGCACGTCGGTGAAGCGCACGCTGCCGGAGGCGCTCTGCCGCTGGCCGAGGGCGTCCCAGTCGCCGAGGTGCTCCACCCCGTCGGCGTGCGAGTCGATGACGAAGGCGATCACGTCGCCCTCGCGCTCGCCGCCCGTGACCACGGCGTTGACGAGCGCCCGGTCGCCGGACGAGACGCCGGTCGAGAAGCGCTTGAGGCCGTCGAGGCGGTACCCGTCGCCGTCGGGTCGCAGGCGGAGGTCGGGATCGACGGGGTTCACCGAGTCGCCCCAGAGCCAGCGTCCCTCGATGGTCCGCCGGTAGAAGCGCTCCCGCTCGGCGGCGGGCGCGCTCGTGGCGATGTTCGCGACGTTGACGTAGTGGTAGAGCAGCAGCTGCGCCAACGAGCCGTCGGCCCGGGCCAGGATGCGCACCACTCGGAACGCGGTCTGCCAGTGCGCTCCGCCCCCGCCGAAGGCCGCCGGGTCGAGGAGGGTCACGAGACCGCTGGCCCGCAGGGGCTCGAGCTCGGTCGTGGGGTCGGCCCCGCGGCGGTCCCGCTCGAGCACGTCGCGGGCCAGGACGGCGGCGACGTCGAGGGCGACGGCCGTCCAGCGCGCGAGCTCGTCGGCGTCGGCGACGCCGGTCCAGTGGCTGCGCGGCGGGGTCGCGGCGTCGGGGGGAGCAGGTGCGGGGGACGGTGTCGGCGGGTTCAGCAGATCGGTCATCCGTGGCCTCCAGTCGTGGGTGTAGTCGGTCACGCTAGGGCCGCCCCCGATCGCGGCGGACGCCCGTTACGCCCCGTGACCCCCTGTGACCGTGCATGGCGCCGGGTCTTCCCGGCGCCCTCGCGCACCCTCCAGGATGTGGCCACCGCGGTGGACCGCCGCGTCGACATCCCTGGCCCGCCGGCCTCCCGCACCCCGAGGACATCATGACCGTGACCCGCCCCGCTCGACTCGCCCCCGTCGTCGCCGCCGCCCTCGGCGTCGTCCTCGTCCTCACCTCCTGCTCGCTGAAGACCTCGACGGCCGACGCCGACGACGCGCCGGCGCCCGCTGCCGCGACGGCGGGCACGGCCGACGTGCCGAGCCTCGAGGGCAAGACGGTCGGGGTCGCGGCCAAGGACGTCGTCCACGACTTCAGCCGCATCGTCTACGAGAACGTGCAGGACCGCGTCGAGGCGCTCGGCGGCACCGTCGTCGCCACGCAGGCCGAGGCGAAGGACGACAAGCACGTCAGCGACATCGACGCCCTCCTCTCGCGCGACGTCGACGCGATCGTGGTCATCCTCGGCGACGCCACCACGCTCGCCCCCGAGCTCGAGAAGGTCCACGAGGCGGGCATCCCCTTGTTCACCATCGACAACGTCAGCGAGTTCAGCGAGAACAACGTCACGAGCGACAACTGGCAGATCGGCTCCACCCTCGCGCGGACGATCGCGGAGGACATCGGGGGCGAGGGCAGGATCCTCGTCTTCAACGGGTTCCCGGGCGTCGCCCCCTGCCGCATCCGCTACGACGAGCTGTCGCTCGTGCTGAAGGACTACCCGGGCATCGAGCTGATCACCCCCGAGCTGCAGGACAAGTACGTCGGCACCATCGAGGACGCCAAGCAGCAGGTCACCGACGCGCTGCAGCGGTACCCGGAGGGGGAGATCCAGGCGATCTGGTCGTGCTGGGACACCCCTCAGATCGGGGCCGCGCAGGCCGTCGACGCGGCGGGCCGTGACGAGATCCGGATCTACGGGGTCGACGCCGACCAGGGCGCGCTCGATCTCATCGCCGACCCAGACTCGTCGTACACGGCGACGGTCGCCCAGCAGAACTCGGCCATCGGCACGACGTCGGTCGACAACGTCGCGCGGTTCCTCGGCGGCGACGAGGCAGACGTGCCGGTCACGAGCTACCTCCCGCCCGTCCTCATCACGAAGGAGAACATCGCCGAGAAGCGCGAGGAGCTGGGCCTGTGACGACACCCACACCCACACCCACGCCCACGCCCACGCCGGGCGCCGCGCTCGCGCTCCGCTCCATCGTCAAGTCGTTCGCCGGCGTCGAGGTGCTGCACGGCGTCGACCTCGACGTCGCACCCGGCGAGGTCGTCGCCCTGGTCGGCGAGAACGGGGCCGGCAAGTCGACGCTGATCAAGATCCTGACCGGGTTCCACCCCGCCGACTCGGGCACGATCTCGCTCGGCGGCGTGCCGGTGCGGATCGCGACGGCAGCCGACGCGGAGCGCCTGGGCATCCGCGTCGTCCACCAGGACCGCCATCAGGCCGGGCGGCTGACGGTCGCCGAGCAGCTCTACCTCGGACGCTCCGAGGGGCGTCGGGGCTGGGTCTCGCCCCGGGCCCTCCGCCGTCGAGCGGAGTCCGACCTCCGCGCCTCCGTGGGGCTCGAGATCAGCGCCGACCTGCTCGTGGACGACCTCACCGTCGCCGAGCGGCAGCTGCTGCAGATCGCCCGTGCCGTGCTGTCCGAGCCGCGGGTCCTCGTGCTCGACGAGCCCACGGCGCCGCTCGCCGCGCACGACGTCGCGCGGCTGGTCGAGACCGTCGCGCGCCTCCGGTCCCGTGGCGTCCCGATCGTGTACATCTCCCACTACCTGCAGGAGGTGGACGACATCGCCGACCGGGTGGTCGTCCTCCGCAACGGGTCGGTCGTCGGCGAGGTCGACCTCCGCGACGATGCGGACGAGGTCACGGCGACGAGCCGGGAGGCCTCCGAAGACCTCGCCCGCACGAGACTCGACCGCGTCGTCGAGCTCATGGTCGGCCGCCGCGTCGACGAGTACGGCGGTCGCCGTCGCGACGGCGCGGGCCTCGGCGCCGACCCGTCGCTGGTGATCGAGGGGCTGAGCGTCGCCGGGCACCTCGACGGCGTCGATCTCGCGGTGCGCCCCGGCGAGATCGTCGGGGTGACGGGTCTCGTCGGCTCCGGCGTCGAGGTGCTGGCGGAGGCCGTGACGGGCCTCCGGCGCCGAGGAGGCGCGGTGCGGGTGGGCACGCGCAGCATCCGGACCCCGGCGGCGTTCGTCCGCGCCGGGGGCGCCCACGTCCCGAGCGATCGTCGACGAGACGGCGTCGTGCTGCGGCACACGGTCCGCGAGAACATCGCGCTCGCGAGTCCGCGGGTCACCTCGCGCCTGGGCCTCTGGGTGGACCGCGGTCGCGAACGGGAGCTCGCCCGGCAGCAGGTCGCGCACGTCGACGTCCGACCGGCCGACCCCGAGTCCGTCGCGGGTCGTCTGTCGGGCGGCAATCAGCAGAAGGTCGTGCTCGGTCGCTGGCTGGCGGCCGGATCCCGTGTCTTCGTGCTCGACCAGCCCACGGCCGGCGTCGACGTCGGCAGCCGGCAGGCCGTCTACGACCGGGTCGAGGAGCAGCTCCGCGACGGCGCGGCCGTCCTGCTCGTCACGGTCGACCTCGACGAGCTCGTCGGCCTGGCCGATCACATCGTGGTGCTCTACCGCGGCCGCGTGCGCGCCGTCATCGAGCACGCCGACGCCACCGTCGACCGCGTGCTCGCCGTGGCGTCCGGGGCCGCCGCGTGAGCGCCGTGGGCACCCACGGGGTGGAGGCGGCGGGCCGACACCCGTCCGCCGCGCCGCCGCCGTCGTCGACGCCCGAGCGGCCCGAGCGGCCGCGGGCCCGTCGCCGTGGCGCGCCCCGCTGGGTCTCGCTGCTCGGCTGGGCCGTCGTGGTCGTCGAGTTCGGCGTCCTCGCCGCCGCCTCCTCGTCGTTCGCGACGCCGGGCAACGCGGCGTCGATCCTCTCGCAGGCCGCCGTGTACGCGATCGCCGGCTTCGGCCTCGCCATCGTCGTGATCACCGGCGGCGACGACGTCGTCCGAGGAGGGATCGATCTCTCGAGCGGCGCCGTCGTCGCCGTCTCGGGCGTCGTCGCGGCCCTCGTCGCGACCGCCGGAGGGGGAGCCCCGGCGGCGATCGCGGCGGCGCTGCTCGTCTCGGCGGGCTTCGGCGCCCTGAACGGCACGGTCGTCGTCCTCGGCGTCAGCCCCCTGCTCGTCACGCTCGCCACCGGCGGGATCGTCACCAGCGTCGTCTACCTGGCCACGGGCAACGTCAAGGTGCCGCTCGACGACGCCGTCTTCCGCTGGCTGCGGTCCGGCGATCTCGTCGGGGTCCCGGCTCCGATCGTCGTCCTCGCCGTCGTGGCCGTCGTGGTCGGTCTCGCCGTGGGGCGGACGACCTGGGGCGTCCGCAGCTACGCGGTGGGCGAGAACCCCACGGCGGCGTCCGTCACGGGGGTGGGGGTCTGGCGGTACGTCGCGGGCAGCTACGTCCTGTCGGCGCTGCTCGCCGGCGTCGCGGGCATCGTCCTCGCCTCGCGTCTGGCCGCCGCCGTCCCCGACGTCGGCGAGCAGATCCTCCTCGACATCGTGCTGACCGCCTACATGTCCATCGTGTTCTCCCGCCGACTCGTCGTCACCATCGGCGGAACCCTCGTCGCGGCGGTCTTCGTCGCGGCGCTCGTCAACGGCTTCACCCTGCTCGGCATCGGCAGCCAGTGGGTCGGCGTCGTCAAGGGCGTCCTCATCCTGGCCGTGCTCGCCCTGGCCGCCGTCCGAGAGAGAGGACTCGTGCGATGAGCACCGTCACCGACCGCCCGTCACCCGAGCAGCCGTCGAGCCCCGATCCCGCCGCGGGTCCGTCCCGCGGATCCGCTCCCGCGGTCGCTTCGCCGTCCGACCCCGATCGCCTCCGCCGTCTGGCGACGCGCCTCCTCGCACCCGGGGCGCTCGTCGTCATCGTCCTCGTCTTCGGGCTGCTCACCCCGACCTTCGCGACCGGCGGCAACCTCCGGTCGGTGCTGTCGGCGGCCGCGCTGGTCGCGATCGCGGCGTGCGCCATGACGGTCGTGGTCCGGAGCGGGGGCATCGATCTGTCCATCGGGGTCGCCGTCGACCTCGCCGCGCTGGGGGCCACGGCCCTCATCGCCGACGGCTACGTGACCTGGTTCGCCGTCGTCGCGGGTCTCGCCTTCGGCACGCTGGCCGGGGTCGTGAACGCCGTGCTGGTCACCGTTCTCCGCATCCGCGCATTCCTGGCGACCCTGAGCGTCTGGTTCGTCGGCACGAGCGTGCAGCAGCTGCTGACCGACGGCGGTGCGCCGATCTACCTGCGGCGACCGGCCACGCCGGAGTCGTTCGCGGCCCTGGGCGATGCGACCGTGGCAGGCGTCCCGTTCCCGGTCGCCGCCGCGGCGCTCCTGGCGATCGTCACCTGGCTGCTCCTCGATCGGACGCGGTGGGGCCGGGTCGTGACGGCGGCGGGGGAGCAGCGGACGGCGACGACCATCTCCGGTCGGGCCACGCGTCCCGCTCTCGGGGCCGCCTTCGTCGTGGCCGCAGCGATCGCGTCCGTGGCGGGCGTCCTCCTGGCCTCCCGCAGCTACGGCTTCGTGGCGGGCAGTGGCCAGGCCTACGTGCTCGACGCGATCGGGGCGGTGTTCATCGGGGCGACGCTCAGCCGCTACGGCAGGCCGAACGTCGTGGGGACGCTGATCGGCGTGCTGATCTTCACGATCCTCTCGAACGGGCTGGCGCTGCTCGGGGTCAGCTACTACTTCGATGGTCTCGTGCGCGGCGTGGTCCTGATCGTCCTGCTGGTGGCCGCGTCCGTCCTCGCCCGCGGGACCACGGGGCCGTCCCTCCGGACGCTGCTCGGCCGGGCGGCTCGCTGAGCCGCACCCGGATGCGACGGAGGCCGAGGAGGCGCGACCATCTCGTGCGCGCCTCCTCGGCCTCCGTCGTCGGACCGGCGTCCTCAGTCGATGTCGGTGTCGACCACGCCGCCGTTGATGCTCAGCACGTGCCAGGCCGCGCCGTCCCACTCGACGGTGTTCGCCGCGGCGTTCTCGATGTGCGGCACCTCGCGACCGAGGATCTCGGACAGGATGAACCGGATGATCGTGCCGTGGCAGACGACGACGATGTGCGCGTCGTCGCCGTCGAGGGGCAGCCGCGTGTCGCGGATCGTCTCGAGGGCGCCGATGCCGCGGCGGGACACCGACTCGCGGGGCTCGATGTCGGGGTAGTCGTCGTTGGGCTCGTCGGGGATCGGCGAGACCGGGCGGCGGCCCTCGTTCGACGCGTAGTCGCGCTCGATGAGCTCGTCGTACGCGTCACCGAGCTCGATGCCGAGCGTGTCGGCGATGATGCGTGCCGTCTCGCGGGCACGGCCGAGCGGCGACGAGACGATCGCGCTCCAGTCGGCGCCGGCGAGGAGGCCGGCGGCCTCGATCGCCTGGCCGCGCCCCGTCTCGTTGAGGGGGATGTCCGACGACCCCTGCAGCTTGTCGTTCAGGTTCCAGTCGGTCTGTCCGTGACGGATGAGTTCGAGGCGCATGGTGGTTCCGTTCGATGGATCTGCGGCGTGCGGTCGCGGACGGCGACCGCACGACGGGTCGGGCTAGTGGTCGTCGTCGGTCGTGCTCGTGACGCCGGCGCGGTCGCCGGCGGCGGCCGCCCGCGCGTCGCGTCGCGTCTTGGCGAGGCTGAGGACGGTCGCGACCGCGATCGTCAGCAGGATGAACCCCAGCGAGAACCAGATCGGGATCTCGGGGATCCACTCGATCGGCTCGCCGCCGTTGATGAAGGGCACCTCGTTGACGTGCAGGGCGTGGAAGAGCAGCTTCACGCCGATGAACGCCAGGATGACGGCGAGCCCCTGGGCGAGGTAGACGAGGCGCTCGAGCAGACCCGAGATCAGGAAGTACAGCTGACGCAGTCCCAGGAGCGAGAAGGCGTTGGCCGTGAAGACGATGTAGGCCTCCTGGGTCAGACCGAAGATCGCGGGGATCGAGTCGAGGGCGAAGAGCACGTCGGTCAGGCCGATGGCGACCATGACCAGGAACAGCGGGGTGAAGAGGCGCTTGCCGTCGACCTTGGTGGTGAGCTTCTGGCCGTCGTAGTCCTTCGACGTCGGGATGATGCGACGCAGGGTCCGGATGAGCTTGCTGTCGGCCTCGTCCTTGTCGTCGTGGCCGCCGCGCACCTGGCTGTAGGCGAGCCAGAAGAGCAGGATGCCGAAGAGGTAGAACACCCACGAGAAGTTCTCGATGATCACGACGCCGGCGGCGATGAAGAGACCGCGTGAGAGGAGGGCGATCGCGATGCCGACGAGCAGGACCTTCTGCTGGTAGATCCGCGGCACGGCGAAGCTCGTCATGATGATCAGGAAGACGAACAGGTTGTCGACCGAGAGGGCCTTCTCGGTGATCCAGCCCGCGAAGTACTCGCCGCCGTAGGTCCAGTTCGAGAACACGCCGACGCCGACGCCGAACAGGATCGCGATGCCGATGTAGACGCCCGACCAGATGGCGGACTCCTTGATCGTCGGCTCGTGCGGGGTGCGCACGTGACTGAAGAAGTCGAAGAACAGCAGGCCGATGATGCCGGCGATGGTGATCGCCCAGGTTATGAAGTGGACGTCCATGGTCGTACCTCCAGTACGCAGCGGGTACTGAAGGTCTCCTCCACTCGCGCGACGTTCTCGACGAACGCAGGCGAACCGGTGCACCGGGTCGAGATCGGTCTCTTCCGTATTGACGACGCCACCGCGCGGGAGTACTCCCCTTCAACTCGCCGATCTTACAGCCTCTGCACGGTCTGCATGTCCGCCGGGGGCCGAATATGCTGACGGCATGGCTTCCCCCTGGTCCCTCTCCGGTGCACTCCGTGGCATGTTCGCGAAGAAGACGATCGACGAGACGACCTGGGACGACCTCGAGGAGGCGCTGATCGGCGCCGACTTCGGCCCCGACGTCACCGAGCAGGTCGTCGACGACCTCCGCGCCAAGGTGCAGCGCTACAGCACGACCGACCCGGCCGATCTCAAGCGGATGCTGCGCGAGGTCCTCGAAGAGCGTCTCTCGAAGCTCGACTCGACCCTGAAGCTCAGCAACCGCCCGGCGGTCGTGCTGATGGTCGGCGTCAACGGGGTGGGCAAGACCACGACGATCGGCAAGTTCGCCAAGTTCCTCCGCAACTACGACCGCTCGGTCGTGGTCGGGGCCGCCGACACCTTCCGGGCGGCCGCCGTCGAGCAGGTCGCGACCTGGGCCGACCGGGCGGGGGCCCGCATCGTGCGTCCGCAGCAGCCGGGCCAGGACCCGGCCTCCGTCGCGTACCAGACCGTCGAGCTCGCGATGCGGGAGGGCATCGAGATCGTCCTCATCGACACGGCCGGCCGACTCCAGACCAAGTCGGGCCTGATGGACGAGCTCGGCAAGATCAAGCGGGTCGTCGAGAAGCAGACCGAGATCGCCGAGGTGCTGCTCGTCCTCGACGCGACCACGGGTCAGAACGGTCTCGCCCAGGCGCAGGCGTTCATCGAGCACGCGGGCGTCACCGGTCTCGTGCTCACCAAGCTCGACGGTTCGGCGCGCGGGGGCTTCGTGCTCGCCGTGCAGGAGCAGACCGGCATCCCCATCAAGCTCGTCGGACAGGGCGAGGGCATCGGCGACCTGACCGGCTTCACGCCGCACGTCTTCGTGCAGAACCTCATCGCCTAGTCACGACCACGCGGTCCGCCGACGTCGGTTAAGCTGTCGTCACCATGGCCACATTTGGAACGCTCTCCGACCGCCTCGCGGAAACCTTCAAGAACCTCCGCAACAAGGGCAAGCTCAGCCCCGCCGACGTCGACGGCACCGTGCGCGAGATCCGGCGGGCGCTGCTCGACGCCGACGTCGCCTTCGAGGTCGTCAAGGCGTTCACCACCACGGTGCGCGAGCGGGCTCTGGGCGACGAGGTCAGCAAGGCGCTGAACCCCGCCCAGCAGGTCGTGCAGATCGTCAACGAAGAGCTGGTCGAGATCCTCGGCGGTCAGCAGCGGCGGCTCGAGTTCTCGAAGAACCCGCCGACCGTCATCATGCTCGCCGGCCTCCAGGGCGCCGGCAAGACGACCCTGGCCGGCAAGCTCGCGAAGTGGCTGGCCAAAGACGGTCACACGCCGCTGCTCGTCGCGGCCGACCTGCAGCGCCCCAACGCCGTCCAGCAGCTCCAGGTGGTGGGCGAGCAGGCCGGTGCGGCCGTCTTCGCGCCCGAGCCCGGCAACGGCGTCGGCGACCCCGTCAAGGTGGCGAAGCAGGCCATCAAGTTCGCCCGCGACAAGGTCTACGACACGGTCATCGTCGACACGGCCGGTCGTCTCGGCGTCGACGCCGACCTCATGAAGCAGGCCTCGAACATCCGCAAGGCCGTCGACCCCGACGAGGTGCTCTTCGTCATCGACGCGATGATCGGTCAGGACGCCGTGGCCACGGCGAAGGCCTTCCAAGAGGGCGTCGACTTCACCGGCGTCGTGCTCTCGAAGCTCGACGGCGACGCCCGCGGTGGTGCGGCGCTCAGCGTGGCGTCGGTCACGGGTCGGCCCATCATGTTCGCGTCGACCGGTGAGGGCCTCGACGACTTCGAGCCGTTCCACCCCGACCGCATGGCCAGCCGCATCCTCGACCTGGGCGACATCCTCTCGCTCATCGAGCAGGCGCAGCAGGCGTTCGACGAAGAGGAGGCGATGGCGGTCGCGCAGAAGATCGCGACCGACTCGTTCACCCTCGACGACTTCCTCAAGCAGATGCAGCAGCTCCGGAAGATGGGCTCGATCAAGGGCATGCTCGGCATGCTGCCGGGCGCCAAGGGCATGCGCGAGCAGCTCGAGAACTTCGACGAGCGCGAGATCGTCCGCACCGAGGCGATCATCCAGTCGATGACCCCCCAGGAGCGCCAGCTGCCCAAGCTCCTGAACGGCTCGCGTCGTCTGCGCATCGCCAAGGGCTGCGGCATGACCGTGACCGACGTCAATCAGCTGGTGCAGCGCTTCGAGCAGGCCTCGAAGATGATGAAGACCGTGGCCAAGGGCGGTGTGCCCCAGATGCCGGGCATGGGTCCGATCCCCGGCGCCTCCTACGCCGGCAAGCGGCCCGCCGCAAAGAAGAAGGGCTCGAAGGCCGGCAACCCCGCCAAGCGCGCGGCCCAGAACGCCGCACTCGCGTCGGGCAAGCCCGCCGGGTCGCCGGGAGCCGCCGGTTCGGGCTTCGGCCTGGGTGGCGCGCAGGGTGACAAGGCGCCGACCCCCGACGAGCTGGCGTCGCTGCAGAAGATGCTCGGGCGCGGCTGATCGCACCCCTCGGCGGGCCTCGTCCGCCGATCGATCCGCAGGAGGCGCGGTGCCCGCGGCAGGGCACCGCGCCTCCTCGGGTCAGAGGGTCGTGTCGACGCCCTCTCGCAGCTCCCGGACCAGCGATGAGACCACCGGCCGCAGGTCGCCGCCATGGCGGGCCGACACGGAGAGCTGACGCTGGTAGCTCGCGCCGTGCTCGATGATCGAGTCGATCGAGCGCAGCTCGGCGAGGCATCCCAGACGCTCGGCGGTGGGCTCGAGGCGCGTCATCAGATCCCTGAGGTCGTCGGTCACGAGTCGCTCGTCTCCCGCCGAGTTCTGGATGACGATGGCGTCCATGCCGTACCGGGCCGCACGCCACTTGTTCTCGCGGACGAACCAGGGCTGCATCTGCGGCGGCTCCTGGCCGTCGTCGAGGGACTGCGACATGTCGTCGACGAGGCACTGGACGAGCGCTCCGACCGCCGCGACCTCGCCGAACGTCGAGATGCCGTCGAAGACGCGCGTCTCGAGGGTGCCCCATTTCGGTGACGGGCGGATGTCCCAGCGGAGCTCGCTGTGGTGGTCGATGACGCCCGTGTGCGTCATGTCCGCCACCATCTCCTCGTAGTTCGCCCAGGCGCCGAACTGCGGGGGGAGTCCGGCGGTCGGCAGCTGCTGGAACATGAGTGCGCGGTTCGAGGCGTAACCGGTCTCCTCGCCGACCCAGAACGGACTCGAGGCGGTGAGGGCCTGGAAGTGGGGGAGGTGGGTCAGCAGCCCGTTGAGGATGGGGAGGACCTTCTCGCGCGAATCGATGCCGACGTGCACGTGGACGCCCCAGATCATCATCTGCCGACCCCACCAGCGGGTGCGGTCGATGAGGGTCGCGTACCGCTCGCTGCCGGGCGTGACCTCCTGGTCGGAGTAGCGGCCGAAGGGATGGGTGCCCGCGCAGATCAGGTCGGCCCCCACGACGTCGGCCGACCGGTGCGCGGCGTCGATGACCGAGCGGAGGTCGTCCACGGCGTCGGCGACGCGGCGATGGACGCCGCTCACGACCTCGACGGTGTTGGTGAGCAGCTCGTGCGTCAGCCGCTCGGGGCCGTCGGCGTTCAGGTGCGCGAGATCGGCCAGGATGGCCGGAGCGTGGGGAGCCAGATCGCCGGTCTCGCGATCCACCAGTGCCAGCTCCCACTCGATGCCGAGGGTCGAGCGCTCGGAGCTCGTGAAGTCGATGCGCATGGTCGGGGCCCTCCGTCGGTCCGCCGCGAGCGTCGAGTGTCGCACGCGGCGTCCATCCTGCCAGTCGTGGTCGCGGCGAGACCGGCGGAGGGACAGGGGAGTCGCACGGCGACGCGCCGGGAAACCCGAGCGCCGGGGATTGGTGGAACCGGTCGTTCGTCTGCAACAATGGTGGGTCGAGTCTCCGTCCGCCCGACCCTCTAATCAGGCGGACGACCAGACCCCATCAGAGCTTTCGAGCCGAGTGTGCCCCCACGCTCACGGCTGGCAACTCGCCCACATCACATCACACAGGAGAATTGTGGCTGTCAAGATCCGTCTCAAGCGCATGGGCAAGATCCGCGCCCCCTACTACCGCATCGTCGTCGCCGACTCGCGCACCAAGCGCGATGGTCGTGTCATCGAGGAGATCGGCAAGTACCACCCCACCGAGGAGCCCTCGTTCATCGAGGTCGAGTCGGACCGCGCGCAGTACTGGCTCGGAGTCGGCGCGCAGCCGACCGAGCAGGTCGCGGCGCTCCTGAAGCTCACGGGCGACTGGGGCAAGTTCAAGGGCGACGCCGACGCCGTCAGCACCGTCAAGACCAAGGCCCCCAAGGAGGCCTTCGTCGCCGACGAGAAGAAGAAGCCGGTCCTCGTCCCCAAGTCGGAGAAGCCCGCCAAGGCCGAGGCTCCCGCCGAGGCCCCTGCCGACGACGCCGAGACCACCGAGGCGTAGTCAGTGCTCGCACCTGCACTCGAACACCTCGTCCGGGGGATCGTCGATCACCCGGACGAGGTGCAGGTCGTGGCCTCGACCTCGCCGCGCGGTGACGTCCTCGAGGTGCACGTGCACCCCGACGACCTCGGTCGCGTCATCGGTCGGGCCGGTCGGACCGCGAAGGCGCTGCGCACCCTCGTCACGGCCCTCGCCGACGGCAAGCGCGTCCGAGTCGACGTCGTCGACGGCGACCTCTGACCCGTGAGCACCGAAGACACCACGCAGCTGCGGGTCGGGCGCCTGACGAAGCCCCACGGGCTCAAGGGCGCCCTCAAGC
The DNA here is from genome assembly GCF_001424285.1 of Frigoribacterium sp. Leaf172. Lineage (NCBI taxonomy): Bacteria > Bacillati > Actinomycetota > Actinomycetes > Micrococcales > Microbacteriaceae > Frigoribacterium > Frigoribacterium sp. Leaf172. The sequence goes on along the minus strand of NZ_LMPB01000002.1, from coordinate 776,562 downwards.
TCGAGCTCTTCACCGACACCCCTGAGACGCGCTTCGTCCCGGGTGCCGAGTTCACCCTCCAGGTCCCCGAGACCAGCGAGTGGCACGGCAAGACCCTGACCCTGGCCGAGCTGCGCTGGTACAACGGGCATCCCGTCGGCTTCTTCGAGGGCGTCCTCGACCGCACCGGCGCCGAGTCGCTCGTCAAGGCCATCCTCTGGGTCGATCAGGACCTCACCGAGCTCCCCGACGAAGACGACGCCTGGTACCACCACCAGCTCATCGGTCTCCGGGTCGAGCGCGACGGGGTCCCCGTCGGAACGGTCGCGCGGATCGACCACCTTCCCGCTCAGGACCTCCTGGCCGTCGCCACCCCCTCCGGCGAGGTGCTGGTGCCGTTCGTCTCGGCGCTCGTCCCGTCGGTCGACATCGAGGCCGGGGTCGTCGTCGTGACGCCTCCCGCCGGGCTCTTCGAGGAGCTCGTCGACGCCGACACGGACGGCCCGACCGACGGCGACGCGAACACGACCGACGAGGTCTGATCGTGCGCATCGACATCGTGTCGATCTTCCCCGAGTTCTTCGGGGTGCTCGACATCTCGCTGATCGGCAAGGCGCGCCAGCAGGGCCTCCTCGACGTCGCGGTGCACGATCTGCGCGACTTCACGCACGATCGTCACCGGACGGTCGACGACACCCCCTACGGCGGGGGCGCCGGCATGGTGATGCGAGCCGAGCCGTGGGGAGACGCGCTCGATCACGTCCTCGGCGACGAGGCGACGCCCGAGACCACCACGATGATCGTCCCGTCCCCGGCCGGGACCCCGTTCACCCAGGCCGTCGCGCGCGAGCTCGCGCTCGAACCGCATCTCGTCTTCACGTGCGGCCGCTACGAGGGCATCGACCAGAGGGTCGTCGACCACGCCGCGACGCGCGTCTCCGTCCGCGAGATCAGCCTCGGCGACTACGTGCTGAACGGCGGCGAGGTCGCCGTCGTCGCGATGATCGAGGCCATCGGTCGACTCGTCCCGGGGATGGTCGGCAACCCCGCCAGCCTGACGGAAGAGAGCCACGAGAACGGGCTGCTCGAGTACCCGAGCTACACGAAGCCGGCATCGTGGCGGGGCCTCGACGTGCCGCCGGTCCTGCTGAGCGGCAACCACGGCGCGATCGCCGAGTGGCGTCACCTCCAGCAGCTCGAGCGCACTCGTCGCGTCCGTCCGGACCTCCTCGACTGATCTCCCTCGCCGGGGTGATCCCGATGATGCAGCGGACTCGCGTCCTCCCTCTCGTACCCTGGTGGGCATGACGACGCGCCGAATCCTCTTCCGCCTCCTCTGGCCCCTGGTCTTCGTCCTGCCCCTGTGGGTCCTGCTCGGCCGTGCGTTCTTCGGGGCGCCGCTGGGTCTGCAGTTCGTCGGGCAGGTGCTCCTCGTCCCCCTGCTCTTCGCGGGCCACGTCGTCGCCGCCGGGCTGATCGTCGCTCGCCGCAGCGTGCGGTCGAGCAGGGCCGTCTCGTGGCTCGACGCCGGACTGCTCGTCGCGGCCTGGCTCGCCCAGCTCGCCCTCGGGTTCTTCCTCGTCGATCGTTCGTCGGGAGCGGGGGCCGCCTCGGGATTCACCGCCGCCACCGGCGGCGACCTCGATCTCTCGACCGCGCTCTCGGCCCTGGCGTCGGTGCTGACCATCGCGTCGGTGATCGCCCTCGTCGTCTCCGGCGGGTGGCAGCTGCTCCGCGAGACCGGTCGGCGGGTGGCAGCCTCGATGGCGGAACTCGACCGGGTCGCCGGCATCGGCGTGGCCCAGGCCGGTGCGCGACGGCCGTCGACGCCCTGGCCCGACGCCGCCTCGTCCGGCTCGGCCCGCGGCGACGGCCCGGTCATCCGCATCGAGACGCGCACCGACGACGGGCCCCGTCGTCCCTGATGCGGACCGGCCCTCTGTAGCGCGGGGCCTCCGGCCTGTGGCACACTTGATCTTCGTGCCTGCGCACGACTCTGCCACAGGGGAGTCTGCCATCTCAGCGCACATCCTCTTCATCACGAATCGGTGGTCTCCCACCACGAACGGCAGTCGACCTGTGGCGGTTGCAGAGAGCGAACGACTATGCACATCCTCGACGCGGTTGACTCCGCAAGCCTGCGCACGGACATCCCCGACTTCCGTGCGGGCGACACCGTCAAGGTGCACGTCAACATCATCGAAGGCACGCGCTCGCGCGTCCAGGTCTTCCAGGGTGTCGTCATCGGCAAGCAGAACGAGGGCGTCCGCGAGACGTTCACGGTCCGCAAGGTCAGCTTCCAGGTCGGTGTCGAGCGCACCTTCCCCGTCCACTCGCCGGTCATCGATCACATCGAGATCGTGAGCCGCGGCGACGTGCGCCGCGCCAAGCTGTACTACCTGCGCGAGCTGCGCGGCAAGAAGGCCAAGATCAAGGAGAAGCGCGACAACTGATCGCCTCCTGAGAACATCCCCGAGCTCCCCGCCGTATACGATGGCGGAGAGCTCGGGCGGTTAAATGACAGACAACACATCTTCACATCGGCGTCGTCCGCGTCCCTCCCGGGGCGGTGGCCGCCCCCGAGGCCTCGCCATCTTCCTCCGGGACATCCTGGTCATCTTCGTGATCGCGCTGCTGATCTCCTTCCTGGTCAAGACCTTCCTGATCCGCTCCTTCTACATCCCCTCCGGGTCGATGGAGAACACGCTGCAGATCGACGACCGCATCATCGTGAACGAGCTCGTGCCCGACGTCGTCGACGTCCAGCGAGGCGACATCATCGTCTTCACGGACCCGGGCGGGTGGCTCGACGGCACGGCTCCCGTGACGACGACCTCCGGCAACCCCGTCACCGACGGCGCCGCGTGGTTCCTCACGCAGATCGGCCTCGGCACCCGCGACAGCAACGACCATCTGATCAAACGGGTCATCGGGCTGCCCGGTGACACGGTCGCCTGCTGCAACGACTTCGGGCAGATGTCCGTCAACGGCGTCCCGCTCACCGAGCCGTACGTGCTGAAGCCCGAGGGCGAGGCCCGGGTCTCCGGAGACGACTTCTCGGTGACGGTCCCGCCGGACTCCCTCTGGGTGATGGGCGACAACAGGTACAACTCGAAAGACAGCCGGTACAACGGCTCGACGCCGAGCAGGGGATTCGTGCCCCTGAGCGACGTCGTGGGTCGCGCCTTCGTCGTCAGCTGGCCCTCCACCCGGTGGCAGTGGCTCGACGACCACCCCGAGGTCTTCCGCGGCACGGAACGCGAGGGCGAGTGATGGCGGTCGTCGATCCCACCCTCGACGTCGAGCGGGAGCTGCACGCGGGGGGCGCCTCCTGGGTCATCGGCTGCGACGAGGTGGGGCGTGGGGCCATCGCCGGCCCCGTCGCGGTCGGCCTCGGCGCCGTGCCGGTCGATTGCGTCGACATGCCCGTCGGTCTCCGGGATTCGAAGCTCCTGTCCGAGAAGCGGCGTGAGGTCCTGTATCCGCTCGCGACCGCCTGGGTCTCCCACCACGCGGTGGGCTTCGCCGAGGCGCACGAGGTGGACGAGCTCGGCATCGTCGCAGCGCTCGGACTCGCCGGGCGTCGCGCCCTCACGGCCCTGCACCATCAGGGCGTCGGGATCATGCGCTCCGTGGTCGTCCTCGACGGCAACCACGACTACCTGTCGCCGCAGCTGGCCACCCCGCCCCGCATCACGACGAGGGTCAAGGCGGATCGGGACTGCGCCTCGGTCGCGGCGGCGTCGGTCATCGCCAAGGTCGAGCGCGACCGGCTGATGATCGAGGCGGACGGCGTCCACCCCGGCTACGGGTGGTCGGGGAACAAGGGCTACGGTTCGTCTGCGCATTTCGGCGCTCTTGCCGAGCTGGGCCCCTCGCCCCTGCATCGCGTGACCTGGCTCCACTGAGGCCCGTGGTGCCGGGGCGGTCGTCGTCCCGGATGCCGCGTAAGATGGCTCCTCGATGGACGAAGACGAGTTCGAAGACTACGACCGCGAGGTCGAGCTCGCGTTGTACCGCGAGTACCGCGACGTGGTGTCGCAGTTCCGATACGTGGTCGAGACGGAGCGCCGGTTCTACCTCGCCAACGAGGTCGAGCTCGTCCGTCGCGACACCGAGCACGACTTCTACTTCGAGTTGAGCATGACCGACGTCTGGGTCTGGGACGTCTACCGCTCCGACCGCTTCGTCAAGTCGGTCCGTGTGCTCACGTTCAAAGACGTGAACGTCGAAGAGCTGACCGCCCGCGACCTCGAGCTCCCCAAAGAGCTGGCGCTCGACGAGTAGCACCCGAGGGATCCGTCCCTCCCCGGTACGGCGACCGCCCGGACCATCCCCAGGTGCCGTCCGAGTCCCCACGACCTCGGGTCCTGCTCCGCCAGCCTTCTCGTCGAGGAGGCCGACATGGCGAAGAAGGACGAACTGGGGCGGCGCGGCGAAGACGTGGCCGCCGAATGGATCGAGGCGCAGGGGATGCGCGTGCTCGAGCGCAACTGGCGCTGCGCCGAGGGCGAGATCGATCTCGTCGCCCTCGACGGCGACGACGTCGTGGTCGTCGAGGTCAAGACGAGGTCGGGCGCGGGGTACGGGCACGCGCTCGAGGCGGTCACCGCGGCCAAGCTCGCGCGGCTCCGGCGACTGGCCGTCGTGTGGAGCAGAGCGCATCCCGGCAGAGGCCGGGGGCTGCGGATCGACGTCGTCGGCATCACGGTCGAGAGGTGCCACGGTCACGAGCGCATCGAGCACGTGCGCGGGGCCGGCTCGTGAGCATCGGTCGGACCCGAGCGGTCTCCCTGCTCGGGCTCGACGGGGCGCTCGTCGAGGTCGAGGCCGACATGGGGCAGGGGCTTCCGGCGTTCATGATCATCGGGCTGCCCGACACGTCGCTCGGCGAGGCCCGCGACCGCGTGCGAGCGGCCGCGACGAACTCCGGCTGCGCGCTGCCGACCCGCAAGCTGACGGTCAACCTCTCGCCGGCGTCCCTGCCCAAGCAGGGGTCCTCGTTCGACCTCGCGATCGCCGTCGCGGCCTTGGCGGCGGCCGATCTGGTCTCGGCCGATTCCGTGGCGCGTGTGGTGCACCTGGGCGAGCTGGGTCTCGACGGCAGGCTGCGGCCCGTCGACGGCGTCCTGCCCGCCGTCCTCGCGGCGAGGCGGGCGGGGGCCGTCACGGTCATGGTGCCGAGCGACAACGCCGACGAGGCGTCGCTGGTCCCCGACATCCGGGTCGTGGCGGTGGCGGGTCTCCGCGACGCGGCCATCTGGCATGGCGCCGAGCTCGAGCCGGAGCCCGTCGACGTCATCGTGCGGCCTCGTCCGCCCGCCGGGCCGGGGTCCGACGACGGCCGGCGCCCTGATCTCGCAGACGTCGTGGGCAACTCGGACGCCGTGCAGGCGCTGATCGTCGCGGCGGCCGGCGGCCATCATCTCCTGATGGTCGGTCCGCCCGGCGCGGGCAAGACCATGCTGGCCTCGCGTCTTCCCGGCATCCTCCCCGACCTCGACCTCGATGCGGCCCTCGAGGTCGGCAGCGTGCGGTCGCTGGCGGGGCGGCCGGTCGTCGGGGGTCTCGATCATCGTCCGCCGTTCGAGAGCCCGCATCACACCTGCAGCGCCGCCTCGCTGATCGGCGGCGGCAGCGCCGTCATCCGTCCCGGTGCCGCCTCGCGGGCGACGCGGGGCGTCCTCTTCCTCGACGAGGCGCCGGAGTTCTCCCGATCGGTGCTGGACTGCCTGCGGCAGCCCCTGGAGTCCGGCGAGGCCGTGGTCCACCGGTCGAGAGCCGTAGCGCGCTTCCCCGCCCGCTTCCAGCTCGTGGCCGCGGCCAACCCGTGTCCGTGCGGTCAGTACGGCACGCGCGACGGCGACTGCGAGTGCTCACCGCACCAGCGACGGCGGTACCTGGCGAAGCTCTCGGGACCTCTCGTCGACCGCATCGATCTGCAGCTGCGCGTAGCGCGCATCAGCTCCGCGGTCTTCCGTCTGTCCGAGCAGGTCGAGCGGACCACCACGGCCGACGCGCGCCGTCTCGTCGAGGAGGCGCGGGCTCGGGCGGCGGGGCGGCTCGCCGAGACCCCGTGGCGGCTGAACTCCGAGGTGCCGGGCACGTGGCTGCGCGACCGGGGCAACCGACTGCCCGTGGGCGTCAGCCTCCCCGCCGACCGGGCCCTCGAGACGGGCGCCCTCACGATGCGCGGCTACGACCGGGTCCTGAGGGTCTCGTGGACGCTCGCCGATCTCGACGGGGCCGACCGCCCCGAGCGATCGCACGTCCTGGGCGCCCTCGGACTCCGGAGGTCGGTGTGAACGGGCTGCTGACGGTCTCGACCGCCGATCTGGCGGATCTCGTCGCCCCGCTCCGCCCCGGTGCCGACCGTGCCGTCGACGCCTTCGCTCTGGGCGCCTGGTCGGCCGTCGTCGAACCCGGTGACGTCGTGGGCGGTCTGGCGCGACGGGTCCTGGGGCCGGCGGTGGCCCTGCGCCTGGTCCTCGAGTCGCTCGATCGACGCGACGCGGTCACCGAGCCGTCGCTGCTCGGGTCGGCGCTGCGGAACGAGGGCGTCGACCCCGCGGAGGTCGATGACCGGCGGATCGCGCGGGCCCTCTCGCGGTGGGCTCCGCGGACGACCCACACGCGCATCCTGTCGTCCTTCCGGGCCGCCACCGCGCTCGGCCTCCGTCTCGTCGTCCCCGGCGACGACGGCTGGCCACCGGCCTTCGACGACCTCGGCGACCACGCTCCGGCCGCGTTGTGGCTGCGGGGCGCCGCCGAGCTGCCGGAGTTGACGTCGGCCGTCGCCGTCGTGGGGTGCCGCGCCTCGACCGCCTACGGCGAGCAGGTCGCCGCCGACCTCGGCAGCGCATTGGCCGATCGCGGCTTCTGCATCGTCTCCGGAGGGGCCTACGGCATCGACGGGATGGCGCACCGGGCGGCCCTGGCCGCCGATGCGCCGACGGTCGCCGTCATGGCGGGGGGAGTCGACCGGTTCTATCCCACCGGCCACGACGCTCTGCTGCGGGCGGTCGTCGAACGCGGGCTGCTCGTCTCGGAGTCGCCCTGCGGCAGCACGCCGAGCAAGTGGAGGTTCCTGCAGAGGAATCGGGTGATCGCCGCGCTGTCCGCGGTCTCGGTGGTCGTCGAGGCGGGGCGGAGGTCCGGTGCGCTGAACACCGCGGCCCACGCGCAGGCGCTGGGCAGGCCCGTCGGCGCCGTACCCGGACCGGTCACGTCGCCGTCGTCGGTCGGCTGCCATGCGCTCATCCGCTCGGGACTCGGGGTCTGCGTCACGACGGCCGCCGACGTCGTCGAACTGATCCCCGGGCGGAGCCTGGCCGACGCGGGCGCCTCTCCCGCTCGAGACGACCCCGAGCGCGTCCGCCTGCTCGATGCTCTGAGCACGAGGGTCGACCGGGGCACCGACGAGGCTTCCATCGCCAGCGGCCTGTCGACGGCCCGGACGCGGGGGCTCCTCGCCGAGATGGAGGACGAGGGCCTCGTGACACGGGCGCCCTCGGGATGGCGCCGGTCGCCTCCGCCGGGATGACCCGGGGCGACGCGATGACCGAGGGATCGCGTCACGACTTGTCCGCGGCGGCCCGGCACCCTATGGTCCCGCAGAGGGGGACCGAGAGGATCCCCGGCGATCGTGCGGTCGTCTCACCCGCCTCATCCCGACAGGACCCGCCATGACGTCGTCCGGCCCATCCGACGCCACTCCCGCACGCCGGTTCGTGCGCACCCTCCGGGAGGACGTCTCGTCCGGCCTCGAGCACATCGTGTTCTCCCGACTCGTGGGCTCGGCGCTCATGCCCCGCACCGCCAGGCGACTCCTGCTCGTGGCCGCGGGGGCGGCGGTGGAGTCGGGCCCCGGCGGGGGCTTCACCCTGGTGGGCAGCCCGAAGAACCTCACGATCGGCCACAGCGCGTACCTGAACCGGAGCGTCTTCATCGAAGCGCTCGCACCGGTCGGCATAGGCCGTGACAGCGCCCTCGGCATGGAGGTCATGATCGTGACGAGCCACCACGAGCTGTCGTCCGCGGGCGCCTGGAGCCCGCGGTCGACCGGGCGTCCCGTCGTCATCGGCGAACGGGTCTGGATCGGTGCTCGGGCGACGATCCTCCCCGGGGCCGTCATCGAGGACGACGTCGTCGTCGCCGCGGGCGCGGTGGTCGCGGGGAGGCTGAGGTCCCACGGCCTCTACGCGGGGGTGCCGGCGAAGAGGATCCGCGATCTGGCTCCGGCCGCCGGAGAGGGGGCGGACGTCGCCACCGGCACGGCCACGTCGACTGAGCCGTCCGCCCCTCGGTGACTACTCTGTCGGGATGATCGACGTCGCACTCTTCGTGGAGCATCTGCGGCACGGACGCGGTCTCAGCGAGCACACGATCCGTTCGTACCGGTCCGATCTCGCCGAGTTGACGGCCTTCGCCGTGACCCGTCTCGGACGGGAGCCCGACCACGGGGACCTCGATCTCGACCTCCTCCGCGAGTGGCTCTACCGGGGCATGCGGGCGGGCCTCGCACGGTCGACGCTGGCGCGGCGGTCGGCGAGCGTCCGGGCGTTCACCCGGTGGCTGGAGGAGACCGGTCGGACGCCGATCGACCAGGGGGTGCGTCTGCGTGCGCCGAAGGCCGAGAGCCGACTGCCCCGGGTCCTGACCGAGCCGCAGGTCGAGGGGATCCTCCGGTCGCTCGCGGTCCGCGCCGAGGGAGACGACGCCGGTGCGCGTCGCGACCTCGCCGTCGTCGAGCTCCTCTACGGCTCCGGACTCCGGGTGTCCGAACTCGTCGGCGCCGATGTCGACGACGTCGATCTGGGGCGTCTGACGGTGAGGGTCACCGGAAAGGGCGGCAGGCAGCGGGTCGTGCCTTTCGGCGTGCCCGCGGCGGAGGCTCTCGGTCGGTACGTCGAGCTCGCCCGGCCGCGTCTCGTGGCGGGCGCGGACGCACCCCCGACGGCGGCCTTCTTCGTCGGTTCGGGGGGTGCCCGCCTCGGGACGCGAGCCGTCCACCGACTCGTGGCGCGCCTCCTCGGGGACATCCCGGGGACGGGCCCGGCGGGCCCGCACTCCCTGCGGCACACCGCGGCGACCCATCTGCTCGACGGCGGCGCCGATCTCCGCGCCGTGCAGGAGCTGCTCGGGCATGCCAGTCTCGGCACCACGCAGATCTACACGCACGTCTCGACCGAGAGGCTGCGCGAGAGCTATCGATCCGCGCACCCCCGCGCCTGACGGTCGGCAGATCAGCCGATCGGCCGCGTCGGCAGCAGCACCGACGGCCGTCCGCCCCCGAGCATCAGCAGAGGCGAGACGTACTCGCCGTCGATCCGGGCCCCCAGATGGACCGCGTCGGCGTCGCTCGAGTGCCCGGCGACGACGATGCCCACCGTCGAGCCGCGGGACACCGCCTCGCCGGAGGACAGGTCGCTGGTCACCGGCTCGAGACTGCTGACCACGCCGTCGGCGTGCGTGATCGAGAGGACCGGCCGATCGACGACCGTGCCGGCGAACCGCACCACCCCGTCGTCCGGCGCCGTCACCGGCGTGCCCGGCGCGGCGCCGATGTCGATGCCCCGATGCCCGGGAGACCAGGCGTGCTCCGGCGCCGCGAAGGGCCGGACGACGGGATGCGGCGGGGCCACCGGCCACGACCAGACGGCTCGAGAGGTCCCGTCGCCACGCGCCGCCCCAGCGGGTTCGGGTGCGACACCTGCGACGAGGCAGGCGGAGACCGCGAGGGAGCCGACGATCGCCCATCGAGTCGGCGTACCCGAGGGGCGGCCCACGACGGCGAGCCGCGAGCGGCGTGCTGGGGGCGGGGGAGAGCGGCGCATCGCCGAATTCTGCCGAGCGTGCACCTCGTGCGGCCGAGGCGTATCGTTCACCGGTGCACGGAAATCCGGTGCACGACGTTGTGGGGGAGACGAGGCACGGCCCCTCTCCTCCGAGCCAGAAGGAGAACCGTGTCGAACTCGACAGCAGAGTCAGCAGAGACCAGGAAGCTGAACAGACGGGTGACGGCGCTCGCCGTCGCGGCGGCCGTGGGCGGCTTCCTCTTCGGATTCGACTCCTCCGTCATCAACGGGGCCGTCCAGTCCATCACCGACGAGTTCGGCCTGACCGAGTTCGCCTCGGGCTTCGCCGTCGCCTCGGCCCTCATCGGCTGCGCGATCGGCGCCTACGTGGCCGGTCGTCTCGCCGACAGGATGGGGCGCATCAAGGTCATGCTGATCGGCGCGGCCCTGTTCCTCATCAGCTCGATCGGCGCCGCCGCGGCCTTCGCCGTCTGGGATCTCGTGCTCTGGCGCGTCATCGGCGGTCTGGGGATCGGCATCGCGTCGGTCATCGCCCCGGCCTACATCAGCGAGGTCTCGCCCAAGGCCATCCGCGGCCGGCTCGCCTCGTTCCAGCAGCTCGCGATCACGCTCGGCATCTTCGTCGCCCTGCTCTCCGATCAGCTGTTCGCCGTCTCCGCCGGCGGCGCCTCGGAGCCGTCGCTGTTCGGCCTGGCCGCCTGGCGCTGGATGTTCCTCGTCGGCGTCGTGCCGTCGGTCGTCTACGGCGTGCTGGCCTGGCGTCTGCCCGAGTCGCCCCGGTACCTCGCGGGCGAAGGGCGCGAGAAGGAGGCGCGCGAGGTCCTCGAGAGCATCGTCCCGACCGAGACGGTCGACACGAGCCTGAAGGAGATCACCGACTCGATCAAGACCGAGGCCGACCTCGAGACCAAGTCGTCCATCCGCGGCAAGCGCTTCGGGCTGCAGCCCATCGTCTGGGTCGGCATCATCCTCGCCGTCCTGCAGCAGTTCGTCGGCATCAACGTGATCTTCTACTACTCGACCACCCTCTGGCAGGCCGTCGGATTCCAGGAGGAGGACTCCTTCCTCATCTCCACGATCACCGCGGTGGTCAACGTCGCCGTGACGTTCATCGCGATCGGGCTGGTCGACAAGGTCGGTCGTCGTCCGCTCCTGCTCACCGGTTCGGTCGGCATGTTCATCAGCCTCGCGGTGACCGCCCTCGCCTTCAGCCAGGCCACGACCACGTCCGCCGGCGACCCCTCGCTGCCCGGCGCCTGGGGTCCGGTCGCCCTCGTGGCGGCCAACCTCTTCGTCGTCTCCTTCGGGGCCACGTGGGGACCGCTCATGTGGGTGCTGCTCGGCGAGATGTTCCCCAACAGCATCCGCGCGACCGCGCTCGGAGTGGGCAGCATGGCGAACTGGATCGCCAACTTCATCGTGACGGTGACGTTCCCGAGCCTCGCGGCCCTCAGCCTGACGCTGTCGTACGGCATCTTCGCCTTCTTCGCGCTCGTCTCGTTCTTCTTCGTGTTCGCGAAGATCCCGGAGACGAAGGGGCGTTCGCTCGAGGAGATGGGCGTCTCGGCCCTCGACGGCTCGATCGATCCGAAGGGCGCCCGCGCCTGATCGCAGCGTGATCGTCGAACGCCCCGGCCGGGATCCGGCCGGGGCGTTCGTCGTGTCAGCACGACGGGGTCGCGAGGCCAGGCGCCGCTCCGCCGGTCGAACCCCGCGTGGTGCTACCATGATCCACGCAGCCTGCTCAGCAGGCTGACTTCGCGTGCCCTGTGCGTCTTCGGACGCACCGATCGCGAGCCGGTCCGTCCGACTCCGATCGCCACCGGCCTCCATCTCCATTCGGTCCGACCGCGTCTCACGATGCGAGCGGCGGTGATGCGCCCGGGCACCAGGCAGCGGCGACCGTCCGGTCGTCCAGACAACCGACAATCCGGCTCACCGACGCGTGCGCCCAGAAACAGGAGAACGACCATGGCCGTCGTCACCATCCGCCAGCTGCTCGACAGCGGCGTCCACTTCGGACACCAGACCCGCCGCTGGAACCCGAAGGTGAAGCGATTCATCCTCGCCGAGCGCTCCGGCATCCACATCATCGACCTCCAGCAGTCGCTCGGCTACATCGACAAGGCCTACGACTTCGTCAAGGAGACCGTCGCCCACGGCGGCACCATCCTCTTCGTCGGCACGAAGAAGCAGGCTCAGGGCTCCATCGCCGAGCAGGCCAACCGCGTCGGACAGCCCTTCGTCAACCAGCGGTGGCTCGGTGGCCTCCTGACCAACTTCCAGACGGTCTCGAAGCGCCTCGCTCGCATGAAGGAGCTCGAGGACATCGACTTCGACGACACGACTCAGGGCTTCACCAAGAAAGAGCTCCTGATCAAGAAGCGCGAGCTCGACAAGCTGCACAAGACGCTCGGCGGGATCCGCAACCTCACGAAGACGCCCTCGGCGCTCTGGGTCGTCGACACCAAGAAGGAGCACCTGGCGATCGACGAGGCCAAGAAGCTCGGCATCCCCGTCATCGGCATCCTCGACACCAACTGCGACCCCGACGAGATCAACTTCCCGATCCCCGGCAACGACGACGCCATCCGCTCCGTCGGTCTGCTGACGCGCATCGTGGCCGACGCCGCCGCCGAGGGCCTGGTGCAGCGTCACCAGAAGCCCGAGGACGCCGACCAGCCGGTCGAGCCCCTCGCCGAGTGGGAGGCCGAGCTGCTCGCGCAGGGCGAGGCCAAGGCCGCCGAGTCGGCTCCCGCCGCCGAGTCGCTCCCCACGGAGGAGAACGACGCCGATGCTCAGGTCGCCGAGAAGCCCCTGGGCGAGCCGGTCGCCGAGCCCGTCGCCGAGGCGTCCGACGAGACCGCTGCGGAGCCGGCCGACGCCGCCGCCGCTGCGGACTCGAAGTAACCCACCTCTCCACTCCGACTCCACGAAAGGACGTCAGACATGGCAAACTTCACCGCCGCTGATGTGAAGACCCTCCGTGACCGCCTCGGTGCGGGCATGATGGACAGCAAGAACGCGCTCGTCGAGGCCGATGGCGACATCGAGAAGGCCGTCGAGATCCTGCGCGTCAAGGGACTGAAGGGCGTCGCCAAGCGCGAAGGCCGTCAGACCACCGCCGGACTCGTCGCCGCCAAGGCGTCGTCGGGCTACGCCACGATCATCGAGCTCGCCAGCGAGACCGACTTCGTCGCGAAGAACGAGAAGTTCATCGCTCTGGCCGACTCCGTCCTCGAGGCCGTCTCCGCGGCCGGCGCCGCCACCGCGGCCGAGGGCAACGCGGCCGCCATCGGCGGGCAGACCGTCGAGGCGTTCGTCAACGACGAGGCGGCCCTCATGGGCGAGAAGGTCGAGCTCCGCTCGGTCGCTCGCGTCGAAGGCTCCGAGTTCGCGATCTACCTGCACAAGACCTCGAAGGACCTGCCCCCGCAGGTCGGCGTGGTCGTCGGGTACACCGGCTCCGACGCCGAGACGGCCCGTTCGATCGCTCAGCACGTGGCCTTCGCCGCGCCGACGTACCTGTCGCGCGACGAGGTCCCGGCCGACGACGTCGCCAAGGAGCGCGCCATCGTCGAGGAGACCGCCAAGAACGAGGGCAAGCCCGAGGCCGCCCTGCCGAAGATCATCGAGGGTCGCCTGACGGGCTTCTTCAAGGAGATCGCCCTGCTCGACCAGGCCTACGCGAAGGACAGCAAGCTGTCGGTCGCGAAGGTCGTCGAGCAGGCCGGCATCGAGATCCAGGGCTTCTCCCGGATCAAGGTCGGCGCCTAGCCAGCAACGTGATGGGGTCTGAGACGGTCGAACGTCTCAGGCCCCATCGTCGTGTCCGCAGCCGATCCGCCCTGCGCGGACCGGCGCCCAGCACCGAGTCGCTAACCTGGCTTCGGCCATGAACGAGGGAGAACCCAGATGACATCAGATCGCACCGGACGCCGACGGGTCCTTCTCAAGCTCTCGGGCGAGGCCTTCGGCGGTGGGCAGCTGGGCGTGAACCCCGACGTCGTGGGCGCCATCGCCCGTGAGATCGCCGACGCGGCGAAGGACGTCGAGATCGCCGTCGTCGTCGGCGGCGGGAACTTCTTCCGCGGCGCCGAGCTGAGCCAGCGCGGCATGGACCGCGGGCGCGCCGACTACATGGGCATGCTGGGCACCGTCATGAACGCGCTCGCCCTCCAGGACTTCCTCGAGCAGGCCGGAGCCGAGACGCGAGTGCAGTCGGCGATCTCGATGACCCAGGTCGCCGAGCCGTACATCCCCCGTCGCGCCGAGCGTCACCTCGAGAAGGGGCGCGTCGTCATCTTCGGGGCCGGGGCCGGTCTGCCCTACTTCTCGACCGACACGGTCTCGGCGCAACGCGCCCTCGAGATCGGCGCCGACGAGGTCCTCGTGGCGAAGAACGGCGTCGACGGCGTCTACTCGGCCGACCCCCGTCACGACCCGTCGGCCGTCAAACTCGACGTGCTGACCTATCAGGAGGCCCTGGTGAAGGGTCTCAAGGTCGTCGACTCGACCGCCTTCAGCCTGTGCATGGACAACGGCATGCCCATGCACGTGTTCGGCATGGAGGGTGGGGGCAACATCGCCCGCGCCATCCGTGGCGAGCGCATCGGAACCCTCGTCAGCAACTGACGACTAAGCTCGACAACGAACCAAGGGAGCATTGTGGCGATCACCGACGTACAGAACGAGACGCGCGAGAAGATGGAGCGGGCTCTTGAGTCCGCCAAGACCGACTTCGGTCAGGTCCGGACGGGTCGGATCAACCCGGCGCTCTTCCAGAAGATCCCCGTCGACTACTACGGGACCCCGACGCCGCTCGCCCAGCTGGCGTCGCTGCAGGTTCCCGAGGCTCGCACGATGATCGTGACCCCGTACGACAAGACGGCGCTGAAAGAGATCGAGCGGGCCATCGCGACCTTCCCGAACCTCGGCGCCAGCCCGACCAACGACGGCACGCTCGTCCGTGTGACGATCCCCGAGCTGACGCAGGAGCGCCGCAAGGAGTTCGTCAAGATCGTGCGTGGCAAGGGCGAGGACGCCAAGGTGCAGATCCGCAACATCCGACGCAAGTCGAAGGAGAGCCTCGACGCCCTCAAGACCGAGGTCGGCGACGACGAGGTCGCTCGTGCCGAGAAGGATCTCGAGAGCCTGACCAAGGGGTACATCGACTCGATCGACGAGGCGCTGAAGAAGAAGGAAGCCGAGCTGCTCGAGGTCTAGATGAGCGACGCTCCTGACGGTCCCCGTTCCGACGGGTCGGGGCCGACCCCCAAGACCACACTCGGCAGCCGTCGCGCCGACTTCGACGCTCGCGCTCAGGCGGCGCGTCACGATCTCGAGAATCAGCTCCGCACCCGCCGCGCCGCGCTCGGGGCCCGGAACGACAAGCTGACGGCCCGCACGGGCAGAAACCTCCCCGCCGCCATCGGCGTGGGCGTCGGTCTCGGCGCCGCCGTGCTCGTGAGTCTGATCTTCGAGCCCGCGTTCTTCATGATCGTCGCCGCGGCACTCATCGGGTCCCTCTGCTTCGAGCTGGCGAGCGCCCTGCGGTTCGCGGGTCGTGATGTGCCGCGGCTGCCGAGCGTGCTCTCGGGGGTCGTCATCGTCCCGGCGGCGTTCCTCTACGGAGCCCAGGGGCAGTGGCTCGCGCTGCTCGGCGGGATCCTCCTGGTGACGGTGTGGCGCCTCGTCGAACTGGCACGTCCCTCCCACCGGACGAGCGCCTCCTCGGTGGCCCGTGATCTGGGTGCTGGTGCGTTCGTGCAGATCTACTGCGCGTTCCTCGGCAGCTTCATGGCGCTCATGGCCGCTCAGCCGAACGGTGCGAACTGGACCCTGGCGGCGCTCATCATCGTCATCGCGGTGGACACCGGGGCGTATGCCACGGGACTCTCGTTCGGCAAGCACCCCATGGCGCCTCGCATCAGCCCGAAGAAGACGTGGGAGGGCTTCGCCGGCTCCGTCGCGGCGAGTCTCATCGCGGCGATCCTGCTCTCGTGGCTGATGCTCGACGAAGCCTGGTGGTTCGGGTTCATCCTCGGCGGTGTCATCATCGTCACCGCGACGATCGGCGATCTGTCCGAGTCGCTGATCAAGCGCGACCTCGGCATCAAGGACATCTCGACCTGGCTGCCCGGTCACGGGGGGTTCCTCGATCGGCTCGACAGCACGCTGCCGTCGGCTGCAGCGGCCTACGCGCTCTTCCTCGTCGTCACCTGACGCGGCCTGCCGCCCACCCAGGAGGTCGGGAGGCGCGGGTGCGGCATGATGGTCGGGTGAAGACGACATTCCCGATGGCTCCGCACGGTCAGCTCGGCTACGACGTGACCGAGGTGGAGTCGTTCCTCGAGAAGGCCCGGGCGGCTTACTCGGGTGCGGCGCCGACGCGGGCCACCGGCACGACGGCGATCGACTCCGAGCGCATCCGCCGGACGGCCTTCTCGATGACGAAGGGCGGCTACGCCACGGCGCACGTGGACGCGGCTCTCGAGCGGCTCGAGGACGCCTTCGCCGATCGGGAGCGTCAGCGCTCCCTCTCGGGGGAAGGGGACGCCGCGTGGTTCGCGGGTGCCCGGACCGCGGCGGAGGAGATCGTCGCCCGTCTCGATCGCTCGGACGGGCACCGCTTCGATCGCGTGGGGTTCCTCACGCAGGGCTATCACCCGGAGGACGTCGATCGGTTCGCGAAGCGCCTCTCGGGCTACTTCGGCGAGGGTCAGGCGCTGAGCATCGACGACGTCCGCGCCGTGGTCTTCCGGGCCAGGCGCGGGGGCTACCGCGAGGCGCAGGTCGACGTCGTCCTCGACGCCGTGGTCGACGTCATGCTCGCTGTCCGGTGATCCCGCATGGACACGCGGTGCCGGACCCTGGTCACCTCGTGATAAATCCGTTACCCTGAATTCACTTATGGGTAGGCACGCTGCAACGACGACGACCGGAATCACTCCTCGCGAGCACCCGGTGCTCGTCGCCAGACCCTCGGTGGAACGCCGCATGGTCCGGGCTTCGAGTCTGACCCCCGCGCCGATGCCGTCCGCTGCGGCCCCCCGACCGAGCCGAGGTCGCTACGTGCTCCCGGCCCTCGGCTTCGTCGCCTCGTTCGCCTTCGTCTCGGCGTCGCTCGTCAACCCGATCTCGGGTGCCGAGGCGACGACGCGCGTCGTCGGGGGAGCGAGCGTCCTCGTGGCGCCGGGTCAGTCCTACTCGGTCATCGGGGCGTCGGCCCCGACCGTCGACCGCGACGGCTACGGCGTGACCCTGCCGCCGCCTCCGCCGCCGCCCGAGCCCGAGCCGGTCATCACCGAGGAGCCCGCCGACGAGGTCGCCTCGGCCGTCGTCACGGCGGAGGAGCCGCCGGCAGCGGCCGCCGCGGCACCCGTGGCCGGGACCCCTGATCCGGGCAGCGCCAAGGCCATCGCCGCGGGCATGGTGTCGGCCAGAGGCTGGGGCGCCGGCGAGTACGACTGCCTCGTGTCGCTCTGGAACAAGGAGTCCGGCTGGAACGTCTACGCGTCCAACGGCTCCAGCGGGGCCTACGGCATCCCCCAGTCGCTGCCCGGCAGCAAGATGGCCACGGCCGGTGCCGACTGGCAGACCAACCCCGCGACCCAGATCACCTGGGGTCTCAACTACATCTCGGGCGTCTACGGCTCACCCTGCGGCGCGTGGTCGCACTCGCAGGCCGTCAACTGGTACTGAGTCCTCGCGAGCTCCGACCGCCGCCTCGTCGGGGCGGGTGCGCTGTACGGGACCTCACCGCGATACGGTGGAGGACATGCCCCGTAGTAATCGACCGCGTCGGCCCCGTGACGCGAGGCGGGACGATGAGCCCGCCGACGACATCACCCGGGCCCTCCGGGGCGGCGCGGTGGTCGAGAGCCGTCACGGACGGTCGTTCACGGTGCAGTCGATCGGCGCGTCGTCGTCGGTCAAGGAGTACATCTGCCCGGGCTGCTCGCTGACCGTCGCGCCAGGCACGGCCCACGTCGTCGTGTGGCGGGCCGACGGGTTGTTCGGCGAAGCCGACGACCTGGCGTCGAGGCGTCATTGGCACACGCACTGCTGGAGGATCTCGTGACCGAACCGACCGAACCGACCGGAGCGACCGAACCGACCGGAGCGACCGAACCGATCGGACCGACCGAGCCGGCCCGCGCCTCCGAGGCCGTCGAGATCCGCGGTGGCGTCCTGCTGCCCGCCCGGCGCCGCGACGTCGACCTGCGGACCTCCGACGGGCTCCGTCTCGTCGGCGAGCTGTCGCTGCCCCTGGATCGCCCCGCCGTCGGCACGCTGGTGACGCTCCACCCCCTGCCCACCGCGGGCGGCTTCATGGACAGCCATGTGATCCGGAAGGCCGCCGCCCGGCTTCCCGCGCTGGCCGACCTGGCCGTCCTGCGCTTCAACTTCCGGGGGGTCTCGTCGCCCCGCGGGCGCTCCGAGGGGGAGTTCGGAGAGGGGATCGCCGAGGCGGCCGACCTCGCGGCGGCGGTGAGGTTCGTGCACGACGAAGGCCTGCCGACCCCGTGGCTGGTCGGCTGGTCCTTCGGCACCGAGGTGGCGCTCAAGCACGGGCGTCAGGTCGAGTCGGCCGGACTCGTGCTGCTCTCGCCGCCCCTGCACCGCACCTCGGACGACGAGCTCGAGGCGTGGAACGACGTCGAGACGCCCATCGTCGCGGTCGTCCCGGAGTTCGACGACTACCTGCGTCCCGACGAGGCCGCACGTCGTTTCTCGGTGATCCCCCGGGCCGACGTCGTGCCGGTCGAGGGGGGCAAGCACCTCTGGGTCGGCGAGAAGCAGACGACGCGCGTGCTCTCGGAGATCGTCCGTCGCGCCGCTCCTCGAGCCCTGCCGCTGCCCACCCGCTGGGCGTGACCGCCTAGAGGGTGTTCTGCCGGGGCACGAGCACCTCGCGGATGATCAGGAGCACCGACGCGGCGAAGGGGATCGCGACCAGGGCGCCGAGGACCCCGAGGAGGGTCCCGCCGACGAGGGCGGCGATGACGACGACGACACCGGGCACCTTGACGGCTCGGCGCATGATGCGGGGGCTCAGCAGGTAGGCCTCGATCTGCATGTAGACGAGGTAGTACACGGCTGCGGTGATCCAGGTCGACGGCGACTCGGGCAGCAGGGCGACCTGCGCCAGCACGATGATCGCGGATCCGCTGATCGTCCCGACCAGGGGGATGATCGAGCCGACGAACGCGATCGTCGCGAACACCGCGGGCTGCTCGGCTCCGATGATGCTCAGGAAGACGAAGCTGAGGATGCCGTTGATGGCGGCCAGCGTGAACTGCCCGATCACGTAGCGCCCGACCGAGTCGCCGATCTGCTCGGCGATGAGCGCGAACTTGTGGCGTTTGGAGGCGGGCACCAGCTGGTACAGCGCGCTCTTCACGTTCTCGATGGACGACGTGAAGTAGAGCGTCAGGATCAGGACGACGATGGTGGCGAAGAGCCCGTTCCCGATCGCGACGCCCACGGCGAGGACTCCGCCGCCGATCGTGACGACGTTGTCCGGGTCGCTCAGGAAGGCCACGATGGCGTCGAGACCCTGCTGCACGTCGAAGACGTTCTGGGGCACGAGCTCCTGCAGGTTGTCGACGAACTGCTGCGTGGTGACGCTCTGCAGGTAGGTGACGAGGTTCGTGATCAACGCCGTGGCCTGGCTCACGACGACGGGCACGATCGCGAAGACCACCCCGACGACGGCTCCGAGCAGGGCGACCATGACGATCGCGATCGCGAGGGAGCGCGGCACGCTCCTCTTCTCGAGCCACGACACGATGGGATCGAGCCCCAGAGCGATGAACAGCGCCGCCCCGACGTACGTGATGATCGTCGACAGCTCGCTGACGGCGCCGCCGATCACGAGGGCGACGAGGACGCCGAGCCCGGCCAGGAGGCCCAGCCGGAAGGGATTGTGGATCTTCACGCGGGGTTCACTCCTGTCGACGGTGGCTCGGCCCGCTGGCGCGACTCCACCGAGTGACTACTCTGGCGCAACCTCGGGCGCGCCGCCCAACACCCCGCGGAGGTTCTCGAGGTAGCCGGCGACGGCGTCGCGCTCCTCGCGCAGATCGGCGAGGCGTCGTTCGGCGTCGCCGACGAGCTCGCGCGCCCGCGTGTCGGCCTCGGCGACGATGTCGCGCGATCTCGCCTCGGCGTTCGTCAGCACCTCGTGGGCCGTCGCGTCGGCCTCGCCGCGCACCGTCCTGGCGTGCTCGTGCGACGACCGTTCGAGCTCGTCGGCCTCCCGTCGGACGTCGACGGAGCGCTGGCGTGCCTCGTCGAGCTGGGCGTGGGCCTCGTCGAGGTAGTTCTGCGTCTCGGCGACGGCGGCCTGATGCCGGGTGACGAGATCGCGCTCGAGCTCGTCGAGCCGGGTGCTGCGCTCGAGCGCCAGAGCGATCCGAGCCTCGTCGGTCTCGCGGGCGACGGCGGCCTCCTCGCGGTCGCGCTCCGCGGCGAGCTCTGCGCGGAGCGTGGCGGCCTCGCTCGCGAGCCGGGCGCGTTGCGCCTCCTCGTCGTCGAACAGCCGCGCCTGGCTCTCCGCCACCTCGGCGTCGAGGTCGGCACGGGCGTTGACGGTCTCGGCCTCGACCTGGGCGCGGTGCTCGGCGGCGTCGCGCTCGAGTCGATCGGCCTGCTGCTGGGCGTCGCGGGCGAGGCGGTCACGCGTCTCGGCGGTCGTGCGCTCGATCTCGTCGCGCGTGGTCGTGCGGGCGAGCTCGATCTCGTCGCGCGCCGTGCGGGCGTCGCGGTCCAGTTCGGCTCGAGCGGTCTCGATCTCGAGTTCGAGACCGGCCCGCACCTCGAGGGCCTCGGCCGCCAGGGAGGCGCGGGTCGTCTCGATCTCGCGGTGCAGGTCGTCGCGTCGTGCGTCCACCTCGCGCTCGAGCGCCGCGCGGGTCTCGGTCACGTGGCGGCTCAGCTCGGCACGCTGCTCGGCGATGTCGCGGTCGAGCTCGGCGCGTCGGTTCTCGACGTCGTCGTCGAGCTCGGCGCGGGCCGCCGCGATCTCGCGGTCGAGATCGGTCCGCCGGGTCGTGACCTCGAGCTCGAGCTCGGCGCGCGTGGTCTCGTCGAGGCGGGCGAGCTCGGCGCGGAGGGTCGTGCCCTCCCGGTCGAGGTCGGCGCGCTGCCGCTCGCTGTCGGCGACGAAGAGGGCGCGGGTCTCGGCGGTGGTGCGGGCGAGCTCGGCGGCGTCGGCTCGCGCCTCGGCGACCTCGCGGCCGACGATCTCACGCTGCTCGGCGGCGTCGCGCTCCGCATCGGCGCGGAGGGCGGCGGCCTCGTGCCGTGCGGTGGAGACGTTCTCGGCGGCCTCGGTGGCGGCCGCTCCGCGCATCGCCGACGAGTCGCGCTGGGCCTCCTGCAGCATCGATCGGGCCTCGTTCCGGGCGCGGGCGACCATCCGGTCGGCCTCGGCGCGGGACTCGTCGATCTGGGCGGCGGCGCGGCCCCGCGCGTCGCCGAGCACCGCGTCGGCGCGCTCCGAGGCCTCGGCGACGAGACGCTCGGCCTCGGACGAGGAGGAGCGGCGCAGCTCCTCCGCGTCGATGTCGGCCTGGCTGACGAGCCGGGTCGCCTGCTGCTCGGCCAACCGCAGAGTCTGCTCGAGCTTGCTGCCGAGGCCGGCGTACGTCGGGGTCCCCGCCTCGTCGAGCTCCGACTGGAGGTCGTCGAGGCGGACCTGGAGCCGCTTGAGCTCGGCGACGGTCTCGGCGCGATCGGCGTTCGACTTGATGAGCTCGCGACGGAGGTCGCCGAGCGCCCGGTCGACCTCCTCCTTGCGGTACCCGCGGAGTTCCGTTCCGAAATCTGCTTCGTCGACGGCCACGGTGTCTCCTCTTGCTCGGCGGCGGGCACGAGGTCGCTCGTGCCCGGACCCGTCGATTTTAGCGGTCGGCGGACCGGGCGCAGGAGGTCGCGACGCGACTCGCGGACGGGCGGGCGCCTCCCAGGCTATTTCGGATACGCTGAGCCGTCTTAAAATCTGCTGCCGCGCCCGACCTCCTGGCCGGGCCCGCGCCG
Source organism: Frigoribacterium sp. Leaf172 (assembly GCF_001424285.1). Taxonomy (NCBI): domain Bacteria; kingdom Bacillati; phylum Actinomycetota; class Actinomycetes; order Micrococcales; family Microbacteriaceae; genus Frigoribacterium; species Frigoribacterium sp. Leaf172. The sequence goes on along the minus strand of NZ_LMPB01000002.1, from coordinate 754,720 downwards.
GCGCGACCGTCCCGAGCGGTCCGCCGCGACCCGACCGGGATGGTAGCACGGAGGGAGAGAAACGTGCGTTTCATCGTCGCAGTGGTCGTCGTCGTCCTGGCGGCGCTCATGGTGGCGCTGGGCTTCGCCCAGCGGACCGTGTTCGCCCCGCCCCCGAGCGTCTCGTCGACCGTGTCGACCGCCGACTCCGAGGCCCGCATCACGGTCGTGCCGTCGGAGGCGCTGCACGGGCACGACGGTCGTCAGACGGTGAGCATCTCGGGTTCGGACACCGACTCGGTGTTCGCGGCGACCGGTCGCACCTCCGACGTGCTGGGCTGGGTGGGTGATTCCGCCTACAACGAGGTGTCGTTCGACGAGACCACCGGCGAGCTGGTGAGCACCCCCGTCGAGGGCGACACGGCCGACGTCCCGAGCCCCGCGGACTCCGATCTCTGGAACGCCGAGTACGCCGGCGCCGACCCGACCTTCTCGATCGACGCGCCCGACGACGTCTCGCTCGTGGTCGTCTCCGACGGCACGGCCCCGGCACCCGACACCCTGCGGGTGACCTGGCCCCTCTCGACGGCCACTCCGGCCGCCGGGCCGCTCATCGCAGGCGGTCTCGTGGTGCTGCTCATCGGCGTCCTCCTCTACATCTGGGCCATCGCGCATCACCGGCGCAACCGCGGCCCCCGTCGCCGGTCGGGTCAGGGCAAGCCGCCTCGCGTCACGCGCCGGTCGCGCCGCGAGCCCCTGACGTCGGGCGACGACCCCGCCGCCGGCCGTCGCTCCATCCGCCGCTCGATCGCCGTCGTGCCCGTGGTGCTGGTCGGAGCCCTCGCGCTCTCGGGCTGCACGGCCGACTACTGGCCGAGCGCCGTGGGTGGCGCCGGGGCGGACGCCTCGGCGACCCCCACCCCGACGAGCACCGACGCCGTGCCCGACGAGCAGGACGACCTCCAGCCGCCCGTCATCAGCGTGGCCCAGGCCGAGCGCATCGTCCAGCGGATCTCGACGGTGGCGTCCGAGGCCGACGGGACCCTCGACGCCGATCTGGCCGCCACGCGCTTCACCGGCCCGGCACTCGCGCAGCGTCAGGCCAACTACGCCCTCCGCGCGAAGGACGACGGCGCCGCCGAGCCCATCGCCGTCCCCGAGGGCGATGTCACGCTCACCCTGCCGCAGCAGGCCGACACGTGGCCGCGCAGCGCCTTCGTCATCGTCCAGTCCGACGACACCGCCGTGGCCCCCATCGCGCTGACCCTCGTCCAGGAGGACGCCCGCGCCAACTACCAGGTCGAGTACCTGACCAGTCTCGAGGCCGGGGCGACCCCGCCGACGGTCGCGCCTGCCAGCATCGGCGCCGCCCGCCTGTCGCCCGACGTCAAGCTCCTGACCCTCCAGCCCGATCAGCTCGCCACGGCGTACGGCGACATCCTCAGTGAAGGCGACGAGAGCGAGTACGCCGATCTCTTCGAGGCCGAGGGGGACACCCTCCGCGAGAAGATCGGCAAGCCCTACAAGGACGCCAAGCGCGAGGCGCTGCCCGAGACCGCGTCCATCGACTTCGCGTCGACGCCCGACGAGGACCCGGCCGTCGCGTTCGCGACGAACGACGCCGGGGCGATCGTCTCGGTCGCCCTCAACGAGGTCGAGACCGTGAAGCCCACGGCGGAGGGCGCCGAGGTCAACCCCGAGGGCGCGGTCAAGAACCTCACGGGCATCGACAAGACCACGAAGGGCATCGAGGCGACCTACGGCGTCGAGCTGCTGTTCTCCGTGCCGCCCGTCGGGAGCGATCAGAAGATCGTCCTGCTCGGATTCAGTCAGGCCCTCATCAGCGCGAAGGAGCTGTCATGACCAACGTCCCCCCTCTGCCCGCCGGACTCCGCGGAGCCGTCGACCTGTCGTCCCTCGTCGATCGACCGGCCCCCGGGGCGGCGGGCCGTGCTCCGGCCGCCGGATCGCCTGCGGGAGCGCCGGCGGCGAGCGACGGCGCCGCGCCGGCGTCGGTGGGTGTGCCCGCGCTCGTCCTCGACGCGACCGACGAGACGTTCGCTCAGTTCCTCGAGCTGAGCAGCACCGTGCCCGTCATCGTCGATCTCTGGGCGGAGTGGTGCGGCCCGTGCAAGCAGCTCTCGCCGGTGCTCGAGAAGCTCGTCGCCGAGTACGGCGGACGTCTCGTCCTGGCGAAGGTCGACGTCGACGCCAACCCGCAGCTCACCCAGGCGTTCCAGGCGCAGTCGATCCCCGCGGTCGCCGCCGTGATCGCCGGCCGCCCGGTGCAGCTGTTCGTCGGGGCCCTCCCCGAGGCGCAGGTGCGCGACGCCTTCGAGCAGGTGCTCGACCTGGCGGTCCAGAACGGCGTCACGGGCACCGCCGTCGTGCAGGGCGGCCCGGAGGTCGACGGCGAGACCCCCGAGCCCGAGCCGGAGCCCCTGCCGCCGCACCACCAGGAGGCCTACGACGCGATCGACCGCGGCGACTACGACGCGGCCATCGCGGCCTACAAGACCGCCATCGCGCAGGACCCCCGTGACCAGCTGGCCGTGGCGGGTCTGGCGCAGGTCTCGCTGATCTCGCGGCTCCAGGGCATCTCGCTCGCCGAGGTCCGCGACGCCGCGGCGGCGGATCCGACGGATCTCGCCGCGCAGCTCGCCGTGGCCGATCTCGACGTGAGCGGCGGGCACGTCGACGACGCGTTCGATCGGGTGCTGACCGTGTTCCCGACGCAGGACGCCGCGGGGAAGAACGAGGCCCGCGCGCGCCTCCTCGAGTACTTCGAGATCGTCGGCGCCGACGACCACCGTGTGGTCGCCGCTCGTCGGCGGCTGACGATGCTGCTCTACTGACCCGCGCTCGTCGCAGGCGCGAGGCCCCCGTCCGGTTCGGACGGGGGCCTCGTCATGTCGGCGGCCGCCGAGGAGGCGCGGGCCGGCTCAGGGGCGTCGCTTCAGCCAGAGGACGCCCAGGGGCGGCAGCAGCACGTCGGCCGAGGCGGGGCGACCGGCCCACGGGGTGTCGGTCGCGACGACGCTGCCCATGTTGCCGACCCCGGAGCCGCCGTACTCGGCGGCGTCGGTGTTGAGGATCTCGTGCCAGGTCCCCGCCTCGGGGAACCCGAAGCGCATCTGCACGGGCTGACCCGACCAGTTCGCCAGGACGGCGACGCTCTCGCCGTCACCGGACTTGCGCATGAACGCGACGACGCTCTGCTGCGCCGCGCCTCCGTCGATCCACTCGAAGCCCTCGGTGTCGAAGTCGTGCGCCCAGAGGGCCTTCTCGGACCGGTACACGGCGTTGAGCTTGCTGACCAGGTCGAAGAGCTGCTGGTGCTCGTGCCGGTCGAGGACGGACCAGTCGAGACCGTTCTCCTGGCTCCACTCGGTGGGCTGCCCGTACTCGGACCCCATGAAGAGCAGCTGCTTGCCGGGGTGACCCCACATGTAGGCCAGGTACGCGCGGAGGTTGGCGCGCTTCTGCCAGTCGTCGCCCGGCATCTTCTCGAAGAGGGATCCCTTGCCGTAGACGACCTCGTCGTGGCTGATCGGGAGCATGAAGTTCTCGCTGAACGCGTAGTGGAACGAGAAGGTCAGCTCGCCGTGGTGGTACGAGCGGTGGATCGGATCCTTCTCGACGTAGTCGAGGGTGTCGTGCATCCAGCCCATGTTCCACTTCAGCCCGAAGCCGAGCCCGCCGTCGCTCGTGGGGCGTGAGACGCCGGGCCAGCTGGTGCTCTCCTCCGCGATCATGACGATTCCGGGGTGGCGCTTGTACGCGGTGGCGTTGGCCTCCTGGAGGAACGAGATCGCCTCGAGGTTCTCGCGGCCGCCGAAGCGGTTCGGCAGCCATTGGCCGTCATCGCGGCTGTAGTCGAGGTAGAGCATCGACGCGACGGCGTCGACGCGCAGTCCGTCGATGTGGAACTCCTCGAGCCAGTAGAGCGCGTTGGCCACCAGGAAGTTCCGCACCTGCGAGTCCCCGAAGTTGAACACCAGGGTGCCCCAGTCGGGCTGCTCGCCGAGACGGGGGTCGGAGTGCTCGTAGACGGCGCGGCCGTCGAAGTTCCCGAGGGCCCATTCGTCTTTGGGGAAGTGCCCGGGAACCCAGTCCATGATGACGCCGACGCCGGCCGCGTGCAGCCGGTCGATCAGGTACTTGAGGTCGTCGGGGGAGCCGTAGGTGCTCTGCGGCGCGTAGTAGCCGGTGACCTGGTAGCCCCAGGAGCCGCCGAACGGGTGCTGCGTGAGCGGCATGAACTCGACGTGGGTGAAGCCGAGGGCCGTGACGTAGTCGACCAGGGGGTCGGCCAGCTCGCGGTACGACAGGCCCGGACGCCACGAGCCCACGTGCAGCTCGTAGACGCTCATCGGGCCGGCGTGCTGGTCGGTCGCCGCGCGCCGCTCGAGCCAGGCGTCGTCCGACCACGTGTGACCGGAGCGCGTGATGATCGAGGCGGTCGCCGGGGGGACCTCAGCCCGTCGGGCCATCGGGTCGGCCCGCTCGACCCACACGCCGTCCGGGGTGAGGATCTCGTACTTGTACGTGCCCTCGGTGACGCCGGGCACGAAGATCTCCCAGACCCCGTTGCCGTCGAGACGGCGGAGGGCGTGCAGGGCGCCGTACCAGCCGTTCAGCTCGCCGATGACGCGCACGGCCTGGGCGTGGGGAGCCCACACGGCGAACGAGGTGCCCGTGACGCCCTGATGTTCGCGCACGTGCGAACCGAGGACGGTCCAGAGCTGCTCGTGCCGGCCCTCGCCGAACAGGTACAGGTCGAGGTCCGAGACGGTCGGGGCGAATCGGTAGGGGTCGTCGGCGAGCCAGGGCGCGCCTCCGTCGTACGAGGCCTCGATCTCGTAGCCGCCGAGGGGCGCCGTGGCGACGCCCTGCCAGAGACCGTGCGCGAGGTGCTCGAGGACGACGACCTCCGAGGAGGCGCCGGTCACCGTGACGGATGCGGCCAGCGGTCGGACGACGCGCACGACGGTCACGCCGTCGCGGGTGTGCTCGCCGAGCAGCGCGTGCGGGTGGCCGTGGCGACCCTCGGCGGCTGCCGCGACCTCGGCGTCGTCGAGCGGGGGAGCCGAGGGCGTCGGGGCGGCGACGGCCTCGACGGGGACGTCGGCCGGCGTCGGGTCCTCCGCCGGGGAGGGGGTGAGGGGGGAGGTCATGATCGGTGCTCCTACGGTGCGCGGTTCAGGTCGACGGTGAGGACGTGCACGGGCTCGACGAACGCGTCGAGACGGACGTAGTTGTCGTCGCCCCAGGTCCAGGACTGGCCGGTGATGAGGTCCCTGACCGTGTAGGTGCCGCCGGGGGTGAGCCCGAACTTCGTCACGTCGAGGTGGACGGTGGTCTCCCGCGCCGAGTGCGGGTCGACGTTGGCGACGACGATCACGGCGTCGGCGCGCCCGCTGCGGGTGTGCGCGCGAGAGAGGTACTTCGAGAAGACGAGCACGGCGTCGTCGTCGCTCGAGTGCACCTCGAGGTTGCGCAGCTGACGCAGCGCGGGGTGCGACGCCCGGATGCGGTTGAGCTGGGTCAGGTAGGGGGCGATCGACGCGCCGGCCGCCTCGGCCGCGGCCCAGTCGCGGGGCTTGAACTCGTACTTCTCGTTGTCGATGTTCTCTTCGCTGCCGGGACGCGCGACGTCCTCGATGAGCTCGTAACCCGAGTAGACGCCCCAGGTCGGCGACGCCGTGGCGGCGATGGCGGCGCGGATCTTGTAGGCCGACTGCCCTCCGTACTGCAGGTACGGCGTGAGGATGTCGTGGGTGTTGACGAACAGGTTCGGGCGGAGCCAGCCGCTGGTCTCCTTCGACAGCTCGGTGAGGTACTCCTCGAGCTCCCACTTCTCGTTTCGCCAGGTGAAGTACGTGTACGACTGGTGGAAGCCGACCTGGGCGAGGGCCTGCATCATGGCGGGCTTCGTGAAGGCCTCCGAGAGGAAGACCACCTCGGGGTTCGTCTCGCGGATCTCGTGCAGCAGCCACTCCCAGAAGCGGACGGGCTTGGTGTGGGGGTTGTCGACCCGGAAGATCGTGACGCCGAGGTCGATCCAGTACCGGACGATCCGGAGCACCTCGCGGCTCAGCCCGTCGTAGTCGTTGTCGAAGTTCAAGGGGTAGATGTCCTGGTACTTCTTCGGGGGGTTCTCGGCGTACGCGATCGTGCCGTCGGGCAGGGTCGTGAACCACTCGGGGTGCTCGGTCACCCAGGGATGGTCGGGCGAGCACTGCAGGGCCAGGTCGAGGGCCAGCTCGAGTCCGCTGTTCCTGGCGGCCTCGACGAACCAGCGGAAGTCGGCGACCGTCCCGAGCTCGGGGTGGATGGCGTCGTGCCCGCCGTCGGCCGATCCGATGGCGTAGGGGGATCCCGGATCGTCGGGCCCCGCAGTGAGGGTGTTGTTCGGTCCCTTGCGGAAGGTCGTGCCGATCGGGTGCACCGGCGGGATGTAGACGACGTCGAAGCCCATGCGGCTGATGGCGGGCAGGCGTCGGGCGGCCGTGCGGAACGTGCCGCTCTTCCAGCTGCCGTCGGCCTGCTTGCGGGCGCCTTCGCTGCGCGGGAAGAACTCGTACCAGCTGCCGAGCCCCGCTCGGCTGCGCTCGACGCGGAGGGTCTCCACGCAGCTGCGGGTGCGCAGGCTCGCGAGCGGCCTGTTCGCGAAGACGGCCGCCAGTCGCGGGTCGGTGGCGACGCGGAGGCGCGCCCCGGCGGACAGCGACGTGTTGCCGAGCGCCGTGGCGGCGTCGCGGACGAGGACGGTCTCGGGGTAGTCGTCGACAGCGGCGGCCAGCAGCTCGCTGCCGAGCGCGAAGGTCACGTCGACGTCGAGCTCGGCCGGGATCTTGATCTCGGCCGTGTGCAGCCAGGTCGCCCAGTCGTCCGTGTACGCCTCGACCTGCCAGGTCCAGTCGCCCTCGGTCTCGAGCTGCACCTCGGTGGTCCACCGATCGGTGCCCGGGATGCCCGCGGTGAGCGGATGCCGCGTGGTCTCGCCGGTCGGATCGATGAGGAGGAGGTCCGCACCGATCAGGTCGTGGCCCTCGCGGAACACGGTGGCGCCGAACGGCACCACCTCGCCGGAGAACGCCTTCGTCGGGAACACCCGGTCAGGGGTGGTCGGGGTCAGTGCCGTGACGGGGATCCGTCCGACCTTGGGCTCGTATGCAGTCGACACGTCAGCGACGCTACCCGGTATCGCGCGGGGTCGGCCCTGGTCGGAGAGGTCGTCCCCCTCCGGGGCTCGGAGTCGACCGATCGGGGTACAGAATGCCGTCCGCATCGGTGGGGACAGACGGTCTCGTCCGTTTTGCCCCCCGTTCTGGGTCGGTGCATATGCATGAAAAAGCTATGTCCGCACTTAGGGGGACCGCTACTGTCGTAGACGTCAGCCAGGCCTGCCCGCCCAGTGGGAACACCGAGAGCCCGGCGCCGCTGACCACCCTCCGGACCCGAACATCCGGCATCCCCCGCTCACACCGCATCGCCCTGGCCGTCCTCCCGACGGACGGCCCGGGGCGCTGCTCGTCGCGCCGTCACGGCGCGGATAGGACCGTCATGAACAAGCTCGTCAAAGGCTCCATCGCCGCCGCGGCAGGCGTCGCACTCCTCCTCGGCGGTGCGGGCACCTTCGCCCTCTGGAACGCCAACACGGAGGTCTCCGCGGCGAGCGTCAGCTCCGGCACCCTGGCGCTGACGACGAGCGGCGCGGGCACCTGGACGGACATCACCAACGGGCGGAACGTCGCGATCTCGGACGTCTCGCAGTACCGGATCGTCCCGGGCAACAAGCTCCGCTTCACCCAGACCATGAAGATCGACGCGTCGGGCAACGACCTGGTCGCCGATCTCGCCTACTCGACCGCGTCGGTCACGGGTTCGCTCAAGGGCATCGCGACCACCACGATGAGCGTCTCCAGCGCCGCGGGCTCGAGCGCCCTGCCGGCGGGTGTGACGGCCGACCCGGCGGCCCCCGGCAGCTTCGTCGTCCGGCCCGTCGCCGCCGGCAGCACGACCGCCGTCGTCACCTTCGTGGTCGAGCTCCCGCAGGCGACCGAGGGTGCGGCGAGCATGAACGGTACCCTCGACCTCAGCAAGCTGACCTTCACCCTCAAGCAGCGCGCCATCGCCTGATCCCCACCAGCCACCACCACCGAGACGGGAGACGCGCGATGAGCCGACCGGCAGCCGCCGCGCGTCGTCACCGTGCGGAACCCTCGCGACGAGCCGGCGGTCTCCGCCGGCTCGTCCGATCCACCTGGTCGGCCACCGGCCTCGTCGTCGTCGGTCTCCTGGCCCTCGTCGCGACCGCCGGCGGCACCTACGCCCTCCTCGGGGCCTCGGCGACCAGCAACGCGTCGGTCATCGCATCCGGCTCCGCCTCCGTCACCGTGGGCAGCGTCTCGTCGCTCGACGTCGCGAAGCTCGGGCCGGGTCGCTCGGTCTCGGGGACGTTCGTCGTGAGGAACACCGGCACGGTTCCGCTGCAGCTCCGCCTCACGGGCACGACCCCCACGAGCGTCGACGCCGCGGTGGTGGGCGAGCTCACCGCGGCGGTCGCCGTCCTGCGGAGCGGCTCCTCGTGCGCGGTCTCGACCGCGGGCGCCTCGACCCGGGCGGCCTCGTTCGACACCGGCGCGTCGTGGGCCGTCCTGCCGGCGGGTCAGTCGCTGACCGCCTGTCTCGTCCTCGCTCTCGACGCCGACGCTCCGGCCACCGTGCAGAACACGGGCGCCTCCGTCGGGTTCGTCGTCGCCGGGACGCAGGTCGCCCCGTGACGCGCCGTCGCACCCGCCCCGTCGCCCGGCGCGGCCTCGTGCTCGCGCTGCTCGCGGGCGTCGTCATCGGCGCGACGCTCGCGACCGGCGGCGCCGCGGTCGCCCTCTGGACGACCAGCGCCCCGGCCGCGACGCGCGTCGCCACCGGGGCCGTGGGTCTCAGCGCGACCGACCTCGCGTCCCTCCAGCGCGACTACACGGCCTCCGTCCCCGCGGTCACCGGATCGTGGTCGTTCACGAACACGGGCACGGTGGACGCCGACTACTCGACCACGGCGTCCCTGGCCTCCGGCAGCTCCGCAGCGCTCGCGTCCTCGATCTCGGTCGTGGCCTGGCCCGTCGCGCGCGGGCAGACGCCCGCCGCGGCGTGCACGGCGTCCGCAACGGTCGGAGCCGGCTCGGTCTCGGGCACGTGGGCCGCGCCTCCTCGGCTCGGCGGGTCGCTCGCAGCGGGCGCGTCGGTCGCCTGGTGCCTCCGCTCGTCGACGTCGACGTCGTCGCCCCTCGGACGCGTCACGCCCGTGCTGACCGCATCCCTCGCGGCCGGGTCGTGGCGTGCTCCGGCCCAGGAGCGCCGCTTCGTCCAGAACAACACCGTGCCGCCCCGCCAGACGGCCACCTGCTCGTCCACCGACATCTACTACGCGTGGCTCGACTTCGACCCGTCGGACCGACCCATCGAGACCACCTACGGTTCGTTCGTCGGATCGACCCGGGTCGGCACGGCCACCGAGACCGGCCACTACCCGCACTTCGCCTTCACCCGCGAGACGCTCCCGAAGAACCCCTACGGCGACGGTCGCATCACGGTCGACATCCGCGTGGTGGTCGACGGCGTCGCGGGTGCCGTCGCCGCGACGGGCGTCGTCGTCGCCGGTCAGGACCCGAACGGCCTGAGGAACATCCAGTGCCCGTGAACGACGACGGGACGGCGCCGGACCCGACGCCCCGCGCCAGGGCGAGTCGCGCCGTGGTGGTCGCCGTCGTCGCAGCCGTGCTGATGCCGGCGCTCGTCGGCGGGCCGGCGGCGACGGTCGCCCACGCCGCGGCACCCCGCGAGGGTGCCGGCGCGGGGCGACGCGCCGACCCGCCGAGACTCATGCTCAGCGCCGACGGGCTGCGCTGGCAGGTGCGCCTCACGGCGGGACCCACGGCGGCGGGGGAGGCGCTCGTGCCCGGCGGGACGACCTCGACCACGTTCTGGGTGAAGAACGTCACCAGCGACCCGGCCGTGCTCGCGGCGCGCGTCGTCGACGTCGAGGTCTCGTCCCCGGCCTTCGCCCGCGATCTGACCGTCACGGCGACCCGGGGCGCCGAGACGTCGGCCGACCCGACGCCCTCCCTGCCGCTCGGCTCGCCGGCCTGCACGGCCCTCAGGGCATCGGGGCTGCTCTCGGCCGGGGAGGAGGCGCCGGTCACCGTGGCGCTCGCACTCGCCGAGAGCGCCACCGGGTCGTCGGCCGGGCAGTCGGTGGGCGTGACCGTGCTCGTGTCGCTCGCGGGACGTGCGGGCGACGCCGCCGACGAGTGCCCGTCGCCCGCCGTCCCCGGGGCCGCGATGCTGCGAGGCGGCGAGCGGGACGTCGCGGGAGACGCGGACGTCCGGTCCGCCGACGGAGTCGTCGCATCGTCGACCGGACCCGTCGCCGCGGGCGCCGCCTCGGGGGAGACCTCCCCCCGGTTCGTCGGTCTCCCGCTGCCCGGGGAACGGCTCCCGCTGCTGCTCGGCGCCGTGTCCCTCCTCGCCGGCGGCTTCGTGGCGCTCGGCCGCCGTCGTCCCGAGGCCCACGCCGACGCGTCCGCCGACCCCGGCTCCACCGCCGCCGCGAGCCGGGATGCGACCGACCGGACGGGCGCATGACCGCGCGCCGCGCCTCCTCGGCGGGGAGGGGTGCGCTCCACAGCATCGGCGTCGGCCTGAGCGCCGGGCTCCTCCTGATCGTGGTCGCGCTCGCCGTGGTGCTCGTCGTCGTGCCGAAGGCGACCGGGTCGACCCCGCTGACGGTCCTCACCAGCTCGATGGAGCCGAGTCTGCCGCCCGGCACGCTCCTCGTCGTCCGGCCGACGCCCGTCGACGAGATCCGCGTGGGCGACGTGCTGACCTACCAGATCGAGTCGGGACGACCGGAGGTCATCAGTCACCGGGTCATCGAGATCGCGTCGTCGTCGGACGGCACCACGTCGTTCGTCACGAAGGGCGACAACAACGACGAGGCCGACGACGAAGCCGTGCTGCCGGTCCAGGTCAGGGGGACCCTCTGGTACAGCGTCCCCTGGCTCGGTTTCGTCAATCAGGCGGTGAACGGGTCGGCGCGCGCCTGGATCGTCCCGCTGCTGGCCGTGGCCCTGTTCGGCTACGCCGGCTACATGATCGTCTCCGGCCTCGTCGCGCACCGCGCGGAGCGCATCAGGCGGCGGGGGCGCGGCCGTCGTTCGGCGGGGCGCTCGGCGCACGACTGACCCCCCCTTCTGGGGTGGGCGACGGGTCCGAGCATCCTTGTCCGTCGTTTGGGGGACCAGTACAGTCGAGACGACGACGCGGCCTGCCCGCCCGGAGCGACAACCGCCCCGAGAGCCCGGCGCCCGTCGATCGGCGACGTCCCGACTGCGGACGCCCCGTCGGGTGCACGGACCGCTCAGACCCGAGGCTGTCCCGTGCGATCGACGAACACGGCGAGCGACGGTGAGCGCCCGGACCCGGCCCGAACCGGTCCGGTCGCCACCCGAACCGCGTCGACGCGGTCTTCCTCCGCCCCGACGCCCGCCCGCACGGCCCGTCAGCCGACGAGTGCGGCGACGACGACCCCGCTCAGGGCGACGATCGCGAGGTGCGCCGCCACGGTGAGCGCGAACGCCCGACGGAACGCCGGCTTGCCGGTCTTGTGCCGGAGCAGCTGCTGCGCCAGGACCGCGCCCGGCCACCCGCCGGCGAGCCCGCAGACGAGGAGGGTCCGCTCCGGCACGCGTCGCGTGCCCCGCCGGGCGGCCCGCTTGTCGACCGCGTAGGCGATGGCCGTCCCGATGTTGAGCGCGACCAGCAGGCCGACCGCCCACCACCTCGCCCACAGCGCGTCCGGCGATCCCGCGCCCGGCCAGTGCCCGCCGGTCGTCAGCGCGACGGCGACGAGCGCCCCGCTCGCCACGGCCGCCGCGGCCACGGCGGCCCGGCCCCGACGCGACGGTCGCGGAGACCTCGCTCTCGGAGGCGACCAGGCAGCCCCCGCTCGGGCCACGCGGACCGCCTGCGGTCGGCGATCCCCGTGGCCGTCGACGACGTACGAGTAGGCCTCCCCGGTGCGGGGGCGGGGCGTTCCGCGGCCGAAGGCGGTGATGTGCACGAAGACCCGGCCGCGACCGGACGCCGGACTCAGGAACCCGAAGCCCCGGGCGTCGTCCCAGCTCGTGAGCGTCCCCTCGACGCGCTGCTCCGCCACGGTTCAGTCCCGTGCCACGGCGGCGTACCGGCCGTTCACGGCCCGCACGAGGTCGTCCGGCGCGATCTCGACGTCGAACCCGCGCCTCCCGCCGCTGACGAACACGGTCGTGAAGGAGGCGCAGCTCGCGTCGATCACGGTCGTCGCCGCCGTCCGCTGCCCCAGGGGGCTGATGCCGCCCACGACGTAGCCCGTGCGACGTTCGGCGAGGGCCGGGGCGGCCAGCACCGCCTTCTTGGCCCCGACCTCCATCGCGAGCGCCTTGAGGTCGAGACGCCGCGAGACGGGCACCACGGCCACGACGAGGGCTCCGTCGGCCTCGACCATGAGCGTCTTGAGCACCCGATCGTCGGAGACCCCGAGGGCGGCGGCCGCCTCGGCGCCGTAGTCGGTCGCCGTGTCGCGGTGCTCGTAGGGATGCGCGACGAAGGCGATGCCGAGCGCGGTCAGGGCCGAGGTCGCCGGCGTCGACGGACCGGACGAGGAGGCGCGGCTCGTCGACACGGGACGCTCAGACGATCCGGTAGACGACGACGGTCGGACCCGAGACGACGATGTCGTCCCCGGGTGCCGAACCGGCCGGCAGCCCCCGGTCGTCGCTCGACCACAGGGCCTCGTAGCCGGCGACCCCGTCGGGGGACGGCAGGGTCGCCGTGATCGTCGTCTCCGCGCCGTGCACGACGACGAGCACGCTGTTCGGCTCCTCGTGCTCGGGGGTCGAGGTGACGAGGTGCTGGACCGTCCGGACCGCGACGTCGTTCCACTCGTCGGGGTGCATCTCGACGCCCGAGGCCGAGTACCAGGCCATCTCGTTGGCGCTGAGGGTGCAGGCCCCGTCGACGCCGAACCGGATCGGACGGAGAGCGGGGTTCTCGGCCCGCAGCCGGGTCAGCGCTGCGACGTCGTCGCGGAGGGCCACGTGCCACGGCTCGTCGGACCAGTCGACCCAGGTGAGCTCGCTGTCGGTGCAGTACGCGTTGTTGTTGCCGTGCTGGGTGCGGCCCCGCTCGTCTCCCGCGGTGAGCATCGGCACGCCCGCCGAGACGAACAGGGTCGCCAGGAGGTTCCGCATCGAGCGCCGACGGGCGTCGGAGATCCACGGGTTGACGCTCTCGCCCTCGATGCCGTGGTTGAACGACCGGTTGTCGTCGGTGCCGTCGCGGTTGCCCTCGCCGTTGCTCAGGTTGTGCTTGGCGTCGTACGAGACGAGGTCGAGCAGGGTGAAGCCGTCGTGCGCCGTGATGAAGTTCAGACCCGCGACGGGGCCGCGCTCCCGAGCGAAGATGTTGCTCGACCCGCTCAGCTTCGAGGCGAAGCTGCCCAGCCCCGACGGCGGCAGGCCGTCTGCCCGGGCTGCGGCGACGTCGGTCAGCCAGAACTCGCGCGAGCGGTTGCGGAACCGGTCGTTCCACTCGATCCAGCCGGGAGGGAAGGCTCCCGTCTGCCATCCGCCCAGGCCGACGTCCCAGGGCTCGGCGATCATCTTGACCCCCTCGAGAGCCGGGTCGGTCACGATCGCGGTCAGGAGGGGGTGCTCGGGATCGAACACGTGGTCGGCGCCGCGGCCGAGCGTCGCCGCGAGGTCGAAGCGGAAGCCGTCGATCTGCACCTCGTCCGCCCAGTAGCGAAGCGAGTCGAGGACGAGACGCGCCGCGGCCGGCGTGCTCGTGTCGATCGAGTTGCCGCAGCCGGTGACGTCGACGGGGTCGCCGGCCGCGTCGTGACGGTAGTAGCGCGAACCGTCGAGACCGCGGAGGCTCGTGACCGGACCGCCGACCTCGCCCTCCTCGGCCGTGTGGTTGTAGACCACGTCGAGGTACACCTCGATGCCGGCCTCGTGCAGCAGCCGGACCATCCCCTTGAACTCCCTCAGGACCGCGGAGGCGCCGGCCAGCTGGGCGTCGCGGCTCGCGTAGGCCGTATGGGGCGCGAAGTACGACAGGGTGTTGTAGCCCCAGTAGTTCTCGATGCCCTGAGCGACGAGCCGCTCCTCGTCGACGTGCTGGTGGATGGGCAGCAGCTGGACGGCGGTCACTCCGAGACCCTTGAGGTAGGCGATGGTCGACTCCGCCGCGAGACCGGCGTAGCTTCCGCGCAGCTCTTCCGGGACGAACGGCGCGAGGCGCGTGAGACCCCGCACGTGGGCCTCGTAGACGACCACCCGGTCGAGCGGCGTGCGGGGCTTGGCGACGCCGCCCCAGTCGAAGGACTCGTCGACGACGGCCGACTGCCAGGTGCCCCGGCCCGTGCGGCCGAGTCCCCGCGCGTAGGGGTCGAGGAGCTCGCGGGACGGGTCGAAGGCGTTCCCGCGTCCCGGGGGGCCGTCCGCACGGAGCCAGTAGCGCCGACCAGGGGTCAGCGCACCGTCCGTGGCGCTCCAGACGTCGCCGTCGCCGCGGGTCAGGGGCACGACGCGGTCGTGGGGGGCGTCGTCGACGACCAGATCGATGCTCGTGGCCGAGCTGGACCACACCCGCAGGGTCGGCCCGTCCGGTCCGCGGGTCAGACCCAGGTCGCGCAGGGAGTCGATGTCGGACACGGCACTTACAGTAGATGAGCGCGAGGCCTCGCTCGAACCGGCCGCGGGGCCCACCTCGGCCCCTCCGTGCTCGGGCCCGCCTCCGTCCCGCCCTCTCTCTCCTCGGATCCGGAGAACCGCCATGACCGTCTACCTCGACCACGCCGCCACGACGCCGATGCATCCGGCGGCCCTCTCGGCGTACACGGAGGCCCTCGGCGCGGTCGGCAACCCCTCGTCGATCCACAGCGCGGGGCAGAGCGCCAGACGGGTCCTCGAGGAGGCGCGGGAGCGCGTCGCCGCCACCCTGGGCTGCGAGCCCATCGAGGTCGTCTTCACCTCGGGCGGCACCGAGTCCGTCAACCTCGCCCTCAAGGGCCTGTGGTGGGCGCGCCAGTCCGACCGGCCCCGCCCGCGCCTCCTCGTGGCCGCCGGCGAGCACCACGCGACCGTCGACACCGTCGAGTGGCTCGAGCGGTACGAGGGCGCCCTCGTCACCTGGATCCCCCTCGACGGACTCGGTCGCCTCCGCCTCGACGCCCTCGCCGAGGCGCTCGAGGCCCACGACGACGTCGCCCTGGTGAGCCTGCTCTGGGCGAACAACGAGGTGGGAACCCTGCAGCCGGTGGCGGAGGTCGCCGCGCTCGCCGAGGCGCACGGCGTGCCGGTTCATTCGGACGCGGTCGCGGCCTACGGGCAGGTGCCGGTCGACTTCGCCGGATCCGGGCTCGCGGCGCTCAGCGTCAGCGCGCACAAGATCGGCGGACCGATCGGGATCGGAGCGCTCGTCCTGTCTCGCACGGCGACGGTGGTCCCGCTCATCCACGGCGGGGGGCAGCAGCGGCAGGTCCGATCGGGCACCCAGGACGCCCCGGCGGCCGTCGCCTTCGCCGTCGCCGCCGAGCAGCCCCACACCGACTACGAGCCGCTGCGCGACCGCCTCATCGCGGGCGTCCGTGCCGCGGTCCCCGGGGCTGTGCTGCGCGGCGACCCCGTCGACCGGCTGCCCGGCAACGCGCATTTCACCTTCGAGGGGTGCGAGGGCGACTCGCTGCTGTTCCTCCTCGACGCCGCCGGGGTGAGCGTCTCGACCGGCTCCGCCTGCCAGGCGGGCATCCCCGAGCCGTCGCACGTGCTGCTGGCGATGGGGCTGACCGACGACGAGGCCCGCGGGGCGCTCCGGATGACCGTGGGGCACACCTCGACCGAAGCCGACGTCGACGCGCTGCTGGCGGCGCTGCCCGACGCGGTCGCCCGCGCGGGCCGGGCCGGCTACGCCGACCGCACGCCCCTCCTCGGCCACCGCTGAACCGACCGCGGCGCCGACTCGCTCGGACGGGCGGCCCCGGAGCTCGACGAGCGTCTCGCGGGGCAGACTGGGGCGATGCAGCTCTACTCGTCGTCGGCCCCGGTCCGTGCTCGGCAGATCACGGCCGACGTCGTCGCCCTCGCTCTCGTCGTCGCAGCGGTCGTCGCCGGGTCCGCCGCCGCGGCGTTCATCCGGACGTTCGCGGATCTGGGCCGCCGGGTCGAGGACGCGGGCCTGGGCTTCCAGCGCTCGATGAGCGACGCGGCCGAGACGATCGCCGGGCTGCCTCTCGTCGGCGAGGCCGCCGGGCGTCCGTTCGTCGGAGCCGGCGACGCGGCGTCTCAGGTGGTGGCCGCGGGTCGGGACCAGCAGGAGGTGGTGGGCACCGCCTCCCTCGTGGTCGGTCTGCTCGTCGCGGGCATCCCCATCGTGGTCGTGCTGCTGACGTGGCTGCGGCGGCGGATCGCCTTCGTGCGACGCGCGGCGGCGGTGAGCGCCCTGCACCGCAGCGAGGGCGGTGACGACCTGCTGGCCCTCCGCGCGTTGTCGACGCTCGAACCGGCGGTGCTGCGGTCGGTGGCCCCGAACCCCGTCGCCGCCTGGCGGACCGGCGACGCCGACGTGGTCGGGCGGCTGGCCGACCTGGCCCTCCGCGACGCGGGCGTCGGTCGCGCCCGGTAAGCTCGGGGACCATGATCGCACTGGATTTCTCTGAGCAGATTGCCGCCCTCCGGGCCACGTTCGAAGACATCCGCGCGGTGATCGGCCAAGACCGTCTCGTGGCCGAGATCGCCGATCTCAGCGAGCAGGCGTCCGCCCCCGACCTGTGGGACGACACGGAGAACGCGCAGAAGGTCACCAGCGCTCTCAGCCACCGTCAGGCCGAGCTCGAGAAGCTGGAGACGACCGAGCAGCGGCTCGACGACCTCGGGGTCCTGGTCGAGATGGCCAACGACGGAGACGACCAGGAGAGCGCGGACGAGGCGCAGGCCGAGCTCAAGGCCCTCCAGAAGATGATGGACACGCTCGAGGTCCAGACCCTGCTCGACGGCGAGTACGACCCCCGCCCCGCGGTCATCACCATCCGCGCCGGCGCCGGCGGCGTCGACGCCGCCGACTTCGCGGAGATGCTGCTGCGCATGTACCTGCGCTACGCCGAGAAGCACGGCATGTCGGCCACCGTCATGGACACCAGCTACGCGGAGGAGGCCGGCATCAAGAGCGCCACCTTCGAGATCGACGCCCCCTACGCCTTCGGCACCCTGAGCGTCGAGGCCGGCACCCACCGGCTCGTCCGGATGAGCCCGTTCGGCGCGGCCGGCAAGCGGCAGACGAGCTTCGCCGCGGTCGAGGTCATCCCCCTGATGGAGGAGACCGAGTCGATCGAGATCCCCGAGAACGACATCCGGGTCGACGTGTTCCGGTCCTCCGGTCCCGGCGGGCAGTCCGTCAACACGACCGACTCGGCCGTGCGCCTGACGCACATCCCGACGGGCACGGTCGTGTCGATGCAGAACGAGAAGAGCCAGATCCAGAACCGCGCTGCGGCGATGCGCGTGCTCCAGTCGCGCCTCCTCCTCCTCCAGAAGGAGGCCGAGAACGCGAAGAAGAAGGAGCTGGCCGGCAACATCACGGCCAGCTGGGGCGATCAGATCCGCAGCTACGTGCTCGCGCCGTACCAGATGGTGAAAGACCTCCGCAGCGAGCACGAGGTGAACAACCCGTCGAACGTGTTCGACGGCGACCTCGACGGCTTCATCTCGGCCGGCATCCGCTGGCGCAAGCGCGACGAGTCCTGATCCCGGCCGTGGGGTCGGTCCTCGTCTCCTCCCCAGCGTCCCCAGGGGATTCATAGGGCACGGGGGAGGCGCGTCGCTGCGGTGTTCGCAGGCGGTGGCGCTTAGGGTGATCCCCGTCATGATTCGGTTTGATGAAGTCACCAAGGTCTACGTCGGCAATCCCCGCCCGGCACTCAACGCGGTCACCCTCGAGATCCTCAAGGGCGAGTTCGTGTTCCTCGTCGGCGCGAGCGGCTCCGGCAAGTCGAGCTTCCTGCGCCTCGTGCTCAAAGAGGAGAAGCCCTCGGCCGGCCAGATCCACGTGCTCGGTCAGCGCCTCGCGACGCTGTCGAGCCGCAAGGTCCCCTACTTCCGCCGCAACATCGGCGTGGTCTTCCAGGACTTCCGTCTCCTCCCGCAGAAGAACGTCTTCGACAACGTCGCCTTCAGCCTCCAGGTGATCGGCAAGAGCAAGGGATTCATCCAGGAGGCCGTGCCCGACGTGCTCAAGATGGTCGGTCTCGTGGGCAAGCAGCAGCGTCTGCCGCACGAGCTCTCGGGCGGTGAGCAGCAGCGCGTCGCGATCGCGCGGGCCATCGTGAACAAGCCGGCCGTGCTGCTGGCCGACGAGCCGACCGGAAACCTCGACCCCTCGACGAGCGCCGGCATCATGACCCTGCTCGAGCGGATCAACTCGGGCGGCACCACCGTCATCATGGCCACCCACGACGCCGGCATCGTCGATCAGATGCAGCGCCGGGTCATCGAGCTCAGCGCGGGCAACATCCTCCGCGACGAACGCAGCGGCGGCTACCAGACCCAGGCGGTGCCCATCCAGGCCATCGGGGTCGAGGATCTCAGCCTGAGAGGGGCGGACGAATGAGACTCGGACTCGTCCTCAGCGAGGTCGGCAGCGGCCTCCGGCGCAACGCCTCGATGGTCGTCTCGGTCATCCTGGTCACGTTCATCTCGCTGACCTTCGTCGGCACCGCCGCTCTGCTCCAGATGCAGATCAACCAGATGAAGGGCTACTGGTACGACAAGGCCCAGGTGGCCGTCTACCTCTGCACCGACACCGACACCACCGGCAACTGCACGGGTGCCAAAGCCACACAGGACCAGATCGACGCCGTGCAGGCGCAGCTCGACTCCGAGGTGCTCGCGCCGTTCGTCGACCGCTCGTACTTCGAGACGCAGCAGCAGGCGTACGACCGCTTCACGACGCAGTTCGCGGACAGCGCGGCCACCGAGTTCGTGCAGCCCTCGTACCTGAACGAGACCTTCTGGGTCAACCTGAAGGACCCGACGCAGGCCGACGTGCTCGCCGAGAGCCTGTCGAGCCTGGCCGGCGTCCAGGAGGTCGTCGACCAACGGGCCTACCTCGACCCGATCTTCTCGGTGCTGAACGCCGCCAGCTACACGGCCATCGGCATCGCCTCGCTCATGCTCATCGCCGCCGTGCTCCTGATCGCGACGACCATCCGGCTGAGCGCGTTCAGTCGACGACGCGAGCTCGGCATCATGCGGCTGGTCGGGGCCTCGAACACGTTCATCCAGACGCCGTTCATCCTCGAGGGCGTGATCGCCGCGCTCATCGGGTCGCTGCTGGCGGGCGGTGCGATCGTCGCGATCGTCAACTTCTTCGTCAAGGGGTACCTGGTGGTCACCTTCGAGGGAACCCCCTTCGTCGGGCTCCGAGACGCCGCCCTGGTGGTGCCCTTCGTCATCCTGGTGGGCATCGTGCTCGCGGCTCTGTCGGCGAACATCGCGATCCGCCGCTACCTCAAGGTCTGACGACCGAACCGCACGACCGCCCGGCTGTATACTGACAGGCTGCCTATCGCGGCAGACCCATCACTCGAACGACCAGGAGGCACCCCGTGGCGAAAGAACGCGGCGAGAAGGTCGTGGCCACCAACCGTCGGGCGCGCCACGACTACACGATCGAGAGCACGTACGAGGCCGGCATGGTGCTGAGCGGGACCGAGGTCAAGGCCCTGCGTCAGGGCCGGGCGTCGCTCGTCGACGGGTACGCCTTCGTCGAGAACGGCGAGGCCTGGCTCGACGCCGTGCACATCCCCGAGTACACGGAGGGCACGTGGAACAACCACGCGCCGCGTCGCAAGCGGAAGCTCCTCCTGCACAAGCAGGAGATCGTCAAGATCGGCCAGAAGACGAAAGAGGGCGGCTTCACGATCGTGCCGCTCAAGATGTACTTCAGCGACGGCCGTGCCAAGGTCGAGATCGCGGTGGCCAAGGGCAAGCGCGAGTACGACAAGCGTCAGACGCTCCGCGAGCGGACGGCGACCCGCGAGGCGCAGTCCGCGATGTCAGCGCGCAAGCACCTCGGCGAGTAGCGGCGGTCTCCGTCTCCTGTCGCCGCGCCTCCCGGGCCTGCGGTCGCTGGACGAGGAGGCGCGGAGGGCTTACACTGGAGGGCCGCGGTACACCGCGGTCGGCACCACCGGCGACAACTCCACAGAGTGTGACAGCGGCCCCTCAGGGGGATGATCGGTTTCGACATCGCCTGCGTGCGAACGAGAAGCGGGCCGAGGATCCAGGGTTATCTCGTAAACGATCTCTGGAAAACAATAAGTGCCAATAACAAGCGCACTGACTTCGCTCTCGCTGCGTAAGCAGTAGAGCCACATGAAGTCCGTCAGTCTGGTGACCGCCTTCTAACCAGAGCCTGACGTCATCTAGAGGGCTCGCTGCGTGACTGCGCCTGAGGGTCACGCGGGACTCGAACTCGGGCTGGGCCCGTCGACCGAGAAGCCAGTAGCGAAGGTCGGGGCCGAGCAGAACGTCTCATCTGGCTACGCCCGTAGAATGCGTGCAATCTCAGCGATGGACGGGGGTTCAATTCCCCCCATCTCCACCATCGGTCGCTGTCACACTCCGTCTCATGACGAACGCCCTCGCCGAACTCGGCGGGGGCGTTCGTCGTGTGCGGCGATGCCGTCAGGATCGACGAGCTCCCGCGGGGGCCTCGAACGCGAGGTCGAAGAGCGACCCCGCACCTCCCGGGTGCTCCGCGGGGAGCAGCGACGGGTGGAGGGGCGGCACCGAGGCGTGCGAGATCTTGGGGTGCACCGGACGATCGTCGGTCTCGCCGTCGCCGACCAGCTCCTCGTGCAGCTTCTCGCCGTCCCGGAGACCCGTGAACACGATGTCGACGTCCCGACCGGACATGGCGATCATCCGCTCGGCGATGTCGAGGATCCGGACGGGCTCGCCCATGTCGAGGATGAGGACCTCGGCGGGCGACCCGATGCCGCCGGCCTGGACGACCAGGTTGCACGCCTCGGGGATCGTCATGAAGAAACGCGTCACGTCGGGGTGGGTGATGGTGAGCGGACCGCCGGCCTCGATGAGAGACGAGAACACCGGGAGCATCGAACCGCGGCTGCCGAGGACGTTCCCGAACCGGACCGACAGGTACCTCGCCCCCGTCTCGTCGGCCGCTGAGGCGGTCAGTCGCTCGGCCAGCCGCTTCGAGTGGCCGAGCACGCTCGTGGGGTTGGCCGCCTTGTCCGTAGAGATGTTCACGAACGTCGTCACTCCGGCGGCCCGGCTGGCGTCGAGCACGTTCCGAGTGCCGAGCACATTGGTCTTCCAGGCCTCGTCGGGGTACTGCTCGAGCATCGGGAGGTGCTTGAGCGCCGCGGCGTGGAAGACGACGTCGGGACGTCGTTCGGCGAAGATGCGGTGCAGGGCCGCCGCATCGCGGATGTCGGCGAGGACGACCTCGCGCGAGTCGAGCAGCCCGTTGCCGGAGACCGTCAGCTGGGCCTGCTGCAGGCCGGTCTCGTCGCGGTCGAGCATGATGAGGTCGGCCGGACCGTACTTGGCGATCTGTCGGCAGAGCTCGCTGCCGATCGAACCGCCGGCACCGGTCACGAGCACCCGTGAGCCCGCGAGGTAGCCGGCGATGGACTCGACGTCGGTGTCGACCGGGTGACGGCCGATGATGTCCTCGATCGCGATGTCGCGGACGTCTCGGAGTCGGGACCGGCCGTCGAGGACCTCGTCGAGGAGGGGGAGCACCATGACCCGCAGGCCGGCGGTGGCGGCGAGGTCCGTGATGTCCTGCAGGAGGGCGGCGTCGGCTCGGCCGACCCCGATGACCAGCACCTCGGCTCCCGAGGCGGTCGCGGCCCCGACGAGGTCGTGGCGGCTCCCGAGCACACGCACCCCTTCGATGCGGAGGCCTCCGCGGGTCGGGTCGTCGTCGAGGAGCCCGACCGGCAGGTACGGCGAGTCGGGATCGGTCAGCATGCGCCGGACGAGGTGGTTGGCCAGACGACCGGCACCGAAGATCAGGGTGCGCTGGGCGTCGTCGCGAGGCCGGTTCCGGTGTTCGACGATGATCCGGGCGATGTAGCGCAGGGTGCCCATCGCGACGAATGCGACGGGCGTGGCGATGAACGTGGTGCTGCGCGCCAGACTCACCTCGGTGCCGACGAGCAGCACGGGCAGCCCCAGGACGAGTCCGCTGAGGGCCGCCGACGCGGCGACCGCGCGGACCTCGAGGAGGCTTCCCGGCACGAATCGGCGACGGTAGACGCCAGTGGCGAAGCCCACGGCGCAGTGGATCACGATCACGACGGCGGCCGTCGCCGCGACGGACCTCCAGGCGATCTCGTGGATGGCGAAGTCGTGTCGCACCACGACGGCGAACACGAGCGCGATCACCCACGCGCCGGCGTCGGCGCCGACCTGGAGCAGGGTCCGACGAGCCGGCGATCTCATGAACCACGCGGCGGGAGACAGCGGTGAAGCGGGTTCGCACGGGACGTCGACACGTGATCGCACGGCGGGGTTCCTGTCTCTATCGGGGTCGGGCGCCGTGTGCGACGCCTGAGCGCCGATCGGCGACCGTGCTCCGAGGCACCCTGGTCGATCGTCCTTTCAGCGCTGTCGATCATTGTCTCACATATCGGATATCGCATGGCAGACCATTCAGGGGATGATCGCGACCGGGTGGGGGGTGATCTTGCTGATGGCCGGCTGCGAAACCCGGCCCGCGCCTCCCGCGGGTCCTAGCGTGTGAGCACGGGCACGATTCCGTGCCCCGAGTGGTCAAGGAGGATCACCATGGCAACGAACCACGCCGTCGCGTACAAGGGCCCCGGAGTCGTCGAGGTCATCGACGTCGACTATCCGACGTTCGAGCTGAAGGACGGGCCGGGCGTCAACCCGGCGAACATCGGGCGGAAGGTCAACCACGGGGCGATCCTCCGCACGGTTGCCACCAACATCTGCGGCTCGGACCAGCACATGGTCCGCGGTCGCACGACCGCCCCGACCGACCTCGTGCTCGGGCACGAGATCACCGGCGAGGTCGTCGAGGTCGGCCCCGACGTCGAGTTCATCAAGGTCGGCGACATCGTCTCGGTGCCGTTCAACATCGCCTGCGGCCGCTGTCGCAACTGCAAGGAGCGCAAGACCGGCATCTGCCTCAACGTGAACCCCGACCGTCCCGGCAGCGCCTACGGCTACGTCGACATGGGCGGCTGGGTCGGCGGTCAGGCCGAGTACGTCCTCGTCCCCTACGCCGACTGGAACCTGCTGAAGTTCCCCGACCGCGACCAGGCCCTCGAGAAGGTCCTGGACCTCGCGATGCTGTCCGACATCTTCCCGACCGGGTTCCACGGGGCCGTCACCGCCGGGGTCGAGGTCGGCTCGACCGTCTACGTGGCCGGGGCCGGGCCCGTGGGCCTCGCCGCGGCGACCAGCGCGCTGCTGCTCGGCGCCAGCGTCGTCATCGTCGGCGACATGAACGCGGATCGTCTGGCGCAGGCCCGCAGCTTCGGCTGCGAGACGGTGGACCTCACCAAGGGGGACCCGGGCGAGCAGATCGACCAGATCCTGGGCGAGCCCCTCGTCGACTGCGCCGTCGACGCGGTCGGCTTCGAGGCGAAGGGCCACGGCGGCGGATCGGGGGAGGAGGCTCCCGCGACGGTGCTGAACTCCCTGATGGACATCACGGCGGCCGGCGGGGCCATGGGCATCCCCGGGCTCTACGTCACCGGTGACCCGGGAGGGGTCGACGCGGCCGCGCAGAAGGGCTCGCTGTCGCTCAGCCTCGGCACCGGATGGGCGAAGTCGCTGTCGTTCACCACGGGTCAGTGCCCCGTCATGAAGTACAACCGCGGTCTGATGATGGCGATCCTCCACGACCGCGTGCACATCGCGAAGAACGTGCACGCCGAGGCGATCGGCCTCGCCGACGCGCCGAAGGGCTACGAGCTGTTCGACAAGGGAGCGGCGACGAAGTATGTGCTGAACCCCAACGGCTACATCGCGGCCTGACGAGGAGGCGCGGGTCGGCCCGAGAGGGTCGGCCCGCGGCCCCGGGGCGGGTGTATGACGGAACCACCCCATGACGAAGCCACGCGAATCCCCGAGCCCCGAGCGTCAGAAGTGGCAGGCGTTCGCCGTGTGCGTCGCGGTGGCCGCTCTGACCATCCTCGACCTGTCGAAGGTCAACGTCGGGCTGCCGAGCATCGAGGCGTCCCTCGGGGCGGGTCCCACCGCGCTGCAGCTCATCGTCGCCGGGTACGCGCTCGCCTTCGGGCTCTCGCTCGTGCCCTCCGGCCGTCTCGGCGACCTGAAGTCGCGTCGGCTCATGTTCGTGATCGGCCTCTCGTGCTTCACGGTTGCGAGCCTCCTCTGCGCTCTGGCACCCACCATCGAGCTGCTCGTCGTCGCCCGCATCCTCCAGGGCGTGGCCGCGGGGATCCAGATGCCGCAGGTGCTGGGGCTCATCCAGCAGCTCTTCCAAGGCCGTGAGCGAGCCCGAGCGTTTGGCTTCTTCGGCACCATCATCGGGGTCAGCACGGCGTTCGGCCCGACGCTCGGCGGTCTCCTCATCGCCCTCGGCGGCCCGGAGGACGGCTGGCGCCTCCTCTTCTGGATGAACATCCCGCTCGGTCTCGCGGCGATCGTCTTCGCGGTCAAGCTGCTGCCGAGGGCCTCCACCGCGCCGAGCGGTCACAACGAGCTCGATCTGTTCGGCATCGTGCTGCTCGGGCTGACCATCCTGACGCTCATGCTGCCGTTCGTCCTGACGACCGGGCAGGGCGACGACCCCCTCCGATGGCTCTTCCTCGTCGGCTTCGTCGTGTTCGGTGCGGCCTTCATCCGCTGGGAGCAGCGCTACAAGGCGCGGGGCAGGTCACCCGTCGTGCACTTCAGCCTCTTCGCTCTGGCCTCGTACCGCAACGGGACGCTCATCGCGACGGTCTACTTCTGCGCGCTGCCCGCCACGTTCCTGCTGACGACCCTCTACCTGCAGCAGGGACTCGGGCTGGCTCCGGTCTACGCGGGCATGGTGACCATCCCCTTCGCCCTGACGAGCGCGGTCGCGGCCTTCTTCGGCGGTCGGCTCGTCGAGCGGTACGGCCGGAGCCTCGTCGTCCTGGGCCTCGTGCTCGTCGCGGTCGGCTTCGTCGCCCTGCTGCTCGCGGCCGTGCTGACGCCCGCCGAGATCACGCCCTACGCGATGGGCGTCGGCATGCTCCTGGCGGGCACCGGCGGCGGCTTCGTCATCTCGCCCAATCAGACCCTGACGCTGGCGGAGGTCCCCGTCGAGATGGGCGGGGTGGCGGGTTCGATGGGTCAGGTCGGTCAGCGGGCCGGGACGGCGATCGGCACGGCGGCGGCCGTGTCGACGTTCTACTCGGTCATCGCCGGAGCCGGGGGAGCCGCGGGCGCCGACCTCGCCGCCTATCACGAGGCCTACCGGAACGGCTTCCTCGTCGTGCTGGGGCTCGTGACGGTCGCCCTCGTGCTCGCGCTGCTCGACCTCCGTGCCCGCAGGACGGGCCGGGTGGCGAGCTACTCGACCGACTGAGCGGCGACGACGTAGCTCGTGAGGTCGACCTGGAGCGTCCGCGGCAGCGAGATCGCGGCGGGATCGATGACGGTCCAGGAGGCGCGGGTCGAGTCGGAGACGATGGCGGCGGTGGCGATCATGGCGATGTCCTTCGGCTGATGGTCGCCGGCGGGTGGCGCCGGGCGTGACCTCAGTCAAGCGCCGCGCCGGGCGCCGGGCATCAGCCGGAGGAGGAGTCTCCTCCGTCTCGGGGATGAACCCGCCGACGGCGTCTAGGCGTCCGAGTCGCCGGGCCGTTCGGCCACGATCGCGAGCACCTCGTCGTGCAGCATGCCGTTCGTGACGATCGCCGTGCCGTGCCAGGGGCCCTCCCGTCCGTCGGCGCTCGTGAACCGCCCGCCGGCCTCCTCGACGATGGGCACGAGCGCGGCCATGTCGTAGGGCTGCAGGTCGAACTCGCCGGCCATGTCGAGCGCACCCTCGGCGAGCAGCATGTACGACCAGAAGTCGCCGTAGGCGCGGGTCCGCCAGACCCGGTCGGTGAGGTCGAGCAGCTGAGGCAGTCGCCCCGCGTCGACCCAGTACTCGAGTCCGTTGAAGCTGATCGACGCGTCCGCGAGGTCGCGCACGCCCGAGACGCGCAGGGGCCCCTCGTGCTCGGTCGAGAAGGCGCCGCCGCCCTGCGTGGCCCACCAGCGGCGTGCCAGCACGGGCGCGCTGACGACGCCGACCACGGGCACGCCGTCGACCACGAGCGAGATGAGCGACGCCCAGACCGGCACCCCGCGGAGGAAGTTCGCCGTCCCGTCGATCGGGTCGACGACCCACTGCCGGTGCGACGGGGCGTCGTGCCCGTATTCCTCGCCGTAGAACGTGTCGCCCGGCCGAGCCTCGGCCACCCGGGCGCGGATGGCCCTCTCGACCGCCTGATCCGCGTCGGTCACATGACTGCGGTCGGGCTTCAGCGACACGTGCAGGTCGGCCGACCGGTACCGCTCGGTGCTGATCGAGTCGGCGAGATCGGCCAGCTCGAGCGCGAGCGCCAGGTCGTCGGCCCAGGGGGAGGAGGCGGGGGTCGGGTCGGTCACGCTGCCAGCGTACTCAGCGGGCGGCCCCGACCCGCGCCTCCTCGGCTCGGATCGTGTCGGGTCTCAGCCGCGTTCGTCGTCGCGCGCGTCGTCCGCGGCGGCCGCCTGATCGCGCGCGCTCACGCCGCCCTTTGACGCGAGCAGCGACTGCAGCGACGCGAGCCGCTCGCGCCCGACGTCGCCGAGCTCGCCGGCCTCGACGCGGTCGATGATCTCCCAGTCGTGCGCCTCGGCGAGCGGGATGCCCCCGACGGGCTCGCCGGCCGCGGGCAGGGCGTGCGCGGCGAACGATCGGAGGATGTTCTCGGGATCGACGTGCCCCAGGCCGAAGGAGCGGACCCCGGGCGTGTCGACGATCCAGCCGCCGGTCGGCACCTTGAACGAGACGGTCGACGACGACGTGTGCCGCCCCCGTCCGGTCACGGCGTTGACG
The DNA here is from genome assembly GCF_001424285.1 of Frigoribacterium sp. Leaf172. NCBI lineage: Bacteria > Bacillati > Actinomycetota > Actinomycetes > Micrococcales > Microbacteriaceae > Frigoribacterium > Frigoribacterium sp. Leaf172. Next base: position 727,552 of record NZ_LMPB01000002.1, on the reverse strand, counting down.
ACGCCGACCTCGCGCTGCGACCCCGTGAGGGCGTTCACGAGCGTCGACTTGCCGACTCCCGAGTGCCCCACCGTGACGGTGACGTGGCCGTCGAGGATCCCTCGGAGCTCGTCGAGCACCGCGGAGGGCTCGCCGTCCGGCCCCGGGTCGAAGGCCGAGGAGGTGCTCGTCACGATCCGCAGATCGAGGCACGAGAAGTGCGCGGCGAACGGCGCCGGGTCGGCCAGGTCGGTCTTCGTGATGCAGAGGATCGGCTCGACCCTCGCGTCGAAGGCGGCCACCAGGTAGCGGTCGACGAGGCGGGGCCGGGGCTCGGGGTCGGCCGCCGCGACGACGATCAGCATCTGATCGGCGTTCGCCACGATGACGCGCTCGACGGCGTCGCTGTCGTCGGCGCTCCGGCGCAGGAGAGTCGTGCGCTCGCGCACCCGGACGATGCGCGCGAGCGAGCCCTCGGAGCCCGAGGTGTCGCCCACGATGTCGACCCGGTCCCCGGTCACGACGGACTTCTTCCCGAGCTCGCGCGCGCGGGCGGTCGTGATCTCGCGCTCGTCGGGCGTGCCGGCGTCCATCAGCACGCCGTAGCGACCGCGGTCGACCGTCCAGACGACGCCCTCCTCCGCGTTCGCGTAGGCGGGGCGCTGCTTCGTGCGGGGCTTGTTGCCCTTCGGATTCGGGCGCACGCGCACCGAGCTCTCGTCGTACTCGGCGTAGTCGCCCTCGTCGGCGTCGTCGCCGTCCGCCCACCAGCTCATGCCGGGGCCTACAGGAAGCCGAGCAGGTCGATGTCGGCGGGGCGCGCCGTCGCGCGTCGGCCGAGCAGGTCGTCCCACAGGTCGACGAACTGGGGCAGGGTCTTCGACGTGACGCCGACGTCGTCGATCTCGACCCCGTCGACGGCGAGGCCGATGATGGCACCCGCCGTGGCCATGCGGTGGTCCTCGTAGCTGCGCCACTGCCCGGCGTGGAGCGGCGACGGTTCGATGTGCAGGCCGTCGTCGAGCTCGTCGACGGAGCCGCCGAGCGCCGTGATCTCGGCGGCGAGGGCCGCGAGACGATCGGTCTCGTGCCCGCGGAGGTGGCCGATGCCCGTGATCGTGCTCGGGCCCGAGGCCAGCGCGGCGAGAGCCACGAGGGCCGGAGCCAGCTCGCCGCCGCGCGACAGGTCGACGTCGACGCCCGGCAGCGAGCCGCCGCCGACCAGGCCGGGGCCGCCGTCGACCGTGAGCGTGTCGCCCTCGAGCGAGACCGCGGCTCCCCAGAGCGGCAGCAGCTCGATCAGGTCGGCCCCGACCTGCGTCGTCTCGACGGGCCAGTGGCGGATGGAGACCGTGCCGCCCGCGACGAGGGCGGCCACGAGGAACGGCGCGGCGTTCGACAGGTCGGGCTCGATCGTGACGTCCCGGCCGGCGATGGCCCCGGGGGAGACGACCCACACGCCGGGCTCGGGTGACTCGACCTCGACGCCGCGTCGGGCGAGGACCTCGATGGTCATCTCGATGTGCGGCAGGCTCGGCAGCCGCTCGCCCGTGTGACGCAGCGTCAGCCCGCGCGTGAAGCGGGGTGCGGACAGCAGCAGGCCGGAGACGAACTGGCTCGACGCGGAGGCGTCGATCTCGATCTCGCCCCCCTCGACCTCGCCGGTGCCGTAGAGGCTGAACGGCAGCGAGCCCCGCCCGTCGTCGGACACGTCGACCCCGAGTGCTCGGAGGGACTGCACGGTCGTGGTCATCGGCCGCCGGCGGGCGCTGGCGTCGCCGTCGAAGGCCACGGGCCCGAGGGCCAGCGCGGCCAGCGGGGGGAGGAACCGCATGACCGTGCCGGCGAGACCGCAGTCGATGCTGGTCCCGCCCGCGAGATCGGAGGGCGTGACGAGGAGGTCGGGCCCGAAGGGCTCGTCGTTCGGGATCTCGTCGATGCGGACGCCCAGGCTCCGGAGGGCCTGGACCATCAGGTCGGTGTCCCGCGAGTGGAGCGGGAGTCGCAGCGTCGACGGCTCGGACGCCAGTGCCGACAGCACGAGCTCGCGGTTCGTCAGCGATTTCGAACCGGGCAGCGAGAGGGAGGCGCGGAGAGGGCCGGCGGCGCGGGGCGCGACCCAGCGACCGTCGTCCACCTCGGGGGCGCGGCCCTCGTCGTAGGGACTGAACTCGGGGCCGGAATACCTGAAGACCTGCATCGGTTCACCACAGTAATGCAGCGAACAGCGGGAGGACCTGTGCCGACAGCACTTGCACCGAGAGCGATCACCGTGGCCGAACTAGAATCGGTCGTGATGAGCACCCTCGAGGGCGACGAGCCCACATCAGAGCCCACCGGTCCGACGACCCCGGTCGCAGAGACCGTCGTCGAGGCGGTCGAGCGGTCCTCCGAGGGCGAACCCGATCTGCGCGCCCTCTTCGAGGAGCAGGCGCTGCCGTACATGGATCAGCTCTACGCGGCGGGCATGCGCATGACGCGCAACCCGGCCGACGCCTCCGACCTCGTGCAGGAGACCTTCGTCAAGGCGTTCGCCGCGTTCTCGCAGTTCACCCAGGGCACCAACCTGAAGGCCTGGCTGTACCGCATCCAGACGAACACGTTCATCAACACCTACCGCAAGAAGCAGCGGGACCCGTACCAGGGCACGATCGACGAGCTCGAGGACTGGCAGATGGGCGGCGCCGAGTCGGCGACCCGCGCCTCCGGCAGCACCCGCTCGGCCGAGGCCGAGGCGATCGACCACCTCCCCGACAGCGCCGTGAAGGACGCCCTGCAGAAGGTCCCCGAGGACTTCCGCATGGCCGTGTACTTCGCCGACGTCGAGGGGTTCTCGTACCAGGAGATCGCCGACATCATGAAGACCCCGGTGGGCACGGTCATGAGCCGCCTCCACCGCGGGCGCCGCCTCCTCCGCGAGCTGCTGGCCGACTACGCGCGCGGCCGCGGCATCGAGGTCCCCGCGGGCACGACATCGAAGGGCAGCAAGAAATGACCGACTGCGGTTGCGACAAGGCCAAGGCCGAACTCGAGGAGTACCTGCACGACGAGCTCTGCCGCGAGGACGCGGCCGACATCAGAGAGCACATGGCGACGTGCGGCGATTGCGCCGGCGAGCACGAGGTCGGGGTCGTCCTGACCGAGGCCGTCCAGCGCGCCTGCCGCGAGACGGCCCCGGAGGACCTCCGCTCGACCGTGCTGGCACGGCTCCGCGAGCTGCAGTCGGCCCACCGCTGAGACCGACCGGGGCGGCAGGAGGCGCGGGTGCCGAGCAGCGCTCCTGCGTCGTGTCGTCACCGGTCGCGAGCCTGCGCTAGCGTCGTCGCATGACCGCACCGGTGCAGACCCTCGGCAGCCCGACCACCAGCGACCTGGACGACCTGGTCTCGCTCATCCGCCTCCTCGGTCACACGCTCGACGCCGACGTTCTGTCGGCCCGGCTGGCGCGGCTCACGGTCGATGCCGGCCACCAGACCTGGGTGGTCCGCGACGTCGATGACCGCATCGTCGCCGTCGCCGGCGGACGCATCGTGTGGGCCTACAACGACGACGCCCCGACGGCGGAGCTGCTGCTGCTCGTGGTCTCCGAGGCGGGCCGGCGAGACGGACTGGGCTCGCGCCTCCTCGGTCACGTCGAGGCGTGGGCCGACACGCACGGGGCCCGGGTGGTCAACGCGGTCGGCGCGGCCGCGACGGACACGGCGAGCCGCTTCTACCGCAAGCGCGGGTACCACGAGGCGGGTGTCCGCTACTCGAAGCTCATCTGAGCCGACTGCGCCTCGATCCCGAGGCGTCGCTCGACGACGGAACGGCCGGCTCCCCGAGGGGACCGGCCGTTCCGTCGTCACACGGGAGGACCCGGGTCAGAGGGTGAGCGCCCTGCTGATCAGCTCGGTCTGCTGAGCTGCGCTGGCCTTCGTGGATCCGGCGGCCGGCGACGCCGAGGCCGGTCGCGAGGCCACCCGCACGGGTCGATCGAGGTGCTTCTGCAGCTCGAGCACGACGAACGGCCAGGCGCCCTGGTTCTCGGGCTCCTCCTGAGCCCAGTAGAGCTCGGCCTCGGGGTAGCGCGACAGCACGTCGCGGATCCTCTCCAGGGGCAGCGGGTACAGCTGCTCGAGTCGCACGAGCGCGATGTCGTTCTGGACGCCGCGCTTGTCGAGCTCGGCGGCGAGGTCGTAGTGGATCTTGCCGCTGTGCAGCACGACGCGCTTCGTGGTCGACGGGTCGGCCACGCGGGTGCAGTCGAGCACGGGCTCGAAGCGGCCCGACGTGAAGTCGTCGACGCCGCTCGTCGCGCCGCGCAGTCGAAGCATGGCCTTGGGTGTGAAGACGACCAGCGGGCGGCGCGGACGGGCGTACGCCTGGCGACGCAGCAGGTGGAAGTACGACGCCGGCGTCGACGGCCGCGCGATGGTCATGTTGTCCTCGGCGCAGAGCTGCAGGAACCGCTCCATCCGGGCGGAGGAGTGGTCGGGCCCCTGACCCTCGTAGCCGTGCGGCAGCAGGAGGACGACGCTCGAGCGCTGACCCCACTTCTGCTCGGCGCTCGAGATGAACTCGTCGATGACCGTCTGGGCGCCGTTCGAGAAGTCCCCGAACTGGGCCTCCCACATGACGAGGGCGTCGGCCCGTTCGACGGAGTAGCCGTACTCGAAGGCCATCGCCGCGTACTCGCTGAGCAGCGAGTCGTAGATCCAGAGCTTGGCCTGGTCGTCCGAGATGTACTGGAGGGGCAGCCACTCCTGGCCGTTCTCGCGGTCGTGCAGCACCGAGTGACGCTGGACGAACGTGCCTCGTCGGCTGTCCTGCCCGGCGAGTCGCACCGGTGTCCCCTCGGTGACGACGGACCCCATGGCGAGGAGCTCGCCGAAGGCCCAGTCGATGCCGCCGTTGCGGCTCATGTCGACGCGCTTCTTCAGCAGCTGCTGGAGCTTGGGGTGCACCGCGAAGCCCTCGGGCGGGTTGTCGTGCGCGTCGCCGATGCGGTGGAGGAGCTCGAGCGAGATCGCCGTCGACTCGGGCTCGCCCGCCGAGTCGTCGCGCTGCGTGATCGGCCTCTCGAGATCGGCCACGTCGTGGTCGTCCTCCGAGACGATCGGGATGGAGCCCGTCTGCGCCGCGTGCGTCTCGGCGAAGGCGCGCTCGAGACGGTCCTGGAAGTCGCGATGCGCCCCGTCGTACTCGTCGCGTGTGATGTCGCCGCGCCCGACGAGCGCTTCGGTGTACAGCGTGCGGACGCTGCGCTTCTCCTCGATGAGGTTGTACATCAGCGGCTGGGTCATCGACGGGTCGTCGCCCTCGTTGTGTCCGCGTCGCCGGTAGCAGACGAGGTCGATGACGACGTCGCGCTTGAACTGCTGGCGGTAGGCGAACGCGAGCTCGGCGACCCGGGCCACGGCCTCGGGGTCGTCGCCGTTCACGTGGAAGACGGGGGCCTGGATGGTCTTGGCCACGTCGGTCGAGTAGACCGACGAGCGCGACTCGGACGGCGGCGTCGTGAAGCCGACCTGGTTGTTGATGACCAGGTGGATCGTGCCTCCGACCCGGTAGCCCCGGAGCTGCGACATCTGGAGGGTCTCGACGACGACTCCCTGACCGGCCATCGCGGCATCGCCGTGGATCAGGATGGGCAGGGTCGCGAAGGCGCCGGAGGGGCCGCGGTCCTGCTTCGCGCGGACGATGCCCTCGAGCACGCCGTCGCCGGCCTCGAGGTGCGAGGGGTTGGCCGCGATGTAGACCGGGATGGTCTCGCCGGTGGCGCTCGTGAACTCGCCTTCGGTGCCGAGGTGGTACTTGACGTCACCCGAGCCCTGGACGGTCTTCGGGTCCTGGGTGCCCTCGAACTCGCGGAAGATCTGCCCGTACGTCTTGCCGGCGATGTTCGTCAGCACGTTGAGGCGACCGCGGTGGGCCATGCCGATGGCGACCTCGTCGAGACCCTCGCGGGCGGCCTGCTGGAGCACGGTGTCGAGCAGCGAGATGGTCGACTCGCCGCCTTCGAGGCTGAAGCGCTTCTGGCCGACGTACTTGGTCTGGAGGAACGTCTCGAACGCCTCCGCCTCGTTGAGCTTGGCGAGGATCCGCATCTGCTCGTCGTGCGACGGCTTCACGTACGGGACCTCGATGTGGTCCTGGATCCAGCGTCGCTGAGCGGGATCCTGGATGTGCATGTACTCGATGCCGATCGTGCGGCAGTACGAGTCGCGCAGGATGCCGAGGATGTCGCGGAGCAGCAGGTTGGTGGTGCCGCCGAGCCCGCCCGTGACGAACTCGCGGTCGAGGTCCCAGAAGGTGAGTCCGTGGCTCTCGATGGCCAGATCGGGGTGCGTGCGCTGGCGGTACTCGAGCGGGTCGATGTCGGCCATCAGGTGCCCGCGGACGCGGTAGCTGTTGATGAGCTCCTGCACGCGGGCGGTCTTGTTGATGCGCTCGGCGATGTTGACGTTGATGTCGGGGTTCCAGTGGATGGGCTCGTACGGGATCCGCAGCGCCGCGAAGATGTCCTCGTAGAAGCCCCGCTGACCGATGAGCAGCTCGTGGACCTTCTTGAGGAACTCGCCCGAGCCCGCGCCCTGGATCACGCGGTGGTCGTAGGTGCTGGTCAGCGTGATGGTCTTGCCGATGCCGAGCTCGACGAGGGTCTTCGAGGCCGAACCCTGGAACTCGGCCGGGTAGTCGAGGGCGCCGGCGCCGATGATGGACCCGGCGCCGCGCATGAGGCGCGGGACGCTGTGCACGGTGCCGATGCCGCCGGGGTTCGTCAGCGAGATGGTGTTGCCCTGGAAGTCGGCGCCCGTCAGCTTGTTGTCGCGAGCTCGCTTGACGACGTCCTCGTAGGCCTGGAGGAACTCGCCGAAGTGCATCTCGTCGGCCTGCTTGATCCCGGGGACCAGCAGCGCCCTCGTGCCGTCGGGCTTGGGGATGTCGATCGCGAGACCGACGTTGATGTGCGGGGGAGTGACGACCGACGGCTTGCCGTCGACCTCGTCGTAGAAGACGTTCTGGCTCGGGAACTCCTTCAGGGCCTGGACGAGGGCCCAGCCGATGAGGTGCGTGAACGAGATCTTGCCGCCCCGCGCCCGCTTGAGGTGGTTGTTGATGACGATGCGGTTGTCGATCATCAGCTTGGCGGGGATCGTGCGGACGCTCGTCGCGGTCGGGACGGTGAGGCTCGCGTCCATGTTCGTGGCCAGGGACTTCGCCATGCCGCGCAGCGGGGTGACCGTGTTGACCGGCTCGGGGGTGGGCTGCTCGGCCGTCGACTCCGCCCGGGCGGGATCCTTCTTCTTCTTCGGCGCCTCGGCGGGGATCGGCTTGGCCGAGGGCTCGACCGACGTCGTCCGCGCCGCGGGCTTCTTCGCGGGGGCGGCGGACTGGGCGGGAGCGGAGGACTCGGCGGGCGCCGGGGGCTGCGCCGGTGCCGGGGACCCCGTGGAGGCCGTCGACTTCGCGGGGGCCGAGGAGTCGGCGGGCGTGTACGCCTCGAGCACGGGCCACCACGACTCGTCGACCGAGTTCCTGTCGACCACCCACTGCTCGTAGAGCTCGTCGACCAACCACTCGTTGGCCCCGAACTCGGCCGCCGCGCCGTCGTCCGTCGTTCCCGTCACGTGGCTAGTCACTGCCGATCGCCCACTCTCCGTTGATTGTTGATCAGGTGGGGCCCCGGGAGGCCCGCCGTCCTCCAGCTTAATCGCTTCGCACGACAGGCGGGTCCGGGACTCACAGGGATTAACCTTGTCGGCATGAGGTTCTACGAGACGACGCCGACCCACGACCTGACGTACTCCGACGTGTTCCTGGTGCCCAGCCGGTCATCGGTCACCAGCAGGCTCGACGTCTCTCTCGCCCCGGGCGACGGCACGGGCGCGACCATCCCCGTCGTCTCGGCCAACATGAACTCGGTCACCGGGCCCCGCCTCGCGGCGACCCTCGCTCGTCGCGGCGGCCTGGGGGTCCTCCCGCAGGACATGCCCCTCCAGCAGCTCGACGCCGCCATCCGGTGGGTCAAGAGCCAGCCGGTCGACTACGACACCCCGTACACCCTCGATGCCGGGCAGACCGTCGACGCGGCGCTCTCGACCGTCCCGGCCGTGGAGGGCCACGGCATCGTGCTGCGCGACGCGGACGGCGCCTACCTCGGGTGCATCGCCGCATCCCGACTCGCGACGGCCCCCCGGGACGCCGTCCTCGGCGATCTCCTGCACGGAGCCCTGACCTCGCTCGACGCCGACGACGTCGACGGACCGCGGGCCGCCTTCGACCGCCTCGTCGCGGCCGACATCGACTTCGCACCGGTCCTCCGACACGGGCGCGTCATCGGCACCACCAGCCGGAAGAGCGCCCTCCGGTCGACGCTCTACCAGCCGGCCCTCGACGCGGGCGGACGCCTGCGCGTCGCCGCCGCCGTCGGCATCAACGGCGACGTCGCCGAGAAGGCCAGGGCGCTCGCGGCGGCGGGCGTCGACGTGCTGGTCATCGACACGGCGCACGGCGACCAGGACGGCATGGTGAAGGCCATCGCGGCGGTGTCCGCGCTGAAGCTGGGGCTCCCGATCGTCGCAGGCAACGTGGTCACCGAGCAGGCCGTGCACCACCTGGTCGGGGCCGGGGCGACCATCGTCAAGGTCGGCGTCGGACCCGGGGCCATGTGCACCACCCGCATGATGACGGCCGTCGGGCGACCGCAGTTCTCGGCGGTCCTCGAGACGGCGGCCGCGGCCAAGGCCATGGGCGCGCACGTCTGGGCCGACGGCGGCGTCCGCTACCCGCGCGACGTGGCCCTCGCGCTCGCCGCCGGGGCGTCGTCGATCATGATCGGCTCGTGGTTCGCCGGCACGATCGAGGCCCCGGGCGATCTGGCGGCCGACGAGCGCGGCCTCTACAAGGAGAGCTGGGGGATGGCCTCGACGAAGGCCGTGCAGGGGCGCTTCGAGCGGCTCGACCCGTACGAGCTGGCGCGCAAGACGCTGTTCGCCGAGGGGATCTCGTCGTCCCGGATCTACCTCGACCCGCTCCGCCCCGGCGTCGAGGACCTCCTCGACATGATCACCTCGGGCGTCCGCAGCTCGTTCACCTACGCCGGCGCCCGCTCAGTCACCGAGTTCGCCGACCGCGCCCTCGTCGGCGTCCAGTCCGCGGCGGGCTACGAGGAGGGCAAGGCCCTCCCGGTGGGCTGGTAGCCGGGCCACCGCGACGAGCGCGCGTGCCGTAAGCTCTTCCGTCTATGGACGACCCTCCGTCTCCGACGCGCACCGCGTCGACGACCACTCACCCGCACCACGCCGAGCGAGGTGACCGTTCGTCGTGAACGAATGGATCCTCCTCGCCTTCGGCATCCTCCTGACCATCGGCACCGGTCTCTTCGTGGCAAGCGAGTTCTCCCTCGTGAACCTCGACCGGTCCGAGCTCGAGTCCCGTCAGAGCAAGGGCGAGAAGGGCCTCTCGACCACCATCGGGGCCCTCCGCATCACCTCGACGCACCTCTCGAGCGCCCAGCTCGGCATCACCCTCACCACCCTCCTCACGGGCTACACGATGGAGCCCGCGATCTCGCGCCTCATCTCGCCGCCGCTCGTGTCGGCGGGGATCCCCGAGGCGGCCGTCACGATCTCGGCCCCGATCGTGTCGATCGTGGTCGCCACCCTCCTGTCGATGATCGTCGGCGAGCTCGTGCCGAAGAACTTCGCCCTCGCGCTCCCGCTGCGGACGGCGAAGCTCGTCATGCCGTTCCAGGTCGGGTTCACGACGGTCTTCAAGCCGGCGGTGGCGCTGCTCAACAACACCGCGAACGCCATCCTCCGGTCGGTGGGCGTCGAGCCGAAGGAGGAGCTCTCGGGGGCTCGGACGGCCGAGGAGCTCTCGTCGCTGGTCCGTCGATCGGCCACCGAGGGCAGTCTCGAGGCCGACACGGCGACGCTGCTCGCCCGCACCCTCGCGTTCAGCGATCACACGGCGTCCGACGTCATGACCCCGCGGCCCCGCCTCTCGTCCGTTTCGCGCACGGACAGCGCCGAGACCGTCCTCCAGCTCGCCCGCCGGACGGGCTACTCGAGGTTCCCGGTGACCGACGACGGGATCGACGACGTCGTCGGGCTCGTGCACGTCAAGCAGGCCGTCTCGGTGCCGCGCGAGCGTCGGGCCGACGTCCCCGTCTCCGCGCTGCAGACCGACGCCGTGCGGGTGCCCGAGACCATGACGCTCGACAACCTGCTGACCGAGGTCAGGGGGCGCGGCTATCAGATGGCCGTCGTCGTCGACGAGTACGGCGGAACCGCCGGCGTCGTGACGCTCGAGGACCTCATCGAGGAGCTCGTCGGCGAGGTGTCCGACGAGCACGACCGCAGTCGCGTCGACGTGGTCCGATCGCGCAACTGGCTGACCTTCCCCGGTCTGCTCCGCCCCGACGAGCTCCTCGAGCGCGCGTCGGTGAAGGTCCCGGAGGACGGCCCGTACGAGACCGTCGGCGGCTGGCTGATGAGCGAGCTCGGGCACCTGCCGTCGGCCGGCGACGTGGTCGAGACCGAGGCCGGCGCGTTCCGCGTCGAGAGGCTGGACGGGCGGCGGATCGATCGGATCCGCTTCACGCCCGCCACGGACGACGACGCGACCACCGGATCGGGTGACGCGAGCGCGACCCCGACCCGCGCCTCCTCGGCTCCTCGCGGGACGACCGCCGAACGGAAGGCCCTCCGATGAGCGACGACTGGTGGGGCATCGTCTGGCTCGTGCTGCTGCTGATGGGCAACGCGTTCTTCGTCGCCGCCGAGTTCGCCGTCATCTCGGCCAGACGGTCGCAGATCGAGCCTCTCGCCGAGACCGGCAGCCGCGCGGCGCGGACGACGCTCTGGGCGATGGAGCACGCGACGATGATGCTCGCGACCACGCAGCTGGGCATCACCATCTGCTCGCTGCTGATCCTCAACGTGTCGGAGCCCTCGATCCACCATCTGCTCGAGGGGCCTCTCGGCCTGACCGGTCTCAGCCCCGAGCTCGTGAGCGTGATCGGCTTCGTCATCACGCTGGTGCTCGTGTCGTTCCTGCACGTCGTGTTCGGCGAGATGGTGCCGAAGAACATCTCGTTCTCGCTGCCCGACCGCGCCGCGCTGATGCTCGCACCCCCGCTCGTCGCCATCGCCCGGGTGCTGCACGTCGTGGTCCTGTCGCTGAACTGGTCGGCGAACACGGTGCTGCGGGCCTTCCGGGTCGAGCCGAAGGACGAGGCGGCGAGCGCCTTCACCGTCGACGAGGTAGCGAACATCGTCGCCCAGTCGCGCCGCGAGGGCACCCTGACCGACGCGAGCGGGACGGTCCAGGCGGCGTTCGAGTTCACCGAGAAGAAGGTGTCCGACGTCGCCGTGCCGATGCCGGGGCTCGTGACCCTTCCCGAGGACGCCACCCCGTCGGACGTCGAGCGGGCCGTGGCCCAGAACGGCTTCTCGCGCTACGTGCTCGTGGACGACGTCGGCGACCCCACGGGGTACCTGCATCTCAAGGACGTGCTCGACCTGGACGACGACGAGTTCGGCGACCCCGTGCCTCCGAAGCGGATCCGGCAGCTGATCTCGATCTACCGGGGCACCGACCTCGAGGACGCGCTGGCGACCATGCGCCGGAGCGGCGTGCACGTCGCCCGCTCGTTCGACGAGCACGGCACGACCGAGGGCGTGCTGTTCCTGGAGGACATCCTCGAGGAGCTCATCGGCGAGGTCCAGGACGCCACGCGACGGGGACGCTGAGCCTCGGCTCGGCGCCCCCGCGGCGGGGTCTCAGCTCAGGCGGAAGGGCGCGCGCTGATACTGCGCGGGCCAGTAGTCGAGCTCGACCCCGAGCTCGGCGGCGGCGCGCAGAGGGAAATGCGGATCGCGGAGGAACTCGCGGGCCATCAGGACGACGTCGGCGCGTCCGCTGGTGATGACCTCGTCGGCCTGGGCGGCCCCGACGATGAGACCCACTGCCCCGGTCTCGACCTCGGCGTTCATGCGGACGTGCTCGGCGAAGCGCACCTGGTAGCCGAGACCGACGGGGATGCTGACGCCGGAGACGAGACCACCGGTCGAGATGTCGAAGAGGTCCGCACCGGCGTCCCGGCACCAGGCCGCGACCGTCGAGGTGTCGTCCTCGTTCCAGCCGCCGTCGGCCCAGTCGGTCGCCGAGAAGCGCACGAGGAGGGGCAGGGTCCCGCCGACCTCCGAGCGGACGACCCGGACGACCTCGAGGAGGAACCTCGCACGGTTCTCGAGAGAGCCGCCGTACTCGTCGTCCCGTCGGTTGCTGAGGGGCGAGAGGAACTGATGCAGCAGGTAGCCGTGGGCGGCGTGCAGCTCGATCAGCTCGAAGCCGGCCTCGACGGATCGACGAGCCGCCAGACGGAAGGCCTCGACCAGCCCGGCGATGTCGGAGATCGTCAGCTCGGCCGGCTCGTCATAGCCCTCGAAGGCGACCGCCGAGGGCGCCACCGTCCGCCAACCGCCCTGGTCGGCCGGCACGGTGCCCTGCTCGTCGCTCCAGGGGCGGAACGTCGACGCCTTGCGACCGGCGTGCGCGAGCTGCACGCCGGGCACGGATCCCCTCGAGCGGATGAAGTCCGTGATCGGACGGAACGCCTCGAGCTGCGCGTCGTTCCAGAGGCCGAGATCCTGAGGCGAGATGCGGCCCTCCGGCGTGACGGAGGTCGCCTCCGCGATGACCGCACCCGCGCCTCCTCGGGCCAGGGAGCCCAGGTGCACGAGGTGCCAGTCGGTCGGGACGCCGTCTTCGCGCTCGGCCGAGTACTGGCACATGGGCGCGACCCAGAGGCGGTTGCGGAACGTCGTGCCGCGGAGGGTGATCGGGTCGAAGAGCCCGGGAGCCCGGTCGGAGGTGGTCGTGTCGGTCGTGGGGGTCGCTGCCGTCTGGGTCACGGGTGTCCTCGTCGCCTTTCGCTGGGGATCGTCTTCGGGAGCCAACGGTACGCCTCGCCCCGATGTTCCCCCGTCGGAGCGTGCGGGCCGCGACTACCGTCGAGGGCATGAGCGACTTCGCGACCTGGACCCCCTCCGACGCCGCCGCAGGGATCGCCGTGCCGGCGCCCGACGACGACAAGTACAGCCGCGGGGTGCTCGGCGTCGTCACCGGCTCGAGCGCCTTCCCGGGGGCGGCCGTGCTCGGCGTGGAGGCGGCGCTGCACACCGGCGTCGGCATGCTCCGCTACCTCGGGCCCGCGCGGGCGTCGGACCTCGTGCTGCAGCGACGCCCCGAGGCGGTCACGAGCAGCGGGCGCGTGCAGGCATGGCTGCTCGGCTCGGGCGTCGATCCGGACCACCTCGACGACGAGACGCGCGACGGGTTCGCGACCGCCGCCTCCTCGGGGCTGCCGCTCGTGCTCGACGCCGGCGCGCTGCCCTGGCGACCGGAGGCCGCAGGGCCGGTGGTCGTCACGCCGCACTTCCGCGAACTGGCCAGGGCGACGGGTCGCGAGGTCGACGAGATCGCGGCCGACCCGGGCGGAGCCGCCGTGCGAGCGGCCGGCGAGTGGGGGTGCACTGTGCTGGTGAAGGGGCACCGGACCGTCGTGGCCTCGCCGGGAGGCACCCGCCTGGTGGCCGAGAGCGGGACGCCGTGGCTGGCCACCGCGGGCACCGGTGACGCCCTCGGGGGAGTGCTCGGAGCCCTGGTCGCGACGCACGCCGCCGAGATCGCGGCCGACGGCGAGGCGCTGGCGCGTCTGGCGGCCACGGCCTCGGTCGTGCACGGACTCGCGGCGGTCCGGGCCAGTCGCGGCGGCCCGATCACCGTGCTCGGGTTGATCGACGCGCTGCCCGCCACGATCGCATCACTCGTGGCGGGCAGCGCGGCGGAGGACTAGGAGGCGGGGGTCGCCGACACGAGGAACTCGACGGTCCCCTGGTCTTCGACCTCGACGAAGCCGAGGCTCGGCGCGTCGACGCCGTAGTCGGAGAACGTGACCGGGATCGATCCGCTCACCTGGACCCCGTCGCCCGAGAGGGCGGCCTGGAGGGGGACCTCGACGGTCTGCGTGACGCCGTGCATGGTCAGTTCGCCGGTGGCCGTCACGGTGGCGACCTCGCCGTCGGCGGGGACGGCCGCGTCGACGGGCTCGGTCAGCGTGAACTCGGCCGTCGGGTAGGTGCCGACCTCCATCGCCGTGTCGCGGAAGTACCCGTCGCGGTTGCCGCTGTCGGTCGCGATGCTGGCCACGTCGACGGTGATGTCGGCCGCGGTCACCGAGGTGCCGTCGACGGTGACCGTGCCCGAGACCTGGTCGGTGGTGCCGACGACGGTGACGTCGGTGCCGTTGAGCACCTCGTCGACCCGGTAGCCGGCGGTGCTGCCGTCGCCCACCGACCAGTCGCCGGTCAGCTGACTCGCGTCGACCGTGCTCGAACCGGGGGTCACGGAGACAGTGGGGGCCGCGTCGGGCTCGCCGACGATGACGTCGCGGTAGAACGCGGGCCCGGCGACAGCCGCCGTGGTGCCCAGGCCGACGACGACGACCGCCGCGACGGCGATGATGATTCCGGTCTTCTTCTTCATGATGGTCTCTCCAGGGTCGGCTCGGGGTGCGGCGCGGTCACGCCTCGGTGTCGGCTCGGATGATGCGGGGCCGTGCGGCCCTGAGAGGATGATGGCGGGTGACCCTATGGCCCCCCTGGGATCAGCTGGGAGTCACCCGTCAGGCGGTGAAACGGGTGAGGAACTCCCTCGCCCGCTCGGTGCGCGGCGCCGTGAAGAGCTGCTCGGGCGGACCCTGCTCGGCGATGCGACCCGCGTCGAGGAACACCACGCGGTCGGCGACGTCGCGCGCGAACGCCATCTCGTGCGTCGCCATGAGGATCGTCGTCCCCACGTCTTTCAGGGTGCGGACGAGGTCGAGCACCTCGCCCACCAGCTCGGGATCGAGCGCGCTCGTGATCTCGTCGAGCAGGAGGAGCGTGGGCCGGGGCGCCAGCGCCCGGGCGATGGCGACCCGCTGCTGCTGACCGCCCGACAGCCGGTCGGGGTAGGCGCCGGCCTTGTCGCCGAGCCCCACCCGATCGAGCAGTTCGAGGGCCCTCGCGTGGGCCTCGGCCTTCGGCCGTCGGAGGACGTGGCGACTGGCGAGGGACACGTTCTCGAGCACCGTCAGATGCGGGAACAGATTGAAGTGCTGGAAGACCACTCCGATCCGGGCGCGGACCGCGTCCGCCTTGGCCCTCGGGTCGCTGATGTCATCGCCGCCGAGGACGATGCGCCCGTCGTCGATCGGCTCGAGGAGGTTGACGGTGCGCAGCAGGGTCGACTTGCCCGAGCCGCTCGCGCCGATGAGCGCGACGACCTCGTCGCGGGCCACCTCGAGGTCGATGCCGTCGAGCACGGTCGTGAGGCCGAAGGCCTTGCGGACCCCCTCGAGACGCAGGACGATCTCGGGCGCGGGGGCGCCGGACGCGGCGGATGCGGGGGCGGTCATACGACGCTCCCGGCCTGCTCGCGACGACGGAGGCGCGCCGAGAGCCAGTCGGTCAGCCAGAGCGTCGGCAGGGCCAGCAGCACGAAGAGCAGCCCGGCGAGCACGTACGGCGTGAAGTTCGCGGCGGTGGCCGTCTCGATCTGCGCGGCCCGGACGGCGTCGACCGCGCCGAGGACGGAGATGAGGCCGACGTCTTTCTGCATCGAGACGAAGTCGTTCATGAGAGCGGGGGTCACCTTGCGGATGGCCTGAGGGAACACCACGAGGCGGAGGGTCTTGGCATGGCCGAGCCCGAGTGATCGGGCGGCGAGCCTCTGAGACGGGTGCACGGCGTCGATGCCGGCGCGCACGACCTCGGACACGTAGGCCGAGTAGGTCAGCACCAGCGCGATGGTGCCCCAGAACTCGGCGGGGAGGCGCGGGATGCCGAGACCGAGGCCCGGGATGCCGAAGCCGACGAGGTACAGGACGATGATCAGCGGCAGGCCCCGGAACAGGTCGGTGTAGCCGCGGACGAGAGCTCGGACCGGGAAGAACACCGGGCCGCGGAGGGTCCGGAGGGCCGACAGGACGGTCGCCAGGACGGCGACGCCGAGGGCGGCGACGACGAGCACGCGCACGTTGAGCCAGAGGCCCTCGAGCACGCGCGGCCAGGCCGCCACGAGGGTCGGACCGTCGAAGAAGCTGAACCGCACGCGCTCCCACCCGGGCGTGCTCGTGACCGCCCACCAGGCGAGCCCGGCGAAGACCACCGTGCTGATCACGGCGACGAGCACGGAGCGGACGGACTGCCGGCGGCGATAGGCGCGGCGTCCGATCTCGAGATCGCTGACGGGGGGAGCCCCCGTCGCGACCGCGGTGGGCGCTACGAGAGGTCCTTGACGTCGTAGTCGGCGAGCCACTCCTGCTGCAGGTCGCCGAGGGTGCCGTCGGCCTCGAGGTCGTCGACGGCCTTCGTGACGTCGGCGGTCAAGGAGCTGCCGAGGGGCAGGACGATGCCGAGCTGATCACTCGCCCCGTCGACGGCGGCGAGCTGACCGAGCACGACGCCGCCCTCGACGAAGTAGGTCGCGGTGGGCACGTCGAGCACGATGGCGTCGACCTGGCCGGACTCGAGGGCCGCCTTGGCGTCGTCGTTCGAGTTGTAGGCCTGGACGCCGTCTTCGGGGTCGATGACGGTCTCGGCGGCCGTGAAGCTCGTCGAGCCGCTCTGCGCGCCGATGTCGAGTCCCCGGAGGTCGGCCACGCTCGACGCGCCCTCGGCCGCCGTGCCGGGGAGCGTCACGACGGCCTGGCGGGTCTCGTAGTACGGCGACGAGAAGTCGACGGCCTTCGCGCGCTGCTCGGTGATCGAGAACTGCTGCAGGTTGAGGTCGAAGGTCTTCGGGCCGGGTGCGATCGACTCGTCGAAGGTGGCGCGCACCCAGACGACGTCGTCGCGGTCGTACCCGAGGCGGTCGGCGACGGCGTAGGCCAGCGCGGCCTCGTAGCCCGACCCCGACTCGGGGGCGTCGTCCTCCACCCAGGGGGAGTAGGCCGGCTCGCCGGTCGCGACGGTGAGCTTGCCCTCGGTGACGGCGCCGACGCCGCTGCCCGAGCCCTCGGAGTCGGACGTGGGGGCGCAGGCGGCGAGGGCGCCGACCGAGAGGAGGGCGGCGGCGACGGACGCGACGAGTCGCGACGGGGAACGGGTCATGAAGCCGAGGATATCGGCGACCGGCGACACCGCCGAGCCGTGAGGCGCCGTGTGACGCACGACGGCTAGCCTGACGGGATGACCGTCGCCGCGCCTCCCGAGATCGTCGCGGCGCGGACGCCCCTCGGCCGGCGGCTCGTCGTGGTCGGGCGGCGACGCGAGATCCTCTGGATCGCCTTCGCCGTCGTGCACCTCGTCGTCGCCTGGATCGCCCTGGTCGGGCCCGACCAGTCGCTCGGCGACGTCCGGACCGTCTACCGGTCGTGGATGGACCAGGCCGTGTCGGGCGGCGACCGGGTCGGGATCGACGTCGCCTGGGTCTACCCCCTGCTCGCGGCCGTCCCGATGCTCGTCGCGCGGCTCGGCGGCGCCGCGGACTACGCGACCGTGTGGCTCGTCGTCGTCGTCGCCCTCGACGCGGTCGCCTTCGCCGTCATCACGCGGCGACGGACGCCCTCGACGACGACGGCCGCCTGGTGGTGGCTGCTGTTCGTCGCGGCGCTCGGTCCCATCGCCCTCGGGCGAATCGACGCGGTGACCGTGGCGCTGGCCCTGATCGGCGTGCTGCTCGTCGCCGAGCGGCCCGTGGCGGCTTCCGTCGTGCTGACGATCGCGGCCTGGGTGAAGGTGTGGCCCGCGGCCCTCGTGGGCGCGGCCGTGCTCGCCTCGCGGCGCTGGCCGGCGATCGTCGTCGCCGCCGTCGCGACCACGGCCGCCGTCGTCGCCGTCTCGCTGGCGCTCGGCAGCGGCGCCACCGTGCTCGGCTTCATCGGACAGCAGGCGGGCCGGGGGCTGCAGATCGAATCGCCGGCCGCGACGCCGTGGCTCTGGCGGGCCGCCGCCGGCGTGACGGGCACGGCTGTCTACTACGACCAGCAGATCCTGACCTTCCAGGTGCAGGGCGACGGCGTGGGTCTCGCCGCCCGGGCGACGACCGTCGTGATGGCGGTGGTGGTCGGAGGCGTGGTGCTGCTCGGTCTGCGGGCGCGACTGGCGGGTGCGGCCGCCCCGCACCTCCTCGGCCCACTGGCCCTGGCGCTGACGACCGCCCTGATCGTCACGAACAAGGTCGGCTCGCCCCAGTTCGTGTCGTGGCTGGCCGTGCCCGTGGTCGTCGGACTCGTCGCGTCGCGCACCGGCGGGCCGTCGTTCCGGGTCCCGGCGGGGCTCGCCCTGGGCATCGCTGCGCTGACCCAGCTGATCTACCCGTGGTTCTACGACGACCTGCTGCGGGTCGAGCCGTGGATGCTCGTCGTCATCACCCTGCGGAACCTCGGCGAGGTCGTTCTGCTCGTCGTCGGCTGCATCATGCTCTGGCGTCTCGGGGGAGTGCGCCGCGGCCCGGCCGCTGACAGGATGAGCGCATGATCGTCGCCTTCTCCCTCTCACCCAGCGGCGGCGCCCCCGCCGGAGACCTCGACCCCGACGCCCACGGCGACTCGGTGCACGCCGCGGTGGCCGCCGCCGTGCGCGTCGTCCGGGACTCCGGGCTGCCGAACCGCACCTCGTCCATGTTCACCGAGATCGAGGGCGAGTGGGACGAGGTCATGGCCGTCGTCAAGGAGGCCGCGGAGGCGGTGGGCGCGTTCGGCAGCCGGGTCTCGCTGGTGCTCAAGGCCGACATCCGACCCGGGCGCACGGGTGAGCTCACGGGCAAGGTCGAACGCCTCGAACGGGCCCTCGACGCCTGAGCCGAACGCCCCGGGCGGTGTCACTGCCCGTAGTTGCGCCCGTACGACCGGTCGACCGACGCGTTCGCCGGGCGCACCGTGTCGTTCTTGACCGAACCGGTCAGGGGCAGGGCGTAGGTCACGGCGACGTTGCTCGCCTTCGTGATCTGACCGGCACCCGGATCGGTGTAGTACGGATACCGGTACCCGGCGATGTAGTTGTACTTCGCCAGGTTCCTGGCCGGCTGCGCGATGCGGTACGTCTTGATGCCGCCGCTGTTGTACTGCTCGCCCTGCGGGGCGCCGATGACGTTGCGCCAGAGCACGACGCCCTCGGCCTTCAGCCCGATCGTCACGCCGCTGCCCGCGTAGAGGAGCGTGTTGTAGCGGATGGCCACGTCGCGCGGGCTCTCGTTCGGGTCGCTGCTGCCGGCCGCCTTGATGTTCGCGCCGCGGGGTGCTCCCCAGATGAGATTGCGCTCGACGAGGCCGTTCGACGACCAGATCGACGCGAGCAGGTACAGGTTGTGGTCGGTGCCGAGGACGTCCTGACCCTTGTTCTCGTGGATCACGTTGCCGACGACCGTCCAGTCGTGCGGCGCCGCGGCGACCCGCGCTGCGGTGCTCGTGCCCGAGGGGGCCTCGGTCGTCACCATGACGTTCGCGGTGCGCCTCGACCCCGAGACGTCGTTGCCGCGGAACGTCCAGCCCGTGCCGCCGGCGAAGGTGACGAGACCGTACGTGTTCGACTTCGCCGCGTCGTACGTGAAGCGGAGACCCCAGACCAGCCAGTGGTCGGCCCCCGTGAAGACGAAGCGCCCAGCGACGACGGCGCGCTCGCCGGGGGCGTTCTGGATCACGATCGGCTTCGAGGCGCTGCCGCCCTTGCCGTTGTTGCTCACGGACTCGGTGTAGGTGCCGCCCCGCACGACCACGACGTCGCCGGGCTGCACCAGGAGCATCGCCATCTGCAGCGAGCGGACGGGGTTCGAGTAGTTCGCCGCCGGGCACTGCTTCCTCACCCAGTCGGTCGAGGCCGCGTTGCCGATGCAGTACGAGCGCTTGTACGGCTCGACGTGGCCGTCGGGGTAGCGCAGGTCGATGTAGTCGCGCCCGGTCGTCGAGACCCAGATCGTCGTGCCGCCCGCGGCCGGCGTCTTGAGCGACGTCGACCCGGTCGGGTGGGCGGTGGCCGCGACGGTGGCGGCCTCCGCGGGAGCAGGTGCGGACGCGACGGGCGCCACGACGGCGACGGTGGCGACCAGCGAGGCCGCGGCGAGGACGGTCGCGAGGCGACGCAGGGGAGAAGGGCGCAAGACAGGGCTCTTTCGTGCGGTGAGCGCGGGTGAGTCGCTCGATGTCGGACAAAAGGCCCCGGGTACGGCCGGGGTCCACCCTAGGCGAGACCCGGCGGCCTGACCACGCTCCCGGGGAATCGCATCCTCCGGCCGTTCCGTCGGGGACCAGCCGTCCACGGCTTCCGCCGCGCCTCCTGACGTCCGTCGCGGGGCTGTCACCGCGCCTCCCGAGGTCGTAAGCTCGTCGGTGGTCCCGCGCCGATCGAATCGATTCGGTCCGAGGCCCGCAGGAGGTGCGGTCCGCCTCCGACGCACCATCCCGGCCCGTTCGACGGAGAGCCCCGGGCACCCGCCGCCCGACACCCTCCACCCCAGCGAAGGCAGCCGCCCGTGAACACCCTCTCAACCCGTCGCAAGACGTTCGCCCTCATCGCCCTGGCGCTCGGCGGCTTCGGCATCGGCTCGACCGAGTTCGTCGCCATGGGGCTGCTGCCCAACATCGCCCAGGATCTGCTGCCGGGCCTCTACGCCCAGTCGTCCGAGGAGGGCATCGCGCGCGCCGGCTGGCTCGTCAGCGCCTACGCCCTGGGCGTCGTCGTCGGGGCCCCGACCATCGCGGCCATGTCGTCGCACCTGCCGAAGAAGAAGCTGCTGATGGGGTTGCTCGGGCTCTTCGTGCTCGGCACGGTGCTCTCGGCCGTGCTGCCGTCGTTCGGCTGGGTGCTCGGCGCCCGCTTCTTCGCGGGGCTGCCGCACGGCGCCTACTTCGGCATCGCCTCGATCGTCGCGGCCACGATCATGGGGCCGGGCAACCGCGGCAAGGGCGTCGCGCTCGTGCTCAGCGGTCTGACGATCGCCAACGTGATCGGCGTGCCCACCATCACCGCCCTCGGTCAGGCGCAGGGCTGGCGCGTGGCCTACCTCGCCGTCGCGGCCATCTTCGCCCTCACCTTCGTCGCCGTCGCGCTCGCCGTCCCGCGTCTCGAGGGCGACTCGTCCGCATCGATGCGCCGTGAGCTCAGCGCGTTCCGGAAGCCCCAGGTCTGGCTCGTCATGGGCATCGGCGCCATCGGCTTCGGCGGCTTCTTCGCCGTCTACAGCTACATCGCGAACGCGGTCACCGAGGGGGCCGGCGTCGACGAGGGCGTCGTCCCGTGGGTGCTCGTCGGGGTCGGCGTCGGCATGACGATCGGCAACGTGATCGGCGGATGGGCCGCCGACAAGAACCTCAAGGCCGCCCTCACCGTCGGCTTCATCGGTCTCATCGCCGCGCTCGTCGCCTACGCCCTGCTCGTCGACGGCATCGTCGGCATCTTCGCGACGACGTTCCTGCTCGGTCTCGTCAGCTCGATGATCGGCCCGTCCGTGCAGTCGCGCCTGATGGAGGTCGCGGGCGAGAGCCAGGTCATCGGCGCCGCGCTCAACCACTCGTCGATGAACCTCGGCAACAGCGCCGGCGCCTACCTCGGCGGCGCCGTCATCGCGGCCGGCTTCGGCTTCGCAGCCCCCGGCTGGGTCGGCGTGGCCCTCGCCCTCGCCGGTGTCGTGCTCACGGTCATCAGCTTCCGTCTGCAGAAGACGGGCGACGCGCGCCAGGCGGCGCTCTGCGCGGCCGCCGCCGAGGCGGACCACAAGGAGGACACCGACACCGGGTCGGTGTTCATCACCCAGGGCTGAGGCGCCCGGGCCGGGGTGAGCCCCGGCCGGAGACGACCGAGGAGGCGCGGGTCGGGTGACCCGCGCCTCCTCGGCTCGTCCGTGACGCGGCTAGAAGCTGGTCTGCGCCGGGAGGTCCGTCTGCAGCAGGATGCCGTCCTGGATGGCGCGCTTCCGGAGGGCGACCTTCGTGCCGACGTCGTAACCGGCCACCCGGTACTTCTCGCGGATGCGCTTGAGGTAGCTCTTGGCGGTCTCTTCGCTGATGCCGAGCTGGTACGCCACGGCCTTGACCGGCTCGCCGCCGCCGTAGAGGGCCATGACGCGGCGCTCCTGGGCGCTGAGCTTCGGCACGCCGCCGATCTCGGCGGCGTTGAGGGCGAGGTCGAGCTCGGCCGAGATGTAGGACTCGCCCTGCGACGCCGATCGGATAGCCTCGACGATCATCTCGGCGTCCTCGCTCTTGACGAGGTAGCCGAGCGCGCCCGCGGCCAGCGCCTCGCGCACGACGTTGGGTTCGGAGTACGTGCTCATCAGCACCGTCTTGACCCCGGTGGTCTTCAGCGTGTTGATCTTCAGCGAGATGGGGATGCTGTCTTTGAGGTCGAGGTCGAGCAGGACGACGTCGACGGGGAACTCGGGGTGCGTCAGCAGCTCGGGCCACGACGCGACGGCCGCCACCACCGAGATGTCGCTCGCGGCGCCGCGGATCCACTCGCTGAGGGCGCCGAGGAGCATCTTGTGGTCGTCGACCAGGGCCAGACGGATGCGATCGTCGGAGTTCGTCACGGGGTCCTTCTTTCTTCGAGCGTGCCCATCATGCTAGATGCCGTGAGGGTGGGGGGACCGCTTCGCCGAGCGGCCAGGCCGATCACGTCTCGGCCGGGTTGTCGACGAGGCACGAGACCTGCAGGCGGACGCTCTGCTCGTGCGTCGAGACGGTGTACTCGCCCACCCGCTCGAGGACGTTCCAGGTGGCGGGGGTGACCCTGTTCCGCCGGATCCCCGTGGTGGTGATGAGCACCGGCACCTCGACGCTGCGACCGGCGAGCGACTGGCCGGCGGCCGTGACCGGACCGAGACCGAGCGTGATGGTCGTGCCCGGGCTCCGGCTCTTCGAGTCGCCGAGCAGCAGCCAGACGGCCTGCAGGAGCCCGTCGCGCTGCGGGGGAGCGAGGAGGCCCGCCAGCGACGACGGGTCGGCGAGGGTCACCGAGCGGCCGAGGTACTCGGACTCGGTGACGGCGTGGTGCAGCCACGTCTCGCGACGACCCTCGATGAGATGCAGCCGCAGCTCGGTGGCGAGCGACGCCGCCTGCGACGCGACCTTCGGCGCGAGGGGCAGCGGCACCTCGCCCCCGGCCACCCCGTCGAGGAGCTTCTCGGCCGCGAGGTCGAGCCGGGCCAGCTCGTCGCTGGCGAGCATGCCCACGGCGAAACGGGGTTGCGACACGTTGCTCTGCACCAGCACGCGGTCGAGCTCGACCTGGACCATGCGGCGGAACCGCTGCAGGACGACGGTCGCCACCGCGCTCGGCAGCACCGCGAGCGAGATCACGGCGATCTGCTGGGGCCCCGACGCCGAGGTGATCGGCGTCGTGGCGAGCGTCATGACGACGAACGCCGCGAGGAGCACGATCGTCGCGGCGACGATCTCGCGGGCCGGTCGGAGCGTCACGACCGGCAGCAGACCGAAGCCGACGGCGACGCTGGCCGTGGCGTAGGCCCCGACGTCGTGCAGCGGTGCGATGGCGATGAAGTCGAGGGCGACGACGAGGGCCAGGATGACCGCGATGGCCGCGAACATCCACCCGGTCAGCCGTTGGCCCCGGATGGTGACGAGGGCCGTCGTGACGACGAAGACCGCGATGTAGAGGAGCCACGCGGCCAGCGCGGGGGCGACCGCGGGGTAGTCCTCGAGGTGGCTGAAGAAGAAGATGAGTCCGTAGACGGCCTGGAGACCCGCGACCACGGCGGCGCCGATGCCCAGATAGCCCGTGCCGAGGGTCGCACCCGCGGCACGAGCCTGTCGCAGCGAGCGGGCGCCCGTCGAGCCGATCGGCAGCCCGCGCGCGGCGCGCCGCCCGCGGGTGACGCCCAGCGTGTTCTCGTCGACGTTCATCGCGGCGCCTCCAGCACGACGGTGGTCCCCGATCCGGGCGACGAGAAGAGGCGGGCGCTGCCGCCGACCTCGCGCAGTCGTCCGACGACGGACTCCTTGAAGCCCAGGCGCTCCTCGCTCACCCCGTCGAGGTCGAAGCCGACCCCGGCGTCCGTGACCATGGCCCGCACCATGCTGTCGTCGTGGATGATCGTGACGTGCGCCTCGGTGACCCCGGCGTGCCGGCGGACGTTCTCGAGGCACTCGGCCAGGGCGAGCAGGAACGCGTCGAGCACGTGGGTGGGCAGCAGCACCTGACCGGTGCCGTGCCAGCTGACCTCGAGACCCATCCGGCCGAAGCGCTGCTTGACGGACTCCAGCGTCTGGCCGAGCGGGGACTCCTCGACGGTCTCGAGCGAGTAGTCGCCGGAGGCCTGCGGCTGAGGGGTCCCGCCGAGGCGGAGGTGTCGGAGCAGTCGGGCGTCCTCCGCCGCCTGCGCCTGCAGCGCCTGAGGGGTGACCCCGACGCCGGAGTGCGCGAGGAGGGTCAGCGTCGCGAGGACGGTGTCGTGCAGCAGCCGGGCGCCCTGGCGTCGCTGCGCCTCGGTCTCGCTGGCCTGGCGTTCGGCGCGATGGGCGTTGCCGATGCTGTAGATGCGTCGCGCGGCCAGCGGGACGCTGCGACCCAGCCAGACGCCCATGACGAAGATGAGCGCCCAGCCGAGCACGACGGACGCGACGGGGAAGGTGAGGAGCGAGCCCGTCGTCCAGGCCACGAGCGACACGGCGACCACGAAGGCGACCGCGGCGATGACGACCCGGATGCGGCTCGACGAGAGGACGATGCAGAACGAGGCCGTGGCCCCGCCCACGAGGGGGATCACCGCGGTGGCGAGGGCTGGGTCGGTCGGATCGCCCGAGGGGAGGAGGGCCACCAGGCTGACGGCGATGCCGGAGCCGAGACCGATCAGCACCCACGACGGCGTCGACGCCCGTCCGACCATCCACAGCGCGACGATCAGGAGGGCCGCGAGGGGCACGATCGCCGCCAGGTGCAGCGGTTCCGTCACCCCCGGAATGGCCAGGGAGACGAGGGAGACGAGCGCGCACGGGATGCCGAGCGCCCGCGCCGCACGGCCGAGCAACCGGTCACGCTCCTGCGCGAAGATGTCCATGCGGATCCCAGGTGTGCATCGGATGTCGTCCATCCTGTCGGTTGACAGCAGACCCCATGCTTTCACACAGGACCCCCCGGCGGGGGACGTACGCGCCGTTCAGTCGTCCAGCAGCCGACGCAGGTGCCCGCCGACGGCCTCGTTCTCGATCAGGAAGCCGTCGTGGCCGAACTCGCTCGCGATGACCGCCGGCTCGTGACCGTCGATCCCGCCGGCGAGATGACGGGCGATGAGGCGCTGATCGGACACCGGGAACAGCCGGTCGCTGTCGATGCCCAGGACGAGGGTGCGCGCGGTGACCCGGTCGAGCGCCGCCGCGACGCCGCCCCGGTCGCGGCCGACGTCGTGCGAGTTCATCGCGCCGAGCAGGGTCGCGTAGCTGCCGGCATCGAATCGCCGGGTGAACTTGTTGCCGTGGAAGTCCAGGTAGCTCTCCACCTGGAACCGCCCCGGCCCGCCGAGCGGCGAGATGTCGCTCTGCCAGCTCCGTCCGAACCGGGCGTTGAGCTCGTCGGGCGACCGGTAGTTCAGCAGCGCCATGCGGCGGGCCAGCGCGAGCCCGCGATACGGCCCCTCACCGTCCGGTGCGTCGTAGAAGTCGCCGTCGTTCCACGCGGCGTCCATCCGGATCGCCTCGTGCTGCACGGTGTTGAGCGCGATCTGGTCGGCGCTCGCGACCGGCGGAGCGGCGAGCACCCCGAGACGGGCGACGCGCTCGGGGTGGGTGACGCCCCATTCGAGCGCGTGCATCCCGCCCATCGATCCGCCGACGACGGCCGCCCACCGGTCGATGCCGAGGTGGTCGGAGAACGCCGTCTGGGCGGCGACCTGGTCGCGGATGGTCAGGTGCGGGAACCTCGACCCCCACTCGACCGCGTCGGGCGCGATCGACGCGGGGCCCGTGCTGCCCTGGCAGCCGCCCAGCATGTTCGGCGCCACGACATGCCAGCGGTCGGTGTCGATCGCGAGGCCCGGCCCGACGACGCCGTTCCACCAGCCGGCGGTCGGGTGACCGGGCCCCGAGACGCCCCGCACGTGGCTGTCGCCCGTCAGGGCGTGCAGCAGCAGGACGGCGTTGCCACGATCAGCGTCGAGCTCGCCCCACGTCTCGTAGGCGATGCGGGGTCGGGGGATGACGACGCCGCTCTCGAGCGCGAGGTCGTCGAGCGCGACGAACCGCCGGTCGCCCGGGTCGTCGCCGTCGCGCCAGGCGCCCGTGACCGGCGGTCGGCCGAGCATCGCGAGACGCGTGCGCTCGCTGACGACGCTCGACGGGACGGTGTCCTCGGGTGTGGTCTGCCAGTCCATGGGTCCCCATCCTGGTGGAGCCGAGGAGGCGCGGTGCGATTGTTACCGCACCGCGCCTCCTCGTCCTCCCGGCTCAGCTGCTGCGGAGCGACTCGCGGGTGACGGCCTGCGCGGCCGCGAAGCCCGCCTCGAGGTCGGACTTCAGATCGTCGATGTTCTCGAGGCCGACCGACAGCCGGACCAGACCCGGGGTGACGCCCGTCGTCAGCTGCTGCTCGGGGGTGAGCTGCGAGTGCGTGGTCGAGGCGGGGTGGATCACGAGACTGCGGACGTCGCCGATGTTGGCGAGGTGGCTGAACAGGCTCAGCCCGTCGACGAGCGCCCGGCCGGCGTCGACGCCGCCCTTGAGCTCGAACGAGAGCACGGCGCCGACGCCCTTCGGGGCGTACTTGTTGGCGGCGGCGTACCACGGGCTGGTCGGCAGACCCGCGTAGTACACGGCGGCGACGTCGGAGCGGGCGTCCAGCCACTCCGCGATCTCCTGCGCGTTCTGGACGTGACGCTCGATCCGCAGGCTGAGGGTCTCGATGCCCTGGATGAGCGAGAACGCCGTGTCGGGGCTGTTCGAGGCGCCGAGATCGCGCAGCAGCTGCACGCGCGCCTTGATGATGTAGGCCAGGGGGTCGCCGACCGCCTGGGTGTACACGGCGCCGTGATACGACGGGTCGGGCGTCGTCAGGCCCGGGAACCGCTCGGCGTTGTCCGACCAGGCGAAGGCGCCGCCGTCGACGATGAACCCGCCGATGACCGTCCCGTGCCCGCCGAGGAACTTCGTCGCCGAGTGCACGACGATGTCGGCGCCGTGCTCGAGGGGGCGGATGAGGTACGGGGTCGCGATCGTGTTGTCGACGATCAGCGGGACGCCCTCGGAGTGCGCGACCCCCGAGACCGTCTCGATGTCGAGGATGTTGATCTTCGGGTTTCCGATCGTCTCGGCGAAGAACAGCTTGGTCTCGGGCCGGACGGCGCGACGCCACTCGTCGGGGTCGTCCTGGTTCTCGACGAACGTCGTCTCGATGCCGAGCTTCGCGAGCGTGTACTTGAAGAGGTTGTACGTGCCGCCGTAGATCGACGACGACGACACGATGTGGTCGCCGGCCTGCGCGATGTTCAGCACCGCGAACGTCGACGCCGCCTGACCCGACGCGACGAGCAGGGCCCCGGTGCCGCCTTCGAGCGCGGCGATCCGCTGCTCGACGACGTCGTGGGTCGGGTTCATGATCCGCGAGTAGATGTTGCCGTTCTCGGCGAGCGCGAAGAGGTCCTGCGCGTGCTGGGCGTCGCGGAAGACGTACGACGTCGTCTTGTAGATCGGCGTCGCGCGGGCGTGCGTGGTGGGGTCGGGCTGCGCCCCCGCGTGGATCTGCCGGGTCTCGAACTTCCAGGCGGACGTGTCGTCGCTCATGCTGTGCTCCTGCGGTCGGGGTCTGCGGCGGCCGATCGGCCGGACTGCGATGCGGCAACGCTACGGAAGGGCCGTGGGGCTGTCCACGCGACGGACACGCGGCGTAACCGGGCGCGCTAGCGTCGACGGGGTGCCGGGACGACCGGCGGCCGGTCGGCGGGCGCCGACTCGACGACGAGGAGCAGTGGATGACGAAGCGTGTCGTGGTGACAGGGGCCAGCTCGGGGATCGGGGCGGCGACGGTCCGTCTGTTCCGCCGGCGGGGCTGGGACGTGATCGCCGTCGCCCGACGGGAGGACCGCCTCCGCGAGCTCGCCGCCGAGACCGGGGCGACCTGGTTCCGGGCCGACGTCACGGTGGACGCCGACGTCGCCGCGCTCCGCGAGCACGTCGAGTCGACCGGGGTGCTCGACGCGCTGGTGAACAACGCGGGCGGCGCCTTCGGCCTGGACAGCGTCGAGGCGGGCTCGATCGAGGACTGGCAGCGCATGTTCGACGTCAACGTGCTCGGCACGAAGCGCGCGGTGTCGGCGCTCCTGCCGTCGCTCCGTCGCGGCGCGGACCACGCGAGGACCGGAGGGGGACCGGGAGGCGCGGACATCGTCACGGTGACGTCGATCGCCGGTCATGTCGCCTACGAGAACGGCGGCGGATACAACGCCTCGAAGTTCGCGGAGCACGCCCTGGTGGCCGTGCTGCGCCTCGAGCTGTCCGGTGAGCCGATCCGGGTCGTGGAGATCGCCCCCGGCATGGTGCACACGGAGGAGTTCTCCGTGAACCGCTTCGCGGGCGATCAGGATCGGGCCGACGCGGTCTACCGCGACGTCGAGGGGCCGCTCGTCGCCGACGACGTGGCGGAGGCCATCGTCCATGCGGTCGAGCTGCCGTCGCACGTCAACCTCGATCTCGTCACGGTCAAGCCCGTGGCCCAGGCCGCGCCCCACAAGGTCGCCAAGGGAGTGCTCCATACGCGCTGAGCGCCGGCCGCTCCCGGCGGCCGACTCGCCGGACGGGTGATTCGCGGACCATCCGGCGGGTCACCCGCCCGCCCCAGAAGAGGGGGCAGAGCCGGCGGCGCCGCCGTGAGGAGCACCCCCGTCCGGGGGTGATGCGACCCCCGGACGGGGGTCGTCCTCGACCGGCATGTCCTCCCTCTGGGGGACCGATCGGCCGGTAAGTGAGTACCAGTCAGTTTTTTTCGGGGGACAAGCCCGGAGCGGAGGACGGCCGGGCGGGCGCCGTCCGATCGACTCGGAAGCGCCGGCACGCGGCGGCTCCGCAGAGGGAGCAGTCGCTCCCACGGCGGTAATGCTCGTGGGCCTCGCGGGTGTGGCCGCAGACGCAGAGCGTGCTGTCCTCCGTGACGCTGCGCCCCATGGCTGCCCTCCCGAGCTCGGTCCGAGGGGCTGTCGTGCGACGGCGCCTCGAGGTCTCGTCGACTGTACCGAAGAGCCGGCTGAGGGGTCCGATGTCCCCCGGCCAGGGCCGCTCTTCGGGGGACACGGGCGACCGGGCCCCTCCGGCGGGCGCTCGGACGAGGGGGACCGGGTGAGGCCCGGGCCGTTCCCGGCGCTCGGGTGATCGTTGCGCGACACGGCCGCCCGATCGGTACTTGCGCTCCGCCGGATGACGCGTAAGTTTGCACTCACCCGACGGCGACGTCGTTCAACCCGAAATTGGACGACCGAGCCCAGCCCCCTGGCGTGAACCCGAAACTCCGCCGGTGACAGGGCCTCTCTCGCACCATCCCCTTTGCCAGTTCGCTTACCCCTGCAAGGACCCCATGAACCAGGTGTTCCCCACGCCCGAAAACGGCGCCGCTCCCCGTATCTCGATCGTCGTCCCCGCCCGGAACGAAGCCCGCAACCTCGAGATCGTCCTCCCGATGCTCCCGTCCGTCCACGAGGTCATCCTCGTCGACGGCAACTCGGTCGACGACACCATCGCGACCGCTCAGCGCGTCATGCCCGACATCAAGGTCGTCCGCCAGAGCCGCAAGGGCAAGGGCAACGCCCTGGCCTGCGGCTTCGAGGCCGCGACCGGCGACATCATCGTCATGTTCGACGCCGACGGCTCCGCCGACCCGGCCGAGATCCCCCGCTTCGTCGAGGCGCTCACCTCGGGCGCCGACGTCGCCAAGGGCAGCCGCTTCGTCCACGGCGGCGGCAGCGAGGACATCACGCGATTCCGCGCCCTCGGCAACTGGGGCCTCAACGCCCTCACCAACCTGCTCCTCGGCACGAAGTACACCGACCTCTGCTACGGCTACAACGCCTTCTGGGCCCGCATCGTGCCGAGCCTCGAGCTGCTGCCCTCCGACCTCGCGCCCCGCGCCGACGGTCAGATGCACAACGGCGACGGCTTCGAGATCGAGACGATCCTCAACTGCCGCATCGCCGCTCTCGGCTACGACATCGTCGAGGTCCCGAGCGTCGAGAAGCTCCGCATCCACGGCACGAGCAACCTGAACGCGATCTCCGACGGCTTCCGCGTGCTGCGCGTGATCCTCGAGGAGCGTCGTCGTCGCCCGTCCGGCGCGGCCCGCATGCGCCGCATCCGCGAGTCCGCTCTGACGGCGGCCCAGGCCACCGACGAGCCGGCACCCGTCTTCGCGGTCATCGACGGCGCCCGTGGGGACGCCCGACTCGGAGCCCGCCAGGACGTCGCGTGACCCTGCGGTCGACGACGGTCTCCGTCATCGTCTGCGCGTACACCGAAGACCGCTGGGACGATCTCGTCGCCTCGGTGGAGTCCGTGCGCGGACTCCCCGAGGGGCCCGAGGTCGTGCTCGTGATCGACCACAACGATGCGCTGCTCGCCCGCTCGCGGAAGCGGTGGGTCGACGTGGTCGTGGCCCCGAACGAATTCCGCCAGGGGCTCTCGGGCGCGCGCAACACGGGGGTCCGCCTCGCCGCGGGCGACGTCGTCGCGTTCCTCGACGACGACGCCTCCGCCGACCCCGCCTGGCTCACGCATCTGCTCGGCCCCTTCGCCGACGCCCGCGTGGCCGGCGTCGGCGGCCATGCGACCCCCGTGTGGCCGGACGGCGGCAACACCCTCTACCCGCCCGAGCTGCTCTGGATCGTCGGCTGCAGCCACCGGGGTCTGCCGACCGAGCTCTCGGCCGTGCGCAACGTGATCGGCTGCTCGATGGCCTTCCGCCGCGAGAGCATCCTCGACGTCGGGGGATTCAACCTCGACACCGGCCGGGTCGGCGCGATCCCGCTCGGCGGCGAGGAGACCGATCTCTGCATCCGCATCCGCCAGGCCGATCCGACCGCCCGCATCGTGCTCGAGCCCCGTGCCGACGTGCGGCACCACGTCACCGCGAACCGGGTCACCTGGGCCTACCTCCGTCGTCGCTCGTTCTACGAGGGCGTCTCGAAGGCGGCTCTCAGCCGGCAGCTGGGCGCCTCGGACTCCCTCTCGAGCGAGTCGGCCTACCTGCGTCGCGACATCCCGCGCGCGGCCCTCCGCGAGCTGCGCTCGATCGGACGAGGAGGCGCGGGTCGTCTCCTCGCGCTCGTCACCGCCGTCGTGGCCACCGTGGCCGGCTACGCCCTCGGCAGCCTCCGCCGCGCCTCCCTGGCTCCCGTCGACCCCGTCGCCGGCCGAGCGCTCCTCACCCGCGACTCGACGCGGCCGGCCACGGCCGGCCGGACGGACGGCACCTCATGACAGATCTCCACCTCGTCCGGCCCATGGCCGGCTCCAGCGCGCCCACCTGGGAGGGCGCGCTCTGGATCGGCGCCATCGACGCCGACGACCTCGCCCGCCCGGATCTCGGCGACGTCGTGCTGACGGACCCCGAGGGGCACCGCGGCGCGCGGCTGCTCGTCCGCCGCGGTCGGAGCGTGCTCGGCTTCGTCGACGCGCCCGTCGTCGACGGACGGGTCTCGGTGGACCTGCTGCGGTCGGAGGTCGCCTCCCTTCCGGAGGCCCTGACCCCCGTCGAACCGATCCACCTGCCGACGGCGACCGTGGTGCTCTGCACGCGGGACCGCGCCGATCACCTCCGTGGTGCGCTGCGGAGCGTCCTCCGACTCGACTACCCCTCGTTCGACGTCATCGTCGTCGACAACGCCGCGGCGACCGACGAGACCCGCGATCTGGTCCGCACCGAGTTCGACGATCCGCGCGTGCGGTACCTCGAGGAGCCGGTGCCCGGACTCTCCAGCGCCCGCAACGCCGGCCTCGCCGCCGCGACCGGCGAGATCGTCGCCTTCACGGACGACGACGTCATCGTCGACGACCAGTGGCTCCACGGCCTCGCCGCCGGATTCGCCCACGGCGAGGACGTCGTGTGCGTCTCGGGTCTCGTCCCGAGCGGCGAGCTGCGCACGCCCGTGCAGCGCTTCTTCGACGACCGCGTCTCGTGGTCTCGCAACGTCTCGACCCGCGTGTTCCGGCTCGCCGAGCCGCCGGCCGACCTTCCGCTGTTCCCCTTCTCCGTCGGCGCCTTCGGCACCGGTGCCAACTTCGCGCTCCGGCGTCGCCCCGCCGTGCTGCTGGGCGGGTTCGACACCGCCTTCGGCGTCGGCACCCCGACCGGCGGCGGCGAGGACCTCGACGTCTTCACCCGCGTCCTGCTGGCCGGTCACGCCCTCGTCGTCGAGCCGTCGGCGCTCGTCTGGCACCGTCACCGCTCGGATCTCGCCGCCCTGCGACTGCAGGCGACGGGCTACGGCACGGGTCTCGGCGCCTGGCTGACGAAGATCGCGCTCGACCCCGCGAGCCTCCGACTGGCACTGCGTCGCGCCCCCGGGGCGATCCGGGTGCTCGCCGCGAAACGCCGCGTCGACGCACCGATGGGCGAGGGGACGGAGTCGCCCCGCGCCTCCTCGGCTCCGCGCGACGTCGATCTCGATCGCGAGATCGCCCGCACGGCACGGCACGAGCTCGTGTCCGTCGCCCGCGGTCCTCTGCTCTACCTCCGTCAGCGTCGTCGTGGCGCGGGGCTCATGGGCCACCGCGTGCCGGCCGGCGAGACGCAGGGCGTCCCGGGCGGCTCGTCGAGCGTCGCCGAGAGGGCACGATGACCGCCGCGTCCACCGGCCGGGGCGTCGCCCGTCTGCCCATGCGCGCCGTCGACCGGCTCGGCTCGGGGATCCACATCCTGTCCGTGTTCGGACCCGTCGCCCTGCCCGGCCGCGAGGCGCTGGTCGACGCGGTCTGGCGCATCCTCTCCGTGGGCCCCGACGCCCGCCTGGGGCTCCGCGCCGTCGACGGCCGTGAATGGGAGTACGCCCCCGAGAGCCTCCGCGAGGTCGCCGAGCGGATGGTCGTCGAGGCGCCCGAGCTCGCCACCCGGGAGCTCTCCGAGGCCCTCGAGGGCCTCGTCGCCCACATCGAGCCCGGTCTGCCCATGCGGGTCGTGCTCGCGGGGGACCGCCTGCTCCTGATCCTCGACCACGGCGTCGTGGACGCGCGCTTCACCACGCGCCTGCCGGCCACGCTCGTCGCGGTCGCCGGGGGCGGGGAGATCCCCGCGTGGCTGACGGCCGAGGGCATCAGCCGCCCCCTCTGGACGGCGTTCGTCGAGACCTTCGCCAAGCACCCGGGGCGCGTCGTCGCCCTCCTGAGGGCCCGCCGGGTCGAGTCGCCCGTCGCGCCCCGCATCGCGCCGGTCGAGCGCCCGTCGATCGGCTGGAACGGCTCCACCTCGGTCGTCGTGGCGGCGGGCTCCAAGGCGTCGTTCAAGGCGCTCCACAACTGGCTCCGACGACGGGACGAGCCGGTCTCGTTCGGCGCCGGCGTCATCGTGGCCCTCCGCGCCGCTCTGGCCGCGGAGGGGCTGCGCCTCTCGCCGGACAGCGAGATGGTCTACGACGTCCGCGGCTACCTCCCGTCGGGCGTCGACACGACCGGCAACTTCGTCACCGGGATCCCGGTGACGGGCGGCGACGACCTCACGGCAGTCGATCGCAGCATCGCGCAGACCACGTCGTCGGGTCGCCCTCTCGCCGCCCTCATGGCGGGCGCGATCAAGGAGTCCGTCCGTCCGGCGAGGAGGGTCCTGCCCGCGTCGACCCCGGCGCACGCCCGGGCCCGCGTCGTCCTCAGCAACCTCGGTCTCAACCGTCCGCTCCAGTCCATCCCGTGGATCCGCGACGGACGGTCCATCGAGGCGGCGTCGGCGGTTCATCCGATCGCCCCCGAGACGGTGGCCGCGCAGCTGATGGTGCTCGACGGCGTGCTGCACGTCGCGGTCTCGTACAACGACACGTCGTTCGACCGCGAGGCCGTGCAACGCGCCGTCCGGGCGTTCGTCGACGACCCGGTCGCGCTGCTCGACGGCGTCGTCAGCCGCGAGGACGCCTGACCGCTCGCAGCCCTGCGAGATCCTCGTCGACCAGCCCGCGGAGGCGGTCGGCGCGACCCTCGTCGTAGTCGGGCGTCGGCGCGGCGGCCCAGCCCAGACGGTCGACCACCGTGCTGCCCACGTCGTCCCAGGCACGCGATCGGGCGGTCGCGACGAGGTCGTCGACGAAGGCGTCGTCGGCGGCGCTGCGGGCGATCCGTCCCGCGAGCTCGCGGTGGGTGGCCTCGCGCAGGCGCAGGGCGTCGATGTCGTCGACGCGGTAGTCGAACTGGTGTCTCGACTGCCCGTACGAGCGGTGCGTCCGGCGCCGGAGCGTCTTGAGCCGGGCGATGCCGTCCCGCTGCTCGCGCTCGAGCCGGGCCAGCTCGTCGCGGGCCGTGGCGGTGGCGACGTCGGCGTCGAAGGGCAGCCGCTCCTGGAGCGCCCGCACGATGATGCTGTTGGCGACGGCGACCACGGCGGCCGCGCGCACGATGAGGAACCCCTCGTCGACGGCTCGCTCGAGGGGCGTCGGGTCCGCGAGGCGGACGGTCGGGTCGGTCGGATCGGTCGGCACCGGAGACTGCTCCTCTCGGGTCGACCCCGACCCTACCCACCGGCCGCCGCGCCCGTAGGGTGAGGCGATGACCCGTGAACCCGATCCCGTCTCCGACGTCGCCCCGGCGCTGTCCCGCCGGCCGTTCATCCGGCAGCACTGGGGCGGTCTTGCGTTCGCGCACTGGAGGGTCGAGCCGGAGCGGGTCGCACCGCTGCTGCCCCGGGGCACCCGCCCCGACGTCTTCGACGGGTCGGCCTGGGTCGGTCTGATCCCGTTCGAGCTGTCGCGCAGCGCGTTCGGTCCGCTGCCCCCGGTCCCCGTCCTCGGCACGTTCCTCGAGACGAACGTGCGGCTCTACTCCGTCGACGACCAGGGGAGGCGAGGGGTCGTCTTCCGGACGCTCGAGGCCGCGCGCCTCCTGCCGGTGCTCGCCGCGAACGCCGGTCTCGGGCTGCCGTACCGGTGGGCCTCGATGACCCGCAGGAGGCGCGGGGACGTCGTCGAGTACGCCTCGCGTCGGCACGGTCCCGGCCCCCGACCGAGCACGCGTCTGCAGGTGCGGCCGACCGACGAGGCCGTGGTCGGCGACCCGCTCGCCGACTTCCTGACGGCCCGGTGGGGCATGCACGTCGGACGCGGCGGCACGACGCGCTTCTGGCCGAACGAGCACGGGGCCTGGCCGCTGCGACGGGCGGAGCTCGTCGACCTCGACGACGAGCTGGTCGCCGACTCCGGACTGCCCGGGGTGGCCGACCGCGAACCGGACTCCCTCCTGTGGTCCGACGGCGTCGACACCGTCTTCGCGCCTCCCGGGGGTCGTTGGGTCGGACCCTGACGGGTCCGCCTTCGCGCCGGGGCCCGTGGGCGCACTACGGTTGCTGGCATGGTTTCCTCACCCGACGACTCGACCGACACCGCCGCAGCACCGCCCGAGGCCCCGCCGGCGCAGTCCGACGGGTCGGTCGAGACCGGTGCCCCCGAGCGTGAGGTGCTGGGCTGGCTGGAGTTCGGCGAGGCGGCGCGCCACCTGGCGAGCGACGTCGTCGCGGCCGACTTCACCCCCGACGTGATCGTCGCCGTGGCCCGGGGCGGGCTCGTGCTGGCGGGGGCCGTCGCCTACGCCCTCGACACGAAGATGTGCGGGTCGATCAACGTCGAGTTCTACACCGGCGTCGACGAGCGTCTGCCCGAGCCGGTGCTGCTGCCCCCGACCCTCGACGCGCCCTCGCTCGAGGGCAAGCGGGTGCTGATCGTCGACGACGTCTCGGACTCGGGGCGCACGCTCGTGCTCGTCCGCGACCTCCTCGGCGGGATCGCCGCCGACGTCCGCACGGTCTGCCTCTACAGCAAGCCGCGCACGGTGCTCGAGCCCGACTTCGTCTGGAAGCGCACCTCCCGCTGGATCACCTTCCCCTGGAGCGCCCTCCCGCCGGTGACCCGCGACCACGCGACGGCGGTCGGGGCATGAGCATCCACCTCGTCGGCGGCGGCTGGTCGCCCGACACCCCCGACCTGTACGACCTGTTCGTCGCCGAGGCGGCCGTGCGGGGCGGAGCGGTCGGGCGCGCCGTGCCGCGCATCGCCCTCCTGATCGTCGTCGCCGACGACTCGCCGTCGGCCGGGTTCCGCACCGGGTACCCGTCGATGCTCGCCTCGGGCGGGCGCTGCGAGGTCGTCACCAGCATCGTCGAGGCGGGGGAGGTCTTCGACACCCGCGTGCTGAGCGACGTCGACGGGCTCGTCGTGGCCGGGGGGCTGACGCCGGCGTACCTCGAGGCCGTCATCCCGCTCGTGGATCAGGTCCGGCTGCTCGTGGCCGACGGTCTGCCGTACCTCGGCTTCTCCGCCGGAGCCATGATCGCCGCCGACCGCGCCCTCCTCGGCGGCTGGCTCATCGGCGACGTCCCGGTCTGCCCGGAGGACGCGGCGGAGGACCTCGACGAGGTCACCCTCAGCGGCGGACTCGGCCTGGTCGACATCGCCGTCGACGTCCACGCCGCGCAGTGGGGGACCCTCACCCGCCTGATCGCCGCGACCGAGGCGGGACTCGTCGCCGGAGGGGTGGCGATCGACGAGAACACGGCCCTCGTGGTCGGCGACGGCGCGTTGACGGTGCTCGGCACCGGGAGCGTCTGGCGGGTCGAGCCGCAGGTCGACGACGGCGGCGGGATCATCGGCGTCTCGGTCGGCACGCTGGGTCCTGCGTGACGCCGGACGCCGGGTCCGCGCCCGCGGGCGCGTCGCGTCGTCCGCTCGCCGAGCAGATCGACCCCGGCTGGGCCGAGGCCCTCGAACCGGTCGCCGACCGCATCGCCGACATGGGCGAGTACCTGCGCGCGGAGGTGCGCGCGGGGCGGGGGTACCTGCCCGCCGGCGAGAACGTGCTGCGCGCCTTCCGCGCGCCCCTGGCGAGCGTGCGCGTGCTCATCGTCGGCCAGGATCCCTATCCGACCCCCGGTCACGCCGTCGGGCTGTCGTTCTCGGTCGAGCGCAGCGTTCGACCCCTGCCGCGGAGCCTCGTCAACGTCTATCGCGAGCTGCACGACGACCTCGGCGTGCCCCCGGCCGAGCACGGCGATCTGACGTCGTGGTCCGACCACGGCGTCATGCTGCTCAACCGGGTGCTCACCGTGCGTCCCGGTGAGACGGCGTCGCATCGCGGCAAGGGCTGGGAGCCCGTGACCCAGCGCGCCATCGAGGTGCTCGCGGCACGCGGCGGACCCCTCGTCGCCATCCTGTGGGGTCGTGACGCCGCGGCCCTCAAGCCGATGCTCGGAGACGTCCCCACCATCGAGTCGGCGCACCCGAGCCCGTTGTCGGCGTCCCGGGGCTTCTTCGGCTCGAAGCCGTTCAGCCGTGCCGACGCACTGCTGGTCGAGCAGGGCGGCGACCCCGTCGACTGGGCGCTCCCGCCCCTCTGACGCGCGCCGCCCCCTCCCGCCCTCGCCGCGCCTCCCGCCGTCGTGGCAGAGTGGCTGCGTGCTCGAAGAGGAATACCAGACCCGTCGGCAGCTGCCGCGCGCCCTGCGCCCGCCCGCCCCCGTCGAGCCGCCGTTCCGCTTCGAGGTCCGTGCCGCCGTGGCCGCCGACCTGCCCTACGTGCGCGAGATCTACAACCACTACGTCGCCAACTCGTCCGTGACCTTCGACGAGGACGCCATGACCCTCGCCGAATGGCGCCGCAAGCTCGCGTTCGTCTCGTCGCTCGGGATGCCGTTCCTCGTGGCCGTGAATCCGAGCGGCGAAGTGCTCGGGTACGCCCTCGCCTCGCCCTGGGGCGGCAAGGCGGCCTACCGGTACACGGTCGAGACGTCCATCTACCTGCGCGCCGCCTCGACGGGAAAGGGCCTCGGGGCAGGTCTGCTCGAGGCGCTCGTGGAGGCCTGCCGCGAGGCCGGGATCCGAGAGATGGTCGCCGTCATCGCCGACAAGAACGCCGAGGCGTCGGTCGCCCTCCACGCCCGGCTCGGGTTCGTCGAGGTGGGCCGGATGGGCCGCGTGGGCTTCAAGTTCGGCCGCTGGCTCGGCACCATCACGATGCAGAAGTCGCTCAAGAGGCGACGCGGCCGCAGCGCGCGCTGACGGGCGGGCCTACGCTCGACGGGTGCCCGAACTCCACGACCTCAGCGCCCACGAGCAATGGAATCTCCTGCATCGCGGAGAGCTCTCCCCCGGCGAGCTGACCGACCACTACCTGGACCGCATCGAGCGCCTCGACGGAGAGGTCGGCGCCTTCGTGACGGTCACCGCCGACCGTGCCCGCGACCGTGCCGACGAGCTGACCCGTGCGGGTCGGACGACGGCGCCGCTGTGGGGGCTGCCGCTCGCCGACAAGGACCTCGGCGATCGGGCGGGCGTGCCGACCCGGTCCGGTTCGCGCCTGGCCGACGGCCGGGTGCCCGAGACGTCGTCCGAGATCGTCGCGGCCCTCGACGAGGCCGGCGGCGTGAGCCTCGGCAAGACGGCGACCCCCGAGTACGGGCTGACCGCGTACACCGAGACCCTCATCGGCCCGCCGACGCGCAACCCCTGGCGACTCGACACCGGCGCAGGCGGCTCGAGCGGAGGGGCCGCGGCCGCGGTCGCCGCGGGCATGCTGCCCTTCGCCCCCGGGTCGGACGGGGGCGGCAGCATCCGGATCCCGGCCGCCGCGACCGGACTGGTGGGGGTGAAGCCGTCGCGGGGACGCGTGCCCTCGCAGCCGGGACTCGCGAGCCTCGGCGGGCTCGCCGTCGGGGGGCCGCTGGCGCGCACCGTCGCCGACGCCGCCCTGCTGCTCGACGCGATGGTCTCGCCCGACGGACGGCCGCCGCGGCACGGGCACGCGCTCTGGGCGCCGCCGTCGCCCGACGGCGCCTACCTCGGCACGGCCCTCCGCGGGGCCGGACGCTTCCAGGTCGCCGTGATGACGACCAGCCCCTGGGACGACGTGTTCGACGTCTGGGTCGACCCGCGCCTCCTCGGCGTCGTCCGCTTCACGGCCGACCTGCTGGCCGATCTCGGGCACGGCGTGGACGAGACGACGATGCCTGCGTCGGACTACCCGGCGCTCTTCCGCACCCTCTGGCAGGCCGGCGCCGCGGGGATCCCCGCCGAGACCGACGAGCAGCTCGCCCGTCTCGAGCCCATCACCCGGTGGCTCGTCGAGCGGGGCCGCGGAGTCCCGGCTCGCGAGCTCGGCGCCGCCCTCGCGGGGCTGACGGCGTTCGAGCGGACCGTGATCGACCGGTTCGCCCCCTTCGACGTCGTCCTGACCCCGACGCTCGCCCTGACGGCCCGCCCGATCGGCTGGTACGACGCCGACGACGCCGAGCGCAACTTCGAGCAGCAGTGCCTCTACTCGCCCTTCACCTCGTTCGTCAACGTCGCCGGGCTGCCCGCGATCACCCTGCCGGTCGGCGAGGTCGACGGATCGCCGGCCGGCGTGCAGCTGATCGGCAGGCCCGGTCGCGAGGACGTCCTCCTGGCCGTGGGGGCGCAGCTCGAGCGGCGCCTGAGATGGCAGCGGAGGCACCCGCCGCTCTGGTGACCCGCGAGGCGCGACGGGCGCCCGATGGCGGGTCGGTCGAGGGTCGGCGGATCAGTCTAGCGTCGGCACCGCGGCCACGAGCGCGCGGGTGTAGGGGTGCCCGGGGTGGCGCAGCACCGCGTCGACCGTCCCCTGCTCGACGATCCGCCCCTCGTGCAGCACGGCGACCCGGTCGGCGAGATGCTGCACGAGACCGATGTCGTGCGAGACCGTGAGCAGCGACAGCCCGAGGTCGTCGCGCAGCTCGCGCAGCAGCTGCAGGATCTGGGCTCGGACCGTGACGTCGAGCGCGCTCATCGGCTCGTCGCCGACGAGCAGGCGGGGTCGGTGGACGATCGCGCGGGCGATGGCGACGCGCTGGCGCTGCCCGCCGCTGAGCTCGTGCGGGTAGCCGTCGGCGTGGTGCCGGGTCAGACCCACCCGGTCGAGCACCTCGTCGACCCGGGCCCGCCGGTCGCCCGCGATCGAGAGGGCCCGCAGCGGCTCGGCGACGGTGTCGCGCACGCGCATCCGCGGATCGAGCGAGCTGTAGGGGTCCTGCAGCACGACGCCGGTGTCGCGGCGGAACCAGCGCAGCGCCGACGCCCGGCCGGGTCGCACCGGGCGTCCGTCGAAGCGGACCGTGCCCTCCGTCGGCGTGTCGAGGGCGAGCAGGGTCTTGACCAGGGTGCTCTTCCCGCTGCCCGACTCGCCGATCAGGGCGACGCTCTCGCCGTGGCCGACGTCGAGGTCGGCGCCGACCAGCGCGTGCCTGACCGGGCCCGGCTGGAACGGCGACGACCGGGGCAGGCGATACGTCCGGCTGAGGCCGCGTCCGCTCAGCAGGGGGGCCGAGGAGGCGCGGGTCGGTTCGTCGTCGCTCATCGCGCCCTCCAGGTGGTCGCCCTCGTCGCCTCGACCAGCCCCCGGGTGACGGCGTGGCGCGGGCGGTGCACGAGGTCGTCGACGGACGCCTCCTCGACGACGCGGCCGTCGGCGAGCACCGCGGCCCGGTCGACGGCTCGACGCAGGACGGCGAGGTCGTGGGTGACGAACAGCAGCGACGCGCCGCGCTCGTCGACGAGACGGGCGAAGAGGTCGAGCACCTCGGCCTGGGTCGAGACGTCGAGGGCCGTGGTGGGCTCGTCGGCGAGCAGGAGGCGCGGGCGGGCGATGAGGGCCGTCGCGATGACCACGCGCTGACGTTGACCCCCCGACAGCTGGTGCGGGTAGCGGTCGACGATGCGCTCGGGGTCGGGCAGACCGACCTCGGCGGCCGCGTCGACGGCACGGCGACGGGCCTCGCGACGTCCGACCCCCTCGTGCAGTCGAAGGGGTTCGGCGATCTGACGGCCGATGGTGCGGACGGGGTCGAGCGACGTCGTCGGGTCCTGGAACACGACGCCGATCCCGGCTCCTCGGAGGGGGGCGTGGTCGCGGTCGGGCAGCCCGACGAGCTCGCGGCCGTCGAACGAGATGCCGCCTCGGACGACGGCGTCGTCGGGCAGCAGCCCCAGCACGGCGAGCAGCGTCAGCGACTTGCCCGATCCGGACTCCCCGATGAGCCCCACGCGCTCCTGCGGTCCCACCGAGAGGGAGACGCCGTCGACGACGGTCCGTCCGGCGAGCTCGATGCTGAGATCACTGATCTCGAGGCTCACGAGACCACCCCCGGCGCATCGGCGGGGTCCGGGGCGGCGGAGGGTGCGCGCCGGCGCAGGCGCGGGTCCCCGGCGTCGCGGACGGCGTCGCCGAGCAGGTTGAGCGCCAGCACGGTGAGCGTGATGGCGGCGCCGGGCCACACCATCGTCCCGGGGTGGACGCCGATGAACTTCTGCAGGTCGCTGAGCAGTCGGCCCCACGAGGCGGTCTCGGCGGACGCCCCGTACCCGAGGAACGACAGTCCGGCCTCGGCGAGGATCGACGTGGCCATCGCGAGCGAGACCTGGACGGCGAAGAGGGGCGCCACGTTCGGCAGCACGTGCCGCGCCACCACGCCGAGCGGCCCCACGCCGGCCGCGCGGGCGGCGAGCACGTAGTCCTCCCGGCCGACCCGGCGGATCTCGGCCCGGGACACCCGGGCGATGTTGACCCCGTAGCCGGTGCCGGCGGCGACGACGACCACGGCCAGCGACCCGCCGAAGGCGGCGGCCAGGGCCATGGCGATCAGGATCGTCGGGAACGCGACGAGGACGTCGATGAGCACCGACACGGAGTCCCGAACCCAACGCGCGGTCAGCGATCCGAGCGCTGCGAGGGCGACGCCGACCACGAGGGCGACGGCGCCCGAGGCGACCGCCACCACGGCGGTCGTGGTGGCCCCTCGGGCCACGTAGCTGAAGATGTCGCGACCCACGGAGTCGGTCCCGAGGAGGTGCATGGTCGACGGCGGAGCCCAGGCTCCGTAGGGGTCGGTGGCGAAGGGATCGAACGGCGTCCAGAACGGGGCGACGACGGCGGCCGCCGCGACGAGCACGAGCCACCCCGCGCCGAAGGCGCCGGCCGGCCCGGACACCAGGGCCCGGATCCACGACCCGCGCCTCATTCGCCCCGCTCCCGTGCTCTCGGGTCGAGGGCGCGGTGCACGACGTCCACGACGAAGCCGACGGCGAGGACGATCGCGGTCAGGGTCATGAGCTCTCCCTGCACCTTCGTCAGGTCTCGGCGGCCGACGTCGGCGACGAGCATGCGACCGACGCCGGGCAGGCTGAAGAGCTGCTCCACGAGCACCGCGCCGACGACGAGACCGGCGGCCTGGATTCCGAGCACGCTCACGACGCTCAGCATGACGTTCGGCAGGCCGTGGCGCACGAGGGCCCGGTCGCGCGTCATGCCCTTGGCGGCGGCGGCCCGGACGTAGTCCGCGTCGAGCGCTCCGAGCGCGGCGGATCGGGTGAAGCGGAGCAGCACGGCGCCCTCGACGAGACCGATGGTCACCGCGGGCAGGACGAGCGCCCTCAGGGCGGCCGCCGGATCGGACCACCCGTCGAGGGGGAAGCCCTGCGTCGGCAGCCAGCCCAGGGTGACGGCGAACAGGGCGATCAGCAGCATGCCCGCCCAGACGGCCGGCACGGCGGCGAGGATCTGACCGCCGATCGATGCCGCCGTGCCGAGCGGGCGCCGTCGGCGGAGCGCCGCGAGCACGCCGAGAGGGACGCCCACGACGAGGCCGACGGCGAGCGAGAGCCCGGCGAGCGGCAGCGTGACGGCCAGCTTGTCGGCGATCTCGTCCGCGACCGGGGTCCCGGTCACGAGCGACCGGCCGAGGTCGAGCCTCAGCAGCCCTCCCACCCAGTCGAGGTACTGCGCGAGGAACGGCCGGTCGAGTCCGAGCTCGGCCCGGAGTGCGGCGACCTGGGCGGGCGAGCCCGTCGTGCCGGCGATCACCTGGGCGACGTCGCCGGGCAGGAGGCGCAGCGTCGCGAAGATCAGAGCGCTCGCGACGAGCAGACCGACGGCGAAGAGGACCAGACGCCCGGCCGTGAACCTGATCACTCGGTGGCGGCCAGCGACG
Source organism: Frigoribacterium sp. Leaf172 (assembly GCF_001424285.1). Lineage (NCBI taxonomy): Bacteria > Bacillati > Actinomycetota > Actinomycetes > Micrococcales > Microbacteriaceae > Frigoribacterium > Frigoribacterium sp. Leaf172. The sequence goes on along the minus strand of NZ_LMPB01000002.1, from coordinate 684,431 downwards.
AGAGATCGAGCCGTGTCGTCGTCGACGAGGTCGGGAACCCGGTGATGCCGTCTCGGATGGCCGTGAGCGTCGTCGTGGTGTACAGCCACTCGGCCGGCGCGTCGTCGGCGACGATCGCCGCGGCCTCGGCGAGGGCCTCGTCGGCGTCGGCCGGGTCCGTGGCGGCGAGGGACTCGGCGTAGAGGCCCTGCACCGCGGGGGAGTCGTAGCCGAAGTAGTAGTCCGGATCGGCCCAGTTGCCGAAGTCGTGGGTCTCGGCGTGGTTGACCATGCTCAGCTGGAAGTCGCGCGGCGAGCCGTCGGACGGGGCGACGAAGACGTCGCTCAGCCAGGTCGAGAAGTCGACCTGCTCGACGGTGAGGGTGATGCCGACGGCCTTGAGCTGCGTCGTCAGCACATCGCCGATGGCGGCCGGGTAGACGTTCGCGTACTCGAGGGTGAGGTCGAGATCGCCCTGACCGGACTCCTCGAGGAGCGCGCGGGCGGCGTCGGGGTCGTACGCGTCGACGTCGGTCAGATCGCGGTAGCCCGGGTCGAGCTCGGGGATCGGCCCGCCCTGGTCGACCGCGGAGCCCCCGGTGGCGGCGATCAGCGCGTCGTTGTCGACGGCGAGGCGGATCGCCTTGCGCACGCGGGGATCGGTGAAGGGCTCGACCGCGTTGTTGAAGGCGAGGGTGTACTTGTCGGTGGTGCGGCCCTCGCTGACGGTCAGCCCGTCGACGCCGTCGAGCTGACTGCGGAGCGTCGCGTCGACCGCGGTCTGCACGTCGATGTCGCCGGACAGCGAGGCGTTGATGCGGGCGGACGGGTCGGGGATGTACCGGAAGACGACCCCGCCGACGGCCGCGGGCGTGCCCCAGTAGTCGTCGTTGCGGCTCAGCCGCAGGTTGTCGCCCTGGGTCCACCCCTCGAGGGTGAAGGGCCCTGTGCCGTTCGCCGTGGTCGAGAGGTCGTTGTCGGCCTGCTGCTCGAGCACGAGGCCGGCTCGCCCCGTCAGCGAGAACAGCAGCGCCGAGTCCGGTCGGGACAGCGTGATCACCACGGTCGACTCGTCGGGCGCGGTGACGGCGTCCACCGCCGCGAGATCGCCGTGGTTGGCCAGGCTGTCGTCGTCGGCGACCTGCTGCAGCGACCAGACGACGTCCTCCGCGGTCAGCGCGGCCCCGTCGTGGAAGGTCACGCCCTCGGCGAGGGTGAAGGTGTAGGTCAGGCCGTCGTCGCTGACCTCGTGGCTGGACGCCAGGACGTCGACGATCTCGTTGTCCTGGGTGCGCCCGACGAGGCCCTGGTAGACGTTGTCGATCAGCACCTGATCGAGCGCGATGCCGGCCGTCCGGCGGATGTCGAGGTCGGTGGGCTCGAGGACGAGGCCGACGGTGACGGTGGCGTCGTCGTCGGGGGCGCCCGTCGGGTCGGGCGACGACGTGCAGCCGGCCGTGACGAGGACGAGAGCGGTGACGGCGGCGAGGAGGGGCAGGGTGCGCACGCGGAGGGGCCTTCCGGGGTGGGCCGGGGCGTCGGCGCCTCGGCGAAGGATGCCGAGGTGGTCTCGGCTCTGCTGCGGGGGATCTCCGGTCGCTGTCGGTCCGGTCGTCACGATCCGCCACCGTGGTGCTGTCGGACACGGCGCGGCCCCTCGCCACGGGTCGCTGCCGGATCCGTGGACGGTCAGAACCTACCACCCGGCTGCGAATCGGGCGGACGTGTGTCGGGATAGGTGAGGCTTACCTATACTGACGAGGACATGTTCCTCGAATACCGCGACCCGCCCCTCCAGCACGACGCCACCCGCGTGCTGTTCGCCGGCGACGCCTCCTCCCTCGACCAGCTGCGCGGCATGCTGGCCGCGCTGCCCCTCTGCGCGCGCGGGCAGGTCTTCGTCGAGGTCGACGACAGCAGCCAGATCGTGCCTCTCGCCGCACCGGGCCGGGTGGCCGTCGCCTGGCTGGCTCGCGATCGCCGATCCGGTGCACCCGGGTCGGGGCGCTCCTGCGAGCCCGGCGACGCGCTCGAGCGGGCCGTCCGCGCGTGGCTCGCCGAGATGTACGTCGACACCGACTCGCTGGTCGCCGGCGAGCACGTCATCTGGATCGCCGGGCCGCCGTCGTTCGCCTACGACCTCCGGCATGATCTGCACCGCGTCTTCCAGACGGTCGACGGGGCCGCGGCGCTCTGATCCGCCGTCGGCCGGCGGGGACGCTGGTCTCCGACCGTCCGAGCAGCTGTCTCGACGTCCAGGAACCTCTTCTTGACCGTCAGGTTAGGACTGCCATACTTAGGGTGTGCTTACTTCCGTAGCCGAGGCCTCGCCCGGGTCCGTCGTGAAACCCGCCCACCGCCCGTACCGGGCCAGGGTCGAGAGGGTCCAGCGTCTCTCGCCGTCGTTCACCCGCGTGACGTTCGGCGGTCCCGAACTCGGCGACTTCGGGGCCGACGGGCTCGACCAGCGCATCAAGGTGGTCCTCCCGCTGGAGTCCACGGGCTTCGACACGTTCCCGTCCGGAGACTGGTGGGGTGAGTGGCGCGCCCTGCCCGACCATGCCCGCAATCCCTTCCGCACGTACACCGCACGAGCCGTCCGACCGGAGCTCCGCGAGGTCGACGTCGACTTCGTCGTGCACGCCGACGGCGGGCCCGCCGCCGCCTGGCTCGCGGCCGTCCGGGTCGGCGACGACGCCATGCTCGTGGGCCCCGACGCCACCAGCGGCGTGACCGGCAGCGGCGTCGAATGGAACCCGCGGGGCGCCTCCTCGGTGCTCATCGCCGGCGACGAGACCGCCGTGCCCGCCGTGTCCTCCATCGTCGAGAGCCTGCCCGCCGACGCCCGGGGCTGCGTGTTCCTCGAGGTGCCGACGTCGGCGGACGTGCTCGAGCTCACCGCGCCTCCCGGGGTCTCCGTCCACTGGCTCGCACGAGACGGGTCCGACGAAGGGCACGGCGCGCGACTCGTCGAGGCCGTCCGCGGCTGGACGGCCCGGTACGTCACCGCGTGGCACCGCGGCGTCGAGGTCTCCGAGGTGGACGTCGACCACGACATCCTCTGGGACGTCCCCCAAGGAGAGGCCCGCCACGGCGAGGCCCTCGACGGCGAGCTGTACGCCTGGCTCGCCGGCGAGGCCGCCGCCATCAAGACCCTGCGCCGGTTCCTGGTCGCCGAGGTCGGCGTCGACCGCCGCCACGTCGCCTTCATGGGCTACTGGCGGCTCGGCCGCGCCGAGATGTAGCGCCTCAGACCTCCGAGGGCAGCCCGACGAGCTCGGAGCTGCGCTCCCAGAGGGCGGCGGCCAGGGAGGCGTCCTTGGCCTGGGGCAGCACGAGGCCGTCCGGTTTCAGCTGGTCGAAGTAGGTGCCGCTCGGCACGCCGATCGTGCTAGGCCCCGCCAGTTGGATGAGCGGCAGCGCTCCGGCGGCGGCCGAGATGCCGTAGTGCCCGTTCGTCAGCACGTTGGCCATGCGCCACATGGACGAGTCGGCGCCGAAGTTCGTCTTGACGATCCCGGGGTGGAACGAGAAGGCCTCGAGCCCCGTGCGCTTCGCCAGCTCGCGGATGAACAGGATCGTCTCGATCTTGCTCGTGCCGTACTGGCGCCAGCCGCCGAGCCACGGCCGCTTCGCCCAGTCGAGGTCGTCGAGACGCACGCGGCCGAACAGGTTGGCGACGCTCGCGGTCGACACGACGCGCGCCTCGCTCTCGATCAGTCGCGGCAGCAGCAGTCGGGTCAGGAGGAACGGCGCGAGGTGGTTCGACTGGAGGATGCGCTCGTGGCCGTCGGCGGTGACGCCGCGCGGATTGACGAGCCCGCCGGCGTTGTTGGCGAGGACGTCGATCCGGGGATAGCGGTCGAGGAGGCGCTCCGCGAGTCCGCGGACGTCGTCCAGCCGGTCGAAGTCCGCGATGAAGGCGCTCCCGCCGACCTCGTCCGCGACGGCGCGGGTGCGCTCGGGGTTGCGACCGACGATCGCGAGCTCGGCGCCCCCCTTCGACAGCGCCTTCGCGGCCTCGCGGCCGATGCCGCTGCTCGCTCCGGTGATGATCACGGTGCGGGTCATCGGTAACCGCCTTCCTCGAGGCCGGCCTCGATCTCGAACCTGTTCGTCAGCGGGTCGCTGCCGGCCAGGAAGTACATCAGGGGCATCAGCATGCCGTATCGCCGCCACTGCGTGACGTGGACGGCCTCGTGTCGCAGCACCCGGGGGCCGTCGTTGTACCGGGTCAGGTAGACCCGGCCCACGCAGGTGCCGCCGCGGCGGAACGCCCACCGGGGGAGACCCCGGCAGACGATGAGGTCGCCGACGACCCGGATCCGCCCCGTGCTGAGCGGGACGCCGACGGCGAGGCCGACGAGGGTGGCGACGGCGCAGCCGAGGCGCGAGACGGGGGAGTCGAGCAGCAGGCCCGTCACGGGCGCCCGTAGCCGTCCAGCAGGCGAAGCCAGACCTCGCTGACCGTCGGGTACGACGGCACGGCGTGCCACAGCCGATCGATCGGGACCTCGCCGACGACGGCGATCGTGGCGGCGTGCAGGAGGTCGCTGACCTCCGGTCCGACGAAGGTGGCGCCGACGACGACCTTCCGACCCTCGTCGACGACGAGTCGCGCGTGGCCCTTGTACGAGTCCGAGTGCAGCGCGGAGCCGGCGACCGACGCGAGGTCGTAGTCGACGACGCGCACGTCGATGCCGCGCTGCGTGGCGGCCTCGGCCGTGAGACCCACGCTCGCCACCTCGGGGTCGGTGAAGGTGACCTGCGGCACGGCGGCGTCGTCCGCCGTGGCGACGTGGGTTCCCCAGGGGGCGGTCGAGAGCTCGGTCCCCTGGGCCCGCGCCGCGATGACCTCGCCGGCGGCTCGGGCCTGGTACTTGCCCTGATGGGTGAGCAGGGCCCGGTGGTTGACGTCGCCCACGCCGTACAGCCAGTCGGTGCCGTGCACGAGCAGGGTGTCGTCGACCTGCAGCCAGTCGCCGGGCTCGATGCCGATGCTCTCGAGTCCGAGGTCCGAGGTGCGGGGCACCCGGCCGGTGGCCACGAGCACCTCGTCGGCGATCACGGTGCTCCCGTCGTCGAGGGTCACCTCGACGGTGTCGTGCTCGGTGCGGAGGACGGAGACGGGGGAGACCCCCACGCGGACGTCCACACCGAGCTCGCGGAGTCCGTCCCCGACGAGCTCCCCGGCGAAGGGCTCCTGACCGCCGAGCAGACCGCTCCGCGCGACGAGCGTCACGACGGAGCCCAGACCCTGGTATGCGGTCGCCATCTCGGTGGCGACGACGCCGCCGCCGATGACCACGAGGCTCTGCGGGACGCTCTGAGCGCTCGTCGCCTCCCGGCTCGTCCAGGGGCGAGCCTCGGCCAGACCCGGGATGTCGGGCAGCAGGGCCGATGATCCGGTCGCGGCGACCACGGCGTGGTTCGCGGTGTGCACGACGCCGTCGACGGTGACCTCCCGCACTCCCGTGATGGTGGCGTGTCCGCGGATGAGGTCGATGCCCGCGCCGGCGACCCAGTCGGCCTGGCCGGAGTCGTCCCATCCGCTCGTGAAGGAGTCCCGGCGGCGCAGCACGGCCGCGACGTCCACAGCGCCGGTGACCGCCTGGGCGGCGCCGTCGACCGCGCGCGCCGCCCGCACGACCGCGGTGGAGCGCAGCAGCGCCTTCGAGGGCATGCACGCCCAGTACGAGCATTCGCCGCCGACGAGCTCGGCCTCGACGAGGGCCACCGAGAGGCCCTTGCGCTTGGCGTAGTCGGCCACGTTCTCGCCGACCGCGCCGGCGCCGATCACGATCAGATCATAAGCAGTCATGCGACGACCGTAGTCCTCGCTCCCGGGCGTTCGTCCGGATGCTCGCTGGCCGTTCCGCGCACGCATCCTGGGCGCCGGATGTGCGTGCGGTCGGCACCGGGGTCGCCTCGATAGCGTTTGGGCATCATGCGCTGACGCGCCAAGCAGAGGAGGTCTTCATGGGACTCGACGACAAGATCAAGAACGCCGCTCAGGACATCGCAGGCAAGGCCAAGGAGGCCATCGGCGACCGCAAGGGCGACGAGGACCTCAAGGCCGAGGGTCGCAAGGACCAGACCGCCGCGAGTGCCAAGAAGACCGGCGAAGACGTGAAAGACGTCTTCAAGTAAGACGCGTCATCACGCCCGGAGCCCGCTCCCCTCGTGGGGGCGGGCTTCGTCGTGTGAGGGCCGGTCAGCCGGGTCGGACAGCGCTGCCGGTCGATCGTGCCCGTCGGCGGTTCCGGTCGGCGGTGCCGCTCGGGCCCGGACGATCACGACCCCGAGAATCGCGGGTCGCGCCGCTCCGTGAACGCCGCGACACCCTCTCGGGCGTCGTCCGTGCCGAGCAGGCGCACCAGCTCGGGCTGCAGCGAGGCCTCGGCCGCCGCGTCGCCCTCGCGCACGGCCAGACGCGCGTTGGCGAGGGTGGCCTGCACGGCGAGTGGGGCCTGGGCGGCGATCCGCTCGGCGAGTCGCAGAGCCCGATCGAAGGCGGCCCCTTCGGGGACGACCTCCTGCACGACCCCGATGCGCCGCGCCTCCTCGGCTCCGAAGAGGTCGCCGGTGAGCAGATAGCGCATCGCGTCGCCCCAGCCCGCGCGTCGGGGCAGCCTCGTCGTCGCGCCGCCGAACGGGAGGATCGCCCGGCTCACCTCGATCTGACCGAAACGGGCCGTCTCGTCGGCGATCACGATGTCGCTGGCGAGCGCGAGCTCGACCCCGAGCGTCAGGCACGTGCCCTGCACGGCGAGCACGACCGGCTTGGTCAGCGATCGTCCGTCGACCTGCCAGGGGTGCACGCCGCCCTCGGGGACGATGTCGAGACCGGTGTCGGTCACGGCCGGGAGGACGTCGGTCAGATCGAGCCCCGCCGTGAAGTGGTCGCCGTGCGCGAAGACGAGTCCGACGTGCAGTCCGGGGTCGTCGTCGAGTCGGCCGTAGGCGAGAGCGAGTTCGCGCAGCATGCGGAGGTCGGCGGCGTTCCGCTTCTCGGGACGGTCGAGTCCGATCAGGAGGACGCCCCCGCGGCGCTCGACCGTGACGCGGGGGCGGTCGCCGGCGTCGGGTCCGCTCATCGCGACAGGGCCCCGACGATGCGGAGGATGGTGCCCATGTCGTCCGAGGCGCTCGTCGCGTCGACGGGGGCGAACGAGCAGAGCCCGGCCCCCACCAGGGTGAAGCGGGTCTTGAGGGCGGTGATGGTCGCGATGAGCGTCGCGAGATCGACGCCGAACGGCTGGGGCGCCAGCAGTCCGTCGATGATGCCGGGGTCGAGCACGTCGAGATCGACGTGCAGGTAGACCTCGGTCGCCCCCGTCGCGGCCACCGCGGCCACGACGTCGTCGGGCGTGAGATCGAGCGACGAGACCGTCGAGACGCGGCGACTGTCGACGTACCGGTCTTCGGCCTCGTCGAAGCTGCGCGCGCCGGCGAGCACGATGCGGCCCGGGTCGAGCGGCGTCTCGGCCGGATCGAGCGTCGGGAGGTCGTCGTCGACGTCGCCGACCAGAGCCCGGAGCACCATCCCGCTGAAGGCGCCGCTCTCGCTGCTGCGCGGCGCGTGCAGGTCGGGATGGGCGTCGAACCACACGACGGCCGTCGACGGGCTGAGCGCGTGGCGGACGGCGCCGAGCTCGACCCCGCAGTCGCCGCCCACGACGAGCGCGGGTCCGGTGCCGGTCGCGAGCTCCTGCTGCAGGGCGTCGGCGACGGTGAGCACGGACGACAGCCGGTGCACCTGGGTGCCCAGCGAGTCGCCGGCCCCGACGGGGACCTCGACGACGGTGGTCGCCGACGCGGGCAGATCGCCCAGTATCGCGTACGCGCCCTCGGCGAGCCGCATGGCCCTCGACGACGGAGAACCCTGCCACTGCGGAACCACGACGAACCTCACGCGCGTCAGTCTGGCACAGCGCGGGGCGGTCGTGGCAGGGACCTCGACGGGCGATGACGAGGAGGCCCGGGTCAGCGGGAGACGGCGTCGTCGCGCCCGGCCCCGGGCCGGCTGGCGGCCGCCACCAGGCGCTCGAGCGGACCGCGCCCGACGAACCGTCGCCAGAGGACGGCGTAGACGAGCGTGCCGACGACGGAGGCCACGAGCCAGCCGAGGGGGAGTCCGTACGAGCCGCCGGCGGACCGGTAGGCCGTGAAGAGGGGCGCCGTGAGCAGCAGATGCAGCGTGTAGACGGTCAGGGGCTGGGCGCCGACCGCCGCGAGCGGCGAGAGGACGGCCCGGACGACCCGGGTCACCCGGCCCGCGACACGACCGGTGCCGGTGGCGAGCAGCAGGAGGCCGATCACGGCCAGTGCGACGCCGCCCGAGCCGACGATCTCGGCGGGCATGCCCTCGTGGTCGGCGGGGTCCAGGGCGGCGACGTCGGAGGCGCCCGGCAGGAACCGCGCGCCGTAGCCGATCACCGCGGCGACGGTTCCGACGACCACCAGGAGGGCGGCCGTCGCCGGGCGGGCGAGATCACTGCGGGCGGCTGCGAGGCCGGCCAGGAGGAAGGGCAGCCAGACGAGTGCCGGGTAGGCGCCCACGAGCAGGGCGTCGGCCGCGAGACCGGCGAGGCCCGGAGCCGCGGCGTCGCCGACCGCGTCGAGGGGCACGAGGGAGGCGGCGAATGGAGCCGCGAGGGTGACGACGACGGCCAGCGGAACGAGGAGGCGCCGAGGCAGCCAGAGGACGGCCAGCAGCAGCACGAACATCACCCCGTAGTACGGCAGGATCACCAGGACGTAGGGGTTCCAGGCCTGCAGCAGCAGCCCGAGCACGATCAGCAGCACCGCGCGGATCGCGATGGACAGAGCCCGGCGGCCTCGATCGTCCGGGCGCGTCGGATCGGCGCCGCCGGTCATGAGCCCGAGCGAGACGCCGGCGAGGGTGGCGAACAGGATGGCCGAGCGTCCGTCGAAGAGGCGCTCGTCGAGCAGATCGCGCGGCCAGAGGTGCGCCGCGAACATGCCGAGGACGGCGAGGCCGCGGGCCACGTCGACGCCGACGAGCCGTGACGCACCCGGGCGCGTGACCCGGACCCGACCGGTCGTCGGCGTCGACGGGCCCGCGGCGCCGACGGTCACGCTCCGAGCTTCAGCGCGGCCAGGCGCGCCTCGATCTCGGTCTGCTCGTCGAGGTCCTCGAGACCCTCGAACTGCGCGTCGAGGCTCGAGGCCGCGAGCTCCTGCTGCCCGAGCACCCTGGCCTCCTCGCGGCGGACCTTGTCCTCGAAGCGGCTGAGCTCGCTGGTGGGGTCCATCAGGTCGATGCTCTTCACCGCGTCGGCGACCCGCGACTGGGCCTCGGCCGACTTGGCCCGGGCGTTCAGCTCGTCGCGCTTGCTGCTCAACTGGTCGAGCTTCTCGCGCATCTGCGTCAGACCCGTCTTCAACCGGTCGACCACCTGGGTCTGCGCGGCGATGGTCGGCTCGGCGTCCTTGGCCTCCTTCTCAGCCGACAGCTGACGACCGAGGGCGACCTTGGCGAGCGCGTCGAACTTGTCCGCGTCGACCGTGTTGCCGGCGGCCCGCAGCTCGTCGGCCTTTCCGCTGGCGGCCCGAGCCTTGCGCTCCCAGTCGGCGGCCGCGGCGACGTCCTCGGCGTGGTCCTGCTCGATGAGGCGCAGGTTGCCGATCGTCTGAGCGACGGCGCTCTCGGCCTCGGCGATGCTGTTGGTGAAGTCGCGGACGAGCTGGTCGAGCATGAGGCTCGGGTCCTCGGCCTGATCGAGCAGGTTGTTGATGTTCGCCCTCGTCAGCTGGGCGATTCGTCCGAAGATGGACTGCTTCGACATGGTGGTCCTTTCGTCTGGTGGTCGTTGCCGTGGTCTGTGTCGGAAGGGCCGCTGCGGTTCAGAAGCGTCCGCCGCCGGATCGGCGGCCGCCGCCGCCGCCGCCGAAGCCGCCGCCGCGTCCGCCTCCGCCGAAGCCGCCGCTGCGGCCCCCGAAGCCGCCGCCTCCGCCGAAGCCGCCACCGCCCCCGCCGCTGTTCATGAGCCCGCCGATGATGAGGCCGGTGACGATGCCGCCGAGATCCGCGCCTCCTCGGCCGCCGCCGCCCGAGCCGCCGAACGGCGAGGCCTGCTGATACGTCGAGACGTCCGCGGCCGCTTCGCTCGACGCCGCCTGAGCGGCCAGGTTCGCCTGATGCGCTTCGCCGAGCGCGGCGTCGCGATCGACGGTGGCGAGCGAGACGGCCTCGGCCAGGTGCCGCTCGGCCTCCGAGAGACGAGTGCGGGCACCGGGCCCGACCGCGCCTCGCCGGGTCTCGATGAAGTCGCGTGCGGCGCTGATCCGGCTCCGAGCCGACAGGAGCGCCTGGTCCAGGGCCGCCTGGGCCTTCCGGCGCGCGGTCTCGGCGTCGCGGACGGCGGCGAGGGCGGCGTCGACCCGGTCGTCGGCGTCATCCAGACGGGCGAGCACGGCGAGGGGGTCGGCGCGGTTCTCGTCGGCGAAGCGCAGCGCCTCGTCGACCGCCGCCACCGTCGCGGCGAGGTCGACGCCCCGGGGGGCAGCCGACGGCTCGAGTGATCGGGCCGCGTCGAGATCGGTGCGCAGCTCGATCGTCAGTTCGCGGATCCGGCTCTGCGCCGTGGCCAGCGACTCGCCCGAGCGCACGACCGAGTCGGCCAGCTGATCGACCTGGCCGAGGGCCTGGCGCGCGGAGCGGATGCGGGCGACCGCCTGACCGGTCTCGCCCGCGGCGAGATGCTCTCGGGCCGCTGTCGCGCTCTCGTCGACGAACTCGAGCAGCCGGTCCGCCTGGTCGACGTCGTCGACGATCGACGCCACCGCCGGAGGGGAGTAGGTGCGGGACAGCGCCTCCAGGGTGCTCCGCGTCTCGGCGAGGCGGGCCCGACGGACTGCGACGTCGGCGGGCAGCGCCTCGGCATCGGCGGGGGCGGAGTCCTCGGCCCGCCGCATCTCGTCGAACGCGTCGGACTGGGCGTCGAGGGTCGTCCCCGCCGTCTCGCACAGCTCGATGATCCGTGTCGTCCACTCGCGTCGCTCCCCGGCGCCGTCGGGCACATGATCGTCGAGTCTCTGACGTAGGGCGAAGGCCTCGCGCGCGCTCGACCGGGCGGACTCCAACGCCTCGACGAAGGGCCGGGCGACCTGCTCGCCGAACTGGGCCTCGGCGAAGCCGACCTCCTGCGAGCCGGCGGTGATCTCGTCGTCCAGGGCGACGAGCAGACCGGCGGCACGACGCTCCAGCTCATCCTGCTCGGCCCGAGCGGCGGCGAGGGCGCGGCCTCTCCGGCGGCGTCGGAGGACCGTGACGGCGACGACCGCGGCCAGCACCACGAGCGCGAGCACGCCGAGGGTCCAGAGCAGCCAGGTCCCGCCGCCGGAGGACGATCCGTCGTCGTCAGCTCCGGCGGCCCCGGGCGCCAGGGCGTCGGCGAGCGAGGTCGCGGCGCCGGCCCAGTCGCCGTCGCGGAGCTCCGGCACGAGCACGTCCGTCTCGAGCGCCGACTGGTCGGCGGCCGTGATGGACGACGACTCGGCGACCGAGAGGTCGTACAGGCGATCGTCGACGGCGACCGACAGCAGCACGTCGTTGACGCCCAGCTGATTCCGCTCCGCCGTAGCGCGACCCCACTCGGTGCGGTCCGAGGGGGAGGTGAAGGAGTCGACGTAGACGACGAAGAGATTGGTGCCGTTCTCGGCGGCGAGGGTGTCGAGCGACTGCTCGACCCTCTGCTCGTCGGCGTCCGACAGCACGTCGGCCTGGTCGACGACGTAGGCGCCGGCCAGATCGACGGGCCCGGCCGCTGCAGCGCTCGTCACGCCGAGCAGCGAGCCGCCCACGATCGATGCCGCCAGCACCGTCCCGCCGAGCGCCAGAGCGCCGATCATCTCGGCACCCGACGCGATCCGTCCCTCTCGTGCGACGACGCCCACGACTCTCCCCTCGACGATGGGGCCGAGTCTAGTGAGGGCCTCCGACGGTCCGCCCGAGCATCCGCCGTGAGCGGACCGGGCCGCGAGGCGGCGTCACCCGACGAACAGCAGGGCGATCGACGCCACCGCGCAGACCGCGCCCACGGCCACGAGCACGATGCCGACGAGACGCAGGGCCCGGCCGTCGTCGTGCGGGGTGTCGACGCGCACCGAGGAGGGGCGGCGAGGGTCGTAGTGGACCGTCAGCTCGGTCTCGACGGGCGTCTCGATCGCGTACTCAGCGAACTGGGTCTCGTGCAGGTCGCCCCACGAGTCCATCCACCGGGCCGTCGCAACCCGCGCGTACTCCGGTGCCGGGATGACCACGGCGACCGTCTCCTCGTACCGACGGGCCCGTCGCCCGACGGCGGCGGCGGCGATGAGGAAGGGGGTGCCGGCGACGAACCCGAGCCAGCCGAAGAGCTCGATCACCGGCGAGATGACGGAGAGAGCGTCGGACATGCCACGATCGTAGTGCCGCACCGCGGCGACGGCCGTCCCGGCCTCCGTCCGTCCGTGAGGAACCCCCGTCGTGAGCCGACCCCCGCTCGACGCCGTCCCGGCCCCCGTGCTCGCGGTCGCCGCGATCGTCTCCGTGCAGTTCGGCGCGGCCCTCGCCCGCACGCACTTCGACGCCGTCGGCCCCCTCGGCGCCGCGTCCCTCCGGCTCGCTCTCGGCGCCCTCATCCTGCTCGTCGTCTTCCGGCCGCGGGTCCGCGGCTGGGATGCTCGCACCTGGCTCGGGGTCGTCGTCCTCGGCCTCGCGCTGGCCGGGATGAACTCCCTCATCTACCTCGCCATCGACGTCGTCCCCCTCGGCGTCGCGGTCACCCTCGAGTTCCTCGGCCCGCTCGTCGTCGCGCTGGCCCAGACCCGCCGCTGGCTCGACGCCGGCTGGGCCGTGCTCGCGCTCGCCGGCGTCGTCGTGCTCGGCTCCGACTCGAGCGGGTCGATCCCGGTCGTCGGGGTCGTGCTCGCCCTCGGCGCCGGAGCCTTCTGGGCCTGCTACATCGTCGCCAACGCGAACCTCGGTCGACGTGCGGACTCCCTGTCGGGGCTCGCGGTCTCGATGCTCGTCGCCGCCGTCGTGGTCGTGCCGTTCGGCGCTGCCGACGCGAGCGCCGCCGTGGTCGCCGACCCGCGCCTCCTCGGCGTCTTCCTGATCGTCGCCGTCGCGACCTCGGCGGTCCCCTACGCGCTCGAGATGGTGGCCCTCCGCCGCCTGCCGACGCGGGTGTTCGGGGTCCTGTCGAGCCTCGGGCCGGCGCTGGCCGCGTTCGCCGGGCTCGTCGTGCTCGGACAGGCGCTCGGTGCCCGCGAGCTCGTCGCCCTCGCGCTCGTGACGGCCGCCAGCATCGGGGTGACCGTCACGGCGCGCCGGCGGGTGGCGACGGCGTCGGAGCCACCGCCCGCCTAGCCGATCCTGGACGATCTGTACCCCGATCGCGGGGTGGCGGGCGTAGTCTGCGGTCAGCGGGCCAGAGTCGGTCCGCCGCAAGCAAGGAGGAACACCATGGGAGCTGTTCTCGAGAAGACGTCCCGCGCCGAGGTCATCGACCTGGGCGACGGTTATCACCGCATCTCGACGCCGACGGCCGGCGTGATCGGATTCGTCCACGAGTCCGACGGCCGCTACGAGGTCCTCCGCGGGCGGGTCCGATCGGCCACGAGGGCCGAGGGCGTCTACCGCAGCCTCGACGTCGCGGTCATCGCCCTCACCTACTCCTGAGTCCCCGACCGGCGGAGTCACCCGACGTCCGACATCCTCGACGGCCCCGCTTCGGCGGGGCCTTTCGTCTCAGAGAGAGCAGGACCGGTCATGGCGGTGATCGGCTACGCCCGCATCTCGGACGACGACGCATCGCCCGACCGGCAGCAGTCCGTGCTCGAGGCCGCGGCCTGCGAGCGGATCTACATCGATCGGGCGACGGGTCGCCGCACCCGTCAGCCGTTCCTCGTGGACGCGCTCGCCTCGCTCCGCGAGGGGGACGTCTTCGTCGTGACGCGGCTCGATCGCCTGGGCGGGTCGGTGGCCTCCCTGCTGGACCTCGTGTCGGGTCTCGACGAGCGCGGCGTCGCCTTCCGATCGCTCGACGAGGGGATCGACGAGATCGGACCCTGGGGTCGCTACTTCTTCCGCACGGCCGCCGCGCTCGCCGGCCACGAGCGGACGGTCGACGCCGAGACCGGTCTCGCGGCCGCCCGTCGACGACGCGACGCCCGGTCGAGCAGACCGCAGGGTCTCGGGTCCCGCCGGCTGCGGATCGCGCGGGTGCTGCTCGCCGACGAGCTGCCGATGCGAGACGTCGCCCGGCATCTGGGAGTCTCGGAGCGCGTGCTGCGGCGTGAGCTCGAGAACGACGAGCCGGACGGCGCACGGTAGGGCGACGATCCGGTCGGATGACGGTGCCCCCAGAAGGATTCGAACCTTCGCCCCTGCCTCCGGAGGGCAGTGCTCTATCCCCTGAGCTATGGGGGCCCAGGAACGTCGTCCAGGTTAGCAGCGATTCCCGCCGCCTCCCGACGCGGTCCGGCCCGGCCGCTCACGGTCGCCCTCCACCTGGGCGGAGCACTGTGGTGCGATGAGCACCGACGAGTCCGCCCCGACCCTCCGCGACCGCCTCCGCGAGGCGAAGGCGCCCCACCCCGACGTCCCCGCCCTCGACCCCGACGTCGCGCCCGCCGATCCGCGGGAGCTCGTGAGGGAGTGGCTGATCGAGGCCGTCGAGGCCGGCGTCCCGCAGCCCCAGGCGATGACCCTGGCGACCGTCGACGCGTCGGGTGCGCCCGCCTCGCGCGTCGTCCTGCTGAAGGACGTCGACGACGACTTCTGGTTCGCCTCGTCGTCGCTGAGCCCGAAGGGTCGGCAGATCGAGGTCGAGCCCCGCGTCGCCCTGTCGTTCTTCTGGTCGGAGCGCGGGCGGCAGATCCGCGTCACGGGGCGCGCGGTCCCCGGGTCGCGGGAGGCGAGCCGGGCGGACTTCACATCGCGGCACCCGCAGTCGCGGGCCGTCGCCGTCGCCCTGCCGCAGAGCAGCGTGATCGCCGACCCCGAGGAGGCGCGGCGCGCCCTCGACGACGCCCGCTCGCGCATCGACGCCGACCAGGACTCCGCCCCCGACGACTGGACGGCGTACCGGGTCGAGCCCGCCTCGATCGAGTTCTGGCAGGCCACGAGCGGCCGCGATCAGGTGCGCCTGCGGTACGACCGCGAGGGCGATTCGTGGACCCGCGCCTCCCTGTGGCCCTGAGCATCACGTCGATCGCTCCGTAACGCGGAGACACGGAGCTGGCGTCGCCGCCCGGGCGTGACGACGATGGGGCCATGCCCTCCGAGACCCTCCACCTCGCCGTCGTCGAGGTGACCCGTCACCGCCCGCACGCCCCGCGCTACGACGCGTACGTGCAGACGATGGTGGCCCGGGTGCTCGGCGATGCGGCGCGGGGCGGGTGGACGACCGATCGCGTCGCGGCCGGCGAGCTGGGCGTCGACGCCCTGCTGGCCTCGACGGCGCGGGCCGACGCCGTGGTCGTCCTCGGCGGCGAGGACATCTCGCCCCGCTTCTACGGCGCGTCGGGCGGCTACCCGTCGGAGGGTCCGCACCACGCCGTGGCCGACGAGGCGCAGATCGCTCTCGTGCGACGCTCCCTCGAGACCCGCACGCCCCTCCTCGGCGTCTGCCGGGGCCACCAGATCATGTCGGTCGCCCTCGGGGGGACGCTCGAGCAGCATCTCGACGACGAGGCGGGTCTGCACCGCACCGCGGGCGTCCCGGCCGACCTGTCGATGGCCGACCACCTCGTCGCGATCGACCCCGCGAGTCGACTGGCCGGGGTGCTCGGCACCCGCGTCGTCGTCCGGAGCTCGCATCACCAGGCCATCGGACGTCCCGGTGCGGGGCTGAGGGTCGTCGCCCGGGCGGCCGACGGCGCCATCGAGGCCGTCGAGCACGTCGAGGCGCCCATCACGGGCGTGCAGTGGCACCCGGAGGATCCGGGCGCCGACCGCGCGCAGCTGCCGGCGCTTCTGGCGCGGCTGCGCCTCGAGGCCCTGTCCGCCGGTCGGGCGTCGCGCGCCGCCTGACTCCCGGGGTCGCCGGAGGCGCGGGTCAGCCGGTCGCGCCGCCCGCCTCGAGCGCCACCACCACCTGCGACGCCACGGGCTCGGCCGATCCCGGCTCGACGAACGCGGTGGACTCGAGCACGACGTCGTAGGGGAGGGGGAGGAACTCCGCCCGGCCGACGCCCTGCGTCACGTCGAAGTAGCCCTCGACTCCGTACGTCGGCACCCAGTTGCTCGTCGCGACGAGCTCGTTCGCGAGGGAGGTCAGTCCGGCGTCGTCGTACTGCGCGACTCCGAGGGTGATGGTGTCCCCGGCCGTGTCGGTCCAGGCGCACAGGGTGCCGTCGGCCGCGGCGACCCGTTCGAGCGGCGTGGTCACCCCGTCGTCGTCGGCGCCCTCGGGCACGGGAGCGGGCGACAGGCCGGGGTGGGCCGCAGCGACCGTCGCCGGATCGACCAGGGCCGAGCAGTCGAGATCCACCGGCGTGCTGACCAGGGCCGGGGTCGTCGGGGTCGGGGTCGGCGTCGCGTCGCCGGGGGCGCCGGCGGTCGCGTCCTGTGACGCCGCGGCGCTCGACTCCGGTGCCGGCGCGTCGCCCGAGGTGCACGCGGCGAGCGGCAGGGCCGCGAGTCCGACGATCGCGGCCAGGGTGAGACCTCGCAGAGGGGGGCGGGTGATCGGCGTCATGCGGACCATCTTCACCGATGGCGCCCGGGGGTCGTCTCCGTCGGGGCTGCGCCGACCCGGTCGCCCGCTGATCCGCCGCCGTCAGACGGTAAGATGAACCCTCGTGACTCCCGCCGAACTCTCCTCCTCCCTCCTCGCCGTCGTCTCGGGCGTCCTCGAGCGCCGCGGCGTCGCCGGCGAGGTCTCGGTGACCCCCGCCGACGTCGTCCTCGAGCGTCCCCGCAACCTCGATCACGGCGACTGGACGACGAACGTGGCCATGAAGTTCGCCAAGCGGGTCGGGTCGAACCCGCGCGAGCTCGCGTCCGAGATCGCCGGCGAGCTCGCCGAGGTCGACGGGGTGGCCCTCGTCGACGTCGCCGGGCCGGGCTTCGTCAACATCCGCCTCGACGCCGCCGCCGCGGGCGTCCTCGCCAAGACGATCGTCGAGCAGGGCGAGGCCTTCGGGCGCGGCGACTACTACGAGGGCGTCACCATCGACCTCGAGTTCGTGTCGGCCAACCCGACCGGCCCGATCCACCTCGGCGGGGTGCGCTGGGCCGCGGTCGGCGACAGCCTGGCCCGCGTGTTCCAGGCGCAGGGCGCCCTCGTCACCCGCGAGTACTACTTCAACGACCACGGCGGCCAGATCGACCGCTTCGCCCGCAGCCTCCTCGCCAGCGCGCTCGGCGAGCCCACCCCCGACGACGGCTACGGCGGGTCGTACATCGGCGACATCGCCGAGCGCGTCATGGCGACCGTCGACGCCGACGTGCGCGACCTCCCGCGCGACGAGGCCCAGGAGCTCTTCCGCTCGGTGGGCGTCGACTTCATGTTCGGCGACATCAAGACGTCGCTCCACGACTTCGGCGTCGACTTCGACGTCTTCTTCCACGAGAACTCGCTGCACGAGTCGCGGGCCGTCGAACGCGCCGTGGCGCGCCTCCGCGAGCTCGGCCACGTCTACGAGGCCGACGGGGCCACCTGGCTCAAGACGAGCGACTTCGGCGACGACCGCGACCGGGTGGTCATCAAGACCGACGGCGAGGCCGCGTACATCGCCGGCGATCTCGCCTACTACCTCGACAAGCGCGAGCGCGGGTTCGAGCGCAACCTCATCATGCTCGGCGCCGACCACCACGGCTACGTCGGCCGCATGATGGCCATGTGCGCGGCCTTCGGCGACGAGCCGGGCGTCAACCTCGAGATCCTCATCGGTCAGATGGTCAACCTGCTGCGCGACGGCGAGCCGCTCCGCATGTCCAAGCGCAACGGCACCGTCGTGACGATGGAGGACCTCGTCGACGCGGTCGGGGTCGACGCCGGGCGCTACTCGCTCGTCCGCAGCCCGGTCAACAGCTCGATCGACATCGATCTCGACCTGCTGACCCGCCGCAGCAACGACAACCCGGTCTTCTACGTCCAGTACGCGCACGCCCGCACACGCGCCGTGGCCCGGAACGCGGAGGCCGCCGGCGTCACGCGAGACGCCTTCGACGCCTCGCTGCTCTCGCACCCGACCGAGGCGGCCCTGCTCGGCGCGCTCGCCGAGCTGCCTCGCGTCGTGCGTCAGGCGGCGGAGCTGCGCGAGCCCCACCGCGTGGCCCGGTACGTCGAAGAGCTGGCGGGCACCTACCACCGGTGGTACGACTCGTGTCGGGTCACCCCTCTCGGCGACGAGGCCATCACCGATCTGCACCGCACGCGGCTCTGGCTGAACGAGGCCGCGGGCCAGGTCATCCGCAACGGGCTCGGTCTGCTCGGCGTCTCGGCCCCGGACCGCATGTGAGCGCGCTCGACGAGACCTTCGCCGAGCAGCCGGTCCGACCGCGCAAGAGACGTCGTCGCGGCGTCGCGCTCGTCGCCGTGCTGGCTTTCGTGGTCATGCTGGTCATCATCGCGGTGGTGGCGGACGTCGTGACGCGGGCCGTCATCGAGGACCGCGCGTCGGTCCAGGTCGAAGAGACCTCGGGGGTCGACGACGTCGCGGTCGACATCCACGGCCTGTCGGTCCTGTGGCAGCTCTCCCGGGGGACCCTCGACTCGGTGACGCTTGCGTCCGGGTCGGCGAGCGACCCGGTGAGCTTCCGGGTCGACGTCGCCGATGTGCCGACCGACCTGGCGGGCCCGACGGGGGCCGTCGTGGGCACGGTCTCCGCCGACGCAGCCACGGTCAACCGCCTCGAGGGCATCGAGGACTCCGGAGGCACGGTGTCCTTCGACGACGGCCAGGTCACCTACCAGAAGACCTTCACGATCCCGATCGTCGGCGACGTGCCGGTCGACGTCTCCGCGTCGCCGACCGTGGCCGACGCCGGCCGGGCGATCTCCTTCTCTCCGACGGCGGCGTCGTTGCCCGACACGTCGATCCGGCTCGATCTGACGCGGTTCCTCGGCGACTTCGCCACCACCGTCTGCGTCGCCGAGTACCTGCCGACCGACTCCGCCATCACCGGGGTCGACGTCACGACCGACCGCGCTTCGATCGACCTCTCGTCGCCCGGCCTCGACCTGTCGGAGCCGCTCCTCGACGACGAGGCCTCCTGCTCGTGACGGCGGAGGGCCCGGTGGCATGACGCCGGCGTCGCCGTCGCTAGGCTCAGAACAGTCCCCGTCGTCCCCCCGAACCGAGGTGCCCGTGTCGTCGAACCCCCTCGCCCCCGCCTGGCTGCGGGTGCCGGTCGAGCCGAACGCCCTCGACGCCTCGGTCTGGTCACGGACGGCGGGCCGAGACGAATCGGGGGGGATCGTCATCGGCGGCGTGTCCGCCCGCGATCTGGCATCCCGCCACGGCACTCCGCTCTACGTCGTCGACGAGGCCGACGCGCGGGGGCGGGCCGCCGAGGCCGTCGAGTCGTTCCGCCGCGAGTTCGGCCGCATCGGCACGACCGTGTCGGTCTACTACGCAGCCAAGGCGTTCCTCTCCGTCGAGGTGGCCCGATGGGTGTCCGCTGCCGGCATGCGCATCGACATCTGCACGGGCGGTGAGTTCGCGGTCGCCCGCGCGGCCGGCGTCGAGGCCGCCCGGATGGGCTTCCACGGCAACAACAAGTCGCTCGGCGAGATCGACCGGACCGTGGGCGAGGGCATCGGCGTCATCGTCCTCGACAACGCCGACGAGGTCGCCCGCGTCGCGGACGCCGCCGACCGGCACGGCGTGGTCCAGGCCGTCCGGCTGCGCGTCAACTCGGGCGTGCACGCGTCGACGCACGAGTACCTCGCCACGGCCCGCGAAGACCAGAAGTTCGGCGTGCCCCTCGCCGACGCCGCGGAGGTCGTCGCCGCCGTACGCGACCGCTCATCGCTCCGATTCCTCGGTCTCCACTCGCACATCGGCTCGCAGATCTTCGGCAGCGACGGCTTCGCCGAGGCGGCGTCGCGACTGCTGGCGGTGCACGCCGACCTCCTGCGCGACGGGGACGTGCCCGAGCTCAACCTCGGGGGCGGCTTCGGCATCGCGTACACGAGCGCCGACGACTCCCGGCCGATCGCCGAGCTCGCGGCCGCGCTGGCCGACATCGTCGACGAGGAGTGCCGTCGTCTCGGCATCCCCGTCCCCGTCATGGCCGTCGAACCGGGTCGCTCGATCATCGGGCCGTCGGGCACGACGCTCTACGAGGTCGGCACCATCAAAGACGTGCTCGTCACCTCCGACGACGGCGCGAGTCAGGCCGTCCGTCGCTACGTGAGCGTCGACGGCGGCATGAGCGACAACGCGCGGACGGCCCTCTACGGAGCCGACTACTCCGTCTCGATCGCGAACCGCGCCTCCTCGGCCGACCCGGTGCTCGTGCGCGTCGCGGGCAAGCACTGCGAGAGCGGCGACCTCGTGGTCCTGGCCGACTACCTGCCCGGCGACGTGGCCCCGGGCGATCTCGTCGGCGTCCCCGCCACGGGCGCCTACTGCTGGAGTCTCGCGAGCAACTACAACCACGTCGGACGACCGCCGGTGGTGGCCGTCGTCGACGGGCAGTCACGGGTCATCGTCCGGGGCGAGACCGAGGCCGACCTGCTCGCCCGTGACGCCGGTCTCTCCTGACCTCGTCGACCCCTCCGCCCCGCCCTTCCTCCCCGACCAGGGTCCGCCGACGCGGACCAGCCCATGAGAACGGAAAGCCATGATCGAATACCGCAACGTGAGGGTCGCTCTGCTGGGCGCCGGATCGGTGGGGTCCCAGGTGGCCCGGTTGCTCCTCGAGCAGGCCGACGACCTCGCGGGCCGTGCCGGCGCGGGACTCGAGCTCGTCGGCATCGGCGTCCGCGACGTCGACGCGCGTCGCGACGTCGACCTCCCGCGCGAGCTCCTGACCACCGACATCGAGTCGCTCATCCTCGGAGCCGACATCGTCGTCGAGCTCATGGGCGGCATCGAGCCGGCGCGCAGCTACGTCCTGAAGGCCCTCGGGTCGGGGGCCGACGTCGTCACGGGCAACAAGGCGCTCCTCGCCAGTCACGGGCCCGAGCTCTTCGAGGCGGCCGAGCAGGTCGGGGCCCAGCTGTACTACGAGGCGGCGGTGGCCGGCGCGATCCCGATCATCCGCCCGCTGCGCGACAGCCTGGCCGGCGATCGGATCGTCCGCATCATGGGCATCGTCAACGGCACCACGAACTTCATCCTCGACCGCATGGACACCGACGGCGACACGCTCGAGGCGGCGCTGGCGACCGCGACCGAGCTGGGGTACGCCGAGGCGGACCCGACGGCCGACATCGAGGGGTACGACGCGGCCCAGAAGGCCGCCATCCTCGCGAGCCTCGCCTTCCACACCACGGTCCCGCTCTCGGCGGTCCATCGCGAGGGGATCACCCGTGTCACCCACGAGCAGGTCGTCGCCGCCCGCAAGGCCGGCTACGTCGTGAAGATCCTCGCCATCTGCGAGCGGCTCGTCGACTCCGAGGGCGTCGAGGGCGTCAGCGCGCGCGTCTACCCCGCGCTCGTGCCCCTCGGTCATCCGCTGGCCGCCGTGCACGGGGCCAAGAACGCCGTCTTCGTCGAGGCGGAGGCAGCGGGCGACCTGATGTTCTACGGCGCCGGCGCCGGCGGGATCGAGACGGCGTCCGCCGTGCTCGGCGACCTCGTCTCCGCGGCCAGGAGGCACGTCATCGGCGGCCCGGGCGTCGCGGAGTCCACGCACGCCAACCTCCCGGTGCTGCCCATCGGCCAGGTCACCACGCGTTACCAGATCACGCTCGACGTTGCCGACCAGCCCGGCGTGCTGGCCGAGGTCGCCGGCGTCCTCAGCCACCACGGAGTGAGCGTCCACAGCGTCGAGCAGACCGGGGGAGTCCGGCCGGACGCGGAGCGCGGCGACGACGCGACCCCGGCCACCGCTACTCTGATCATCGGCACGCACCGTGCGCTGGAGTCCTCACTCGCGGCGACGGTCGAGGCCTTGGAGGAATCACCGGTCGTGAACACCGTCACGAGCGTCCTGAGAGTCGAAGGAGCCTGATGGCCCACCAGTGGCAGGGTGTCCTGCGCGAATACGCCGACCGTCTCGACATCAGCGAGGCCACGCCGATCGTCACCCTCGGCGAGGGCGGAACGCCTCTCATCCCGGCACCGGCCCTCTCGAACCGGACGGGAGCGAAGGTCTTCGTCAAGTACGAGGGCATGAACCCGACGGGTTCGTTCAAGGACCGCGGCATGACGATGGCCATCTCGAAGGCCGTCGAGCACGGTGCGAAGGCCGTCATCTGCGCCTCGACGGGCAACACGTCCGCCTCGGCCGCCGCCTACGCGGCCCACGCCGGCATCACGGCCGCGGTGCTCGTGCCCGAGGGCAAGATCGCGATGGGCAAGCTGAGCCAGGCCGTCGCCCACGACGGTCAGCTGCTGCAGATCCAGGGCAACTTCGACGACTGCCTCGACATCGCTCGCGACCTCGCCGAGAACTACCCCGTCCACCTGGTCAACTCGGTGAACAACGACCGCATCGAGGGCCAGAAGACCGCGGCCTTCGAGGTCGTGGACGTCCTGGGCGACGCCCCGGACTTCCACTTCATCCCCGTCGGCAACGCCGGCAACTACACCGCCTACACGAGGGGCTACCGCGAGGACGTCGAGGCCGGTCGGTCGACGCGACTGCCGCGCATGTTCGGGTTCCAGGCCGCCGGGTCCGCCCCGATCGTCGCAGGCGAGGTCGTCAGGTCCCCCGAGACGATCGCCAGCGCCATCCGCATCGGCAACCCGGCGTCCTGGCAGCTCGCGCTCGAGGCCCGAGACCTGACGGACGGCTGGTTCGGCGCCATCACCGACGAGGCCATCCTCGCCGCTCAGAAGATCCTCAGCGCCGAGGTCGGCGTGTTCGTCGAGCCGGCGTCGGCGATCAGCGTGGCCGGTCTCCTCGAGCGCGCCGACGCCGGCGTCGTGCCCGCGGGATCGACCGTCGTGCTGACGGTCACCGGTCACGGCCTCAAGGACCCGCAGTGGGCCCTCCGCCGGGCGGACGGCTCGACGGTCGAGCCGACGGTCGTCGCGAGCGACACGGCTCGCGTGGCCGAGGTGCTCGGGCTCGTCCCGGCATCTGCATGACCTCCGCTCCGACCGAGAGGTCGGTTCTCGTCAGGGTCCCCGCGACATCGGCCAACCTCGGCCCGGGCTTCGACACGCTCGGTCTGGCACTGTCGCTCTACGACGAGCTGGTGGTGACGGCGACGTCCGGCAGCGGCGTCGAGGTGCACGTGTCCGGT
This sequence comes from Frigoribacterium sp. Leaf172, assembly GCF_001424285.1. Classification (NCBI taxonomy): domain Bacteria; kingdom Bacillati; phylum Actinomycetota; class Actinomycetes; order Micrococcales; family Microbacteriaceae; genus Frigoribacterium; species Frigoribacterium sp. Leaf172. The sequence continues at coordinate 661,068 of NZ_LMPB01000002.1, read as the reverse complement.
GTCGGCGCCGGCGAGGTGCCGACGGACGAGTCGCACCTCGTGGTCCGTTCGATCGCGGCCGCGTACGCCTCGGTGGGTCGCGACCTGCCGGGGCTCCGGCTCTCCGCTCGGAACGTCATCCCCCACGGCCGCGGACTCGGCTCGTCCGCGGCGGCCATCGTGGCCGGTGTCATGGCCGCCAAGGGTCTGCTCGAGGGAGAGGTCGAGTTCTCGTCGTCCGACCTGCTCGCTCTCGCCGCCGAGCTCGAGGGGCATCCGGACAACGTCGCGCCCGCGCTCTTCGGCGGGCTCACGATCGCCTGGACGACGTCCACGGGTCCCGCCCATAAGCGGCTGCTGGTGCACCGGGGGGTCTCGCCCGTGGTGTTCGTCCCCGAGACGACCCTCTCGACCAAGCTCGCCCGGAGCCTCCAGCCCGCGTCGGTGCCGCATGAGGACGCGACGTTCAACGTGTCCCGCTCGGCCCTGCTCGTCGCGGCGCTCGTGCAGAGCCCCGAGCTGCTCCACGCCGCGACCGAGGATCGGCTCCACCAGAGCTATCGGGCGAGCGCGATGCCCGAGACCGACGCCCTCATCCGACTCCTCCGCGACGCGGGTCTGGCCGCCGTCGTCTCGGGGGCCGGGCCGTCGCTCCTGGTGCTCGGCAGCGACCCCGCGCAACGCCTGTTCGCCGCCGATCTGGTGGCCGAGCACGGCGTCTCGGAGTGGCGTGCGTTGATGCTGGCCGTCGATCTCAAAGGTGCTACAGTCGTAGCGCACCCGGTAGAAAACTCAGATTTCCTGGGCATCTAGCACCGCTCGACCAGCTCTCCGACGACCTCAGGTCGACGCAGTCCGACTCGGGCCCGCATGGGGTTCCACGTCGTCGAGTCCCCGGGTCGCAACCATCCCGTAGTGCACATCTAGCAGTGCCCGTCTGCCGATCCGGCAGCCGTGCACCGCACCTCCGAGATCCTCTCCTGCAGCACAGTCCTGCAGGCGAGAGGCAGCGGGGTGTGAGCAGCTCTGCCCCGCCGTTCCGTGCGGGGGAGCGAAAGGAACCCATCCAGTGACCGACGTCAGCAACTCCGCGTCCACCGACCGCACCACCGAGCTCGGCGCCATGCGCCTGCCCCAGCTGCAGGCCCTCGCCTCGTCGCTCGGCATCAGCGGTCTCTCCAAGCTCCGCAAGGGCGACCTCGTCGCCGCCATCGCCGCGACCGAGGCCGCCGCGATGACCGGCACCGTCGAGGCGCCCGCCGTCGTCGACGCGACTCCGGCCGAGACGGCGGAGTCGGTCGACGCCGCTCAGCCGACCCTCGACGTCGAGACGACCGACGCCGTGGCCGCCCAGGCGCCTGCAGTCGAGGCGCCCGCCGCCGAGGACCCGGTCGTCGAGGCCCCTGTCTCCGAGGCTCCGGCCACCAAGCGCCGCGGCTCGCGTCGGGCGTCCTCCGCCGCGGGCGCTCCCGCCCAGCGGGGCGCGACCGACCACCTCAACGCCGGTCAGACCGGCACGGCTCCTCTCGTGGCCGACGCCGCGCCCGAGGTCTCCGCCCCGGTCGAGTCGGCACCGGAGGTCGCGACGACGACCGTTCCGACCGGATCCGAGTCCTCGTCGTCCGTCGAGACCGAGGCGCCCGTCGCCGCCGAGACGCCGGCCGAGCGCCCGACGCGCAGTCGTCGCGGGTCTCGTCGAGCCACCGACGCCAGCGTCGCCGCGGCCCAGGCGCCCGCAGCGTCGACGGACGCCGCTCCGGCGCCGACGAGCGCCCCCGAGGCGGGCACCGACGCCCGTACCGAGGGCGAGGGCGGCGAGCAGAACGGCTCCGACGATCAGAACGATCAGAACGGTCAGCAGGGCGGCGGTCGTCGCAGCCGCAACCGCAACCGCGGCGACCGGAAGAACGGCCAGAACGCCCAGAACGCCCAGAACGGCCAGACCGCCCAGACCGACGGCGCCCGCTCCGACGAGCAGTCGAAGCAGCAGAGCACGGGCGACAGGAACGATGGCGCCCGGGGTGACCAGCAGCCCGCCGGCGCGCAGGGCTCCGGCCAGCAGAACGGTCAGCAGAACGGCCAGCAGAACGGCCAGCAGAACGACGAGGGCGGCCGTCAGGGTCGCGGGCGTCAGCGTGATCGGAAGCGCGGTCGCGGCGCGACGCAGAACGACGAGTTCGAGCCGGAGATCACCGAGGACGACGTCCTCATCCCCGTCGCGGGCATCCTCGACGTCCTCGAGAACTACGCGTTCGTCCGCACCACCGGCTACCTGCCCGGAGCCAGCGACGTCTACGTGTCGCTCGGTCAGGTCAAGAAGTACTTCCTGCGCAAGGGCGACGCGGTCGTCGGCGCGATCCGTCAGCCGCGCGAGGGCGAGCAGGGCCAGGGGCGTCAGAAGTACAACGCCATCGTCCGCATCGACTCGATCAACGGCCAGCCGGTCGACGAGGCGGCCAAGCGCGTCGAGTTCAACAAGCTGACCCCGCTCTACCCGCAGGAGCGCCTGCGTCTCGAGACGGAGCCGCAGAAGCTGTCGACCCGCATCATCGACCTCGTGGCGCCGATCGGCAAGGGGCAGCGCGGTCTGATCGTCTCGCCGCCGAAGGCGGGCAAGACGCTCGTGCTGCAGGCCATCGCGAACTCGATCGCCAAGAACAACCCCGAGGTCCACCTCATGGTCGTCCTCGTCGACGAGCGACCCGAAGAGGTCACCGACATGCAGCGCACCGTCAAGGGCGAGGTCATCGCCTCGACCTTCGATCGTCCCGCCGAAGACCACACCACGGTCGCCGAGCTGGCCATCGAGCGCGCCAAGCGTCTCGTCGAGCTCGGTCACGACGTCGTCGTGCTCCTCGACTCGATCACGCGCCTCGGTCGCGCCTACAACCTCTCGGCTCCGGCCTCGGGTCGCGTGCTCTCGGGCGGCGTCGACTCGTCGGCGCTCTACCCGCCCAAGCGCTTCTTCGGCGCGGCGCGCAACATCGAGAACGGCGGCTCGCTGACGATCCTCGCCACGGCGCTCGTCGAGACGGGTTCGAAGATGGACGAGGTGATCTTCGAGGAGTTCAAGGGCACCGGCAACATGGAGCTGCGTCTGTCGCGTCACCTGGCCGACAAGCGCATCTTCCCGGCGGTCGACGTCAACGCGTCGGGCACCCGCCGCGAGGAGATGCTCCTCAGCCCCGACGAGGTCAAGATCACCTGGCGCCTGCGTCGGGCCCTCGCGGGTCTCGACCAGCAGAAGGCGCTCGAGATCGTCCTCGGCAACCTGCGCGAGACGCAGAGCAACGTCGAGTTCCTCGTCCAGGTGCAGAAGTCGGTGCCGGCGAACGGCCACGACAACGGCCACAAGGAGCACTAACAGTGTTCGAGTCGGTGGCGGTGCTGCTGGCCGAGCACGACGCTCTCCAGACCCAGCTCAGTGATCCCGCGGTGCACGCCGATGCGGCGCGCGCCAAGAGGATCAATCGGCGCTACGCCGAGCTCAGCCGGATCGTGGCGGCGCACTCGGCCTGGCAGCAGGCGGGCGACGACCTCGAGGCGGCCCGCGAGCTCGCCAAGGAGGACGAGGCGTTCGCCGACGAGGTGCCCGCTCTCGAGCAGGGTCTCGAGGAGTCCCAGGAGCGCCTCCGGCGACTGCTGATCCCTCGCGACCCCGACGACGGTCGCGACGTCATCATGGAGATCAAGGGAGGCGAAGGAGGCGCGGAGAGCGCCCTGTTCGCCGCCGACCTCCTGCGCATGTACCTCCACTTCGCCGAGTCGCGCGGCTGGAAGACCGAGATGATCCAGAGCGACGACTCCGATCTGGGCGGCTACAAGAACGTCCAGGTCGCGATCAAGTCGAATGCCAGCGACCCGTCGCAGGGCGTCTGGGCGCACCTCAAGTACGAGGGCGGCGTGCACCGCGTCCAGCGGGTTCCGGCCACCGAGTCGCAGGGGCGCATCCACACCTCGACGACGGGCGTCCTCGTCTTCCCCGAGGTCGACGCGCCCGAAGAGGTCGAGATCAACCAGAACGACCTCAAGATCGACGTCTACCGCTCGAGCGGCCCCGGGGGCCAGTCGGTCAACACGACCGACTCCGCCGTCCGCATCACGCACCTCCCCACCGGGATCGTCGTCGCGATGCAGAACGAGAAGAGCCAGCTGCAGAACCGCGAGGCCGGCATGCGGGTCCTGCGGGCCCGCATCCTGGCCCGTCAGCAGGAGGAGCAGGCGGCGATCGCCTCCGACGCGCGCAAGAGCCAGATCCGGGGGATGGACCGCTCCGAGCGGATCCGCACGTACAACTTCCCCGAGAACCGGATCGCCGACCACCGCACGGGCTACAAGGCCTACAACCTGGATGCGGTGATGGACGGCGCGCTCGGCGCGGTCATCGACTCGTGCATCCAGGCCGACGAGGAGGCTCGCCTGGCCGAGATCGGCGACACCGCGTCGTGACCGACCCGGCCCTCGCGGCGTTCGCCTCGGTCAGCACCGTCGACTCCGCTCTGCAGGCGGCAGAGGCGGTGCTGGCCGGTGCGGGGGTGCCCAGCCCCCGGGTCGACGCCGAGCTCCTCGTCTCGCACGTCACGGGTCTCGGCCGCGGGGTGGTCCGGGCCAGGGCGGTCACCCGGGCACCGCTTCCGGACGACGCCGTCGCCGCGCTGTCCGAGGTCGTCTCGCGCCGCGCCTCCCGGGAGCCCTTGCAGCACATCACGGGGACGGCGGCCTTCCGGTCGCTCACGCTCCAGGTGGGCCCCGGGGTCTTCGTGCCCCGTCCCGAGACCGAGGGCGTGGCGCAGATCGCGATCGACGCACTGCGCGCCGTCGCGGCCGAGCACCCCTTTGCCGTCGATCTCGGCACCGGCAGCGGAGCCCTCGCGCTCGCCCTCGCGACCGAGGTCCCGCACGCCGTCGTGACCGCGGTCGAGCTGTCGCCCGAGGCGGCCGTCTGGACCCGGCGCAACATCGCCTCGGTCGGCGCCGAGGTCCGGCTCGTCGAGGGCGATCTCGCGGATGCTCTGCCCGAGCTCGACGGCACCGTCTCCGTCGTGGTGTCGAACCCGCCGTACGTGCCGCTCGGAATGGTGCCGCGCGACCCCGAGGTGCGTCTGCACGATCCGTCCCTCGCGCTCTACGGCGGTGAGGACGGCCTCGACGTCGTCCGCGCCCTCTCGCTCACGGCGAAGCGTCTCCTGCACACCGGGGGAGTGCTCGTCATCGAGCACGGCGAGCTCCAAGGAGGCGCGATCCGGGAGATCCTGCAGGCCGACGGCTGGCGACGGCCCGAGACCACGACCGACCTCACCGGGCGCGACCGGGCGACGACGGCGGTGCGCTGAGCGGGCGTTGCGGTCCGTCGCACTACTATCGACAGGTCATGGCCTCTCTCTACGACTGCTCCGTCGACTCCGAGCTGCTCGCCGGCATGCGTCTCGCGCGCACGGCCGTGGGCCGCGGTGAGCTCGTCGTCCTGCCCACCGACACCGTGTACGGGGTCGGCGCCGACGCGTTCGACGCGTCCGCCGTCCAGCGTCTTCTCGACGCCAAGGGGCGGGGGCGTCAGTCGCCGCCGCCCGTGCTCATCAAGGGTCTCGACACGCTCGCCGCACTCACGGCGTCGGTCCCCGACGTGGTCCGCCCCCTGCTCGACGAGTTCTGGCCGGGGCCGCTGACCGTCATCTTCCGCGCCCAGCCGTCGCTCACCTGGGATCTCGGCGAGACTCGCGGCACGGTCGCGTTGCGCATGCCGAGCCACCCGCTGGCCCTCGAGCTCCTCGAGGAGACGGGACCGCTCGCGGTCTCGAGCGCCAACCTCACCGGTCGTCCGGCGGCGACGACCGCCGACGAGGCCCGGGCCATGCTGGGCGACTCCGTCTCGGTGTACCTGGAGGCCGGCGTGGTCGGTTCCGACTACGAGCGTCGGCCGGGGGCCAACACCGGCTCGACCATCGTCGATGCGACCGCGTCCGACGACGGCGTCCTCCGCATCGTCCGGCACGGCGTGCTCGCCGACACCGAGATCACGCGCGTCGTCGGGGTCGACGCGATCGCGTGAGGTACTACCTGCTCGCGATGGCCATCGCGGCAGCGGTCAGCTTCGTCATGTCGGTCGCGGCGTGGCGGCTCGGACTCAAGTACAAGATCTACCCGACGATCCGCGAGCGGGACGTCCACAAGACCCCGACGCCGAGACTGGGCGGAGTCGCGATGTGGACGGGCGTCGTCGTGGCCCTGCTCTCCGCCTGGTTCCTGTTCCCGCTCATCTCCGACGTCGACTACTTCCGACTCGTCTTCGCCGACGCCGGGCCTCCGCTCGCGATCATCGCGGCCGCGACGATCATCGTGGTCATCGGCGTCGTCGACGATCTCTACGACCTCGACTGGATGACGAAGCTGGCCGGCCAGATCATCGCCGCCGGGGTGCTGGCCTGGCAGGGGGTCCAGCTGGTCTCCCTGCCGCTCGGCGGCAGTCTCGCCATCGGCTCGCCCTACATGTCGCTGATCCTGACCATCCTCGCGGTCGTGCTCGTCATGAACGCGGTCAACTTCATCGACGGTCTCGACGGCCTCGTCGCGGGCGTGGCGATCGTCGCTAACGGCGTGTTCTTCGTCTACAGCTTCGTCATCTCCATCACCATCGGCCAGACCGAGTACTTCAACCTCGCGGCTCTCATCTCCGCCGTGCTGATCGGAGCCTGCCTCGGATTCCTGCCCTTGAACTGGCATCCCGCGCGGCTGTTCATGGGCGACGCCGGGGCGCTGCTGACCGGTCTGCTCATGGCCACGAGCGCGATCTCCGTGACCGGCCAGATCGACCCGGCCCAGATCTCGCGGACGGCGCTGCTGCCGGCGTTCATCCCGATCCTCCTGCCCTTCGCCATCCTCATCGTGCCGTTGCTCGACTTCGGCCTCGCCGTGCTCCGCCGGGTGAGCGCCGGCAAGTCGCCGTTCACGGCCGATCGCAAGCACCTGCATCATCGACTCCTCGACATGGGCCACTCCCACTTCCAGGCCGTCCTGATCTTCTACGCCTGGACGGTCGTCGTCGCGGTGGGCTGCCTGATGTTCCTCTTCGTCAAGCCGACCTACTTCGTCGTGATCTTCCTGGGGGTCGGTCTCGTCTCCTGCACCGCCGTGACCCTGGCGCCGCTCAGCAGGCGCAAGCGCGTCGAGATGGCGGTGCAGGCCACGAGCAGCGACGAGCTCCAGGTGACGGAGTCCGACCGCTTCGACCCGCTCGACGAGGCCGCATCCGCCCTCGACCCCGCCGATACCGACACGGCCGCCCAGGCCGCGGTCCCCGAACTCTCACCACCGAAGGAACACCCATGAAAGACGCCCGATCGATCTTCGTCCAGGTGCTGCGCTACACGGCGATCCTGGCCCTCGTCATCGCCGTCGTCGGAGGAGGCGCGGGGTACCTCGCCGCCGGAGCCGACGGTCTCTGGAGCGCTCTCCTGGGGACGGGGCTCGCCGTGCTGTTCGCGGGCATCACGGCGGCGAGCATGCTCGTCGCCATCCGCTTCGAGCTCGCGGCGTTCTTCGGCATCGTCATGGGCGCCTGGCTGCTCAAGCTCGTGATCTTCATCGCGTTGCTCGTCCTGGTGCGCGATCAGCCCTTCGTCGACGACGTCGTCCTCTTCCTCTCGCTCGTGGTCTCGATCGTGGGCACGCTGGCGATCGACGCCCTGGTGGTCGTCAGGGGTCGCCTGTCGCACGTCAGCGACGCGACGCTGCCCCCCGCTCCGCGGGACTGACAGCCCACCCATCGGATGGTGCCAGCGAACACTGCAGCTGGTGAAATAAGCTCCGCCGATTCGTGTCCGTGAGCTTTCACTTGGTAGAGTATTGACCGTTCCCCGGCCGCGATTCTCTGCGGGTCATCGGATGACAACCCCACTCATCGTCGCGACACTTCAGGGTGCTCGCCCCGACACAGGAGATAGCGCTGATAGCGAACGCTGTGAACCTGCTCTCCGCCGCCGACGCCGGCCACGGAGACGGGGGATTCCACGCCCCGACTCTTGACGAGTTCTTCCCTCCCGCCATCTTCTTCGAAGGCACCCCCTTCGAGCTGAACCGCATCATGCTGGTCCGCCTCTTCGCGATCGCCATCATGCTGCTGCTGTTCTGGCTGGCTCTCCGCAAGGGTCGGCTGATCCCGACCCGTGGTCAGAGCATCGCAGAGCTGGGCCTCGACTTCGTCCGCGTCCAGATCGTCGAGGAGATCCTCGGCGAACGACTCGGCCGGAAATACCTCCCGATCCTCGCGGCCATGTTCTTCGGCATCTTCGCCATGAACATCACCGGGATCATCCCCGGCCTGAACATCGCAGGCACCTCGGTCGTGGCCATGCCCCTGCTGCTGGCCGTCGTCGCGTACGTCATGTTCATCTACGCGGGCATCCGCGAGGCCGGCACGGGCACGTTCTTCCGCAACGCGCTCTTCCCGCCCGGGGTCCCGTGGCCGATGTACATCCTGCTGACGCCGATCGAGTTCATCAACATCTTCATCGTGCGACCGATCTCGCTCGCCCTCCGACTCCTGCTGAACATGATGGTGGGGCACCTCCTGCTGGTGCTCTGCTTCGCGGCGACGCACTTCTTCTTCTTCAGCATGAGCGGCGGGTTCATGGCCTTCGGCGCCCTGACGCTCATCGGCGGATTCGTCATGACCATCGTCGAGATGGCCGTCGCGATCCTCCAGGCCTACGTCTTCACACTCCTCGCCTCGGTCTACATCCAACAGGCCGCGGCGAAAGAACACTAAGAACGACGGCGTCCGTCGACCGACGGACTCCGCCCAACCGGAAGGAAACACAAGTGGACACCACCACGATCCTCGCTGAGATCAACGGCAACATCGCGACCGTGGGCTACGGCCTCGCAGCGATCGGCCCCGGCATCGGTATCGGCATCGTCGCGGGCAAGACCGTCGAGGCCATGGCTCGCCAGCCCGAGCTCGCCGGTCGACTCCAGGTCACCATGTTCCTGGGTATCGCATTCACCGAGCTGCTGGGCTTCATCGGCCTCGCCGCCGGCTTCATCTTCTCCTGATCAGTTAGGACGACACACCGATGATCGAGAAGATCCTCGCGGCCGAAGGCGGTGCTCCCGAAGGGGCCGCCATCTTCTTCCCCGCTGACTACGACATCCTCTGGTCACTCGTCGTCTTCGTGGTCATCGCTGCGTTCTTCGGGATCTTCGCGATCCCGAGGTTCCGCAAGATCCTCGACGAGCGTGCCGAGAAGATCGAGGGCGGCATCAAGCACGCCGAGGCCGCTCAGGCCGAGGCCGCCGTGGCCCTCGACGAGTACAAGAAGCAGCTCGCCGACGCACGTGCCGAGGCGGCGCGCATCCGTGAGGCTGCGCGAGCCGAGGGCAACGAGATCCTCGCCGAGCTCAAGCAGCAGGCTCAGGCGGACGCCGACCGCATCACCGCATCGGCGCACGCTCAGATCGAGGCCGAGCGCCAGGCCGCCGTCGCGTCCCTCCGCGCCGAGGTCGGATCGCTCGCGATCGACCTCGCGTCGGGTGTCATCGGCGAGTCGTTGAACGACGACGCCAAGGCGTCGGCGGTCGTCGACCGTTTCCTGGCCGACCTCGAGGCCGACCAGAACGCTAAGGCGGGCAGCTGACGATGGGTTCCATGTCCCGAGAGGCCCTCGGGTCGGCGCGGTCCGTCCTCGCCGACCTGGGTGGCTCCGCCGACCTGACCACCGGCGAGCAGCTGCTCGACGCTGGTCGGGTCATCGGCGGCTCCGTCCAGCTGCAGGCGTACTTCTCCGACCCGTCGACCGACGTGGCCGTCAAGAAGCAGCTCGTCGACCGGCTCTTCGGGTCGTTCTCCGAGGCCGCACGGGCGCTGCTCGTCTCGGTCGTCGGCAGCCGCTGGTCGTCATCGCGCGACCTGCTCGCCGGCATCGAAGAGCTCGGGTTCCGGGTGATCGCCTTCAGCGCTCCGCAAGACAGCAGCATCGAGAACGAGCTCTTCGCCTTCGACGCCGTGGTCCGATCCGACGCCCGCCTCGAGCTGGCGATCGGGACGAAGCTGAGCGACGCATCGGCCAAGGCCGGTCTCGTCCAGCGTCTCCTCGGCGACAAGGCGAGCCCGCAGACGCTGGCCATCGTGTCGCACCTGGTGCGTCAGCCGCGTGGCCGACGGATCGGCGAACTGCTGCGCACGGCCGCCGAGATCGTGGCGGACCAGTCCGACCAGCTCGTCGCCACCGTGACCAGCGCCACGCGACTGGACACCGCTCACCTCGGACGCCTCGAGGCGGGCCTGGCCCGTCAGTTCGGGCGTAACCTCCGCATCAACCAGGTCATCGACCCGACGATCATCGGCGGTCTGCGCGTGCAGATCGGTGACGAGGTCATCGACGGGACCGTCGCGACGAAGCTCAGTCTCCTGCGACTTCAGCTCGCCGGTTAGACGCGACCTCCCCCACACAGACTCGAGGCCCCCTGAAGCCTCGCTACGAATAGGAATCACAATGGCAGACATCAAGATCAGCCCCGATGAGATTCGCGATGCTCTCAAGGACTTCGTCTCGTCGTACGAGCCGTCGAAGGCCTCGACCACCGAGGTCGGTCACGTCACGGACGCCGCCGACGGCATCGCGCACGTCGAGGGTCTCCCGGGCGTCATGGCCAACGAGCTCATCCGCTTCGCCGACGGCACGCAGGGCCTCGCCCAGAACCTCGACGAGGACGAGATCGGCGCGATCGTGCTGGGTGAGTTCTCCGGCATCGAAGAGGGCATGGAGGTCACCCGCACGGGTGAGGTCCTGTCCGTACCCGTCGGCGACGGCTACCTCGGTCGCGTCGTCGACCCGTTGGGCGCCCCCATCGACGGTCTCGGCGAGATCGCGACCGAGGGTCGTCGTGCCCTCGAGCTCCAGGCTCCGGGCGTCATGCAGCGCAAGTCGGTGCACGAGCCCATGCAGACCGGCATCAAGGCCATCGACGCCATGATCCCCGTCGGTCGTGGGCAGCGTCAGCTGATCATCGGCGACCGCCAGACCGGTAAGACGGCCATCGCGATCGACACGATCATCAACCAGAAGGCCAACTGGGAGTCCGGCGACGAGAACAAGCAGGTCCGCTGCATCTACGTCGCGATCGGCCAGAAGGGCTCCACGATCGCCTCGGTCAAGGGCGCTCTCGAGGACGCCGGAGCCATGGAGTACACGACGATCGTCGCCGCTCCCGCCTCGGACCCCGCCGGCTTCAAGTACCTGGCCCCGTACACCGGTTCCGCCATCGGTCAGCACTGGATGTACAGCGGCAAGCACGTCCTCATCATCTTCGACGACCTGTCGAAGCAGGCCGAGGCCTACCGCGCCGTGTCGCTCCTCCTGCGTCGCCCGCCGGGCCGCGAGGCCTACCCCGGCGACGTGTTCTACCTGCACTCGCGTCTGCTCGAGCGTTGCGCGAAGCTGTCCGACGAGCTGGGCGCCGGTTCGATGACGGGTCTCCCGATCATCGAGACGAAGGCGAACGACGTCTCGGCGTACATCCCCACGAACGTCATCTCGATCACCGACGGCCAGATCTTCCTGCAGTCCGACCTGTTCAACGCGAACCAGCGTCCCGCGGTCGACGTCGGCATCTCGGTCTCGCGCGTCGGTGGCGACGCGCAGGTGAAGTCGATCAAGAAGGTGTCGGGAACCCTCAAGCTCGAGCTCGCTCAGTACCGTTCGCTCGAGGCCTTCGCGATGTTCGCATCCGACCTCGATGCGGCAAGCCGTCGTCAGCTCGCCCGTGGTGCCCGTCTGACCGAGCTGCTCAAGCAGCCTCAGTACTCGCCGTACCCCGTCGAAGAGCAGGTCGTCTCGATCTGGGCCGGAACGAACGGCAAGCTCGACGAGGTCCCCGTGCCCGACATCCTGCGCTTCGAGCGCGAGCTGCTCGACTACATGGGCCGCAACACCGAGGTTCTCACCAAGCTGCGTGAGACCAACGTGCTGAGCGACGACATCGTCTCGGCTCTCGACTCGGGCATCGACTCCTTCAAGCAGGAGTTCCAGACGGGCGAGGGCAAGCCCCTGGCGTCCGTCGGGCGCGAGGAGTTCACGGCGACCGACGCCGACGACGTCAACCAGGAGAAGATCGTCAAGACCAAGCGCTGACGCGCTGTCCGACGATCACGACTGACGAGACAACAGGAGAACAATGGGAGCCCAACTCAGGGTCTACCGACAGAGGATCCGCTCCGCGCAGACGACCAAGAAGGTCACCCGCGCGATGGAGCTCATCTCTGCCTCGCGCATCCAGAAGGCGCAGGCTCGGATGAAGTCCTCGGGTCCGTACTCGCGGGCCATCACCCGCGCGGTGTCGGCCGTGGCGACTTTCTCGGACGTCGATCACATCCTCACCACCGAGCCCGACACCATCGAGCGGGCCGCGATCGTGATCTTCACGTCCGATCGCGGCCTCAACGGCGCCTTCAGCTCGAATGCGCTGAAAGAGAGCGAGCAGCTCGCCGAGCTACTCCGCAGCCAGGGCAAGGACGTCGTCTTCTACATCGTCGGCCGGAAGGCGCAGAACTACTTCGCCTTCCGCAAGCGCGACGCCGAGAAGATCTGGACGGGCAACACCGATCAGCCCGAGTTCGCCACGGCGAAGGAGATCGGCGACTCCGTCGTCGAGAAGTTCCTCACCGATGCGGCCGAGGGTGGCGTGGATGAGATCCACATCGTCTACAACCGCTTCGTCAACATGGTGAGTCAGGTTCCCGAGGTCGTCCGTCTCCTGCCGCTCGAGGTCGTCGAGGGCATCGAGGAGCCGGCCGACGACGAGGTCCTCCCGCTGTACGACTTCGAACCGGATCCGACCGAGGTGCTCGACGCACTCCTGCCGGTGTACATCGAGAGCCGCATCTTCAACGCCATGCTCCAGTCGGCGGCGTCGGAGCATGCAGCGCGTCAGAAGGCCATGAAGGCGGCCAGCGACAACGCCGACACCCTGATCCGCGACTTCACCCGTCTGGCGAACAACGCGCGTCAGGCCGAGATCACGCAGCAGATCTCCGAGATCGTGGGCGGCGCCGACGCCCTCAGCTCGTCCAAGTAGATCTGCACACCAGTTTCATCATCCGAAGAGAGAGAAGCCATGACTGACACCGCAACCGCGCCGGTCGCGACCGAGTCGGCTCCCGGCGTCGGGCGAATCGCCCGGGTCACGGGCCCCGTCGTCGACATCGAGTTCCCGCACGACGCCATCCCGGGCGTCTACAACGCGCTCAAGACCACCATCACGATCGGTGAGACGACCAGCGAGCTCACGCTCGAGGTCGCCCAGCACCTCGGCGACGACCTGGTCCGAGCGATCGCTCTGAAGCCCACCGACGGTCTCGTCCGTGGCCAGGAGGTCACCGACACGGGCGGCCCCATCTCCGTGCCCGTCGGCGACGTCACCAAGGGCAAGGTCTTCAGCGTCACGGGCGACATCCTGAACCTCGAGGGTGACGAGCAGATCGAGATCACGGAGCGCTGGCCCATCCACCGCAAGCCCCCGGCCTTCGACCAGCTCGAGTCGAAGACGCAGCTCTTCGAGACCGGCATCAAGTCGATCGACCTGCTCACCCCGTACGTGCAGGGCGGCAAGATCGGTCTGTTCGGTGGCGCCGGTGTCGGCAAGACCGTCCTCATCCAGGAGATGATCCAGCGCGTCGCGCAGGATCACGGTGGAGTCTCCGTGTTCGCCGGAGTCGGCGAGCGGACCCGCGAGGGCAACGACCTCATCGCCGAGATGGACGAGGCGGGTGTCTTCGACAAGACCGCCCTCGTCTTCGGCCAGATGGACGAGCCGCCGGGAACGCGCCTCCGCGTGGCCCTGTCGGCGCTGACGATGGCGGAGTACTTCCGCGACGTGCAGAAGCAGGACGTCCTGCTCTTCATCGACAACATCTTCCGCTTCACGCAGGCCGGTTCCGAGGTGTCGACCCTCCTCGGTCGCATGCCGTCCGCCGTGGGGTACCAGCCGAACCTGGCCGACGAGATGGGTGTCCTCCAGGAGCGCATCACGTCGACCCGCGGTCACTCGATCACGTCCCTGCAGGCCATCTACGTGCCTGCCGACGACTACACCGACCCCGCGCCGGCCACGACGTTCGCGCACCTCGACGCCACGACCGAGCTGTCGCGTGAGATCGCGTCGCAGGGTCTGTACCCGGCCATCGACCCGCTGACCTCGACGAGCCGCATCCTCGACCCCCGCTACCTGGGCGACGCGCACTACAACACGGCCATCCGCGTCAAGGCGATCCTTCAGAAGAATAAGGAGCTCCAGGAGATCATCGCGATCCTCGGTGTCGACGAGCTCTCCGAAGAAGACAAGATCACCGTCTCGCGCGCTCGTCGCATCCAGCAGTTCCTCTCGCAGAACACGTACATGGCGAAGAAGTTCACCGGTGTCGAGGGCTCGACGGTCCCCTTGAAGGAGACCATCGAGTCGTTCACGGCCATCGCAGACGGCGAGTTCGACCACGTCGCGACGCAGGCCTTCTTCAACGTCGGATCCATCTCCGACGTCGAAGAGAAGTGGGCTCAGATCCAGAAGGAGAACGGCTGATCGTGGCTGCTCTCTCAGTGAGCGTCGTCTCGGCCGACCACGAGGTGTGGTCGGGCGAGGCGTCGTCGATCGTCGCTCGCACCGCCGAGGGTGAGATCGGGATCCTCCCGGGTCACGAGCCTCTCCTCGCGATCCTGGCCACCGGTCAGGTCCGGGTCAGGCTGTCGGACGGCACCACCGTCGAGGCGACCGCGGATGACGGCTTCCTGTCCGTCGAGAACGACACGGTCACCGTGGTGGCGCGCAACGCGCAGCTCGTCTGACCCGTCGTCCACCTGCTCCACCATGTTGTTCCTGCTGCCCCCGTCCGAGACCAAACTCGACGGGGGCAGCAGTGGTTCCCGGCTCGACTTCGCCGGGCTGGCGTTCCCCGGGCTCCAACCGATCCGTCGTGACGTCGTCGGGCGCCTCACGCGCCTTGCCGCCGACGAGTCCGCGGCCCTCGCGGCCTTGAAGCTCAGCCCGCGTCAGCACGACGAGGTCGTTCGCGATCGACGGCTGCTCGACTCGCCGACCATGCCGGCCTTGAGCCGTTACACGGGCGTTCTCTTCGATCCGATCGGCGCTGAGGGGCTCTCCGAGGCCTCGTGGGCCTGGGCTGAGCGGCACATCGTGATCCACTCGGCGCTGTTCGGTCCTGTGCGTGCACACGACCTCATCCCCGCCTATCGCCTCTCGCACGACTCGCGGCTGCCCGGGCCGTCCCTCAGAGCGACGTGGCGCGGCGCCGTGTCATCGGCGCTGGCGGAGACGGGTGAGTTCATCGTCGACCTCCGGTCGGAGGGCTACGTCGGCCTCGGACCCGTGGGGGAGCGGTCAACGTACGTCCGGGTGGTCGCCGATGTCGGCGGTCGGCGCAGGGCCCTGAACCACTTCAACAAGAAGTCCAAGGGACTGCTCGTGGCCGCACTCCTCGACGAGCGTCCCGTCCTCCACGACCGGGGCGACCTGTTCGCGTGGTGCGCCTCCCGAGGCATCGTGGTCGAGGGCGGTGCCGAGACCGTGCTGGTGTCCGACTCGCTTCTCGACGGGGCGCCCGTCACGTGACCGGTACCGGGCCCTCGCGATAGACGATGCCCTCGTGCCGGAGGAGCCACTGCTTCGTCTCCACGCCCCGACCGACCGTGTATCCCGTCACTCCACCTGTTCGTCCCAGGACGCGGTGACACGGCACGAGCAGGGGGAGCGGGTTCGCAGCGACGGCCCCGCCTACCGCACGACCGGCCTGGGGGCTGCCGATGGCCCCGCCGAGTCTGCCGTAGGTCGTCGTCTCGCCCCAGCCGACCTCGGACAGGGCCGACCAGACGGAGCGCTGGAAGATCGTTCCCGTCATGCGCAGGGGGAGGTCGAAGCGACGTCGGTGACCGCTGAAGTAGTCGGTGAGCTGCCGACGGGCGGCGTGCAGCAGAGGGTCCGGACGCTCGTCGAGGTCGTCGTGCGGCAGCAGGTCTCGCTCGGCGACGACGACGCGCTCGACGGCGAAGTGCCGGGTGATGATCTCGATCCGCCCGATGGGGCTGTCGAGTCGGACGAAGCCGAGGTCGTCGACGTCGGACCCGTCCTCCGGCGGGAGCGGAGGCACGAGGACGAGGTCAGGCATGGCGACACGGTACGAGGCGGATCCGGTGCGGGGGCGGGGGCCGTCGGGGGGTGTGGACGGTGCGGCGCAGGGGACATCGGTGGAGGAGACGACGCGAGACGTGGACGACGCTAGCGTTGCGGACGGGGCGCCCCGCGCCTCCTCGGCCACTCGACGGAAGGATGGACGCGTGGGTCACGATGACGTGGGGGACGAGGACGACCGGCATCACGTCGATGACGTCGATGCGACCGTGGTCGGTCGACCGGAGGACACGGTGCTGCGCGCCGAGGCGGCGGCGACCGGACGGACGACGGCCGGTCGGCATCGGCAGGTGCTGCCACGCCGGTGGTCCCGGGTCCGGGTGGGGGCCGACGTGCATCGCCTCGACCGTCCGGTGGTCGTCGGGCGACGCCCCACGGCGCCGCGGGTCGTGCTCGGCGTGCCGCCGTCGCTGGTCGCCGTCCCGTCGCCGACCCAGGAGGTCTCGAGCAGCCACGTCGAGCTGCGGCAGGACGGCGACGTGGTCGTCGTCACCGACCTGCGCTCGACCAACGGGACGATCGTGAGGTCTCCGGGCCGCGTTCCCGTGAAACTGCGGCAAGGCGAGTCGACCGTGGCCCTCGCAGGCACGATAGTTGACCTAGGCGATGGCAACATCCTCGAGATCCTCGCCCCCACCCGTTCGACCGTTCAGGAAGAAAACCACACGTGACAGAGCTCGGCCGTTCGACGACCGCCCACACCGTGACCCTCGGCGACGACTCGATCGTCCTCGACTGGGCCGGTGTCACCGACGTGGGCCGCAGGCGCGCTCACAACGAGGACAGCTTCCTCGCCGAGTCCCCGTTCTTCGTCGTGGCCGACGGCATGGGCGGCCACAGCGCAGGCGACGTGGCCAGCGACGCCGTCGTCCGGCGGATGCTCGAGGGGGCGACGGAGACGACGGTGACGACCGAGGGCCTCGAGGAGGCACTCCGCCGCGCGACCGCCGACATCGCCGTCGCCGCCGAGGGGACCGAGTCGGGCGTCGGGACGACCGCCACGGGCGCCGTCCTGTCCCACGGGGACGAGGGCTTCGAGTTCACGGTCTTTAACGTGGGCGACTCCCGCGTGTACCTCGTGCACGAGGGCGTGCTGCACCAGGTCACCATCGACCACTCCGTCGTCCAGGAGATGGTGGACGCCGGTCTGCTCCGCGCGGAGGACGCCGAAGGGCACCCCGACAGCAACGTCATCACCCGCGCCGTCGGGTTCGACACCGAGCAGAGCCCCGACTACTGGCGGGTCCCCGCTCTGACGGGACTGCGCCTCCTGGCCTGCTCCGACGGTCTCACGAAGGAGCTCTCGACGGCTCGCATCGAGGAGATCCTCGCGCAGACGGACGATTCGCTGCGAGCGGCCACCGCGCTCGTCGACGCCGCGGTGGAGGCCGGCGGCCGCGACAACGTCACGGCCGTCGTGGTCGACGTCCGATCCGCGACGGGCCCGCACGTCACCTCGGAGGACTGACAGCAGGACGGCGTCCTCCCTCCCCTTAAATGGGGGAGCCGGCTCTGTCCCCCGGACGTGTCGACCGGGGCACAACGCCCGACCGGTCCACTTACAATCGATCGCGCCGACATGACGTCGGACCGACCCGACGAGTGACATCCGGCTGACCTTCCAGGAGGGCGACGTGGCACGACGACTGCCGTCCCAGCCTCCTGTGCTGCCCGGTTTCAGCCCCGTCCGCGTGCTCGGGTCCGGCGGTTTCGCCGACGTGTTCCTCTACGAGCAGAACATGCCCCGGCGCCAGGTGGCGGTGAAGGTGATGCTGAGCGAGGTCGTCGACGATCAGGTCCGGCACATGTTCCAGGCCGAGGCGAATCTCATGGCCCAGTTGAGCTCGCATCCCTCCATCCTCACCGTCTACCAGGCGAGCGTCTCCGCCGACGGCAGACCGTATCTCGTCATGGAGCTCTGCTCGTCGTCGCTCAGCGAGCGGTACCGGCACGACCGCATCCCCGTCGCCGACGTCCTCCGCATCGGCGTCAAGATCGGCAGCGCCGTCGAGACGGCTCACCGTCAGGGTGTCCTGCATCGTGACATCAAGCCCTCGAACATCCTCATGACCGCCTACGGCCATCCCGTCCTGTCCGACTTCGGCATCGCCGCCTCGCTCGGCGAGAGCCAGCCGAACGACGTGGTGGGGATGTCGATCCCCTGGTCGGCGCCCGAGGTGCTCCTGGACGAGACGGGCGGCACGATCGAGTCCGAGGTCTGGTCCCTCGGCGCCACGGTCTACTCGCTTCTGGCCGGCCGCAGCCCCTTCGAGATCCTCGGCAGCGAGAAGAACACCGCGTCGGACCTCATCGGCCGCATCGACAAGGCCCGCCTGGCGCCCACGGGGCGGACGGACGTCCCCCCGAGCCTCGAACGCGTCCTCGCGAGGGCGATGTCACGGCGTGCCGAGCACCGTCCCTCGAGCGTCCTCGAGCTCATCCGCGAACTGCAGCAGGTCGAGAACGAGCTCGGCGTCTCGCCGACGCCGATCGAGGTCGCCGTGGACGACTGGGCGCTGGCGACGGTGGCCGATCTCGAGGACCGGACGCGCCTGCGGGGGGCTGCTCCCGCCGGTTCGGCGAGTCGACGTCGTCGTCGTCGTCGGGTGACCGCGGCTCAGGCCGAGGCCGTCCACGGGACGGGGACCATCGGCGGCCGAGCCCTGCCTCGCGGCACCGGCTCGTCCCGACGTCGACCGCTTCGCAGTGGCGCCGGCCTGGCCGCCGTGTGGCTGCTCGTGGCGGCGGCGGTGGTCGTCATCGGCCTCGGAGCAGCGGGGACCCTGGTGCTCGTCCGTTCCGATCCCGACGAGATCCCGCGGGTCACCGACGTCGTGGCGACACGTGACGACGGCTCCGTCCTCTTCGAATGGGACGACCCGGGCCTGCTGGCCGGTGACACCTACGTCATCGTCACCGACACGGCGGCGGGCGGCGACACGAGCCAGCAGACCGCGTCGCGCTTCGTCGTCGGCGACGCCGACGGCCGTGCTCAGGTCTGCGTCACGGTCAGCGTCAATCGGGACGGGCGGACGGGCCCGCCGAGCGCCGAGGCGTGCGCGTCCGGGGTCGGCGGATGAGCCGCATCGTCGACTGGGTCCGGGTCAACCGGTCGAAGACGGCGACGGCGTTGAGCAGCGTCCTCATCGTGGGTCTGGTCGCAGGGGTCTCCGTGGTCAGCGGGGGCTACGAGCAGCGGCGTGTCGATCTCGACGACGGCACCGTCTGGGTGGCCAACGGCTCGCGCTCCGCCATCGGTCGCGCCAATCCGGATGTCGGCGAGCTGAACACCGCGGTGCGGAGCCAGGGGTCCGACATCGCGGTCGAGCAGAACGGCGACGCCGTCGTGCTCGTCGATCGGACGACCGCGACGGTGGGTGTGGTCGACCCCGCCACCGCGACGGCCGACGTCAGCACGCCGCTGCCGCCTGAGCGGCCCGAGGTGCTCCTCGCCCCCGGCCGGGCCGTCGTCGTGTCGGGCGGCACGGGGGACCTGTGGTCGACGCCGTCATCCGAGCTCGCCTCGTTCTCCACGGACGCGCCGGCGGAGCTGAGCCTCGGCCGCGACGTCGTCGTCGACTCGACGCCGGCGGGAGTGGTCGTGGCGTTCTCGGCGGCGAACCGGACGCTGTCGACCATCGACGGCGCCGGGGGCTTGGACGTCGTCTCGTCCGAGCCCGTGGCGACGACGGGGGAGGGGCCGTACCAGGTGGCGTCCGTCGGCCCCCATCGGGTCCTCCTCGACACGCTGACGGGCGAGTTGTTCGTCGACGGTCGGGTCGTCGACCTGCCCACCACACCGGACGGCGGTCTCGCGCTGCAGCGGAGCAGCGCCGGCGGCGACTCGGTCATGGTGGGCACCTCAGCCGGTCTGCTCTCGGTGGCGTTCGCCGGTGGCCGGGTCTCCGAGCCCGTCGCTGACCGGTCCGGGGTGCCTGCGCGCCCGGTCGTCGTCGACGGCTGCGCCCGGGCGGCCTGGTCGGACGGGGGCGAGTGGAGCTCCTGCTCGTCGGCGCGAGGAGGTCTCAGCGAGCTCGAGGGCATGCCCCGCGATGCCGAGCCGACCTATCAGCTCAACGGTCGTCGGGCGGTGCTGAACGATCCGGTCAGCGGACGCAGCTGGGCCGTCCAGTCGGACGGCCGCCTCATCGACAACTGGGACGATCTGCTCGAGAAGGACGACCGGCCCCAGGACGATGAGGACGACGTCGGAGACGACACCCTCGAGCTCGACCCCGATCAGAAGGCCCCGGTCGCCGTCGACGACGCTCTGGGGGCACGCCCCGGCCGGGCGACGACCCTGGCCGTCCTCCTGAACGACTCCGACCCGAACGGGGATCCGTTGATCATCGACGAGGTCTCGGGCCTCGACCGGTCGATCGGTCGACTGGACGTCGTCGGCGATCGACAGCGGCTCCTCCTGACCCTGAGCCGCGAAGCGACCGGGCCGGTCACGTTCGACTACACGATCTCCGACGGTCGCGGCGGACAGGACACCGCGACCGTGACCATCGACGTGGCGACCGCCGACGACAACCGAGCGCCGGTGCAGGTCCGGCAGTCCACCGTCGAGGTGGCGTCCGCAGGGCGCGTCACGACGCCGGTCCTGGGCGACTGGGTGGATCCGGACGGCGACGCCTTCTACCTGACCTCCGCCTCGGCCGCCGACCGGGTGTCGTTCACCCCCGACGGCGACGTGGTCTATCAGGACGCCGGTGAGGGGCCGGCGACGATCGAGGTGGCACTGACGGTCTCCGACGGGCGCTCCGAGTCGAACGGCCTCCTGCGGATCACGGTCTCGCCCCCGGGCGACACTCCGTTGACGGCGGACTCGTTCGCCGTCCAGGCCTACGCGGGTCAGCAGACGACCGTGCGACCCCTGGTGTACGCGCACGGGGGCACGGGGCCGGTGACGCTCAACAGCGTGCCGCAGCAGGACGGCACCGACATCGCGGCGAGCTACGACGCGGGGACCTTCCTCTTCAGCAGCGACGAGGTCCGGACTCACAACCTGGAGTACACGGTCACCGACGGCGATCAGACGGCCACCGGCACGATCCGGGTCGAGGTGCAGACGCCGCCCGACGTGAACAGCCCCCCGGTGACGACTCCCAAGACGGTGTTCGTCGAGACCCTGAGCAGCCAGACCGTCGACATCGCGGCGACCGACCGCGACCCGGCCGGGAACGTCCTGCTGGTGACCGCCACCTCCGGCGTGCAGCCGTCGAGCGGACTGCGAGTCGAGACCCTCGACCAGCGGTTCGTCCGCGTGACCCTCACCGGCCCCCTCGACGACGGACCGGTCGATTTCTCCTACACGGTCACGAACGGCCTGGCGTCGGCCGTCGGGAGCGTCACGGTCGTGGAGATCCCGCGCCGCCAGCAGACGCAGCCGCCGGTCGCGACGGACGACCAGGCGACGGTGAGGGTCGGTGACGTCGTCGACATCGACGTCCTGGCCAACGACGAGCAGCCCGATGGCGACGACGTCTCGCTCGCGCACGACCTGCGGAGGGACGTCCCGGCAGGAGGGGGATTGCTCTTTGCCTCCGGAGATCGACTCCGGTACCTCGCCCCGACGACCCCCGGGATCGTGACGGCCGTCTACACGGCCGTCGGCGAGGACGGTCAGACCGCGGATGCCCAGATCACGATCACGGTGCGCGAGATCGACGCCGCGACGAACGCCTCCCCGGTTCCCGAGACGGTGACGGCGCGGGTGGTGACCGGCGAGACCGTCCGGCTCGCCGTCCCGCTCGACGGCATCGACCCGGACGGCGACAGCGTGCAGCTCGTCGGCGTGGGCAGCAACCCGGAGAAGGGAGCGGTCACGATGTCGGGCGTCGATCGCCTCGACTACGAGGCGGGGCCCTACTCGGCCGGAACGGACTCGTTCGAGTACTCCGTCGTCGACGCCCTCGGCGCGAGGGCCACCGGGACGGTGCGCATCGGCATCTCGGCTCCAGCCGAGGGATCGCGCTCTCCGGTGGCGATCGAGGACGACGTCAGCATGCGCCCCGGTGGATCGATCGCCGTGCGGGTGCTCGACAACGACTCGGATCCTGATGGGGGCGACCTGTCGGTGACGGGCGTGGAGACCGCAGGCGAGGAGGTGGGCGCCGAGATCGTCGACGGCGAGCTGGTGTCCGTCACGCCGCCGACGACACCGGGGCGCTACGGGGTGGTCTACACGGTCGAGAACGCCCGAGGCGGCACCAGCTCGAGCTTCGTGACCGTCACGGTCGATCCCGACGCCGCGCTGACGCCTCCGCTGGTGGACGACACGGTGCTCGATCTCCGCGACATCCGGGGGCGGTCGACGGTCGACGTCGACGTGCTGGCGAACGTCTTCTCCGCCGACGGTCCCGTGTCCCGTTCGGGACTCGGGCTCGAGCCCGGCTACGGCGACACGGCGAGCGTGACCGACCAGCGGCGCATCCGGGTCACCGTGACCGACGCCGCTCAGATCATCCCGTTCTGGGTCGCCCATCCGGACGATCCCACGGTCAGGGCCCTCGCCTTCATCCGCGTGCCCGGCTTCGATGACGCGCTGCCGCAACTCGATCGATCCGCGCCCTCCATCACGGTCGTCAGCGAGACCCCCGTCGACATCGACCTCGACGACTACGTCATAGCCGCGGGCGACCGCGGTGTGCGCTTGACCGACTCCGGCTCCGTACGGGCCACCCACGCGAACGGCGACGACCTCGTGGTCGACGACACCACTCTGCGGTTCACCTCGGCGGATCTCTTCTTCGGAGTGGCCTCCCTCTCGTTCGAGGTCACGGACGGACGCTCCGCGGACGACCCGGACGGCCGGACCTCCACGCTCGTCCTGCCCATCACGGTGACGCCTCGCGAGAACCAGCCTCCCGTCTTCACCGGGACCTCTCTCGACCTCGAGCCCGGGCAGTCGCGCACCATCGACCTCGCGAGGCTCACCACCTACCCCTATCCCGACGACCTCGACGAACTCCGCTTCGCCCTGGGGCGGCCGTCGGGCCAGGGATTCTCCTTCGACCTCTCGGGTCGGGAGCTGACGGTGACGGCGGGCGCGTCGACGTCGAAGGGCACCACGCGCACGCTGCCCGTCACGGTGGCGGACGCGGCAGCGACGGGCCGAGGAGGCGCGGTGCGGCTGGCCGTCGTCGGCTCGACTCGACCCCTCGTGGCTCCGGCGCCGGACTCGGTCGTGGTCGCCAGGGGGCGGAGCGCCTCCCTCGACGTGCTGGCCAACGATCAGGCCCGGAACCCGTTCCCCGGCCAGAGGCTGCGGGTGTCGGGCATCCGCGGTCTGAGCGGCTCGGCCCTCCCGGCAGGCGTCTCGGTCACACCGAGCGCCGACGGCGGCACCCTGTCCGTGTCCGTGAGCGACTCGGCGGCGCCCGTCGACGCGAACGTCCAGTACCAGGTCGTGGATGCCACCGGCGATCCGTCGAGAGCCGTCTGGGGCAACGTGACGATCTCCGTCCAGGACGTCCCCGGCACTCCCGTCGCGCCGGTCCGCATCGGGGGCTTCACGGGAGGGCAGCTGACCCTCTCGTACGCCGCCCCCGTCGCGAACAACTCGCCGTTGCGCGGCTTCCGGATCGACGGCGTGGGCTCGGCCGGCACGACCTATTCACGGGATTGCGGCCTGTCGACGGTGTGCACGCTCACCGATCTCGATCCCGAGCAGACGTTCCGCTTCTCGGTCGTGGCCGCCAACGCCGTCGGAACGAGCGAGCCCAGCGCGGCGAGCGAGCCCTACCGTGCGGACTTCGTCCCGGCGGCGCCCGCGAACGTGCAGGTGCTCCCCTCCGCGACGACGCCGGGCGCTCTCGACGTCAGCTGGTCCGCCGTCCCGCGCCCCGCCGGGGGGACGGCCGTGACGGGGTACTCGGTGGAGATCACCGGCAGCGGCGCCCCCGGCGTCCAGTCCACCCTCTCGACGTCGACGACCGTCGCCGGGCTCGTGCCCGGCGGTCGCTACGACGTCCGGGTCTTCGCCTCGAACCGTGCGCAGGTGACGAGCTCGACCGACTGGTCCCGCAGCAGCGCCGTGCGCGCCACGGCCGTCGGCGTCCCCGGCGCCTTCTCCGTCCGGGCGGGGGCGACGCGCAACCAGATCTCGATCTCGTGGACGGCACCGGCCACGGCCGGGGGATCGGCGCCCCGCTACGACGTCTACCGATCGCCGACGGGGTCGACCGTCACCGGCTGCGCGGCGACGGGCACCCGGGTGGCATCCGGACTCTCGTCGACGACGTACAGCGAGACGCCCGAGCGCGATGCCGGTTACACCTACACCGTGGTGGCGTCGAACGGCGTCTTCTGCTCGAGCGCAGGAGCCGCAGCCGAGTCCGTCACTCCTCCGGGTCGCGCCGGCGGCACCTGGGGCGTGGAGTACCGCGGCCCGGACGGGCAGTTCAAGGCCCGCGTCCAGGGGCTCGCCGCCACGGGTGCGGTCGACTTCTACCAGTACCGCGTGGGCGACGGGGCCTGGCGGACCGTGACGGAGGGTGGATTCGTCGACGACGACAACGGCTTCGGGGTCCCGATCACGCTCACGCTCCAGGCCTGTCGGGCGGGTCAGACGAGGAACGAGTGCGGTCCGGTCTCGAGCCCGGCGACCGTCGTCCCCGTCGACACGCGGGCGGTCGTCGCGTCGTGCACGGTCGGAGCCCCCCTCGGTGCGTCGGCTCCGCGCAACGCCGGTTCGCCCGTAACGTCCGTGGAGGTGACCTACTTCGGTCCGTCATCCGCCGACGGAGCAGCCGGGGCGCCCGTCGGCAGGTCGACGGAGCTGACGGGGATCGTCCCCGCCGGCGCCGCGTCGGTGTCGGTCAAGGCCACGGTCGCGGGGGTGCACACCGATCCCGGCGGCGCGACCGGGATCTGCGACCCCGCACCCGACACGGAACCGGACTCGACCGGCCCCACCCCCTGACCAGAGAGCGATCGATCGAATGAGCATGACCCCCGAGCAGGCCTCCTGGTTCTCCGATGTGTTCGGGCGCCTGGTCGCCGGTGTCGATCAGGTGCTGCTCGGGAAGTCCTTCGTGGTGCGGCTCTCGTTCACGGCGATGCTCAGCGAAGGCCATCTCCTCCTCGAGGACTTCCCCGGCACGGGCAAGACGTCCCTCGCCCGGGCCATCGCGCAGACCGTCCAGGGCACCAGCAGCCGGATCCAGTTCACCCCCGACCTGCTGCCCGGCGACATCACCGGCGTCAGCGTCTACGACCAGAGGCGAGGCGAGTTCGAGTTCCACCGCGGTCCGATCTTCGCCCATGTCGTGCTGGCCGACGAGATCAACCGAGCGAGCCCGAAGACGCAGTCGGCCCTCCTCGAGGTCATGGAGGAGGGGCGGGTCACCGTCGACGGCGTGAGTCACGACGTCGGTCGTCCCTTCATGGTCATCGCGACGCAGAACCCCGTCGAGCAGGCCGGCACCTACCGGCTCCCCGAGGCGCAGCTCGATCGCTTCATCATGAAGACCTCCATCGGCTACCCGGACCACGCCGCGACGGTCCGCATCCTCGCGGGTGCGGCGACCCGGGTGCACGACGGGACGATCCCCGCCGTCGTCCGAGCCGACGTCGTGACCGAGATGGCGGTCCTGGCGCGGACGGTGCACGTCGAACCGAGCATCAACGACTACGTGGCGCGACTGGTCGAGGCCACGCGCACGGCCGACGAGGTGCGCCTCGGCGTCAGCGTCCGGGGCGCCCTGGCCCTGGTCCGCTGTGCGAAGACCTACGCGGCCTCGCTGGGGCGGCACTACGTCGTCCCCGACGACGTCAAGGCGCTCGCCGGACCGGTCCTCGCGCACCGCATCGTGCTCGACCCCGAAGCCGAGTTCGACGGGGTGACCCCGGCGAGCGTCGTCGCGCAGCTCCTGCTCGAGACGCCGCCGCCGGCCGAACGGTCCGCCGTGTGAGCGCGCCCCTCTCAGCCGACGACCGTCACAGGCGTGCCGACACGAAGACCGACGCCCGGTTCCCGACCGGGACGGCGGGTCCGACCAATGTCCGCGCGCGCCTCGTCGGCGACCGCACCGGGCCGCTGGCCGATCTGCTCGTCGTCCTGGTGAAGACGCTGGCCGCCGTCCGTCGCGGACTCGCCACCGCACGCCGGTCCGCCTCGGCGATCGTGACCCCGCTCGGCTGGACGGTCCTGCTCATCGTGCCCGTCGGCCTCGTCGGAGGGTACGTGCTCGGGTGGGTCGAGCTGCTCGCGATCGCCGTCGCGGCTCTCGCGATGATGCTGTTCGCCGCCGTCTTCCTGGTCGGCCGTTCCGCCGCCGAGATCACGGTCGACCTCCCGCACGACCGCGTGGCCGTGGGGCAGTCGGCGATGGGGGAGGTGCGGGTCGCGAATCCGACCCGGCGTCGCCTCCTCGGCGTGAGGGTCGAGCTCCCCGTCGCGGAGGGGCTCCTGGAGGTCCAGCTGCCGGGGATCCGGCCGGGCGACACCGTCACCGAGTCCTTTCCGGTCCCGACGGATCGGCGGGGCGTGATGCGGATCGGTCCGGCCCGGACGGTCAGGGGCGACGCCGTCGGGCTCGTCCGCCGAGTGGTCGAGTGGACGACGCCTCGCGAGGTCGTCGTGCATCCCGCGACGATCGGGATCCCGAGCACCAGCACGGGCTTCGTCCGCGATCTCGAGGGCAGCCCGACTCGGGACCTCGCCCCCGACGACCTCTCGTTCCATGCGATCCGCGACTACGTTCCCGGAGACGAGCGGCGCCACATCCACTGGCGGTCCACCGCCAAGACGGGCGCCTACATGGTCCGCCAGTTCGAGCAGAGCCGTCGGTCGCACTTGGTCGTCGCCTTGAGCCTGGCGCGGGCGGACTTCGCCGCCGACGACGAGTTCGAGCTCGCCGTGAGCGTGGTCGGCTCCCTCGGCGGGCGGGCGATCGGCGACGGCCGCGATCTCACGGTGGTGGTGGGCGAACGCACCCCCGACTTCGCGAGACGCAAGACGCTGGCCGTGCTGACGTTGGACACCGTGACCCGGACGCGCCTGCTCGACGGCCTCGCCGTGGTCGAGCGGGCCGACTCGGCGCTGACCATCGCCGACGTGGCACGGGTGACCGGCGGTCAGGTGACCGGCGTCTCCGTGGCGTTCCTCGTCGTGGGGTCGACCACGACCCTGTCGGCGCTGCGCTCCGCCGCCCTGCACCTGCCGCTTGGGGTCGAGGTCGTCGCGATCGTCTGCGACCCCGACGGCGCGCCCGGGGTCCGCCGACTCGCCGATCTGACGGTTCTGACCATCGGCTACCTCGACGATCTCCGCCAGTCCCTGGCGCGGGCGGCGGCGTCGTGAGTCAGGGCGAGAACCCCGTCCGGCAGGCCGGGCGACGGACGCCGGAGCGTCCGGGGACACGACCGCGCGCCTCCTTCGTGGCGTCCGTCACCTCGTCGTACGCCGTGATGACCCTGGTCGCCGCCTCCACGCTGTGGCCCGTCTATCGGAGCCGGGAGTTCGTCCTGCTCGTCGTCGTCACCGTGGCCGTCGGGACGGTGATCGCCATCGCCGGCGCCGTCCTCCGATCGTCGAGCTTCGCGGTCCTCGTCGCGACGATGGCCGTCTTCCTCCTGCTCGGCGTCCCGCTGGCGGTCCCGAGCGAGGCCGCTTCCGGGGTGCTCCCGACCGCGACGGGTCTGGCGGAGCTGGTGGCGGCGACCGCCCTCGGCTGGAAGCGCCTCGTCACGATCACGCTGCCCGTCGGCAGCTACGAGGCGCTGCTGGTCCCGGCGTTCGTCCTCCTCCTGCTCGCGACGGTCGTCGGTCTCAGCGTGGCACTCCGATCCCGTCGAGGGGAGGTCGCCGTCGTCGCCCCCGTCGTGGTCTTCCTGGCCGGCATCGTGCTCGGGCCCGAGGACGCCTGGGTGCCGACCCTCACGGGCGTCGCTCTCGTCGTCGCCGCCGTGGTCTGGTCCCTCGGGTGGCGTCTGCACCGCCGACGTCAGGCCGTCCTCTCTCTCGAAGGAGGCGCGCGATCCGTCCGGACGTCGGGTCACCGGGCCGTCGCCGTGCGCGCCGTCGCCGGCACGATCGTCACGCTCCTGGTCGCCGGCGCGGCGGCCGCCGCGGTCGTCGAGGCGGCTCCGCCGTCGTCGCCGCGGACGGTCGCCCGCTCGATCGTCGAGGCCCCCTTCGACCCGCGGCGTCTCGTCAGTCCGCTGACCCGACTCCGGGTCTACGAGCAGGAGTCCGCCGTGGACGAGACGCTCTTCTCCGTCAGCGGACTGGAGGAGGGTGCTCTCCTCCGCCTCGCGACCCTCGACACGTACGACGGCGTCGCGTACACCGTCGGGAGCGCCGAGGTCTCGAGCGAATCCGGCACCTTCGACCGCGTCCCCGCGAGCGTCGACCAGAGCGCGTCGCCGGGTACGGCGACCACCCTGTCGGTCGAGGTCGGATCGTACGAGGGAGTCTGGCTGCCGACCGTCGGCAGGCTCCGATCGATCGCCTTCGACGGGTCGGACGCCTCGACCCTCCGCTCCGGCTTCGTCTACAACGACGTCAGCGGCACCGCGGCGGTCGACGGGGGCCTCGACGCCGGCGACTCGTACCGCATCGACGCCGTGCTGGCGCCGCAGCCCACGGCCGAGGCCCTCGAGACGGTGACGCCCGGTGCTGCGACCGTCCCGGCGGCCCAGGCGGTGCCCACCGAGCTGATCGACTCGCTCGCAGGCGACGTCCGCGGAGTGGAGGGCCCGGGGGCTCGTCTCCAGGCGGCTCTCGGGGCGCTCCGCGAAGACGGCTACATCAGTCACGGGGTCTCCTCCGACGAGCCGGCCAGCCGGTCGGGACACGGGGCCGACCGGCTGGCGGAGCTCTTCACGGATCCGGTGATGATCGGCGACGCGGAGCAGTACGCGGCCGCGGCCGCGTTGATGGCCGGCGAGCTCGGTTTCCCCGCGCGCGTGGTCATGGGCTTCGTCCCGGAGGCCGCCTCCGCGGGGACGGAGGCGGTCGCCGTCCGGGGCGGCGACGTCACGGCGTGGATCGAGGTGGACACGGCCGAGTACGGCTGGGTCGCGATCGATCCCGTCCCCGACGAGCGCCGCATCCCCGATGATCGACTCCTCGACCCGAACCGCCTCCAGAGGCCGGAGTCGGTCGTGCAGCCCCCGCCGGACGAACCCCAGCTGAGAGACGAGCAGACGCCTCCGCAGGCCGACCAGGAGTCCCCGGAGGCCCCCGCGGCGTGGCTGGCCGTGGCTCGGCTCGTGCTCCGCGCGGTCGGGGTCGGCGCCGTCGTGCTGGCCCTGGTGGCATCGCCGTTCCTGGCGATCGTCGCCGCGAAGGCCCGGCGTCGGCGGAGGAGGATGCGGCACCCCGATCCGACGTCCCGCATCGTCGGCGGCTGGCAGGAGTTCCGAGATGCCGCGGTGGATCACGGCGTCGAGACGCCCGCCGCCGCCACGCGCGGCGAGTTCGCGGCGATCGTCGGGGGCTCCCGGCCGGCCGTGCTCGCGCGGGTCGCCGATCGGGCGACCTTCGCCCCGGGCGGACCGGCGTCGGACGACGCCGATCGCGTCTGGAGCGCCGTCTCCGACATGCGGAGGGCGCTCGGGTCCGGGAAGACGAGATGGCAGCGTGCGAGGGCGGCGGTCTCGTTGCGTTCACTCCGCCGTTACCATGGCGGGACACGTCCCGAACGCTAGAGGTCCCTTCCGCATGCAGTGCCCCACCTGTGCCAGTCCGTTGCCCGTCGGTGCGATGATCTGCGGCGAGTGCGGTCGGACACTCTCCGGGGTCGACACCTCGGCACCCGAGGCCTCCCGCTCCGCGGAGCCGAGGGAACCCGCGGCGCCCGCCTGGCCGCCGCGTCGCGATGCGCGGTCCTCCTCGGAGCGGCCGTGGTGGGTCCGAGAGCCGTCCGCCGGGCCCTCGACGGACGATCCGGTGCCGCGACTCGATGCGCCCCCGGCCTGGGCGGGGGACTCGCACGACGGCGCGTCGGAGGCATCACCCCCGAGTGCCGAGTCCGCGTCACGGCTCGAGCGCACGCCCGAGGCATCGGTCGGCGTCGGCGACGTGGAGCTCGCTCCCGTCGTCGAGTCGGCTCCGGCGGCGCCCGAGGTGCCGCGACCGTCTCCGGCGCCGCTCCGCGAACCGACCACGACGAGAGAGGACGGTCGGCGACCCTCCTCGGCTCCGCTCTGGACGGCCTCGCTGACGCCGATCACATCGGCCGGCCCGGTCGGGGGCGATTCCTCCTCGGGCGAACTGCCCGTCGTCGTTGAGCATCCCGGCGCCGAGCCCGAGCCCGAGCCCGAGCCCGAGCCCGTGGTCGAGCCGACCGGGCAGGGCACCGCGGGGACGCGACCCGACGACGACTCGGACGGAGCCGCCGACGGTCATCCCGCGACCGGCGGCAGTGCCGCCGACGACCGGGCGGACGGCGCGAGCCGTTCCGATGTCGGGGAGGAAGCCGGACCGGCTCGCGACCGGTCCCGTGCCGTCGTCCCCGCGCCGGGTCCCGGGGACACCGTCCGTGTCGAGCCGATCAGGGATTCGACCGAACCGCGAGACGACTCCGAGGACGCTCCCGTCCCGCTCGTCGAGCCCGGTACGGCCGGTCAGGCCGAGCGCTGCACCCAGTGCGGTGCCGAGGTCCACGAGGACGACATCTTCTGCGGTGTCTGTGGAGCGGTCGTCCAGTCCGTCGCCCTCTCGTTCACGGGGCCCATCGTCCCCTTCCTCCGGAAGCAGGCGGCGGAACACGGCGACCGGGCGGAGGGCGACGTCAGCGCGGCGGACGTCATGCCGAGCGCCGACCACGGAGGCCCCCTGAGGCGCCACGAGTCGTCGCCGGGCGTCGTGTCGCCAGAGGACGCGCCCGACGACGTGCCTCCCGCCGACGCGCCCGACGACGCGACGTCCTCCGAGCCTGCACCCCAGGTGGACGCTCGGGAGCTGCCCGACCTGCCGCCTCTTCCCGAGCCGGCGTGGCCGTCCCGGGCGCAGACGGCGGCGGCGGCGACCGACGAGGACGACGTCGATGAGACGCGGATCGTGCGACGCGGCCCCGTCGGCGCTCCCTTCGTGCTCCAGTTCAGCACCGGTGAGAGCTTCACCGTCGACGGGACCGGGCTCGTCGGCCGGGCGCCGACCCCGCAGCCCGGTGAGCGCTTCGATCAGCTGATCCGCATCGTCGATCCGGGGCGCTCGGTCTCGAAGACCCATCTCGAGTTCGGTCAGGACGACGGGCACCTCTGGCTCAGCGATCGGTGGTCGGGAAACGGCACGATCGTGCGGCCCCGCGATCAGCGCGCACGGCGTCTCGAGCCCGGCACACGGGTGAGGGTCGCTCGGGGGAGTCGAGTGGACATCGGCGAGCAGTACTTCGTCGTCGGCTGAGGACTCCGTCGCCGGCGGTCCGTCGTCGCGGACGGGTCGTCCGGCTCCCATCCCTCCTCCCCGATCGCGAGCGGCCGGGGATCATCCCCACGAAGCCGCCGCCGACGTCCGCTCGACGACCGACCCTGATGTCCTGGGGTCATGTCGTCCACCGAACCCCCGCCCCGTCTCACGATCCAGCTCCCGGTCGTCCCGCGTGCGCCGGCGACCCGGTCGCCCCCGGTGGCCAGCGCCGCTGCCGCCGCCCTCGCCTCGGTCGTGGGCACCGCGCTCTGGTCGGGCTCGGGCGCCCAGGCCTTGACGGCGGCGCTCGGCGTCGTCTGCGCGATCCTCGCCCTCTGGGGCATCGACGGCCTGGTCGGCTCGCCGTCACGGGCCCGTCGTGAGCGGCGTCGGTTCGACGACGACATGCGGGCGACCGCGACGACTCTGCACGACCTCCACCGACGAGAACGGGCGGAGCTGCGCAGCCGGTTCCCCGGCAGCGCGGCGGTGGCCAGGGCCGCTCGGGCGCGTACCGACGCGACGTCCGGTGCGCTGACGACCCGCGCCTCCTCGGCCGGCCCCCAGCTCGTGCTCGGCCGGGGCGAGGTCGCGAGTGCGGTCGTGCCGCTGCCGATCCGGGCGCCCGAGGCGGGCGAGGGTCGTGACGGGCGAGGTGGCGTCGACGTCGAGGCCGAGGCGGCCTGCGCTCGACTCTCCGCCGCGGCGTCGGTCCTCGACGACGGGCCGCTCTGCGTCGAGGCGCGCGGTCTCGTCGGCGTCGTCGGGCCCGTCCCGCTCGCCCGTGCAGCCGCCTCGGGGTACCTGCTGCAGGCGCGGCGCTCGCGGGCCGACCGGCTGGAGGTGATGTACGCGGCGGACCTCGACGCCGTGAGCGGCGCCGACGTGATCATCGAGATCGCCCTCGACGCCTCGGCCGAGGTGACGCGACGAGCCGGGCGACCGTGTCGCGTGCCCGTCGACCTCGACTACGTGTCCGTGCTCGACGTCGCCGACCGACGACCCGCGTGATGCCCGGACGCGGCCTGAGCGTCAGCCCCGCCGGCCCACCAGCTCGTCGGAGAGCCGGATGCGTCCCACGTCGCGTCCCGCACCCAGCACGCGCTCGCGGGTCGCCTCGACGACTGCCTCCGCCGCGTCCGCGTCGACCGCGCCCTGACCGACGAGGAGATGCAGCGCCACCATCGTCGCGGCCCGGAGGTTCCCGTCGAGCATCTTGACGGCCGTCCCGATGCCGTCCACCGTGCCCATGACGAGCACGCCCTCGGCACCGAGCTTGGCGAACACGCCCAGCTCGTCGATCGCGACCGTGTTCGCCCGCCCCGGGCCGTCGATGGCCCACGCGTCCGCCAGCACCGCCTCCACGAGGGCGCGAGCGTCCGGGTCCACGGCGGTCGGGGCGCCGGAAGTCGCTCCGGGCGCGCCGGCCGCACCCGCGACGGTCGCCACCGCTCGCGCGAGCCCGGTGATGGTCGTGGCGAACACCGGTGCGCCGCATCCGTCGACCCCCGCGTGATCGATCCGCTCGCCGGTGAACTCGGCGACGGTCTCGCGTGCCGCCCGCTGCAGCGGGTGGTCGAGATCGGTGTAGTTCGTCGGGTCCCAGCCGTTCTCGGCGCACGCGAGGAGGAACGCCGCGTGCTTCCCGGAGCAGTTCATGGCCATGCGCCGCGCTCCCTCGGCACGACGGGCGCTCGCGCGGTCGCCGGGCCAGTCGGGCGGGCAGAGCAGGTCCTCCTCGCCGCTGCCCGACCGCTCGAGCAGGGCCGAGACGACCTGCAGATGCTCGGCGGTGCCGGCGTGGCTCGCGGTGGCCAGAACGGCCTGCGGCCCGCTCAGGGCGACGCCCGAGCGCATGACCGTGAGGGCCTGCAGGGGCTTGAGGCACGACCGCGGGTAGATGGACGCGCCCACGTCGCCGACCTCGCGGAGGACCGAACCGGCGGCGTCGACGACCACGCCGGCTCCGAGATGACGGCTCTCGTCGAGACCCGATCGCGTCAGCACGGCCAGCTCGACGCTCCCGTCGACCGTCAGCGGGCGGCGGGCGGCGGACGATGGCTCGAGGAGGCGCGGGTCGGTCATGATGGGGAGTGTACCGAGACCGTCGGCACCGACCGAGGAGGACCCATGCTCGACCACGACTACGCCGTCGACCTGCGCTGGACGGGCGCCCGCGACGTCGGCACCGTCTCGTACCGGTCGTACGGGCGGGACAACACGCTGAGCGCCGCCGACAAGCGGCACGACATCGAGGCATCCGCCGACCGCACCTTCCACGGCGATGCGGATCGCTGGAACCCCGAGGAGCTGCTCCTGGGGGCTCTGGCCCAGTGCCACCTCCTCAGCTACCTCCACGTCGCCGCGACCGCCGGGGTCGTCGTCGTCGCCTACGAGGACGCCGCCGTCGGACGCATGACGCAGACCGCCGACGGCGGCGGGCGGTTCACCTCCGTCACGTTGCGCCCCGTGGTCACCGTGGCCGCCGCCGAGATGGTCGACCGCGCGCTCGAGCTGCACGCCGAGGCGGCCCGGAAGTGCTTCATCGCCTCGTCGGTGGCGTTCCCCGTGGGGCACGAGCCCCGCATCGCGGTCGCCGACTCCGCGCAGACCGACTGAGCACTCAGCCGGCCGACCGATCGGTGCGGCAGACTGATCAGGCTCGCGGCGCGCCACCGGCCGCGGCAGTTTCCGCCCCCACCTACCGGAAGATCCCCATGCGCCGTCCCCTCGCCCTGCTCGCCGTCCCCGTCCTCGTCCTCGCGCTCGCCGCGTGCGGCGGCACCGACGCCGGTGAGGAGTCCACCGCCGGTGGAGCTCCCGCCCCGAGCGCCTCCGCGACGTCCGAGGCGCCTCTGCGCGCCACCGGCGAGCCGCAGGACCCGACCCCCGGGTTCCCGACGGTCGAGCTCGCCGACGACGGAGCCCCCACGGTGACCGTGCCCGAGACCGACCCGCCGGCCGACCTGCAGGTCGAGGTCCTCAAGAAGGGCGACGGCGCCGTCGTCCAGGACGGCGACACCGTCACGGTGCAGTACGAGGGCGTCGTCTGGCAGACCGGCGAGACGTTCGACTCGAGCTGGCAGCGCGGCGAGCCCGCGACCTTCGGCACCGGCCAGGTCATCACGGGCTTCGCCGAGGGCATGGTCGGTCATACCGTCGGCTCGCAGACCATCGTGTCGATCCCGCCGGCGGACGGCTACGGCGACAACGTGCCGCAGGGTGCGGCGTTCACGGCGACCGACACGCTCGTCTTCGTCATCGACATCCTCGCGGTCGGCTGACGGGACCGCGACGGGGCGGTGATGCGTCCCGTCGGCCCGTTCCGCCCGACCCGACCCGAACAGTGAGTCCGAGACCGACGTGACCGACACGACCGAGACGACCCGCGCCTCCTCGACCCGCGCCTCCCGGCTCCGACGGGGTCGTGTCCCGGCGCTCGTGTGCGTGCCCATCGCCGCGCTGCTGCTGGCGGGCTGCACGACCGACGCCGACCCGGCGCCGACCGATGCCCCCTCCGTCTCGGCGACTCCGACGACGTGTCTCGAACCGGGTGCCGAGTCCGACTCCGTCCGGGTCTCGGGCGGCTTCGGCGAGAAGCCCTCCATCGAGCTCGCCGCGCCGCTGGCCGCCGAGACGAGTCAGCAGACGGTGGTCGTCGCAGGAACGGGCCCGTCGACCGAGGTCGGCGACGTCGTCCGCGTGGCGATCACCGTCTTCGACGCGGAGTCCGGTGCGGAGCTCAGCACCGCCGGGTACACGGGCGACTCGGGTGAGCAGCTGACCATCAGCGGGCAGTTCTACGTCCCGGGGATCGAAGGCGCGCTCTCGTGCGCCCGGGCCGGTTCGCGCACCGTGACGGTCGCGTCCGCCGCGGACATGCAGCCGGCCACCCCGGGGACGGCTGCGCCCAACCCGGCGGCCGTCATCGTCGTCGACACCTTCTCCCTCGTGCCGACGAGCGCCACGGGCGAGCCTCAGGCCGCCGTCGAGGGCTTCCCCGAGGTGACGCTCGCCGACGACGGCCGACCCACCGTGACCATCCCCGACGCCGACCCGCCGACCGACCTCCGGATCGAGGTGCTGAAGAAGGGCGACGGCGAGGTCGTGCCCGATCCGGCGAACGTCACCGTGCAGTACCAGGGGGTCACCTGGCGGACGGGCGAGGTCTTCGACGAGAGCTGGGGACGCGGCAGCGTCGCCTCGTTCTCGACCGACCAGGTCGTGTCGGGATTCGCCGAGGCGATGATCGGGCAGACGGTCGGCTCGCAGGTCGTCGTGATCGTGCCCCCGGCCGACGGGTACGGCGACGCGGGGGAGCCGGGCGCCGAGATCGAGCCCACCGACACCCTGGTGTTCGTGATCGACATCCTCGCCGTCGCCTAGGCCGCCGAGACGGCTCCCGGCCCGTCGGCGGCGGGGCCTAGGGTGGCCTCATGCGACGCATCACCATCCTCGGGTCCACCGGTTCGATCGGCGTCCAGGCGCTCGACGTCATCCAGAGGAACCCGCACCTGTTCGATGTCGTCGGACTCTCGGCCGGCACCAATCGCGAGCTGGTCGGCGAGCAGGCGGCCCGCTTCGGGGTCGAGCACGTGGCGCTCGGCACCGACGAGTCGGTGGCGCTCGTCCGGGACGTCGAGGCCGACGTCGTCCTGAACGGCATCACCGGGTCCGTCGGGCTCGCCCCGACCCTGGCGGCGCTCGACTCGGGGGCGACGCTCGCGCTCGCCAACAAAGAGAGCCTCATCGTCGGGGGCGACCTCGTCCGCGAGCGGGCGCGGCCCGGCCAGATCGTGCCGGTCGACTCCGAGCACTCGGCCATCGCGCAGGCGCTCCGATCCGGCTCCGCGTCCGAGGTTCGGCGACTCGTGCTGACCGCCTCGGGCGGGCCGTTCCGCGGGCGCTCGCGGTCATCGCTCGAGAACGTGACGCCGGCCGAGGCGCTGGCGCACCCGACCTGGGACATGGGTCTCGTCGTGACGACCAACTCGTCGACGATGGTCAACAAGGGGCTCGAGGTCATCGAGGCGCACCTCCTGTTCGACGTGCCCTACGACGACATCGAGGTGACGGTCCACCCCCAGTCGATCGTCCATTCGATGGTCGAGTTCGTCGACGGCTCGACGATCGCGCAGGCCTCGCCGCCCGACATGCGCCTGCCGATCTCGCTCGGTCTCGCCTGGCCCGACCGCGTGGCAGGAGTCGGGCGTCCGCTGGACTGGACGACCGCCTCCTCCTGGACCTTCGAGCCCCTCGACGTCGAGGCGTTCCCCGCCGTCGATCTCGCGAAGCAGGTCGGGCGGGCGGGCGCGACGTTCCCGGCCGTGTTCAACGCCGCGAACGAGCAGGCCGTGCTCGCCTTCCACGCCGGCCGGGTGGGTTATCTGGGCATCCTCGACACGGTCCGCGAGGTCGTCGACCGGCACGAGGCCGGCCCGTCGAGCCTCGAGGGGGTCCTCGAGGCCGAGCGCTGGGCCCGGGCCGAGGCCGACGCCCTGCTCGCCCGCTGACGCGCCGACCATCCGTCGGCCGAGGAGGCGCGCTCGGGTTCACAGCGTCGCCTGGGTGATCCCGTGGCGGCTTCCCGGCGCGGCACGGCTACCCTTGCCCGGTGCTCACCGTTCTGCTCTTCATCGTCGGCGTCCTGATCATGGTCGTCGGCCTCGCCGTGTCGATCGCCCTGCACGAGGTGGGGCACCTCGTCCCGGCGAAGCGGTTCGGCGTCAAGGTCGGCCAGTACATGATCGGCTTCGGGCCGACGATCTTCTCGCGGATGCGGGGTGAGACGCAGTACGGCGTGAAGGCGCTGCCCCTCGGCGGCTACATCTCGATGTCGGGCATGTTCCCGCCGGCGAAGGACGGCGTCGCCGGACGCGCCTCGAGCACGGGGTTCTTCCAGACCCTCGTGCAGGACGCCCGGACGGCCAGCGCCGAGACGATCGACGAGGGCGCCGAGGAGCGCACGTTCTACCGTCTGCCCGTCTACAAGCGGATCATCATCATGCTCGGCGGCCCGGTGATGAACCTGCTCATCGCCGTCGTCCTGTTCGCCGTCGTGCTCTGCGGCTTCGGCGTCGCGCGGGAGAGCACCACGGTCGGCCTGGTCAACGAGTGCGTGCTGCCCGCCGGGTCGACGGCGACGTCGTGCCCGACGGACGCGACCCCGGCCCCGGCCTTCGCCGCGGGACTGCGCAACGGCGACCGCATCGTGTCGATCGACGGCCGGGCGATGACCGACGGCGACCAGGTCGCGTCGGTCCTCCGGGCCTCCGCCGACACCACGCTCGACGTCGTCGTCGACCGCGACGGGTCGGAGCGGACGCTGCAGGTCACCCCCACGCTCTCCGAGCGCTACGTCGTCGACGAGAGCACCGGCCAGTACGAGGAGGAGGCGGACGGCACCCCGGTGACCCGAGAGGTCGGCTTCGTCGGCATCGGCTTCGCCACCGAGACGGCCCGTCAGCCCGTCACGGCCGTCCTGCCGGCCGTGTGGGCCAACGTCACCCACGTCGTCGACCTGATCATCCACCTGCCCCAGCGTCTCGTGGGGGTCGCGGAGGCCGCCTTCGGCGGCGGGGAGCGCGACGCGAACGGCCCCGTCAGCGTCGTCGGGGTCGGACGCATGGCGGGCGAGATCGTGAGCCTCGACTCCGTCCCTATCGTCGACCGCGCCGCCTACGTCGTCAACCTCCTCGCGAGTCTCAACGTGGCGCTCTTCGTCTTCAACCTCATCCCGCTGATGCCGCTCGACGGCGGCCACATCGCCGGTGCGCTCGTCGAGGCCGTGCGTCGGGGCTTCGCGAAGCTCCTGCGTCGCCCCGACCCGGGGCCCGTGGACACCGCGAAGGTCATCCCGCTGACGTTCGCCGTCGTCATCCTGCTCGGCGGCATGAGCGTGCTGCTCGTGTACGCCGACATCGTGAACCCGATCTCGCTGTTCGGCTGACGGTCACTCGGCGCTCAGCGCCGAGGATTACGATGTGGACGTGCCAGCAGTCAATCTCGGAATGCCGAAGGTCCCCGAAGTCCTCGCCCCGCGCCGCAAGACGCGGCAGATCAAGGTCGGGAAGGTCCTCGTCGGCGGTGATGCACCCGTCAGCGTGCAGTCGATGACGACGACGCCGACCCCCAACATCAACGCGACCCTGCAGCAGATCGCCGAGCTCACGGCCAGCGGCTGCGACATCGTCCGCGTGGCCGTGCCCAGCCGCGACGACGCCGAGGCCCTTCCGATCATCGCGAAGAAGAGCCAGATCCCGGTCATCGCCGACATCCACTTCCAGCCCAACTACGTGTTCCAGGCGATCGACGCCGGCTGCGCCGCCGTCCGGGTCAACCCCGGCAACATCCGCAAGTTCGACGACCAGGTCGGCAAGATCGCGGCCGCGGCCAAGGCGGCGGGCGTCTCGATCCGCATCGGCGTCAACGCCGGATCCCTCGAGCCGAGCATCCTGCAGAAGTACGGCAAGGCGACGCCCGAGGCGCTCGTCGAGTCCGCCGTCTGGGAGGCCTCCCTCTTCGAGGAGCACGACTTCCACGACTTCAAGATCTCGGTGAAGCACAACGATCCGATCGTCATGGTCAAGGCCTACCGTCAGCTCGCCGAGCGGGGCGACTGGCCTCTGCACCTCGGCGTGACCGAGGCGGGTCCCGAGTTCCAGGGAACGATCAAGTCCGCCACCGCCTTCGGCATCCTGCTGGGCGAGGGCATCGGCGACACCATCCGCGTCAGCCTCAGCGCCCCGCCCGCGCAGGAGGTCAAGGTGGGCCTGCAGATCCTCCAGTCGCTGAACCTCCGTGAGCGCAAGCTCGAGATCGTCAGCTGCCCGAGCTGCGGGCGTGCCCAGGTCGACGTCTACAAGCTGGCCAACGACGTGACCGACGGCCTCGAGGGCATGACCGTGCCCCTCCGCGTCGCCGTCATGGGCTGCGTCGTCAACGGACCGGGCGAGGCGCGCGAGGCCGACCTCGGCGTCGCCTCGGGCAACGGCAAGGGCCAGATCTTCGTCAAGGGCGAGGTCATCAAGACGGTCCCCGAGTCCGAGATCGTCCAGACGCTGATCGACGAGGCCAACCGCCTCGCAGCCGAGATGCCCCCGGGCGAGACCGGTTCGCCTCAGGTCCTGACGGTCTGACGACACGGTTCCCCCCGAGGAGGCGCGGCGCGGCGAGAGCCGCACCGCGCCTCCTCGTCGTGGTGCCCTCCCCGAGACGGACGAGGCGCACGTGTGTGTCGTCGTGTGACTCCCCGGTGAGCGCGGAGCGGCGGGGTGCGTCATCATGGAAGCGCCTCGATGGTCCGCACAGCAGCCGGCCTCGGGGCTTCCCTGTGCCATCGAGAGGACACCCATGACCGACGCCACCCCCCTGATCGACGCCCCGAAGAAGGGCCCCGGCCGACTGATCGCGATCATCGTCGTCGTCGTGCTCGTGCTGGCCGCCGTCGGGATCGGCTTCGCCGTGTCGCGCGGGGGCTCGTCCGACGAGACCGTCCGCATCGGCGTCGTCGGCAAGAGCGACCCCTACTGGGCGACGTTCGTCGACGCGGCCGCCGACGAGGGCATCGACGTCGAACTCGTCGACTTCGGCACCTACGAGCAGCCGAACCCGGCGCTCACGGAGGGCGAGGTCGACCTCAACCAGTTCCAGCACATCGTGTACCTCGCGCAGTACGACGTCGCCGCCGACGCCGACCTCGTGCCGATCGGCTCGACCGCCATCTACCCGCTGCCGCTGTACTCCGAGCGGTACACCGACGTGAGCGACTTCGAGAAGGGCGACACCATCGCCGTCCCGGACGACGCCAGCAACCTCGCTCGCTCGCTGCTCGTGCTGCAGTCCAACGGCCTCATCGAGCTGAAGGACGGCGGCAGCATCTTCTCGGGTGTGAACGACATCGACACGGACGCCTCGACGGTCGAGGTCACCCCGGTGGCCGCCGATCTCGCCGCGACGTCGCTGCCCGACTTCGACGGGTCGATCATCACGAACGACTACGCGACGAAGGCCGGCCTCTCGCCCGACGACATCATCGCGCAGGACGACCCCAACGACCCGAAGGCGCTGCCCTACGTGAACGTGTTCGCGGCGCGCGAGGCAGACAAGGACGACGAGACGTACGCGAAGCTCGTCGAGATCTACCAGGACACCCAGGCGGTCACCGACGGCGTCGTCGAGAACTCGGGCGGCACCGCGGTCACCGTCAAGGTCCCCGTCGCCGACCTCGAGTCGTCGCTCTCCGAGACCGAGGAGCTCGTCGAGCAGAACGGCTGACGCCGAGCACGACCCCACGACACGACCCGCGCGCCACGCCGGCGCGCGGGTCGTGTCCGCCCCGCCCCCGACGAGGAGAACCATGCCCGCGATCACCCTGACCGACGTCGTCAAGACGTACCCGCCTCGCGAGAAGGGCGCGGCGCCGCTGACGGCCGTCGACGGCGTCAGCCTCGAGATCGCGGACGGCGAGATCTTCGGCATCATCGGCTACTCCGGTGCGGGCAAGAGCACGCTCGTCAGGCTCATCAACGCCCTCGAGCCGACGACGAGCGGTCGGATCGAGATCGACGGGTCGCCGATCACCGGTCTGTCGGAGCGGCAGCTGCGCGTCAAGCGCGCCGGCATCGGCATGATCTTCCAGCAGTTCAACCTCTTCTCGTCCAAGACGGTCTGGGGCAACGTGGAGTTCCCGCTGAAGGCCGCCGGCGTCCCCAGATCGGAGCACCAGCGCCGCATCAGCGATCTGCTGCACTTCGTCGGGCTGGCGGACAAGGCGCACGCCCGCCCCGATCAGCTCTCGGGCGGACAGAAGCAGAGGGTCGGCATCGCTCGCGCCCTGGCGACCTCGCCGGGGATCCTGCTCGCCGACGAGGCGACCAGCGCGCTGGATCCCGAGACCACGCAGGAGGTCCTGGCCCTGCTTCGCCGGGTCAACGCCGAGCTCGGCATCACGATCGTCGTCATCACCCACGAGATGGACGTCATCAAGTCCATCGCCGACCGAGTGGCCGTCATGGACAAGGGGCGCGTCGTCGAGATCGGCGAGACCTTCGACGTCTTCTCCGCACCCCGCGAGACCTCGACCCGGCGGTTCGTGTCGACGGTCGTCGCGGGTTCACCCGACGGCGACGAGCTCACGGCGCTCCGAGGTCGGCACGCCGGCAGGCTCGTCACGGTCCGGGTCTCCGAGGGCGGCGTCGACCAGGGGCACGTCTTCGGTG
This sequence comes from Frigoribacterium sp. Leaf172, assembly GCF_001424285.1. NCBI lineage: Bacteria > Bacillati > Actinomycetota > Actinomycetes > Micrococcales > Microbacteriaceae > Frigoribacterium > Frigoribacterium sp. Leaf172. Next base: position 619,311 of record NZ_LMPB01000002.1, on the reverse strand, counting down.
CGCTCGCCCGTCATGCCGTGGGCTTCGAGATCGTGTACGGAGGCATCGACGAGATCGCGGGGCGGACGTTCGGCACCCTGACCCTCGCCCTGTCGGGGAGGCCCACCGACATCGACGCCGCCCTGGCGGACCTGGGCGCCGCCGCGACCGAGCTCCCCTCATCCGCTTCGGAAGGACGCTGACATGGACTCCCTCATCGAACTGCAGCCTCTGCTCTGGCAGGCCGCCTACGAGACCGTCTACATCGTCGCGCTGACCCTGTTCTTCGGCGGCATCGGCGGGCTGCTGATCGGTCTGGCCCTCTACCTCACCCGCGGGGGAGCGCTCTTCGCGAACCGCGCCGTCTTCAGCGTGCTCAACGTGGTCGTGAACGTGTTCCGTCCCATCCCGTTCATCATCTTCCTCGCCGCGGCTCAGCCGCTGGCCCGGGTCGCCGTGGGCAGCGGCGTCGGCAACTCGGCCATCATCTTCACCCTGTCGCTGGCGGCGTCGTTCGCCATCTCGCGGATCGTCGAGCAGAACCTCCTGACGGTGCAGCCGGGAGTCGTCGAGGCGGCCCGTGCGGCGGGAGCCGGCCCGTTCCGCATCATCCGGAGCATCATCCTGCCCGAGGCCCTCGGGCCGCTCATCCTCGGCTACACCTTCATCTTCGTCGCGCTGGTCGACATGTCGGCCGTCGCGGGGTACGTCGGCGGCGGCGGTCTCGGCGCCTTCGCCCTGCTGTACGGATACCGCCAGTTCGACCCGGTCGTCACGTGGGCCGCCGTCCTGCTCATCATCGTGCTGGTGCAGCTGGTCCAGTACGTCGGCAACACGCTGGCCCGCAAGGCGCTCCGGAGGTAGCTCCGCCGGCATCCGCGCTCGTCATCCCGCTCAGGGGCGATGATGGCCGCCTGGTTTACAGTGGGCGCGTGACGGACACGACGACGCCCCCGCCTGCTGCTCCAGACCGCGGCCCGATCACCCCGGGCGAGCTCGACCGGGCACGCGAGGTCGTCATCGCCGTGTCGCAGGCGTTCTCGCGCAAGGTCGTCGGGCAGACCTCGCTCCGGGACACCCTGCTCATCGCTCTGGTCACCGGGGGCCACGTGCTGCTCGAGAGCGTCCCGGGTCTCGCCAAGACGACGGCCGCCCAGACCCTCGCCCAGTCCGTCGAGGCGTCGTTCACGCGCATCCAGTGCACCCCCGACCTGCTGCCGAGCGACATCACCGGCACGCAGATCTACGACGCCCGGCAGTCGACCTTCGTCACGCGTCTCGGGCCGGTCCACTCGAACTTCGTCCTGCTCGACGAGATCAACAGATCGAGCGCCAAGACCCAGAGCGCCATGCTGGAGGCGATGCAGGAACGTCAGACGAGCATCGGCGGCGTCGTGCACCGGCTGCCGCACCCGTTCCTGGTCCTCGCGACGCAGAACCCCATCGAGCAGGAGGGCACGTACCAGCTTCCCGAGGCGCAGCTCGACCGGTTCCTGCTGAAAGAGGTCCTCGACTACCCGTCACCCGCCGACGAGGCCGAGATCATCCGACGCATCGAGTCCGGCGTCTACGACGACGAGGCGCCGGAGCCCCGCACCGGGGTCTCGCTCGACGACGTCCTGTTCCTCCAGGGTCTCGCGAAGCGCGTCTACGTCGATCCGTCGATCGTCAACTACATCGTCCAGCTGGTCTACGTGACCCGCCACCCGCAGCAGTACCTGCCCGGTTCCCTGGCCGACTACGTCCGGTTCGGCGCCAGCCCGCGAGGCAGCATCGCCTTCACTCAGGCGGCCAGGGCGCTCGCTCTTCTGCACGGGCGCGACTACGTCATCCCGGAGGACGTCAAGCACCTGCGTCACGGCGTGCTCCGGCACCGCATCATCCTCGGCTACGAGGCCACGGCCGACGAGGTAGCCCCCGAGACCATCATCGACGCCGTCTTCGGCGCCGTGCAGACGCCCTGACCACCGTGCCCGGCCTGCTCCTCCGTGTTCGGACCACGATGTCGCTGCTCGCTCATCGGCGCACCCTCGATCTCCTCGAGGGCGGATACGCGTCGGTGCACCACGGTCGCAGCCACGACTTCGACGATCTGCGGGCGTACGTGGCGGGCGACGACGTCAAGGACATCGACTGGAAGGCGACGGCACGGCACGGGGAGCCTCTGGTCAAGCGCTACATCGCGAGCCGGCGCCAGCATCTCGTCCTCGTCGTCGACACGGGTCGCAACATGGCGGCGACCGCGGCCGGGGGCGAGACGAAGAAGGACATCGCGGTGATGGCTGCCGGGGCGCTCGGATACATCGCGGCCACCCACGGCGACACGGTCTCGCTCGTCATGGGCGACGAATCCGGGGCCGTCGCGCTCCCGTCCGGCGGCACGGAGGCGCATCTCGAGATGCTCCTGAGGCGGATCGACGCCCGGGTCTCGCTCGATTCGGCGCGCAGCGACCTCGTGGGCCTGCTCGACTGGGTCGCTCGCGGGGTGCGGCGTCGCTCCCTGCTGCTGGTCGTCACCGACGACGTCGCTCTCGACGACCGCCTCACCCGGCTGCTCCGTCGGCTGCGCGCCCAGCACGAGATCGTCTGGCTGACCGTCGGCGACGCGGATCTCATGACCCGCGGGAGCCGGGCGACCGACGTGTACGACGTCCATGAGATGGCGGGGCTGCCCGCGTATCTGCGCGAGAACCGCGAGCTCCGGCGCGAGTTCGATCGCGCGGACGAGTCGCTGCACGACCGGACGGTGCGCGGGTTGCGGTCGCTGGGCATCAGCAGCGAACGCGTGGGCAGTCGTGCCGCCGTCGTGCCGGCGCTGTTCGCCCTGATCGAGAAGCACCGCCGTGCTCGCCGATAACGGGTTCTTCGGCCCCTATCAGTACCCGGGCTGGGTGCTGTGGACGGCGCTCGGTCTCGTCCTCCTGCTCCTCGTGGCGGGCTGGTTCGTCTTCGTGGCGCGATTCACCGCGCGTCGGCTGCCTCCGGAGGCGCGGCTCGCCCTCCGTCGGGAGCCATCGGCCGATCTCGCCTCGCTCCGCAGCCGCTACCTCGCTCTCATCGACGAGATCGCGTCGGCGTCCGAGGAGGGGGTCCTCGACGACCGCGCGGTCCATTCACGGCTCAGTCTGCTGCTGCGGTTCTTCGTGCACGAGACCGACGGGGTCGACACGCACGTCATGACCCTCGCCGATCTCCGCGAGGCGGACCTGCCGCGACTCACGGGGGCGGTCGCGCAGTTCTACCCGCCGGCGTTCGAACGGCTGCGGCCGGGCGAGCCCGCGCAGGCTCTCGAGACCGCTCGGGAGGTCGTGCGCTCATGGGCCTGATCTTCTGGTGGATGCCGCTCCTGTTGGCGCTCGTCTGTCTCGGGGTGACCCTGTTCGAGGTCCGCCGTCGGCGCCGTGACCGCGATCGACGGCGGCGTCTCGGCACACCCGTGGCGCACGGTGAACGTCTCACGCGCCTCCCCGTCTACCGAAGCCTGGTCTCCCGTTACCGTCTCGTGCTCGTCGCGGCCCTCGTCGGCCTGATCGGGCTCGGGGGAGTCGCGGGCCTGCTGGCCTCGCGGGTGTCGAGCGTCGATGTGGTCGAGCCGCCGTCGTTCAAGCGCGACATCATGCTCTGCCTCGACGTCTCGGGGTCGATGACCGAGGTCGACTCGCAGATCGTCGAGACGTTCGGTCGACTCGCGGAGGGTCTCGACGGAGAGCGGATCGGTCTGTCGCTCTTCGACAGCTCGACGGTGACGGCGTTCCCGTTGACCGACGACTACGACTTCGTCCGCACCCAGCTCGAGCTCTACCGGCAGTCGTTCGACAGCGCCGGCGACGAAGGCACGCGGTACTGGTCGGGAACCGACCTCGGCAGCGGGGCGAGCCTGATCGGCGACGGCCTCGCCTCCTGCCTGCTCGGCTTCGACGGCGACGGCGACGGCGACGGCGACGGCGACGGCGAGAGCACGAGACCGCGCTCGATCGTGCTGGCCACCGACAACTACGTCAACGGCGAGGCGCTGGTCACGCTGCCCGAGGCCGGCGAGCTCGCGACCGAGCGCGGCGTCCGCGTCTACGCGGTCAACCCGGCCGACTACTCGACCGACGCCGTCGCCGACGAGGTCGCCGCGGAGCTCCGGACGACCGTCGAGTCGACGGGTGGGGCCTACTACGCGCTCGACGACGCGACGAGCGTGGCCGGGATCATCGAGCGGATCGACGCGAGAGAGGCGGGCCTGTTCACCGGGACCCGCCGGCTCGTGGTGACCGATGACCCGAGGGGTCTCGCGATCGCCGGGCTGCTCGCCGCCGCCGCCGCGCTCGTGCTCCTCTGGCGGGTGCGACTGTGACGCCGGTCGTGTTCGATCCCGTGCTGCCCGTCGGCGTGCTGATCGTCGCCGCGGCCGTGCTCGGCGGTTTCGCGGGCTGGCGGCTCGTGGCCGAGCGCCGGAGTCCCCGCCTCAGGGCGGCGTGGGCGCGGCGGACGGCCGTGGTCGTGCTGCTGCTCGTCATCGCCGCACGCCCCGGGGTGCCCGGCGGTTCGTCGCCCGCGTCGGCGGCGGATCTCAACGTCTTCTTCGTCGTCGACACGACCTCGAGCATCGCGGCGGAGGACTGGGGGGACGGCGCCCCTCGCCTGGACGGCGTGCGTGCCGACGTGGCCTCCGTGACGGAGCAGCTGGCGGGCGCCCGCTTCTCGCTCATCTCCTTCGACAGCTCGGCCGTGCTGCGGACGCCGCTGACGGACGACGCGTCGGCGCTCCTCACCGCCGCCCGGGTGATGAACCGCGAGATCACCTACTACTCGTCGGGCAGCTCCATCAGCGAGGCGAACGACCTCCTCGCCGAGCGGTTGTCCGAAGCGCGCGAGACCGACCCCGGACGGGCGAACGTCGTCTACTACCTGGGCGACGGCGAGCAGACGGCCGACGAGGACCCCGGGTCCTTCGCCGCCGCGGCGGATGACGTCGACGGGGGAGCGGTGCTGGGCTACGGCACCGCCGAGGGCGGCCGCATGAAGGTCTTCGACGGCTACGGCGACGACTACTCGACCGACGAGTACATCGTCGACCGCACCCGGGCCGGTTCGCCCGAGGCGGTGTCCCGCATCGACGAGGAGGCGCTCCGGACGATCGCGGACCAGCTCGGCGTCCCCTACGTCCACCGCGAGGCCGACACCCCGGTCGACGCCGCGGTGGCCGATGCTCGCGACGGCCGCGTGGTCTCGACCGACGCGCGCGCGGAGAGCGTCACCGAGCTCTACTGGCTCGCCGCGGTGCCCCTCGTCGTCCTGGTGCTCCTCGACGTCCTGCTCGTTCTGCAGGCGCTCCGGGAGATCCGGCCGGCCCGGGGCGACGGGTCGTCCCGCGCCTCCTCGGCTCCCCGCTCGGCGGATCGGGCACGGTCGTGACGGCCGTGACCGGCCCCCCGCCCGTCGACCGGTGGGGCGGCACCTCGCCTGTGGACGAGACGGCGGTCGACGCGTACCGTCGTCGCCTCCGACGACGCCTCGTGCTGTGGTCGCTGCCGGTCGTCGTCGTGGCGCTGCTCGTGGCGGTCAAGCTGCTGAGCCTGCCCGTCCTGGCGGGTCTCACCCGATGGGCCTACGACGAGGGGGCCTACGAGCGGAGCACCTCGTTCAGTGAGCCGCTCGGGCTGGCCAACGTCGTCGAACCCTGGGTGCATCACTTCGATCGCGGGGCGGGCTACGCCCGGATCGGGGTCCTCGACGTGGCCCGGCAGGAGTTCGGCACGGCCCTGCGTCTGGCCCCCGACGACCCGACCATCTCGTGCGTCATCCGCACGAACCTCGTGCTGACGATCGAGGCGCAGGGTGACGCCGCCCTTCTCGAGCAGCGCTTCGACGACGCCGAGGAGCTCTTCGGCGAGGGGCGGGAGGCCATCGCGGAGGCGCCCGAGGGATGCTTCCTGCCGCCGGAGGACGCGGCGGCGCCCGACACGTCCGAACCCCTCGAGGAGGCCGACGGTCGTCTCGGCGACAAGGAGGAGGAGGCGCAGCGCGAGCAGGAGGGCGGCGATCGGCAGCCCGGCGACGAGGGCGAGCCCGGCGCCGGTGGCGACGACCAGGGCGAGGGCGGCGGCGGGTCGGGCGACCCGCTCGACCGGCTGCGCGACCAGGGCGAGCAGAGCCGGCGCGAGCAGCAGCAGGACGCCGACCGCGAGCGCTACTACGACGAGAATCCGCAGGAGTACGACGGCCGTCCCTGGTGAGGTCGGGTGGCGCCCGGCTGCTCCGTGCCACGGGAGCGAACGGGCGTCGGCCCTAAGCTAGGGCCGTGTCCACACGTCTGTCCCAGCTCTTCGTCCGAACCCTCCGTGAAGATCCCTCCGATGCGGAGGTGACCAGCCACCGGCTCCTCGTCCGCGCGGGGTACATCCGTCGCCAGGCGCCGGGAGTCTTCGCCTGGCTGCCTCTCGGCCTCCGGGTCAAGGCGAAGATCGAGGCCGTCATCCGCGACGAGATGCAGGCGGCGGGGGCCCAGGAGGTCCACTTCCCCGCTCTGCTGCCCCGGGAGCCCTACGAGGTCACGGGTCGCTGGGTCGAGTACGGCGACGCTCTCTTCCGTCTGAAGGACCGCAAGGGCGGCGACTACCTGCTCGCGCCCACCCACGAAGAGGCCTTCACGCTGCTCGTGAAGGACCTCTACTCGTCGTACAAGGACCTCCCCCTGACGCTCTTCCAGATCCAGGACAAATACCGCGACGAGGCGCGTCCGCGTGCCGGACTCCTGCGCGGCCGCGAGTTCACCATGAAGGACGCCTACTCGTTCGACGTGTCCGACGCCGGTCTCGACGCCAGCTATCAGGCGCAGCGCGACGCCTACGAGCGCATCTTCACGCGTCTCGGCCTCGAGTACGTGATCGTCAAGGCCGACGCCGGCGCGATGGGCGGCTCCCGCAGCGAGGAGTTCCTGCACCCGACGGCCGTCGGCGAGGACACCTTCGTCCGCTCCGCCGGCGGGTACGCCGCCAACGTCGAGGCGTTCACGACCGTCGTGCCGGGCGCCGTGCCCCTCGACGGTCTCCCGGAGGCGCTCGAGCTCGAGCCCGCCGACACCCCCACGATCGACACGCTGGTCGCGCAGCTCAACGCGCACCACGCACGCCCCGACGGCGGCGAGTGGACGGCGGCCGACACCCTGAAGAACGTCGTCGTCGCTCTCAGCCACCTCGACGGCTCTCGCGAGCTGGTCGTGGTCGGTCTGCCCGGCGACCGCGACGTCGACATGAAGCGCCTCGAGGTCGCCTTCGCCCCCGCCGAGGTCGAGGCGGCCGGCGAGGCCGACTTCGCCAAGCACCCCGTGCTCGTCAAGGGCTACCTCGGCCCGCAGGTCCTCGGGCTCGAGTCCGACTCCGGCATCCGCTACGTCGTCGACCCCCGTGTCGTCGACGGGTCGGCCTGGGTCACGGGCGCGAACCGACAGGGAGTGCACGTCGCGGGTCTCGTCGCCGGCCGCGACTTCGTCCCCGACGCCGTCATCGAGGCCGCTCAGGTCCGCGAGGGCGACCCCGCGCCCGACGGCTCGGGGCCGATCGAGACGGCCCGGGGCATGGAGATCGGCCACGTCTTCCAGCTCGGTCGGAAGTACGCCGAGGCGCTCGGCCTCAAGGTGCTCGACGAGAACGGCAAGCAGGCCACGGTCACCATGGGCTCGTACGGCATCGGCGTGACGCGCATCCTCGCGGTCATCGCCGAGTCGAACAACGACGAGAAGGGCCTCGTCTGGCCCGCCAATGTCGCCCCCTTCGACGTGCACGTCGTCGCCACCGGCAAGGACCCCGTCGTCTTCGAGGTCGCGGAGCGGCTGACCGCCGAACTCGAGGCGAACCGTCTCGACGTCCTCTACGACGACCGGCCCAAGGTCTCGCCCGGGGTCAAGTTCGGTGACGCGGAGCTCCTCGGGGTGCCGCAGATCGTCGTCGTCGGCCGGTCGGCCGGCGAGGGCGTCGTCGAGCTCTGGGACCGCCGGACCGGCGAGCGGACCCCCGTGCCCGTGGCCGAGGCCGTCGCGACCCTCTCGGCTCCCCGCACCGTCTGATCGACCGACGACCCGCGCCTCCTCGGTCCCGGCCCAGGAGGCGCGGGTCGTCGGACGTCCCGGTGTCGCGGCGGTCCGCCACTCGGGTACCGTAGGAGGATGCTGTGCGCGCCACCGCGCGTGCAGCCTGCAGATCTGAATAGTGGAGGCCCTCAGTGGACATCGACCTGAGTGTGCTGCGCCTCATGGAGCGCGAGCGTGAAATTCCCTTCGACGAACTCGTCGGCATCATCGAGCAGGCCATCCTCACGGCTTACCTCAAGCACACGAACCAGCCGGAGAGCCGTGTGCCGGCCGCCCGCGTCGAGCTGGACCGCAAGACCGGTCACGTGTCGGTCTTCGCCATCGAGCGCGACGAGGAGGGCGAGGTCGTCGGCGAGTCCGTCGACAGCCCCAGCGACTTCGGTCGCATCGCCGCCTTCGCCGCGAAGCAGGTGATCAACCAGCGTCTGCGCGACATCGGCGACGACAAGGTCCTCGGGCAGTTCAAGGGGCGCGAGGGCGACATCGTCGCCGGCGTCATCCAGCAGGGTCCGAACCCCCGCATGGTCCATGTCGACCTCGGGACGGTCGAGGCGATCCTCCCCCCGGAGGAGCAGGTGCCCGGCGAGAAGTACGTGCACGGTTCGCGCATCCGCGTGTACGTGACCGGCGTCAGCAAGGGGACCAAGGGGCCGCAGATCACGGTCTCGCGCACGCACCCGTCGCTCGTCCGCAAGCTGTTCTCCCTCGAGGTGCCCGAGATCGCCAGCGGCGTCGTCGAGATCGTCTCCCTGGCCCGCGAGGCGGGGCACCGCACCAAGATCGCCGTCCGCGCCACCGAGGCCGGCGTCAACGCCAAGGGCGCCTGCATCGGCGAGATGGGCGCGAGGGTCCGCGCCGTGCAGACCGAGCTGAACGACGAGAAGATCGACATCGTCGACTACTCGAGCGATCTGCCCGTCTTCGTCGCGAGCGCGCTGTCGCCCGCCAAGGTGTCGTCCGCCTTCGTCATCGACAAGGCGACCAAGGCCGTCCGCGCCCTCGTGCCCGATTACCAGCTGTCGCTCGCCATCGGCAAGGAGGGCCAGAACGCCCGCCTCGCCGCCAAGCTGACGGGCGCGCGAATCGACATCCAGCCCGACTCGATCCTCGAGGACGACTGAGCCGGCCTCTCCGAACTCGAGTCGCCCGGGGTCGATCGGCGCACCACGCCGTTCGCCCCGAGCGTCTCCCGTCCGACGACCCGAGGGGGTAAGGTGGAACCCGTCAGAACGTGCATCGGTACTCGAGCGCGCGCTCCGCGATCCTCACTCGTGAGGGTCGTCGCCCGAAACGGACATCTCGTGGTCGACCAGACCGCGACGCTTCCCGGGCGGGGTGCGTGGTTGACGCCGTCGATCGACGCGTTCGAGTCGGCAGCGAAGCGCAGGGCCTTCCGCCGTGCGCTCCGCCTCGACTCAGAACCCGACGTCGACGAGCTCCGCGCCTATTTCATGCGGATCACCCCTGCACGACCAGTAGCCACGACAGAACAGGCTGAACGGCACATGGACAACTAATGAGCGGCTCGAAATGAGACCCGTCCAGAACTGAAGGCCCCTCCCGTCTCGGGAAGGGCCCGAGACAGGAGAACTGTGGCTAAACCACGCGTACACGAGATCGCCAGCGAGCTGGGGATCGACAGCAAGACCGCACTCGAGAAACTGAAGGAGATGGGCGAGTTCGTCAAGGGACCGTCCTCCAGCGTCGAGCCCCCCGTGGCTCGCAAGCTGCGCCAGGCCTTCGCCGGCGCCGCGAAGCCCGCGGCCGCTCCGGCCGCTCCGGCCGCCGCCCCCAAGACGCCGGCCTCATCGGCGCCCAAGCCCGGCGGACCCCGCCCGGCCGCGCCCAAGCCCCCCGTCGCCGAGCCGGAGCCCGCGCCCGTCGTGGCGAGCGAGCCCGACGCCGAGGCCGCTCCCGCCCCCGTGGCGCCCCTGACGGTCGCCGAGCGTCAGGCCCAGGCCGAGGCGCAGCGCGCCGCCGCCGCTGCGGCGAAGGACGACACCACTGCTCCGGCCGCCGACGCCGCCACCCCCGGTGCCGCGGGTCCGAAGCCCGGCGGCCCGCGCCCCGGTGCTCCCCGCCCCGGCAACAACCCCTTCGCCAGCAACCAGGGCATGGGGCGACCCAGTGCTCCGCGTCCCGGCGGATCCGGTGCGGCCAGCAGCATGCCGCGTCCCGGTGGAGCAGCGGGCCCCCGCCCCATGGCTCCCCGTCCCGGCGCACCCCGCCCCGGCGCCCCGCGCCCCGGTGTCGGCGCCAGCCCCCGTCCCAACGGCTTCGGCCAGCGTCCCGCCGGCGCGGGTGCCCGTCCCGGCGGCGCCGGCGGCGGGTTCCAGCGTCCCGGCGGCGGCGCCCCCGGTGCTGCCGGCGGATTCCGCCCCGGCTTCGGCCCGCCCCGTCCCGCCGGTGGCGGTGGCGGTCGCGGTCGTGGCCCCGGCGGCGGCACGGCCGGTGCCTTCGGTCGCGGTGGCGGCAAGAGCAAGGCCCGCAAGTCGAAGCGCACGAAGAGGGCCGAGTTCGAGATGCGGTCGGCTCCGTCGCTGGGTGGCGTCAGCGTCCCCCGCGGCGACGGCAGCACGATCGTCCGTCTCCGCCGCGGTGCCTCGATCAGCGACTTCGCCGACAAGATCGACGCCAGCCCCGGCAACCTGGTGACCGTCCTCTTCCACCTCGGTGAGATGGCGACGGCGACCGAGTCGCTCGACGAGGCGACCTTCCAGGTCCTCGGCGAGGAGCTGGGCTACAACATCCAGGTCGTCTCCCCGGAGGATGAAGACAAGGAGCTCCTCGAGGGCTTCGACATCGACCTCGAGCAGGAGCTCGAGGACGAGGACGAGTCCGTCCTGCAGATCCGTCCCCCGGTCGTCACGGTCATGGGACACGTCGATCACGGTAAGACGCGACTCCTCGACGCGATCCGCAACGCCAACGTCGTCGCCGGCGAGGCGGGCGGGATCACGCAGCACATCGGTGCGTACCAGGTGTGGGCGCCGCACGAGGGCGTCGAGCGCGCCATCACCTTCATCGACACACCCGGTCACGAGGCGTTCACCGCCATGCGTGCCCGTGGTGCGCAGGTGACCGACATCGCGATCCTCGTCGTCGCGGCCGACGACGGCATCATGCCGCAGACGGTCGAGGCGCTGAACCACGCCCAGGCGGCCGGCGTGCCGATCGTGGTCGCGGTCAACAAGATCGACAAAGAGGGTGCGAACCCGGCGAAGGTGCGCCAGCAGCTCACCGAATACGGCCTCGTCGCCGAGGAGTACGGCGGAGACGTCATGTTCGTCGACGTGTCAGCGCGCGACAACAAGAACATCGACGCGCTGCTCGAGGCGGTCCTCCTCACGGCGGACGCCGGTCTCGACCTGCGGGCGAACCCCGACAAGGACGCCCGAGGCGTCGCGATCGAGGCTCGTCTCGACAAGGGACGCGGTGCCGTCGCGACGGTGCTCATCCAGTCGGGAACCCTCCGCGTCGGAGACGCCATCGTCGCCGGGACGGCCTACGGCCGCGTCCGAGCGATGATGGACGAGAACGGCGAGGCCGTGCTCGAGGCCTACCCCAGCCGCCCCGTGCTGGTCCAGGGTCTGTCGAGCGTCCCGCGAGCCGGCGACACCTTCCTCGTCACCGAGGAGGACCGCACGGCCCGCCAGATCGCCGAGAAGCGCGAGGCCGTCGAGCGCAACGCGTCGCTGGCCAAGGCCCGCAAGCGCATCTCGCTCGAGGACTTCACCCGTGCACTCGAAGAGGGCAAGGTCGAAGCGCTCAACATCATCATCAAGGGTGACGTGTCGGGTGCCGTCGAGGCGCTCGAGGAGTCGCTGCTCAAGATCGAGGTGGACGACAGCGTGCAGCTGCGCATCATCCACCGCGGTGTGGGTGCGGTGACCGAGAGCGACGTGAACCTGGCGACGGTGGACAACGCCGTCATCATCGGGTTCAACGTCCGTCCTGACACGAAGGCCCGTGAGCGCGCCGCTCGCGAAGGCGTCGACGTCCGCTTCTACTCGGTCATCTACGCGGCTCTCGAGGACATCGAGAACTCGCTGAAGGGCATGCTCAAGCCCGAGTTCGAAGAGAAGCAGTCCGGTGTCGCCGAGATCCGCGAGATCTTCCGCTCGTCGAAGGTCGGCAACATCGCCGGTGTCATCGTCCGCTCCGGAACGATCACGAGGAACGCCCGGGCCCGGGTCATCCGCGAGGGCGTCGTCGTCGGCGACAACCTGGCGATCGACTCGCTCCGCCGCTTCAAGGACGACGTCACCGAGGTGCGGACGGACTTCGAGGCCGGTATCGGTCTCGGCAAGTTCAACGACATCCAGATCGGCGACGAGATCGAGACCATCGAGATGGTCGAGAAGCCGCGGGTCTGATCCCGCGTCGTCGCAGTACACGAGGCCCCGCTCCGACTACGGTCGGGGCGGGGCCTCACCCCTCTCGCCACCCCGGCGAACAGCACGAAGGAGCGAACAATGGTTGACGCGCAACGCGCCCGCAAGATGGCGGACCGCATCCAGGAGATCGTGGCGCGGCGTCTCGAACGCGGCATCAGAGATCCCCGTCTCGGATTCGTCACGATCACCGACGTCAAGGTGACCGGCGACCTCCAGCACGCCTCGATCTTCTACACGGTCTACGGCACGGACGAGGAGCGCCGCGACACCGGCGCAGCCCTCAAGTCCGCGACCGGCATGCTCCGCAGCGAGGTCGGCAAGAACATCACCGCCCGGCTGACCCCGAGTCTCGAGTTCATCCTCGACGCCCTGCCCGAGAACGCCGCCTCGATCGACCGACTCCTGCAGGAGGCGCGACAGCGCGATCACGAGAGCCAGACGATGGCCTCGTCCGCCGAGTTCGCCGGCGAGGCGGACCCGTACGTCAAGCCCCGGGATCTCGACGCCGACGATCTGGACGATGAGGATCTGGACGGGGACGACCCCCGCGACGAGCACCCTGCGGTCGACGCGGCGAGTTCGGGCGACGACCTCGCGGAGCCGGACGGCTCGACCCGCTAGTCGGGAAGGCGGTAGCCCTCGTCGGGCGAACCTGCGGCGAGACCGTCGCGGAGGAGCCCGGCGAGGGCTCTGTCGCGCTGGAGCGGCTCCGGCCAGACGGCGTCGATCTCCTTCTTCGTCACGGGTACGTCGCTCGCGCGCAGCTCGGCCATGATGAGCCCCCTGACCTGCCGATCGGATCCGGCGAATCGCGCCTGACCAGGGAGGCGCGGGCCGACATGGGCCGGACGGCCCGCTGCCACCCAGGCGCACTGTGCGAGCAGAGGGCACGCGTCGCACGAGGGGGAGCGGGCGGTGCAGACGAGTGCCCCGAGCTCCATGACTCCTGCGCTGGCGACCCGCGCCTCCTCGGCGTCGTCGGGAAGCTGGCTCTCCATCAGCGGCAGGTCCCGGGAGGCCTTGGGCGCCCAGGGTTCGGCGAGTCCCTCGACCGCTCGGGCGAGGACTCGTCGGACGTTCGTGTCGACGACGGGGTGCCGGTGGCCGTACGCGAACACGGCGACCGCCCGCGCCGTGTAATCGCCGACGCCCGGCAGGGCGAGCAGCGACGGGACGTCCTCGGGGACGACGCCGCCGTGGCGCTCGGTGATCGCCACGGCCGCCGCGTGAAGCGCCAGCGCCCGACGGGGGTAGCCGAGGCGATCCCAGGCCCGCACCGCCTCCGACGCGGGGGAGGCCGCGAGGTCCGCCGGCCGGGGCCAGCGGTCGAGCCATCGTTCGAGACGCGGGACCACGCGCACCACGGGCGTCTGCTGCAGCATGACCTCGCTGACCAGCGTGCCCCAGGCCGGGAACCCCGGCCGGCGCCACGGCAGATCGCGCCCGTTGACGGTGAACCAGTCGCTGACGGCGGGGGAGATGCTCACCCGCCGAGCCTAGGGGCCTCGGGGCTGCCGCAGCCTGCGCGCCGCCGCCGGGGGCGCTGTCGGGGGTGCGGCGTAGCGTGGGGGCATGACGACGAGATGGGCTCCGGCCAAGAGGGACACGCTCCGCGAACTGGCGAACGAGATCGGGCACAACTACGGCCGCGGCCGCGTCATCGTCGCGGTCGACGGTCCTCCGGGCGGCTCCGTGGCGACCGCCGGCCTGGCGGACGACCTGGCGGACGCGCTGCTCGAGTCCGGCCTGACGGCGTTCCGCGCGTCGGTGTCGGCGTTCTCCCGCCGCCCGGAGGGTGCGGGGCGCGACGCCGCGCCCGAGCTGGACGAGAGCGTGTTCCGCCGAGTCCTCATCGAGCCCTTCCGCCTCGGGGGCAGCACGGGATGGGTCGAGGCGGCCTACGACGCCGAGGCCGACCGCCCCGTCGAGTCGAGCTGGGTGACGGGTCCGGCCGACGCCGTCCTCCTCGTCGACGGGTCGGATCTGAGCCGTGCCGGGCTCGCGGGCATCTGGCATTACCGCGTGTGGGTGTCGGCCGACGACGACCGCCCCGCCGCCCGGGCGACGGCGTCGGCCGTCATCGACGGCACGGACCCCGAGCACCCGCGCCGGCGATTCGACGACGCGTGCTGAGGGCCGCGCGGCTCCCGGGCCCGCTCACCTGCGATAACGTCGTCTGGTGAACAGCGGCATCCTCCTCGTCGACAAGCCGCAGGGCATCACCAGCCACGATGCGGTCGCCCGGGTCCGCCGTGCGGCGGGGACGCGCAAGGTCGGCCACGCCGGCACCCTCGACCCCCTGGCCACCGGTCTCCTCGTGCTCGGTCTGAACTCGTCCACGCGCCTCCTGACCTTCCTCGTCGGGCTCGACAAGGGCTACGACGCGACGATCCGGCTCGGGGTCTCGACCACGTCCGACGACAGCGACGGCGACGTCATAGAGCGGGTGTCGGCGGCGGACGTCGACGACGCCGCAGTCGATGCGGGCGTCGCCGCGCTCACCGGTCCGATCAGCCAGGTGCCGACCACCGTCAGCGCCATCAAGGTGGGCGGACGACGGGCCTACGATCTCGCCCGTGAGGGCGTCGAGGTCGAACTGACGGCCCGCGACGTCACGATCACGGAGTTCGCCGTGCTCGACCGCCGCGAGAGCGTCGTCGACGGGCTCCTCGTCCGCGACCTCGACGTGCGCGTCTCGTGCACCTCGGGGACGTACGTCAGAGCCCTGGCTCGCGACCTTGGCGCGGCGTTGGGGGTCGGCGGGCACCTGACGGCCCTCCGGCGCACCCGGGTCGGGCCGTTCGACGTGAGGAGCGCCTCCGTCCTCGAGGGCATCGACGTCGCCCCGGCGCTCATCCCCCCGGCCGCCGTGGCCGAGACGCTGTTCCCGGTCTGGCGGATGACGGCGGGCGAGACCGTCGACCTCGGACACGGCAAGCGCGTCGCGGTGGAGCGCGCCGACACCGAGGGTCCCCTCGCGGCGCTCACTCCCGCCGGCGCTCTCGCCGGGCTGGTTTCGGTCCGCGGCGGTCGGGCCAAGCCCATCGTGAACTTCCCGACCGACGAGGTCGTCTCGTGATCGAGTGGTTCACCTGGCTGCAGGTCGTCGTCGCCTGCCTCGCCGGCATCGTGTGCCTCGTGGCGGGGCTGGCCGGCAGGCTGCCCAACGACGTCACCGTCGGGGCCGCCGCCGTCGTGCTGGTCCTGCTCCTCGTGCAGCTCGTCGTGGCGATCGTCGCGCCCTTCGCGGGCAACGATCCGACCGGCAACGTCGTCGAGTTCTACATCTACCTGATCTCCGCCATCCTGCTGCCGCCGCTCGCGGTCGTCTGGGCGCTGGTCGACAGGTCCCGCTGGAGCAACGTGGTGCTCTCGGCCGCGGTCTTCGCCGTCGCGGTCATGGTCTACCGGATGCTGCAGATCTGGACGGTGCAGACCGCATGACCCACCGCCTCCCCGCACGGTCGTCGACCGGCGCCCCCGCGTCATATCCTTGGTCGTGATGGACACTCAGAAGTCAACGCGTGCGGTCGGGGTCGGCCGCGTCCTCATCGCCGTCTACGCCGTGCTCGCTCTCGCCGCCACCGGTCGATCGGTCTTCCAGATCCTCGAGCAGTTCTCCGAGGCTCCGCTGGCCTACACGCTGAGCGCCCTCGCGGCCGTGGTCTACATCGTCGCCACGGTCTCGCTCATCAAGCGGGGTCGGGCCTCGTACGCGGTCGCCTGGGCCACGATCTCGTTCGAGCTGGCCGGTGTGCTGATCGTCGGCCTGCTCACGACCCTCGACCCCCAGCTGTTCCCCGACGACACCGTGTGGTCGTTCTTCGGCCGGGGCTACGGCTTCATCCCGCTCATCCTGCCCGTGCTCGGGATGGTGTGGCTGGCACGGACGCGTCCGCGTTCCGACGACATCGCGCGCTGATGGAGTTCTACGAATCGGTGGCGGACGTCCCGGCCGGGTTCGGCCCCAGCGCGGTCACGATCGGCAAGTTCGACGGCGTCCACGTGGGCCATCGCGCCGTGATCGACCTGCTGGAGGAGGTCGCCGCCGCCGAGGGGCTGACGGCCACGGTCGTCACCTTCGACCGGCACCCCCTCGCCGTGCTGCGACCCGACCGGGTTCCGACGGCCCTGGTGAGCAACCGGCAGAAGCGCGAACTGCTGGAGGCCGCGGGGGTCGCCGCGACGTTGATGCTGCCCTTCGACGAAGAACTGCGCGCGCTCACCCCCGAGCAGTTCGTCGACCGCATCCTGGCAGGCGCGTTGCATGCCCGGGTGGTCTTCGTCGGGGATGACTTCCGGTTCGGCGTCCGGGGGAGCGGGTCGGTGGCGACTCTCCGCGACCTGGGCGCCTCGCGCGGATTCCGAGTGGTGTCCATCGACGACGTCCGTCCCGCCGGCGGGCGCCGCGCCTCCTCGACCTGGATCCGCGAGCTGCTCGACTCGGGCCGCGTG
Source organism: Frigoribacterium sp. Leaf172 (assembly GCF_001424285.1). Lineage (NCBI taxonomy): Bacteria > Bacillati > Actinomycetota > Actinomycetes > Micrococcales > Microbacteriaceae > Frigoribacterium > Frigoribacterium sp. Leaf172. The sequence continues at coordinate 602,403 of NZ_LMPB01000002.1, read as the reverse complement.
GGCGAGGCCGCGGACCTCCTCGGGCGGGAACCCACGGTGAGGGGGATCGTGGTGAAGGGTGAGCAGCGCGGGCGCGAGCTGGGGTTCCCCACGGCGAATCTCGCGCCCTTCAGCGAGGGCTTCGTGCCCGCCGACGGCGTCTACGCCGCCCGTGTCCTCGTCGACGGCGTCAGCTACCCCGCAGCCGTGTCGGTCGGGAACAATCCGACGTTCGAGGGGGTCCCGGCGAAGCAGGTCGAGGCGCACCTGCTCGACGTGACCATGGACCTCTACGGCCGCGAGGTCACGGTGCAGTTCGTCGACTGGGTTCGGGGCAACGTGCGCTTCGACGGGCTCGAGGCGCTCATCGAGCACATCGCGGCCGACGTCCGTCGGACGCGGGAGATCCTCGGCGTGCCCGCGCCCGCCTGACGTTCGGCCGGGCGGGTCCCGACGAGACCGGCTGGGTGTCGGGGGTCCGGCGTACGGTGGGCGCGTGCCCCCCGAGAATTCGAACCCCCAGAATCCGCTCGACAGCGACGCGACCCCGATCGAGGGGGGCGTGTCCGGCAGGCGGGTGCTCGTGACGGGCGCAACCGGCTACATCGGGGGTCGTCTCGCCCCCCGACTGGTCGAGGCGGGGGCCGACGTCCGGGTCCTCGTGCGCTCGCCCGAGAAGCTGGTCGACGTCCCCTGGGCGCAGAACGTCGAGGTGCTCCCCGGCGATCTGACCGATCCCGAGACCGTCGGGCCCGCGATGGCGGGTGTCGACGTCGTCTACTACCTGGCGCACGCGATGGGCGGCAAGGGCGACTTCGGCGATGCCGAGGCCCGAGCGGCCCACACGGTCGCCGACGCGGCGTCGGCCGCCGGTGTCCGGCGCATCGTCTACCTGGGGGGTCTGCATCCGGACGGCGAGCTGTCGAAGCACCTGCAGTCCCGCAAGGACGTCGGTGACATCCTCCTCGCCAGCGGGGTCCCCACCGTGGCGCTGCAGGCCGGGGTGGTCATCGGCTCGGGGTCCGCGTCGTTCGAGATGATCCGTCACCTGACCGACGTCCTGCCCTACATGCCGGCCCCGAAGTGGGTGCGCAACCGGATCCAGCCGATCGCGGTGCGCGACGTGCTGCACTACCTGCTCGGGGCGGCGGACGTGCCCGCCGACGTCAATCGGACCTTCGACATCGGGGGACCGGATGTCCTGCGGTACGGGCAGATGATGAACGGCTACGCGCTCGAGGCGGGGCTGAAGCAGCGGCCGATCGCGTCGCTCCCCGTGTTCACGCCCTGGCTCGCCTCGCAGTGGGTCAATCTCGTGACGCCCGTGCCGCGGGCGCTCGCCGTGCCGATCATCGCGTCGCTGCAGTACGACTGCGTCGTGCATGAGCACGACATCGATCAGCACATCGCTCCACCGGCGAGCGGCCTGCTCCGCTACCGGACCGCCGTCCGGCTGGCCCTCCAGAAGGAGAAGGACGGCGACGTCGAGACGAGCTGGCAGGACAGCAGCGTCTCCGGTGCCCCGAGCGACCTGCTGCCGAGCGATCCCGACTGGTCGGGTCACACCGTCTACACCGACGATCGCGAGACCGAGACGAGCGCCCCGCCGGCGGAGCTCTGGCGTGTCGTCGAGAGCATCGGCGGCGAGAACGGCTGGTACTCGTTCCCTCTGGCCTGGGCGGCCCGGGGATGGATGGACCGCCTCGTCGGCGGGGTCGGTCTGCGTCGTGGGCGGCGCAGCCAGACGACGCTCCGCGTCGGCGACGCCCTCGACTGGTGGCGCGTCGAGAGGATCGAGCACGGCACCCTCCTGCGTCTCCGAGCGGAGATGAAGGTCCCGGGAGGCGCGTGGCTCGACATGACCGTCACACCCGTCGAGGGCGGCGGCTCGCATTATCGACAGCGCGCGGTGTTCTTCCCGCAGGGGCTCGGGGGCCGTCTCTACTGGTTCGCCATCCTCCCGTTCCACGGGGTGATCTTCTCCGGCATGCTCAAACGCATCACCGCGACGGCCGAGCGGGACGCGGCGCACCGGGTCGTCGCACCATCGGGAGCACCGGCCGACGCCACGGACGCGGCATGACCCTGACGTGCCTCCTTGTCGGTTCCCAGCGCGTGCTGACAGCATGGTGCGACAACGCTGTGAAGAAGGAGGTCGACCATGTCGAAGAATGAGACCGTGGTGTTCGTCGGCGACGACGTGACCCGTGCCGGGGACTGGGCCGCCTGGTTCCCCGAAGACGACGTCGTCAACCTGGGCGTCGACGGCGACACGACGGCCACGCTGGCCGAACGCGTGGACGCCGTGGTGGCGGCTCGTCCCGATTCGGTCGTGCTGCTCATCGGGACGAACGACTTCACGGGCCGTCGGTCGGTCGAGCAGGTCGTGCGCGGGGTCGAGAGCCTCCTCGTGACCATGCGCCGCGAGCTGCCGGGGACCCGTCTGCTGCTGCAGTCCATCCTGCCCCGGGGTGCGGAGCTCGCTCCGCGCATCCGCGATGCGAACCGCCACCTGCGCCAGTTCTCGTCGACCGTCCGCGCGCAGTACCTCGACCTCTGGCCGGCCCTGGCCGACGAGTCGGGCGATGCCATCCGACCCGAGTTCGTCGACGAGCAGGGTCGCCTCAGTGCCGAGGGATACGAGGCCTGGCTGACCGAACTGCGTCCGGGCCTCGAGCGCCTCCGGGACGAGCCGCCCATGAGCCGTCCCCTGAGCGTGCTCAACGTCCCCTACGACATCGACTGAGGCCGGCGCCGGCGGGCCGATAAACTCGGGCGGTACCGCCGTCGGCGGTCGATCGAGAGGTTCCCAGACGTGCCAACGCCCACCGCCCCCGCCTACACCCGTCCCGCTCTGGCCCCCGGTCTCCTCGGGGCCGTGGCTCTCATCGTCGGTGTCGTGCTCATTGACTCGGGGCTGTTCATCGGGTTCCGGTACGTCGTGTCGATCCTGGCGCTCATCATGCTCGTTTTCGCCGTCCGCGGCCGGGCATGGTGGGCGACCCCACTGCTCGCCGCCGTCGCCGTCATCTGGAACCCCGTCGTGGTCATCCCCATCGAGGGGCAGCCCTGGGCGGCACTCCAGTTCGTGGCCGCTGCCGTCTTCATCGCCGTGGGGATCCTCGTCAAGGTGCCCACGGACGAGGCCTCCGTGCCGTCCTCGCGGGCCGGTCGACGCTGAGACCTTCCCGCGTCGGCGGCGGCGATCGGCGCAGAGACGCCGCTACCGCTAAAATCAAATGTTCCCCAGTGTGAAGCGGCCTACCCGAGGCCCGCACGGAAGGTTGAGTCTGAATGGTCACCGAGATCACCGGTACGACGGAGAGCCCTCTGCTGACCCCTCGTACCCGATCCGGTGGTCTCGATCGCGATGACGTCGTGCTCCGCAAGGGGCAGTTCACCCTGCTGAACGGGCATCTGACTCCCCAGCAGTCCATGATCGAGGACCTGCTCTACCTGCGCCGCGTCCTCGACGAGTCGGACATCCCGTACCTCCTCGTCCGAGGGAACGACATCCGTCCGGTGATCGCCGTCGACATCGTCCACCGCGAGGCCTTCGTGGCCGCCATGGTCGCCGCCTCGGCGACGGAGCCGTTCTACGCGAAAGCAGGCAAAGGACGCGCGGTCCTCGTGGTCGAGGGCGGCCTGGATGCCGAGAACGAGCGCATCTTCAAGATCTACCGGCCCCGGGTCGAGCCCATCGGGCGACTCCGGTACGGCGCCGGCACGGCCGTGCAGGTCGAGTTCTGGATCGTCACGGACGACGAGATCCTGGCTCCGACCGAGAACGCGCTCATGCGCACGGCGCTGCCCCGGGTCGAGGCCGTCGAGGACACCGTCGAGCGCTTCGGTCTCGAGTGGCCCACCCTCGCGCACATGTTCGACGATCACGCGACCGACATCACGTTCGACATCGACCTCATCTTCTCGTGGGTCGACGGCAACTCGGTCGAGTACCAGCGTGCTCGGGCGGCACAGGCCAAGCGCCACGTCGTCGGCGAGGGCGACGACGCCGCCGCCAGGTTCCGTCAGATCGACGAGCTGAAGTACGCGCTCCGATCGGTCTACATGTTCGCGCCGTGGGTGCGGAACATCTACATCGCCACCGACTCGCCGGTGCCCGAGTGGCTCGGCGACCACCCCCGCGTCCGCGTGGTGCGCAGCGAGGAGTTCTTCTCCGACCTCTCGTACCTGCCGACCCACAACTCGCAGGCCGTCGAATCGCAGCTGCACCACATCGAGGGGCTGAGCGAGCACTTCCTGTACTCGAACGACGACATGTTCTTCGGCCGGCCCGTCGCACCGTCGATGTTCTTCTCACCGGGTTCCGTCACGAAGTTCATCGAGGCGGACACCCGCATCGGTCTCGGCCTGAACAACCCGGAGCGCAGCGGCTTCGAGAACGCCGCCCGGGTCAACCGGCGCCTGCTCCAGCAGCGCTTCGGACGCGTGACGACGCGGCACCTCGAGCACACGGCGGCTCCGCTCCGGCGCAGCGTCATGTACGAGCTCGAGCACGAGTTCGCCGACGAGTTCTCGGCCACGGCCGCCAGCCCGTTCCGGGCGAAGGAGAACATCTCGGTCACGAACTCGCTGTACCACTACTACTCGCTCATGACCGGTCGTGCGATCGTGCAGGAGAACGCGCGGGTCAGCTACGTCGACACCACGATGGTGTCGGGGCTCGCCTCGCTCTCCGAGCTGTTGAAGAAGCGCTCCTACGACTTCTTCTGCCTCAACGACGGCAGCTTCCCCGAGGTCAGCGACGACGAGCGCACGGCCACGGTGACCGACTTCCTCGAGCGGTACTACCCGTTCCCGGCACCCTGGGAGCAGGCCGAGATGGACCGGGTCGCCCGCGAGAGCGCGGAGCAGGACCGCCGGGCGCTCCGGGCCGGCGGGCCCCAGGGCAGCATCGAGGGCTAGACGGCGGCGGGTCGGCGGACCCTCGCGCGCCTCCTCGGCTCCGGTCAGTCGGCGGCGGTCCCGAAGCGGGCGGCCGACTCGTCGGACAGAGCCGCGTCGATTCGCCGCCGCATCTCGTCGCCCAGCGGCGGCAGCGAGTCCAGGGCGAACCAGCGCGCCTCGGTGTTCTCGCCATCGGCCGGGTGCGGGTCGCCCGCGCGGTAGCTCATGACGAACGTGTGATCGATGTACTGGGCACGATCGCCGTTGCCGTACACGATCTCGTCGGTCACACCCACAGCGGCGAGTCGGGAGGCGACGGCGACGACCCCGGCCTCCTCGAGGGTCTCGCGGGCAGCGGCATCAGCGGGGTGCTCGCCGGGGTCGATGATGCCGGTGACCGGGGTCCAGGCGCCCGTGTCCGCTCGTCGCACCAGGAGGAGGTCGTCGCCCCGCACGACGACGGCGGTGACGCCGCTCAACCAGAGGCGCTCGGTGCCGATCTTCTCGCGGAGGGACAGGACGAATTCGGGCGTCGACATGGAGGAACCCTACCGAGGCCGGGCCGTAGGCTGACCGGATGAGGCTTCCGTGGACACTGCGCGGTTCCGACGTGCGGGGCATCTCCGACATGGCGGGGGAGTCGGTGCTCCTCGCCGGAGGCGGCCGGGCGATCCTGCTGCAGCTGGCCCACCCCGCCGTGGGGCACGGCGTCGCGGACCACAGCGACTTCGCCGACCGACCGCTCTCGAGATTGCACGGCACGATGACGTATCTCTACGCGATCGTCTTCGGGACGCCCGCCGAGCGTGCGCACGTCCGGCGCGAGGTCGGGCGCGCGCATCGGCCGGTGCGATCCGGGCCCGACGCCGACATCGTCTACGACGCCTTCGACCCCGAGCTGCAGCTCTGGGTCGCAGCCACGTTGTACGACTCGGCGATGACCGTGTTCGAACGCGTCCACGGCCCGCTTCCCGGCCCCGTCGCCGACGCCCTCTATCAGGAGTACGCCGTGGTCGGAACGGCCCTGCAGATGCCCCGCGAGCTGTGGCCCGCCGACCGGGCGGCCTTCGGGCGCTACTGGGACCATTCGCTCGCCACCCTCGTCGTCGACGATGCGACGCGCTCGGTCGCGCAGCGGCTGCTGCACCCGGCAGCGGCACCGTGGTGGCTGCGCGCCGTCATGCCCGTCGCCCGCCTGGTCACCGCGGGGTCCCTCCCGCCGGAGGTGCGTCGGCAGTTCGAGTTGCCGTGGGACGCCCGGGCGGCCCGACGCTACGACCTGGTCATGGCCGTCGCTGCGGCCGTCGTGCCGCATCTGCCGGCGCGGCTGCGTCATGTGCTGCGCGATGGGTACCTGCGGCGGATGCGCGTCTCCATGGCCTCGGATCCGGCGCGCGCCGCCTGACCACCAGCCGGCCGTGCGCAAGAGGCCCATGGGCTCTCGCCGGCCGCCGCGGGGTGGCTGCCTCGCGCCGGCCGCTGCGTGTCGGCTGTGGCTCGCGCCAGCCGCTGCGGGCCGGCTGCCTCGCGCCGGCCGCTGCGGGCTGGCTGCTTCGCGCCGGCCGCTGCGGGCTGGCTGCTTCGCGCCGGCCGCTTCGGGTCGGCCGGCTCCAGCCCGACGGTCCTGAGCCGGCCCAGGGCCGACCCGACCCGCGCCGCGCCGCGCCGGCAACCTCGTGCCGACCCGGAGAGGCAGCCGCCGACGCCTCAGGCTCGACTCGACCGCGGGTCCGCCCCGTCCCGCGGCGCGGTTTCGCCTCGTCTTCGAGTGTCGCTAACTCCTGCCGCCTGCGCTCGTGAGGCCGGAAAGGCGGACCGACGACTCCCGCGTCGAACCGGAATCAGGACTTGCCGACACGATGGCCGAGGCTGCGTCGAGGCTGGTCGTCCCCTGACTCGGTGCCACGCCGTCGGCAACTCCGGCTCTGTGCGCGCGCGGGGCGACGGCAGCCGGTACGGCGGCGTCGGGGGTGCAGTGGGCAGGAGTTGCCCACCACCGGGCGGGACGGCGGGCGCCCGGCTGGTTCGGGGTGCCGCCGCTGTCGGCAACTCCGGTGCTGTGCGTGCGAGGTGTGTCGGCAGCCGGTGCGGCGGCGTCGGGGGTGCAGTGGGCAGGAGTTGCCGTCCGGGCGGGACGGAGGGCCCCCGGCTGGTTCGGGGTGCCGTCGCCGTCGGCAACTCCGGCTCTGTGCGCGCGCGGGGCGTCAGCAGCCGGTCCAGCGGCGCGGAGGACGCAGGGAGCAGGAGTTGCCCACCACCGGGCGGGACCGCGGGTGCCCGGCTGGTTCGGGAGTGCCGTCGCCGTCGCCGTCGGCAACTCCGGCTCTGTGCGCGCGCGGGGCGTCAGCAGCCGGTCCAGCGGCGCGGAGGACGCAGGGGGCAGGAGTTGCCGACGGGGATGGGTCGGGAGCGACGAGGACGGGTCGGGCACGACGACGGGTGCGGCATGACGTCCGGGGCGTCCGAGCCGCGCGGAGGCGAGCCCGTCCGAGCCGCACGGAGGCGAGCCCCGCGCGGCGACGGCTCAGAGGGTGTCGATCGGCCCGGTCAGCGCGAAGTCCTGCTGCACGGGAAGGGGCACCGGAGCGGTGTCCGTCGCGCGGTGTCGCGGCGCAGCCGGGGCGATCCGCACGCCGGCCAGGGCGAGGCGTTCGGCGACCACGTCGGCCGGGACCCGCTCGCCCACCGTCTCGTAGGTGCCGATCGGCACGACCGAGTGCACGACCGCGCCGTCGTAGACGTGCACGAGGTTGAACGACTGCGCTCCGTCGCGCCCCCGGGTGCCTCCGCCTGCGGCGTTGAGGTCCTGCGTGTAGCAGGTGGCCGAGGCCACGGAGACGGGGATGCCGGCGAAGACGGTGTTCGTCGAGTAGTGGAGGTGCCCCGCGATGATCGAGCGCACGTCGCTGCCCTCGACGACCTCGGCCAAGGCGGCCTGATCGCGCAGTTCGACGAGGGCGGTGAGGTCCTGCACGCTCGGAACGGGCGGGTGATGCATGGCGATGATGGTGCCGTCGGGCGCATCGGTGCTGAGCTCCTCGGCCAGCCAGTCGAGCTGTTCGCCCGTGAGCTCGCCGTGGTGATGCCCGGGGACGGTCGTGTCGAGGGTGATGATCCGCAGACCGTTGACGTCGTAGACGAGGTCGACCGGCCGCTGCGACGGGAGCTGCCCGAAGAGCTGCTCCCGGAACGCACCGCGCTCGTCGTGGTTTCCCATGGCCCAGATCACCTGGGCTCCGAGTCGCTCGGCCATGGGCTCGACCAGGGCGCGGAGCTTGCGGTAGGCGTCCGGTTCGCCCTTGTCGGCGAGGTCGCCGGTGAAGACGATGGCCTCCGGGTGGTTCCCCGACGCCTCGATCTCGGTGACGATCTGCCGCAGTCGGGCTGCGCTGTCGACCGCTCCGTAGAGGGCGCCGTCACCTCCGACGAGGTGCGTGTCGCTGAGGTGCAGGATGAAGTGGTTCGGCCTGGGGTGTTCGGCCGTCCGGAGATCCATGGTTCTCTCTTCGATGTCGCCGACGCGGGACCGGGAGGAGACCCGCGTTGTTGATTCGATGCCTAGTCCATCATCGGATTGCTCCGGATGTCATGAACGACGGTACGCGTTTCGGTTAACGGTCTGCGAACTCGACGGATTCCCGGGCGTGCCGGACGTGGCCGCCCCCTCGACCCGAGGAGGCGCGGGTCGAGGGGGCGGCCGGAGGGCTGATCGGGATCAGGGCTTCAGGACGACCTTGATGCAGCCGTCGTCCTTGTTCTTGAAGACGTCGTACATGGCGGCGGCCTCGGAGAGCGGCACGGGGTGGGTCACGAGGTCCATGGTGCCGAGGGGGTCGGACGGGTCCTCGACGAGCGGCATCAGCGTGTCGATCCAGTGCTGGACGTTGCACTGGCCCATCTTGATGGTGATCTGCTTGTCGAAGAGCGTCAGGAACGGCGTCGGGTCGGCGGTCCCGCCGTAGACGCCGCTGAGCGAGACGGTGCCTCCTCGACGGACGATCTCGAACGCGAGGTGCATGGCGCCGAGGCTGTCGATGCCCGCCTTCTGCATGACGGCCTGTCCGATGGGGGAGGGCAGTGCGGCGGCGAACTTCTGGACGAGGCCGATGCCGGCGTGCTCGTGGGCCTCCATGCCCACGGCGTCCACGACGGAGTCGGGTCCGCGGTCGTCGGTCATGCCCTTGACGACGTCGGCGACGTCCTTCGTCAGGTCGAGGACCTCGACGCCGTGCCGGGCCGCCATGTCGCGACGCTCGGCGACGGGGTCGATCCCGATGACGCGGTATCCCTTGTGGACGCCGATGCGGGCCGCGAACTGCCCGACCGGACCGAGACCCAGGACGACGAGCGTGCCGCCGTCGGGCACCTGCGCGTACTCGACGCCCTGCCAGGCCGTCGGCAGGATGTCGCTGAGGAAGAGATAGCGCTCGTCGGGGAGCTCGTCGCCGACGCGGATGAGGTTCGCGTCGGCGCGGGCGATGCGCAGCTGCTCGGCCTGTCCGCCGGGGACCTGGCCGTAGAGCTTGCTGAACCCGTAGAGGGTCGCGCCGGAGTCGAACTCGGTGACCTGGGTGGTCTCGCACTGGGAGAACAGACCGCGGTCGCACATGAAGCAGTGACCGCAGGCGATGACGAAGGGGACGACGACGCGGTCGCCGACCTTGATGCGGCTGACGTCGGAGCCGACGTGGGTCACGACGCCCATCGTCTCGTGGCCGAGCACGTCGCCCTTGTCGAGGAACGCGCCGAGTGCGTCGTACAGGTGGAGGTCGCTGCCGCAGATGGCGGCCGAGGTGACGCGGATGACGGCGTCGGTGGGTTCGATGATCGAGGGGTCGGGCACGTCTTCGACGGAGACGTTCGTGACGGACTGGAAAGTGAGTGCCTTCATCCGTCCCGTCTACGCGGCCCGGCACCGCGCCTCCTGAGCGAGGGGTACAGGCGGTCGGCTGCGGCACAGGAACGCCTCGGGGCGACCGGACCGTGGTCCGATCGCCCCGAGGCGCGTGCTGGTGCCGACCTACGCGGTGGCGCCGGCGACGATGTTGACGACCTTGCGGCCGCCCTTGGTGCCGAACTCGACCGAGCCGGGGGCGAGGGCGAACAGGGTGTCGTCGCCGCCGCGGCCGACGTTGGCGCCGGGGTGGAAGTGGGTGCCGCGCTGGCGGACGATGATCTCGCCGGCGAGGACGACCTGGCCGCCGAAGCGCTTCACGCCGAGGCGCTGGGCGTTGGAGTCGCGGCCGTTACGGGTGGACGATGCGCCCTTNATGATCTCGCCGGCGAGGACGACCTGGCCGCCGAAGCGCTTCACGCCGAGGCGCTGGGCGTTGGAGTCGCGGCCGTTACGGGTGGACGATGCGCCCTTTTTGTGTGCCATGTGTTCTCAGCTCCTGGTGGTCGCGGTGCTACTTGGTCGTGATCGAGGTGATCTTGACGCGGGTGAGGTCGGCACGGAAGCCCATGCGGCGCTTGTACCCGGTCTTGTTCTTGTAGTTCTGGATGACGATCTTCGGGCNTGATCGAGGTGATCTTGACGCGGGTGAGGTCGGCACGGAAGCCCATGCGGCGCTTGTACCCGGTCTTGTTCTTGTAGTTCTGGATGACGATCTTCGGGCCGCGGAGGTCGTTCAGGACCTCGCCCTCGACCGTGACCTTGGCCAGGTCGTCGCCGGAGAGGATCGTGTCGCCGTCGACGTGCAGGACGGGGACGAACGAGACGGTGTCGGCGGTCGCGGCCTTGAGGCGATCGACGGTCAGAATCGTTCCGACCTCGACCTTCTCCTGACGGCCACCGGCGCGCACGATTGCGAAAGCCATGGGAACTCCAAAGTGTGGGGGTGTGACGCCCGGACTGCCGGGCGACGTCGTGGTGCCGTGATGGCAACTTCGATAGTCTTTCACAAATGTCACGATCGATCAAACTTCGCCGGCCACCGCAGTTCACCGCCGAGATCGTCGACGACGCCCGGGAGCGCCTTCTCGATCTGCTCGACGACCTCAAGCGGCTCACCTCGGAGCACGCCGACGACATCGAGGTCTGGGGATCGGCGGTGACTGCCGCCGGGTGGGAGATCGCGAGCCTCGGCCAGTGGCTGGGGCTCGAGGGCGAGGCGGTGCTGCTGCTGGGGGGCGCCTCCTACCCCGAGATCGCGGAGCACCAGGGAACGAGCGCGTCGGCCGTCTACGCACGGGTCGGTCGCTCGTTGACCCTCGCCCCGTACGCGCAGGCGTCGGGTGCCGACGGGGCGATCACCCGCGTCTCGGCCGAGGGCCTCGACCACGCGAGGGCGGAGTACCTGCAGGAGGCGCGGGTCGACGAGGAGGGCCCGTCGGGTGATGCAGGCGCTGACGTCGGCGACTCCCTCGCCGACCGGATCCCGGAAGTCCTGCGGGGCGGCGAGCTGCGCACCGCGGCCATCGTCGAGGCGCTGCCGGACTACCGGCGCAGCAGCGTGCTGTCGACGCTGAGCGTCCTCGCCCGCCAGGGGCGGGTCGCTCGGGTGGGCCACGGCGTGTACGCCCTCCCGGAGCGCAGGGCAACGCCCGAGCACGCGCTCCAGTCCGAACCCGAACCCGAACCCGAACCCGAGCACGCGCTCGAGCCCGCACCCGAGCCCGACCGGGCGGGCCCGGTCGACTGAGGCGGCGTCCGGCCCGCACGTCGGGCGGGGCGATGCGCAGGTCGAAGATGACCTAGGCTCGACGAATGGCCTCAGGACACCGCCCGCGACCGAAGCGATCACGACGGGGCGGCCCGCTCCCGTACATCGGGCTCGCGGTCCTCGCCGTCGCGGCCGTGGCCTTGACCGGTCTCGCCCTCACCGCCACGCGTCCCTCCGACGCCGGCGGCTCTCCCTCCGCCTCGGCGTCGTCGACGCCGCCGGCGGTCACCGTGTCGATCCTCGGCGACTCGCATGCGCTCGCCGCCGGCAGCTGGTGGCGTCAGACGGTCGAGGCCGGGGCTGTCGACGGCGCGAGTCAGGGCGCGTTCGAGGCGTACGAGGGGGCCACGGCCGCCGACCTCGTCGAGCACCTCGACGCGGCGACGGCCGAGGGCGGCCTCGTCGTCGTGCAGGCCGGCACGTTCGATCTCGCGGCCGGGCGCACGGCCGGCGAGACGGCCACCGACGTCGCCGCCCTCTGGCAGGGCGTGCTCGATCGGGGCGCGACGCCGGTCGCCGCCCTGCTGCCGCCCTCGGGAGACCGGGGCACGGACACCGTCGACGTCAACACGCGGCTCAGCGAGGGGGCGGCCGACCGGGGGATCGACGTGCTCGACCTGACGACCCCGGTGGAGGGCGGCGAGGGCGACTGGAAGTCCGGGCTGACCGATGACGGCATCCTGGCGAACCCGACCGCCGCCGCCCGCATGGCGCAGGCGGCGGACGATCAGCTCAGCGCGCTCGTCGAGGGCTGACCTCGCTCCTCCGGTGCTCCGGCCAGGTCGAAGGCCGTCAGCTCGGCGTCGTCGAGCAGGCGCGACCTGATCAGGAAGCGCCGTCCGTCCGGGGACTCGATCGAGAAGCCGGCGCCGCGCCCCGGCACCACGTCGATGGTCAGGTGCGTGTACTTCCAGTACTCGAACTGGCTGCGCGACATGTGCACCTCGATCGGATCGAGACCCGCGATGCGGAGATCGCCGAGGTGGACGTCGACGGCGCCGAGGCGGAAGAACCCGACGGGGTAGCACATCGGCGAGGAGCCGTCGCAGCACCCGCCCGACTGATGGAACATCAGCGGACCGTGCCGGGCCGTGAGATCCACCAGGAACGCGGCGGCCTCGGCGGTGACGTCGACCCGGGACGGGCTGGCGGTCGGCATCAGAAGAACCCCATCGGGCCGTCCGCGTAGCTGACCAGCAGGTTCTTCGTCTGCTGGTAGTGATCGAGCATCATCTTGTGGTTCTCGCGCCCGATGCCCGACTGCTTGTACCCGCCGAACGCCGCTCCGGCCGGGTACTGGTGGTACGTGTTCGACCACACGCGACCGGCCTGGATGTCGCGCCCGGCGCGGTAGAGCTGGGCGCCGTTGCGGCTCCACACCCCGGCGCCGAGGCCGTAGAGGGTGTCGTTGGCGATCTTGATGGCGTCGTCGTAGTCGCTGAAGCTCGTCAGCGACAGGACGGGCCCGAAGATCTCCTCCTGGAAGATGCGCATCGAGTTGCGGCCCTCGAAGACGGTGGGGTTCACGTAGTAGCCGTCGGTGAGGTCGCCGCCCAGATCGGCCCGGTCTCCGCCGATGAGCAGCTTCGCGCCCTCCTGCCGGCCGATGTCCATGTAGCTGAGGATCTTCTCGAGCTGGTCGTTCGAGGCCTGGGCCCCGATCATCGTGTCGATCGACAGGGGGTTCCCCTGCTTCACCTTCCTGACCCGGTCGAGGCCGTCGGCCGTGAACTGGTCGTAGATCGACTTCTGCACCAGCGCCCGTGAGGGGCAGGTGCAGACCTCTCCCGAGTTCAGGTTGAAGAACGAGAAGCCCTCGAGGGCCTTGTCGTAGAAGTCGTCGCGTTCGTCGGCGACGTCCGCGAAGAAGACGTTCGGGCTCTTGCCGCCGAGCTCGAGGGTGACGGGGATGAGGTTCTCGCTCGCCATCTGCATGATGAGCCGCCCGGTCGTCGTCTCGCCGGTGAACGCGATCTTGCGGATGTTCGGGTGACTGGCCAGCGGGGCGCCGGCCTCGACGCCGAACCCGTTGACGATGTTGAGGACGCCCGCCGGGAGGAGGTCCTTGACGAGGTCCATGAACACGTGGATGGAGGCAGGGGTCTGCTCGGCGGGCTTCAGCACGACGCAGTTGCCGGCGGCGAGGGCGGGGGCCAGCTTCCACACCGCCATGAGCAGCGGGAAGTTCCAGGGGATGATCTGCCCGACCACGCCGAGCGGTTCGTGGAAGTGATACGCCACGGTGTCGCCGTCGATCTCGCCGGTCGAGCCCTCCTGGGCGCGGATGGCGCCCGCGAAGTAGCGGAAGTGGTCGATCGCGAGCGGGACGTCGGCGGCGAGGGACTCGCGGATGGGCTTGCCGTTGTCCCACGTCTCGGCGACGGCGAGCATCTCGAGGTTGGCCTCCATGACGTCGGCGATCCGGTTGAGGATGATCGACCGTTCGGCGATCGTGGTCCTCCGCCAGGTGTCGAAGGCCCGCCACGCGGCCTCGACTGCCTTGTCGATGTCGGCTGCGTCGCCCCGGGCGACCTCGGTGAAGACCTTGCCGTTCACCGGGCTCGGGTTCTCGAAGTACCGTCCGCTCGCCGGTGCGACGTACTCGCCGCCGATGAAGTGGTCGTAGCGCGCCCGGAACCGGACCTTCGCGTCGGGCGTGCCCGGCGCCGCGTAGGTGGTGGGAGGGGTGGTGACGGTCATGGCTGTCCCTTTCGACGTCGTCGTCGGACCGGTCGCGATGCGACCGGGGGCGGCGGGGTCCGCCCGCCGCTCGGCGGCAGACTATGCGGGGCGGGGTTGCATCAGGTTGCGATCGCGTCGCGGCGGCCGGAGAGCGCCTCGAGGCGCGCGACGACCCCGGCGCGGCGGGGCGAGTGCGGGGCCAGCCGCCGCAGCAGCTCGAGCAGCACGGTCTCGTCGTCATGACCGGTGGGGGCCTCGGCGAAGGCGGCGAGCGCGTCGGTCGAGCCCGCCGCCAGCACGGCGTCGCGGAGCCCGGCCCGCGCCTCCGCCCGGAGCTCGACGACTCCCGGCGCGGTCGACGACGGCAGCACCGGTCCCCGGTCGGCCCGCACGGCCGCGCGATGCGAACCCCGCCCCAGGAGCGCGGCGAGGTCGTGGAGGTCGAGGCCCATGGGCCGGGGCAGCCGGTAGGGGCGCGACAGGGGGACGAGCGTCGGATCGACGGACTCGACGACATGCCGCAGCCGCACCATCTCGGGGCGCAGCGTCGTGACGGCGTCGACGTCGCCGTAGACGGCGTCCGCGAGGTCGGCGGCCCGGTACCCCTCGGGTCGGTGCGCCAGCAGCAGCAGGATCTCGGAGTGCCGGGCGCTCAGCACGAGGCGCCGTGCGCCGACGGAGAGCACGGCCTCGTCTCGGCCGAGCGCGGCCAGGCGCGCCGGCGCGGGCGTGCTCTCGGGCGCGAGTGCGAGCTCGCGTGCGGTGCGACGGGGAGCCGAGGAGGCGCGGGTCGACCCGCTGGCGACCGCCGCCGCCCTCGAGAGCGCGAGGTGCGCCTCCATCGCCGCGACCGTCGCCCGGACCAGGGGCAGGGTCTGCGACCCCGCGGCCCGGGCGTCGCCCGTGATGTCGACGACCCCGAGGAGGCGCCCGTCGACGGGATCGTGGACGGGCACGGCCGTGCAGCACCAGGCCTGGACGCGATGATTCCAGTGCTCCTCCCCGCGGATCTGCACGCCTCGGTCGAGTTCGAGCGCCGTGCCGGGAGCGGACGTGCCGACCCGCGCCTCCGACCATCCGGCTCCGGCGACGAACAGCATGCTCTCGGCCTGCCGTCGCGCCGACGAGTCGCCCTCGACCCAGAGCAGTCGGCCGTGCTCGTCGCCGACCGCGACGAGCAGACCCGAGCCCTCGGCGTCGTCGACGAGCAGACGTCGGAGGACGGGGAGGACGAGGGCGAGCGGATGACCGCGCCGCCACGCCTCGAGGTCGTCCTCCGGAAGCTCGAGGCGGGGGAGCTCGTCGGGGTCGAGGCGGTGCCCGGCCGCCCGGCCCCACGACTCGCGGACGACCCGTCGCAGGGGCGCGCCTCCTGCGGGGCCGGGGCTCGTCACGAGCGTCATCGAGCACCAATCGTCGTCGATCGGGCGGGTCGGCCGTGGTGCGGCGTCATCGCCGGGTGCTCACAGGGTACGTCGGAGCGGCCCGGGGCGGAAGGTCGTGTCCTGGGTGGACGACCGACGTGCCGGGCCCGGGCCGCCCGGCTCAGCTCACCAGTCGTGCACCGTGCCGTCGGCCAGCCGGTTGTAGGGCAGGTAGGCCTTCTCGTACGGGTACGCGGCCGCCGCCCGCTCGTTCAGCTCGACGCCGATGCCCGGCTGGTCGCCCGGGTGCAGCATCCCGTCCGTGAAGGTGAAGCTCTGCTCGAAGACCTCGTCCGTCCGGGCGCCGTGCTTCATGTACTCCTGGATGCCGAAGTTGTGGATCGCGAGGCCGAGGTGCATCGCGGCCGCCATCCCCACCGGGGAGATGTCGGTCGGACCGTGCATGCCCGACTTGATCTGGTACTGCGCCGCGTGGTCGAGCACCTTGCGGAGGTGGGTGATGCCCCCGGTGTGCGTGACCGCGCTGCGGACGTAGTCGACGAGCTGCTCGCGGATGATCTGCTGGTAGTCCCAGACCGTGTTGAAGATCTCTCCGATCGCCAGGGGAGTCGTCGTGTGCTGGCGGACGAGGCGCAGCGCCTCGGGGTTCTCGGCCGGGGTGACGTCCTCCAGCCAGAAGAGGTCGTAGGGCTCCAGGGACTTCCCGAGCGACGCCGCCTGGATGGGCGTCATGCGGTGGTGTCCGTCGTGCAGCAGCGGGATCTCGGGGCCGAACTCGTTCCGCACGGCCTCGAAGACCGTCGGCACGTGCCGCAGGTACGACCGGGTGTCCCAGTCCTCCTCGTTGGGCAGCGCCCCGCGCTGGGCGGGCTCGTGGTCGTAGCGGACACCGCTGTTGGCGTCGAAGGTCGCATTCGAGGCGATGCCGTAGATCGACTTCAGACCGGGCACCCCCGTCTGGATCCGGATCGCCCTGTAGCCCTGCTCCTGGTGGTCGCGGACGCTGTCGAACAGCTCCTCGAGGTCCTTGCCCGAGGCGTGACCGTAGGTCAGCAGGCCCGTCCTCGACGCCCCGCCGAGCAGCTGGTAGAGCGGCATCCCGGCGATCTTCGCCTTGATGTCCCAGAGGGCGACGTCGACGGCGGCGATGGCGGCCATGGTCACCGGCCCGCGACGCCAGTAGGCGCTGCGGTAGAGGAACTGCCAGGTGTCCTCGATCCGGGCGGGATCGCGTCCGATCAGCAGCGGCACGACGTGCTCGGTCAGATAGGCGACGACCGCGAGCTCGCGCCCGTTCAGCGTGGCGTCGCCGAGCCCCGTGACCCCCTCGTCGGTCGTCAGCTTCAGCGTGACGAAGTTGCGGTCGGGGCTGGTGACGATGACCTCGGCCTCATCGATCTTCATTCGGTCTCCTTCGACTGGATGGCTGCGCGGTGACGGAACCTCGCTTCTTCCAGCCTACGGAGGCGATGCGGCGTCGACTCGGTGAGGCACGGGCCTGCCGACCCGCGCCTCCTCGGCTCCTGGCTCCGCGCCTCCTCGGCTCGGGCTTCGTCTGCTGGCACTCGTCGCGGCGTAGGAGGGGCGGGTCACCGCGCGCAGTCGATGCAGAGCCTCGCGGTGGGCCGGGCCTCGAGCCGCGCCTCGCCGATGCGGGCGGAGCAGCGCTCGCACCGGCCGAAGGTGCCGGACTCGATTCGTTCGAGAGCGGCACGGGCGTCATCGGCCCGTTCCAGCGCCGAGAGCCGGATGGCGTCGAGCTGCGACCGTTCGTAGGCGATGGTCGACCCCTCGGGATCGTGCTCGTCGTCGACGTTGGCCGACTCGCGGGCCTCGGACACCGCCTCCATGTCGCGTCGCAGGCGGTCGGCCAGCGACAGGGCGTCGTCGCGGATCCGCTCGAGGCGGGCGACCGGCCCGATCACGGGGCGACGAGCGGGGGCACCTCTTCGCCGGCGCGGGGAGGAGCCGGGGGAGTGCCGTCGCCGAAGGGCCGTCCGCCGAGTCGCTCGCGGCCGTGCTCGGTCAGCCAGCCCGACGGGTCGGGTCCGGCGGGCACGATGCCGGTCGGATTGATGTCGCTGTGGACGACGTAGTAGTGCTTCTTGATCTGGTCGAAGTCGATCGTGTCGCCGAAGCCGGGGGTCTGGAAGAGGTCGCGGGCGTAGGCCCAGAGCACCGGCATCTCGGTGAGCTTGTTCCGGTTGCACTTGAAGTGGCCGTGGTAGACGGCGTCGAAGCGGGCCAGCGTGGTGAAGAGCCGGATGTCGGCCTCGGTGATCGTGTCGCCCACGAGGAACCGCTGATCGGTCAGTCGTCCGGACAACCAGTCGAGGCGCTCGAAGAGGGTCCGGTAGGCCCGCTCGTAGCTCTTCTGCGAGCCGGCGAACCCCGCGCGGTAGACGCCGTTGTTGACGTCTCGGAAGACGACGGCGTTGACCTCGTCGATCTCGGCCCGGAGGTGCTCGGGGTAGAGGTCGGGCGCGCCGTCGCGATGGAACTCAGTCCACTCGGTGGCGAGGTCCAGGGTGATCTGCGGGAAGTCGTTCGTGACGACCTTGCCGCTCGGCACATCGACGATCGCGGGCACGGTGATCCCCCGCGGGTAGTCGGGCGTGCGCTTGAAGAACGCCTCCTGGAGCCGCTCGATGCCGAGCACGGGGTCACGGCCGTCGGGGTCGAGGTCGAAGGTCCAGCTGCGGGCGTCGTGCGTGGGGCCGGGCAGCCCGAGGGAGATCGCGTCCTCGAGACCGAGCAGGCGGCGCGAGATGACGCTGCGGTTCGCCCAGGGGCAGGCGCGGGCGGCGACGAGCCGGTACCGGCCGGATTCGACCGGCCAGCCGTCGCCGGCGTCGCGGGTGATCCGGTCTTCGATGTAGTTGGTGTCGCGGGTGTACTCCTGGCCGGGCTCGACGTAGGTGCCGTTCGCGTGCTGCTCGCTCATGCCGCCACCCTACGCACGCGCGGTCGGCAAGTCCTGTCCCGTGTCGCGGCGGGTGGCGACTTGCGGTCGTCGGGGGCGTGTGCGCGGCAGGGAGGAGGAGTTGCCGACGCGGGGTGGGCGCGGGTCAGGCTCCGGCGTCGTCCGAGCCGATGCCGACGCCGACCCCCGAGGAGGCGCGGGTGGCGCTCCACTCCCGCCACATCGTCTTGAGATCCCAGGCGTCGTCGGCCTCGAGCGAGATGCCGCGCTCGCCGGTGCGACGCGTGCGGCCCTTGATCACCATGAGCCGGGTGCCGAAGAGCAGCGACCCCGCACGCTGCTGGGCCTCGTCGAAGAACGTCGAGTCGGAGACGCCGCTGCCGTCGTCGAGGCTGATGAAGACGACGCGCCGACCGCTGCGCATCGGCGGGGTCTGGGTGGCGATGCGGATGCCCGCCACGAGCACCGTGGTGCCGTTCCAGTGGTCGCGCAGGTCGGCGGCCCGGACCACCCCGAGATCGTCGAGCATGGGCCGGTAGCTCTCGATGACGTGCTCGCTGACCTCCATCGAGAGGATGTCGAGCTCGGCGCTCACGCGGTCTCGGATGCCGACGTCGGGGGTGCCGGTGGGCACGGTGTCGGAGTCGTCGATGGCGAAGTCGAGCTGGTTCTCGACGTCCACCGCCCGTGGCCGCGTCGCCCGGCCGGTCAGCGCCCGCACCCGGGCCAGCACGTCGCCGCGGGTCCGGTCGGGTCCGGCGAGCGAGTCGAGGGCCCCGACCTGCGCGAGTCGCTCGAACAGGGATCTCGACGGCGTCGCCCGCTGCCAGAAGTCGGTGATGGACTCGTACGGGCGGCCGACGACGACCCGGGCGAGCTCGGCGTCGCTGATGCCGTGCACGTCGGCGAGCGACAGACGGATGCCCAGGTCGCCCGTGCGGGTCGGGGCGATCGGGGTGGCCGGAGGGCGCAGCCGCTCGACCTGGTAGACGTCGGTCGAGGCGTTGACGTCGAGCGGCAGCACCGGGATGCCCATCCGCCGCGCCTCGGTCAGCAGCAGCCTCTTCGGGTACATCCCCGGGTCGTGGGTGAGGACGCCGGCGAGGAACTCGGCCGGGTAGTGCGTCTTCAACCAGGCGCTCTGATAGGTGGGCAGAGCGAACGCCGCACCGTGCGCCTTGCAGAACCCGAACGAGCCGAACCCCTTCAGCACGGCCCAGACGCGGTCGATGTCGGCATCGGTGTATCGACGACGCCCGGTCTCGGGGTCGACGTTGGCCCGGGTGCGTGCCCGGAACGTCGACTCGAGGGCGTCGTCGTCGCCCTTGCCCATGTGCCGTCGGATCTCGTCGGCCTCGGCGAGGCTGACCTGCATCGTGGCCTCGAGGATCCGCAGGACGTGCTCGTGGTAGATCACGACGCCGTAGCTGTCGTCGAGGAACGACGCGAAGCTCGGGTGCACGTAGTCGGGGTGCTGGAACCCGTGCTTCGTGTCGAGGAACGGGGCGATCATGTTGCCCTTCATCGGGCCGGGACGGAACAGCGAGATGTCGGCGATGAGATCGGAGTAGCGGTCGGGCTGCATCTTGCCGATCAGCTCGCGTTGCCCCGGGCTCTCGATCTGGAACATGCCGAGGGTGTGCGTGGTGCGGATGGAGGCGAACGTCGGCTCGTCGTCATGGGGGATCTCGTCGAGCTCGATGCGCCCCTGGCGGTCGACGTACCGGGCGTCGACGGGCAGCGCCCCCGCCACAGCGGCCCTCGAGCCGTTGACCCGCTCGATCTCGTCGAGGGCGTACGCCAGCGAGCTCTGCATGCGGACACCCAGCACGTCGAGCTTCAGCAGCCCGGCGTCGTTCATGTCGTGCTTGTCGAACTGGCTCATCGGCAGACCGATTCCGCTCGGCTGGACGGGGGTCATGCTGAGCAGGTCGGAGTCGCCGAGGATCACCCCGCACGGGTGCATCGAGATGTGCCGAGGCAGTCGGTCGAGCCGCTCGCTGAGATCGACGAGCAGGTCGATCTGCCGGTCGCTGCGCGCCAGCTCGGCGATCTCGCGCAGCTCGGGCTTCTCGGCCAGGGCCGTGCGCAGGTCTCGGGCGTTCGAGCGCCAGACGTTCTTGGCGACGAGATCGATCTGCTCGTCGTCGAGACCGAGGGCCAGACCGGCGTCGCGCACCGCGCCCCTGCCTCGGTAGGTCGACTGCATCGACATCAGCGTCACGCGGTTGCTGCCGTAGCGGTCGAAGATCGCCCGGTAGACCTCGTGCCTCCTCGCCGACTCCACGTCGATGTCGATGTCGGGCAGGGTCTCCCTCTTGTTGCCGAGGAACCTCTCGAACAGCAGATCGTGCTCGATCGGATCGACGTTGGAGATCCGCAGCAGATAGGTGACGAGGCTGCCGGCCCCCGAGCCGCGAGCGGCGTTCCGGACCCTCATCTCGCGCATGAGCCTCGACACGTCGGCCACGGTCAGGAAGTACCCGGCGAACCCGAACCCGGTGATGATGCCGAGCTCGTAGCGCATGCGCTCCTCGACCTTCTCGCGCAGTTCGCGCCCCGCATCGCCGAACCGCTCGGTGACACCGGCCTCGGCCCGACGGAACAGCACCTGATCGGGGTCGCCGTCGACGCCCACGGCGCTCGGCTCGGGGACCTTCGGGCGACCCCAGCCGAGATCGGCGGCCGGATCGAGCCGGCACCGGTCGGCCAGCCTCTCGGTCGCCGACAGCATCTCGTCGGCGGCGCTGCGGGGCAGGGAGGAGGCGTCGGTCACCATCTGCGCGATGCCGCGCATCTCGCCGGCCCCCTTCAGGTGCGCCTGAGCGTTCGGCTGCGGACGGAAGCTGCCGAGAGCGGCGAGATGACCGGCCGAGTCGAGGACGTCGGCGGTGACCGCCTCGTCGGAGTCGAGATACCGCACGGCGTTGGTCAGCACGGCCGGCACCCCGACATGATCGGCCAGCTCGAGCATGCGGGCGGCGTGTCGGATGCTGCGGCTCTCGCCCGGCTCGGTCAGATGGCAGACGACCTCGACCACGACCCCTCCGGGCAGCATCGCCGCCCAGTCCGTCAACGCCGCCGCCGCCTCCGTGTGCCGACCCGCCTGCACCAGTCTGCCCACGTCGGAGTCGGGGCCGAGCAGCACCGTCGCCGCCGGCCCGGAGTCTCCTTGGACGAAAGCCCTGACCCTCGACCGGCCGATCGTCGCCACGCTGTTCGCGCTGCCGCTCGCCTTCTTCGTCGCCCGCCCGTGCGCGGCGCTGATCAGGCGGCAGAGGGCCGCCCACCCCGCCCCCGCCGGTCCGCCGTCGACCGCCCCGTGAGCGAGCACGACGATCCGCTCGACCGTCGAGCCCTCCGGGGCGGCGCCCGGCCGGTCGTCGCGGCACCCGAGCTCGACGCCGACGATGGGGTCGACGCCCGCCGCCCGGCACGCCCCGATGTGCCGGATCGCCCCGTAGAGGCCGTCGCGGTCGGTGATGGCGGCCGCGTCGGCCCCGCGTTCGGCGACGGCGTCGACGAGGGTCTTCGGATGGGCCGTGCCGTAGTGGGCGCTGAACGCCGACGCGACGCGCAGATGGGTGAAACGCATGACTCGTGCCTCGTGCTCAGACCCCCCGGCCGGGTCGGTTCGAACAGATGTTCGATCAGTGTACGTGCTGATGCGACCAGTCGGGGTCGCCGCCCGACTGACATCATCGGAGGATGACCGACCGCCCATCGACCCTCCGCCGGGACGCCCGCACCGTCGGGCACTGGACGCGCGTGCTGCTCGCCCAGCCGCGCCTCCTGCTCGCCGTGAAGACGGCGCTCGCCGCGGGCCTGGCCTACTGGATCGCCCCGCAGATCCCCGGGACGGCGGCCGACTACCCGTACTACGCGCCCCTCGGCGCGGTCATCGCCATGTACCCGACGCTGCGGGCCTCGCTGCGACAGGGCATCCAGGTGCTGCTGGGCGTCGTCGTCGGCATCGCCCTCGCCACGGCGGTCTTCGCCCTGCAGGAGGGGCCACCCGGCGTCCTCGCCGTCGCCGCGCTGGTCGGCGTCGGCGTCGTGCTCGCCGGCATCCGCTGGCTCGGCGCCGGTCGCGACTGGGTGCTCACCGCCGGCCTGTTCGTGCTGCTGCTCGGAGGATCCGACACCGAGTCGTACGGCATCGGCTACATCGTCCAGCTCGGCGTCGGCGTCGTCGTGGGCGTCGTCGTCAACTTCGTGATCGTGCCGCCGCTGAACACCTCGCGTGCGGACACGCGGCTCCGTAGGGTCCGGCAGGCGCTCGCCGATCGAGCCGACGAGATCGCCGGGGTCTTCGAGACGCCCTGGCCCCTCGAGGACGATGACTGGGAGGACCGCGTCGGCGAGCTCCCCGCCACCCTCCACAGCGTCCGATCGTCGGTGCAGTACGCCGACGAGTCGCGGAGGATGAACCCCCGGTGGCTGCTGCGTCGACGCGATCTCGGCCGCGAGTACGCCGAACTGGCCGCGTTCGAGCGGGTCTCGTTCCATCTGCAGGACATCGCCGAGGTCTCGGGGGTCCTCGGCCGACGCATCGGCCGCCAGATCGGCATGCCCGACTCGCTCGCCCCGGCCGTGGCGCACACCCTCCACGGCGTCGCCGAGGTGATCAGGCGTCACGACTCCGACGCCGACGTGTTCGTCGAGGCCCGTCGTCGCATCGCCGACCTCTGGGAGGCGATCGACGCCCACCGCGACCGCCCCACCACCGACACCAGCGGCGGGGTCTCGATCGCCGTCTCGCTCGGCCGCATCGTCGCCGCCCTCGACCCCGACGACGGCACCGCCCCTCGGCCCGCCGAGCCGGACGTGAGCACGGCGGGTGGCGACACCGACGCCGAGGAGGCGCGCACGGGATCCGAGGACGCCGAGGAGGCGCGCACAGGATCCGAGGACGCCGACGGAGACGAGGCACCCGACGTCGACGACACCGCCGACGTCGATGACACCGCTGACGGCGACGCCGCGGCCAGGGCGGCGGGCGACGACGACGCGCCCCGCGACACCGTCCGACGCGACGCCGACTGACGGGGTGCGACGCCCGTCGCCCAAGAGCAGTACGGTTGACCGGGCACCGACGCCGAGACGCGACCCGAGCCACGACCGGCCGGGGCGGTCGACGGGAATGCCCGTCCGCCCTGTGCGTTGACACCCGTGGCCCGAGCATCCCCACCCGCCGCCAGATCGACAAGCGACGACCCGTTCGCCGCCCTCATCCATGAAAGCCGCACAGTGACAGACACCACCACCCTCATCATCCTCGGAGCCAGCGGAGACCTCACCGAGCGTCTGCTGCTCCCCGGCCTCGCCAGCCTGCTGAAGAGCGACCGCGGAGTCGACGTGCAGCTGATCGGCACCGGCCGCAGCGAGCGGAGCCCCGAAGAATGGGACGACGTCGTCAAGACGGCGTTCAACGGCGACGCCGGCAGCGACCTCGCCAAGAAGACCCTCGCGTCGAGCCGCTACATCCAGGGCGACCCCACCACGGTCGAGCACCTGAAGGCCCTGTTCGAGGCCAGCGAGGGCACCCCCGTGATGTACTTCGCCCTTCCGCCGGCGATCAGCACCCGCGTGATCCAGGCGCTCGCCGAGATCGACCTGCCCGACGGTCTCCGCCTCGCCCTCGAGAAGCCCTTCGGCTCCGACGAGGAGAGCGCCCGCGAGCTCAACGCCGAGCTGCTCAAGATCGTCCCGGAGGAGCGCATCCACCGCACCGATCACTTCCTCGGTCGGGCCACGGTGCTCAACATGATCGGCCTGCGGTTCGCGAACCGCCTCTTCGAGCCGGTCTGGAACAGCGAGAACATCGAGAAGGTCGAGATCTTCTACGACGAGGTCCTCGGTCTCGAGGGTCGCGCCCAGTACTACGACAAGGCCGGCGCCCTGATCGACATGATCCAGAGCCACCTGCTGCAGGTGCTCGCGGTCATCGCGATGGACGCCCCGTCGTCGATCGACTCGGTCGAGCTCCGCAGCGAGATCGCCCGCGTCCTCCGCGCCACCTGGGTCCGAGACGCGGACCCCGTCGCGTCGAGCCGTCGGGCGCAGTACACGGCCGGCACCATCGACGGCAAGGACGTCCCGTCGTACGCCGACGAGGACGGCGTCGACGTCGAGCGTCAGACCGAGACCCTCGCCGAGGTCGAGTTCGAGGTCAAGACGCGCCGCTGGGCCGGGGTCCCGTTCATCCTCCGCTCGGGCAAGGGCATGACCAAGATCCGCAAGGAGGTCCTCATCACGTTCAAGCCCGTCCCGGCGCTGCCCGAGGGCCTCAACGGTTCGTCGACGCCCGACACGCTGCGCATCGAGATCAGCCCCGAGACGATGGAGCTCGGCGTCACGACCAACGGCTCCGGCAACCCCTTCGACCTCGAGAAGTCGACCATGTCGGTCACGCTCGGCAAGCCCGAGCTCACGCCCTACGGCGAGGTCCTCAGCGGCATTTTCCACGACGACCCGACGCTGTCGATCCGCGGTGACGTCGCCGAGCGCTGCTGGGCCATCGTCGCTCCCGTGATCGACGCCTGGAAGGCCGGGCAGGTCCCGCTCGACACCTACGCGGCCGGCTCGACCGGTCCGTCGGACTGGCCCGCCTGATCCGTCCGCGTCGTCCTCCGTCGGCCGCCCCGCTCCCCGTGAGCAGGGCGGCCGTGGTCGTCGAGGGCGTCCCCTAGGAGGCGCGGGTCGACCGGGCGAGCGCGATCGCGTCCGCCGCCCGCACGAGCGCCAGGTGCGACAGCGCCTGAGGGGTGTTCCCGACGTGGCGACCGGTCGCCACCTCGATCTCCTCCGAGAGCATGCCCACGTCGTTGCAGTAGCCGACCAGGCGGTCCATGAGGACGACCGCGTCGTCCAGGCGACCCGAGGCCGCGTACTGCTCGACGAGCCAGAACGAGCAGGTGAGGAACGGGTTCTCGGTGCCCTCCAGCCCGTCGACGCCGCTCTCCGTCCGGTAGCGCAGCAGCAGGCCGTCGTGCAGGAGGTCGCGCTCGATCGCGGCGACGGTGCCCAGCATGCGGGGGTCGTCGGCTTCGACGAAGCCCACCTGCGCGAGCTGCAGCAGCGACGCGTCGACCTCGGTGGTGTCGTAGTGCTGGGTGAACGTGCCGAGCTCGGCGTTCCAGCCGTGATCCTCGATGTCGGCCCTCACCTCGTCGCGGAGCGCTCGCCATCGGTCAACGGGGCCGTCCAGGCCGAACTGCTCGACGCCCTTGATGCCGCGGTCGAGGGCGGCCCAGATCATCACCCGCGAATGGGTGAAGTGCCGCACCTCGCCGCGGATCTCCCAGATGCCGCTGTCGGGTCGTGACCGGTTGTCGTCGACGTACTGCAGGAGGGCCCGCTGCAGAGGCCACGAGTACTCGTTCTCGTCGACCCCGAGGAGGCGCGCCTCGTGGAGTGCGATCATCACCTCTCCGAAGATGTCGCCCTGGTACTGCCGGTAGGCGCCGTTGCCCACCCGGACGGGGGAGGCGCCTCCGTAGCCGGGGAGGCCGTCGATCTCGCTCTCGTGGAGGTACCGCTCGCCCGCCAGGCCGTACATGATCTGGACGTCGGCGGGGTCTCCGGCGATCGCCCGCAGCAGCCAGCCACGCCATCGTTCCGCCTCCTCCGCGTAGCCGTGCAGGATGAGCGCCTGGAGGGTCATCGAGGCGTCGCGGAGCCACACGTAGCGGTAGTCCCAGTTGCGCGACCCGCCGAACTGCTCGGGCAGACTCGTCGTGGCCGCGGCGACGATCCCGCCGGTGTCCTCGTTCGTCAGCGCGCGGAGGATGAGCAGCGATCGTCGCACCTCGCGCTCGTAGGCGGGAGGAGCGGTGCAGCGCGCGGCCCAGTCACGCCACCAGGCGGTGGTCTCGGCGATCCGGGCGTCCACGTCGATCGGCGTGGGCGGCGTGCGGTGCGAGGGGTACCACGTGAGGGTGAGATCGACGACGTCGCCGGCGGAGACGTCGAACCCGGCCTCGTGGGTGTGGTCGGTGGCGGTCAGCCGCGGACCGCGGACGACGACCGCGTCGGGCCCGGCCGTCGCGACCAGGGCGGTGCCGTCCGCCTCGACGACCTGTCTGACCCAGGGCATGGCGCTGCCGTACCCGAAGCGGATGGCGAGATCGACCCGCATGGGCACCGTCCCGGAGATGCCGGTGACCCGACGGACGACGTCGGCCCGTCGGTCGCCGAAGGGCATGAGGTCCGTCACCTCGACGACGCCGGTCGGCGTCCGCCAGCGGGTGACGAGCACGAAGGTGTCGTCGAGGTAGCTCCGGGTGGCGGTCGCCGCGGCGTCGGAGGGGGCGATCAGCCACCGGCCGGCGTCGTGGTCGCCGAGGAGCGCCCCGAACGTCGAGGCGGAGTCGAAGCGCGGCAGGCACAGCCAGTCGATGCTGCCGTCGGTGCCGACGAGGCATCCGGTGTGCAGATCACCGATCAGGGCGTAGTTCTCGATGGGCAGGGGCATGCGGCCATCCAAGCAGCCGGGTCAGTGACGGTGCTGCAGGGTGGGGTCGGGCCACCGGGTCTCGACGAGCGGCTTCCGTCGCCTGGTCCGCGCCCAGACCACGAAGCCCATGAGGGTGAACGCCCCGTAGAAGACGTACATGAACGCCGAGGCGTAGTAGCCGGCGCTGAAGAGCAGGGGAGTGCCCACGAGGTCCACGGCGACCCAGATGAGCCAGAACTCGACCCAGCCCTTCGCCATGCCGTACGTGGCCAGCAGCGACCCCATGAAGATCCAGGCGTCGGCCCACACCGGCTCGTACGAACCGAGTGCGCTGAAGATCGGGGTGAGGACGGCGGTGCCGCCGAGCAGGGCCACCACCAGCAGGACCCGGTTGCGTCGACCGGCCCACCGCGGCTCGACGGCCGCCCCGGCGCCGGTCGCGCTCCGTCGCCAGCGGTACCAGCCGTAGACGGACACGGCGATGAACATGACCTGACGCCCGGCCTGCCCGAGCAGATTGACCGGGTTCGGCGTGTCGAACACCGCGCCGAGGAACACGGTGAACAGCAGCGCGTTGCCGACGATGCCGACCGGCCACGCCCAGACCTTGCGGCGCATGCCGCCGAGGGCGCTGAGCAGACCGAAGACGTTGCCCACGACCTCACGCCAGAGGATGGTCTGATCACCCAGCACCAGCTGAGCGTCGAAGAGCCACCGGATCACCTGCACGTCGTCCTCCTGGTCGCGGCGACGACCGAGCCCGTGGTCCGCCACGGCGTTCGTCCCGCCGAGATCGGGAACGACCGCGGCCCGTGGTTCATTCCCTCGCCCTGTCGTGCGGTACCGGTGGTCAGGCGAACAGCTGCTGCTCGACCCGGTCGTCGAACACGCCCAGCAGCAGCCACGACCCCCTGGCCGGATCGAGTGCCAGATCGAATGTGCCGTCGATCCGATGGACGCCGTCGGTGAGCGGCAGGGCGTCGACCCGCCAGACCGGCAGCTCGAGCAGGTCGTCCGCCCCGCCGCGCGGTGCACGATCCGCCGACCGCCACCATTCGCGACGGGTGATCCACCGCTCCGGCGGACTGACGACGCCGTAGACGACGCCTCGCCACACGAACCGGAGCGGCGCCCCGTCGGCGGTCGTCTCGACCGGCACCTTCTCGTCGATCTTCATGTGATCCGCCTCGCTCGTCGTTCGAAAGTGTGTTCGAACGGAGTGTACGGTCGGCCGCCGACATCCGTCTCACCAGCGGGGCAGCGCATCCTCGATCCGACGGGCCGCGTCGTCGTCGAGCCCCGCCTCCTCGGCGAAGCCCCGCCACCCCGCCACCGCCTCGCTCACCTCGGCCACGATCTCCGACGCGCCGGGGACGAGGTACCGGTCGGCCAGTCGCATGACGTCGTCCCGCCCGACGTCGCGGAACACCCCGTCGACCCCCATCAGATGCTGATAGGTCCATCGTCCCGTCGGATTGTGCGCGAACGTGACGTCGTAGGCGGGCGCCAGAGTCCACGACGCCGTCGGCGACGCCAGCAGGAACGACGAGTTCTTCGTGTGATCGTCGTTGTTCGCCGCCAGGATGTTCAGCACCATCCGTCGGAGCACCTGCGCCCTCGCCTCCGCGCCCATCCCCAACGACTCCACCGTGTCGAAGAGCTGACCGTACTCATGGGTCTGCCTCTGACGGAAGTCGAGATGCGCCGTCCCGCACAGGGTCACGGAGTGGATCTTGCCCGCCGGCCCGCGGTCGAAGCGACGCGTCATGAAATGAGCGCGACCGTTCTCCTCGAGCAGCCGGCACTCGGCCATCTCGACCCCCGCCGCCCGCGCCATCAGCGAATAGGCGTACTCCACGCGCCCCGACGACCCGCCCGACCCGAGCTCCGCGTCCGCACCCAGGCCGTCCAGCTTGATCAGCCAGTGCTCGAACCCCTCAGGGGCCGGCAGCTGCCCCGAGCGGACCTCGCCCGACTCGCGGTCCCACGCGATGACCGCCTTCGCCCGAGCGCCTCCCGCCGAGGTGCCGACCTGGATCAGCGACTGGATCGCCGCCTCCGTCTCGCGGTCCGAGTCGAACTGCGCGTCGAGCACGCTCCGGGCCCCCTCCACGAGGGCGCTCAGCTCGACCGCGCTGCTCCGGCGGTGACGAGGCCCCCGCGACGGCCGGAACTCGAGAGCTCCCATGGCCCGGTCCGCCATGTAGGCCAGCCGGTCGAGCGGACTGACGTCCCCCCGCCGGACACCCTGCCTCGCCAGCCAGGCGTCGATCACCGCGTTGCCGAAGTCGTCGGGCATCGCATCGGCCAGCAGGGCCGGGAGCCGATGGAAGGTGGCCTCGGGCAGCTGCGGGAACACATGACGCCTCGTGCGCACCGGCATCGTCAGAGGAGCCAGCTCGATCCCCCTGGCCGCCCAGTCGGGGTAGTACTCGAAGACGTACGCCCCGAGCCCCTCGTCGAGGGCGACCGCGCCGACCCGCGACCCCCACGCCGAGACCTCCACCGCCTGCACCGCCGACCAGCTCATCGGGACGGGTCCTCCGTCGACGGCGCCCCGTCGTCGCGGACGGTCGTCCGCGGTCGGTACACCCGCCTCCTCGGCTCACGACCGGCGCTCCGCAGCACGTCGATCGGGCTCACCGCGCTCGCCGGGAGCAGCCCCTCGAGCGCGTCGGCGGCGTCGAGGGCCCGGAGGACGCGGACGAGGGTCTTCAGGGTGCTGCCCCGCCCGTTCTCCAGATTCTGCAGGGTGCTCGTCGAGACGCCGGCCTCGCGGGCGAGGTCGACCTGGTCGACGCCCTCGTCGAGTCGGCGGGCTCGCACGCGCTCGCCGATCAGGGTCTCCCACTCGTCGGTGGATCGTCGCCTGGCGGTGGATCCGTTCCCGTTCATCACCCCTCCGAAAACCGATTATCCGGCTATTGCAGCACGATCAGGCCTCAAAAGCGAGAAATCCGGTGATAAGAGAAGGCCCGCGTCACTCGACGATGCCCGCATCGGCGAGCTGATCCCACAGACCGGCGCCGTCGGGGGCCGAGACCCAGGTGACGTCACTGCCCTGCGCGTGCTCGGAGCGCGATCGGCCACCGGCGAGAACGGCCTCGCTCGGCGAGAGCTGCCGGATCGCCACGGCCGCGACGGAGTCGGGATGCTCGTGCAGGAAGCTCCCGTAGAGCTCCTCGTCGTGCTGCCCGTCGTCACCGACCAGCAGCCACCGCATGTGGGGGAACTCGGCGGCCAGGCGCTCGAGAGAGGCGCGCTTGTGCTCGCGGCCGCTCCGGAAGAACCGGTCGTGGGTCGGACCCCAGTCGGTCAGCAGCAGAGGGCCGCTCGGGTACAGGTTGCGCGAGAGGAAGCGCGACAGCGTCGGCGCCACGTTCCAGGCGCCCGTCGAGAGGTAGATCACGGGGCATCCGCCGGCGGAGCGCTGCAGGCGCTCGTACAGCACCGACATGCCGGGCACGGGGCGGCGCGCGTGCTCGTTGAGCACGAAGGTGTTCCAGGCAGCCAGGAAGGGGCGGGGCAGGGAGGTGACCATCACCGTGTCGTCGATGTCGGAGACGATGCCGAACCGCACGTCGGGGTCGATCACGTACACCGGCGCGTCGACGGGCAGCGAGCCCTCGCAGCTCACGGTGGCGATGTGCCAGCCGGGCTCGAGATCGACCTCGACCCGGACGTCGAGCACCCCGCCGCGGTCGGTCGTGAGGTGGTGGGTGCGCCCGCCCAGCACCACGTCGACGCGGGCCTTCTCGACCGGCACGCTGGTGAAGCTCCGCCAGCCGCGGACGTTGGCGCGGTCGATCCCCTCGAGGGTCCCGGCCGGGGTGAGCAGCACCCGGGACAGGACGCGAGCCCACCCGGGGGAGCCGTAGCCCGTGTAGGGCACGATCGTCGGGAGGAGACCCCGCCTGCGTGCGCGCTTCTCTCGGAACCGGTGGACCGAGTTCTCGATGCGGGCGGCGCGGTGCAGCAGCGGCTCGACTCCGGCCGGGGCCGGTCTACGGGTGTCGGGCATGCGCCCATCCTGTCACGTCAGAGGGGCTCGACGAGGGAGGGGGAGTCGGTGCCCACCGAGCCGACGGCGGGCGAGACCTCGTGGGACGTCGTGCGCCCGGCGATCTCGGGCGACAGCCCCGCGACGCCCTCGACGAGATCGGCGTCGCCCTCGGTCTCGGGGTCGAGCCAGTCGTCCATCACGTCGGCCCCGACGAAGACCGGCATGCGGTCGTGCAGCGAGGCGAGCGGACCCGAGGAGGCGCGGGTCAGGATCGTCGTCGACAGCAGCCACCGGGACGGCGCGTCGGGCGCCGCTCGAGGGTCCCGCCACCATTCGTAGAGCGCGGCGAAGAGCATCACCTCGTCGTCGGGGAGGTGGACGAGGTGCGGGTGCCTGACCCCGGCCGAGTCGGTCGTCCACTCGTAGTACCCCGTGGCGGGGACCAGCCCCCGACGGGCGGCGACGGCCTCGCGGAACATCGGCTTCGCGGCCGCCGTCTCGGACCGGGCGTTGATCACGGGCGCGCCCTCGGGTCCGGCCGAGCCGCCGGGCACGAGACCCCAGCGGGCGGCCGCGAGACGACGGACGGGCGGG
This sequence comes from Frigoribacterium sp. Leaf172, assembly GCF_001424285.1. Classification (NCBI taxonomy): domain Bacteria; kingdom Bacillati; phylum Actinomycetota; class Actinomycetes; order Micrococcales; family Microbacteriaceae; genus Frigoribacterium; species Frigoribacterium sp. Leaf172. The sequence continues at coordinate 570,806 of NZ_LMPB01000002.1, read as the reverse complement.
CCGCCGGCGTCGTCGCCCCGGGGCGCCGCATCGACCAGGAGGTGCACCGGGCGGGTCGGAGCGATATTCCAGGAAGGATCTGGGAGAGTGTCTCCTGATACATCAACGTCGAACAGGGCCACCAGGTCGCTCGAGGCGCGAGCCATCACGAATCGTCCGCACATGCGTCCATCATCCCGGCTCCCGCCGACATCGGGTGCCATCGGTCGGCGAGGCGGCGGATGCGCCCGCCGCGCCCCGGCACGATCCCCCGACGTCCAGCACCATGCCGCGACGACGTCGCGACTCGCCAGAAGGAGAACCGTTGCTCGTCACCGAGGTCAATGAAGCACTGCCCGGGGGATCGTCACTGCTCAGGAACGAGCCGGTCCAGGCCCGGAGCTCTGCGCGCCTCACGGGGCTGCTCGACGCCGCGGCGTCGATCATCGACGAGATCGGCTACGAGCGTCTGACGACGGCGATGGTCGCCGAGCGCGCCGGGGCGTCGATCGGCACCGTCTATCGGTACTTCCCCGACCGGATCGCCGTGGTCGACGCCCTCGCCCTCCGCTGCATCCAGCGGCTGACGTCGCGGGTGGCCGATCGGGTGGCCGACCCTGAGATCGTCGACTGGCGGCGTGCCATCGAGGCCCTGATCGACGCGAAGGCCGACATGTACCGCGAGGAGCCCGGGTTCCGGGCCATCCGCTTCGGCGACGCCCCCGACCTCGGAGCCCCGCACGAGGCGCCCTCCGGCAGTCCTCTGGCCGATCGCATCACGAGCCTGCTGGTCGACCGGTTCGGCGTCGTCCGCGACGTCGAGACCGAGCTGGCGGTAGAGGTCGTCGTCGAGATCGGCAACTCGCTGCTCGCTCGCGCCTTCGTGTCGGGGGGCGAGGGCGACAGCCGCTTCATCGACGAGTGCCGCCGCGTGGTCGTCGCCTATCTCGAGCCGGTGCTCGCCGTCCGCTGACCTCTCGGGCGCCCGCCGGGCCGAGGTCCGCCGGATCCGCGCCCGCCGGGCCCACGCCCACCGAGCTCACGCCTCGGCGTCGTTCTCCGGCGGAGGCGTCATGTGGCGCTCCTCCCGGGAGTGGACGATCCGCTTGATCACCACGACGGCCACCGCGAAGACGACGATCGCGGCGACGAACAGGTAGCCGGCGCCGTGCAGCCGGTCGGCGACCTCCCGGTAGCCGCCCGCCGCCCCGGCCCCGACGGACACGTACGCGGTCGACCACAGCAGGCACGCGGGGGCGGTCCAGGCCAGGAACGTGCGGTAGCGCATCGGGCTCATCCCGACGGTCAGCGGGATGAGCGAATGGAGCACCGGCAGGAAGCGCGAGACGAACACGGCGATGCCGCCGCGGCGTGCGAGGTAGGTCTCCGCCCGCACCCAGTTGCGTTCGCCCAGGCGTCGGCCGACGGCGCTGCGGCGGATCGCCGGTCCGAAGCGGCGACCCAGAGCGAAGCCCACGCTCTCGCCGACGAGCGCCCCGATCATCAGGGCGGCGATCAGGGCGACGAACTCGGACGGCGTCGCGACCGCGGTCGACGACACGATGGCGACGGTGTCGCCCGGGACGACCAGTCCGAGGAGCACGGACGTCTCGAGCACCATGGCCAGGCCCGCGAGCAGGGTCCGGAGCACGGGGTCGACCGACTGGACGAGGTCGAGGAGGCTGCCGAGGAGGTCGTTCACGCCCCCGATCCTATTCACAGGCATCCGGCAGCGACCGACCCCCCTAATCGACAGGTGTTGTTTTACTGCGGACGCATACTGAGTCCTGTGAACGACCTCCTCGACCCGCTCCTCCTCTCGCGGTGGCAGTTCGGTCTGACGACGATCTACCACTTCCTCTTCGTGCCCCTGACGATCGGCATGGCCTTCACGGTCGCGGTCTTCCAGACGGCATGGGTCCGGACCGGCAGGCTGCACTATCTGCAGCTCACCCGGTTCTTCGGCAAGATCTTCCTGATCAACTTCGCCATGGGCGTCGTGACCGGCATCGTGCAGGAGTTCCAGTTCGGCATGAACTGGTCCGACTACTCGCGCTTCGTCGGCGACGTGTTCGGCGCGCCGCTGGCGCTCGAGGGGCTGCTCGCGTTCTTCCTGGAGGCCACCTTCATCGGCATCTGGATCTTCGGCTGGGACAAGGTGCCCAAGGGCCTCCACCTGGCGAGCATCTGGGGCGCCACGCTCGGGAGCATCCTCTCCGCCTACTTCATCATCGCGGCGAACGCGTTCATGCAGAACCCGGTCGGCTACGCCATCAACGAGGAGAAGGGCCGCGCCGAGCTCACGAGCATCTGGGAGGTGCTGACCAACAAGGTCGCCCTCGCGGCCTTCCCGCACACGATCTTCGCCTGCTTCATGGTCTCGGCCGCGGTGATCGTCGCGGTGGCGGCGTGGCACCTGTCCCGCAATCAGAATCTCGAGACCATGCGCCCCGCCCTCCGCTTCGGACTCTGGACGATGGTCGCGGCCGGTGCGCTCACCGTCCTGACCGGAGATCAGCTGGGACTCGCCATGGTCGAGACCCAGCCGATGAAGATGGCCGCGGCGGAGGCCCTCTACAAGACGTCGACGGGCGCCGACGCGTCGTTCTCGATCTTCACGCTGGGCACGCCCGACGGCGTGCACGAGCTCTTCAGCATCCGCGTCCCGTACCTGCTGAGCTTCCTGTCGACGCACACCTTCGACGGCACCGTCGAGGGCATCAACGACCTGCAGGCGCAGTACACGCAGCTCTACGGGCCCGGCGACTACACCCCGATCATCTGGGTGACGTACTGGTCGTTCCGCTGGATGATGGGCCTCGGCATGGTCGCCATCATGATCTCGCTCGTCGGCCTCTGGGTGACCCGCAAGGGGCGCCTGCCCGAGAACCGCTGGGTGTGGCGTGCGGCCGTCTGGTCGTACCCGCTGCCGCTGCTGGCGATGATCGTCGGCTGGGTCTTCACCGAGATGGGCCGCCAACCCTGGCTGGTCTTCGGGCTGCTGCAGACCTCCGACGGCGTCTCGCCCGGCGTGACCGGTCTGACGGTGCTCATCTCGCTGGTGGCGTTCACCGCGATCTACGGCAGCCTCGCGGTCGTCGAGTTCCGGCTCATCGTCAAGGCGGCCCAGAAGGGGCCGGGCGAGGCGCCCGTGCCCGACCCCGAGTCCGGCGAGATCCGACACGAAGCGACGGTGTACTGATGGACCTCGCCACCCTCTGGTTCCTCATCCTGGCGTTCTTCTTCGTCGGCTACTTCGTCCTCGACGGCTTCGACTTCGGCGTCGGCATGTCGCTGCCGTTCCTCGGCCGGGACGACACCGACCGACGTGTGCTGATCAACACGATCGGGCCGGTCTGGGATCTCAACGAGACCTGGGTCATCGTCGCCGGGGCGTTCATGTTCGCCGCGTTCCCCGAGTGGTACGCCACGCTGTTCAGCGGGTTCTACCTGCTGCTGCTGCTCATCCTGCTGGCGCTCATCGCCCGAGGGGTCTCGTTCGAGTACCGGCACCAGCGCCCCGAGGCCGCCTGGAAGCGCCGCTTCGACCTGATGATCACGGTCGGCTCGGCCGTACCCGCCTTCGTGTGGGGCGTCGTCTTCGCGAACGTCGTGCGCGGGGTGCCGCTCGACCCCGGCTTCAACTACACGGGCACCCTTCTCGACCTGCTGAACCCGTACGCGCTGCTCGGCGGTCTCACGACCCTGCTGCTCTTCTTCACCCACGGCGTCGTGTTCGTCTCGCTGAAGACCGAGGGCGACATGCGCGATCGCGCCCGGCGACTCGCCGTCCGCGCCGGTGCCGTCACGATCGTCGTCGCGGCGTCGTTCCTGGCCATCACCACGCTCATGCACGGGACGCCCGCGTCGGCGGTGCTCTCGGCGGGCGCGGCCGTCGCGCTCATCGGGTCCTTCGTCGCGAACCTGCGGGGTCGCGAGGGGCGCGCGTTCGCCCTGATGGCCGTGACGATCGCACTCGCGGTGGCGAGCCTGTTCGCGGCCCTGTTCCCCGGCGTCATGCCGGCGAGCAACGACCCGGCGAACAGCCTGACGATCGCGAACGCCTCCAGCTCGGAGTACACCCTGACGATCATGAGCTGGGTCGCGCTCGTCTTCGTCCCGCTCATCCTCGGCTATCAGGGGTTCACGTACTGGATCTTCCGCAAGCGGATCAGCCGGGCATCGATCCCGGCCCACTCGTGAGGCGACGACCGTGAGACCGCTCGACCCGCGCCTCCTGCGCTACGCGGCGGCGGCCCGGTCGTTCCTCGCGATCGGGGCGCTGCTCGGCGTCGTCCAGACCCTCTGCGTCGTGGCCGTCGCCTGGTACGCGTCGCGGGCGGTCGTCGCCGTCGTCGACGGGCGCGGCGTCCCGGCCCTCGCGGAGGCGCTGGTCGGCCTGGCGATCGCGGTCGTGGTCCGTTCGCTCGTCTCGTGGTCGCTCGAAGCCGTCGCGGCGCGGACCGCCGCCGTCGTCAAGAGCCAGCTGCGCCGCCGGGTCGTTCGCGCCGTCGTCGACCGCGGACACGAGTGGCTGGCCCGGCGGAACTCCGCCCGGCTGGCGACGCTCGTGGGGCCGGGGCTCGACGCGCTCGACGACTACTTCGCCAAGTACCTGCCCCAGCTGATCCTCACCGCCCTCAGCACGCCGATCATCGTCGGGGTCATGGCGGCGAGCGACTGGCTCTCCGCCGTGATCGTCGTGGCGACCCTGCCGCTCATCCCCGTCTTCATGGTGCTGATCGGCTGGACGACCCGGACGGCGCAGGCCCGCCAGTGGGATCGTCTGGCCGGTCTCGCCTCGGCGTTCCTCGACGCGGTGAACGGGCTCTCGACCCTCAAGGTGTTCGGGCGCGAGCGTCGTCAGGTCGCTCGCATCGGCCGTCTGACCGACGAGTACCGCACGCAGACCATGTCGGTGCTGCGGGTGTCGTTCCTCAGCGGCTTCGCCCTCGAACTCGCCGCGTCGCTGTCGGTGGCCCTCGTGGCCGTGTCGATCGGGATCCGTCTCGTCGACGGATCTCTCGCTCTGCCCGTCGCCCTGTTCGTGCTGCTCCTCGCGCCCGAGGCCTATCTGCCGCTCCGTCAGGTGGGCGCCAACTACCATGCGGCGTCCGACGGCGTCGCCGCGTCCGCCGACGTGATCGAGCTGCTCGACGAGGCCGAGGCGGTGGGCCCGTCGCCCGTCGTCCCGACGCCCGCATCGGAGGTCGGGGTCGTCGCGGAATCCGACGCGCTCGTCGTCTCCGGGCTGGAGGTGCACCGAGGAGGCGCGCTCGCCCTGGCAGCGACGTCGTTCGTCGCCCCCGTGGGGCGCCTGGTCGCCGTCGTCGGCCCGAGCGGCGCCGGCAAGTCGTCGCTTCTCGCCGCGCTCCGCGGAGCAGTGCCGGCCGAGGGTGCCGTGGTCTGGCGGGACGCCGGGCGCGCGCCCGTGCCGGCCGAGATCGCCTGGTCGGGTCAGACCGCCGGTCTCCTCTCGGGGACGATCGCCGAGAACGTCGCCCTCGGCGAACCGCTCGACCCCGCCGACGTCCGGCGCGCCCTCGACGACGTCGGCGGGTCGGACCTCGATCCCGCGGCCGTCCTGGGCGCGGGCGGCCGGGGTCTGTCGGGCGGCCAGGCTCAGCGGGTCGCCCTGGCCCGGGCGATCCACCGTCTGCGTCGCCGCTCGGGGCGTCTGCTGCTCGTCGACGAGCCGTCATCCGCTCTCGATCCCGTCACCGAAGCGCGCCTGGTGGCCGGCCTCGTCGCCGTGGCGCGATCCGGCGTGGCGGTGGTCGTCGTGACGCACCGCACCGCGATCCGCGACGCGGCCGACGCCGTCGTCCGCATCCCGGCCGCTGCTTCCGTCGAGCCCGTGCCCGTCGAGCCGGTGCCCGTCGAGTCCGGGGGCGGTCGCCGATGACGCGCTCCCTGCTGCGCGCGGCCCAGCCGTCGCTCCGTCGTTCGCTGCCCGGGGTCCTCCTCGGCGCGGTCAGCGCCGTGAGCGCCATCGCCCTGCTGGCGGCGTCGGCTCACCTCATCACGCATGCGGCCGAGCAGCCGCCGATCCTCTTCCTCACCCTGTCGATGGTGGGGGTCAGGGCGTTCGCCCTCGCCCGGGCGTTCTTCCGGTACCTCGAGCGCCTCGCCAGCCACGACGCGGCGTTCCGACAGCTGGCGGTCGTGCGGACCGAGCTCTACCGGCGACTCGTGCGGATCGCTCCCGCCGGTCTCGGCAGGGTCGACCGCGGCGACCTGCTCTCACGGATGGTCAGCGACGTCGATGCGCTGCAGGACCTCCCGCTGCGCGTGGTGCAGCCCCTCGTCGTGTCGGGAGCCGCGTCGGTCGCGTCGGTCGTCGGAGTCGCCTTCTTCTCACCTCGGGCCGCGCTCGTGCTCGCCGTCGGCCTCGTGGTGGCCTTCGTCGTCGGGTGCCTCAGCGCCGACGTCCTCGCCCGCCGCAGCGAGCAGGCCCTGGCCGACCGCCGGGGGGCTCTCGGAGGCGCGGTCCTCGACACCCTGCAGAACCTCGACGTGCTGGTCGCCTTCGACGCCGTCGACGGGCAGCTCGACCGGGTCGCCCGCCTCGACGACGACCTCCGTGCCGCCGCCCGTCGACGGGCGACGTCGACCGGAGTCGTGGCGGCGCTCGTCTCGCTCCTGTCGGGGGCGACCGTCTGGGCGACCGTGCTCGCAGCGGCCCCGTCGGTCGCTACGGGGGATCTCTCGGGTCCGGCCTTCGCGCTCGTCGCCCTGGTGCCCCTGGCGGTGTTCGAGGTCGTCGGCTCCGTCCCGACGGCCGTGCTCGCCTGGCGGCGGGTCCGGGCGAGCGCCGACCGCCTCGAGTCGGTCGTCCCGGCCGTCGCACCACCCGAGGTCGTCGTCGACGCCGACACCGACGCGGATGCCGACGCGGATGCCGACGCGGACGCGGATGCCGACGCCGACGCGGGCCCAGGAGCCGACGCCGGCGCCGACGTGGTCGACGTCGCCTCGGCCCGCCTCCCGCTGCCGCCGCCGGGCGGCTCGGCCGTGCGCCTCCGGGGGCTCTCGGCCTCCTGGCCCGGGTCGGCTCGCACGGCCCTCCGGTCCGTCGACCTCGACGTGCGGGTGGGGGAGCGCATCGTGATCGAGGGACCGAGCGGCGCGGGCAAGAGCACCCTGGCCGCCGTCCTGGCGAGGTTCCTCGCGTACGAGGGGCGGTACGAGGTGGGCGGTCGTGAGGCGTCCGATGTGCCTGCCGCGCGCGTGAGGGCCACGGTGGGCCTGCTCGAGCAGGAGCCGTACCTCTTCGACGAGTCCGTCCGTCAGAACCTCCTCTTCGCCCGCGACACGGCGTCGGACGACGACCTCTGGAGCGTCCTCGAGAGGGTCGATCTCGCCGGGTGGGTGCGCACCCGCGGGGGCCTCGATGCCCGTCTCGGCGAGCGCGGCGCCCTCGTCTCGGGCGGTCAGGCGCAGCGGATCTCGGTGGCGCGAGCGCTGCTGCACGGGTTCCCGGTGCTCGTCCTCGACGAGCCGACGGCCGGACTCGACGCGGATCTCGCCGAGCGTCTGATCGCCGACGTGCTCACGACGGCTCGCCAGGATGGGACGACCGTGCTGCTCGTCTCGCACGTGCCCGTCGACGAGCGACTGGTGACCCGCCGCGTGCGGATCGAGGACGGTCGCGTGATCGACCCGACCCGCGCCTCCTAGGCCCCGGCCCGTCGGATCGGCGCGTCGGCCCACCGGATCGGCGCGTCGACGTGCACCGGCGCGAGACCGGGACGCGGGGTCGCGCCTAGCCGGGCGGGAGCGGCCGGCGGAGCGCCTCGAGCCGGCTCCGCCAGAGGGCGAGCCGGCCGGGCTCTTCGGCGGGCGAGGGGCCGTCGACCCAGTCGGTGGCGATGCGCAGCCCGTGCAGGGCGCTCGTCGTCCAGATCTCGAAGCCGTCGAGCTCGTCGGGTCGGGCGTGCTCGTGCAGCACGTCGATCCCCATCACGGCCGCCAGCGTGGCCAGCGTGCGGACGGTCACCCCGGGCAGTCGCGGCAGGTCGTCGGCGGGCAGGCAGAGCGCGTCGCCGCGCCACCACACGATCGAGCTCCAGGCGCCGTCGATCACGTGGCCGTCGTCCGAGAGCACGACCGCCTCGTCGGCGCCGCGGAGTCCCGCCTCGTCGCGCACGCGTCCGAGGGCGTCGAGGTCGGGCCCCTTGACGAGAGGCAGCGTCCGCGGGTCGTGCGACGCGGTGGCGAGCACCACCGACGAGGAGGCCGGCGGCGCGGGCCGCAGCCGCAGCCGGAGCTCCGTCGAGGAGGCGCGGGTCGCGTCGGTCGCGGAGGCGGAGACGAGCTCGACCCGGGGGAACCAGCGGCCCGTCCGCGGCAGCCGGGCGACCGCTGCAGCCCAGAACGCGTCGACGTCGGGGGAGTCGGCGGGGCCGGTGCCGCGCGCGGCCAGCTCGGCGGCCGCCGAGGCGGTGAAGCGGTCGCGGTGGACGTCGAGCGCCCGCACCCGGCCGTCGTCGACGAGCCACGAGTCGGCGACGGCGAGCTCGATGCGACGGGGAGCGGCGCGGTCGGGGCCGAGGTCGTCCTTGGCGGCGGTCTCGAGGCGTCCGTCGTGCCACCGGAGGATCGTCGCCGTGCTCATAAACTCAAGGCTATGCGCCCTCCGGTGGTCCGTGCGCCGCTCGTGTGGCGCGACCCAGAACTCGTCGTCTCGTGCCTGGCCGCCGACGGCGACGTCGTCTGGATCGACGCCGGCGTCGGCGCACCGACCGGCCGGTCCGTCGTCGCGTGGGGCACGGCGGTCACCGCCCGGGCCTCCGACGGCGGTCTCGACGCGGCCTGGGACGCCCTCCGCGCCTCCTCGGCCGACCGGCGCGACGACGCGGATCCGCTGGGGTGGGCCGGCTGGCTCGGCTACGGCCTGGGTCTGCGCCTCCTCGAGCGCGACGGCGGACTGCACGGGGCGTCCCCCCGGCACGACGACGGCGGCCCGCCCGATCTCGCGCTCCTGCGCACCGACCGCGCGCTCGTCTTCGATCACGCCCGGCGGACCGTCGAGGCCGTCAGCACGGCCGATCGCGCGTGGCTCGACGACGTCCGGGCGAGGTGGGACGATCTCGCGGTCGAGGAGGCGCGGCGCGCGATCGTCCCGCACCGCGCCTCCTCGGCTCCTCCGCGCTGGGACCACGATGCGGCGGCCTACCTCGCCCTGGTGGCCCGCTGCCAGGCCGCGATCGCCGACGGCGAGGCGTACGTGCTCTGCCCGACGACCCGGGTGACCGTGGAGGGGGTCGACGACGACCTGACCCTGTACCGGAGGCTGCGACGCGCGTCCGCCGCCCCGCAGGCGTCGTTCGTGCGGATCGGCGGCACGAGCGTGCTCGGCGCCTCGCCCGAGGCGTTCGTCGAGGTGACCCCCGGGGGTCGGGTCTCGTCGTCGCCGATCAAGGGCACCCGCCCCCGCGGCACCGACGCCGCCGTCGACGCGGAGCTGGCTCACGACCTCGCCACGAGCGAGAAGGAGCGCGCCGAGAACCTCATGATCGTCGACCTCGTGCGCAACGACCTGACGCGGGTCTGCTCCGTCGGCAGCGTCGAGGTCGTCGAGCTCTTCGCCGTCCGCTCGTACCCGGCCGTCCACCAGCTCGTCAGCACGGTGCGCGGGCGGCTGCGAGCCGGTGCCACCGGTCTCGACGCGGTCGCCTCGCTGTTCCCGGCGGGGTCGATGACCGGTGCGCCGAAGCGCCGAGCCGTCGAGCTGCTGTCCGCCTGGGAGGCGCGCCCCCGCGGGATCTACTCGGGCGCCGTCGGCCTCATCGGCCTCGACGGAGCCGTCTCGCTCGCGATGGTGATCCGCTCCATCGTCGTCGAGGCGGGCGGCGCCGACGGCGGGGCCCGTCACGAGGGCCCGGGGGGCGCGGGCCCGGTCCGCGTCGCCACCATCGGGGTCGGCGGCGGGGTCACCGAGTCGTCGGTCCCGCGCGACGAGTGGGACGAGGTCGGGGTGAAGGCGGCCGCCCTGCTGGCGGTGCTGGCGGACGACGCGACCCGCGCCTCCTGAGTCCGGCGCCGCCCCCGGAGTCCGGTTCGGCGGACGACGGGCCCGTCATCTACGCTAGATCGTCGGGTCGCCGTGCCCGCACTCCGACGTGCCCCGCAGCCGGTTGCGTCCCTCCCCAGGAATGAATGAGAGTCCCGTGGCACACGAGCACGACAACACAGCCTCCGCCGACGAGTCCCCGCGCCCGCCCCGTCACGACGAGGAGCGCGAGTACGACGTCGCGCGGCTGCAGCGCAAGTGGCAGGCCGTGTGGGAGGAGGCGAAGCCGTTCGCCGTCGACCCCGACGACAAGCGCCCGCGCAAGTACATCCTCGACATGTTCCCGTACCCCTCGGGCGACCTGCACATGGGTCATGCCGAGGGCTACGCGCTCGGCGACGTCATCGCGCGCTACTGGCGTCAGCAGGGCTTCAACGTGCTGCACCCGATCGGGTGGGACAGCTTCGGGCTCCCGGCCGAGAACGCGGCCATCAAGCGCGGCGTCGACCCCCGCGAATGGACCTACGCGAACATCGAGCAGCAGAAGCAGAGCATGAAGCTCTACGCGCCGTCGTTCGACTGGGATCGCGTGCTGCACACGAGCGACCCCGAGTACTACAAGTGGAACCAGTGGCTGTTCCTCAAGATGTACGAGAAGGGCCTGGCGTACCGGAAGGACAGCTGGGTCAACTGGGATCCGGTCGATCAGACCGTGCTGGCCAACGAGCAGGTGCTGGCCGACGGCACGAGCGAGCGCTCGGGCGCCGTCGTCGTCAAGAAGAAGCTGACGCAGTGGTACTTCAAGATCACCGACTACGCCGACCGCCTGCTCGACGACCTCAACCAGCTCGAGGGCCGCTGGCCGTCGAAGGTGCTCAACATGCAGCGCAACTGGATCGGTCGCTCGGTCGGAGCCGACGTGCACTTCGAGATCGAGGGGCGTGACGAGCGGGTCACGGTCTTCACCACGCGACCCGACACCCTGTACGGCGCGACGTTCATGGTCGTCGCCCCCGACTCCGACCTCGCGGCCGAGCTCGTGGCGGACGCGACGGACGACGTGCGCGAGCGCTTCGCCGAGTACCTGACGGCGGTGCAGAAGTCGACCGAGATCGAGCGCCAGTCGACCGACCGGCCGAAGACGGGCGTGCCCCTCGGGCGCGTCGCCGTCAATCCGCTGACCGGCGACCCGATGCCCGTCTGGGCCGCCGACTACGTCCTCGCCGACTACGGTCACGGCGCCGTCATGGCCGTGCCCGCGCACGACCAGCGCGACCTCGACTTCGCCATCGAGTACGACCTGCCCGTGCGGGTCGTCGTCGACACCAACGCGGCCGTGACGGGCGTCATCCCGAAGCTCGAGCTCGACGCGGATGGTCAGGCGATCCTGCCCGACGACCTGCCCGAGCTGAACCCGCGCGAGACGGGCGTCGCCCTCACCGGCGACGGCCGCCTGATGAACTCGGGTCAGCTCACCGGTCTCAGCAAGTCGAACGCGATCAAGCGCGTCATCGAGCTGCTCGAGGCCTCGGGCTCGGGCAAGGGCGCCAAGACGTACCGCCTGCGCGACTGGCTCATCTCCCGTCAGCGCTTCTGGGGCACCCCCATCCCGATCGTGCACGGCGCCGACGGGACGGAGATCCCGGTGCCCGAAGACCAGCTGCCCGTGCTGCTGCCGCCCACCGAGGGCCTCGACCTCAAACCCAAGGGCAGCTCGCCGCTCGGCGCGGCCGCCGACTGGGTGAACGTGCCGAACCCGATCGACGGCACCCCGGCGAAGCGCGACGCCGACACGATGGACACCTTCGTCGACAGCTCGTGGTACTTCCTGCGGTTCCTCAGCCCGAACGACGCCGAGCGCGCGTTCGACCCGTCCGTCGTGAACCGGTGGGCCCCGGTCGATCAGTACGTCGGCGGCGTCGAGCACGCGATCCTGCACCTGCTGTACGCGCGCTTCATCACGAAGGTGCTGTTCGACCTCGGTCACCTCGACTTCACCGAGCCCTTCAGCGCGCTGCTCAACCAGGGCATGGTCCTCCAGGACGGCGCGAAGATGAGCAAGAGCAAGGGCAACCTCGTCACGCTCTCCGAGGAGATCGAGAAGCACGGCGTCGACGCGATCCGCCTGACGATGGCCTTCGCCGGTCCTCCGGAGGACGACATCGACTGGGCCGACGTGTCGCCCGCCGGGTCCGCGAAGTTCCTCGCCCGGGCGTTCCGCCTGGCCGGCGAGGTCTCGAGCGCACCCGACGTCGTGTGGGCCGACGGCGACCAGGCCCTCCGCCGGGTCACCCACCGGTTCCTGGCCGAGGCCCCCGGCCTCACCGAGGCGTTCAAGTTCAACGTCGTCGTCGCCCGTCTGATGGAGCTCGTCAACGCGATCCGCAAGGTCGTCGACTCGGGTGCGGGCGCAGGCGACCCCGCCGTCCGCGAGGCCGTCGAGACGGTCACGCTGGGCCTGTCGCTCTTCGCGCCCTACACGGCGTCCGAGATGTGGGAGAAGCTCGGCTACGAGGGCGTCTCCGTCGCCACGCACGGCTGGCGGAAGGCCGACCCGACGCTGCTCGTCGAGACGAGCGTCACCGCCGTCGTGCAGGTCAACGGCAAGGTGCGCGACCGCCTCGAGGTCTCGCCCAAGATCGGCTCGGACGAGCTCGAGGCGCTGGCCCGCGCCTCCGTCGCCGTTCAGCGCTCGATCGGCGACAAGGAGATCGTGAACGTCATCGTGCGCGCGCCGCGTCTGGTGAACATCGCGGTGAAGTGATCCTCCGGGGGCGGATGCGTCCTCCCCGTCCGCGACGGCCGCTCTGGTTTCCCCAGGGCGGCCGTCGTCGTCCGCGGGGGTCGTCGGGCGACTCGTAGCGTGCCGCCATGACCGTCTCGTTCAGCAGCGCCCCCGACCCGTCGCGGGGTCCGCGCTGGCGCGTGGGGGTCGGCGCGGCCGTGGTGCTCGTGCTCGCGGCGCTCGTCGTCACCGTCGTCGTCTCCGCGCTCTCCACGGCAGGAGGCGCGGGGACGATCGCGGTCACGTCGCCTCCGTCGTCGGGCGCGTCCGACGCCGTGGCGGGCGGACCGGACGGCGCGCCGTCCGGCGGGGTGGAGGCCGCGGGCGGCGTCCTCTTCGTCCATGTGCACGGCGCGGTGGTCTCGCCGGGGCTCTACGAGCTGCCGGCCGGTTCGCGGGTGGTCGACGTCGTGGCCGCCGCGGGCGGCTTCGGCGACGGCGCCGATCAGGCCGGGGTGAACCTCGCCCGACCGGTCGTCGACGGCGAGCAGCTGCGGGTGCCCGCCGTGGGCGAGCCCGCCGCCGAGGCGGCCGAGGGGGGAGGGGCGGGCGGTGCCGCCGAACCGGCGTCCGGGGGTGCCGCCACCGGGGATGCCGTCGATCTGAATCTCGCCGACGACGCCGCGCTGCAGAGCCTTCCGGGTGTCGGCCCGGCGACCGCCGGCGCGATCCTCGACTGGCGCGAGGAGAACGGCGTGTTCCGCTCGGTCGACGATCTGCTCGGCGTGCCCGGCATCGGCGAGAAGACCCTCGAGAGGCTCCGCCCGCTGGTGACGGTGTGAACGACGCGCGGCCGATGCTCGACATCCGGTGGACCGTGCCCACGGGGGTCGCCTGGGCGGCTCTCGTCGCGCTGCTGCCGTTCCCCGCACGGCTCGGACCGGCGGCGGTCGCCCTCGGCGTCGTGACGCTCGTCTCCCTGGCCGCCGCGGTCGTCGTCGCCCGCCGCCGCGAGGGAACCCGAGAGGCGCGGGGCGCCACAGCGGCACCCGGCCGCCTCCTGGCGACGCTCGTGCTCGTCGCACTCGGCGCCGGTCTCGCCGCGCTGCTCATCGCCGGCGCCGCCGTCCGCCACGACACCCGGTACCCGCCCGATCTCGTGGCCCTCGTGGGCCACACGGTCGAGCTCGAGGGCACGATCTCGGACCGCGTGACGGCGGCGTCTCGTGTCGCGGCGCTCGACGCCCGCTCCGTCACCAGCGGCGACCGGGCGTGGCACGGACGCGTGTCGGTCCTGGTGCTCGGCCCGCGGACGACCGACCCCGTCGAGGCGGGTCAGCGGGTCGGCCTGCGCGCGACGGTGCTGCCCGTCGAGCCCGGCGGGGACACCCCGTTCGTGGTCGCGGCCCGCGGCGCCCTGCGACCCGGCGAGCCCGCGTCGGGACTCGCCGGGCGGGCCGAGGCGATGCGCGCCTCCTTCCGGGACGTCACCGCGGGACTCTCCGGCGACGGGGCCGCCCTCCTGCCCGGACTCGCGATCGGCGACACCTCGGCCGTGCCCGACGACCTGACCGAGGCGATGCGGACGTCGTCCCTGTCGCATCTCACGGCCGTGTCGGGCTCGAACTGCGCGGTGCTCGTCGCGCTCACCATGCTGGTCGGGGGAGCGCTCGGCGTGCCGCGGGTCGTCCGCGTGGCGGCGGCGTCGGCGGTGCTCCTGGCGTTCCTCGTGCTCGTGACCCCCGACGCGAGCATCGTCCGGGCGACCATCATGGCCCTCGTCGTGCTCGGCCATCTGGCCGGCTCGAGACCGGTCTCCGGGCTTCCCGTGGTCGCGGTCGCCGTGACGGGCATGCTCCTGGCCGACCCGTGGATCTCGCGGAGCCTCGGCTTCGCGCTCTCCGTCCTCGCGACGGCGGGCCTCGTGGTCCTCGCCGCGCCGCTGGCACGTCTCCTCTCCCGCATCATGCCCGAGCCTCTCGCGCTCGTCCTGGCCGTGCCGATCGCGGCCCAGCTCGCCTGCGGCCCGGTGCTGCTCCTCCTCGACCCCGGGCTGCCGCTCCACGGCGTCGCCGCGAACGTGCTCGCCGAGCCCGCCGCGCCGGTGGCCACCGTGCTCGGCCTGATCGTGTGCGTGCTCGCAGGGTGGGCGCCGGGGCCGGCGGCGCTGGTGGCCCAGGTCGCGTGGGCGCCGGCCTCGTGGGTCGCCGCGGTGGCGCGCTCCGTGGCGACCTGGCCGGCGGCACGCATCGACTGGGGGCAGGGGGTCGTGGCGGTGGGGCTCCTGTCGGTGCTGACCGCCCTGGTCGTCGTGATCGTCCTGGCCCGTCGCTCCGGCCCCCTCCGACGGGCGGCCGCGACGGCTCTCGTGGCCGTCGTCGTCATCGCCGGAGGCGCGGTGGCGGGACGGGTCGTCGGCGCGCGCAGCAGCGTCCCGGGCGACTGGGCGGTCGCCCAGTGCGATGTCGGGCAGGGCGACGCCGTCCTCGTCCGCAGCGCGGGTCGGGTGGCCCTGATCGACGCGGGCGACGACGAGGAGGCCCTGACCCGCTGCCTCGGCCTCTTCGGCGTCGATCGGCTCGATCTGCTCGTCCTCACCCACTTCGACTCCGACCACGTCGGGGCCGTGGCCGTCGTGGCCGAGCGCGCCGACGTCGCCCTCGTCGGCCCGGTGGGGCGGAGGGCCGACGAGCAGGTCGTCGAGAGCCTGCGGGCCGCCGGGGTGCGCGTCGTCGACGCCCGGGCCGGCACGCACGGCGAGCTGGGGAGCCTCCGCTGGGAGGTCCTCTGGCCGTCCGCGACCGGCTCGTCGCCGGCGCCGGGCAACGGGGCCAGCCTCGTGACGCGCTTCCGGCCGTCGGACGGGTGCCGGGCGGGATGCCCGGACCTCGTCGGTCTCGGCGATCTCGGCGAGGTCGAGCAGCGTCGCCTGCGGGCGACCGGCACCCTCGCGGGCCCGATCGACGTCGTCAAGGTCGCGCACCACGGCTCGGCGGATCAGGACGCCGCGCTGTACGACGCGCTGGGCGCGCCGGTCGCGCTCATCGGGGTGGGGGCCGACAACACCTACGGGCACCCGACGGCCCCGCTGCTCGAGGTCCTCGCGGAGACGTCCGCCGCCGTCGCCCGCTCCGACCTCGACGGATCCGCGGCCGTGATGGTCGATGACGGCGGGCGCCGTCTGTGGCGGGAGCGCGCGCCCTCGTCGGAGGCCTCGTCTACGCTGGTCGCGGCGTCCGTTCCGCATCCGGTCGCCGGAGGAGGACCGTGGCCGCGCGAGCGAGTGCCAAGCCGGCGAAGAAGACCGGTGTCGCCATCGACCAGGTCGGGTGGGACCGCATCCGGCCCGCCGCCGTGATCCTCGTCAGCGGCCCCGAGCAGTTCCTCGCCGATCGTGCCGTCCGGCAGCTGCGCGACCAGCTCACCGCCGAGGACCCGAGTCTCGAGGTCCATGATCTCGAGGCCGACCACTACCAGCCCGGCGAGCTGATCACCCTGGCCAGCCCGTCGCTGTTCGCCGAGCCGCGTCTCATCCGCGTGGCCACCGTCGAGAAGTGCACCGACGCGTTCCTCACCGAGACGCTGCGGTACCTCGAGTCGCCCGCCGACGACACCTATCTCGTGCTGCGCCACGGCGGGGGAGTCCGGGGCAAGAAGCTGCTCGACACGATCCGCTCGGGCACGGGTCAGGGCATCGAGGTCGTCTGCGCCGAGCTGAAGAAGGACACCGAGAAGCTCGACTTCGCCGCCGCCGAATTCGCGGCCGAGCGCCGGCGGGTGACCTCGGGCGCGTTGCGCGCCCTCGTCACCGCGTTCTCCGACGACCTCGCCGAACTCGCCAGCGCGTGCCAGCAGCTCATCTCGGACGCCGCCGAGGAGATCACCGAGGCGACGGTCGAGAAGTACTACGAGGGGCGCGTCGAGACGAACGCGTTCAAGGTCGCCGACGCGGCCGTCGCGGGGCGACAGGGCGAGGCCCTCGTGCTGCTGCGTCATGCGCTCGCGTCCGGCGCCGACCCCGTGCCGGTCGTCGCGGCGTTCGCCATGAAGATCCGGGGCATGGCCAAGGTGCACGGCGCGTACGGGCCGTCTGGCCAGCTGGCCTCGCGGCTCGGCATGGCGCCCTGGCAGGTCGACCGTGCGCAGCGGGAGGTCCGAGGCTGGAGCGAAGCCGGCCTCGGGCGATGCATCGAGGTCGTGGCCGAGACCGATGCGGCCGTCAAGGGCGCCGAGCGCGACGCGATCTACGCGCTCGAGCGCATGGTGACGACCATCTCCATGCGGGGCGACCGGCCCCGCTGAGCGACCCGTCGGCCGCCCGCCCTGAGCGATCCGCTCGGCGGCTGCGCCGAGATCGGCTCGCCGGCTGCGCTGGCCCGCCCGTCAGACGACGAAGGCCCCGTCTCGATCGAGACGGGGCCTTCGGACGGGTTCGGCGACTCAGAGAGCGCTGACCTGCTTCGCGATCGACGACTTGCGGTTCGCGGCCTGGTTCTGGTGGATGACGCCCTTGCTGGCGGCCTTGTCGAGCTTCTTCGAGGCGAGGAGGAGAGCCGAGGTGGCCTTGTCCTTGTCGCCGGCGGTGATCGCCTCGCGCGTGGCGCGGACGGCCGTCTTGAGCTCGCTCTTGACGGCGCGGTTGCGGTCCTGGGCCTTCTTGTTGGTGCCGATGCGCTTGATCTGCGACTTGATGTTTGCCACGTGAACTACTTTCTGGATTCTGTGTCTCGGACGATGTGCGCCAGCCGAGCGTCCGACCGACTCTCGTCGATCGACCCGGTGCTGCCGCCGGTGATGGCCACCGGAGCGGCTCTCGGCTGCGATCGCGTTCCGCCCGTGTCAGACGTAACGCGCAAGCCAACAGGCAACGTTACCAGCAGGCGGCCCGAGTCTCAACGAACGGACGTCGTGCGGCGCGCCGTGTCGTGCGTAGTACCGTGCCATCATGCCCCAGCTCGCCCCGCACATGACGACCGTGCCCGCCTCGGGGATCCGCCGGATCTTCGAGATCGCCGCCCAGCTCGACGACGTCGACATGCTCGTCATCGGCGAACCGGACGTCCCGGTCGCCCGCCACATCGGCGACGCGGCTCGTCGGGCGTGGTCCGACGACCGCACGAACTACACGGCGAACGGCGGCATCGCACCGCTCCGCGAGGCCCTCGTCGCCAAGCTCGCCCGCGAGAACGACCTGCACGTCGACGTCGAGCAGGTCTGGGTCACGATCGGCGGGACGCAGGCGCTGCACCAGACCATGGGGCTGTTGCTCGCGGCGGGCGACGAGGTGCTCGTGCCCGATCCCGGGTACACGACCTTCACGATGAACGCGCGCATGCTCGACGCGGTGCCGGTGCCGTACGTGCTCACGCCGGCCAACGGGTTCGAGCCCGACGTCGACGAGCTGGACCGCCTGGTCGGCGACCGGACGCGCGCGATCGTGGTCAACTCCCCGTCCAATCCGCTCGGCGTCGTGTACTCCGAGCAGACCCTCGCGCGCCTCCTCGACTTCGCCCGCCGTCACGACCTCTGGGTGATCAGCGACGAGGTCTACGAGTACTTCACCTACGGGTCGAAGCACGTCAGCATCGCGTCGCTCGATCACGACGACAGGGTCTTCAGCGTCTTCTCGCTGAGCAAGACGTACGCGATGACCGGAGTCCGCGTGGGCTACCTCGTGACGCCGAAGGGCCTCGCCGAGACGATGCGGACCGTCCAGGAGGCGCAGATCAGCTGCGTCGCCGAACCCGACCAGCACGCCGCCCTCGCCGCCGTCGTGGGTGACCATCAGCCGGTCGCGGATGCGCGCGAGCACTACCGGCGGAACCTCGACCTCGCCACGGCCCTGCTCGACGAGCGCGGAATCCATTACCTCGAGCCGACGGGAGCCTTCTACCTCTGGATCGACGTGTCGCACGCGTCGGGGGGCGACGTCGCGTCGTGGGCCGAGCGGCTGCTGCTCGCCGAGCGCGTGGCCGTCGCGCCCGGCAGCGCCTTCGGTCGCAGCGGCGAGGGGTGGATCCGCGTCTGCCTGGCCACCGAGCCCGAGATCCTCACCCGGGGCCTGTCGAAGCTGCCGGCGCCGACGGCCTGAACCCGGATCCCCGGCTCGCCGTGGGAGAATCGACGGAACCCCCGCCCAACACCCCCTGAGGATCGTGTGAGCCCCCTAGCATCCCGTGCACTGCAGCCGGCGTCGACGCCGCCCGAGTCGCTCCGCAACTTCTGCATCATCGCCCACATCGACCACGGCAAGTCGACCCTCGCCGACCGCATGCTGGGCATCACCGGCGTCGTGGAGGACCGGGCGATGCGCGCCCAGTACCTCGACCGCATGGACATCGAGCGCGAGCGCGGCATCACGATCAAGAGCCAGGCCGTGCGCATGCCGTGGGAGCGCGACGGGAAGACCTTCGCGCTCAACATGATCGACACCCCCGGTCACGTCGACTTCAGCTACGAGGTCAGCCGCTCGCTGGCGGCCTGCGAGGGCGCGATCCTCCTCGTCGACGCCGCGCAGGGCATCGAGGCCCAGACACTGGCGAACCTCTACCTGGCGCTCGAGAACGACCTCGAGATCATCCCCGTGCTCAACAAGATCGACCTGCCGGCCGCCGACCCCGAGAAGTACGCGGCCGAGCTGGCCGGTCTGATCGGCGGCGACCCCGACGACGTGCTCCGCGTGAGCGGCAAGACGGGCATGGGCGTCGAAGAGCTGCTCGACCGGGTCGTCGACCGCATCCCGTCGCCGAAGGGCGACTTCGACGCCTCGCCGCGCGCCATGATCTTCGACTCCGTGTACGACAGCTACCGCGGTGTCGTCACCTACATCCGGATGATCGACGGCACCCTGAACCCTCGCGAGAAGGTCCAGATGATGTCGACGAAGTCGACGCACGAGATCCTCGAGATCGGCGTCTCCTCGCCCGAGCCGACCCCCAGCCAGGGCCTCTCGGTCGGCGAGGTCGGGTACCTCATCACCGGCGTCAAAGACGTGCGGCTGTCGAAGGTGGGCGACACGGTCACGACGGCGGCGAAGCCCGCGACGGAGGCGCTGGCCGGCTACGTCGAGCCCCTCCCGATGGTCTACTCGGGTCTCTACCCGATCGACGGCAGCGACTACCCGGATCTCCGCGAGGCGCTCGACAAGCTGAAGCTGTCCGACGCCGCCCTGGTCTACGAGCCCGAGACGTCGGTCGCCCTCGGGTTCGGCTTCCGCTGCGGGTTCCTCGGGCTGCTGCACCTCGAGATCATCACCGAGCGTCTCGAGCGCGAGTTCGGTCTCGACCTGATCACGACGGCGCCCAGCGTCGTCTACGAGGTCACGACCGACGACAGGAAGACCGTGACGGTGACGAACCCGAGCGAGTTCCCGGGCGGCAAGATCGCCAGCGTCAGCGAGCCCATGGTCAAGGCCGCGATCCTGGCGCCGAAGGACTACGTGGGCGTCATCATGGAGCTCTGCCAGCAGCGGCGGGGCAACCTCCTCGGCATGGAGTACCTCGGCGAGGACCGCGTCGAGATCCGCTACTCCATCCCGCTCGGCGAGATCGTCTTCGACTTCTTCGACAGCCTGAAGTCGAAGACCGCCGGGTACGCGAGCCTCGACTACGAGCCGATCGGCGATCAGGAGGCCGACCTCGTCAAGGTCGACATTCTGCTGCAGGGCGAGACCGTCGACGCGTTCAGCGCGATCGTGCACCGCGACAAGGCCTACGCCTACGGCGTCCTGATGACGGGGCGCCTCCGCGAGCTGATCCCGCGTCAGCAGTTCGAGGTGCCCATCCAGGCCGCCATCGGCGCGCGCATCATCGCCCGCGAGAGCATCCGGGCCATGCGGAAGGACGTCCTGGCGAAGTGCTACGGCGGCGACATCTCGAGGAAGCGCAAGCTGCTCGAGAAGCAGAAGGAGGGCAAGAAGCGCATGAAGACCATCGGACGTGTCGAGGTGCCTCAGGAGGCCTTCATCGCCGCCCTGTCGGGCGACACGGAGAAGAAGGACAAGAAGTAGTCGCATGAGACGCGCGACGTACACCGAGACCCGCACGACGTACGGCGAGGTCGGAGCCACGCAGGCGCCCGACCTCATGCAGTACCCGCCGAGCGGATTCACCCCCGCCGAGTACCGCACGCGCGTCGGACACGGCGACGCCCGGTTCGAGGCGGCGTGGATCGCGACCATGACCTGGCAGATCCAGCGTCGCAGCGGCATCGAGGTGCGGGTCGACGACGTGCCGCCCCTCGAGGAGGGCCAGTACTCGCCGGTCACCTTCGACGAGAACGGCGCCCCGGTCGACGCCGCCCACTGGACCCGCTCCGCCGACGAGGCGCGCTTCGCACCCGACGGCACCCCGCTGCTGACGGCGGGCACCACCGCGACCCTCACCATCGAGGCCTACGGTCGCAAGGTCGAGGCTCCCGTGCGCGTCGTCTACGTGATCGACGAGCCCAAGCGCAAGGGCTTCGCCTACGGCACGCTCGACGGTCACCCCGAGAGCGGCGAGGAGTCCTGGATCGTCGACCAGACCGACGACGGCTCGGTCTGGCTGTCGATCCGGTCGTTCTCCCGCCCCTCGTCGCTCCGCTGGAAGCTCGTCGAGCCGTTCATGAAGCGCACGCAGGCCCTCTACACGCGACGCTATCTGCGCGCCCTGTCGATCGCCGAGCCCGGGCCCGAGCCCGAGACGGACCTCGACGCGGCGGCCATCACGGCGGCCGAGGCCCCGGAGACCGCTCCTGAAGACCCGACCCTGCGTCGGCTGGACGACTGAGGGTGCCGAGCACCCTCCCGCTCGGCGACCCGGCGCCCGTCGACGGCGCGCTTCCGTCGTCCGTGGTCGACGGAGCCGATCGGCGCGACTTCGGCGTCTACCTGCACGTCCCCTTCTGCCGGGTCCGCTGCGGGTACTGCGACTTCAACACGTACACGGGCGATGAGCTGCGCGGTGCCAAGCGAGACGACTACGCCGCGCAGGCCGTGGCCGAGGTGGCCCTCGCCGGCCGTGTCCTGGCCGAGGCCGGACTGCCGGCGAGGCCCGCGTCGACCGTCTTCTTCGGCGGCGGCACGCCCACGATGCTGCCGCAGACCGACCTGGCCGAGATGCTGCACGCCGTCGTCGGCACCTGGGGGCTCGTCGACGGCGCCGAGGTGACGACCGAGGCGAACCCCGACAGCGTCGACGCCGAGTACCTGCACGCCCTCAAGGCCTCCGGGTTCACCCGGGTCAGCTTCGGCATGCAGTCCGCGGTGCCGAGCGTGCTGGCGACCCTCGAGCGCACCCATGACCCCGAGCGCATCCCGCTCGTCGTCGAGTGGGCCCGTGAGGCGGGGCTCGACGTCAGCCTCGACCTGATCTACGGCACCCCCGGCGAGACCCTGGCCGACTGGGAGCGCTCGCTCGACGTCGCGCTCGCGCAACAGCCCGACCACCTGTCGGCCTACGCCCTCATCGTCGAGGACGGCACGAAGCTCGCTCGGCAGATCCGGCGGGGCGAGGTGGCGACGCCCGACGACGATCTCGCCGCCGACATGTACGAGCTCGCCGACGACCGCCTCGCCGCCGCCGGGTACGACTGGTACGAGGTGAGCAACTGGTCTCGGGGCGCCGAGCACCGCTCGCGTCACAACCTCGCCTACTGGCAGGGGCACGACTGGTGGGGCGTCGGACCGGGGGCGCACAGCCACGTCGGGGGAGTCCGCTGGTGGAACGTCAAGCACCCGGCGGCCTACCAGCAGCGCATGACGGCCGAGCAGTCGCCCGGCGCCGGCCGTGAGACCCTCGACGACGAGACCCGCCGCGTCGAGCGCGTGCTGCTCGGGGTGCGCATCCGCCAGGGGCTCCCCGTGGCCGAGCTCGACGACGAGGGACGTCAGGCCGTCGCCGGTCTCATCGCCGACGGCTGGGTCGAGGGTCGCCCCGCCCTCCAGGGGCGTGTCGTGCTGACCCGCGAGGGCCGGCTCATGGCCGACGCGGTCGTCCGCCGCCTCCTGCCCTCGTAGCACCGGCCCCGGCGCTCCCGCGAGCCGGACGGACGTCGAAGGGCGCGCCTCCTTCTCAGGAGGCGCGCCCTCGATCCGTCGCCGGGCCTCAGTTCTTGATGAACTCGAAGGTCAGCGGGTACTTGTAGAAACCGCGCCCCAGCATTGCAGGTTCTTGCTGAAGTAGATAAAGCCTGGTCAGCGGGCAATGCAAGTGTTGTCTGTACTAGTCGAAGTCGGGTGAGAATCGTTGCTCGTGCGGACTCGCCGCGGACTAAGCGACATAGCTAGTCCAGGGTGCCGAACCCGTCGTCGTAGCCCCTCATCTCGTTCTCTTCGAAGAACGGGTCAGGCTCGAAGGGTGTCGGGCTGACCCGTAACGCGAGGCGACTTTCGATGTACATGACAGCAGCGGTGTTGTCTGGCTCGGGAAGCGTGCTGGTCGTCGACTCGGAGATCAGCGGAACGCCTGCGGAGAGGAACAAGGTGGCTCGCACCTCGTCGCCGTCGGCACCGATGGCGTTGAGTTCGATTGTGTCGGCGGTGCGACCCTGCCCAAGCATGGCGGCGTAGTCCATCACGGCGTCGGCTGTGCTGTCGCCGACGAGAAAGTTCTTGTCCGCGAAGGTGATGTGTTTCATCCACTCAGTACAGCAGGACGAAGTCTTCCGTGCTGAGGGCTTGACGTCGGCCACCTGCCCGCATAGTTAGCGCCTAGCCCTGGCCAGTCGACTAAGTGGCCCTCGTCTTCCGCTGCTTCAAGGCCAGCCCGCCGGACAAACGACGCCCAGCGCTCAGGTAGGGAGCAAGAGCGGCCCGCAGTTCGTCGATATGAGCGTCAGTCAGATCGATTTCGTAGGTCGTGCCATTGACCTCGAACAGGACGGTGCGACCCAGCCCGCCAGGGATGACAGACCCGTCGAGGTCATCGATGAGTTGAGTGATGGTCCGTCGTGACATAGAGCAATTCTCTCCCTAGTTGCGAGGCCGCAGAACCTCATTGACCAGAAAGAAGACCGCTCCCTCCTCGCCTGCCTCAGGGTTGACATATCAGACACATACACGCGTATCATGCAGGCATGCCTGTCCCCGCACCTGAAACGACCACTGGCCCTCGACGCCTCCTCCGCGATGTGGTCTTCGACAAGCTCCTCGCTGCAATCGTCGACGGGACGCTCGAGCCAGGTGAACGGCTCAACGACGACGAGCTATGCAAGTGGCTCGGGGTCTCGCGCACACCCGTCAGAGAGGCGATCGCGCAACTGAACACGTACGGCCTCGTTGAGATCGAGGCGAACCGCTACACGCGCGTCGCTGCCCGTGATGACGCCGTGCACGCGGAGGCTGCCCAGTTCCTGGCTGGCCTGCATACCCTCGCGCGCGAGTGGGGCACTCACAACCTTGACGCTGCCACGCGTGAGCGTCTCAGCAAATCACTTGACACGGCTCGTAAGCAGTTAGTCGCGCGAGACCTCGAAGGACCGGGGTCGTTCCTTGACGTGCAAGGCGAACTAGCCAGGGCATCCGGCAATGCTCTTCTCTTCGGCACCGAAGAACCGCTGCGTATACGCGTCAACTTCCTCCGCCCCCGCGAGACGGACGCCTACGACTGGGAGGCACTTGTTGTCGCGGCGAACGAACTTTCGGCGATCCTCAAGAGCTAGTGATCGGGCAGCCTCCGGTAGCCCCCTATCTTTGGGGTCATGTCGGCACTCTCTCGGCTTCTAAGCTGCTCAGCGCGTACATCACAGGGGGCAAAAATGGAGAGACGCGCGTGGAGCACCGTTGCCGCGGTATTGGTCATGGGAAGCCTTGCAGGCTGCGCAAGCAACACGAACGACGCAGCCGGCACGCCGAGTCCCACCTCATCAGCGGAGGCCGACTCAAACCGGCAAGCCTGCATCGACTTCGGGAACACATCCCTTGAGTTGGGAACCCTCATCACCGAGGGATCCGATGACATGGGTCAGGCAGCGTGGCGTTCTCGACTTGACGTGGTGCCTGATCGTTTCGACAAGGCGTACGTGCAAGCAGATGGGCAGATCGCCGATCGGATGAACGAGACCATCGAGAACCTGCCGGACAACCTAGGTTCACTAGCCCTGGAAGCAGACGACTACTCGTCTGACATCCGCCGCGTTTACAACGCGTGTGACGCAGAAGGCCACCCTGTGGACAACTTCGCCACGCTCGAATGAACCTGGCCTCTGGCCTGCATAGCCCACGTGAGATAGGGACTGCCGTTCCTGCCACCTAGGCTCGTGACAGAACATGACCAACGCTAGACAGTTCCGCTCACGCCACCGGGGGATAAGTTGACATCCGCAGACGACATCCAAGCAGTCCGCGACCGCCCTCTCTGGTCTCGGGCGGAACTCCTTAGAAGCGCGGCAAAGGAAGCCTCAGGACGCACTGCGACCGACAGGCACACGCTGAGCAGGCTGGGCGCAACACTCACGTACCTACTGGGCTACAAGTCCATGGACGCCCATCTTTTTCCATCAGCGCCATATATGCAGTCCGTGTTTCAGACTCTCGAGGCTGCTGTTGTCCAGGCCGAATCGCAACTCGAGGGGTGGGATGCGGGAGCAGCCATGTCCGCGCAAACTGTTGCGCAGATAGATGCACAATGTGACCGTATCGTCGAGACTTTAAATAGTGCTCCGTGGCCCAGTTTGCAGAAAGAAAGTCGCGCTCAAGTGATTTCCGAGGCGGCTGTTGCCTTTCAGAACGCGACGGAAGCCTCCGTCGAGTTATTGTTGCAGGAAGTCCAGGCCGGTAGAGATGAGATTGAAGCGCTAGGTAAACGGCTTGAAGGACTCGAGACTGAGGCTTTTGCCCGCGGCGAACAAGCAGAGGCAGCCCTTAGGGAAATCGAGTCTGCACGTGAAACTAACATCGCGGCTGCCAAGTCAGCTTTGATGAAGGCGATGCAGGAACAAATGACGGCCTATAGCCAAATACGAGATCGCTTTGTAGGTCAATCGAAGACTCATCTCGACTCGCTTGCGGCCAATGCAAAACGTGGCGAAAAGCTAGTAAAACTCGTTGGGGACCAGGCGGTCGGTGAGGGTTACGCCCGATTCGCTGGTAAAGAGATGTGGGCACATCGGCTCTGGAACCTCGTAGGAGTTCTTGCGGGCATAGCCGTCGTTATCTACCTGGGGTGGGAGTTCAGAGAACTGAACCAAGTGACATTGCAGACAGCGATTGTTCGTGTGGCACTTTCTGTACCCGGCCTGGGAATTGCCGCGTATGCGTTCCAGCAGGCATCGAGACGTCATAAGCAGTCGGTGGAGGCCCGATATCGCGCGTTGGATCTCCTTGCCCTCGGACCGTTCACGAATGAGATGGACGCAGAGCAACAGACGATGCTTCGTGTCACGCTTGGCCAAAGGCTTTTTGCCTCAAATCAACAGGACGGGGACGGCAAGTCGGACGCCAAGCAGCAAGACTTGTCGCTTGCCCAAATTCAGGCCGTTGTTGATTTTCTCAAATCCGCGCAGGATCTCAGCAAGTCGTAGAGGCGGGGTCTTCCGGCCCGATGCCCCGATGGGTGGATTCGAACCACCGACTCGCAGGGCAGAAACCTGCTGCTCTATCCGCTGAGCTACACCGGGAGGGTGCCCCGGCCCGTGTGGGCCGGGGCACTGTTGTTGGACCTACGCCGGGGCGGTGGCGTGATGCGTCACACCGCTCGACCCTCTGTCAAATAGATCAACGGGTCTTGCGGGTTGAGGTCGACGGGGATCATCTCGCGCACGTCAGCACCTGGGGCGGCGATGTACTCGGTGAAGTCGTGATCGAGACTCCACGCTTCTTGCGGGTAGCCCTGTGCCTCCCAGAAGCGCGTATCCGGGAGGAGGACGTGGCGGGTGGTGATCTTGCCAAACACCCGGTACGGGTTTCGAGCGCGCCAGATGCCGAGATCCGGGGTGCGCACGACCTGGGTGACTCTGGCTGAACTATCGAACCAAGAGAACCGGCGTGAGGTCGCCCTGGGACTAATGCGCCACAGGTCGGGCATGGGCGATGGCTGCTCACTGTCGAGCCTCACCGTGACAGCCTCCTCGAGCTGCAACGGAGTGCGCTCGGTAAGTGTGACGGTCGCCTCGAAGTAACCCACGGCTGTGAACACCTCAAGCCAGCGCTCGATCGGCTGCCGATCTAGCGGGCCAACGTTTTCGCCTTCGTAAAGGCTCAGCCACTCCTCTACGACCATTCGTGCGCGCGTCTCTCGACTGCCGACCGCCCACCCGTGGAGGTCGGTTATGAAGTGTTCCCAAACGCCGGTTCGGATCTCCTGTGCCTGCAACATGTGCTTGTCCTGTCTAGATGTCTTCGGGGTAGAAATTGCCGTCTGGCAGCTTGAGTTCGTCGTCGCCGGGGAACGCGTCTAAGCCGTGTTCAGCGGCCCACTGCCGACGCGCTGCGGCCCAGTCGTACTTGCGCTCGATGTCGTCACGCCCCCACCACGCGTGCGGCTCAAAGGTTGTCAGGGTGCGGGGCGGTATCACCCGCTGCTCGGGCCGTCGGCGTCTCATGACTGCGGCCCGCGTACACCGGCCCGCTTCTGCGGGGTGTCATCGTCGTCGAGGGGGATCCGCATCGTCGCCATGACCTTTGCGAACGCCAGGGACTGCTGGCGGAACTCGACCACGGCGGGGTGAGTTTTCGGCCCTTGCGTCGTCTCGATGATGACGCTGCTGTCGTCGATGACGGCCTGCAACCTGTCGGTCGTGTCGAGCAGGCGGCACGCCTGTAGCAAAAGCGTCAATTCGTGCTGGGAGGGCTCAAACTCCTTCGTAACGCGGCTCCACAGCCGCTTACCGCCCTCTCGGAGGCTCTTTGGTGCCCTCGGGGGGCGCGTAGTAGACAAAATATCTGCTCGATTCGTAGGTAATCAGTGGGTGCGTGGTGCACAGGCTCGATGCATCCAGCTCGCGGGGGGAGACGACGCCTATCCCCGGAGGGGCTTGTGAGGTGTCTCGACGGGGACCCCGCCCACCCCTAGACGTTGGTCGACAGGCAACGGATTCATATATCAAGTCATTGTTGAGAGTCGATATATGAGTGCCAGCTTGGGTTGCGCGTGTCGACGGCGAGCAATGCCAGAGGTGTGACGGTCTGGAGGTACAGCAAAGGGGCACCCGACTAGGCGGATGCCCCTCGTGCTGCCGGTCGACTGCTTAGCGGTAGACGCCCATCGCGGCCTGACTGAGGCTGCGGTCGTAGTCGGCCTGCTGCTGGTACTCGGCTGCTTCCATGCGCTCGTTGCGCTCAGCGATCTGGTCGCTGGTTGCGAGCGAGACCGTGTGTCCGTTGTCGGTCGCGGTCCAGACGCTCATGCTCGAGCGGCTACCGGCCAGGAGTGCCTGGTTCTCGAGTCCGATCCGGGTCGTGCCAGGCTTCGGGTCGATGGTTGCCGTGATGCCGCGTACGTGGTTGGTACCAGCGCTGAGCACCATTCCCAGCCCCTGGTTGATCCGGGTCATCGTGGCGTTGCCCTCTCGCGCTGCGAGGTTGGCGCGTGCGACGTCGAGACCCGCACGGGCGATCTGGTCGGACGCGTCGAGCGTGTCGATGCCAGCGGCTTTGAAGACGGGGCGGGCATCCGCGACGGCCTGAGCTGCGCTGTCGAATCGGGGCTGGAACGCTGCGACGAGGGTGTCGCCCTCGGCCTGCACTGTCTCGACCAGGTTGGCGCTGGCGTGTTCCATTGCGCGGGCGTAGATGGGCTGACTGGCGATTGCGGTGAGCTTGGTGACGCGCTCAACCTCGGGGTCAGTGAGCGGGTCTTTGCCGTTCAGGACGGCCCTGTACACCGCGCCGGCGACGTCCTGCGTGGAGGTGTGCAGTTCGTCGAGCTGGTCGATGACCGCGACCGCGTTGTTCAGTGCGGTGATCGTGTCGGCGGGGACCTTGACGTCGAGATCGTCGGCGAGCGTGAACAGGTTGCGGATGAAGATGGGGAGGCTGCGGGACATGGGCGTCTGCTTTCGTCGGGAGTGTCGGGTTAGTTGTGGCGCGTGTAGGTGAGGTCGGGGTCACGACCGAACAGCCGGAGCGAGAAGTCGCGGAGGTTGCGGTCGGGTCCGCCCGTGCTGCGCGTCGACCCTTCGCGGGGTGCCACGTTGTCTGTGCGGCGCACGGCGGGGTGGTCGGTGGTGATCCCGCGCTGCTTGAGTGCGGCGGCGATCTGGTCGAGCTGGTCGGGGTCGGTGACGTGGGAGAGGTACAGGTCGCGGATGCCCTCGGACAGTCCGTGCTTGGCTGCGATCTCGTTCCTGACGGTCTGCTCCGGGGTCGGGGCGGGCTTCGGGGCCGTGGCTTCGACCTGCTGCTCCGGGGCGCTCTGCGTGTCGTACGCGGCACGCTCAGCGGCTTTGTCACGTCGGGCGCCCGTCTCGGAGTGTGCTGGTGCCGAGGATTCGCCGGCGAAGAATCCGCGCATGGCTGCGGCGGTCGTCGGGTCGATCTGGTTCTCGATGTTCGGCATTAGTTCCTGCCTTTCAGGCGGTAGGTGATGCTTTTGCCGGACCGCGCTGGTTGCGGTTCAGCGATGTGTAGGAGGTACTGCAAAACGGCATGAGCAACAGCCGGTTGCAGGTTGAGGGTCACCAACTGGTCAGACACCGCCGGGGCCGCGGAGGGACGTACCAACCGCGGCCCCGTGATGCGCCAATCGACAACGGGGGTGCCCTGCTCGAGAAGACGCGCAACAGCATCGAACGTCGGATCCCGGTGAGGGAGAACAGCGCGACCGGAGTCTGAAAGCGCTGTGGAGGCAGACGGGGCAGGAAGCCCCGCCACTAGGCGGCAGACCTTCGCGCGTCAGCGTGCGCGTCGTCCTGCTTCGCACACACATCTACCGGAGAATCAGCACGGAGCGGGATCAGGCAGACCTTGCACGCCCTGCCGGACGGGATCGCTGCCACAGCCCACGAGTCGACCTTGCGAGGGGTCGAATCACTTTCTGCCAGCACTTCGCCTGTTTGTTCGTTGAAAGCAACCTCTAGGCCTTCTTCATCCCGGCCAGTCCTGACCATTTCGTTCAACGAATCGTTGCCAACTGACGAGTCGTTGGACGAGTCGTCGAACGAATCGTTGGAGGAAGCGTTGAAGCGCACTTCCCTGCTGGCAGGCGTTGCCTGACCTCTCTTCGCCCTGTTCTCCTTGTTCACGGTCTGCTGCTTGATGACAGCTTCCCGGAGACGCTGGTAGCGGGCGTGATGGTTGATCACGTAGTGGTCGGCGTCTTCGTCCCACCAGCCGCCCTCGAGCAGTTCTGCAACTGCCGTTGGGGTCTTCGCAAACCGGGGCAGGTCACCCTTCGGGATCCTGAGGTCGAGCAACTTCCGGTTGCTCCACACGAGGCCATCGACGTGCATTCGCGCGGCGGCGTCTGAGAGTGTCCAGGTGTCGTCAGTGAAGTCGTCCGACAGCTTGGTCCAAGTCATCTAGGCCCCTCCTTCCTGTTGTTGTTGTCGCGCGATCAGGGCCAGTCCGGACGGGAGTCGGCACGCTCTGCACGACCCGCCGCCGACAGCAACTGCACGCCGAGACGCCTAGCGCTTGAGGGGTCAAGATGCTCGGTGATGTCGAACTGTTCGTGTTTGGCGATCAGCACCACGGACGCCTTGTCGCCGTTCATCCCGGTGGTGACGGTCGCCATCACGCGCCGATGCTGGTGAGAGCAGCAACGAACACGGCGTGATCTTCCCGCTGACGTCTCGCTGCGTTGAGTCGCTCGGTGATCGGGTTCTCGTTGAGCCCGTCTGCGATCTGCTGTGCTGCTTCATGAGCAGCTGCGATCTCAGCCATCAGTTCACGCGTGATGGCTTCCGCGCACGGGTCGAGTTCTACGTACACAGACCAGCTACCACCGTCACCGATGTAGTCGACAGTGATGCGCCAGTCGTCGCCGGACTGCGACCAGGCGGTGAGGTAAGTACCGGGAACGTCATCACCATCTGCGTGATCGACGATGGTGAGTCCGGGGAGTGTGTTGGTATCGTTCATGTTGATCGTTCCTTCGTTCAGTTGGATTTCGGTTGCGCCCTCGTTGCCCTGGCCGGCTTCGGGGGCTTTCTCGTTCCTGCGCATCAGCACGGAACCTCGAGCTGTTTCTCGTCGGCGATCACGAGACCTGCGCAAACTGCTCGTCGAGCCAAGCGGCGACGCTCTCGGCATCGAACATGCGGCGACCCCCGACGAGTGCGCTCGCGGGGCAGTTGCCCGTGTGCATGAGCCAACGCAGCTGAGACGGAGTTCGACGAAGCGCATCGGCCGTCTCCTCGAGCGTGAGCAGGCGGCGCAAGCGAGGTGCCTGACTTGTGGTGGTGGTCACATTTCCTCCTAGACAACGAAATGGTGGGAGTGGGTACACAAAACATTGTGTCAGACAATCGGCGGCCGCACAACACCACGATTGCCATTGCCTGACAAAACCTTGTACGGTGAGGTGTGCCTGACGCCAAGAACCCATATGCCACCTGGGAAGAGAACTTTCGAACGCACATGCGTTCGCGTAGGGAAGCTCTGGGCATTACGCAGACGGAGCTGGCGCGAGAGCTGCGAGCCAAGGGCCTGTCGTTTCACCAGCAGACCGTTCAGCGCGTAGAAGGCGGGGAGCGTCCCGTGCGCCTAGATGAGGCGTTCCTCATATCTGACGCGCTGTCGTTTCCGATCTACTCGATGGTGAAACCGCCCGAGGGCGAAATCGGATCGATGTACACGGCCATTGACCGGCTGCGGCGGGCTGCAGCGCGCGCGCAAGAGGAAGTGTTGGAAGCCGAGAGTGCGTTTGCAGACTCGGCCGAGTTCCTGGCCATTGAGTTTGAGGACCTGCTGCAGCGCGAGTCAGACCGAAGCGGTGCTGTTGTGCGCTGGGGTGCTGCCTGGATGGTTAAGGCACGGCGTGTGCAAGACAGCCTGAGTGACACGGCACGTTCCCTGAACGGGATAACGGATGATTCCGACGACGACTGGACCGAGATTGCCGTCCCGTTCCCCAACGTGGCTGAGGACTTCCGTTGGATCGACGACGAGGTGGATCCATGGGTGCACATGCCAGAAACAGAGCGACCCGAAGCCATGGCTGACATGCAACCCATGGCTCTTTACGACTACGTGCGCGACTACATGGAGAACTGGAATGAGCAGCATCCAGAAGCGCCCTAATGGCAAGTGGCGCGCCCGCTACCGCGATGAGGAGGGCAGGGAGCACTCCCGGCACTTCGACCGAAAGGTTGACGCGCAGCAGCATCTAGACGAGGTGACCGCAGCTTTCCTGACGGGCACCTACGT
Source organism: Frigoribacterium sp. Leaf172 (assembly GCF_001424285.1). Taxonomy (NCBI): domain Bacteria; kingdom Bacillati; phylum Actinomycetota; class Actinomycetes; order Micrococcales; family Microbacteriaceae; genus Frigoribacterium; species Frigoribacterium sp. Leaf172. The sequence goes on along the minus strand of NZ_LMPB01000002.1, from coordinate 538,802 downwards.
CGACCCGAAGTCGGGCAAGGTCACGCTCGAGTCGTTCTTTGCTGACTGGTCGTCGCGTCAGGTCTGGGCACCGGCGACGTTGAGCACGGCCCGTAACGCGGTCAAGGGCTGCACGTTCCGCGATGTGCCGCTTGACCGTGTTCGCCGGAGCCACGTCGAGTCGTGGGTGAAGTCGATGACGATGACGATGCAGCCGTCGACCATTGCCACTCGGATGCGGTTCATCCGAGGCGTGCTGCGCGGAGCTGTCCGGGATCAGGTTCTAGCGGTGGATCCGTCTGCGGGTGTCGTCCTGCCGCGTCAGCGACGTGCTGAGCACCGTATGACCATCCCGACCAGTGAGCAGGTGGGGTGGCTGCTCGACGCCGTGGAGGAGGTGTACAGGCCGTTCATTGCCGTGTGCGCGTTCGCTGGTCTGCGTATCGGAGAGGCGGCGGGGCTACAGGTTGGTGACATTGACTTCCTGCGCCGCACCCTGCATGTGCAGAGGCAGGCTCAGAACAACGGGGGAGTGGTCGAGGTGTCGCCGCCCAAGTCGGGGTCTGAGCGCGTCGTCTCGATCCCCGACGAACTGGTCACGCTGATTGCGCAGCACCTCGAGCGGCTGGGCACGTTCGGCGACGATGGGTGGCTGTTCCCGGGCGCGCCCCCAACGCCGGCGAGTCTGCGGTACTGGTTTGGTCGAGCAGCCGATGCGGCAGGGGTTACGGGAATCAGCCCGCATGATCTCAGGCACTACTTCGCATCGGGCCTCATTGCCTCTGGCTGCGATGTCGTGACCGTCCAGCGTGCCCTAGGTCATGCGCAAGCGACCGTCACCCTGAACACGTACGCGCACCTCTGGCCGACAGCCGAGGACCGAACCAGAACGGCTGCCGCGGGACTCATGCGAGCCGCTCTCGAGCCTCTTGCGGACTCTCTGCGGACCGGTGAGTCCGCGACAGCCGCGGAGACCAGTAACTAGGCCGTCAGTTCTTGATGAACTCGAAGGTCAGCGGGTACTTGTAGTACTGGCCGCGGTTGGCGGCGACGGCGGCGATGATCGAGAAGATCACGATGACGACGCCGGCGGCGAAGCCGGTGATGGCCCCGATGATGATGACGCTGAGCAGGCCCGAGGCGACGAGCACGATGGCCATGGTGATCTGGAAGTTCAGGGCGACACGGGTGTGCTCGCGGATGAACGGGCCGCGGTCCTTCAGGACGAGGTAGCCCACCAGCGCGGGGACGATCCAGAACAGGATGCCGCCGAGGTGGATCAGCGTCGCCCAGAGCTTCTCGTCCTCCGGACGCATCGGAGGGACCGAGGGCTGGCCCTGCTGACCGTAGGGCGGCTGTCCGTACTGCGGCTGGCCGGAGGGCTGCTGTCCGTGGTGAGGCTGCTGGCCGTACGGCTGCTGGCCCGCGCCGGGGTCGTTCGGTTGCGAAGGAGGCATGTCGGTCATGGCCATCACCCTAGGGCAGCGCGGTGTCCGGGAGTAGGACCGCGGGCGGAGGTGACGTAGGATTGGCAGTCTGGTTCGGCGAGTGCCAGGCAGGCCGGGGGCCCGACCGGATCGGTCACGGCCCGAGCGGAGAGAGAGGTGCGGCGTGGTCTCGGAGCGCGGACTCGAAGTCCTCCGTGTCATCGTGCACGACTACGTCGCGTCGAGGGAACCCGTCGGCTCGAAGTCGATCGTCGAGCGCCACCAGTTCGGCGTCTCGGCCGCCACGATCCGCAACGACATGGCCCTCCTCGAAGAGGAGGAGCTGATCACGGCTCCGCACACCTCGTCGGGTCGCGTGCCCACCGACAAGGGGTACCGCCTCTTCGTCAACGAGCTGGCCGACCTCCGACCGCTCACGGCCGCGCAGCGGCAGGCCATCGAGACCTTCCTCGGCGACTCGACCGATCTCGACGAGGTCCTCGGGCGCACGGTCAGACTGCTCTCGCAGCTGACGAATCAGGTCGCCCTCGTCCAGTACCCGTCGTTCTCCCGCGCCCGGGTCCGCCACATCGAGCTGGTCAGCCTCGGCGAGTCGAAGGTCATGACCGTCCTCATCACCGACAGCGGCCAGGTCGAGCAGCGGATCATCGATCTCCCGACGCCGGTCGACGAGGCCTTCCTGTCCGAGCTGCGCGCCTCGGTCAACGCCGCGGTCGGCGGTGCCGCGCTCAGCGACGCCGCGCGATCGCTCAGCGACCTCCCCGAGCGGTTCCGCCCCGATCTGGCCGCGATGGTCCGACGCGTCGTCGCGAGTCTCGTCGAGCAGCTGGCCGCCGGCCGTCAGGACCGACTCGTCATGGCCGGCGCGGCGAACCTCGTCCGCACCGAGGACGATTTCAGCGGCAGCCTCTATCCTGTGCTCGAGGCCATCGAAGAGCAGGTCGCGCTGTTGCGGCTCTTCGGCGAGATGCAGCTCGACGCGGTCGACGTGGTGGCGAGCATCGGCCGCGAGAACGCGTCCTTCGGACTCGCGCAGACGTCCGTGCTCGCCAGCGGCTACACGTCCTCCGGCAGCGAGATCGCCCGGATCGGCGTGCTCGGGCCGCTGCGCATGGACTACTCGTCGAACATGGCGGCGGTCCGCGCGGTGGCGCGTTATCTCTCGTCGACGCTCGACGAGCGCTGACACGCTCCGCGCCTCCTCGGCTCCCCTTCCCCCTCCCATCTTCAGCACCGACATCAAGAGGTAGACCAAACAAGTGGCAGATCATTACGACGTGCTCGGAGTCGACCGGACGGCGTCGCCGGACGAGATCAAGAAGGCCTACCGCCGACTCGCCCGCGAGCTCCACCCCGATGTGAACCCCAGCGCCGACGCCTCCGAGCGCTTCAAGGACGTCACGCACGCGTACGACGTCCTCAGCGACCCGCAGCAGCGCGAGCGCTACGACCTCGGACCGCAGGCCGGCTTCGGCGGCGGCGGTGGCGGGGGAGCCGGCTTCGGTGACATCTTCGACGCGTTCTTCGGCGGCGGGGGAGGCGGGCAGCGTCAGGGGCCCCGATCGCGACGCGAGCGCGGGCAGGACGCCCTCCTGCGCCTCGAGGTCGAGCTCGACGACATCGTCTTCGGCACGAAGCGCGACATCGAGGTCGACACGGCCGTCCTCTGCGAGACCTGCAACGGATCCTGCTGCGCCCCCGGCACCTCGCCGCAGACCTGCGACATCTGCAACGGCTCGGGCCAGATCCAGCGGACGGTCCGCTCGCTGCTCGGCAACGTCATGACCTCGAGCCCGTGCGGCACCTGCCGCGGCTACGGCACCGTCATCCCGAACCCGTGCCCCACCTGCCAGGGTCAGGGTCGCGTGCGCGCTCGTCGCACGATCCCGATCGACATCCCCGCCGGCGTCGACACCGGTCTCCGCCTGCAGCTGCCCGGTCAGGGCGAGGTCGGTCAGGCCGGCGGCCCCAACGGCGACCTGTACCTCGAGGTCAAGGTCAAGCACCACGACACCTACAGCCGCGACGGCGACGACCTGCTCGCGACCCTCGAGGTGCAGATGGCCGATGCGATCCTCGGCACCGCGACGACGCTGCCCGGCATCGACGGCGACGTCGAGCTCGAGATCAAGCCAGGCACGCAGAGCGCGGACATCATCACCATCCGCGACCGCGGCGTCACGAAGCTCCGCGGAACGGGGCGCGGTGACCTCAAGATCGGGATCCAGGTCGTCACCCCCACGAAGCTCAGCCACAAAGAGCGCGAGCTCATCGAGAAGTTCGCATCGGGACGTCGCCACCAGGGGCCCGAGCTGTCGCAGTTCCAGCAGGGTCTGTTCGGCAAGCTGCGCGACCGCTTCCTGAACTTCTGATCGTGGCGCACTCCTACCTCGTCGAGGCGCTCGACGACGCGACCGTCGGCGGCGAGGTCGTCCTGGCGGGAGCCGAGGCGCGTCACGCCGTGACCGTCAGCCGGGTCCGCGTCGCCGATCCGCTCCGGGTCGGCAACGGCCGGGGTCTCGTCGTGGAGGGGACCGTGCAGGAGGCGCGGGCCGACCGGGTGGTCATGATCGCGGAGTCCGTCGTCCACCACGTCCGGCCCGAGGTGATGATCGGCCTGGTGCAGGCCCTCGCCAAGGGCGACCGCGACGAGCTCGCCGTGCAGGCGGCGACCGAGCTGGGGGTCGACGAGGTCGTGCCGTGGTCGGCGTCGCGGAGCGTGTCCCGCTGGGAGGGCGCGAAGATCGAGAAGGGGCTGGCGCGGTGGCGCGCCATCACCCGGGAGGCCACCAAGCAGGCCGTGCGGCCCTGGGGCCCTGAGGTGACCGGCCTGGCGACGACGAAGGCGATCGCGGCTCGGGCCGGGGCCGAGCGGGTGCTCGTCCTCGAGCCGACCGCCGAGGTGGCGCTGTCCGCGGTCGACCTGACCGGCGCCTCCTCGGTGCTCGTCGTCGTCGGACCCGAGGGCGGGGTCTCTCCCGCCGAGCTCGAGACGCTCACGGCGGGAGGCGCGACGCCCGTGCGGCTCGGCGACTCCGTGCTGCGGACCTCGACGGCCGGACCGGCGGCCATCGCCGTGCTCAGCGTGCGGCTCGGGCGCTGGTGACCGGTCCGACGACGATCGTCGAGACCGGCGGGATGTCGGCGGCCGCCGGTACCATGGACGCCATGTCAGATCAGCAGGACTCCGCAGCGGAGCCGAGCGTCTTCAGCCTCATCGTCGAGCGTCGCATCCCGGCCGACATCGTGTTCGAGAACGACCGCCTCATCGCCTTCCGCGACATCGAGCCGAAGGCGCCCGTGCACCTGCTCGTCGTCCCCAAGACCCCGTATCGCGACGTCGCCGAGCTCGCGGCGGGCGACCCGGGTCTGCTCGCCGAGCTCGTGTCCACCGCCTCGGCGCTGGCCGCTGATCCGGCCGTGTTCCGCGACGCCGAGGGCCGCGAGCACTCCTCCGGGTCGTTCCGCCTGATCTTCAACACCGGCGAATCGGCCGGCCAGACCGTGTTCCACGTCCACGCCCACGTCCTGGGCGGCCCCCTCCAGGAAGGCACCCTTGCCCACTAGCGACACGCACCCGTCCGAGTCCCGCAGCGACGGCGCCGCCGCCGACGTCGTCCGAGTCGACATGCAGGTCGACGGGGTGGCGATGGTCCAGCTGCTCGGCCCGCAGGATCGCCTCCTCAAAGCCGTCGAGAAGCAGTACCCCGACGTCCGGGTGCTCGTGCGCGGCAACGAGGTCGTGCTCGAGGGGCCGTCCGACGCGGTCCGTCGTGCGCGCGGTCTCGTGGACGAGCTCGTCTCCCTCGTGCGCGGCGGGCACGACCTGGCGCCGGCAGAGGTCGAGACGTCCGCCCGCGTCCTCGACGGCGGTCAGAGCACGCCGTCCGCCATGTTCGGCGACCCCATCGTGTCCGGTCGCGGCAAGGCGATCCGCGCCAAGACCCCCGGTCAGCGCGAGTACGTCGACGCGATCGACGAGCACACGATCACCTTCGGCATCGGCCCCGCCGGCACCGGCAAGACCTATCTCGCCATGGCGAAGGCGGTCCAGGCGCTCCAGCGGCGCGAGGTCCAGCGGATCATCCTGACGAGGCCGGCCGTCGAGGCGGGCGAGCGACTGGGCTTCCTGCCCGGCACGTTGACCGACAAGATCGATCCGTACCTCAGGCCCCTCTACGACGCGCTCAACGAGATGATGGACCCCGAGATCGTGCCGAAGCTCCTGGCGGCGGGCACGGTCGAGGTCGCCCCTCTCGCCTACATGCGAGGCCGCACCCTCAACGACGCGTTCGTGGTCCTCGACGAGGCGCAGAACACCACGCCCGAGCAGATGAAGATGTTCCTGACGAGGCTCGGGTTCGGCTCGAAGATGGTGGTCACCGGCGACGTCACGCAGATCGACCTGCCGACGGGGGCGAGCGGCCTGCAGCTGGTCACCCGCGTCCTCGGCGACATCGACGACATCCACTTCTCCCGTCTCACCAGCGACGACGTCGTCCGGCACACGCTCGTCGGCCGGATCGTCGACGCGTACACGACCTTCGACGCCGAGCGTCAGGCCCAGCAGCACGCCCGCTCGGAGGCCTCGGACGCCGCCCGCGCCGACCAGTCACCGAGAGGAACCCGATGAGCATCGAGGTCAACAACGAGTCGGGCGTCGACGTCGACGAGGCGGCGATCCAGCGTCTCGCGACGTTCGCGCTCGACCAGATGCACGTGCACCCCGAGGCCGAGCTCGCGATCGTGTTCGTCGACGAGACCGCGATGGAGCAGCTGCACGTCCAGTGGATGGACGAACCGGGGCCGACCGACGTCCTGAGCTTCCCCATGGACGAGCTGCGTCCCGGTACCGAAGAGGATCCGACGCCCGCCGGTCTGCTGGGCGACATCGTCGTCTGCCCCCAGGTGGCCACCGCTCAGGCGGCCACGGCCGGTCACAGCCCCCTCGACGAGATGTACCTCCTCACCTGCCACGGGATCCTCCACCTCCTCGGCTTCGATCACGCCGAACCCGACGACGAGCGCGAGATGTTCGGTCTGCAGCGCGAGATCCTCGCCGCCTTCGCCGGCGCCGACGAGCGACCGTGACGCCGTGATGGTCACCGTGTTCGTCATCGTGGCCGTCGTCCTGGTGGTGGTCGGCGGACTCCTCGCCGCCATCGACTCCGCCCTCGGCGTCCTCAGCCGGGCCGACCTGATCGACGAGGCGGAGCACGCGCCCCGCAGCCGCAAGGCGCTGCTGGCGCTGTCCGTCGACGCGGGCGCCCACGTCAACGCCATCAACTTCGTGCGCGTGGTCGCCGAGACGTCCGCCGCCGTCCTCGTGTCGCTCGCCTTCGCGTTCAGCGTCGAGCGGTGGTGGGTGGCCCTGCTGCTCTCGGCGCTCATCATGACCGTCGTGTCCTTCGTCCTCGTGGGGTCGAGTCCGCGCAGCGTCGGCAGGGCCCACGCTCGCGGACTCGTCGTCGCCACGGCGGGGTTCGTGCGCTTGGTGCGTCTCGTCCTCGGACCGGTGGCAGATGCCCTCGTGGCCGTCGGGAACCGGGTCACTCCCGGGCGCCCGGCCAGCGCCTCCTTCTCGTCCGAGGAGCAGCTGCTCAGCATGGTCGACGAGGCCACCGAGCTCGACGTGCTCGAAGAGGACGACCGCGAGCTCATCCACTCGATCTTCGAGTTCAGCGACACGGTGGTGCGCGAGGTCATGGTCCCGCGGACCGACATGGTGACGATCGAGGCCACCGCCACCGTGGGGTCGGCGATGAGCCTGTTCCTCGGGCGCGGCGTCTCCCGCGTCCCCGTCGTGGGGCGCGACAACGACGACGTCGTGGGGATCGTCTATCTGCGCGACCTGGCGCGCCGACTGCACGAGCACGTGGGGCACGACGACGCGCCGGTGAGCACCCTGGCGCGCCCCGCCGCGTTCGTGCCCGAGTCGAAGAAGGCCGACGACACCCTCCGTCAGATGCAGCTCGACAAGAACCACCTCGCGATGGTCGTCGACGAATACGGCGGCATCGCCGGTCTCGTCACCCTCGAAGACCTCATCGAAGAGCTGGTCGGCGACATCAGCGACGAGTACGACCGTGAGGTGGCGCCCCATCGCGAGGTGTCCGAGGGCGTGTTCCGCGTGAGCGCGCGCATGCCCGTCGACGAGCTCGGCGACCTCTTCGGGCTCGAACTCGACGACGACGACGTCGACTCCGTCGGCGGGCTCCTGACCAAGGCGCTCGGGCGCCTGCCCGAGAAGGGTTCCGTCGTCACGGTGTCGGGGCTGACGCTCACCGCCGACCGCACCGAGGGTCGCCGACACGACCTCCAGACCGTCCTGGTCGAGCGCAGCGCCGTGCTCGAGACCGCGGGCGGCTCCGCCACCGACGACCCCGACCTCGACGGCGCCGCCGTCCTCAGCTCGAACCGATCCGCGAAGGACACCGCATGACCCACGACGAACCGACACACGCCGCCGATCCGACGGCCCCCTCGCGAGGTTCGACCTACCGCGCGGGGTTCGCGTCGTTCGTGGGTCGACCCAACGTGGGCAAGTCCACCCTCACGAACGCCCTGGTGGGGCAGAAGGTCGCCATCACGTCGTCCAAGCCCCAGACCACGCGGCGGGCCATCCGCGGGATCGTGCACCACGCCGACGGTCAGCTCGTCCTGGTCGACACGCCCGGAATGCACCGGCCCCGCACCCTGCTCGGCGAGCGTCTCAACGATGTCGTGCAGACGACCCTCGGCGATGTCGACGTCATCGGCTTCTGCGTCCCCGCCGACGAGAAGATCGGCCCCGGCGACAAGTACATCAACGAGCAGCTCGACGCGTTCCCCCGCGCCAGGAAGGTCGCGATCGTCACGAAGGTCGACGCGACCTCCCGCCCGGCGGTGGCCGAGCAGCTGCTCGCGGTGAGTCGTCTCCGCGAATGGGACGCGATCATCCCCCTGTCCGCCGTGACGGACGTCCAGCTCGACGTGCTGGCGACCGAGCTCATCAAGCTCATGCCCCTCTCGCAGCCGCTCTATCCGGCGGACGCCGTCACCGAGGAGGTGCTGGAGGATCGTGTCGCCGAGTACGTCCGCGAAGCCGCCCTCGAGGGCGTTCAGGACGAGCTCCCGCACTCGCTGGCGGTCACCATCGACGACATGGTCGAGCGCGACGACAAGGACCTCCTCGAGATCTACGCCAATCTCTTCGTCGAACGCGACAGCCAGAAGGCCATCGTCATCGGCAAGGGCGGGCAGCGGCTGCGGGAGGTCGGCGAGCGGGCGCGTGCCCAGATCGAGCCCCTGGTCGGCAAGCAGGTGTTCCTGTCCATCCGCGTCAAGGTGGCGAAGGACTGGCAGCGGGATCCCAAGCTGCTCGGGCGCCTCGGCTTCTGATCCGAGGTCCCTCCACAGGATGACCCGCCTCCGTCGCCCGTCGCGAGGTCCGCGCGCTCGCTCGTGAAGCGTCCCGGCGGGCCGTACGGTAGTCCCGTGCTCTTCCGTCGCCTCGCCCCCTATCAGCTGGTGGTGGACGCCGCGTCGGGGGTCCTGCTCTTCGGCGCGGCGCTGCTCATCTCCAACGACTCCTTCACCGGCGTCGTGGCCCTCGGGCTGGCCGTGGCTCTCGCCGTGCGCCGGTTGTCGCCGAGTCTGGCTCTGTCGATCGCCTGGGTGGTCGCCATCGGCGAGATGCTCGCGCGGACGACGCCCGATGTCAGCAACATCGCCATCTGCGTGATCCTCTACACGGTCGCCGCGTACGGCACCGACCGGCTCAAGTGGCTCGGTCTGGTGTCGCTCGTGGTGGGCGCCGCCGTCGGCACGTTCTACCTGACCTTCGTGCAGACGACGATCTTCGGCGTCTCCTACGACGTGAGCGGCATCACGGACGTCGTCCGCATCATGCTGCAGGTGGGCATCACGTTCCTCGGGCTGCTCGCGCTGCTGGGGCTGCCCTGGGCCGGTGGTCTGCTGGCCCGCTCGCGCTCCGCCGAGCGCACGAGCCGCGAGGCCCGCCTGGTCGCCGAGCGCGAGACCATCCGCGCCGAGGGGGATGCCGCTCGGGCCGAGCGCGAGGCCGCCCGAGCCGAGCGCGACATCGCCGTCGAGCAGGAGCGCAACCGGATCGCTCGTGACATGCACGACGTCGTGGCGCACTCCCTCGCGGTCGTCATCGCCCAGGCGGACGGGGCCCGGTACGCCGCCAAGGTCGACCCCACGAGCGTCGACGACGCTCTGACGACCATCGCCTCGACCGCGCGGGAGGCGCTCGGCGACGTGCGCGTCCTGCTCGGACAGCTCCGCCACAGCCAGGGGGAGGCGCCGCAGCCCGCTCTCGGCGATCTCGACAAGCTGCTCGAGCAGATGCGCGCCTCGGGCCTGCGCATCGATCACCGGGTCGTCGGCGAGCCGCAGCAGCTCGGGACCAACCGGCAGCTGGCCGTCTTCCGCATCGTGCAGGAGTCCCTGACGAACGTGCTGCGCCACGGGGCGGTCGACGAGGTCGTCGAGCTGGTCTTCGACTGGCGGTACGAGTCCCTCCATCTGCTCATCGGCAACGTCGTACGGCCGCTCACCCGTCCGGGGCCCACGACGACACCCGGCGAAGAGCGCCGCGGCGGCCACGGACTCGACGGCATGCGCGAGCGCGCGACGCTCGCCGGCGGCTCGCTGACCACCCAGAACGCCGACGGGCGCTTCGTCGTCCATGCCATCGTGCCGACCTCGGCACTCACACAAGAAGTAGGTCTCGCCCGATGACTCCCTCGTCGATCCGCGTCGCACTCGTCGACGATCAGGCGCTCTTCCGCGCCGGCATCAAGATGCTCGTCGGCTCGCAGCCCGATCTGCTCTTCGTCGGCGAGGCCAGCAACGGCGAGGAGGGCGTGGCCATGGTGGCCGAGGCCCTGCCCGACGTGGTCCTCATGGACATCCGCATGCCCGTCATGGACGGCATCGCCGCGACCTCCGCGGTGCTCGCAGCGGCCGAGCGGGCGATGCGCAAGCCCCCGCGCATCATCGTCCTGACCACCTTCGATCTCGACGAGGCGGCCACCCGGGCCATCCGAGGAGGCGCGAGCGGCTTCGTCCTGAAAGACGCGGATCCCGAGTTCCTCCTCGCCGCCATCAGAACCGTGCACTCCGGCAACGCGGTGATCGCCGCCTCCGCGACGAGAGAGCTGTTCGAGCACTTCGACGGACGCGGCTCCCGAGCCGTCCCCGAGGCGTTCCGCACCCTCACCACCCGAGAGCGCGACATCTTCGATCTGGCCTCGCGGGGGCTCAGCAACTCCGAGATCGCGGGTCGGGAGTTCCTCAGCGAGGCGACGGTCAAGACGCACATCAGCCGCGTGCTGTCGAAGCTGTCGCTCCGCGACCGCGTGCAGCTCGTCGTCTACGCGTACGAGCACGGCCTGACCGGATGATCGCGGGGGTGCGTCGTCTCGAGAGCCGCGCGCGCCTCCTCGGTCCGTCCCCCTGCCGGGCGGTGCTATCCTCGACTCGTGCTGTTCGGTCTGCTCCTCCTTAGCTGCCGCGACGAGTCCTAGCCCAGGCCTCCCTCGTCGCGGAGTTCGTCGTCGGCCGACCAACGAAGCGCTGACACTGTCGGCAAGCCCAGGAGCTCGAGACCATGAAGAACACCCAGACCGCGTCGGCCATGCCGATCCACAAGTACCGTCCCTTCCACGAGCAGTTCGCCGTCGACTTGCCGGACCGTACGTGGCCGTCGGCCCGCATCACCGAGGCGCCCCGCTGGTGCGCGGTCGACCTGCGCGACGGCAACCAGGCGCTCATCGACCCCATGAGCCCCGAGCGCAAGCGCATCATGTTCGACCTGCTCGTCGGCATGGGCTACAAGGAGATCGAGGTCGGGTTCCCCAGCGCCTCGCAGACGGACTTCGACTTCGTGCGCAGCCTGATCGACGAGGGCGCGATCCCCGACGACGTCACGATCCAGGTGCTGACCCAGGCCCGAGAGCACCTCATCGCGCGGACCTACGAGTCCATCGCCGGGGCGAAGCAGGCGATCGTCCATCTCTACAACTCCACGAGCGCGCTGCAGCGCGAGGTCGTGTTCCGCACCGACCGTCAGGGTGTCATCGACATCGCGCTCGAGGGTGTGCGGCTGTGCCGCGAGGCGGAGAGGACCATCCCTCAGACGGCCGTCTTCTACGAGTACTCGCCCGAGAGCTACACCGGCACCGAGCTCGACTTCGCCCTCGACATCTGCAACCAGGTCATCGAGGCGTTCGACGCGACGCCCGAGCGCCCGGTCATCATCAACCTGCCGGCGACCGTCGAGATGGCGACGCCGAACGTCTACGCCGACTCGATCGAGTGGATGCACCGCCGGTTGGCGCGTCGGGAGAGCGTCATCCTGTCGCTGCACCCGCACAACGACCGCGGCACGGGCATCGCCGCCGCCGAGCTCGGATACATGGCCGGCGCCGATCGCATCGAAGGGTGCCTCTTCGGCAACGGGGAGCGCACGGGCAACGTCGACCTGGTCGCCCTCGGCATCAATCTCTTCACCCAGGGGATCGACCCGCAGATCGACTTCAGCGACCTCGACATGGTGAAGCGGACCGCCGAGCACTGCAATCAGCTGCCGGTGCACGAGCGCAGTCCGTGGGCGGGCGACCTGGTCTACACGGCGTTCTCTGGCTCGCACCAGGACGCCATCAAGAAGGGCTTCGAGGCGATGTCGGGCGAGGCAGCCGACAAGGGCGTCTCCGTCGACGAGCTGCCCTGGGCGGTTCCCTACCTGCCCGTCGACCCCAAGGACCTGGGGCGGAGCTACGAAGCGGTCATCCGCGTCAACTCGCAGTCGGGCAAGGGCGGCGTCGCCTACCTGCTGAAGGCCGACCACGCCATCGACCTGCCACGCAAGCTGCAAATCGAGTTCAGCGGCGTGGTGCAGGCCCGGACCGACGAGGAGGGCGGCGAGATGACGAGCGCGAACATCTGGTCGATCTTCCGCGACGAGTACCTGCCGGCCGACGAGGCCGACGAGAAGTGGGGCCGCTTCGAGCTGACCGGCACGCGGACCTCCAGCGATCTGAGCGGTGAGACCGCCCTCGACGTCGACCTCCGCATCGGCGACGACGTCGAGGCCACCACGGGGCGGGGCACGGGCCCCATCGCCGCGTTCATCTCGATCCTCGACGCGCACGGCGTCGGTGTGAAGCTCTACGACTACGTCGAGCACACCCTCAGCGCGAGCGGAGACGCTCAGGCCGCCGCGTACGTCGAGCTCGATGTCGAGGGCACGCGCCTCTGGGGCGTCGGCATCGACGCGGACATCTCCACCGCTTCGCTCAAGGCGATCGTCTCCGCCGTGAACCGCGCACTGCGGGGCGTCGCCGCCCGCGAGCTCGCCCCCGCCTGACCCCCCCCGGGCCGTGTGTCCGAGCCCCCCGGGCCCGTACGGGCCCGGGGGCCCTGGGCTCGGCACGAGACCCTGGCTGAGCCTCCCGCCCGCGCCCGGCTCGGAGCCGGGTCGGCCTGAGCCGCCCCGTCACCGCAGCGGGAGCCGACTCTCCCCGGTGTCGACAGCACGCGCGGGTGCCCGAGACCATCGCGTCGGCAACTCCTGCCTCCCGCCGCCCCGCCCTCCCCTCACGCGCGCTCGGGCCTCGTGCGCAGCGGGGAGGAGGAGTTGCCGACGGGCGATCGCGTCCCTCCAGCCTGTCGGCGGGCCTGCTGCTCCCGAGGGCAGCCCACCGGCCGACGTGCCGTCGCCAACTCCTGCCGCACGCTGCCGACTCGGTCAGCGAGCCCGGTTCGGCGGCGGCTCCGATCCCGTTCGCGGCAGCGGGGAGGAGTTGCCGACGGGAGGGCTGCCGGGCAGAGGCGCCGGCAGCATGGGTCGCGCACGCCGCACCGTCCACCGCGAGCGGGGTCCGCCGTCGGCGACTCCGGAGGCGTGCTCCGGCGTTCTCGCCATGACCCGCGCGGCGACGGATGACGAGCAGCTGACAGGAGTTGCCGACTGCGAGGGACCTCCGGGGCGGGCGGACGGGACGCGGGTCGCGCGCATCAGGTGCCCGGATCCGCCATCCGGACCAGCGCCTCGCCGCGCTGACGGCGGCGAGGCCGCACGCCTCGGGCAGCAAGCCCGCAAGCCTCGGGCCGCAAACGGCAGGCCGCACGCCGCAGCCCGCAAGCCTCGGGCCGCAACCCGCAGCCCGCACGCCGCAGCCGCACACCCGCACGCACCCCGGCGCAGCCGCCGCCAGGCGGTCAGCGCGGACGACGCCAGCGCGGCAGCCTGCTGAGGGCGCGCTGCTCCGGCAGCGTCCATCCGAACCGGACGGCGAGCATGCGGATGGCGAAAGTGACGGACGTCCCCACCACGGCGCCGACCGCCACGGGGGCGCCGAGCGAGACGGCGACGACCAGCACGGTCGTGCCGGCTGCCGCGGCGACCGCGTAGAGCGACCCGACGTGCATCATCGCGATCGTGAGGTTCATCAGGAGGTCGCGCAGAACCGAGCCGCCCACGGCGGCGATCACCCCCACGAAGACCGCGGGGATCTCGGGCAGCCCCATCGACAGGGCCTTCGTCGAGCCGATGGCGCCCAGCAGGCCGATGGTGAGGGCGTCGAGCACGGTGATGACGCCGGCGAGCCGGTCGAACACCCGCTGCAGCGCCATGCCGAGGATCGCCGAGAGCACGGCGACGGTCAGGTACCAGTTGCTCGACATGGCGCGAGGCACCTCGCCGAGCAGCATGTCGCGGAGGATGCCGCCTCCGAGCCCCGTGGCGGTGCCGATGATGGCGACGCCGAGCAGGTCGAGCCGGCGGTCCTTGAACTCGGAGGCGAACATGGCCCCCTGCAGGCTGCCGATGCCCACGGCGAGAAGATCCACCCACAGAGGTACGGCGAAGGCTGTGGCGTGCATCCGACGTTTGTACCACGCGGGGGATACTGGAGCAGTGCCCGTCTATCGCGATGAATGCGTCATCCTGCGCACCCACAAGCTGGGCGAGGCGGATCGCATCCTCACGATGCTCAGTCGCAACCACGGCAAGATCCGCGCCGTGGCGAAGGGCGTCCGCCGCACGGCCTCGAAGTTCGGCGCCCGTCTCGAGCCGATGATGGTCGCCGACCTCCAGCTCTACGAGGGACGTTCGCTCGACATCGTGCAGCAGGCCGAGTCGCTGGCGTCGTACGGGGCCGTGATCGCGGGCGACTACGCCAGCTACACGGCGGGGAGCGTGATGGTCGAGACCGCCGACAAGCTGACGGAGGCCGAGGCGGGTCTGCAGCAGTACCTCCTGCTCGTCGGGGCCCTCCGCTCGTTGTCCCGCGCCGAGCACGCGCCGCAGCTGACCCTCGACTCGTATCTCCTCCGGGCGCTGAGCGTCGCGGGGTGGTCGCCGAGCTTCGGGGACTGCGCGGTCAGCGGCGCGCCCGGCCCGCACTCGGCGTTCGTCGTGCAGCTCGGCGGGGTGGTGGCGGACGATCACGCGCCTCCTGGTTCGCCCCGGTTGACCGAGGAGGCGCTGGCCCTGTTGTCGGCGCTGCTCACGGGGGACTGGGCGGTCGCGGATGCGTCGCCCGAGGGCACGCGGAACCAGGCCAGCGGCGTGGTGGCGGCGTACACGCAGTGGCATCTCGAGCGGGGACTCCGTTCGCTCCAGCACGTCGATCGTGAGCCGCCGAGGGCGGCTCTCACCGCACCGGCCCCGTCGGGCCGCACCCCGCTCCCAGGAGGGCACCCGTGAAGAAGACCCATCGCGACGCGGCCGACTTCCGGCCCCTCGACTGGACGGGCGTGTATCCGCCCGAGCTGCCGAAGGGCTCCGTGCCCGGTCATGTGGCCATCGTCATGGACGGCAACGGCCGGTGGGCGAACGGCAAGGGCCTCACCCGGGTGGAGGGGCACAAGGCGGGCGAGATGTCGTTGCTCGACGTCGTCGCCGGGGCGATCCAGCTCGGGGTGAAGCATCTCAGCGTCTACGCGTTCTCGACCGAGAACTGGAAGCGGTCTCCTGACGAGGTGCGGTTCCTGATGGGCTTCAACCGCGACGTGCTGCATCGGAGGCGCGACCAGCTGAACGCGTGGGGGGTCCGTGTTCGCTGGGCGGGTCGCAAGCCCAGGCTCTGGGGCTCGGTCATCCGCGAGCTGCAGTTCGCCGAGGAGCTCACGCGCGGCAACGACGTCCTGACCCTCACGATGTGCGTCAACTACGGCGGTCGAACCGAGATCGCGGACGCCGTCCGGGCCATCGCGGACGACGTCGCGGCCGGCCGCATCAAGCCGTCGGGTGTCAGCGAGAAGCTCATCCAGAAGCACCTCTACACGGCGGATCTCCCCGACGTCGACCTCTTCGTCCGCAGCTCGGGCGAGCAGCGGACGAGCAACTTCCTGCTGTGGCAGTCGGCGTACGCCGAGATGGTGTTCCTCGACCGGCTCTGGCCCGACTTCACCCGCACCGACCTGTGGGAGGCCGTCGGGGCCTACGCAGCGCGATCCCGGCGCTTCGGCGGAGCGATCGACGCGCCGACGGCCTGACTCAGAACTGGATGTTCGCGCCCAGGAAGATGCGTTCCGCGGGCCAGAGGAACTGCAGCGTCAACGGCCCGTCCGCATCGCGGTGGAACCACGCGTTCGCGAACACGACCGACTCGCCCGGCAGCAGGTACCAGGTCGCCGCATCCGCGGGGAACTGCGCGTCGAGCTCGGTCTCGTAGCCGAGACCGGCGAGCAGGTCGCGGCCGGCGAAGACGTCCTGGGTGGCGAGATCGTTGCCGTACGACGAGTAGTCCGCGCTGAGATCGGTGAGGTCGAGGCGGCGCTGCGAGTTGTTCGTCAGGACGTAGGCGGTCGCGACCACCTCGGTGCCCGCCGGGTACGGGTCCGTGCCGTCGGGGCGGGCGTAGATCGACGGGGCGGTCGTGGTCAGTCGCCCGACGTCGTAGACGTAGATCGTCAGGTCGCTGTAGTTGACCTGGTTGAGCAGGGTCCCGCCGGGTGCGAGGTCGTCGGGCGCCGGACCGCCCCCGGTGCCGGGCGCGCCGGTCACCTGCGGCTGCGGGGGAGCCGTCGCCGCGCCTCCCGAGGGTCCGTCGCCGACCCGTTCGAGCGAGTCGAGATCCGCGAAGCAGCCCGTCAGGCCCACGAGCAGGGCCACGCCGGCCGCCGAGGCGAGCACTGTTCTGCGCACGGGTGGAGCACCTTCCGAGAGTGGTCCGGTCAGCCTAGCCCGCGTCCGGTCGCCGTCCGCTCAGGGCGGTGAGGCCGTGGAGGCGCGGGTCGAGCGACCCGATCGCCCCCGTCAGCGCGTGGACGCTGGGGACCCGCCGAGCACCCGGTCGGTGCACGACGGCGATGCGCCGACCGGTCGCCGGGGGCAGCACGACGACCCGGACTCCGGCGGGCAGAGCGGCCGCCTGCAGAGAGAGGCGCGGGAGCAGGGCGACGCCCATGCCCGCCGCGACGAGACCGAGGACGGCCAGGGCGTTGTCCGTCTCCAGCACGATCTCGGGGGAGAACCCCTCGGCGGCGCAGGTCGCGAGCAGGTGCCCGCGGCACCGGGGGCAGCCGCCGATCCATCGTTCGCGGGCGAGCTCGACGAACGGCGACCCGTCGACGAACGGATGACCGGCGGGCAGCACGAGCACCGTGCGGTCGAGGAACACCGCTCGCTCGGTCAGTCCGTCGAGGTCGCGGTCGGGTCCGCGCGACCCCGGGTGGCTGAAGACCAGGGCGACGTCGGCCGTCCCGTCGCGCAGCGACGCGAGCGCCTCGGGCGGCTCCGCCTCGACGTACGTGACCTGGAGGCCGGGGTTGTCGCGACGGAGGCGGGCCAGGACGTCGGGGACGATCGTCGAGGAGGCGCTGGGGAACCCGGTCAGCCGCACCCGCCCCGAGGCGGCCCCGCCGAGCCGGTCGAGCTCCTGGCGGGCCGCGTCGAGGGCGGCCTGCACGTGCACGGCGTGCTCGGCGAGACGGGCGCCCGCCTCGGTGAGCATGACGCCGCGACCCGTCCGGAGCACGAGAGGGTGCCCGACGCGGGCCTCGGCCCGCCGCAGATGCTGACTCACCGCGGGCTGGCTGTAACCCAGACGGGCGGCGGCCGCGGTGATGGTGCCGGTGTCGGCCAGAGCCCGCACCACGCGCAGGGTCTGCAGGTCGAGGTCGTCGGTCATGGCAGAACCATAACCGCCGGTTATGAGATCCGCACGATGTCGGTGGTTGTCGTGAGGGTGGGGCGGATCCAGTCTGGAGGCATGACCGACTCGACCCGCTCCTCCTGGTCGCCGGCCCTCGTCGAGGCGTCGCGCTCGTTCGCGCCGCGCACGGGCTACCTCGCGGCCTGCACGATGGGGCTGCCGATGACGGCGACCCTGGAGGCGCAGCGCCTCGATCTCGACACGTGGCGGACGGGCGGCACCTCGCCGATCGAGTACGGGGCCGTGGTCGAGGAGGCGCGGGTCGCCTACGCCGCCCTCGTCGCCGTGCCGGTCGAGCGCGTCGCGATCGGCTCCCAGACGTCGTCGATGGTCGCCGTCGTCGCGGCGGCCGTCCCCGACGGAGCCGAGGTGATCTGCGTCGACGGCGACTTCAGCTCGATGGTGTTCCCCTTCCTGCAGCAGCGCCACCGGGGGGTGCGCGTCCGGAGCGTCCCGCTGGCCGAACTCGCGGACGCCGTCTCCGACGACACATGGCTCGTCGCCTGGTCGGCGATCCAGTCGGCCACCGGCGCCGTGGCCGACGACGCCGCGATCGTCGCCGCTGCTCGACGCCATCACGTGCTCACGCTCTGCGACACGACGCAGGCCGCCGGCGTGCTGCCCGTCGACGCGAGCCGCTACGGCGTGACCGTGTGCCACGCTTACAAGTGGCTCTGCAGTCCCCGCGGCGCGGCGTTCCTGACGGTGTCCGTCGAGGCCGCGGCGCGCCTCCGTCCCGTCCAGGCGGGGTGGTACGCGGGGGAGTCGGTCTGGGGCTCCTGCTACGGCCCGATCATGGAGCTGGCCCCCGACGCGCGCGCGTTCGACGTCTCGCCGGCGTGGCCGGTCTGGGTCGGCGCCCTGCCTGCTCTGCGCGCCTTCGCGGGTCTCGACATGACCGAGGTGTGGACCCGCGCCTCCGGCCTCGGCGACCTGCTCTGCGACCGTCTCGACATCGCCCGACAGGGGCAGGCCATCGTGACCTGGGTCGATCCCGGCGGAGACCTCGAGGCGCTCACCGCGGCCGGTCTGACCGCTTCGGGGCGCGCCGGCCGGGTGCGGATCGCCTTCCACCTCTGGAACGACGAGGACGACGTCGAGGCCGTCGCGGGCGCCCTGCGCGGCTAGGAGGCGGCGGCTAGAGTTGCCGGGTACCTCGGCCGACCGGGCACCCAGCTCGGGCCTCAACTCAATCGGAGCATCACACGTGGCAGCACCCAACCGTCTCGATTCCGTCATCGCCCTGGCCAAACGCCGCGGGTTCGTCTTCCAGTCGGGAGAGATCTACGGCGGGTCTCGATCGGCGTGGGACTACGGGCCCCTGGGCGTCGCGCTGAAAGAGAACATCAAGCGCCAGTGGTGGCAGACGATGGTGCAGGGGCGCGACGACGTCGTCGGACTCGACTCGGCCGTCATCCTCCCGCGACAGGTGTGGGAGGCCTCCGGGCACGTCGAGGTCTTCAGCGACCCCCTGGTCGAGTCGCTGCACACCCACAAGCGGTATCGCGCCGACCACCTGCTCGAGGCGTACGAGGCCAAGCACGGCCACCCGCCCGAGAACGGCCTCGCGGACGTGCGCGACCCCGAGACCGGTCAGCCCGGCTCGTGGACCGAACCGCAGAACTTCTCCGGCCTGCTGAAGACGTTCCTCGGCCCGGTCGACAACGAGCAGGGCATGGCGTACCTGCGGCCCGAGACCGCCCAGGGCATCTTCACGAACTTCGACAACATCCTGCAGTCGTCGCGCATCAAGCCTCCGTTCGGCATCGGCCAGATCGGCAAGAGCTTCCGCAACGAGATCACGCCCGGCAACTTCATCTTCCGCACCCGCGAGTTCGAGCAGATGGAGATGGAGTTCTTCGTCGAGCCGGGAACCGACGAGGAATGGCACCAGTACTGGATCGACCAGCGCTTCCAGTGGTACGTGGACCTCGGCATCGACCCCGAGAACCTCCGCCTCTACGAGCACGCCGCCGAGAAGCTGTCGCACTACTCCAAGCGCACCGTCGACATCGAGTACCGCTTCCGCTTCGCCGGCGGCGAGTTCGGCGAGCTCGAGGGCGTCGCGAACCGCACCGACTACGACCTCAAGACGCACGCCGCGGCCTCGGGCAAGGACCTCTCGTACTTCGACCAGGCCAAGAATGAGCGCTGGACCCCGTTCGTCATCGAGCCGGCGGCCGGGCTCACCCGATCGCTCATGGCGTTCCTCGTCGACGCGTACACCGAAGACGAGGCCCCCAACGCCAAGGGCGGCGTCGACAAGCGCACGGTGCTGAAGCTCGACCGCCGGCTGGCGCCGATCAAGGTCGCCGTGCTGCCGCTCAGCCGCAACGAACGGCTCTCGCCCCTCGCCCGCGAGCTCGCAGCCGATCTCCGCAAGTACTGGAACATCGACTTCGACGACGCCGGCGCCATCGGCCGCCGCTACCGGCGTCAGGACGAGATCGGCACGCCGTTCTGCGTCACCGTCGACTTCGACTCGCTCGACGACGACGCCGTCACGGTGCGCGAGCGCGACAGCATGGAGCAGCAGCGCATGCCGTTGGCCCAGCTGCGCGGCTACCTCGCGGAGCAGCTGCTCGGCGCCTGACCCGCTTCCGCGTCCTTCCGGCGCCCGCCCCGCCCCGTGCGAGGCGGGCGCCGCCTGCGTCCGCCCCGCCCCGTGCGGGGCGGGCGCCGCCTGCGTCCGCCCCGCCCGAACCCGCTCCGCTCGCGCCCGCCCCGCTGGCGCCCGCCCCCCCCGCGCCGTCCCGCCCTCCCGCCCGTGCCCGCCCTTCGGCGTCCGCCCGCGTCCGCCCCACTCGCGTCCGCCCCGCCCGCGCCCGCTCCGCTCGCGCCCGCTCCGCTCGCGCCCGCCCTTCGGCGTCCGCCCGCGTCCGCCCCACTCACGTCCGCTCGTCTGCGTCCGCCGTCTGCGTCCGCTCCGCCAACGTCCGCTCCGCCTCCGTCCGTCTGGCCGACGTCCCTTCCCTCGCCTTCGCTCCCTTCTTCCTCCGGCGGCTCGTCCTCCCCCCTCCTCCTCCTCCGCTCCACCAGCCCTCCGGGTCGGCAACTCCTCCTCCCTGCTCGGCGGAAGTCCGATCTCGCCCCGCGCCCGGGTCGATCGACGCGAGCGTCCGGAGTTTCCGACGTCCGGGCAGCCGGCCGTGCGCCTTCTCCGACCGGGCGCCGTCGCCACCCGCGCCTCCCTCCGCAGATCGCCGTCCCGTCGGCAACTCCTCCGCGTTGCGTCGATTCGTCGTCGTCGACGCGGGCACCGGCGATCGAGGGGCGCGACGCAGGAGTTGTCGACGGAGAGAGACGCGGCGAGGTCCATCCCTACCCCTCAAGCGTTCGGGCGGATCCATCCACGAGGGGAGCCGGGCTCGGAGCGTCAGGGGGTCGGTCGACGACAGCATCGGAGCCATGACCACGATCGCCGAGCTCGTCGCCTCCGAGGGAGGCCTGCTCCACAAGCACGATCTCGTCGCCGCTGGTGCGACGGACCGGCATCTGACAGCCGCTGTCCGCTTCGGCGGGGTCCGCCGGGCACGACGCGGCTGGTACAGCACGTGGTCGCCGACCGACCCCCGATTCGTCGCTGTCGCCATCGGCGGCCGGCTGACGGGCGCCGCTGCCCTGCACGAGCTGGGGGCGTGGTCCTGGACACCGCCGCAGATCGTGGTCTCGGTGCCCGAGACGGCGTCGCGGTTGCGTCGTCGTCGGGGGGTGAGGGTCGTCTGGGATCCGCTCGAGCTCTCAAATCGCGGGACGACGTGGGCTGTCGACCCGAGGGACGCCCTCGCCAGGGCCGTGGTCGAGGCGGAGTCTCTCGAGGACGCCGTCATGCTCGTCGACTGGGCGCGCCTTCAGGGCATCGTGCACGGCGACGACGACGCCCGGATGGTGCTCTCGCGGATGCGCGCGGACGCCGCCGGTCTGGCCGCATGGAGTGACGGCGGTGCGGAGAGCATCCTCGAGAGCGCCGCCGGGACTCGCCTGCGGCTGGAAGGCAGACGCGTCGCGCGACAGGTCCCCGTCGGCTCCCGGGGCGAGAGGATCGACATGCTCGTCGACGGAGCCGTCGGGCTCGAGACCGACGGCCGGGAGCATCATGCCCACCGCTTCGAGAAGGATCGCGTCAAGGACGCGACGATGGTCCTGGCGGGGATTCTTCCGTTCAGGGCGAGCACGTCGATGGTGCGACGCGACTGGGAGACCGTCTCAGCCGTCGTCGAGGCACTGGTGGCTCGTTCGGTGGCGCAGGGCGTCGTCCCGCGTGTCGGCAACTCCTCTCTGCCGCGGCTCCTCCCGGGGCGGGGACGCAGGAAGTGGCGGCTGGGAGTGCCGGGACGTCGCAAGGGCCAGGAGTTGCCGACGAGAGCAGGTGCGTGGTCGCAGGCGGCTGGTCCGAGGGCGGGGGTCAGCGAGGGAGGCGCACCGCCGGCGGGGAGGGAGGCGCCCGGCAGGGAGGCGACGCCCGGAGGGGAGGAGCACTCCCGGTGGGGAGGGGGACGCCCGGTGGGGAGGAGTGGGCCCGGCGGGGAGGACGGCGACGAGCGAGAGAGGGTGAGCGGTGAGCGGTGAGCGGTGAGCGGTGAGCGGTGAGCGGGAGGCGCAGAGGGCGAGCACCGGGAATGCTGCCGGTGCTCCGATGGTTCGCCCGGTGTGACTGATACGCAGAACCGGGCCGTGAAGGTCGACATCTGGTCCGACATCGCCTGCCCCTGGTGCTTCATCGGCAAGCGCAAGTTCGAGGACGCCGTGGCCCGCTACGGTCAGCCCGTCGAGATCGAGTACCACTCGTTCGAGTTGTCTCCGGACACCCCGGTCGACTTCGAGGGTGACGAGATCCAGTTCCTCGCCGATCACAAGGGCATGCCCGTGGACCAGGTGCAAGGCATGCTCGACAACGTCGCGGGCATCGCCTCCGACGTCGGTCTCGCGTACGACTTCGCAGCTCTCCGCCACACCAACACCGTCAAGGCGCACGAGCTCCTCCACCTCGCGAAGGCGAACGGACTCCAGCTCGAGATGAAGGAGCGCCTCCTCGCGGCCTACTTCGAGCAGGGCCGTCACCTCGGTCGCATCGACGAGCTCGTCGAGCTCGCGACCGAGGTCGGGCTCGATCCGGTCGTCACGCGTGACGCCCTGGAGGACGGCCGCTACGAGCCCGATGTCCGCGCCGACCAGGCGCAGGCGCAGGCGTTCGGCATCAACGGCGTGCCCTTCTTCGTTCTCGAGGGCAAGTACGGCATCTCGGGAGCACAGGCACCCGAGATGTTCCTGCAGGCGCTCGAGCAGGTCGGTGCCGAGGTCCGCTCGTGAGCGATCGCACCGCCGAAGGCTCCGCGGCGACCGCCGGCTCGCCCTTCACCATGCTCGGGTCCCCGGACGCGGTGGCGTGCGAAGGCGACGCCTGCCTGGTCGAAGGGCCCGCGCCCGTCTGACCCGTCGAAGGAGCGAGGGAGGCGCGGTGTCAGTCGCTGATGTCGGCGACCGTGGCCGCGTACGCGGTGATCAGAGCATCGGCGTCGACGAAGGCGCTGTAACCGTGTTCACCGGCGCCGAGGGCGACGCGTCGGCCGGTGATGCGTTCGTCGGCGAAGACGGGCCATGCCGTCGTGCTGCCGAGCGGCGTGATGGTGCCTCGTTCGTACCCGGTGGCGTCGAGGGCGATCTCGGGCCGGGGGAGTGAGAGCTTGTTGACCCCGACGACCGATCGGAGCTTCGCCCACGAGATCTGTCGGTCGCCCGGTACCAGGGCGAAGAGGAACGAGCCGTCGTGGCGTCTGACCACCAGGCTCTTGACGACGTCGGAGGGACCGACGCCCAGCAGGGAGGCCGCGTCCTCCAACGTGTCGGCCGCAGGGCGCGACACGATCTCCACAGCCAGGCCGTGGGCCTCGGCGTCCACACGAACCCGCTGCCGTCCTGTCGGTCCACCGTCGCTCATGGGAGAATCGTACCGATGACCATTTCCACTCTTCCCTCGCGCGGCCTCTCGATCGGCCCGATCGAGGTCGCATCCCCGGTCGTGCTGGCACCCATGGCCGGCATCACGAACACGGCCTACCGGCGCCTCTGTCGCGAGTACGGCGCCGGTCTCTACGTGAGCGAGATGATCACGAGCCGCGCACTCGTCGAGCGGACGCCCGAGTCGATGCGCCTGATCCAGCATCACGAGTCCGAGACGCCCCGGAGCATCCAGCTGTACGGCGTCGAGCCGAACACGGTCGCGGAGGCCGTGACGATGCTCGTCGCCGAAGACCGCGCCGATCACATCGATCTGAACTTCGGCTGCCCCGTCCCGAAGGTCACGCGGAAGGGCGGCGGGTCCGCCCTGCCCTGGAAGATCGGGCTGTTCCGCGAGATCGTCGAGCGGGCCGTGTCGGCGGCGGGCGACATCCCGCTGACCATCAAGATGCGGAAGGGCATCGACTCCGATCACCTCACGTACCTGGAGGCCGCCAAGGCCGCTCAGGGGGCCGGCGTGGCGAGCATCGCCCTGCACGCCAGGACGGCGGCGGACTTCTACTCGGGCACGGCCGACTGGTCGGCGATCGCCACGTTGAAGGAGACCGTCGGCGACGTCCCGATCCTCGGCAACGGCGACATCTGGTCGGCGGCGGACGCCCTCCGCATGGTCGACGAGACCGGTTGCGACGGTGTCGTCGTCGGCCGCGGCTGCCTCGGTCGCCCCTGGCTGTTCGGGGATCTCGCGGCTGCCTTCCGCGGTGAGGACCTGAAGGCCGAGCCCACGCTCGGCGAGGTGGGGCGCGCGTTCCGACGGCACGCCGAGCTCATGGTCGAGTTCTGGTCGGGTGACGAGGGGCGCGCCTGCCGCGACATGCGCAAGCACGTCGCCTGGTACTTCAAGGGCTACCCCGTCGGCGGCGAGACGCGGTCGGCTCTCGCCCTCGCCGATTCACTCTCCGAGATCGACGACCTCCTCGCGACCCTCGATCCTGACGAGCTGTACCCGGGTGCGGCGGCCGAGGGCCCTCGGGGTCGCGCGGGCAGCCCCAAGAGACCCGCGCTGCCCGACCGCTGGCTCGAGAGCCGCGACCTCGACGAGGCGTTCAAGGCCGAGCTGGCCGCGGCGGAGCTGCACCACAGCGGCGGGTGACCGCTCGCGGGTCGCGACCCGCGCCTCCTGCTCGTTCCGCTCCTCCTGATCGAAAGGCCCCGGTGTCCGTCGAGTCCACGCCCCTCGAGTCCGCCCTCAGCACGTCCGCCGGGTACGAGTCCGCCGACTCCGACCGCTGGCTCCCCGAGCAGCACTCGAACCGGCGCAGCGATTTCGCGCGCGACCGAGCGCGGCTGCTCCACTCGAGCGCACTCCGTCGCCTGGCCGCGAAGACGCAGGTGCTGAGCCCGACCGCCGGTCTCGACTTCGCACGCAACCGCCTGACCCACTCCCTCGAGGTCGCGCAGGTCGGCCGCGAGCTGGCGACGAGTCTCGGTCTCGACCCCGACGTGGTCGACACGGCCTGCCTCGCGCACGACCTGGGGCACCCGCCATTCGGTCACAACGGCGAGAAGGCGCTCAACGACTGGTCGGTCGGCATCGGCGGCTTCGAGGGCAACGCGCAGACCCTGCGGCTCCTCACCCGGATCGAGCCCAAGGTCATCGACGATGCGGGTCGCAGCTACGGGGTGAACCTGACCCGGGCGAGTCTCGATGCGAGCTGCAAGTACCCGTGGCCGGCGGCGCAGGGCGTCCCCGACCCGTCGGGGCGGATGAAGTTCGGCTTCTACGACGACGACACCGAGGCGTTCGAGTGGCTGAGGGCCGGTGCCCCGCGTCGCCGTCGCTGCATCGAGGCTCAGGTGATGGATCTCAGCGACGACATCGCGTACTCCGTGCACGATCTGGAGGACGCGGTCGTCAACGGCTACGTCGACGTGGCGACCCTCGGCTCGGGCGACGGGCACGACGAGCTCGTGACGGCGATGCACGAGTGGGTCGGTCGGGAGCTCAGCCGCGACGAGCTCGTCGAGGCGTTCGACCGGCTCCGCTCGCAGCCCTTCTGGGTCGACTCGTACGACGGAGGGCGGCTCGACCAGGCGCGTCTGAAGAACCTCACGAGCCAGCTCATCGGCCGCTTCGCCGGTGCGGCGACGCACGCGACCCGCGAGTCGTACTCGCAGTCGAGCCTGACCCGGTTCAGCGCGAGCATGGTCGTGCCGCCCGAGGTGATCGGCGAGATCGCCGTGCTCAAGGGCATCGTGGCGGCGTTCGTCATGACCCACGGCACGAGGCAGCCCATCTACCAGCACCAGCGCGAGCTGCTGACGGGGCTGGCCGACGCGCTCTGGGCCGCCGGCCCGTCCGAGCTCGACCCGGGTTTCGCGGCCGACTGGGCCGCCGCCGCCGACGACACGGCGAGGCGGCGCGTCGTCGTCGACCAGGTGGCGTCGCTCACCGATCAGAGCGCGACGGCCTGGCACGCGCGCCTCGTCCTCCGCAGTTGACGAGCCGAGCCGAGGAGGCACGGGTCCCGTCCCGTCCGCGCCCTCCGGTGTCGGCCGCGAGATCTAGGATCGTCACGTGGCAGGCCTGATCAAACGGAACGACATCGACGAGGTCCGCTCGCGGACGAGCATCGTCGACGTCGTCTCCGACCACGTCACCCTGAAGGGTGCGGGGGTCGGCTCGATGAAGGGCCTGTGCCCGTTCCACGACGAGCGGAGCCCGAGCTTCCATGTCCGTCCGCAGGTCGGTCGCTATCACTGCTTCGGGTGCGGCGAAGACGGCGACGTCTTCAGCTTCGTCCAGAAGATGGACCACACGACCTTCCAGGAGGCGGTCGAGCGACTGGCGTCGCGCATCGGCTTCGAGCTGCACTACGAGGACGGGGGACAGGCGACCGACCACGGGAACCGGGCTCGCCTGATCGCCGCGAACGAGGGGGCGCGCGAGTTCTTCGTCGAGCATCTGACCGCGTCCGACGCCGACTCGGCCCGCCGGTTCCTCGGCGAGCGGGGTTTCGACCCGGCGGCGGCCGAGCGGTTCGGCGTCGGTTTCGCACCGAAGTCGTTCGACGCGCTGCGCAGTCACCTGAAGGGCCGCGGCTTCAGCGACGACGAGCTCGTGGCGGCCGGTCTGCTCAGCAGCGGCGACCGCAGCCCGTACGACCGGTTCCGGGGGCGCCTGCTCTGGCCGATCCGCGACGTGACGGGCTCGACCATCGGCTTCGGGGCACGCCGCCTGCTCGACGACGACAAGGGGCCGAAGTACCTGAACACCCCCGAGACGCCGATCTATCACAAGTCGCAGGTGCTCTACGGTCTCGACCTGGCCCGACGCGACATCTCGAAGGGCAAGCAGGTCGTCATCGTCGAGGGTTACACCGACGTGATGGCCTGCCATCTGGCGGGTGTGACGACGGCCGTCGCCACGTGCGGCACCTCCTTCGGCGTGGACCACATCAAGCTGCTGCGACCGATGCTCGGCGATGTCAGCGGGGCGCACACGTCGGCGAGCGGTGAGGTGATCTTCACGTTCGACCCCGACGAGGCCGGACAGCGCGCCGCGTCGCGGGCCTACGCCGAAGAGCAGCGCTTCTCGGCGCAGACGTTCGTGGCGGTGGCCCCCGACGGGCTCGACCCCTGCGATCTGCGCCTGAACCGGGGCGACGACGCCGTCCGGCGACTGGTCGAGACGAAGCGTCCGCTGTTCGAGTTCATGATCCGCCGTGTGATCGACGAGTTCGACCTCGAGACCGTCGAGGGTCGCGCCGGGGCCGTCCGGGCCGGTGCTCCCGTCCTGGCGACCATGCGCGAGCAGTCGCTCCAGCGCGGGTACGCCCGGATGCTCGCCAAGTGGGTCGGCGTCGACACCGACGAGGTCGTGGCCGCCTACCAGGAGGTCGCGCGGACGACCGCGAGCCAGACCTCGATCGAGCGGGCGAAGCCGCAGAACGCCGGAGACGGTCCGCAGTCGATCACGAGTCTGCCGCCGCTGCCCGACGAACCGGCGGGCCCGACCCTGATGACCCTCCCGTCCGACCTGACGACGCGCACCGAGCGCGATGCGCTCATGGCCATGCTGCAGCAGCCGGCCGCGGTCGGCCCTCTCCTCATGCAGCGCGCCTCCCAGGCCCGGCTCGAGACCAGCGCTCTCGCCGTCGTCCGCGACGCCATCGGCGTGAGCCTCGATCGGCTCGAGGCGAGCGACTGGCTCGACGTCGTCCTCGATCACACGCCGGCGCCGTACGACGTGCTGGCTCGTGAGCTGGCCGTGGCGCCGATCCCCGAGCGCGAGAACCGGGAGATCACGACGTACTGCCGGGGCATCGTCTCGTCTCTCGTCGAGCGGGACATCCTCCGCGAGCAGGCCGAGGCCATGGGGCGGCTCCGCCGGACCGACCCCAAACAGGATCCCGAGGGCCTGCGTGAGATCCAGCTGCGCATAGTCTCCCTCGAACAGGAGCGTCGCGCCATCCGGCAGGAATGACCGGGCCCAGGGCGCGGCGCCCCGCGGCACCGCGCACGCCCCGGTGGCACCGCGCACGCCAGGCGGCACCGCGCCCCCTCTGACGAGCGCTAGCGCTCGAGCAGCCCGGCCGGGTCTCGAAGAACGGACCACGCGGCAAGGTTCATTGCGAGCCTGTAAACACTTCTCCGTGGAGTAGGGCCGCGAGTCCGGTGTGTGTTACCAATGGATCCACCCCGAATCGGGCGCGAACACAGCCGCGCCCGGGGGGTCTCCTTGCACACAGAGAAAGAGGTAACCGGATATGACATCCGACTCCAAGCTCGGACGACGCGCTCTCGCCGTCGTCGGTGGCGCCGCTGCCACCACCCTCATCCTCGCCGGCTGCGCCTCGGGCGGTGACGCCGACACCGCTCTCGACGGCATCAGCGTCGGCACGACCGACGTGATCACGTCGCTCGACCCGGCCGGCTCGTACGACAACGGCTCGTTCGCCGTGCAGAACCAGGTGTTCGGGTTCCTGATGAACTCGCCCTACGGCAGCCCCGACGTCGAACCGGACCTCGCCGAGTCGGCCGAGTTCACCGACCCGGTCACCTACACGGTCACGCTGAAGCCCGATCTGACCTTCGCGAACGGCAACGAGCTCACCTCGAGCGACGTCAAGTTCACGTTCGACCGCCAGCTGGCGATCGCGGACCCGAACGGTCCGTCGTCGCTGCTCGGCAACCTCGCGGGCGTCGAGGCCCCCGACGACACCACCGTGGTCTTCACGCTGAACGGCGCCGACCAGACCTGGCCGCAGATCCTCTCGAGCCCCGCCGCGCCCATCGTCGACGAGGACGTCTTCTCGGCCACCGAGCTGACCTCCGCCGACGACATCGTCTCCGGCGACGCGTTCTCGGGTCAGTACTCGATCACCGACTACGCCGAGAACGAGACGATCGCCTACGAGGCCAACGACGCCTACGACGGCGTGCTCGGCGCGGCGAAGACCGACTCGGTCACGGCGACGTACTACACGGAGGAGACCGACCTCAAGCTGGCCGTCCAGCAGGGCGACGTCGACGTGGCCAACCGCAGCCTCAGCCCGACCGACCTCGCCGACCTGGCGAAGGACGACGCGCTGACGGTGCACAACGGCCCCGGCGGCGAGATCCGCTACCTGGTCTTCAACCTCAACACGATGCCCTTCGGCTCGACGCAGGACGACGCCGACGCCGACAAGGCGCTGGCGGTCCGTCAGGCCATCGCCGACACGGTCGACCGCGACGCCCTCGCCAGCGAGGTCTACAACGACACGTACACGCCCCTGTACTCGGTCGTGCCCGACGGTCTGACCGGTGCGACGAAGCCCCTCGAGTCGCTCTACGGCGACGGCGAGGGCGGCCCCGACGTCGACGCGGCGACCGAGCGTCTGTCGGCGGCCGGCGTCGAGACCCCGGTGTCGATCGACCTGCAGTACAGCCCCGACCACTACGGCGCCTCGAGCGACGAGGAGTACGCGTTGATCCAGACGCAGCTCCAGGCGAGCGGCCTGTTCGAGGTCAACCTGCAGTCGACCCTGTGGGACACCTACTCGACCGAGCGCCGTGAAGACGCGTACCCCGTGTACCAGCTCGGCTGGTTCCCGGACTTCTCGGACGCCGACAACTACCTGTCGCCGTTCTTCGTGAAGGACAACTTCGTCGGCAACCACTACGACTCGGCTCAGGTGCAGGGTCTGCTGGCATCGGAGATCGCCGAGTCCGACGAGGCCGCCCGCACCGAGATCATCGGTCAGATCCAGGACGTCGTCGCGAACGACCTGCCCACGCTGCCGCTGCTGCAGGGCACGCAGGTCGTCGTCTCGCAGAGCGACGTGCAGGGCGTCGACGACACGCTCGACCCGTCGTTCAAGTTCCGCTACGCAGCGCTGAGCCGCTGATCGGCTGACCGGCCGATCGCGCGAGCGAACATGTTCCACGACGCATGACGCGCGAGGGGCGTCCCGCCATGGTGCGGGACGCCCTTTCGTGCGTCGTGCGTCGCCCCCACCCCCCGAAAGGCACCTGACGTGACGTCGCTCATCGAGGCTCCCCTCGCGAGCGAGCCGCCCACCCCCGACCCCACCGTGCGACGACGTCGTCCCGGCGGAGGATTCGGTCGCTACCTCGTGGTCCGCGCGCTCCTCATCATCCCCACCGTCTTCATCCTGGTCACCCTGGTCTTCTTCCTGATGCGCGTGGTCGGCAACCCGATCACCGCCTCCGTCGGAGGCCGTCTGACCGAGGCGCAGCTGCAGGAGCGGCTCGCCGCCGCCGGCTACGACCGTCCGATCATCGTGCAGTACCTCGAGTACCTGGGTCAGATCGTCCGGCTCGACTTCGGCACGACCGCGACCGACAACCGCCAGATCAGCGAGGTCATCGTGACCTACGGCTCGGCCACGGTCGAGCTCGTCTTCTACGCCCTGATCATCGCCCTCGTCATCGGCATCCCCCTCGGGATGCTGGCCGCGTACGTGCGCGACCGGTGGCCCGACGCGGTGCTCCGGATCCTCGCGATCCTCGCGTACGCCACGCCGGTGTTCTTCGCGGGCCTCCTGCTCAAGCTGACCTTCTCCGTCTGGCTCGGCTGGTTCCCCCTCGGCGGACGCGCCTCGACGCGGATCGGCATCGCGCTCGGGCGCATCGAGAACCCGACCGGGATCTACCTCATCGACGCCCTGAGGACGGGCAACAGCACGATCATCGTCGACGTCCTGTCGCACGCCGTCCTGCCCGCGCTGACGCTGGGCCTGCTGACGGCGGGCATCTTCCTCCGACTCGTCCGCACCAACGTCATCGGCACCCTCGGCTCCGACTACATCGACGCGGCGCGGTCGCGGGGCGTCGGCGAGCTGCGGCTCGTGCGCAAGCACGCGCTCAAGCCCGCGCTCATCCCGATCATCACGGTGATGGGTCTGCAGATCGCGATGCTGCTCGGCGGATCGGTGCTCACCGAGACGACGTTCGGTTGGCGCGGTCTCGGCTTCCAGCTGCAGCAGTACCTCTCGGCCCGCGACTTCATCGCGGTGCAGGGCATCGTCGCCGTCCTGGCGGTGATCGTCGCCGTCACGAACTTCCTGGTCGACGTCGTCGCGGCCCTGATCGACCCCCGTGTGAGGTACTGACCATGACCGACACCACCAGCACCGGCGTCCTCGCCGACCGTCGCGCGCCGCTCTGGAAGCGCCTCCCGATCGTCGCGCAGCTGCGCCGCTCCGTCGGCCTCCAGCGCGGCATGCTCGTCGCCGGCGTCGTGATCTGCGCCGTCTTCCTCCTCACCGCCGTCTTCGCACCGCTGATCGCGCCGTACGGCTTCGGTCAGCTCGGAGACGACGGGGGCACGTTCCCGCGGCAGGCGCCTCCCTCGGCCGTCCATCTCTGGGGCACGACCGTCGGCGGCTACGACGTCTTCAGCCGCGTCGTCTGGGGCACCCGGACGGCCATCGCGGTCGTCGTCGTCGCGGTCGTCCTCTCGATCACGATCGGCGTGGCGCTGGGGCTCGTGTCGGGCTACCTGGGCGGGTGGCTCGACCGGGTCCTCGTCGTCATCGCCGACGCCGTCTACGCGTTCCCGTCGCTGCTGCTCGCCATCGTCGTCTCGATCGTCATCAGCGGCGGTCAGTCGAGTCTCTGGGGCGGCATCATCTCGGCGGGCATCTCGATCACGGTCGTCTACGTGCCGCAGTACTTCCGGGTGGTCCGAGCCGAGGCCGTCCGGCTGAAGAGCGAGGCGTTCGTCGAGTCCGCGAAGGTCGTCGGCAGCAGCACGCCCCGCATCATGTTCAAGCACGTGCTCCGCAACGCCACGCGCAGCCTGCCGCTGATCCTCACGCTGAACGCGTCCGAGGCGATCCTCACCCTCGCCGCGCTGGGGTTCCTCGGCTTCGGCATCGGCCCGACCTCGGCCGCGGAATGGGGTTACGACCTCAACCGCGCCCTCAGCGACACCGCGAGCGGCATCTGGTGGACGGGCGTGTTCCCGGGTGCCGCGATCGTGCTCATGGTGCTCGGCATCACCCTCGTGGGCGAGAGCCTGAACGACCTGGCCGACCCGCGCCTCCGGACCCGCCGTCGGGCCCGCCGCAAGACGAAGAACGACACGACGGCCACCTCGGCCGTCACCGAGGAGGTCCCCGCGTGAGCGACACGACTGACACGACGGGGCGTTCGGAGTCCCGCCGAGGAGGCGCGGCTCCGGTCCGCCACGCCGCTCACGATCTTCCCCGCGAGGCTCGCGACATCGCGGTCGGCATCACGGGGCTCGAGGTCACCTTCGCGACCGACGGCGGCGACGTCGCGGCCGTGCAGGGGGTCACCCTCGACGTCCGCGCCGGCGAGGTGCTGGCGATCGTCGGCGAATCGGGCAGCGGCAAGACCGTCACCGCGAAGACGATCCTCGGGCTGCTGCCCGAGACGGCCGTGGCGACCGGCGCGGTGCTGCTCTCGGGCCGGAACGTGCTCGAGGTCTCGCCGTCCACGATGCGGGCGATGCGCGGCCGGGACGTGGCCATGGTCTTCCAGGAGCCCTCGACCGCTCTGAACCCCGTCTACACGGTGGGGTGGCAGATCATCGAGGGGCTGCGAGCCCACGGATCCATCAAGAAGAGGGAGGCGCGGCGCCGGGCGATCGACATCCTCCGACGGGTCGGCATCCCCGAGCCCGAGAAGCGGGTCGACTACTACCCGCACCAGTTCTCGGGCGGGCAGAAGCAGCGGGTGGTCATCGCCATGGCGCTCGTGCTGAACCCGTCGGTCATCGTGGCCGACGAGCCGACGACGGCCCTCGACGTGACCGTGCAGGCCGAGATCCTCGATCTGCTGCGCGATCTCCGGGACGAGTTCGGCACGGCGATCGTGCTGATCACGCACAACATGGGCGTGGTCGCCGATCTGGCCGACCGGGTCGCGGTCATGTACCTCGGCGAGGTCGTCGAGCAGGCGTCGTCGGCCGAGCTGTTCGCGGCCCCGAAGGACGACTACACGCGGCGGCTGCTCGGGTCCGTGCCGAGACTCGAGTCGAGGGGCGCGCAGGTCCAGGCCGCCGAGGCGGACCGCGACGTCGTCGTCCGCGCGACGGGACTCGAGATCGAGTACCCGGGCCGGCTCGGTCGCTCCGGGTTCCGGGCGGTCAAGGGCGTCGACTTCTCGATCGCCCGCGGCGAGGTGCTCGGTCTCGTCGGCGAGAGCGGGTCGGGCAAGACGACGATCGGACGCGCAATCGCGGGGCTCACCCCCGTGACCGGCGGTTCTCTCGACGTGCTCGGCATCGAGATGAACGGCGTGCACGAGCGCGACTTCAAGCCCAAGCGCGCCGAGATCGGGTTCGTCTTCCAGGACCCGGCGTCGAGCTTCAACCCGCTGCTGACCATCGCCGAATGCGTGGCCGAGCCGCTCATCGTCCACGGGCGGGCCGGCGACGCCCGCGCGGCCCGGAGACGGGTCGACGAGCTGCTCGAGGCGGTGCAGCTGCCGAAGGCGTTCGGCGACCGCTACCCGCACGAGCTGAGCGGCGGTCAGCGTCAGCGCGCGAGCCTCGCCCGGTCGCTCGCGCTCGAGCCGGCCCTGCTGATCGCCGACGAGCCGACGAGCGCGCTCGACGTCTCGGTGCAGGCGAGGGTGCTCGAGCTCTTCCGCGAGCTGCAGACCGATCTCGGCTTCGCGGCGTTGTTCATCAGCCACGACCTCGCGGTGGTGAACATGCTCGCCGACCGGATCGGCGTGCTGTACCACGGCGACCTCATCGAGAGCGGACCGAACGACCAGGTGCTCGGCGCCCCCGAGCACCCGTACACGCAGCGGCTGCTCGCGTCGCTGCCGGTGCCCGACCCGGTGGAGCAGGCCGCCCGGCGGGAGCGCCTCGCCGCGCTCGACCGCGCCGCGCGTGACGGCGCGGGCGGCGGGGCCGTCTGATGGCGGTGGAGCTCGACATGTCCGTGCCGGTGGTCACGGACGACCTCTCGCTCGAGTACCCGGCCAGGAGCGGTCATCCCGCTCTGCGAGCCGTCGACGGCGTCACGCTGTCGATCGCCCCGGGGGAGATCCTCGCCGTGCTCGGCGAGAGCGGTTCGGGCAAGTCGACGCTCGCCCTCGCGGTGGCCGGTCTCGTCGGTTCCGAGCGCCCCGCCGAGGGCCGTCCGCGGATCGTCGGGGGAGCGGCGAGGGTCTTCGGGGTCGATCTGCTGCGGTCGTCGCCCCGTCGCCGGGAGCGTCTCTCCGGCGCCGTCGGCTACCTCGCGCAGGACGACGGCGAGCGGCTGAGCCCCGATCTCACCGTCGGCGAGACCATCGCGCAGCCGATCTATCAGCGTGACAGGCGCTTCGACCGGACCGAGGCGGGCCGACTCGTCGCCGACCTCATCGACGCCGTCCATCTGCCGCTCGGCACCATGCTGAAGCAGACGTGGGAGCTCAGCGCCGGGCAGCGGCAGCGGGTGGCGCTCGCGCGGTCCCTGGTGCTCGAGCCGCGCCTCCTCGTGGCCGACGAGCCGGCCCGCGGCGTCGACGTCCTCGTGCGCCAGGCCGTGCTGGACGTGATCAGGAACCTGCACCGCGACCGGCAGTTCTCGGCGCTGGTCGTGACGTCGTCGGTCTCGGAGGCCCGTGCCATCACCGACCGCGTGGCCGTCATGCGCGGTGGCCGGCTGGTCGGCCTGGGGTGGATCGACGAGGTGCTCCGCGACGGGGTCGACCCGTACGTCAAGGTGCTGTCGACGACCACGCCGATCGACATCATCCGCCCCGACGAGCGGCGCGACGAGCGGCGCGACGACGGGCGCGACGGAGGGCGCGAGTCGTGAGCGATCCGACCCGGGGGCACCGGGCGACGACCACGACCGTCCGGCTGAGCCCCGAGCGCCGGCCGTCGCCCGGCCCGGTGAGCCTGGCGCCCCGGGAGAACCCCCGGTTCGCCGAGGCCGTCCATGCCGGGGGAGGCTCGATCGTGCCGCTCGGCGACGAGACGCGCGGGCTCATCTGGCTCTCGTACGCCGATCCGGAGGGCCTGCGGCGCGCCCTCGACCGCCACCCCGGCATCGAGTGGGTCCAGCTGCCGTACGCGGGCGTCGACGCCTTCTCCGAACTGCTCGCGAGTCGGGCCGGCACCGCCCTGCCGTTGTTCACCAGCGCGAAGGGCGCGTTCTCGGAACCGGTGGCGGAGCACGCGCTGATGCTCGTGCTGTCGCTGCTGCGGGTCGTGCCGTCGAGGGTCCGTGCGACCGGCTGGCAGACCGAGCAGCGCGGCCTCTCGCTCTACGGGAAGAATGTCGTCATCGTGGGCGCCGGGGGCATCGCCCTCGAGCTGGTGCGTCTGCTGGCGCCCTTCGAGACGCGGGTCACGATCGTCCGCCGGGGCGGCGAGCCCGTCGACGGCGTCGACCGCACCGTGACCGTCGACCGGCTCGACGAGGTCCTGCCCGAGGCCGACGTGGTGGTCCTCGCGGCCGCCGCGACGAGCGGCACGTCGAGGCTGCTCGACGGGCGCCGCCTGGCGATGCTGCGGCCGACCGCGGTCGTCGTGAACATCGCGCGGGGCGACCTGGTCGACACCGACGCTCTGGTCGAGGCCGTGCGGTCCGAGCGGATCTGGGGTGCGGGGGTCGACGTGACCTCGCCGGAGCCCCTCCCCGACGGGCACCCGCTCTGGGACGACCCCCGGGTCATCGTGACGCCGCACCAGGCGGACACGCCCGAGATGACCGCGCCGCTCCTCGCGGAGCGCATCACGCACAACGTCAGGGCGCTGCACGGACACGGCGATTTCGCCGGGGTCGTGGACGCCGCGGCCGGGTACTGAGATCCGGGAGCGCGTCGTGTTCGATGCGCCCCCGAATCTTTGCTACAGTTGTGTCCGCTGTCGAAGGGTTCTCTCCGAGGCAGTCGCCATTCCTCGATAGCTCAATTGGCAGAGCAGCCGGCTGTTAACCGGCAGGTTCTTGGTTCGAGTCCAAGTCGGGGAGCGAAGGCCCAGAGGCTCCACCCTCTGGGCCTTTTTCTTTGCGCTGATCCCGGCGCGCGGGCACGACGACACGGTGCGTCGCCCGCAAGGTCGGTGGACTCAGGAGGCGCGCGACGGGATCGACCGTCGCGCGCCTCCTCGGGCACTCGCCCTCAGTCCTCGGGGTGATCGACCCCGGGGAGCCAGGTGCGGCCCGGGGAGCCCCACCCCGCCTTCTTGACGGCCTTCGTCGCCGCCTTGTGGAACGGGTGCTCGAGACGATCGGTGTACAGCACGCCGTCCAGGTGGTCGAACTCGTGCTGGAAGATGCGAGCGAGCCAGCCGTGGGCCTCGATCTCGAACTCGTCGCCGTCGAGGTCGGTCGCGCGGAGGATCACGCTCTCGGCACGACGGAGGGGGAACCTCTCGCCCGGGACCGAGAGGCAGCCCTCGGACTCGTCGTCGTCGTCGAGCGGGTCGATCGACAGCGGGCTCTGCCAGAGCGTCGGATTGATGGCGACGCCGCGCCAGTCGTCGCCGTCGTCGTCCGTCCACGAGAAGACGAACAGTCGGAGACCGACGCCGACCTGCGGGCCGGCGAGCCCGACGCCGGGCGCGGCGTCCATGGTCTCGAACATGTCGGCGACGAGGGTGCGGATCGTGTCGTCGACCTCGGTGACGTCGGAGGCGGGTGAGTGCAGCACGGGGTCACCCGTGATGGTGATGGGGCGAACGGCCATTCGTCCAGACTACTGAGCGGCAGGCCGCTAGCGTGGTCGCCGTGAGCCCGAACCTCAGCGACCTGACCGAGCAGGTCTCGTTGACCCCGTTCCAGGCCCTGGGCATCCCCATCGCGCTCATCGGGGCGGTCTTCCTCTCGATCGGCGCGCAGCTGCAGCACCGCGGCGTGGCCAAGGTCGAGACCCGCCTCGGCGCCTCCCGGGGAGGCATGAGCGTCCGCCAGGTGCTGGCGTTGGTCGGCCGCCCGTCGTGGGTCATGGGGACCCTGATGCTCGGGCTGGCCGTCGTCTTCCAGCTCACGAGCCTGCGGGTGGCGCCCCTCCTCGTCGTGCAGCCGCTCGGGGCCGTGGCGCTGGTGATCACGGCGGTCCTGAACGCCCGCTCGACCGGGCGTCGCCTGACCGGGCGGATCAAGCGCTCGATCGCCATCTGCGTCGGCGGCATCGGCCTCTTCGCCACCGTCGCCGCCTTCACCGCGATCGAGACCGAGATCACGACCGATCAGCTCGTCACGGTGCTCGTCATCCTGCTCGTGGTGGGCGCGGTGCTCGCGGCGGCCTTCGTCGCCCTCCGGCACCGGCGCAGCGCGCTGTTCTACATCATCGGCGCCGGCGTCCTCTACGGCTTCGTCGCGACCCTGGCCAAGGTCGTCCTCAACAGGGTCTTCGCCGGCAACTTCGACGGGCTCAGCATCGTCTGCATCATCATGCTGATCGCGGCGGCGGCACTGGGCGGCTACTTCGTGCAGAACGCCTACTCGTCGGGATCGCCCGACCTCGTGATCGCCGGGCTGACCGTCGTCGACCCCATCGTGGCCGTCACGATCGGCATCGTCGTGCTCGGTGAGGCCGCGAACGCCCCCGGCATCGCCGTCGTGCTCTTCCTCGTGGCGGGGGCGATCGCGGTGTACGGCGTGTTCCAGCTCGCCAAATACCAGCCCGCCAAGCGAAGCTGAGCTACCGTGGTCCCGCGTCGCGGTCATCGTCGGCGGCGCACCAGCGAACGACGAGCACAAGGACGCCACGACACGTGACACCCGCCCCAGACCACGGCCTCGAACCCCGCGACGAGAACCCGATCGGAGACGGCGACGTCTCGAGCCGCCTCACCGTGCTGATCGCGGCCGACACGTTCCCGCCCGACGTGAACGGCGCCGCCAACTTCGCCGAGCGGCTCGCCGTCGGGCTCGCCGGTCGAGGGCACGACGTGCACGTCATCTGCCCGGCGGCGAACCGCCGCCACGGCACGTTCCTCGAGCAGCACGACGGCGCGACGCTGACCGTGCACCGGCTGTACTCGACGCGGTGGCCGCTCCACGACTGGCTCCGATTCGCGACCCCGTGGCGGGCCGAGGGGAACGCCGAGCGGATCATCGAGCAGATCCGGCCCGACGTCGTGCACATCCAGTCGCACATCGTGATCGGGCGCGCCGTGGTGCGGGTGGCCAACCGGCGAGGCATCCGTGTCATCGCGACGAACCACTTCATGCCCGAGAACCTCCTGGAGCACACCGGGCTGCCGCACTTCCTCCGGGCCACCGCCGTCAAGCTCGCCTGGCGCGACGCCGCCCGGACCTACACGCACGTCGCCGCCATCACGACGCCGACCAAGCGCGCGGCGGTGTTCCTCGAGCGCTCCGTCGACGTGACCGGCGTGCTCGCCGTCTCGTGCGGCATCGAGGCGGCCGACTACACGGCGCGCGACGACCGCCCCACGGCGAACCGGGTCGTGTTCGTCGGCCGGGTGACGGCCGAGAAGCAGATCGACGTGCTGCTGCGCGCCATGACGCTGCTCGATCCCTCGCTCGACGCCCGACTGACCATCGTCGGCGGCGGCGACCTCCTCAAGCAGCTGCAGCTGATGACCGTCGAGCTCGGCCTCGCCGAGCGCGTCACCTTCGCCGGCTACCTCTCCGACGCCGAGCTCCGACGCACCCTGACCGACGCCACCGTCTTCGCCATGCCGTCGGTGGCCGAGCTGCAGAGCATCGCCAGCCTCGAGGCCATGGCGTCGGGGCTCCCCATCGTCGTGGCCGACGCGATGGCCCTGCCGCACCTCGTCGACGAAGGGGTCAACGGCTACCTCTTCCGCCCCGGAGACAGCCGCGACCTCGCCGACAAGCTGACGCGCGTGCTCACGGCCCCCGACGACGAGTACCTCGCCATGCGACGCGCGAGCCTCCAGGTCATCGAGGGACACGACATCCAGCGGACGGTGAGCGTCTTCGAGTCGCTGTATCGTGGGGAGCCGGTGGCCGAGGCCACCGAGGTCGGACCGGGCCGCGCCTCCTAGGCTCCCGGTCGACACAGGGCGGTAGCTCAGCCGGTTAGAGCAGTCGACTCATAATCGATCGGTCACGGGTTCAAGTCCCGTCCGCCCTACGACACGACGCAGACGCCGTCGGCGCCCGTCGAGGCGACCGTGCGACGATGTGTGCATGTTCACCCGACGGACACCCGGCGCATCTCCCGACGACGGATTCGACGAGTCCGACCGATCGCGGCCCGGCTCGGCCTCGGGGCCGCGCTTCGGCGTCGGCGCGCAGGTCTACGTTCTGGACTCCGACGAGGATCCGACCACGCCGTTCCCGTACGGTCCGACGGGCATCATCGTCCGCGCGGGCGGGTCGGCGTGGCAGGGCGTCTCGGCGATCGGCGGCTCCGCCCGGACCTGGTCGGTCGAGTTCGCCTCGCCGCAGCTCGACCGCGACGGCGAGGGCCCCGTCACGTCCGCGTCGGTCGCCGAGCGGTTCCTCCGCCTCGCCCCGCCCCTCGGCTGAGCCCCGCCGCTCGGCTGAGCCCCGCCGCTCGGCTGAGCCCTGCCGCTCGGCTGAGCCCCGCCCCCTCCTGCTCCCGCCGTCGGCAACTCCTCCTCGGTGCTCGCCGTCGGCCCGTTGCGGCCCCGCAGCGTGCCGTGTGTGCAGAGAGGAGGAGTTGCCGACGTGCCGGAGGTCGGCGCTGGGCTGGGTGACCTCGGGTGGTCGAGGTCGCCTCGCCCTGTCGGCAACTCCTCTTCGGTGCTCGCCGTCGGCCCGTTGCGGCCCCGCAGCGTGCCGTGTGYGCAGAGAGGAGGAGTTGCCGACGCTGAAGCGGTCGGCGAGGACCGGCGGGGCGGCGGCGACCGTCGGCGGGATGCCGACAGCGACCGGCGGCGCAGCGGCGGCCGGCAGGCGCGGCGGGACGGCGGGCCGCGCAGCGGCGGCGGCGGCGGGCCGCGCGGCGGCGGCGGCGGGCCCCGCACTGGCGGGAATGACCGACGCCCGCGGGCGGTTCCCCCAGGTGCATACAAACGCATAGACAATGACTAAGGTGGACGGCATGCAGTTCGGAATCTTCTCCGTCGGAGACATCACCCCCGACCCCACGACCGGGCGAGCGCCCACAGAGCACGAGCGCCTGCTCGCCATGGTCGCCATCGCCAAGAAGGCCGAGGAGGTCGGCCTCGACGTGTACGCGGCCGGCGAGCACCACAACCCTCCCTTCGTCAACTCGAGCCCGACGACCCTGCTGGCCTACATCGCGGCCCAGACCGAGCGGATCATCCTCAGCACCGCGACGACGCTCATCACGACGAACGACCCGGTCAAGATCGCCGAGGACTTCGCCCTCCTCCAGCACCTCGCCGGCGGGCGCGTCGATCTGACGCTCGGCCGCGGCAACACCGGCCCGGTCTACCCCTGGTTCGGCAAGGACATCCGCCAGGGCATCAACCTCGCCATCGAGAACTACGCTCTGCTGCATCGCCTCTGGCGCGAGGACGTCGTCGACTGGAAGGGCCGTTTCCGCACGCCGCTGCAGGGCTTCACGTCGACGCCGCGGCCCCTCGACGATGTGCCGCCGTTCGTCTGGCACGGTTCGATCCGCAGCCCCGAGATCGCCGAGCAGGCGGCCTACTACGGTGACGGCTTCTTCGCCAACCACATCTTCTGGCCGGCGTCGCACACGAAGCAGATGGTCGAGCTGTACCGCTCGCGCTACGAGCACCACGGTCACGGCCGTGCCGATCAGGCGATCGTGGGTCTCGGCGGTCAGGTGTTCCTCGCGAAGAACTCGCAGGACGCCGTCCGCGCCTTCCGCCCCTACTTCGACTCCGCGCCGGTCTACGGTCACGGCCCGAGCCTCGAGGACTTCACGTCGCAGACGCCGCTGACGGTCGGCAGCCCGCAGGAG
Organism: Frigoribacterium sp. Leaf172; assembly: GCF_001424285.1. Taxonomy (NCBI): domain Bacteria; kingdom Bacillati; phylum Actinomycetota; class Actinomycetes; order Micrococcales; family Microbacteriaceae; genus Frigoribacterium; species Frigoribacterium sp. Leaf172. Next base: position 497,911 of record NZ_LMPB01000002.1, on the reverse strand, counting down.
GTCATCGACAAGACCCTGGGCTTCCGCAACTACGTGGGCGACTACCAGCGTCAGCTGTTCCTCATCGATCACGCCGGTCTGCCGCTGCAGACGGTGCTCGACCAGCTCGACATCCTGGGCGAGGAGGTCGTCCCCGTGCTGCGGCGCGAGTTCGCCGTGAACCGCCCCGAGCACGTCCCCGACGCGCCGACGCACGCGGCCCGGGTCGCCGACGGACTGACGAGCGCGGACGCGCCGGCTCCGGCCGTCGCGGCGCACTGAGCCGAGGAGGCGCGCCATGGCTTCCAAGCACGTCGTCGTCGTCTCGGCGGGGCTGGGTCAGCCCTCCTCCACCCGTCTCCTGGCGGACCGTCTCGCCGAGGCGACCGCCCGGTCGATGCTCGCGGCGGGCGTCCCCGCCGAGTTCGAGGTGGTCGAGGTGCGGGACCTCGCGCACGAGATCACCGACGCGATGCTGACGGGGTTCGCCCCGGAGGCGCTGGCCGGCGTGATCGACCGGGTCACCCGGGCGGACGGCCTCATCGCGGTGACCCCGGTGTTCACCGCGTCGTACAGCGGACTCTTCAAGTCGTTCTTCGACGTGATCGACAAGGATGCGCTGGCCGGCACGCCGGTCCTCGTCGGGGCGACCGCGGGCACGGCACGGCACTCGCTCGTGCTGGATCATGCGCTCCGGCCGCTCTTCTCGTATCTGAGGTCCGTGGTCGTTCCGACGTCGGTGTTCGCGGCATCCGAGGACTGGGGCGCCGGTGACGAGACGATCACGGGGCTGCCCGAGCGGGTGAGCCGCGCGGCCGGCGAGTTCGCCGACCTCGTCGCGACCCGTTCGACCGAGCGCGGCGACCCGTTCGCCGACGTCGTGCCCTTCGCGGAGCAGCTCAGACGACTCGCCGGCGACGATCCGCTCTGAGCGGGCATGCTCGCACGGTGCGCCGTGTTGGACCCGCAGACGAGAGGAACGATCATGAGCAGCACGTCACCAGGAGACGAGACGGGCGCGTCGCCGTCGGTCGAGTTGACGAGGTTCCACGCCCTGCGCCGCACCCGGGTGACGTCGCCCACCGGTCCGCTCGCGCTGGTGAACACGCAGTGGGTCGACGGTGAGCAGCCGATCTGGGGAGTCGCCGGGATCTGGGCTCCCACGCCCGCGGGCGTCTCGGGGCTGATGGTCACGGCCGGCGCCGACGACGGGGTGAGCGTCGACGACGTGCTCGTCGACGGGACGGCCCTGGTGGCGGGGGACGACGCCGGGACGCCGGGCCGGGTGTCGTTCGCCGGCGGTGCGACGGGGACGGTGATCGCGAACGACGACGGGTCGTCGTACGCCCTCCGGGTGTGGGACTCCCGCTCCGACGCGGCGACCGCGTTCGGGTCGATCGACGCCTACCCCTACGACGCGTCGTGGGTGGTGACGGCGGAGTTCGTCCCGACCGAGCCCGGCACCGAGATCGACATCCGCCACCAGAAGGACCTCGACCTCAGCAGGCCGAAGCCGCTCCCGGGACTCATCCGGTTCCGCCGGGACGGTGTCGACTACGAGCTCGCAGCGTTCCCCAGCGGCCAGGGTGACCGCCTGCAGCTCGTCTTCGCCGACGGGACCACGGGCGACACGACCTACTCGGTCGGACGCTTCCTCTTCCCGACCCCGGAGTCCGACGGCACGATCGTCCTCGACTTCAACCGCGCCGTCCTGCCGCCCTGCGCCTTCTCGTACAACTTCAACTGCCCCATCCCACCCGCGCAGAACCGTCTGCTCGTCCGGGTCGAAGCGGGGGAGAAGAACGTGCTCGACCGGTCGGGCGCCCTCCTGCACTGACTCCCGCGGGGGACGACGCACGCAGACGACCGGGCCGCCCTTCCGACGTCGGTGGCCGGTGGCATGATCGAGAGCGTGTTCATCGTCCTCCGCCGTCTGCCCGACGGCCGAGTCGAGTTCACGCCCGTCGACCGTGACGCCTCCGACTGTGCCCCGGTGGCCGCAGCGCCGATCGTGGTCGCCGAGGCCGAGCTGGCGATGGCCGTCGCCACGCGCGAGGTGGAGGAGTCCCCGCGCTGGGTCTGGGACGACACCCGCAGCTGGTACCCGCGCCTCCTCGGCCTGGGCGTCCGCGTCGCTCGCTGCATCGACCTGCGGCTGTGCCACGCGATCCTGCGGCGGTCAGCCGCGACGAGCGGGAGCGAGCTGCACGGGACGCCGCCCGGACCGTACGACGGCCCGCAGGCGGAGCTGGCGCAGGGGGACGGCCTGTTCGACGTCGTCCCCGAGTCGCTGCCCGACCCGCTGGCCGAGTTCCTGCGCCAGCGTCGCGCCGTCGAGTCGAGCGCGCACCGCGAGGGGCTCGAGCTGCTCACGAAGGCCGAGTCCGCCGGGGCGCTGGTCGCCTGCGAGATGCAGCACCGCGGCATCCCGTGGTCGGCACGGGTGCACGACGGTCTGCTGACCGAGGCGCTGGGCCCCCGCCCGGTCCGCGCCGGCGACCGACCGGCCGCGATGTCCGCCGACGTCGTGGAGATCCGCGCGGCCCTCGCCGCCCCGGACCTCAACCCCGACTCGCCCGCCGAGCTGCTCAAGGCGCTCAACCGGGTCGGCCTGCCCGTCACGTCCACGAGCAAGTGGGAGATCCAGCGGCACGAGCACCCGGTGGTCGAGCCGCTGCTGCGCTACAAGCGCCGGCAGCGCCTCCTCGTAGCGAACGGCTGGGCCTGGGTCGACGCCTGGGTCCGGCAGGGCCGGTTCCGGCCCGACTACGTGCCCGGCGGGGTCGTGACGGGCCGGTGGGCCACGAGCGGGGGAGGCGCGCTGCAGCTGCCGAAGGCCGTCCGCGCGGCCGTCGTGGCCGACCCGGGCTGGAAGCTGATCGTGGCCGACGCCGCGCAGCTGGAGCCGCGCATCCTCACCGGGCTCTCGCGGGATGCGGCGATGGCGGCGGCGGGTGAGGGCGACCTGTACGAAGGGATCGTGACGAGCGGGGCGGTGGCGTCGCGCGCCGAGGCCAAGGTGGCGATGCTCGGAGCGATGTACGGCGCGACGCAGGGCGAGAGCGGACGACTCGTGCCCCGGCTCGCCCGACGGTTCCCCCGCGCCATGGAGTACGTCGAGTCCGCCGCCCGGACGGGCGAGGCGGGCGGTGTCGTCAGCACCCTGCTCGGGCGCAGCTCGCCGCGGCCCGGCGAGGCCGTCGCCGCCGATCTGCCGCCCGAGATGGACCGGGGGCCCGTCGGCCGCGACGCCCGGGCCTGGGGGCGCTTCACGCGCAACTTCGTCGTGCAGGGCACCGCCGCCGAATGGGCGCTGTGCTGGATGGGCGCGACCAGGGCCGGCCTGCACGCGCGCTTCGCCGGGCTCGGTGAGGGGGCGCCGCACCTCGTGTTCTTCCTGCACGACGAGATCGTCGTCCACGCCCCGGCGGATGTCGCCGACGAGGTGGTCGGGGTCGTCGAGACCAGCGCTGCGGCGGCCGGGCGTCTCCTCTTCGGCGACGCCCCGGTGCGATTCCCCGTGACCGTCGCCGTCGTGGACGACTACTCGCAGGCGAAGTGATCCTGCCCGCTCACCCATTGGCAGGAGTTACACAGTTGTGATCCGAGGTCCCGGTCTGCGATGATTCAGCCAGCGGACCAGTCCGTTCACAATCTCATACAGCACGAGAAGCCACCGTTTCACTCGTTCACCAGGTCGATGGGGAAGTCGCACCTAACCGGATGGAGGAATCGTGGCTGCTGCAATGGCTCGGGGAGTGCTTTATGTGCACTCGTCCCCTCGTGCACTGTGCCCACATGTCGAGTGGGCTGTCGGTCGTGCCCTGGGGCACGCCGTCAACTTCGCCTGGGTCGACCAGCCGATCCTCGGCGGCTCCCAGCGGACGGAGTTCTCCTGGCAGGGCGACGAGGGCGCGGGCGCCCGCATCGCGTCGGCTCTCCGCGGTTGGGAGCACCTCCGCTACGAGGTGACCGAGGACCCCGATGCGCAGCACGACGGCGGGCGGTGGATGCACACGCCGGACCTCGGCATCTTCTTCGCGCAGACGGACACGGCCGGCAACACGGTCGTCCCGGAGGACCGCGTCCGCTACGCCATGGAGGTCGCGGGCTCCAACGCGCTCGAGCTGCACCGCGAGCTGCGTCTCGCCCTCGGACAGGCCTGGGACGACGAGCTCGAGCCGTTCCGCTACAGCGGCGAGGGCAACCCCGTGGTCTGGCTGCACAAGGTCGGCTGATCGCCGGCGCCGCTGCGCGAGACGCCGCGACGGACGAAGGAGGCGCGGGTCGTGTTCACACGACCCGCGCCTCCTTCTGCGGTTCAGACCGACCGGAAGCCGATGACGGCGTTGTGCCCGCCGAAGCCGAACGAGTTGCTGAGGGCGACGATCTCGCCGTCGGGCAGGGCCCGGGGCTCGCCGACGACGACGTCCATGTCGATCTCGTCGTCCATCTGCGTGACGTTGATCGTCGGGGGAGCGACGCGCTCGTGCAGCGCCTTGACGGTGAAGAGCGCCTCGATGCCGCCGGCTCCGCCGAGGAGGTGCCCGGTCGCCGCCTTGGTCGCCGAGACGATCAGCCGGGGCGTGTGCTCGCCGAAGACCCGCTTGATGGCGTGGTACTCGGCGATGTCGCCGACCGGCGTGCTGGTCGCGTGGGCGTTGACGTGCACGACCTGCTCGCGCTCGATGCCGGCGTTCTCGAGGGTGGCGATGACCGCCCGGGCGGCGCCGTTGCCCTCGGGGTCGGGGGCGGTGATGTGGTACGAGTCGCTCGTGACCGCGCCGCCGATCAGCTCGGCGTAGATGCGGGCGCCGCGGGCGAGCGCGTGCTCCTCGGTCTCGAGGACGAGAGCGGCGCCTCCTTCGGCGAGGACGAAGCCGTCGCGGGTCACGTCGTAGGGACGTGAGGCCGTCGCGGGGTCGTCGTTGCGCTTCGAGAGCGCCTGCATGGCGGCGAACGACGCCAGGGGCATGGGGTGGATCGCGGCCTCGGAGCCGCCGGCGATCGCGATGTCGGCGAGCCCGGACTGGAGGTGGTCGTACGCCATGGCGATCGACTCGGTGCTCGAGGCGCACGCGGACACGACGGTGCGGGCACCGGCGCGGGCGCCGAGCGTCATCGAGATGGCGGCGGCGGGGCCGTTCGGCATGAGCATGGGGACGGTCATGGGGAGGACCCGTCGCGGGCCCTTCTCGCGGAGGGTGTCCCAGCCGTCGAGGAGGGTCCAGACGCCGCCGATGCCGGTGGCCCAGTCGACGATGAACCGCTCGGGGACGACCTCGGGCGAGCCGGCGTCGGCCCAGGCCTCGCGGGCGGCGGTGAGGGCGAACTGGCTGGAGGGGTCGAGGCGCTTGGTCTCGCGGCGGTCGAGCACGTCGGCGGACGGCACGCGGGCCTGCCCGGCGAAGGTGACGGGCAGCTCGTACTTGGCGACCCACTCCTGCTCGAGGGTCGTGATGCCCGACTGGCCCGCCAGCAGGTTCTGCCAGCTCTCGACGGCGGTCCCGCCGAGGGGGGTGGTGGCACCGAGGCCGGTGACGACGATCTTCTTGGTCATGACGATTCTCCTGGAGGGACGGCCCGGGACGGGCGTGCGGCCTGTCGGACGGGCGGCTCCGACGACGGGGCGCCCGGTCGTCCCCTCGCGGGGACGACCGGGCAGCTGACGTCTAGTCCTGTGCCTTGGTGATGAAGGTGACGGCGTCGCCGACGGTCTTGAGGTTCTTGACCTCTTCGTCGGGGATCTTGACGTCGAACTTCTCTTCGGCGTTGACGACGATGGTCATCATCGAGATCGAGTCGATGTCGAGGTCGTCGGTGAACGACTTGCCCATCTCGACCGTGTCGGTCGCGATGCCGGTCTCGTCGTTGATCAGCTCGGCCAGGCCGGCGAGGACTTCTTCGGTGGACAGTGCCATGGTGTTGTTCTCCTTGAGGGGTGTCGGTTGACCGGGGGAAAGCCTATAAGGCGGGGAGCTCGTTGGAGGGGCGGCGCGCTACGGGAGCACGACGACCTGCGCGCCGAAGACGAGGCCGGCGCCGAAGCCGATCTGCAGGGCGAGACCGCCGCTCAGCTCGGGGTGCTCGTCCAGGAGGCGGTGGGTGGCGAGGGGGATGCTGGCCGCCGAGGTGTTGCCCATCGTCGCGATGTCGCGGCCGATGACGACCGACTCGGGCAGGCCGAGCTGCTTCGCGAACTCGTCGATGATGCGCATGTTGGCCTGGTGGGGGACGAACGCGGCGAGCTGGTCGGCCGTGACGCCGGCGCGCTCGAGGGCGAGGCGGGCGACCTTGACCATCTCCCAGACGGCCCAGCGGAAGACCGTCTGGCCTTCCTGGCGGAGGGTCGGCCAGGCGATCTCGCCCGCCCCCTCGCGGTACTCGAGCATGGTGTTCGTCATGCCGATGGCGTCCCACTTCGAGCCGTCGGAGCCCCAGACCGTCGGGCCGATCCCGGCCGACTCGGCCGGTCCGACGATCGCGGCGCCGGCGCCGTCGGCGAGCAGGAACGAGATCGTGCGGTCGGTGGGGTCGATGACGTCGCTGAGCTTCTCGGCGCCGACCACGAGGACGTACTCGGCGAGGCCGGACTTGACGAACGAGTCGGCTTGCGCGATGCCGTAGGTGAACCCGGCGCAGGCGGCCGAGATGTCGTAGGCGGCGGCGGGGTTGGCGCCCACCCGCTCGGCGAGGAGCGAGGCCACCGACGGGGTGGCGACGCCCGCCCCGATGGTCGAGACGAGGACGGCGCCGATCTGGTCCGGGCGGATGCCCGACTTCTCGATGGCCTCCTTCGACGCGGCCTCGGCGAGGTCGACGACCTTGACGTCCTTGCCGGCGCGACGGCGGGTGACCACGCCGGTCCGCTGCTGGATCCACTCGTCCGACGAGTTGATCGGCTCGACGATGTCGGCGTTCGGCACGACGTTCTCGCCGCGTGCGGCGCCGAGCGCGTAGATGCGCGTGAACTGCGCGCCGGTGGTCTGGTTCAACTGCGGGGTGGTCATGCTGCTCCCTCGATGAGGTCGACGGCGGCCGTGAGGTCGTCGGGTGTCGTGATCGCGACGGAGGGGACGCCCCGCAGCGCGCGTTTGGCGAGGCCGGTGAGGGCCCCGGCCGGAGCCAGCTCGATCAGCCCGGTGACGCCCGCGGCCGCGAACGACTCCATGGTGGCGTCCCAGCGGACGGGCGACGAGACCTGACCGACGAGGAGGTCGACGAATCGGGCGCCCTCGGTGACGACGCCGCCGTCGCTGTTGGTCCACAGGGTGAGGGTGGGGTCGGACGCGGCCACACCCGATGCCGCGTCGCGAAGACGTTCGACGGCCGGCTGCATGTAGCGCGTGTGGAACGCTCCGGCCACCTGGAGGGGGATCACCCGAGCCTTCGCGGGCGGCTGCTCGGCGAGGGCCGCGAGGGCCGACAGCTCGCCGGCGACGACGATCTGCCCGCCGCCGTTGTAGTTGGCCGGCTCCAGTCCGAGCTCGTCGAGACGGGCCAGCAGCTCGGCATGGTCGCCGCCGAGCACGGCGCTCATGCCCGTCTCGACCCGACCGGCGGCGTCGGCCATGGCGCGGCCCCGCTCGGCGACGAGCGAGACGGCGTCGGTGTCGCTGAGCACCCCGGAGACCGCGGCCGCCGTGAACTCTCCGACGGAGTGCCCGGCGACCCCGGCGATGCGCGAACGGTCCACGCGGGAGAAGAGGGCGTGCGCCGTCATGATGCCGGCCGCGACGATCAGGGGCTGGGCGACCGCCGTGTCCCGGATGGTCTCGGCGTCGGACGTGGTGCCGTGGGCGACGAGGTCGACGTCGGCCGCCTGGGACAGTTCGCCGAGCAGCGACGCCAGCTGCGGGTCGGCGAGCCACGGTTCGAGGAATCCGGGTTTCTGGGAGCCCTGGCCGGGCGCAACGACAACGATCACTGATCCATCATGCCGCCCCGAGTGGCGCCGCCGGTGTAGCAACTCGACCAAAGATCCGCGACCGCCTTGTGGGTTCTCACCATCCGGCAGCCGAGGATGCGCGGGTCGGCCTCAGCGACGGCGCCCCGCCTGCCCGTCGTGGTCGGCGATCGACCCGAGGATGAGCGCCGACTGGAGGATGAGCGCTTCGCGGGCGCCGGTGGCGTCCCAGCCGATCACGTCGCTGACCCGTTTGAGCCGGTATCGCACGGTGTTGGGGTGCACGAAGAGCTCACGGGCGGTGGCCTCGAGGGACCTCCCGTTGTCGAGGTAGCACCACAGGGTCGCGAGCAGCTCGGTCGAGTGCAGCTTGAGCGGCTTGTACACGCGGTTGACGAGCGTCGACCGGGCGACCGGATCACCGGCGAGAGCGCGTTCGGGCAGGAGGTCGTCGGCCAGCGCCGGGCGCGGTGCGTTGCGCCAGGCACGCGCCACCGAGAAGCCGGCCAGCGCGGTCTTGGCGCTCTTGGACGCGTCGACGAGGCTCGGGACCTCGTGTCCGAGCACGAGGTGCCCGTCGCCGAAGCCGGGTTCGAGCGCCTTGGCGATGTCGGTGAACGAGGGGCGGTTGGCGCCGGACGGGGTGCCGTGTTCGTCGACGGCCTCCTCGGCTCGTCCGATGACGAGGACGAGGCGGCGCCCCTGCACGCCGATCAGCACGTCGGCGGCCAGGTGGCGGGCCGTCCGACGCAGCATGTCGACGTCGAGCATCCGCGGGGTCGTGCCAACCAGCACCGAGACCTCGCCGTGCCCGTGCCATCCGAGCGCGGCGATGCGGCTGGGGAGCTCGTCGTCGTACTCGCCGCTGAGGATGGAATCCACGACGAGGGCCTCGAGGCGGGCGTCCCAGAGGCCCCGTGCCTCGGCTGCCCGGGCGTAGACGTCGGCTGAGGCGAACGCGATCTCACGCGAGTAGAGCAGGATCGCCTCGCGCAGCGAGTCGTCACCGTCTTTGACTCGTTCTTCTACGACCTCGACGGTGACCCGGATCAGCTGGAGCGTCTGCTGGAGACTGATCGATCGGAGCAGCTCGCGGGGAGCGGCGCCGAAGACGTCGGCCGCGATCCAGGGTGTGGACCGCGGGTCGTCGAACCAGCTGATGAACGACGTGATGCCGGCCTGGGCGACGAGCCCCACGGCCGATCGTCGCCCGGGCGGCATGTCGCCGTACCAGGGGAGTGTCTCTTCGAGCCGCTTGATGGTCGCGGTGGAGAGTTCCCCCGAGACCGTCCGCAGCCACGCGAGCGTGCGCTCTTTCGTGGCTGCGGACGGCTCCATCGGCGAGGTCGGAACCCGCTCTGCACTCACTGGCCGGTCAGCTCTCCCCGCCGGCGTTGCCGCTGGTGCCGGCGGTCACGTCGTTCAGCCGGTACTTGTCGATGGCCTGCTGCACGATGTGGGGCTCGACCTCTCCGCGGCGGGCGAGGGCCTGCAGCGTGCGGACGACGACCGAGGGTCCGTCGATCGTGAAGAATCGACGGGCCGCCGCGCGGGTGTCCGAGAAGCCGAAGCCGTCGGCGCCGAGCGTCAGGTAGTCGCCGGGCACGTACTCGCGGATCTGGTCGGGGACGGCGGCCATGAAGTCGCTGGTCGCGATGAACGGACCCTCGGCTCCCTGGAGCTTCTCGGTGACGTACGCGATGCGCTGCTCGCCCTCGGGGTTGAGGAAGTTGTGCTGGTCGGCGGCGAGCCCGTCGCGTCGCAGCTCGTTCCAGGAGGTGACGCTCCACACGTCCGCGGCCACGTTCCAGTCGTCGGCGAGGAGGCGCTGGGCCTCGAGCACCCACGGCACACCCACGCCCGACGCGAGGAGCTGGGCGCGCGGGCCCAGGTTCTCGGCGCTCTTGAGCTTGTAGATGCCCCGGACGATGCCGTCCACGTCGACGTCGTCGGGCTCGACGGGCTGCTGCATCGGCTCGTTGTAGACCGTGATGTAGTACATGACGTTCGGATCGGCGTGCGTCGGGGTGCCGTTCTCGTCGGTGCCGTACATGCGGTCCATGCCCGACTTGACGATGTGGCCGAGCTCGTAGCCGAATGCGGGGTCGTACGACACGACCGCCGGGTTCGTCGACGCGAGCAGCGGCGAGTGTCCGTCGGCGTGCTGCAGACCTTCACCGGTCAGGGTGGTGCGACCGGCCGTGGCGCCGATGATGAATCCCCGGGCCATCTGGTCGCCGGCGGCCCACATGGCGTCGCCCGTGCGCTGGAACCCGAACATCGAGTAGAAGACGTAGACGGGGATGAGGGGCTCGCCCTGGGTCGAGTAGGAGGTGCCGACGGCGGTGAAGGCCGCGAACGCCCCGGCCTCGTTGATGCCGACGTGCAGGAGCTGGCCCTGGGGGCTCTCCTTGTAGGCCAGCAGCAGCTCCCGGTCGACCGACGTGTAGTGCTGACCGTTCGGGTTGTAGATCTTCGACGTCGGGAAGTAGGCGTCCATGCCGAACGTGCGTGCTTCGTCGGGGATGATCGGCACGATCCGGTGGCCGAAGTCCTTCGTGCGGAGCAGGTCCTTGAGCAGACGCGCGAAGGCCATCGTCGTGGCGACCTCCTGCTTGCCCGAGCCCTTCTTGACCACGTCGTACGACGTCGACTCGGGGACGGAGAGCTGCGTGTACTTCGAGCGGCGCTCGGGAACGTACCCGCCGAGAGCGCGCCGGCGCTCGTGCAGGTACTGGATCGCCTCGTCGCCGTCGCCCGGGTGGTAGTACGGCGGCAAGTACGGGTTCTCGTCGAGCTGCGAGTCGGAGATCGGGATGCGCATCTCGTCGCGGAACTGCTTGAGGTTGTCGAGCGTGAGCTTCTTCATCTGGTGCGTGGCGTTGCGACCCTCGAAGGACGGGCCGAGACCGTAGCCCTTGACCGTCTTCGCGAGGATCACGGTCGGCTGGCCCTTGTGCTCGGCCGCCGCCTTGAACGCGGCGTAGACCTTGCGGTAGTCGTGGCCGCCGCGCTTGAGGTTCCAGACCTGGTCGTCGGTGAAGTCCTTGATGAGCTCGAGGGCGCGCGGGTCGCGGCCGAAGAAGTTCTCTCGGACGTACGCACCGCTCTCGGCCTTGTAGGTCTGGAAGTCGCCGTCGGGCGTGGTGTTCATGAGGTTGAGCAGCGCGCCCTCGGTGTCACGGGCGAGCAGGTCGTCCCATTCGCGACCCCAGACCACCTTGATGACGTTCCAGCCGGCGCCCCGGAAGAAGCTCTCGAGCTCCTGGATGATCTTGCCGTTGCCGCGGACCGGCCCGTCGAGGCGCTGCAGGTTGCAGTTGATGACGAAGTTCAGGTTGTCGAGGCCCTCGTTCGCCGCGACCTGCAGCTGACCGCGGCTCTCGACCTCGTCCATCTCGCCGTCGCCGAGGAACGCCCAGACCTGCTGGTCGGAGGCGTCCTTGATGCCGCGGTTGGTGAGGTACTTGGCGACCTGCGCCTGGTAGATCGCGTTGATGGGGCCGAGACCCATCGACACGGTCGGGAACTGCCAGAACGAGGGCATGAGGCGCGGGTGCGGGTACGAGCTGAGTCCGCCCGAGGCGTGGGACTTCTCTTGGCGGAACCCGTCGAGCTGATCGGTGCCGAGTCGGCCCTCGAGGTACGCGCGGGCGTACATGCCGGGGGAGGCGTGGCCCTGGAAGAAGATCTGGTCGCCGCCGCCGGAGTGATCCTGGCCTCGGAAGAAGTGGTTGTAGCCGACCTCGTAGAGGGCGGCCGACGAGGCGTAGGTCGAGATGTGGCCGCCGACCGAGACGCCGGGGCGCTGAGCGCGGTGCACGGTGATCGCCGCGTTCCAGCGGATCCAGCGGCGGTAGCGGCGCTCGAGCTCTTCGTCGCCCGGGAAGGCGGGCTCGTCTTCGGGAGCGATGGTGTTGACGTAGTCCGTCTTCGGGACCATCGGCACACCGAGGTGCAGTTCGCTCGACCGAGTCAGCAGGCTCTTCATGATCTCGCGAGCCCGCTCGTGCCCCTGGGCCGCCACGAGGGAGTCGAGCGACTCCCGCCATTCGGCGGTCTCTTCGGGATCGCGATCGGTCGTGTCGACCGTGTACGGGTCCTGGTCGTTTACCGTCACCCTTGACCTCAATCAATATCGTGGTGTTGATAGCACCGTGTGTGGGTCGCACCGTGTGTGGTGGACAGACAGATGCCAGGTCTCTCGCGCCCGGGTTCCGGACACGCACCCACCTGACTCGCCCGAGTCTAGTGACCCCGACTGACAGTGACCCTGCCCCAGTCAGCCTCCGCACGCGCTGGGAGCGGCCCTTGCGCTCGCCCGCGTGCGGCGTAGGATCACTCATCGTGTTTGTCGCCGGCCGCCCGGGCCGACGCGGAAGGATCGCACCATGGCACTGGAGAACGACATCCAGGCTCCCGACTTCGATTTGCCGAACCAGTTCGGCGAGCACGTCCGACTCTCGGACTTCCGCGGCGTCAGGCCCGTGGTGCTCGTGTTCTTCCCGCTGGCGTTCTCGAGCACCTGCACGAAAGAGCTCTGCACGCTCCGCGACAACCTGTCGATGTTCCAGGACCACCGCGTCGAGCTGCTCGTGGTCTCCGTCGACTCCAAGGCCACCCTGCGGGCGTTCGCCGACGAGAAGGGCTACGAGTTCACGCTCCTCGCCGACTTCTGGCCCCACGGCGAGGTGTCGAAGGAATACGGAGTGTTCCTCGAGCACAAGGGCTTCGCCACGCGCGCCACGTTCCTGATCGACGTCGACGGCGTCATCCGCGAGCACTTCGTGACCGAGCCCGGCCAGGAGCGCTCGCTCGACGACTACCGGGCCTCGCTCGACGCCCTGGTGCCCGCCACCGTCTGACGCGACACCCGCCAGGAGGCGCGACCCGCGCCTCCTCGACGGCTATCCTTTTCACACCCGCCCGGTCCGACCGGCGCAGGGGCCTTTAGCTCAGTTGGTAGAGCGCCACGTTTACACCGTGGATGTCATCGGTTCGAGCCCGGTAGGGCCCACCACGAGGGGGCGCGCGCCCGACACGCTGCGGCGGCCGCCCGGGGCGACGGCTCAGTCGGCGGAGACGGGCGGGGCCGCCGACCACCGGTCAGGCGACGCCGCCCGCCGACAGCACGAGACCGCCGACCGCCCCCACGGCTACGACCGCCCACGCCGGCACCCGCCAGACGATCAGCAGCACGAAGCACACGAGCGCGAGGCAGAACGACCCGACGCCGGTGATCGCCGCGGTGGACACGGGGTCGTAGAGCGCGGCGACCAGCACCCCGACCACGGCCGCGTTCGCCCCGCGGACGGCCGCTCCGACGAGGCGGCGACCACGAAGGGCGTCCCAGAACGGCAGGACCCCGACGAGCAGCAGGAACCCGGGCGCGAAGATCGCGAGGGTGGCCAGCACGGCCCCGAGGGCCCCGCCCGGTCCGAGGTCGGCGACCGCCCCCAGATACGTCGCGAACGTGAACAGCGGCCCGGGCACCGCCTGCGCGAGGCCGTAGCCGGTCAGGAAGACGTCGTCATCGACGAATCCGGGCTCGACGAGGCCCGCCTGGAGCAGCGGCAGCACCACGTGACCACCGCCGAAGACGAGCGCGCCGGCCCGGTAGAAGACGTCGATCAGGGCGACCGTCTCGGACCGGGTCGCGGCGGTCAGCACGGGCAGCCCCGCCAGGAGCATCGCGAAGACGGTCAGGCAGACCGCGCCCACCCGTCGACCGACGGGCGACCGGACCGTCTCGACCCGCGCCTCCTCGTCTCCTCGGCAGAGGACCATCCCGGCGAGCAGGCCGACGGCGAGCGCCCCGACCTGGCCGGTCGAGCCGGGCAGCACGAGGGCCGCGATGGCCGCGGCGACGGCGAGGGAGGCGCGGGTCGGGTCGGGCGCGAGCGTCCGCGCCATCCCCGTCACGGCCTGGGCGACGACCGCCACGGCCGCGATCGTGAGACCGGTCACGACGGCTGTGCCGACCGGCCCGTCGAGCGCTCCGACGCCGAGGGCGGCGGCGAACAGGATCAGAGCCGACGGGAGGGTGAAGGAGACGAACGCGGCCACCGCCCCGAGCGGCCCGGCTCGCAGCAGACCGAGCCCGAACCCGACCTGACTCGATGCCGGGCCGGGCAGGAACTGTCCGAGGGCGACGAGCTCGGCGTAGCGGGCGTCCGGGAGCCATCGTCGCCGCTCGACCAGCTCGGACCGGAAGTACCCGAGGTGCGCCACCGGGCCGCCGAACGACGTCAGCCCCAGCAGGGAGAAGACCCGGGCGACCTCGAAGGGGGTGCCTCGGGTGGCCGGTTCGGTCGTCGCGTCGTGCGTCACCGGGACAGGATGCCCGGTCGAGGTGTCCCGCAGGTGACGGACGCCGCGACGCCGTCGCTCGACACCCCGGGGAGCCGCTCAGGCCCCGGCTCGCGCCCTGGGGTCTCGGCGGCTTCCCGGGGTCTGACGTGCCGCCTCGTCAGTGCCCGGCGACGTACAGCTCGGGCTCGGGCAGACCCCGCTCGGCGCGGATCGAGCGCGACAGCCGCTCGATCGAGACGAGGGCGGCGACCACGTCGGCGGCCGTCACCGGGAACGGCATGTTGTGGATGGTCTCGGTCTCGACGGTGGCGGCCTCGGCGACGGCCGTCAGCTCGTCCAGGTCGTCGACGGTGAGGCCGATCTCGGTGAGGGTGTTCGGCAGCCCGACCCGCGTCGTGAACTCGACGAAGTCCTCGATCTCGGCGCGAGGAGCACCCTCGAGCACGAGCTGCGTCATCGAGCCGATGTTCACCTTCTGCCCGTGGGTGAGCCCGTGCGTCTGCGGTGCGGCGGTCAGCCCGTTGTGGATGGCGTGCGCGGCGGCGAGCCCGCCCGACTCGAAGCCGAGCCCCGAGAGCAGCGTGTTGGCCTCGACGAGGGCCTCGAGGGCCGGGGTCACGACGCCGTCCTCCGCGGCCGCGAGCGCCGAGAAGGCGTTCTCGTGGATGATGCGCCACGACAGCTCGGCGAGGGCCGTGCCGGCCTGCGTGGGGAGGCCGCCGGCCATGGTGGTGGCGTGCGAGCGGGCGGAGGCGCGCGCCTCGAGCCAGGTCGCGAGGGCGTCGCCGATCCCCGCGACGAGGAACTTCGCGGGGGCGTTCGCGACGAGCTGCGTGTCGATCAGCACCAGGTCGGGGTTCCGGGGGAAGAACCGGTACTCGATGAACTCGCCCTCGTCGGTGTAGACCACGGCGAGCGCCGACGTCGGAGCGTCGGTCGAGGCGACGGTCGGGACGCTGACCCACCGGATGCCGGCGAGGTGACCCGCCGCCTTCGCGGCATCGATCGCGCTGCCGCCGCCGATGGCGACGACGACGTCGGCCGAGGCGCCCTGGATGGTCTCGACGAGCTCGTCGATCGCCGCGGGGGTCGCGAACCGGCCGAATCCCACGCGCTCGACGCCGAGCCCGGCGGTCTCGAAGCCGGCGGTGACGGCGTCCTCGACGAGACCCCAGACGATGTCGTCCGACACGATCAGCGGACGCCGGCCGATGGGCGCGACGAACTCGCCGAGGCGGGTGATCGCGTCCTTGCCCTGGACGTAGCGGGCGGGGCTCATGACGGTGCGGATGGGGGTGGTCATAGGGCGTTCCTTTCGTCGGTGCGTGTCCGCTGGACGGTACGCGCGCCTCCTCGGTGGCCCCTCCGTGCCGGGTGACGCGGGGTACCGTCGGTGCATGAGCACGCGCGGCGCCGGCCCCCTCCGTTCCTCCGACCAGGGCGTGAGCGTGCCCCTGGGGGCGCGGCTCGTCGTGCCGCAGTCGGTGGTGACGACGTTCCTGCGGCTTACGGGGGCGAATCGGACCTTCGTCAGCGCGGCGGGCGCCCGTCGACGGATCCGCGCCCGCTCGCTGCGCCCCGCGCCGTTCGGTCCGCCGAGCACCCTGCGTTCCGACGTCCGCGTCGACGTCGAGCTGCGGGGCGCGTGGCCGGTGTACCGCGTGACGCGCCGCGACGGGGTCTCGAGCGGCTCGGTGGTCTACGTGCACGGCGGCGGCTGGGTCGGCGAGATCGTGTCGCAGCACTGGCATCTGATCGCGCAGATCGCGGCGGAGTCGGCCACCACGGTCGTCGTGCCGATCTACGGTCTCGTCCCGTTCGGCACGGCCGAGGAGGCGCGGCGCGGCGTCGTCGACCTCGTCGCGTCGTCGACGGGACCGGTCGCACTCGCGGGCGACTCGGCGGGCGGCCAGATCGCGCTCTCGGCCGCCCTGTCGCTGCGTGACGCCGGAGTCGTCGTGCCGAGGACGGTGCTGATCGCCCCCGCACTCGACCTCGGCTGGAGCAACCCGCGGATCCCGGAGGTCCAGCCGAGTGACCCGTGGCTCGGCACACCGGGGGGCCGGGTGCTGTCCGAGCACTGGCGCGGGGCCCTCGACCTCCGCGACCCCACGGTCAGCCCGCTGTTCGGCCATCTGTCGGGGCTCGGCGCTCTCACCGTGTTCTCGGGGACGCGGGACGTCCTGAATCCGGACGCGCACCTCCTGAGGTCCCGCGCGGCCGCCGCGGGCGTCTCGCTCGACTGGCACGAGGGGCCCGGTCTGATCCACGCGTTCCCGCTGCTGCCGACGCGAAGCGGGCGCGCGGCCCGGCGGGTGATCGTGGCGACGCTGCGCGAGGCCGTCGCCGGCTGACAGCGCGGCTACTGCACGGCGGCGGTCAGCCGGGCGACGTTGTCGAGCACCTGCAGCCCGGCGGGTCGCGACAACCACGCGGCGAGGGTGACCTCATGCGACCGAGAGCGGTAGTCGTCCTCGATGCGGCGGACCTCCTCGACGAAGCCGGCGCCGCGCACCATCAGCGACACCTCGAAGTTCAGGCTGAACGAGCGCATGTCCATGTTGCTCGAGCCGATCACGGCCACGTCGTCGTCGACGGTGAAGTGCTTCGAGTGCAGCACGGTCGGCTTCTCGTACAGGAAGATGCGCACTCCCGAGCGCAGCAGCGTCTCGTAGTACGAGCGCTGCGCGTGATAGACCATGAACTGGTCGGCGACCTCGCAGGCGAAGAGCTGGACGTCGACGCCTCGTTCGGCGGCGGTCGTGATGGCGTAGAGCATGGAGTCGTCGGGGACGAAGTACGGGCTCGCGATGATGAGGCGCTCCTGGGCACCGTAGACGAGGGCGTTGAACAGGCGCAGGTTGTTCTCGCCGTCGAAGCCCGGTCCGCTCGGGACCACCTGGCACTCGAGGGTTTCGGAGTCGGCCGGGCGGTCGACCGGCGACTCGGCGTCCGCGTCGGCGTCGGTGTCGGTCGGCAGCTCGTCCGTCTCGCTGTACCAGTCGGTGATGAAGAGGGCGTTGAGGCCGATGGCGGCGGGGCCGTCGAGCCTCACCATGAGGTCCTTCCACTGCAGACCGCGCCGCATGTTGCCGCGCTTGTTGTAGCTCGGGTCGATCATGTTCTGCGAACCGGTGAAGGCGACGTTCCCGTCGACCACGACGATCTTGCGGTGGTTCCGCAGATCGGGCCGGCGCCACATGCCCTTGGTGGGGTGGAACGGGAGCATCTCCTCGAACCGGATGCCCGAGTCGCGCAGCCACCGGCGGGTGACGCGACCCTGCGGGTTGCGGATCGTCGCCCAGTGGTCGTACAGCACGCGCACCCGGACGCCTCGGTCGTGCGCCCGCTTCAGGGCGTCGAAGAAGAGGTAGGTGCTCTCGTCGCGGGTGAAGATGTAGAACTCGACGTGGACGTAGCGCTCGGCGGCGTCGACGGCGGCGGTCATGGCGGCGATGGACTCGGCGTACTCCGGCAGCAGCCGGGCGGTGTTCCCCGGGATGAGGGGCATGGAGCCGAGCGTGCGGTTAAGCCGCACGACGGTGCCGAACCACGGCGGCTGCGTGACCGTGTCGGCGCGGTTGTCGAGCCCCTTCGTGTTCTCGAGGATGAGGTCGTTGATCTCGCGCTGCCGGTCGCGGCGATCCTGCGGCAGCCTCGTCGACCCGATCAGGCCGAAGAGGATGCTGCCGGGGATGGGGGCGACGAAGATCGCCATCAGCCACGCCATGGCCGAGCTCGGGCGGCGGTTGCGGGGGACCACCACGACGGCGGCGATCCGGATGAGGATGTCGAGGACGAGCACGACGGTCGGGAACGCCTTGAGGATCCTGCGCCAGTTCATGCGTCGATCCTCGCAGCATCACGGCGTACCCGCCCGGATGGTGCGGCACACGGCCAGTGCGGTGCGAGTCCTATTGCACTCTGATCCGAGGAGTGCAATAGTGCATGTCGGGCATCCAGCCTCCGGCGACGTCGCCGACCACATCCGACGACGATCGAGCAGGAGGCGCGATGACCGGCCCCGCGGCGACCACGGCTCCCGAGGCGCTCGGCAGGGCTGGCCTCCGACGCGTCCGGCTCCGAGCGGACCTCGTCGCCGAGGCGCGACGGCTGACCGCGGCCCGCGGTTCGGCCGGCTTCACGATCGACGAGCTCTGCGTCACCGTCGGAGTGTCGAGGCGCACGTTCTTCAACCACTTCGCCTCGAAGGACGATGCCGTGGTCGGGACGGCCATCGACGATGACGACCACGCGCTCGACGCGTACGCGGCGTCGTCTCGCGATCCGCGCCTCCTGCCGTTGTCGAGCGTGTTCGACGACCTGTCGCGACTCGTCGTCGCCCGCGTCGAGCAGATCGGGCTGACGCGCGACCGCGCCGCCGAGTTCCGCGCCGCGCTCGAGCGCGAGCCGCGGCTGTTCGCCGCGATCATGCGCCAGGGCGGCGAGCAGAAGCGGCGCGTGATCACGGCGATCGCGCGCCACGAGGGTCTGCCCGCCGACGACCGGCGCATCGAGGCCGCCTTCCTCCTCGCCACGTCGCTGACCCAGCGGGCCGTCGAGGAGTTCTTCTTCGAGACCGACGACCCCACGAGGCGCTTCGACGACGTCCTCGCCGAGTGGTTCGGTCTCGCCCGGCAGCTGTTCACGCCCCCCACCGTCCCCGTCACAACCGAGCGAGAGGCCCGCTGAGCCCGTCATGACCACGTCCACCACACCCGCCACGAAGGGCGACGCGCCGTTCCTCCTCACCAAGAGGCGGATCTGGATCATCTTCGGCGCCCTCATCTCGGGCATGCTGCTCTCGAGCCTCGATCAGACCATCGTCTCGACGGCCATGCCGACCATCGTCGGCGAGCTCGGCGGCGTCGAGCACCAGGCCTGGATCACCACCGCCTACCTGCTGGCCACCACCATCGTCATGCCCATCTACGGCAAATTCGGCGACGTGCTCGGTCGGCGCAATCTCTTCCTCGCGGCGATCGCGATCTTCACGCTCGCGAGCATCGGCTGCGCCTTCGCCGACGACTTCTGGATGTTCGTCGTGTTCCGGGCGATCCAGGGTCTCGGCGGCGGCGGGCTCATGATCCTGTCGCAGGCCATCATCGCCGACATCGTGCCCGCGTCCGAGCGCGGCAAGTACCTGGGCCCGCTCGGCGCGGTGTTCGGCCTCTCCGCGATCGGCGGCCCCCTCCTCGGCGGGTTCTTCGTCGACCACCTGACCTGGCAGTGGGCCTTCTACATCAACATCCCGGTCGGCGTCGCCGCGTTCGTGATCGCCTGGATGGCCCTCACCCTCCCGAGCAAGAAGGCCTCGAAGCGGATCGACGTCCTGGGGGTCGTCCTGCTCTCGGCCGCGACGACCTGCCTCATCTTCTTCACCGAGTTCGGCGGACAGGCGGACCACGGCTGGGGCGCCGGCGAGACCTGGACGTGGGGTGCCGGCTTCCTGGTGGCCGTCGGCCTGTTCGTGTTCGTCGAATCGCGCGCCGACGACCCGATCATCCCGCTGTCGTTCTTCCGCAACAAGGTGTTCGTGCTCGCGACGGGGATCGGCTTCGTGCTCGGCATCGGCATGTTCTCGGCCATCGCGTTCGTCCCGACGTTCCTGCAGATGTCGTCGGGCGCCTCCGCGGCGGTGTCGGGTCTGCTCCTGCTCCCGATGATGGCGGGCCTCATCGGCACGTCGATCCTCTCGGGGAACCTCATCACGAAGACGGGCCGGTATCGCATCTACCCGATCGTCGGCACCATCCTCACGGGCATCGCCATGCTGCTGTTCACGACGCTGACGGCGGACACGCCCCTGGCGATGATCTGCGTGTTCCTGTTCGTCTTCGGCGCCGGGCTCGGCCTCATCATGCAGGTCGTCGTGCTGGTCGTGCAGAACTCGGTCGACGCGGCGAACGTCGGCACCGCGACGAGCACGAACAACTACTTCCGCGAGGTCGGAGCGGCCCTCGGCGTCGCGGTCTTCGGCGCCATGTTCACGAGCCGTCTGACGTCGAACCTGACGACGGTGTTCACGGACGCCGGCGCCTCGCCGAGCGACGCCTCGTCGGCGACCGCCACGCTCGATCCGGCGGCGTTGAACGAACTCCCCGACGCGATCCGCCGGCTGGTCGTCGAGGCGTACGCGGACTCGCTCGCACCGGTGTTCGCCTACCTGGTCCCGTTCATCGCCGTGGCTCTCGTGCTGGCCCTGTTCCTGCCGCAGATCGCGCTCAGCGACGTCGCCGGCATGGTGGCCAGGGGAGAGGCGCTCTCGGGTGCCGAGGCGGAGGAGCTGGAGGCTGCCGGCCGTGGGCGGGCGACGTCGACGGCCGGTGAGGCGGCCACGGCCGCTGCGGTCGCCTCCGGAGCGACCGCGGTGCCGCCGACCGCTGCCGCGCCGGACGGCGACGCCGCGCCGGACGCAGAGTCCCCGCGGCGGCCGGACGCCGGCTAGGGCCCGCGGCCCGGCGCGCTCACTCGGGCCGAGCCCGGTGGAGACTGCGCCGGGCCGTCTTCAGCACCGCCCGGGTGAGGGCGTCGAGCAGGGGGGAGTCGAGGGTCCACCGCTGCCAGAAGAGGGCCACGTCGACGGGGGAGTCGGGCGCGAGCTCGACCAGTCGCCCCGCCGCGATGTCGTCGACGGCCTGCGCCTCGGGCAGCATGCCCCAGCCGAGCCCGAGCACGGTGGCCCGCGCGAAGTCGGCGGACGCCGGCACGTGGTGCCGGGGAGCGCGCGGGTCGCGCCCGGACACGCGGCGGACGAAGTCGTGCTGCAGGGTGTCCGTCCGGTCGAAGACGACCATGGGGGCCCGGTCGAGGAGGTCGACGCCGGCTGTGCCGCCCAGCCGTCGCTCCACGAACGACGCGCTGGCCACAGCCCGGTAGCGCATGACTCCGAGGGGCTCCACCGTGCATCCCTGCACGGGTGCCCGTGTCGCGGTGACCGCGGCGAGCACGTCGCCCGAGCGCAGCAGCGCCGAGGTGCGATCCTGGTCCGCTCGTCGGAGGTCGAAGACCACGGGATGCGCATCCGCGACCTCGGCGAGCGCGTCGAGGAACCAGGTCGCGGACGAGTCGGCGTTGACCGCGATCGGCAGCGTCGTCGGTGCACCCCCCACCTCGGTCGTGCCCAGCTCGGACACGAGGTCGGCGGTGAGGAGGTCGATCTGACGGGCATGGCGGAGCACGACGTCGCCCGCCGCGGTGGGCGTCACCGGGGTCGTGCGCTGCAGCAGGATCGCGCCCGCGATGCGCTCGAGCTGCTTGATGCGCTGCGACACGGCCGACTGCGTCATGTGGAGGCGCTGCGCGGCCGCCTCGAACGTGCCCTCGTCGACGATCGTGCGGAGCGTGTCGAGCTGATCGATGGTGAAGCGCTGCATCAGAGCAGCTTATGCGGCATCAGGAACATGAGCTGGATGGATGAGAGCCGGGGTCGTAGCGTCGACGGCGTGCTCCTCACCAGCCTCCTGCCGACCGCCCTCCTCGGCTTCGGCACCAGCCTCGCCCTCATCGTCGCCATCGGGGCGCAGAACGCCTTCGTGCTGCGCGTCGGACTGACGAGGACCGCCCGCGTGGTCCTCCCGGTCGTGATCGTCTGCGCGGTCAGCGACGCCGTCCTGATCAGCGCCGGGGTCGCCGGCATCGGCGCGCTCATCACGGCGCACCCCGGGGTCGTCGTCGTGGTGCGGTTCGTCGGCGCGGCGTTCCTGCTTGTCTATGCGGTGCTGGCGGCCGTCCGGGCGGTGCGTCCCGTCGGTGCGCTCGTGGTCGCCGACGGCGACGCCGCGGCCGCCACGACGACGGCTCCGGTGCGGGTGACGACCACCGTCCTGGCGGCCCTCGCCTTCACCTGGCTGAACCCGCACACCTACCTCGACACGATCGTGTTCCTGGGTTCCGTGGCGAATCAGCAGCCCGGGGAGCTGCGCTGGTGGTTCGCCGTCGGCGCGGTGCTGGGCAGTCTCGTCTGGTTCACGGCCCTCGGATTCGGCTCGCGCCTCCTGCGTCCGGTCTTCGCCCGGCCCGGTGCCTGGCGGGTGCTCGACGCGATCATCGCCGTCGTGATGACCGTCCTCGGCCTGCGCCTGCTCCTCGTCCCCTGACCGCCGTCGCCGACGGTCGGCCTCGAGAGGCGGGTCCGGCGAGGAGGCGCGGGTCGGCTCAGGAGCCCCGGCGCGCCCTCCAGAAGCGTCCGGAGAGGCGTCCGAGTCCGACGAGAGCGAACGAGAGCACCGTGAGGGCCACCAGCAGCACGCCGACGTAGACCGCCACGCCGCCGCCGCCGCCCTGCGCCGCGGGGTCGTAGAACGGGTACGGGTAGAAGCCGATGACCGCGCCGCGGATGATCGTGTAGACGCTGTAGACCACGGGGGTCACGAGGCCGACCAGCGCAGCGGACCAGGGGAGGCGCCGACCGGCCGGCAGGACGAGCCAGTCGATCAGGGCGGCCACGGGCACGAGCATGTGCACGACCACGTTCACCCAGGGGATGACGCCGCCACCGACCCCGGCGAGCAGCAGGTTGAAGACGAGCCCGACGAAGACCATGTTGACGACGTTCACGAGACGCACGACGTCCCACCCGCGGCTGCCCGGTCGGCGGCGCAGGGTGCGCACGGCCCCGACCGAGAAGACCACCACGGCGAACAGGTTGCTGAGGTTGGTGTAGTACGAGAAGAAGTTGACGACGCTGTAGTCCTCGACCAGCGTCACCCCGAACTGGGTCCCCACGGCGACGAGGCCGATCAGGGCGATGACGAGCCGGAACGGGATCATCACTCGGGCTCGCGTCATGGCGTCAGCTTAGCGAGCGGCGGACGGGCGCCCGTCGACGACGGTCAGGGAGGCGCGGGCCGCCTCGATCGTCGCCAGGATCGATCTCGAGTCGGCCATCCCGTGGAGGGGCGAGTCGCGGAGCCCCCGGTCGACGAACGACGCGAGCGCAGCCGCCTGGTACGCCAGTCCCTCGCGACCGGTCGGGACGGCCGGGTCGCTCCAGACGGCGGTGCCGCGACCCGTCGTGAGCTCGAAGGACGCCGGGAACACGAGGTGGTCGAGGGTGCGGAGCGAGCCGTCCGAGCCGGCCACCGTGCCGATGCCGGGCGAGGTGGCGAGGAGACTCGTCACGGCCGTGGCGAGCACGCCCTCCGCGGTCCGCGTCACGACGGCCGCGTCGAGATCGACGCCGTCGGCTCGGGTCGAGCCGGTGGCGGAGCGCTCGACGGGATGACCCGTGACGAACTGGGTGAACCAGAACGCGTACACGCCGATGTCGAGCAGGGCCCCGCCGCCGAGGGCCGGATCGCTCATCCGCCCCGGAGCGCTCAGGTCGTTGGCCCAGGCGACGTCCGCCGTCGCGAGGCGCACGTCGCCGATCGCCCCGTCGGCCAGGAGCCGGGCGATGACCGTCGAGTGCGGCAGATAGCGCGTCCAGAGCGCCTCCATCGCGAGCACGCCGGCCGCCGCCGCGGCCTCCGCGATGCGATCGGCGTCGGCGACCGTCGTGGCCAGGGGCTTCTCCACGAGCACGTGCTTGCCGGCCGCGATCGCGGTCAGGGCGTCGGGCAGGTGCCGCGTATGCGGTGTGGCCACGTACACGACGTCGACGTCGGGGGAGGCGGCCATCGCCTCGGCGTCGTCGAAGGCACGGTCGACCCCGTGGTCTCGGGCGAAGGCCTCGGCGTGCTCCCGGCGACGCGACGCGACGGCCACGACGCGCTGGTCCGTGTGCCGGTGGAGGGCGTCGGTGAAGTCGCCGGCGATCTCACCCGGTCCGATGACTCCCCAGCGCAGCGTCGGACCTCCCCGCAGAGGGGCGTTGTCGGCGGAGGGGAAGGCGGGGGCGGGCATGGGGTCTCCTCGGGTCACATCGTCGTCCGCTCATCATGCCGTGCCGGGCCGACGAGCGACCCCGGTCAGTCGGCGAAGCGCTGCGTGCCGACGACGCCGAGCAGGCGGAGGCTCTCCGCGTCCGGCGATCCCGGCGTCGGCGTCAGCACCAGGAGCGTCTGCGACTGGTCCTCGGTGAAGAGCGCCTGGCAGTCCACCTGGATGGGGCCCAGCTCGGGGTGGGACTCTGCCGACCCGTGCCTCCTCGGCCCAGGCTGGTCGCGACACCCACAGCACGAGGAGCATCGCATGAAGATCAGCGGCAACACCGTTTTCATCCCCGGCGGCACGTCCGGCATCGGCCTCGGTCTCGCCCGGCGGCTCCGCGACGCCGGCAACACGGTCGTCGTGGCCGGGCGCCGGGTCGATCTGCTCGCCGAGATCGCCCGGGACGAGCCCGGCATCGAGTCGATCCTGCTCGACACGGCCGACCCCGCCGCCGTCGTCTCCGTCTCGCGCGAGGTGCAGCACCGGTGGCCCGAGACGAACGTCGTCATCGCGATGGCCGGCGTCATGCGCTTCGAGGACGTCCGGACGCCGGGCTTCCTCGAGACGGCCGAGACGACGGTCACGACCAACCTGCTCGGACCGATCCGTCTGCTCGCCGCCTGGACCGGGTTCCTGCAGTCGCGACCGGGGGCGGCGTTCGTCACGGTGTCGTCCGGTCTCGCGAGCGTCCCCCTGCCCGCCACGCCGACGTACAACGCGACCAAGGCGGCCATCCACTCGATCAGCGAGAGCGTGCGGGTGCAGCTCGCCCCGACCGGGGTCCAGGTGATCGAGCTCGTGCCCCCGGCGGTGCGGACGACCCTGCTGGGTCAGCAGGACGACCCGTCGGCGATGCCGCTCGACGAGTACCTCGACGAGACGATGGCCCTGCTGGAGGCGCAGCCGGACGCCCACGAGATCCTGGTCGAGCGGGTGCGGTTCCTCCGCGACGCCGAGGCGGAGGGGCGCTACGACGACGTGCTCGCGATGCTGAGCGGGCGGCACTGAGCAGGCGGCACTGAGCAGGCGGCACTGAGCAGGCGGCACTGAGCGAGCGGCCTCGAGCGGGCGGCGCCGGGCGGGTGGCTCCGCGCGGGCGGTTCAAGCCGGGCGGGTGGCTCCGCGCGGGCGGCACCGTAGGCTGGGGGGATGAGCGGATGGGGCGAGTGGGGCACGGTCGTGCTCGCGGTCGGCGCGTTCGCCGTGTACGTGGCGATCGTGGCGAGCATCGTCCGCGCCGTGCGCCGGAGGGCCGACACGACCCCGATCGAGCGGACCGTCTGGACCGTCGCGGTGGTGCTGTTCCCCATCGGCGCCGGCGCTGTCTGGCTGCTGCTCGGGCCGCACCCCCTGGGGCTCCGGATCGATCACGAGCCCGACTGACCCCCGGTCGTCGCCGTCTGTCGGTGGTCGGGCCTACCGTGCCGGCATGGACACGCGCTCGCCCCGATCCGCCGACGCCTGCCGAGGAGGCGCGGTCCACGACGACCCCGTCGCCTGCGACGGCAGGGCGCTGCCCGGTTCGCCCGTGGCGCTCTGCGAACAGCACCTGGCCCTCGCCGCCGACTGGGCCGCGGCGCGCTCCGAGACGGTCGACGGGACCACCGACCTGCTGCCCGCCCCCTGCGCGGCCTGCGGCTCGAGACTCGGGGTCCACTGGCCTGCCGGCTGGCTGTGCGCCGTCTGCGAGTGGCGGCAGGGCGACTCGCCCGACGGCGACCTCGCGCCGCCGCGCGTCGATGTCGTCTACTACATCCGCTTCGACGACCGCATCAAGATCGGCACGACGGCGAATCCGCGGCAGCGGCTCGGGCGTCTCTGGCATCACGAGGTGCTGGCGTTCGAACGGGGCGACCGGGCGGTCGAGCGTCGTCGTCATGATCAGTTCGCCGCGTGGCGGTTCGCCCGGACGGAGTGGTTCGCCGTCAACGAGCCGCTCGCCGCGCACATCGCCACGCTCGCGGCGGGCGTCGACGACCCCTGGGGGCGCCATGCGCGCTGGCGGAGCGAGGCGACGGCCCTCCGAGGGTAGACGCCCGCAGCCGATGCGACCCGGCTACGGGCGCAGATAGGCGTCGACGAACAGCGGCCCCCGGATGGCGCGCAGTTCGTCCAGCAGCCGCGGGACGGTCTGACGCGTCAGCCCCGAGAGCGACAGGTCGTGGGGACCGAGCATCGGCAGCCGTCCCGTCCGCAGGCGGATGACCTCCCACCCCGCCGACCGCAGGGCGGCGTCCTTGCGTCGGTCGGCCACCTCGCGCCTGCCGACGTGCTCGAGTCCGTGGCGTCCCGTCGAGTCGTACTCGATCGCCACCCGCAGGTCGGAGAGCACGATGTCGGGCCAGACCTCGAGGTGATCGAAGAACGGTCGGGCCACCCGCACGGCGTTGAGACCGGCCGCGAACTCGAGTCGCGACGTCAGCCCGGCTCGCAGCTCGGCCTCGACCGCCGACGCGGGCGGCGGCGCGCACGAGCTCGTGAAGGCGGTGCCGGTCGGCAGCGTCGGCGTCTTGGCGCACACCGGCCTCGTGGCCCGTGTCGGCTTCGACCCTCGCGGTCGCAGGTTCGCCGGGCGTTCGGGAGACCGCGGCGTCGAGGGGAGCGGGGGAGCGGACGGCGCCTGGGGGGTCATCCGACCCGGATCGACGGCGGGGACGGCGGGAGTCGCCGCGACCCGACGCGCGACCGCCTCGGTGCGCATCGGCAGGGGCCGCGGTCGGGCGAGGTCGCTGCAGTCGGGGCACCACGACGACCGGCGCCGTTCGCGGCCGGGTCGGTGGCGCTGCTCGTCGGGGGTGGCGACGAAGAGGTGCCCGGCGTCGCACAGCCAGCAGAGGTAGACGTCGGCGGCGGGCGGGATCTGACTGAGCACGATGCCGCCGTTGTGCTCGGGGCGGTACTGCCGGACGAGCACCGGGAACGACGCCCATGCCTCACGGTAGGAACCCACGGGGTAGGGCACGGCGAGACCGCGCGACGTCTGCCGTCGCGCCCACCAGCTGTCGATCGGCTCGGGCACGGCATCAGGCTAAGAGCGACCACCGACATCGCCGTCGGGCGACCGCCCCGCCGTCCGGGCCCCGACCGCTCCGGCCCCGTGTCGCCGCACTCCTCTACCATCGACCGGATGCCCGACACCGCCCCTCCCGACCTCCCCCGCCGAGCCGCCGACGTCCACGACCGGGGTTTCGTGCGGGTGCGGGGAGCCCGCGAGAACAACCTGCGCTCGGTCGACGTCGACGTGCCGCGCGACAGCATCGTCGCCTTCACCGGCGTGTCCGGTTCGGGCAAGTCCTCGTTGGCCTTCGGGACCATCTACGCGGAGGCTCAGCGTCGCTTCCTCGAGTCCGTCGCCCCCTACGCGCGCCGGCTGATCGCCCAGGGCGGCACCCCGCACGTCGATGGGATATCGGGTCTGCCGCCGGCGGTCGCCCTGCAGCAGCGACGGGGCGCCCCGAGCTCGCGGTCGACCGTCGGCACGGTGACGACCCTCTCCAACTCGATGCGGATGCTGTTCTCCCGTGCCGGCACCTACCCCGAGGGCGCCTCCCGCCTCGAGTCCGACTCGTTCTCGCCGAACACGGCGGCGGGCGCGTGCCCGAGATGCCACGGCCTCGGCGTGGCTCACGAGGTCACCGAGGCGTCGGCCGTGCACGACCCCTCGTCGTCGATCCGCGAGGGGGCCATCACGGCCTGGCCGGGCGCCTGGCAGGGCAAGAACCTCCGTGACGTCACCGCGGTGCTCGGCTACGACATCGACCGGCCCTGGCGGGAGCTGCCGCAGGCCGACCGCGACTGGCTCCTCTTCACCGACGAGCAGCCCGTGGTCGAGGTGGTCCCGCAGCGGGACCGCGTCGCCAAGCCCTACAAGGGCCGCTTCTGGAGCGCGCGGGCGTTCGTGCTCCACACCCTGGCCGATTCGCAGAGCGAGACCCAGCGGGCGAAGGTCCTGCGCTTCGTCGAGAGCGGTCCGTGCTCGCTCTGCGGCGGCAGCGGGCTCACCCGGGCCGCCCTCGCCGTCACGTTCGCGGGTCGGACGATCGCCGAGCTGAACTCCCTTCCCCTGGCGGAGCTCGGAGACGTGCTCCGTCCGACCGCCTCGCTCACCTCGGCCTCCGCCGCGGTCTCGAACGCCTCGTCGGGCGAGGTGACCGAGGTCGCCGTCACGCTCGCCTCCGACCTCCTCGCGCGGACGACCGTCCTCGACGACCTCGGGCTCGGCTATCTGAGTCTCGGCCGCGCCACGCCATCGCTGTCCCCGGGCGAGATGCAGCGTCTGCGCATCGCGACGCAGCTGCGCTCGGGGCTCTTCGGCGTGGTCTACGTGCTGGACGAGCCGAGCGCCGGGCTCCACCCGGCCGACGCCGAGCCCCTCGTCGCCGTGCTCGAGGAGCTCCGGGCGAGCGGCAACTCGGTCTTCGTGGTCGAGCACGACATGAGCATCGTCCGGCGAGCCGACTGGGTCGTCGACGTCGGACCGGGGGCGGGGAGCGAAGGAGGCGCGGTGCTCTACAGCGGACCGGTCGCGGGTCTCGCCGAGGTCGAGCGCTCGGTCACGAGGCGGTTCCTCGTCCCCGGGTCGGATGCCCCGGTCCGGACCTCCGAGCGGCGTCGACCCGACGGCGTGCTCGCGCTCCGATCGGTCTCGCGGCACAACCTGCACGAGGTCGACGTCGAGGTGCCGCGCGGGGTCCTCACCGCCGTGACGGGCGTCTCGGGGTCGGGCAAGTCCACCCTCGTCGGAGGCGTCCTGGCCGACACCGCGACGGACTTCGACGGGATCGATCGCGTGGTCGAGGTCGACCAGCGCCCGATCGGGCGCACGCCGCGATCGAACCTCGCCACCTACACGGGGCTGTTCGACGCGGTCCGGTCGGTCTTCGCCTCGACCGACGAGGCGGTCGCCCGCGGCTACACCGCCGGGCGGTTCTCGTTCAACGTGGTCGGGGGCCGGTGCGACGTCTGTCAGGGCGAGGGCTCGGTGTCGGTCGAGCTGCTGTTCCTGCCGGGCAGCTACGCCCCCTGCCCGGAGTGCCACGGGGCCCGCTACAACGCCGAGACGCTCGAGGTGCGGTGGAACGACCGCAGCATCGCGGATGTGCTCGCGATGACGGTGGCCGAGGCCGCCGGGTTCCTGAGAGGGGTGCCCGCCGCCTCCCGGGCTCTCGAGACCCTCCGCGAGGTCGGTCTCGGGTACCTGCGGCTGGGTCAGCCGGCCACGGAGCTGTCCGGCGGCGAGGCTCAGCGCATCAAGCTGGCCACCGAGCTCCAGCGTGTGCGCACGGGGCGGACCCTCTACCTGCTCGACGAGCCGACCACGGGTCTGCATCCCGCCGACGTCGAGCTGCTCGTCGCGCAGCTGCAGGGACTCGTCGACGGGGGCGACACCGTCGTGGTGGTCGAGCACCACATGGGCGTCGTGGCGGCGGCGGATCACGTCATCGACATGGGCCCGGCCGGCGGTGACGGAGGCGGGCGGGTCGTCGCGTCCGGCACGCCGGAGCTCGTCGCGGCCTCCCCGCACAGCCGCACTGCCCCCTACCTCGCCGCCGCGCTGGCCGACCGCTGATCCGCGCGGACGGTCCCGTCTCGGACGAGGGCATGCCGTGCACCCGCGCTCACCGGGATTAGTCCCGGTCGGCACGGCGAGCCGCGCCGATCCGGAGCCCCCGCGGACGTACCATCCACGCATGACCGAGAACGCGGACCTGCTGAGGACGGACGCCGTCGCGCCTCCCGAGGTCGACGCCCACCGGTTCCGCTCGACGTTCGTCGAGCCCACCCCGACCCCCGCGCCGTCCACGACGCCGCCCCCGCAGGAGCTCCACCCCGTGTCTCAGACCCTCGCCCCGGAGGCGCGCGACAGCATCGCCTCCCGCCCCGCCTCCGTCCCCAGTCACCGCGCCGACGCCCCCGAGCCGATCATGGTCCCGACAGCGTCCGATCCCGGCTCCGGGGCCGACCGCGAGGCGTCCTCCGAGGCCATGCCGGACCCCCGGCCGGTCAGCGCGCCGCGCCACTCGGTCGACACGTCCGCCATCACCCTGCCGGTCTTCGCCGTCCCCGTCGGCCCCGATCTGCCGCAGCCGCCGGAGCGCGTGACCCTCGACGACGACGTCCTCGCCCGTCTCGTGACCCGGCGCTTCGAGGACACCGCGACGGTCGACCTCATGGCCGTGGTGCAGGCGCAGCTGCTCGCCCGCCGCGCCGAGGCGGCCCGCTTCGCCCGGTGGGAGAGCGAGATCAGCCGCGTCGGGACGGACGAGGCGGCGCTCGTCCTCGAACGCACCCGCCTGCGGTTCACGGGCGTGATCGACATCATCGGAGCAGGCGCTCCTGCTCCGGCGGGAGGCGACGTCGACGACAGCGACACGAACCTCATCCCCATCGTCACCCCCGAGGAGGCCGAGGCCGACCTCGCCGCGCGTCGCGAGGCGGCCCGATTGGCCGAGGCCGAGGCCGACGTCGTGGCCGAGCCGGAGGTCGTGGCCGAGCCGGACGCCGTGGCCGAGCCGGAGGCCGTGGCCGAGCCGGAGGCCGAGGTCGGAGCCGCCGCCGAGGCCCCCGCCGCAGCGCCCCGCGAGACGTCGACCGCCCCGGTCGCCGACGTCACCGGTCCGGCGAAGGAGACCCCCGTGGTCTCCGGATCCGAGGCCGAGGCTGAGGCCCCGACCCGTCCCGCCGTCTCCGAGGGCCCCGGTCTCCGCGATCTCGTCGCCGGTACGGGCCGAGCGCTCCGCATCGCCGTCGTCGGCGCAGGCGTCCTCGTGCTCCTCGCCCTGATCCTGGCCGTCGCGGCGGGGGAGTCCCTCGGCACCGCCGTCGTGGCGACGCTGGCCGTCCCGGTGATCGGCGCCCTCTCCGCGGTCGTCGCGACGATGGCGGTGTCGGCGCGCGCCGACGACGCGTCCGTCGTCGAGCGTCGGCGTCCGATCGCGGTGGTGGCCGCCGTCGTGGTGGCCGCCGTCCTCGGATTCGGCGTGCTGTCGCCCGTCGTTGCAGCACTCGCCTGGCAGGGCTATCTCGTCTCCGGCATCGGCGGCTCCGGCCCCGCGGCCGGCGCGGCGGTGGCCCTCGCCCTCCTCGTCGCGGCCGTCTCCGCACTGGTCGTCGCGGTCCTGCTCACCGGGGTCCGTCGCCCGTCTCGCGACTAGGCTGACGGGGTGTCCACCCTCGCCTCCGTCTCCGCCGTCGTCGAACGCCTCTGGCCGCTGAGCGGCGCCGAGTCCTGGGACTCCCCGGGGCTCGCCGTCGGCGATCCCGAGCGGCCCGTGACCCACATCCACCTCGCCGTCGACGCCGTCCTCGACACGGTCGACGAGGCGCTCGGACTGGATGCCGACCTCCTCCTCGTGCATCACCCGCTCCTGTTCCGCGGCGCCCGCACGGTGTCCGAGGACACCACCAAGGGGGCCGTCATCGCCCGTCTCGTGAGGGGCGGCTGCGCGCTCGTCGCGGCTCACACCAACGCGGACGTCGTCGAGACCGGCACCTCCCGGGTGCTCGCGCACCAGCTCGGCCTCCTCGACCAGCGACCGATCACCGCGGGGAGCACCCCGACGACCGGCCTCGGGATCGTCGGGCGACTCGCCGAGCCGGTCCCGCTCGTCGCCTTGGCGACCATGCTCCGCGACGTGCTCCCGCCGACCGCCTCCGGCATCCGGGTCGCCGGGTCCGCTGAACGCCTCGTCGAGACGGTGGCGCTCTGCGCCGGAGCCGGAGACTCCCTCCTCGACGATCCCGCCGTCCGGTCCGCCGACGTCTTCATCACGAGCGACCTCCGCCATCACCCCGCCTCCGACGCCCGCGAGCTCATGCTCCTCGGTCGCGGGCCCGCGTTGATCGACGTGTCCCACTGGGCCGCCGAGTGGCTCTGGCTCGACACCGCCGCGGCCCAGCTGCGCGAGGCCCTCGGCGACGTCGAGGTGACGCTCAGCGACCTGCGCACCGACCCCTGGGACTTCACCGTCGTGCAGTGACGCCCGACCGCCCGCCCACGCCGCGCCTCCTCGGCACCCCGTCCTCCGACCATCCGCACCGACACGAAGAAGGCCACGCATGCCGCTGACCGCCAGCCCCGCCGATCAGGCCCTGCTGCTCGATCTCCAGAAGCTCGACACGACCCTGCAGCAGCTCGCCCACAAGGCCCGCAACCTCCCCGAGATCGCCGTCCTCGCGACCATCGACGGCGACGCCGCCCGCCTCCGCAGCCGTCTCGCCTCCGAGCAGGGCGCGTTCGAAGACGCCGAGGTCGAGCTGAAGCGCATCGAGTCCGACGTGTCCGTCGTCGAGGCACGGGTCGCGCGTGACACGCAGCGTCTCGCCTCCACGTCGTCCGTGAAAGACGTGCAGGCGCTCGAGGGCGAGCTGGCCGCCCTCGCCCGGCGCACCTCCGACCTCGAGGACCTCCAGATGGACGTGATGGAGCGCGTCGAGAGCCTCGGCGCCGTCGCCCGTCTCACCCAGAGCGAGCTCGACCAGATCGACGGTCGTCGCGCCGACGCGACCACGTCGCGCGACGAGTCGCTGGCCGGGCTCGAGCGCGAGCGCGCTCAGGTGGCCGCCGACCGGCAGACCCTCGCGGCGCGGGTCCCCGCCGATCTGCTGGCCCTCTACGAACGTCAGCGCGAGCGCTACGGCGTCGGCGCGTCCCTCCTGCGCGGAGGCGTGTCGAGCGCCAGCGGCGTGACCCTCACCGGCAGCGATCTCGCCGCCGTGCGATCGGCCTCCGCCTACGACGTCCTGCTCTGCCCCGACAGCAACGCGGTGCTCGTCCGCACGCAGGAGTCCGGCATCTGACCCTCCTCCGCGGCCGCTCGCGTCGCCCGGCCCGAGGCCGGTAGGCTGAAGGGGCGAACGGGTCGGCAAGACGGTCGCGTCGGCACGGGTCCGCCCGTGCCGCCGAGGAACGTCCGGGCTCCACAGAGCAGGGCGGTGGGTAACACCCACCCGGGGCAACCCGCGAGACAGTGCAACAGAGAGCAGACCGCCACGGTCGTCACCGCGAGGTGCGACCGGGGTAAGGGTGAAACGGTGGTGTAAGAGACCACCAGCGGTTCGGGTGACCGACCGGCTAGGTAAACCTCGCCCGGAGCAAGGTCAGACAGAGGGCGTCGAGGTTGCTCGCCGAGTCCTCGGGTAGACCGCTGGAGAGCTGCGGCGACGCAGTTCCGAGAGAGATGGCCGTCCACGGTGCGTGAGCATCGAGACAGAACCCGGCGTATCAGCCGGCCCGTTCGCCTCACGCGAGAACACCCTGCTGCAGGAGGCGCGCCTCCGGCAGCAGGGTGTTCTCGCGTCGTGGGCGGTGCGCCCGATCGTCAGCCGACCGGGTTCGACGAGGCGGCCAGAGCCGCGGCTCCCATGATGCCGGCGTTGTTGCGCAGCGTCGCCGGGACGATCTCGGCCCGGAGGTCGAGAAGCGGCAGGAACTCCTCGTGGTGCTTCGAGACGCCGCCGCCGACGATGATCAGTCGGGGGTAGAGCAGGGCCTCGAGGTGCGAGTAGTACTTCTGGAGGCGCTTGGCCCAGTGCTTCCAGGTGAGCTCGTCGCGCTCCTTGGCGGCGAACGAGGCCTTCGTCTCGTAGTCCTTGCCGCCGATCTCGAGGTGTCCGAGCTCGGCGTTGACGATCAGCACGCCGTCGTTGATCAGCGCCGTCCCGATGCCGGTCCCGAGGGTCGTCATGATGACGAGGCCCTTGACTCCGCGGGCGGCGCCGAAACGGGTCTCGGCGTAACCGGCGGCGTCGGCG
The DNA here is from genome assembly GCF_001424285.1 of Frigoribacterium sp. Leaf172. Taxonomy (NCBI): domain Bacteria; kingdom Bacillati; phylum Actinomycetota; class Actinomycetes; order Micrococcales; family Microbacteriaceae; genus Frigoribacterium; species Frigoribacterium sp. Leaf172. Next base: position 464,088 of record NZ_LMPB01000002.1, on the reverse strand, counting down.
TCGTTGACGAAGTGGATGTCCCGGCCGAGGGTGGTCTCGAAGAGCTTCTCGGCCTCGAAGCCGATCCACTTCTTCGACACGTTGGCCGCCGACAGGGTGGTGCCGTCCATGATCGCCGCGGGGAAGCACACGCCCACCGGCATGGCGTCGTCGTCGACCCCGAGCTCGTCGACGATCTGCTTGACCACGGCGACGATGTCGTCGGGCTCACCGCCGGCGGGGGTGGGCTTCTTGATGCGGTCGGTGAGGAGCTCGCCGGACTCGAGGTCGACGATGGCCCCCTTGATGCCGGTGCCGCCGATGTCGATGCCCACTGCCTTCTGTGACACGGGTGGTTCCTTTCCGGGGGTGGAGGGGTGAGCGTCAGCTCAGGGTGAGGATGTCGGCACCGCGTTCGGTGACGACGAGCGTGTGCTCGAACTGCGCGGTGAGGCTCTTGTCGCGGGTCGTGACCGTCCAGTCGTCGGACCAGATGTCGGCGTCGATGCCCCCGAGGGTCAGCATGGGCTCGATCGTGAAGACCATCCCGACCTCCATGACGTCGTCGTACCGGGGCGCGTCGTAGTGGGGGATGATCAGGCCCGAGTGGAAGGCCCGACCGACGCCGTGGCCGGTGTAGTCGCGGACGACGCCGTAGCCGAAGCGCTTCGCGTACGACTCGATGGCCCGACCGATCACGTTGACCTCGCGGCCCGGCGCGACCGCCTTGATGCCGCGGCGGAGGGCCTCGCGAGTGCGATCCACGAGGTCGACGGTCGCCGGCGCGCCCTCGCCGACGACGAAGGTGCGGTTCAGGTCGCCGTGCACGCCGTGGGCGAAGGCGGTGATGTCGATGTTGATCAGATCGCCGTCGACCAACTCGGTGTCGTCGGGGATGCCGTGGCAGATCACCTCGTTCACCGAGGTGCAGATCGACTTCGGGAACCCCCGGTAGCCGAGGGTCGACGGGTAGGCGTCGTGCGAGACGACGAACTCGTGGGCCACGCGATCGAGCTCGTCGGTCGTGACGCCGGGGCGGATCGCCGCCTCGACCGCGTCGATGGCCTGCGAGGCGATGCGCCCGCTCGCCCTGATCAGCTCGACGGTCTCGGCGTCGTACACGTCGCCGCCCGTGTAGGGGCTCGGTGCCTTCCGGCCGACGTACTCGGGTCGGGGGATGGACGCGGGGACCGGACGCTGCGCTGAGATCCGGCCCGGAGTCAGTGTTCCGTCGAGGTCCCGGGGCATGTCGACCAGCTTAGGGGGCGCGTCGTCGGGCGGGCGCGTCCGCTTGCCGTGGTCCCGTCGACAGGCGAGAATCGACGACATGGTCGCCATCGTCATCGCCCTCATGGTCGTGGGCTCGCTCGTCATCATCGCCGGGATCCTCGTGATGCTGCTCTCGCCGCTCGTCTCGTCGCTGCTCGCCCGTCGAGCACCGGGCCGTCGGCCCGCGCCCGTGGCGCCTCCGCGCCGCTGACGGCGTCTCCGGGCGGCTCCGGCCGGCGGGCGGTAGCCTTCCCGCATGGCTGAGTTCTGGTTCAACACGAAGACGCACGAGGTCGAAGAGGGCAAGGTGTCGCCCGCTGTCGACCGTGCCGGCCCGTACGCCACGCGCGACGAGGCGGCGAAGGCCATCGAGACCATCAAGGCCCGCAACGCGCGTCTCGATGCCGAGGACGCCGCCGACGACTGATCCCCGCCGGAGCGGCGACCCTCGCGACACCCGGTGCGTCCACTAGCCTGGACGGCGAGCAGAAAGGCCGTGAATGGACAAGCAGAGAGACTTCGTTCTTCGAACGATCGAAGAGCGCGGCATCAAGTTCATCCGCCTCTGGTTCACCGACGTGATCGGCACCCTCAAGTCGGTGGCCATCGCGCCCGCCGAGGTCGAGGGGGCCTTCGCCGAGGGCATCGGCTTCGACGGATCCGCCATCGAGGGCCTCACCCGCTCGTACGAGGCCGACGTGCTGGCGCAGCCCGACCCCACCACGTTCCAGATCCTGCCGTGGCGTGGTGAGATCGACCCCACCGCCCGGATGTTCTGCGACATCACGACACCCGACGGCCAGCCCGCCGTGGCGGACCCGCGCAACGTCCTCAAGCGCACCCTGGCCCGGGCCGGCGATCGGGGCTTCACGTTCTACACGCATCCCGAGGTCGAGTTCTACCTCCTGAAGAGCGCGCAGGTCGGCGATGACGGTCCTCAGCCGGTGGACTCCGCCGGGTACTTCGACAACGTCCCCGGAGGCACGGCGCACGACTTCCGTCGCCGCTCGGTCCGCATGCTGGAAGACCTCGGCATCTCGGTCGAGTTCAGCCACCACGAGGCCGGCCCCGGGCAGAACGAGATCGATCTGCGCTACGCGGACGCGCTGACGACCGCCGACAACATCATGACCTTCCGGACGGTCATCAAAGAGGTCGCCATCGAGCAGGGCGTCTACGCCACGTTCATGCCCAAACCGTTCAGTCAGCACCCCGGTTCGGGCATGCACACCCACATGTCGCTCTTCGAGGGCGACTCGAACGCGTTCTACGAGGCCGGCGCCGAGTACCAGCTCTCGACCATCGGGCGCCAGTTCATCGCCGGTCTGTTGAAGCACGCTCCCGAGATCACGGCCGTCACCAACCAGTTCGTCAACAGCTACAAGCGCCTCTGGGGCGGCGACGAGGCCCCGAGCTTCGTCACCTGGGGCCACAACAACCGGTCGGCTCTCGTCCGGGTCCCTCTCTACAAGCCGAACAAGGGCAACTCGAGCCGGGTCGAGTACCGCGCCATCGACTCGGCGGCGAACCCCTACCTCGCCTTCTCGCTCATGCTGGCCGCCGGCCTCAAGGGCATCGAGGAGGGCTACGAGCTGCCCGCCGAGGCGGAGGACAACGTCTGGGGCATGAGCGACGCCGAGCGTCGCGCCCTCGGGTACAGGCAGCTGCCGGCGAGTCTCGACCACGCGCTGTCCATCATGGAGGACAGCGAGCTCGTCGCCGAGACGCTGGGGGAGCAGGTCTTCAACTACGTCCTGCTCAACAAGCGTCAGGAGTGGAAGGCCTACCGGGCTCAGGTGACGCCGTTCGAGCTGCGCTCGAACCTCGAGATGCTCTGAGCACACGACCCATGCCCCGTCCCGCCGCGGCTCTGTCCGAGCTGGCTCGACTCGGGTTCTCCCGGCTCGGCGAGGCGCGCGACCGCCTCGCCGAGCTCGCCGTGTCGACACCGGCCGTCGAGGTGCTCCTGCCCTCGTTCGCGGCATGCCCGGATCCCGACGCGGCACTGCTCCACCTCGATCGTCTGATCGACCGCGATCGGCCGACGGTCGAGTCCCTGCTGGCGGACGGCTTCGGTCCCCGCCTCGTCGTGGTGCTGGGCGCCTCCTCGGGGCTCGCCGACTTCCTCGTCCGACGACCGGCCGAGTCGGAGGCGCTCCGCGCCTCCCTGACGCAGCCGCCGTCCGAAGCGGAGTACGTCGCCGACCTGCAGGAGGCCGTCGGCGACCGGGTGGGTGACGAGGCGCGGGTCGCCCTGCGGGTGCGATACCGGCGGAACCTGCTCCAGCTCGCGTCGTACGACCTCGACGCACCCGACCCTCTCGCCGTGATGCCCCTCGTGGCCACGGCGCTGGCCGACCTCGCGGGCGCTGCCCTCGAGGCGGCGCTCGGCATCGCCCGTCGGGAGGTCGCCTTCCCCGCCGAGGACGTCGAACGGACGCGATTGGCGATCATCGGGATGGGCAAGGCCGGTGCGAGAGAGCTGAACTACCTCAGCGACGTCGACGTCGTCTACGTCGCGCAGGGGGCGGACGGGCTCGAGAACGGCCGCGCCGTCGAGATCGCCACCCGCCTCGCCGTCCACACCGTGCGAGCGGTCTCCGAGCTCTCCCTCGAGACCGAGCTGTGGGAGGTCGATGCGAACCTCCGCCCCGAGGGGCAGGCCGGCGCCCTCGTCCGGACCCTCGAATCGCACATCGCCTACTACGAGCGGTGGGCCAAGGGCTGGGAGTTCCAGGCCCTGCTCAAGGCCCGTCCTCTCGCCGGCGACCGCGAGCTCGGCGACCGCTACGTCGAGCGGATCGCCCCGTTCGTCTGGGCGGCGGCCTCGCGCGAGAACTTCGTCGAGTCCGTGCAGCGCATGCGCGAACGGGTGACCGATCTCATCCCGGCCGACGAGGTCGACCGCCAGCTGAAGCTCGGCCCGGGCGGACTGCGCGACATCGAGTTCACGATCCAGCTCCTGCAGCTCGTGCACGGTCAGGCCGACGAGAACGTCCGTCAGAGGGCCACCCTCGACGCCCTGGGCGCGCTCGCCCGGCGCGGGTACGTCGGTCGTGCCGAGGCGGCCGAGTTCGATCGCGACTACCGCCTCCTCCGTCTCCTCGAGCACCGCATCCAGCTCTCGAAGCTGCGACGGACCCATCTCATGCCCGTCGACGAGGGCGAGCTGCGCGTGCTGGCGAGATCGACCCGCCTCGGCGCCACGGCCGGCGACCTCGTGAGCACGTGGCACGACGTCCGGCGGCGGGTCAGGACCCTCCACGAGCGACTCTTCTACCGGCCCCTCCTATCGGCCGTCGCCGCGAGACCGGAGGAGGAGCTCGGGCTCAGCAGCGACCAGGCCGCGGCGCGCCTCGCCGTCATCGGCTTCGTCGACCCGCGCGGGGCCCTCGGGCACATCGCCGCCCTGACCGCGGGGGTGTCCCGGCGCGCGAGCATCCAGCGTCACCTGCTGCCGGCCATGCTGCAATGGTTCGCCGACGGCACCGACCCCGACCTGGGGCTGCTCGCGTTCCGACGCCTGAGCGACGGACTCGGCGAGTCGTACTGGTTCCTGCGCATGCTGCGGGACTCCTCCGGGGCTGCTCATCGGCTGACCACCGTCCTGTCGAACTCGCGGTTCGTGGCCGATCTCCTCGACCGCATCCCCGAGGCCGCGGCCTGGTTCGAGAACGACCACGAGCTGCGACCTCGAGCGCTCGGCACGCTCCTCGCCGAGGCCGAGGCCACCGTCGCGCGCCACTCGGGCGTCGACGCCGCCGCGGCCGTCCTCCGCCAGTCGCGTCGACGGGAGATCCTCCGTCTGGCGATGGGCGGCATCCTCGGCCTGCTCAGCATCGACGAGCTCGCCCGCGGGCTGTCGGCGGTGACGACCGCCGCGATCTCCGGCGCGCTGGCCCTCGCTCGGCGCGACGCCGGCGATCTCGAGTTCGCCGTCATCGCGATGGGGCGATACGGCGGTGAGGAGCTCGGGTTCGGGTCCGATGCCGATGTGCTCTTCGTCTACCGTGCCCCCGACGACCACGATGGCTCGGCGCACCGCCGGGCCCTGGCCGTGGTGAGCGAGATGAACCGGCTGACCTCCGATGCCCTCGTACCCCTCGACCTCGACACGGGTCTGCGACCGGAGGGCAAGAACGGCACCGTCGCCCGATCGCTGTCCTCCTACCGCGCCTACTACGCCCGCTGGTCGCTGACCTGGGAGGCCCAGTCGCTTCTCCGCGCCCGCGCGGTCGCCGGCGACGACTCGCTGGCGTCCGACTTCATGGCGTTGGCCGACGACGTCCGGTACCCCACCGCGATCTCCGAGCAGGAGGTGCGCGAGGTCAAGCGCATCAAGGCCCGGGTCGAAGCGGAACGACTTCCGAAAGGCGCCGAGCCGTCTCGTCATCTCAAGCTCGGGCGCGGTTCGCTCAGCGACGTCGAATGGTACGTCCAGCTCCTCCAGCTCCAGCACGCCCACGAGGTGCCGGGGCTGCGGACGCCGTCGACCCTCGACGCCCTCGCCGCCGCAGCGGAGGCCGGTCTCCTGACGGACGACGATGCGCAGAAGCTCCATGACGCCTGGACGATCGCGTCACGCGCTCGGTCGGCCGTCGTGCTGTGGACATCCCGGACGTCCGACGTCCTGCCGACGGACCGGCGCCTCCTCGAGGGCGTGGCTCGACTGATGGAGTACCCGCCGGGGTCGGCGACGCGCCTCGAAGAGGACTACCTGGCCGCCACGAGGCGCTCCCGTGCGGTCTTCGAGCGCGGCTTCTACGGACTCGACGAGACCCCCGAGCCTACTGGCTGAATCGGGTCCGCTCGTGCACGGCGGGTTCGCTCGCGCACGGCGCCCGGCGCGCACCTCGCGACCGTGGGGGCCCGGTGAGAACGTGTGCGGGGAAAGCCACGAGGCCCGCACCCCTGGGGGGCACGGGCCTCGTGAGACCTGTCCGGGTCAGACGCCGAAGTACAGCTCGAACTCGAACGGGTGGGGGCGCTGGGCCATCGGGAGGATCTCCTTCTCGCGCTTGTACGCGATCCAGGTCTCGATGAGGTCCTCGGTGAAGACGTTGCCCTTGGTGAGGAACTCGTGGTCGGCCTCGAGTGCGTCGAGCGCACCGTCGAGCGACGCGGGGACCTGGGGGATGTTCTTGGCTTCCTCCGGGGGGAGTTCGTAGAGGTCCTTGTCGACCGGCTCGTGCGGCTCGATGCGGTTCTGGATCCCGTCGAGACCGGCCATCAGCTGCGCGGCGAACGCCAGGTACGGGTTCGAGGCGGCGTCCGGTACGCGGAACTCGATGCGCTTGGCCTTCGGGTTCGTGCCCGTGATCGGGATCCGGATCGCAGCCGAGCGGTTGCCGGCCGAGTAGACGAGGTTGACGGGAGCCTCGAAGCCCGGGATCAGACGGTGGTACGAGTTGATCGACGGGTTCGTGAAGGCCAGGACGGCGGGAGCGTGCTTCAGCAGACCGCCGATGTACCAGCGGGCGAGATCGGAGAGACCGCCGTAGCCGTTCTCGTCGTAGAAGAGGGGCTTGCCCTCGCTCCACAGCGACTGGTGCGTGTGCATGCCCGAGCCGTTGTCGCCGAACAGCGGCTTCGGCATGAAGGTCGCGACCTTGCCCCAGAGCTCGGCGGTGTTCTTGACGATGTACTTGAACTTCAGGATGTCGTCCGCCGCGTGGACCATCGTGTCGAACTTGTAGTTGATCTCCTGCTGACCGCCGGTGCCCACCTCGTGGTGCGCGCGCTCGAGCTCGAGGCCCGCGTCGATCAGCTTGAGGCTGATGTCGTCGCGGAGGTCCGCAGTCTTGTCGACCGGGCTGACGGGGAAGTAGCCGCCCTTGTACGCGGTCTTGTTGGCGAGGTTGCCGCCCTCTTCGACGCGGCCGGTGTTCCAGGCGCCCTCTTCGCTGTCGACGCTGTAGAAGCTGGCGTTCTGCTTCACCTCGTAGCGGACGTCGTCGAAGATGTAGAACTCGGCTTCGGGGGCGAAGAACGCGGTGTCGGCGATGCCGGTCGACGCGAGGTACTTCTCGGCCTTCTTGGCGACCTGTCGGGGGTCGCGGCTGTAGAGCTCGCCGTTGCGCGGGTTGAAGATGTCGAACACGAGGATGAGCGTGCGCTCGGCACGGAACGGGTCGACGTAGCCGGTGGTGACGTCCGGGATGAGCTGCATGTCCGACTCGTGGATCGAGGCGAAGCCACGGATGGACGATCCATCGAAGAGCTGTCCGACGGAGAAGAACTCCTCGTCGACCGTGGAGGCGGGGATGTTGAAGTGCTGCTGGACACCGGGAAGATCGGTGAAGCGGATATCAAGGAACTTGACGTCGGTGTCCTTGATGAACTTCAGCACCTCGGAAGAATCAGTGAACATACGAGATGTCTCTCCAATGGGCTTGGCTGGAACGGACAGGCCACGGCTGCAGCCTCAGACGAGGCTATTGAGGGGCCGTTTCGACGTAGTGTCCTCAATGTTTCCGGCATGTTACGGCTGCGCCGATCGGTAGGCTCGGGGCATGCCCCAGACGCCCCGCACCCCGTCGAACGGTCACGACCCGGCCGGAGGCGCGGGGCAGGGCCCGCAGGCCTGGCCCGGTCGTCGACTCGGCCTCCCCGAGCACGGACCCCGGTCCGTGGCGCGACTCGGCCGTCGCGTCGCCGCCATCGCCATCGACTGGGCCCTGGCCTACGTCGTCGCCTTCGCGTTCTTCGGCGGCGAGGGGATCGCCATCACGCTGGTCTTCGTCGTCGTGCAGATCGTGTTCCTGGTGACTCTCGGAGGCACCATCGGACATCTGATTCTGCGGATGCGCGTCGTCCGGATGGCCGGGGGCTACCTCGGGGTCTGGCGTCCGATCGTCCGCACCGTTCTCGTGGCGCTCGTCATCCCCGCGGTCGTCTTCGATCTGGATCAGCGAGGCCTGCACGATCGGATCGCGGGCACGATCCTCGTGCGGGTCTGACCGGGGGAGAGACGACACCGCCGCCTCCGGGGAGAGCGGCGGTGCGACCCGAACGGGATGCGCAGGTCAGCGGGGTCGACCGGCGCGCACCTTGAACGGGTCCACGCCCTTGGGGATCGGGAGACCGTTCTGACCCAGTGACTGGAGGCGGTTGCCGACGGCGAGCACCTCGTTGCGGTTGATGGCCTTCTTGAGCTTGTTCATGCGACCGGCGAGCTTGTGCAGCGGGATCGCATCGCTGTCCGGGCCGACGTGCAGGACCGTGATCGGCACGTTCGGGAGGACCCTCGCCACCTTGCGACGCTCCTCGTCGACGAGGCGCTTCGTCTGACCGGCGGCACCCTCGGCGATCAGGACGACACCCGGCTTGCCGACGGCACGGTAGACGGCGGCCTGGCTGCGACCCTGCACGGCGACGGGCATCTCGTTGGCACGCCATGCTCGGCGGAGGCCGCTCTTCATGACCGCGCCGACGGCGCCCGGCTGGCCTTCGATCTGCGAGTAGGCGGCGCGCTCGGCACGACGGCCGAGCACGATCAGCAGCAGGAGGATGCCGAGCATGACGCCCACGACGATGTAGAGGACGAGCGCCAGGATGCTGCCCTCGGACAGGAAGAGGCCCGCGACCACGCCCAGGAGGATGGGGAGGATCAGCACCGCCAGCATCACGGGCAGAGCCGTCTTGTCGATCCGGCGGGTCATCTGGAAGACCTGCCACATCTGCTTGAAACGGCCCGGTTCCTTGGGCGGTTTCGGGGTCGTGTTCTCCGAAGACTTACGTCGTGCCATGAACACAGGATACGGGGTCGTCCGCCGTCATGAGTCCTCCCCGGTCACGTCGCAGGCTCGAGGATCCCCAGATGCCGTGCCGGAGAGCGCGGCTCGTCATCGCGGAGGCCCAGGATCGAGCCATGTCGACGACCACCGTGGGGCCCTACGAGGCTCGAGAGGTCGACGGACCGGCCCCGTCCGAGTGGTGGACGTCGGTCACCGGCTCCGGTGAGGCGGTCCTGCTCCGCGCCTCCCCGGCGTCCGCCCGAGAGGCGCTCGTCGAGGCCGCGGTGCTCGGGTCGGCCGAGCATCCGCACGTCGCCGAGATCCTGGACGTGTTCCACGACGAGGGGAGGGTCGTGGTGGTCACGCGGGGCGCGCCCCCGGTCCGGCTCGACGGCTGGCTGGCCGGGCGCGGGGTCGTCGAACGCGGCGAGGCCGTGACGCTCGTGGTGCCGTTGGCCTCGGCGCTCGCTCACCTGGCGTCCCGCGGCATCGTGCCCGCGGGCCTGTCGGCGAGCGATGTCGCCATCGATGATCGCGGGGCGCCCGTGCTCCTCGGGCTGAGTCGGGGCATCGTCGTGCGGTCGCCCGATCGCGAGCATCCTGCGGTGAGCGACCTGTGGGCTCTCGTCGCCGAGCAGCTCGATGGGCGCCCCGGGGGCGGCACGCCACCGAGCACCCCCGAGGAGCTCTTCGAGTGGGCCCATGATCTCGGGGCTCCGCAGCCCCTCCCGACCGTCTTCGGCGAGATCGACCGGCGGCCGGCGACGGGGAGTCCAGCGGAGCCCGAGGGCGCCCTGCCGGCCTGGGCGTCCTTGCTTCCCGAGAGCGCGTTGGTGGAGCGAGCCGCCGCCTGGTGGGTCTCTCGCAGCTCGACGACCCTCCGTGAGCGGCTGCGAGGCATCCGGCCCCGGTTCCGGGTGGTGGCGGCGACCCTGGTCGTCTCGGTCGGTGCGGTGGCGGCTCTGAACCTCGCGGAAGGACCCGCCGGCGGTGAGCCGGCGGCATCCTCCTCGTCGACGGCTCCGTCGCCGACGACGCCGGGCGCCGAGGAGCCGCCGGAGACCGAGGCGACCTCCGTGCCCGACGAGTCGCCGCGAGACCCGACGGGCGTCGATCAGGTCATCCGCGGTGACGACGCCGCCGCGGCAGCGGGCCTCCTGCTGGAGGCGCGGGCCCGGTGCCTGAGAGACGTCACGCCCTCCTGTCTCGCGGCCGTGGACCACGCGGGCTCACCCCTCGAGGATCGGGACGCCGTGCTGCTCCGGGACCCGGGCGCCACGGAGGGGGTCATCGTGCCGATCCGGCTGGGCGCCGAGACGCAGCGACTGGGGGAGAGCGTGCTCTTCACGGCGACCACCGGAGACGACGAACCGGCCTCGGTCCTCGTGGTGAGGACCGAGGCCGGTTGGCGGCTCCGCGAGATCACAGCCCGTCGGTGACGGGCCGGACTCAGATGCCTAGCTTCGCCGTGAAGTCGCCCGCCTCGAGGCGGTCCTTGACCGCTACGAGGAACCTCGCGGCGTCCGCGCCGTCCACGATGCGGTGGTCGTACGACAGGGCCAGGTAGACCATCGAGCGGATGGCGATGGCCTCACCGCCGTCGGCCTTGATGACCACGGGGCGCTTGACCACGATCCCGGTGCCGAGGATCGCCACCTGGGGCAGGAACACGACGGGAGTGTCGAAGAGCGCTCCGCGCGACCCGGTGTTGGTGACGGTGAAGGTGCCGCCCGCGAGCTCGTCGGGCTTCAGCTTGTTGTCGCGCGTCCGCTGAGCGAGATCGGCGATCTGACCGGCGATGCCGGCCAGGTCGAGGTCTGCGGCGTTCTTGATGACCGGCGTGAGCAGACCGCGCTCGGTGTCGACGGCCATGCTGATGTTCTCGTGATCCGGGTAGACGATGGAGTCGCCGTCGACGGTCGCGTTGAGCTTCGGGTGGGCCTGGAGGGCCTCCGCCGCAGCGAGGGTGAAGAACGGCAGGAACGAGAGCTTGTTGCCCGTCTTCTCGAGGAACGCCGCCTTGTTGGCGTCACGGAACGAGGCCACCTTGGTGACGTCGACCTCGACGACGCTCGTCAGCTGCGCCATGGCCTGCATGGACTGGACGGCCCGTTCGGCGACGACCTTGCGGAGGCGCGTCATCGGGACGGTCGTGCCGCGCAGGGGCGAGATCTCGAGGGGGGCGGGAGCAGCGGCTGCGGATGGCGCCTCCGTCGTCTTCGCGGCGGCCTCCGCGGCGGAGAGGACGTCCTCCTTGCGGATGCGTCCACCGACGCCGCTGCCCGAGATGCTCGACAGATCGACGCCCTTCTCGTTGGCGAGCTTGCGGACGAGCGGCGTCACGTAGCCGGCCGTCGCGTTGGAGTCGGCAGCCGGAGCCGGAGCAGCCGGTGCCGCTGCGGCGGCCGGAGCAGCGGCGGCGGGAGCCGCGGCCGGAGCGGGAGCGGCGGCCGCCGGAGCGACCGGGGCCGAAGGAGCGGCGGCGGGGACGGCCGGCGCGGCCTGCGGAGGCGCGGCCTGGCTGGCGGCAGGCGCGGGGTCGGCGGCGGGTGCCGGCTCGGGGGCCGAGGCCTCGGAGTCCTCGCCGGGAGCGGGGGCAGCCGACGAGGGGAGCTCTGCCTCCTCCGCGTCGTCGCCGGTCTCCGCGGACGACTCCGGTGCTTCGGCCTGATCCTCGGCGGCCGGCTCGGCGGGAGCGTCGGAGCCGCCGTCGCCGATGCGCACCAGGGCGGTTCCGACCTCGACGGTCTCGTCCTCGGGGACGAGGATCTCTTCGATGACTCCGGCGACGGGCGAGGGGATCTCGGTGTCGACCTTGTCCGTCGAGACCTCGAGCAGCGGCTCGTCGACCTCGACGCGGTCACCGACGTTCTTCAGCCAGCGGGTGACCGTACCCTCGGTGACGCTCTCACCGAGTGCCGGGAGGTTGACGGATTCGCTCATTCGTGGGACTCCTTTGACGACATTGTGTGTCTTTGTGTGTGTAAGTGCGGGTGGGGCTACATCGCGTGAAGCGGTTTGCCGGCCAGAGCCAGCATCGCCTCACCGAGAGCCTCGTTCTGAGTGGGGTGCGCATGGACCAGGGGAGCGATGTCCTCCGGGTAGGCCTCCCAGTTGACGGCGAGCTGCGCCTCTCCGATGAGCTCGCCGACGCGCGCGCCGATCATGTGGACCCCGACGACGGGACCGTCGACGACGCGGACGACCTTGACGGATCCGGCGGTGCCGATGATGTGGCTCTTGCCGTTGCCCGCCAGGTTGTAGTCGTAGCTCGTGATCTTGTCGCCGCCGTACTTCTCCGAGGCCTTCGCCTCGGTGAGGCCGACGGAGGCCACCTCGGGGTCGGAGTACGTCACCTTGGGGATGTTGACGTCTTCGATGACGACGGGCTTGAGCCCGGCGATCTCCTCGGCGACGAAGATGCCGTGCTGGAAGCTGCGATGGGCGAGCTGCAGACCGGGCACGATGTCGCCGACGGCATAGACGCCGGGGACGGAGGTCGCGAGACGCTCGTTCGTGATGACGAAGCCGCGGTCGACGGTCACCCCGGCCTCCTCGAAGCCGAGACCGGCCGTCGACGGCCCCCGACCCACGGCCACCAGGAGGAGGTCGGCGTCGAAGGTCTTGCCGTCTTCGAGGGTGACGACGACGCCGTCGTCGTTCTGGGTCACGCTCTGGAACCGGACGCCCAGCGAGAACTCGATGCCGCGCTTGCGGAACGCGCGTTCGAACTGCTTGCTGATCGACTCCTCCTCGTTGGGGACGAGGTGGGGGAGGGCCTCGATGATGGTGACCTCGGCGCCGAAGGACTTCCAGACGCTGGCGAACTCGACGCCGATCACGCCGCCACCCAGGATGGCCACCTTGTTCGGGACGTGGTCGAGGGCGAGGGCCTGCTCGCTGGTGATGACCTTCCCGCCGATCTCGAGACCGGGCAGACTCCGGGAGTACGAGCCCGTGGCCAGGACGATGTTCTTCGCCTTGAGGGTCGTCTCGCCGACCTGGACGGTCGAGGGGGACGTCAGTCGACCTTCGCCTTCGATCGTCGTGATCTTGCGGGCCTTCAAGAGCCCCTGGAGGCCCTTGTACTTGCTGGCCACCACGCCCTCGCGGTAGCTCGTCACCGCCGGGATGTCGATGCCGTGGAAGTCCGTGTGGACGCCGTACTTCGCCGACTCGCGTGACACGTCGGCGACCTCTGCCGAGTGCAGCAGCGCCTTCGTCGGGATGCAGCCGCGGTGGAGGCATGTGCCGCCGACCTTGTCCTTCTCGACGAGCGCGACGTTCAGCCCCAGCTCGGTCGCCCGGAGCGCCGCAGCGTATCCACCGCTGCCGCCGCCGAGCACGACCAGGTCAAAATTCTGTTCCGACACCCAGCAACTCCCTCGTGCGTTCGGAGGTGCCCCGCGCCGGGCGGGTGCGCGTCGTCATGGTCTTGACGACGCACCACCCGACGGCCTCCATCGTGTCGTGGAGTCCGGCCGGCGTTCAGGGACCGTGTTCTGCGGGATTCTCCCGCCTCCACGACCCTACTACGAGGCCGAAAACTCGGAGGCCAGCTCTAGCAGGGTTCTCACGGAAACACCGGTCGAACCCTTGCCCGTGTAGCCGTAGCCGCCGCCCTTGTTGTTGGACGGGCCCGCGATGTCGAGGTGGACCCAGGGGAGCGCCGTCTCGGTGCCCTCCTTGACGCCCACGAACTCGTTCAGGAACACGCCGGCGAGGAGCATCCCCGCCGCGGTGTTGCCGGGGGTCGCGTTCACGAGGTCGGCGACGTCCGACGCGAGGCGGGCCTTCAGCTCGCCCGGCAGGGGCATGCGCCAGAACGTCTCGCCGACGGAGTCGGCGATCCCCACGACGCGCGATGCGAGCTCGTCGTTGCCCATGACGCCCACGGTCCGCATCCCCAGGGCCACCACCTGCGCCCCCGTGAGGGTGGCCACGTCGATGATCGCATCGGGCTGCTCCTCGCTGGCGGCGACGAGCCCGTCGGCCATGACGAGCCGGCCCTCGGCGTCGGTGTTCGTGACCTCGACGGTCGTGCCGCCTCGGATGGTGAGGACGTCGTCGGGCCGGATGGCCGTGCCGCTCGGCATGTTCTCCGCGATGCACAGCCACGCCGTCAGGCGGACGGCCAGCTCGAGCTCGGCGGCGGCTGCGATCACGGCGAGGACGGTGGCCGCGCCGGTCATGTCGTCCTTCATGCCGAGCATGGAGCCGGCCGGCTTCAGAGAGAGACCGCCGGTGTCGTAGGTGATGCCCTTGCCCACGAGGGCCAGGTGCTTGGCGGCTCCGGCGGGCTTGTACTCGACCTTCACCAGACGCGGTCCACGGCTCGATCCCTGTCCGACGCCGAGGATGCCTCCGAAGCCCCCGGCGAGGAGCTCCTCCTCGGCGAGCACGGTCACCTCGAGCGCGGTCCCCTCGGCGAGTGAGAGCGCCTTGTCCGCGAGGGCCTGGGGGAACATCTGCTGGGGCGGCGTGTTCGAGAGGTCGCGGACCGTGTGCACCGCGGTCGCGATCGCCGTGGCGCGCTTCACGATCGACGCGTCGACCGGCTCGGACGTGGCGAGCACGATGTCCCGCGCGTGGCGTCGCGACTCGGAGGCGGACGTCGAGCGGAACGCGTCGAACTCGTAGGAGGCGATGGCCGCGCCCTCGAGTGCGGCCAGCGCCTCGTGCGCTCCGGCGACGGGCAGACCGAGCACGACGCGGTCGACGCCCGTGAGCTGCCGGACGGCCGAGCCGGCCGCGTATCGGACGGCCTCGGCGTCGACGGCGTCCCCCATCCCGATGAGGGCGATCGAGGAGGCGCGCACGGCCGATCCGGGCAGGCGCACCAGTTCATCGCGAGCGCCCGTGACGCCCAGCGAGGACAGGACGTCCGACAGGCCGTCGACGTCGAGCACGAGCTCGGGTCCTGTGGTGGTCTTGCGGACGCCGACGACGAGGACGTCGCCCTCGATGTCCGTGGCTGCGGTCGTGCTGGTATTCAGGATCGAAACGGTCATGCCCCGATGGTATCCACGGCTCTGTTCGCTCAGGGCACGTGACGACGGGCCGTGGTTCGGGTCGCCGGTACCTAGGCTGGACGTCATGCACGACCCTGCCGGACTCTACGACCTCTCCGCCGACGCCCCGAACGTCCCCGACGGGCTGCCGCTCGTCGCGGCCCTGACGGGCTTCGCCGACGCCGGCTCCGCCGTGAGCCAGCTGGCCGAGTACATGCTGGACTCCCTCGACAACACCCTGCTCGCGAGCTTCGACGCCGACGAGCTGCTCGACTACCGCGCCCGCCGCCCCGTCTTCACCTTCGATCAGGATCACATCAGCGAGGTGTCCGTCGCTCGGCTGTCGCTGCACCTGATGAGCGACGACATCGGTCAGCCCTTCCTCCTGCTGTCGGGCTTCGAGCCCGACTTCCAGTGGAACCGCTTCACCGCCGCGGTCGTGCAGCTGGTCGAGCGGTACCGGGTGGCGACCACCACCTGGGTGCATGCCATCCCGATGCCCGTTCCGCACACCCGGCCGATCGGGGTCACCGTCAGCGGAAACCGCGTCGACCTCATCGAGACGCTCTCCGTCTGGAAACCCGTCACGCAGGCCCCCGCCAACGCTCTGCACCTCATCGAGCACCGGCTCGGTCGAGACGGCCACCCGACGACGGGCTTCGTCCTGCTCGTGCCCCACTACCTCGCCGACACGGAGTTCCCGGACGCCGCGGTGGCGGCGCTCTCGAGCATCAGCGCCGCGACCGGGCTCATCTTCCCGACCGACCGCCTGCGCGAGGAGGGGCGGGAGTTCCTCGCCAAGGTCGAGGAGCAGGTGCACGGCAACACGGAGCTCTCGAGACTCGTCTCCACCCTCGAGGAGCGACACGACACGTACATGGAGGGGAACCCCCTCCCGTCGCCGCTGACCGATCAGGACGGCCGTGTGCCGAGCGCCGACGCTCTCGCGGCGGAGCTCGAGAAGTTCCTCGCCCGACGCAGCGACGGAGACTCGACGGACTGAGCCGCACCTCCTCGATCCGTGCCGGGGTGGGCTGACCGTCGTCCGTCCGCCACGGTAGATTCGTCGGGTGAACTCGTCCCGCGCCTGGCTCGTCTGGGGCGCCGCCGTCTTCGCCTACATCTCCGCCGTGCTGCAGCGGTCGTCGCTCGGAGTCGCCGGCGTCGAGGCGCGGGGGCTCTTCGACGTGTCCGCGTCGACGCTCTCGACCCTCGCCGTCGTCCAGCTGATCGTGTACGCCGGGCTCCAGATCCCGGTCGGCGTGATGCTCGACAAGGTCGGGCCGAAGGCCCTCATCGTCACCGGCGGAGTGCTGCTCGCCGCCGGCCAGCTCGTGGTCGCCTTCGCCCCGCCGGCGATCGGCATGGCCATCGTGGGCCGCATGCTGGTCGGTGCCGGCGACGCGATGACGTTCATCTCGGTCATCCGTCTCCTGCCGTCCTGGTTCCGCGGGCCGATCCTGCCCCAGGTGTCGCAGTGGACGGGCAACATCGGGCAGTTCGGGCAGATCCTCTCGGCCGTGCCCCTGTCGATCGTCCTCCACGGCGCGGGCTGGTCGCCGGCCTTCGTCAGCGCGGCCGCGCTCTCGGTCGTGGCGGTGGTCGTCGTCGTCGTGCTCGTCTCGGAATCGCCCGACGGGGCGGCGGCGCCGACGACGGCGACCACATGGGCGGCGGCGGGCCGCCAGCTCGTCGACAGCGCCCGCCGCCCGGGGACCCGACTCGGGTTCTGGTCGCATTTCGTGACGCAGTCGTCAGGCACGGTGTTCAGCCTCCTGTGGGGCGTGCCGTTCCTCGTGGGGGGCCTCGGGCTGTCATCGGGGGAGGCGTCGGGTCTGCTGGCCGTCCTCGTGGCCTCCGGGGTCGTGGCGGGGCCGATCCTGGGTCTGCTCGTCGCGAGGTTCCCCCTGCGCCGGTCGAACCTCGTCCTCGGCATAGTCGCCGCCATGGGCGTCGTCTGGGCCGTCGTCCTGGCCTGGCCGGGGACTCCGCCGCCCTGGATCGCCGTCGTGCTCGTGATCGTGCTGGGGGTCGGCGGCCCGGGGTCCATCATCGGCTTCGACTTCGCACGGAGCTTCAACCCCCTGCGGAGCCTCGGGGTGGCCAACGGGATCGTGAACGTGGGCGGCTTCCTGGCGAGCTTCGTGATGATGTTCCTCATCGGCGTCGTGCTCGACCGGTTGGACGCGGCGCGCGTCGCGTCGGGGGCCGCCAGCGACGTGTTCGCCTTCGAGTCGTTCCGCGTGGCCTTCCTCGTCCAGTACGTGGTCGTCGGCGCCGGGGTCATCGGCCTCGTCGTCGAGCGACGCCGGACCCGGTCGGGACTCCACCGCGAGGAGGGGATCGAGGTCGCCCCCATCTGGGTCGCCGTCATGCGCCGGTGGCGGACGAGGCGGGGTCGCCGACCCTGACGCGGAGTCAGGCCCCCGGTCGGCGCGCCCCCTCAGGGCGTGCAATAATGGAGCACGGACCCGTTCGTTTCTCGTACCCCGATGTCACCGCCTCGCTGAGGCCCGCCTTCGCTCCGAGACTTGACATGGGTCCTAGTACTGCCCGAAATCGACCGACGCGATCCTCTGCCGGTCGAGGTTCGACGGTTCCGGTCGTTCGACCACGAGCGTCGAGCCCGGACCGAGCGACGAGATGTGAAAGGTGATCGCATGGCTACCCGCAGCAAAGCGACCGCAGCCTCCGACGAGACTGCGACCGACACGACCGAGGTCGCGGTCGAGACCCCCGTCAAGAAGGCGCCTGCGAAGCGCGCCCCCGCCAAGAAGGCGGCGCCCAAAGCCGCCAAGGCGGCCGACGAGGCACCGGCCGACGACGACGCCGAGTCGCCCGAGGTCGCCGTCGAGGCCGACGCCGAGACCCCTGACAAGGCACCCGAGGTCCTTCCCACAGGAGCTCTCGTCATCTCGCAGGACGACGACGACGAGATGCCGGTCTACTCGACCACCATCACGGGAGCCACGGCCGACCCCGTCAAGGACTACCTCAAGCAGATCGGCAAGGTCGCCCTGCTGAACGCCGCGGAGGAGGTCGAGCTCGCGATGCGCATCGAGGCGGGACTCTTCGCCGAGGACAAGCTCGCCGCGAGCACCGGGCTCAGCAAGGAGCTCGAGCGCGAGCTCCGCTGGGTCGCCCGCGACGGTCAGCGCGCGAAGAGCCACCTGCTCGGCGCCAACCTCCGACTCGTGGTCAGCCTGGCCAAGCGCTACACGGGGCGCGGCATGCAGTTCCTGGACCTCATCCAGGAAGGCAACCTCGGCCTCATCCGGGCCGTGGAGAAATTCGACTACACCAAGGGCTTCAAGTTCTCGACCTACGCCACCTGGTGGATCCGTCAGGCCATCACCCGCGCCATGGCCGATCAGGCCCGCACGATCCGCATCCCCGTCCACATGGTCGAGGTCATCAACAAGCTCGCTCGGGTGCAGCGTCAGATGCTGCAGGACCTCGGACGCGAGCCCACTCCCGAAGAGCTCTCACGCGAGCTCGACATGACGCCTGAGAAGGTCGTCGAGGTGCAGAAGTACGGGCGAGAGCCCATCTCGCTGCACACGCCTCTCGGTGAGGACGGCGACAGCGAGTTCGGCGACCTCATCGAGGACACCGAAGCGGTCGTCCCGGCCGACGCCGTGGGATTCACGATGCTGCAGAAGCAGCTCGAGTCGCTGCTCGACAGCCTGTCGGAGCGCGAGGCGGGCGTGATCCGCATGCGCTTCGGACTCGGCGACGGCATGCCGAAGACCCTCGACCAGATCGGCGACACCTTCGGCGTGACCCGCGAGCGGATCCGTCAGATCGAGTCGAAGACGATGGCCAAGCTGCGCCACCCGTCGCGATCGCAGTCGCTCCGCGACTACCTCGAGTAGACCGTGAAGTACGTCGTCCCCGTTCTCGCGGGCAGGCTCGTCCGCGCTGTCGCGCGTCTCCGAGGCGGTGGCTCCGCCTACCCGGGCCGAACTGTTCTGGCACTGGCACCCGACTTCCTCACGCACGTCTCGTCGCAGTTCGAGCGTGGCGTGGTCTTCGTGCTCGGCTCCAACGGCAAGTCGACCACGACCATGATGCTGACCGAGACGCTGCGAGCCCACGGTCTCTCGGTGTTCACCAATCCGACCGGGGCCAACCTCCCCCAGGGCATCGCCTCGGCGTTCCTCCGCGAGGTCACGCCGTTCGGCGACGTCAAGCACGACATCGGGGTCATCGAGGTCGACGAGGCCTTCGCCGTCGAGCTGACCAAGTCGTTGAACCCCTCGACCGTGCTGATGCTCAACGTCCAGGTCGATCAGCTGTACCGCTTCTTCGAGACCGAGCGCGTCGGCACGATGATGACCGACACGGCCGCTCTGGCCTCGCAGGCCGTCGTCACCAATCGCGACGACCAGCACCTCGGGCCGTACGTGGCGCGCCCCGGCCAGACCGTCACCCGCTTCGGTGCGTCGCCCGAGATCGTCGCCGCGTCGCCCAACGGTCTGCAGAACGCGAACGACTTCACGCGGAGCGCCGACCAGACTCTCGCCGCAGAGGCCGAGGTCGTCGCCCTCGACGGCGCCGCAGCGACGATCCGCGTCGGTGATGTGACCGTCGAGGTCCAGCTCCCCGCCCGAGGTCTGCACTACGCCGTCGACGCCGCAGCGGCCCTTCAGACCGCGGCAGTCGTGCTCGGTGGATCGATCGACGCCGTCGCGGCGGCTCGGGCGTTCGACGGCATGAAGCCGGCTTACGGCCGCGGAGAGCGCATGTCCCTCGGCACGGACGACGCCGAGTTCATCATGTTCAAGAACGCAGCCAGTCTGCAGATGAACCTCGATGCTCTCCCGCAGGGCGTCGAGCAGGTGATGCTGGCCATCGATGAGGGCACCCCCGACATCTCGTGGATCTACGACATCGACTTCTCGCACCTCGACCACGTCGACGTCCTGGCGGGTGCCAAGGCATGGCAGCTGGCGCTGCGGCTCGAGCACGAGGGCATCCCCGTCCACGTGATCGAAGAGGACATCTCGAAGGCGATCAGATTGATGCGGGCGCTGCCTTCACCCAGCGACAAGACGAAGCACTTCGTGACGAACTACGAGCAGATGATGCTGGCACGCCGCATCCTGGGCCACCCCGACCTGGAGAAGAGCGCGTGAGCGACGATGTCCTGAGAATCGTCCACCTCTACCCTGAGGAGCTCGGCGTCAGCGGAGACCGCGGGAACGTCACGACGCTCGTGGAGCGAGCCCGCCGAGCGGGCATCGCGTCCGAGGTGACCGAGTACCGGGTCGGTGACGGTGTGCCGACGGTGGCCGACGTCGTCCTGCTCGGTCACGGTCCGCTCTCCGGGGTCCGAGCCGTCAGCGCCGACGCGACACGTCTCCGTGAGTCCCTCGAGGGATTCGCTCAGTCGGGGGTACCCGTGGTCGCGGTCGGCGGAGGGCTCGAACTCCTGACGCGCGGAGTCGTCACGGTCGAGGGCGAGACGGTCGACGGGGTGGGCTTCTTCGACGCGCTGGTCCGACGAGGAGCCCCTCGTCGGACGAACTACTTCCAGGTGACGACGACCTACGGCGGCGATGAGCTCACGCTCTTCGGCTTCGAGGATCACGCCGCTCATCTCGAGCTGGGCACGGGCTCGCAGCCCTTCGCGCGCGTCGTCCACGGTGGCGGCAACGGTGCCGACGGACACGAGGGCGTCGTGCGGGGGACGTCCTTCGGCACACAGCTCAAGGGTCCGTTGCTGCCTCTGAACCCGGCACTGACCGACAGGGTCCTCAGATCAGCGCTCTCGCGTCGGGGCATCTCCTATGCGATCACCGAGGCGCATGAGAAGCTCGATCGCTACGCCGCGGCATCGCAACGGGTGATCGCCGACAACCTCGAGCGGTCCTTCAAGGCGATGTGACGACGGAGAAGCCCGCATCCTCGGTGAGGATGCGGGCTTCTCCGTCGTGATCGCCGGGCAGAGCCCTGGATCAGTGCTCCGAGAGCTTCGAGCTCTCGTCGAGCCACTCGATCGCGGTCGGCTGCAGCTTGTCCTTCAACTTGGCGCCGTGGTGTGCGCAGAAGAAGAGCTGTCCGGTTGCCAGGGTCGCACGGATGTACGCCTGGGCTCCGCAGCTGTCGCAGCGGTCTGCCGCACTGAGCTGGTAGCGGGAGCCGAGCTCATCGACGGCGGTCTGGTCGGTGGCCATCTGAGTCATGGGGTGCTCCTCCTGACGGTGGTGCTGTGGATACGTGACACTCATCAAAACACGCCCACGAGACTAAGGTGAGACATTCGGACGTATTTCGCTCATCGCGTAGCTGCTCGATGACGAGAGAGTGTCGGGGCGACCGTGTCGGTGCCCCTCGTTACCATTGAACCCGGCCACCGCCTCCGGAATTCCCCGTCCGCGGTCGCCCGCACGCGTCAGGAGCACCCATTGGCCACGTCCGACTACTCGGCCCGTCATCTGTCCGTCCTCGAGGGCCTCGAGGCGGTCCGCAAGCGACCCGGCATGTACATCGGCAGCACGGACTCCCGCGGTCTCATGCACTGCCTCTGGGAGATCATCGACAACTCCGTCGACGAGGCCCTCGGGGGGCACGGAGACTCGATCGACGTCGTCCTGCATGCCGACGACAGCGTCGAGGTCCGAGACACCGCCCGGGGCATCCCGGTCGACATCGAGCCCAAGACGGGACTGACCGGCGTCGAGGTCGTCTTCACGAAGCTGCACGCCGGAGGCAAGTTCGGCGGCGGTTCGTACGGCTCCTCCGGAGGTCTGCACGGCGTCGGAGCCTCCGTCGTGAACGCCCTCTCGGAGCGGCTCGACGTCGAGGTCGACCGCAACGGCAAGACCTACGCCATGTCGTTCCGTCGCGGCGAGCCGGGTACCTTCGAGGACGACGGCGAGCCGACGCCGGACGCCCCGTTCACCCCGTTCGTGTCCGGCAGCGTCCTCCGCGAGACGGGCAAGGTGAAGCGCGGGGTCACCGGAACGCGCATCCGCTATTGGGCCGACCGTCAGATCTTCACCCGCGGCGCGGCCTTCCAGCCCGACGACCTCACCGGCCGCGCGCGCCAGACGGCCTTCCTCATCCCGGGTCTCACGCTCCGGATCCGCGACGAGCGGCCCGGATCGCTGACGGACGGCGGCTTCCCTCTCGAGAGCACGTTCCGGTTCGACGGGGGGATCAGCGAGTACGTCGAGTTCCTGGCTCCCGACGCGCCCGTGACCGACACCTGGCGCATGACGGGCACGGGGTCGTACACCGAGACGGTCCCGGTGCTGACGGACGGCGGTGCGATGGTGGCCACCGAGCTGACCCGCGAGTGCGAGGTCGACATCGCGCTCCGCTGGGGCGGCGGTTACGAGACCGTCTTCCGCAGCTTCGTCAACATCATCTCGACGCCGAAGGGCGGTTCGCACCAGGCGGGGTTCGAAGCCGGCCTCCTGAGGTTCCTCCGGCAGCAGGTCGAGCAGAACGCCCGTCGACTCAAGGTCGGCACCGACAAGATCGACAAGGACGATGTGCTCGCCGGTCTGACCGCCGTCCTGACCGTCCGACTGCCCGAACCCCAGTTCGAAGGGCAGACGAAGGAGATCCTCGGCACTCCCGCGGTCCGTGCGATCGTCGCCAACGTCGTGGCCACGCAGTTCGCCGAGCGCTTCGCCTCGACGCGGCGCGAGGACAAGGCGCAGACGGCCCTCGTGCTCGACAAGGTCGTCGCCGAGATGAAGTCGCGCATCGCCGCGCGCGCCCACAAGGAGACGCAACGACGCAAGAACGCCCTCGAGAACTCCTCGCTGCCCGCGAAGCTCGTCGACTGCCGCTCGAACGACGTCGCCAGCAGCGAGCTCTTCATCGTGGAGGGGGATTCGGCGCTGGGGACGGCGAAGGTCGCTCGCAACAGCGAGTTCCAGGCTCTTCTGCCCATCCGAGGGAAGATCCTGAACGTCCAGAAGGCCTCGGTCAGCGACATGCTCTCGAACGTCGAGTGCGCCTCCATCATCCAGGTCCTCGGTGCGGGGTCCGGCCGGTCCTTCGACCTCAGCGCGGCTCGGTACGGCAAGGTCATCATCATGAGCGACGCCGACGTCGACGGTGCGCACATCCGCACGTTGCTCCTGACGCTCTTCTTCCGGTACATGCGTCCGATGATCGAGGCTGGTCGGGTCTTCGCGGCCGTGCCGCCCCTCCATCGAGTGGTCGTCATGCACCCCGGGAGCAAGCCCAACGAGACGATCTACACGTACTCCGAGAAGGAGCTCCACGGGGTGCTCGCCGGGCTGAAGCGCACCAGCAAGAAGTTCCAGGATCCGATCCAGCGGTACAAGGGTCTCGGTGAGATGGACGCCGAGCAGCTCCGGACGACGACGATGGAGCGTCAGAACCGCATGCTGCGACGCGTCAAGGTCGATGACGCCGAGAATGCGGCGCGCGTGTTCGAGCTCCTGATGGGCAACGAGGTCGCCCCGCGCAAGGAGTTCATCATCGACGGCGCGGGTCTCAGTCGCGACCGCATCGACGTCTGACACCCGCGCAGACGCCGACCGAGCCGCAGCTCCCGCCGACGCGGTCGTCGGTCTCGTGCGACGGGTGGCATGCGAGCCGTCCGCCGCACGAGCGGATCGATCTACGCCTCGTCGCCCGTCACGGGCGCCGTCGTCGCGTCGGGGGCGTCGGCACCCGCCTCGGCACCGGTCGCGGAGTCGGTGATGTGGGCCACGGAGGCCCCGACGGACCCGATCTCAGCCGACAGGGGAACACCTGAGGCGTCGCGGCGCGACGTGTCGGCGGGGAGCTCTCGCACCCCGCCGTCGGTCCCGACCGCTCTGGCCGGGGCCGGCCCGACCCAGGCCAGTGTCAGCCCGTCCTCGCCCTTCAGCAGGGCGTGCGCACGGACCCCGCCCGTCGCGCGCCCCTTGCCGGGGTACTCGTCGAAGGCGCTGATCTTCCCTCGGCCCGGATCGGTGCCCGCGATGGTCGAAGCGCTGCTCGACACGGTGACGACGACGGCGTCGTGGCCGGCGGGGACAGCACCGAAGAAGATGACCGTCGACGAGTCGGGGAGGTTGATCCCGGCGACCCCGCCACCGGCGGGCCCCTGCGGTCGGACCGTCGCCGCCGGGAACCTCAGCAGCTGGGTCGACGACGAGACGAAGACGAGCTCGTCGTCGTCGGCGCCCTGGGCGACGCCGACGACCGAGTCGCCCTTCTTCAGCGTGATCACGGGGAAGTCGGGCCGTGACGGGTACTGCCCGGGGGAGACGCGTTTGACGACGCCACGAGCCGTGCCGAGGGCTATGGCTCGGTCCGCCGTCAGCGAGACCAGGGCGAGGACGCGCTCGCCCCGGTCGGTCAGACCGATGTAGTCGCGCACGGGCACGCCGGCGCCGAGCTGCACCGAGGTGGGGGGCACGGAGGGCAGATCGACCGGGGTGAACCGGATGAGGCGCCCGAGCGAGGTGACCGCGCCGATCTCCGTCCGGCTCGTCGTGTCGATCGACGACAGGATGGCGTCGTGCTTCGTGCGCCGTGCCGGGGGAGTGGGAGCCCCCGATTCCGGGTCCTGGTGATCGACCCGCAGGATGCGTCCGGTCGTCGAGAGGAAGACCCGGGTCGGGGTGTCGGCGATCTCGAGCACGGGTGCCTTCTTCCCGCCTCGACCGACGGTCGCGACGCTCGGCGCCGCCTCGGTGAGCAGCGTCCGGCGCGGGGTCCCGAACTGCTCGGCGATCTCGCCGAGCTCGGTGGAGACGAGGGCCCGCAGTCGACGCTTGTCGGCCAGCAGCGCCCGCAGATCGGCGATCGCGGCCAGCAGGTCGTCCCGCTCCGCCTCCAGCTCGATGCGGCTGAACTTCGTGAGTCTGCGGAGCTGCAGATCGAGGATGTACTCGGCCTGGATCTCGCTGAGGTCGAACACCTCACGGAGGCGAGCCCGGGCCGCGGCGGTGTCGTCGCTCGTCCTGATGACCTGGATGACCTCGTCGATGTCGACGATCGCGATGAGCAGACCCTCGACCAGGTGGAGGCGGTCCTCCTTCTTCGCGAGTCGATAGCGCGTCCGACGGGTCACCACCTCGACCCGGTGCGCCACGTAGACCTCGAGCATCTCCTTGAGACCGAGTGTGCGCGGCTGTCCCTCGACGAGGGCGACGTTGTTGATGCTGAAGCCGTCTTCGAGCGGCGTGTAGCGGTAGAGCTGCTCGAGGACCGCCTGCGGGCTGAAACCCGTCTTGATGCCGATGACGAGACGCAGCCCGTGCTTGTGGTCGGTGAGATCGGTGACGTCGGTGATGCCCGTGAGCTTCTTGGCCTGGACGCCGTCCTTGATCTTCTCGATGACCTTCTCGGGTCCGACCAGGTAGGGGAGCTCGGTGACCACGAGGCCGTTCTTCCTCGCCGTGATGCTCTCGACCGCGACCTTCGCCCGCGTCTTGAAGCTGCCTCGACCGGTCGCGTACGCATCCCGGACTCCGGCGAGCCCCGAGATCGTCCCGCCCGTGGGCAGGTCGGGCCCCGGCACGAAGGCCATCAGGTCGTCGAGGCTCGCACCGGGATGGTCGATCAGGTGCCGCGCGGCGCTCACGACCTCGATGAGGTTGTGCGGAGCCATGTTCGTCGCCATTCCGACCGCGATGCCGCTGGCGCCGTTGACCAGGAGATTGGGGAACGCCGCGGGCAGGACCTCGGGCTGCATGAGCTGGTTGTCGTAGTTCGGCACGAAGTCGACGACGTCCTCGCCGAGGCTCTGCGTCATGGCCAGCGACGCCTCGGCCAGACGGGCCTCCGTGTACCGGGGCGCGGCCGGGCCGTCGTCGAGCGAGCCGAAGTTGCCGTGTCCGTCGATGAGCGGCACGCGCATGGTGAAGGGCTGCGCCTGGCGGACCATCGCGTCGTAGATCGCCGTGTCGCCGTGCGGGTGCAGCTTGCCCATGACCTCGCCGACGACTCGAGCGCTCTTCACGTGACCGCGATCGGGACGCAGGCCCATCTCGGACATCTGGTAGAGGATGCGCCGCTGCACGGGCTTGAGGCCGTCACGGGCGTCGGGCAGGGCACGCGAGTAGATGACCGAGTAGGCGTATTCGAGGAACGATCCCTGCATCTCGAGCGAGACGTCGATGTCCTCGATGCGTTCGCCGTCGTCGGGGCTGGAGAGGGTGTCGGTCGTCGTCATGCGCTTCTCAGGGGCAGGAGGCGCGAAGCACCTCGGATGGATGGTTCGGCTGTGGCAGACTGGTGCCGATGACGTCCATCGTACCGGGGCGCCCCCCGCACGCCGTGACCCTCGCCGACGTGCTGCCGGCGGTGGTGTCCTCTCTCGCCGGGGCCGACAATCCCCTCCGTCTCCCGCCGGCCGTCTCGGCCATCGTCCTCCTCGTGGACGGCCTGGGAAGCTCGGCGCTCGGTGCCCGGAAGGGCCATGCCCGGACCCTCGCGGCCGCGCCGGGGGGCAGCATCTGGTCGGGCTTCCCGACGACGACCGCCGCCGCACTCACGACCCTGATGACCGGTGTCCTGCCCGGCGAGCACGGTCTCGTGGGGTACTCCGTCCTCGATGCGGATCGAGACCGGGTGGTCAAGCAGCTCTCCGGCTGGGACTCCGGCATGCGGCCCGACGTGTGGCAGCGCAGCAGCACGGTCTTCGAGCGGGCGGCCGATGCCGGGGTGACGAGCTTCGCGGTCGGTCCGAGGCGCTACGCCGCCTCGGGGCTCACCGAGGCGATCCTCTCCGGCGCGACGTACGTCTCGGCCGAGTCGATGGGTGACCGCTTCGACCGGGCGCGCGATCTGGCGGAGTCGACCCGCGCCTCCCTGGTGTACCTCTACGTCCCGGAGCTCGACATGATCGCCCACCGGGCGGGGTGGGAGTCGCCCGAGTGGACGACGGCGCTCGAGGAGCTGGACGCCGAGATCCGTCGTCTCGGCGACGGACTCGGCGCAGGCACGGGCCTCCTCGTGACGGCCGATCACGGGATCCTCGACGTCGGCGAACGCCGCCGCATCGTCTTCGGAGACCGGCCGGAGCTCGTCGACGGGGTCCGGCACGTCGCCGGCGAGCCGCGGTGTCTTCAGCTGCACTTCGAGCCCGATGCGTCGGAGGAGCGCCGGGCCGCGACGCTCGCCGCCTGGCGGGACGCCGAATCGGAGCGTGCCTGGGTCGTCACCCGGGAGCAGGCCGTCGAGGCCGACTGGTTCGGACCCGTGCACCCCGACGTGCTGCCGCGGATCGGCGACGTGCTGGTCGCGGCGCGCCGGGGCGTCGTCTACTACGACGGTCGCACCACCGGGGGAGTCGCCGGCTCGATGATCGGCCAGCATGGGAGCTGGTCGTCGGACGAGACGCAGGTGCCGCTGCGGCGTCTCGCGGCCTACGCGCGCTGACCGAGGGTCAGGAACTGCCGGTCACTGGTCGTCGTCCGACCGGGCGCCGAAGACGATCTCGTCCCAGCTCGGCATCGAGGCGCGTCCACGGCCCTTCTTGCCACCGGCCGGCAGGGGGGTGACGGGAGGGATGGCGCCGGGGCGACGCGGTCGACCCGTGCGGGGAGCCCCTGCGATCGGGTACAGCGGCGAGGAGCCCGCGTCGGGGGTCGCGTCGTGATCCGCCTCGGGGGCCGACTCGGTCGAGCCCTCCGGGAGTCCGAAGTCGTCGAGAGGGACGTCGATGATGCGGATCGACCCGGCCGACGGGTGGGCCGCGGCGTCGTCATCCGAGAACCGGGCCGACTCCCGCTCGCCCCGGCGACGGCGGAGCGCCTCGAGCAGGTCGGCGGTCTGGTTGTGCGAGGACGTCGGGTCGGGGGCCCGGTTCGTCGCCGCGACGGCTGCCGGGGATCGCGTGTCCCCCCGGCGACGGTCGGGTTCCGACGTCGGTGCCGACTCCGGCTCGACCTCGGGTTCGGGAGCGACGTCGACGACGAATGCTCCGCTGTCGAAACGACCGGACGTCGTGGCCGGTTCGCGATCCACGGCTCGCAGACGGGGAGCCAGAGGCCCGATGTCCTCTCGGTGCTGCGACAGGGTGTTCGCGTCGCCGCCGGACGGCGCGAGGAGGAGCTTCTTGGGGTCGAAACGCCAGGTGGCGTCCCGCGCGACCTCGCGGGTGACGTACGAGACGTGGACGACCCACCCCTGATCGACGTCCTTGTAGCTCGTCCACTCGCGGTCGGTCGCCTCGGCCGAGTCGAGACGAGCCTCGATGACGCTCCCGAAGGTCGAGGATCCGCTGTCGGACTCCGTGGCGTCCGCGACCGTGACGGTGACGGCGAGAGCCGTCTCCAGCACGAAGGCGCGCTCGGCCAGGACGGGGCCCTCGAACCGACGGATGTAGGCGAGGTCGGCTCCGGTGGCGGCGGACACCTGCTCGGACGTCAGGCCCGCACGGATGTGCGCCTGGATCTCGCGGGGCGGCGCCTTCCGCTCCGCGGGGGAGCCGTCGGGTGCGGCGGCGCGCAGATGCGTGTGGAGCGAGTGCGTGACGGGGAGGCGGTATTCGCTCCCGCCGTCGGTCGCGACGAGCAGCGCACCGCTCTCGACTCCGATGACCCTCAGATCCTGCATGTCCCACGCCTTTCGCCGTCGTGATTCGCCCGTAAGACTCGCACGCCGAGGGCGTTCAACCGGGGAATAGAACGGGCGTGCCGCCAGTTCCTCCGAGGCGCCCGGGAGGCCCTGCCGACCGGTTTGCTATTCGGGAACGAGTCATGCAAACTGTGCGCGCCGAATTGGGTACACGAACGTAATAGAACTGGATGGGCATGGCAACCGACTACGACGCACCTCGCAAGAACGACGACGACTCGGAGTCGATCGAGGGGCTCAAGGAGCGGGTCCCCGACAAGATGACCGGCGTCGTGGACGACGACGCCGACAACCCGGGTTCGTTCGAACTCGCCGGTCAGGATCTCTCCGACCTCGACCTCGACGTCGTGGTGCTGCCGCCGCAGGTCGACGAGTTCACCTGCGTCGAGTGCTTCCTGGTGAAGCACCGGTCGCAGCTCGACCACGAGACCAAGCTCGGGGCTATCTGCCGGGAGTGCGCCGCCTGATCGACGTCAGGAGGTCGACGACCTCGTCGGGTCGACGGGTCGACACCAACCAGTAGGGTGCCGGGTCCGTCGGGTCGGTCAGCTCGATCTTGACGACCGGCTTCACCCATCCTCTGAAGAGGGTCCATGCTCGCGCGTCGAGCAGGGGCCCTCTTTCCGCTGTCGCGGCGGCGCCACGGAACGCCGTGACCTCTCCGATCTCGTGCGCGTGCAGTCGGGCGCGCCCGGCAGAGAGGCCCTCGTCGTCGATCGCCAGGACGGGAGAGCCGAAGACGAGGGCGACGACCGCCCCGACGTAGAAGACGACGGCCATGACGATGCCCACGGTGACGTTGATCGGGAGGAACACCAGCAGGGTCGCCGGCAGCAGCAGGGCGGAGGCGACGAAGACGGTGACCGGCGGGGACAGCCGCTCGCGGTAGTTGTGCATGAGTCCATTCGACCAGACTTCTGCACTACCCTCGACACGTGATTCAGACCCTGGACGTCCAGATCGCGGTCGACGGGGCCTCCGGCTCCGCGTTCGTGCCGAACTACTCGCACCCCGGGGACGCCGGTGCCGACCTCGTGTCGACGGAGGCGCTCACCCTCAGGGCCGGGCGCCGCGCCCTCGTGGGCACCGGCGTGCGCATCGCGCTGCCCGAGGGGCACGCCGCGTTCGTCGTCCCGCGCAGCGGTCTCGCGGCCAAGCACGGCATCACGGTGGTCAACAGCCCGGGCACGGTCGATGCGGGGTACCGCGGCGAGATCAAGGTCGCGTTGCTCAACACCGACGTCGAGCACGATCACGAGATCGCCGTCGGCGACAAGATCGCGCAGCTCGTCATCGTCCCGATCGTGAGGGCGACGTTCGTGCCGGTCGAGACGCTCCCCGAGAGCGTCCGCGGCGATGGCGGGTTCGGATCGACGGGCTACGCACAGCAGACAGGAGCGGCAACAGCATGAGGAAGTCAAAGCGCGCACAGCAGGCGGCCGAGGTCGAGATCGACGTCGAGCAGGTCGACGGCGACGACGTCGAGATCGACGTCAGCGGTCTGGACGACGTCGAGGTGTTCGACGACTCGAAGTCCGCACCGGCCGACCGGGCGGACGAGGGCCCCCTCGATGAGACCGAGGCGAATCCCGTCCGACCGTACGTGGACCTCGGCGGCGTGAAGATCGTCCCTCGAGAGGGTCTGCACCTGCGGCTCGAGGTCGAGGAGGGCAGCAAGCGGGTCGTCGCCGTGGGTCTCGACTTCGCGAAGTCCACGCTGCAGGTGCAGCCCTTCGCAGCCCCGCGCAGCGCCGGCCTGTGGAACGAGATCCGGGGGCAGATCTCCGAGCAGATCCAACGCCAGGGAGGCGCGACCAGGGAGGTCGATGGTCCGTTCGGTCCCGAGGTGCGGGCCGAGATCCCCGTGATGGGAGGCGACCCCGGTCACACACGGCTCGCACGGTTCATCGGTGTGGATGGTCCCCGCTGGTTCCTCCGCGGGGTCATCGCCGGCGACGCCACCGTCGATGACGAGGCCGCCGCGAAGATCGAGGAGCTCTTCCGGAGCATCGTCGTGGTCAGGGGCACCAGTCCGATGGCGCCTCGTGACCTCATCCCCCTCTCCATGCCCAAGGCCGGTCCCACCGACGCGCCGGGCACCACTCCGTCGCAGGTCTGAAACCCGTGATCGACGACGGCCGCCCCGCGGCGGACAGCGGCTCGCCCGACGACGACCCCCGCGTCTCGCTGGCGGCTCAACTCCGAGCGGCGGCCGGCAAGGCGGGCATCGGACAGGTCGCGCCGGGTGAGGTGCCGACGGCAGGCGCACTGCTCGCCGCCATCGGCGGGGTGCGCGGGCTCGCCGAATCCATCCTCCCGGGGCTCGGCTTCGTCGTCGTCTACACGCTGACGGCCAGCCTCGTGCCGTCGGTGCTCATCCCCGTCGGAGTCGCGGTCCTGTTCGTCGTGGCGCGGGTCCTTCAGAAGGGCCCGGTGGCGCAGGCCCTCGCCGGCGTCCTGGGGATTGCGCTCTCGGCTGCCATCGCCCTGCTGAGCGGTCGGGCCGAGGGCAACTTCATCCCGGGTCTCGTCGTTAACGCCGTCTCCCTGCTCGGCCTCCTCGTGAGCATCGCCGTGCGGTGGCCGGTCATCGGGATCGTCGTCGGTCTCCTCACCAACGAAGGCTCCGCCTGGCGCCGCGATCGGGCGAAGCGACGGGTGCTGGTCGCCACGACGTGGCTCTGGTGCGGTCTGTTCGCCGGGCGCCTCGCGGTGCAGCTCCCGCTCTTCTTCTCCGGCGAGATCGCGGCCCTGGCGACCGTGAAGCTCGTGATGGGGGTGCCGCTCTACGCCGCCGTCCTCTGGGTCACCTGGCTGCTCGTGCGGACGGTCTACCGCGGCCGTCTCGAGGCCGACGTCGACCGCGACGCGCCTGGACGCTGAACGCCTCCCGCCTCGCTCGGTGGTACATTTATCTCGACATCGAGATAAATCGACGACGTCGGCTCATGGACCGTCTTCGGACTTAGGCTTGCCTCGCTGGTGCGGCATCCGACCAGCGACCATGATGACGACGGAGTCAGCAAGGGAGACGGCACGTGTCTGCAATCAACAGTTTCGGTTCGAAGGATTCGCTGAGGGTCGGGGGCACCGACTACGAGGTCTACCGCATCGACGCGGTCGACGGAGCGGAGAGGCTGCCGTTCAGCCTGAAGGTCCTGCTCGAGAACCTCCTCCGCACCGAAGACGGTGCGAACGTGACGGGTGAGCAGATCCGCGCCCTCGGCTCCTGGCAGCCGAGCGCAGAGCCCGACACCGAGATCCAGTTCTCGCCTGCTCGCGTCGTCATGCAGGACTTCACCGGCGTGCCCTGCATCGTCGACCTCGCCACCATGCGCGAGGCCGTCTCGGCGCTCGGGGGCGATCCCACGAAGATCAACCCGCTCGCGCCGGCCGAGCTCGTCATCGATCACTCGGTCATCGCCGACCTCTTCGGCAGCGAGAACGCCCTCGAGCGCAACGTCGAGATCGAGTACGAGCGCAACGGCGAGCGGTACCAGTTCCTCCGCTGGGGACAGACGGCGTTCGACGACTTCAAGGTCGTGCCGCCGGGAACCGGCATCGTGCACCAGGTCAACATCGAGTACCTGGCCCGTGTCACCTACAGCCGCGACGTGGCGACGGCCGACGGCGGCACGGTCCTCCAGGCCTACCCGGACACGCTCGTCGGCACGGACTCGCACACCACCATGGTCAACGGCCTGGGCGTGCTCGGCTGGGGAGTCGGCGGGATCGAGGCCGAGGCGGCCATGCTCGGTCAGCCGGTGTCGATGCTGATCCCACGTGTCGTCGGCTTCAAGCTGAGCGGCGCGATCCCGACGGGCGTCACGGCGACCGACGTCGTCCTCACCATCACGCAGCAGCTGCGCCAGCACGGGGTGGTCGGCAAGTTCGTCGAGTTCTACGGCGAAGGCGTCGCCGAGGTCCCGCTCGCCAACCGCGCCACGATCGGCAACATGAGCCCCGAGTTCGGGTCGACGGCGGCGATCTTCCCGATCGACGACGTCACGCTCGACTACCTCCGCCTGACCGGTCGCAGCGACGAGCAGATCGAGCTGGTCGAGAAGTACTCGAAGCTGCAGGGACTGTGGCACGACCCCTCGGTCGAACCCGTCTTCAGCGAGTACCTCGAGCTCGACCTCGCGACCGTGGTCCCCTCCATCGCCGGGCCCAAGCGCCCGCAGGACCGCATCGAGCTCACCTCCGCCAAGTCGCAGTTCGAGGTCGACCTCGGCGCCTATGCGACCACCGATCACACGAGCGTCGACGCGGCGGTCGAGGGCACCTTCCCCGCTTCCGACCCGATCGGTCTGACCGCAGAGGACGACGCGACCGAGGCTCCGACGCACGTTCACACGTCGCACGCCCCGGCCAAGACGTCGAAGCCGACTCCCGTCACCCTGGACGACGGCCGCGAGTTCACGATCGACCATGGTGCGGTCGCCATCGCGGCCATCACCTCCTGCACGAACACCTCTAACCCGTCGGTCATGCTGGCCGCGGGTCTCCTCGCGCGCAACGCCAGTCAGAAGGGCCTCAAGGCGAAGCCGTGGGTCAAGACGACCCTCGCACCCGGTTCGAAGGTCGTGACGGACTACTACGAGAAGGCCGGTCTCACGGCCTACCTCGAAGACCTGGGGTTCTACACCGTCGGCTACGGCTGCACGACCTGCATCGGCAACTCCGGTCCGCTGATCGACGAGATCTCGACGGCCGTCCAGGACAACGACCTCGCCGTGACCGCCGTCCTGTCGGGCAACCGCAACTTCGAGGGGCGGATCAACCCCGACGTCAAGATGAACTACCTGGCGAGCCCGCCGCTCGTCATCGCGTACGCACTCGCCGGTTCGATGAACTTCGACTTCGAGAACGACGCGCTGGGCACGGACTCCGAGGGGGGCGACGTCTACCTCTCCGACATCTGGCCCGACGCCGCCGAGGTGCAGAAGACCATCGACGAGTCGATCGACACGGACATGTTCACGCACGAGTACGCCGGCGTGTTCGACGGCGACGAGCGGTGGCGGTCGCTGCCGACCCCCACGGGAGCCACCTTCGAGTGGGACGAGCAGTCGACGTACGTGCGGAAGCCTCCGTACTTCGACGGCATGACCATCGAGACGACGCCCGTCACCGACATCCTCGACGCTCGCGTCCTGGCCAAGCTCGGCGACTCGGTCACCACCGATCACATCAGCCCCGCCGGGTCGATCAAGGTCGACAGTCCCGCCGGGCACTACCTCGCCGAGCACGGCGTCGATCGCAAGGACTTCAACTCCTACGGATCCCGTCGAGGCAACCACGAGGTCATGATCCGCGGCACGTTCGCGAACATCCGTCTGAAGAACCAGCTGCTGGACGGCGTCGAAGGCGGTTACACGCGGGACTTCACCCTCCCGGACGCCCCTCAGGCGTTCATCTACGACGCCAGCGCGCACTACCAGGAGGCTGGCACCCCGCTCGTGATCCTGGGCGGCAAGGAGTACGGGTCGGGATCATCCCGCGACTGGGCCGCGAAGGGCACGAGCCTCCTCGGGGTCAAGGCCGTCATCACCGAGAGCTTCGAGCGGATCCACCGTTCGAATCTGATCGGCATGGGCGTCGTCCCCCTGCAGTTCCCGGCCGGTGCGAGCTGGGAGTCGCTGGGCCTCGACGGCAGCGAGTCCATCAGCATCACCGGTCTCGAGGCGCTCAACTCCGGCACCACGCCGAAGACGGTGCATGTGGTCGCCAGCCCGACCGCCCACTCGCCCGAGGGCAAGGCCGTCGTCGAGTTCGACGCGGTCGTCCGCATCGACACTCCGGGTGAGGCCGACTACTACCGCAACGGCGGCATCCTGCAGTACGTGCTCCGCAGCCTGGTCTGAGCCTGGCCGATCCGAGAGGCCCCCGCCCCCGCGACATGCCGGTGGTCGGGGGTCTCTCCCGTTCTCCGCACCCTCGGTGCCTAGACTGAACCGATGCCCTCGGGGGCGTGGAAGGGAAGCCGGTATGAGCCTGCTCGAAACGATCAGCGGACCACGTGATCTCGACCGACTGACGGACGACCAGATGGTCGAGCTCGCGGGCGAGATCAGACGATTCCTCGTCGCCGAGGTCTCCAAGACGGGTGGCCACCTCGGTCCGAACCTCGGCGTCGTCGAGCTCACCCTCGCGCTTCATCGGGTCTTCCAGTCTCCGCACGACGCCATCGTCTTCGACACGGGACACCAGTCGTACGTGCACAAGCTCCTCACCGGCCGTCAGGACTTCACGCGTCTCCGCCTGCGGGGCGGACTCGCCGGATACCCCCAGCGATCGGAGTCCGAGCACGACATCGTCGAGAGCTCGCATGCATCGAGTTCGCTCTCGTGGGCGGACGGCATCTCGCGTGCGTTCCAGCTCACGGGTCAGTCCGACCGGCACGTCGTGGCCGTGGTCGGCGACGGTGCTCTCACCGGCGGCATGACCTGGGAGGCCCTCAACAACATCTCCGACGACAACGATCGCCGCCTCATCATCGTCGTGAACGACAACGGCCGGTCGTACGCGCCGACGATCGGCGGCATGGCGCGGTTCCTGAACACCGTCCGCACCCGCAGCACGTACCGGGACATGCACCGGGGCAGTCGGGCGTTCTTCGATCACCTGGGTCACCCGGGGCGGGCCTTCTATCGTGGCGTGAGAGGCGGGCTCCACGGTTTCCTCAGTCGCTTCACGAACAACGAGGCGCTGTACTCGAACCTCGACATCAAGTACGTCGGCCCGGTCGACGGACACGACCAGACGGCGATGGAGGAGGCGCTCCAGCAGGCCAAGAACTACGGCACGCCGGTCATCGTCCACGCGATCACGGAGAAGGGCCGGGGCTACGACCCCGCCCGAGCCGATGTCGCCGATCAGTTCCACGCCGTGGGTCAGATCGACCCCGAGACGGGGGAGCCGATCGCGGCCACGGGCGCCCCGTCGTGGACCTCGGTCTTCGCCGATGAGATCGTGTCGATCGCCGAGCGCGACGCCACGGTCGTGGGCATCACCGCCGCCATGCTGCGCCCCGTCGGTCTCCACAAGCTCGCCGAGCGGTTCCCGGGGCGGGTGCTCGACGTGGGGATCGCCGAACAGCACGCCGTCACGAGCGCCGCCGGCCTCGCCTTCGGAGGGCTGCATCCGGTCGTGGCGCTCTACGCGACGTTCGTCAACCGTGCGTTCGACCAGATCCTCATGGACGTCGGCCTGCATCAGGCGGGTGTGACGTTCGTCCTCGATCGAGCCGGCGTCACCGGCCCCGACGGCCCGAGTCACCATGGAATGTGGGACCTCGCGCTCCTGCAGATCGTTCCGCACATCCGTCTGGCGGCGCCGCGTGACGCCACGCGCCTCCGCGAGGAGCTCCGGGAGGCTGTCGCCGTCACCGACGCCCCGACGGTCGTCCGGTTCTCGAAGGGCAGCGTCGGCACGGAGCACGACGCCGTCGAGCGACTGGCCGACGGCGTCGACGTGCTGCACCGGGGCGACCGCCACGACGTCCTCCTGGTCTGCGTCGGCCCCATGGCCACGGTGGGGCTCGACGTCGCCGCCCGTCTCGCCGACCAGGGCATCGGCGCCACGGTCGTCGACCCGCGCTGGGTCGTGCCGGTGGCCCGTTCAGTCATCGACCTGGCGGCGTCTCATCGTCTCGTGGTGACCATCGAGGACGGCGTCCGGGTGGGCGGCATCGGGACCCGGATCCGGCAGGACCTCCGGGAGGCCGGAGTGGACACCGCCGTCACCGAACTCGGTCTCCCCGACGAGTTCCTGGCGCATGGTTCGAGGGCCGAGATCCTCGAGGAGGTCGGGCTGACACCGCAGACCATCGCCCGCGACGTCGTCGCGCAGGTGCTGGGCAGCAAGATCCCGGTCGCCCGACCGCTCTCCGACGAGGAGTCCGCCGACGCACCGGGTTCGGCCCGGCACCGCGACTGAGCGACGCGAACGCTGACGCTGACGCGAACGGCCCCGCAGCCTCTCGGGCTGCGGGGCCGTCCCCGTCGGTCGACGCGGATCAGGCGTTCACGCCTCGGATCGCCGGGGTGTGGAAGGTCGTGCCGCGGACGCGTTCGGAGGCCCCGACGCGATCCAGATACGGAGTGAGCCCGCCCATCTGGAACGGGTAGCCCGCGCCGAGGATGAGGCACAGATCGATGTCCTCAGCCGCGGAGACGACTCCGTCGTCGAGCATGCGACCGACCTCATCCGCGAGGCCGTCTTCGATCCGGACACGGAGCTCGTCGGCGGTGAGAGGCGTGCCCTGTCCCGCGACGAGGGCGACGGCCTTCTTGTCGAACCCCTGGCGGCGTCCCTTCGAGTCGCGATCGAAGATCCGTCCGTGATCGGCGAGCCGATGGAGCGCCTCGCTCGCGTGGAATCGCTCGGGGAAGGCCGCATGGTGGGTGTCTAGGACGTGCGCGCCCACGGTCAGACCGACGAGTTCGAGCAGCTCGAAGGGCGTCATGGGGAGG
Source organism: Frigoribacterium sp. Leaf172 (assembly GCF_001424285.1). Classification (NCBI taxonomy): domain Bacteria; kingdom Bacillati; phylum Actinomycetota; class Actinomycetes; order Micrococcales; family Microbacteriaceae; genus Frigoribacterium; species Frigoribacterium sp. Leaf172. The sequence goes on along the minus strand of NZ_LMPB01000002.1, from coordinate 427,053 downwards.
CCGAACGGATCGATGGAGCGATCGACGACCTCGAACGGGGTGCCGGTCTCGACCGCGTGCATGGCCTCGCCCAGGACCTTGGCGAGGATGCGGTTGACGACGAAGCCGGGCGTGTCGGCGGTGATGACAGCGTTCTTGCGGAGGTTCTTCGCCGTCACCATGGCGGTGCTCAGGGTCGCTTCGTCGGTTCGAGCGGTCTTCACGACCTCGATCAGGGGCATGACCGCCACGGGATTGAAGAAGTGGAACCCGACGAGCCGCTCGGGGTGGGCGAGCCCCGAACCGATCGCCGCGACGCCGAGCGACGATGTGTTGGTCGCCAGAATGGCCGTCTCGGAGACCACGGCCTCCACGTCGGCGAACACCTTCTGCTTGATCTCGAGCTCCTCGAAGACGGCCTCGATGACCCAGTCGCAGTCGGCGAAGTCGGCGAGGTCGGTCGTCCCGGTGACCAGCGCCTCCAGCCGGTTGGACTCGTCGGCCGAGATGCGGCTCTTCTCGGCGAGTTGGACGATCTCGGCTCTGATGCGGGCCACACCGGCATCGACGCGTCCCTGGTCGAGGTCGGTGATGACGACGGGCACTCGGAGCCGCCGCACGAACAGCAGCGCGAACTGACTCGCCATCAGCCCCGCTCCCACGACCCCGACCTTGCCGATCGCCCGTGCGAGGTCGGGAGAGGGGGCACCCGCGGGGCGCTTCGCGCGCTTCTGCACCAGATCGAAGGCGTACATGCTGGCGGGGAACTGGTCGCCGGAGACCAGATCGGCCAGCGCCTCGTCCTCGGCGGCGAAGCCCGTCGCACGATCGGTGTTCTTCGCGGCCTTGAGCAGATCGAGTGCGGCGTAGGGCGAGGCCGCCACGGTGCCGATCTTCGACTGGAGCGACTTGCGGGCGATGCCGACGGCGGCGTCCCATTTGACGGCGCGCTCGATGCGCCCGGGCGTGTTCGGCCGCTTGACGGCGATCCGGCCCGTGACGACGCCGTCGGCCCAGCGGATGCTCTCCTCGAGGAACGACGCGGGGCCGAACATCGCGTCGACGATGCCCAGCTCGAGCGCCTGCGCGGGTTTCAGCGTCCGGTTGTTCTTCAGGGGGTTCTCGACGATGACCCGGAGGGCGTTCTCGATGCCGATGAGGTTGGGCAGCAGCCAGGCCCCGCCCCAACCCGGGATGAGTCCGAGGAACACCTCGGGCAGCGCGATGGCCGCGGCCGACGAGTCGACCGTGCGGTAGTCGGCGTGGAGGGCGATCTCGACCCCGCCGCCCAGGGCGAGGCCGTTGACGAAGACGAAGGTCGGCACGCCGGCCTCGTGCAGCTTGCCCAGGACCGCGTGCCCCTGGCGGGCGAGCTCGAGGCCGACGTCGCGGCTCGGGATCTGGCCGACCTTGCTGAGGTCCGCGCCGGCGGCCAGGAAGTACGGCTTGCCGGTGACGGCGATGGCGTCGATCTCGCCTCGGGAGGCGCGGGCTCGCAGGGAGTCGAGGGTCTCGCCGTACTCGGCGAGGGTCGCGGGCCCCAGAGTGCTCGGCCGGGTGTGGTCGCGTCCGTTGTCGAGAGTGACGAGGGCGAGCACGCCGCCGGAGGGCAGCGGCACGTCGCGGACGTGCGAATGCGTCACGACCTCGTCCGCGGAGAGGGCCTTCAGGGTCTCGAGCGCCGTCGTCATGCTCGGGCCCCCTTTCGCGAGTAGTGCGGGTTCTCCCAGATGACGCTGCCGCCCTGGCCGAGGCCGACGCACATGGCGGTGAGGCCGTAGCGCACGTCGGGTCGCTGCTCGAACTGTCGGGCGAGCTGGATCATCAGGCGGACCCCGCTCGAGGCGAGGGGGTGACCGACGGCGATGGCGCCTCCCCAGGGGTTGACGCGGGGGTCGTCGTCGTCGATGCCGAAGTGGTCGAGCAGAGACAGCACCTGCACGGCGAAGGCCTCGTTGAGCTCGAAGAGTCCGATGTCGTCGATGTCGAGCCCTGCCTTGCGGAGGGCCTTCTCGGTCGAGGGGACGGGCCCGATGCCCATGATCTCGGGGTCGACTCCGGCGTAGGCGAAGCTGACGAGACGCATCTTCGCGGCCAGGCCCAGTTCGTCGGCGGCCTGCTGCGACGCGAGCAGACTGACGGTCGCTCCGTCGTTCAGACCCGACGAGTTGCCGGCCGTCACGCGGCCGTGCGGTCGGAAGGGGGTCCGCAGAGAGGCGAGGCCCTCGAGGGTCGTCTCCGGGCGGGGCGCCTCGTCGCGTGTGGCGAGCCCCCAGCCCTCGTCGGTCGCGATGGCGACGGGCACGAGGTCGGGCTGCAGATGCCCGGCCTCGTAGGCCGCGGCCACCTTCTGCTGCGAGCGCATGGCGTAGCGGTCGGACCGCTCCTTCGTCAGCTGCGGGAACCGGTCGTGGATGCGCTCGGCCGTGTTGCCCATGTTGAGCGCTTCGCCGCTGACGAGCTTCTCGGCCAGGAACCTCGGGTTCGGGTCGGCGTCGAAGCCCATCGGGTGGCGGCCCATGTGCTCGACGCCGCCGGCGATGGCGACGTCGTAGGCGCCGAAGGCGATGCCGCCGGCCAACGTCGTCACGCTGGTCATCGCGCCCGCGCACATGCGGTCGATGGCGAACCCGGGAACGGACTTCGGCAGACCCGCCAGGAGGGCCGTGGTCCTACCGAGGGTGAGCCCCTGGTCGCCCTGCTGCGTCGTCGCCGCGATGGCGACGTCGTCGACGCGGTCGAGGGGCAGCGACGGGTTCCGCTCGAGCAGCCCCTTCATCGCCTTGACGACGAGGTCGTCGGCCCGGGTCTTCCAGTACATGCCTTTGTCGCCGGCCCGCCCGAACGGGGTGCGTACCCCGTCGACGAAGACGACTTCTGTTCTCTCGGCCACAGTGCCTCCAGTGCTCGGATCTGCCGTGAGCCTAGGGATGGCACCTGTGCGGCGGAGAATCCTTCGCGGAAGTCTACGAAGCCGGGGCGTCGCCGTCCTCGGGCTCTTGGTGGGCGTCGACAAACGCGTCGGCGAGCACGCCGGCGACGGCGTCGATCTGCCAGGGTCGCGCTCCGAGGCCCGCCAGAGCGGTGGCGACGGCCTCGGTCTCGAACGGGATCGGGGGCTCCCAGGCGAGTCGTCTGAGGTGCTCGGGCGTGAGGAGGTTCTCGACCGGCATGTCGAGCGAGTCCGCGATCTCGGCGACGCGGGGTCGGGCGAACCGGTAGCGCGCGTCGGCCATCGGGTTCTTGTCGGCCCAGCTGCGGGGCGGGGGCAGGGTCTCGCCGGCCGGACCGCGCGTCGAGGGCAGATCGCCGGTGGCGAGGCCGCGTTCGATGGCGGCCCACCAGCGGTCCAGCTCGCTGCGGCTCGCCCGCCCCACGAACTCGCGGAGCGAGGCGAGGGCGCGCTTGTCGGCAGGCATGGCCTTGGTCGCGGCCACGAGCGACGAGTCCGGGACGAGGCGTCCCGGGGCCGTGTCGATCTCGCGGGCGTACTCGTCGCGGGCCGACCACAGCTCGCGCGCGACGGCGAGTCCTCGAGCGCCCCGCACCGTGTGCAGACCGGTCAGCCGACGCCAGGGCTCGGCCTTCGGCGGCTTGGCCTCGCGGGCCACCGTGGCGGCGAACTCCTGTCGGGCGATCTCGAGCTTGCCGGCGTCGACGAGCCGCGCCTCCATGGCGTCGCGGAGGTCGACGAGCAGTTCGACGTCGAGGGCGGCGTAGACGAGCCAGCTCTGGGGGAGGGGCCTGGTCGACCAGTCGGCGGCGGAATGCTCCTTCGCGAGGTGCACGCCGAGGAGCTGCTCGACGACGGCCCCGAGACCGACCTTGGGCAGTCCGGCTATGCGGGCGCCGAGCTCGGTGTCGAAGACCGTCTGGGGATCGAGTCCGACCTCGCGGAGGCACGCGAGATCCTGGCTGGCGGCGTGCAGCACCCACTCCTCGTGGCCGATCACCTCCTGCAGTTCGGCGAAGGAGCCGATGGCGGGGGGATCGAAGAGGAACACGCCCGCTCCGCGGCGGAAGACCTGGATGAGGTACGCCCGCTGCGAGTAGCGGAATCCGGAGGCGCGCTCGGCGTCGATCGAGACCGGTCCGCTCCCGGCGCGGATCGCCTCGACGGCGGCGAGGTAGCCGTCGCGGTCCGCGATGACGTCGACGCGTCCGTGCAGGTCGTCCGCCGTGGTCAGCACGGTGGGCGAGACGGACACCACGGGCTCGGACGCCGCGGAGGCGTCGTCGCGACGGGGTTCTGATGCGGCGGTGTTCATGATCGTCCTTCTGGTTCAGTCCCGACCCACACGACGCGAGGCGAGGAGCGTGACGCCCTCGACCGTCGGCGGCAGTCCCGCGAGCGTGCAGATCAGTTCGCCCCAGGCCTCGATGTGGGGGCCGAGGTCGGTGCTGGTGGGGCTCCACGAGGCGCGCAGCTCGAGCAGGGCGCCGTCGCCGTGGCGCGCGAGCTCGCCGTACCCGGTCGAGAGGACCTTCGTGGCCGTGCCCGACGCCGAGTCGTACGAGGCGCCGCGCACGTCGAGCGAGTCGACGAGCCACGACCAGGCGACGTCGGCGACGAACGGGTCGAGGGCGAGGTCGGTCTCGAGCGGCGCCTGCGCGAAGCAGACCACCCGGAACGGACCTCCCCAGGCCTCGGGTTCGGAGGCGTCGTGGAGGAGGGTGAAGCGTCCGGTGCCCAGGGCGGGGTCGGCACGGCCGCTGGCGCCGACCACGTCGCCGGCCAGGGCCAGCGAGCCGGGGGCCAGACCGCCCGGGGCGGGGATCTCGACGACGGCGAGGTCGTCCCGAGACGCGGCTCGGCGCACGGCGTCGACCGCTGCGAGGAACGCGGGCGCCGGCGACGGAGTCGGGGGATTGTCGGACACGTGTGCAGACTAGGCTCCGAGCTGACCGTCAGGATGGCGGCACGCCGCGTCGGGCCGCACGACGGGCGTCGTCCGTCCGAGCCGGTCGGCCCGTGCCCGCCTCGAGTGTCCGGAGTCCGTCGTGACCAGCCGAGCGTCCTCCCGTCCCGCGATCCGGCGGTCGTCCGCCGCCGGGTCCTCCTCCGCGCTGACCGTCGTCGCCGTGGTCGCGGCTTCGACCGTCGGCCTCTCCGTCCTCGCCGTCGCCGGTGGCGTCGTCTCCGCCATGCGGAGGATCGTCACGCCCGAGCGCCGTCGACGTGACGACCTGCGCATCCTCGGTCACGACCCGGAAGCGGGCACGGTCGCCCTGACGTCGACGGCCGACTCGCGCCTCCCCGGTCGGTACAGCCTCTGGTTCGACGGCGGGACCGGTCACGCGCGGCTCTCGGACCTCCTGAGCGACGACGGTCGCGTCGTCACGAGACGGGTCGAGCAGGTGACCGCCGGGGATCTCGGCCGGGCGCGATCGGGTCGGCTCGGCGGATGGCTCTGGTCCGACCCCGGCGAGGCCGGGCTGGACGCCGAGGAGGTGCGGGTCGTCACCGAGATCGGCCCGGCCCCCGCCTGGCTGGTTCCGGCCGAGGGAGGGACGGCGGGCCCGTGGATGATCGGCGTGCACGGTCGCGGGGTCACCCGCGCCGAGACGATCCGCTCGGTGCCGGTGTTCCGTCGGAACGGCCACAGCGCCCTCCTCGTGTCGTACCGGAACGACGGCGAGGCGCCCCGCTCGGCGGACGGGCGCTACGCCCTCGGGGACGACGAGTGGGCCGACGTGGAGTCGGCCATGGCGTACGCGCTCGACCACGGCGCGACGTCGCTCGTGCTGATGGGCTGGTCGATGGGCGGGGCCGTCGTCCTCCAGGCGCTGACCCGATCGGCGCTGGCGCACCACGTCGACGGGGTCGTGCTCGAGTCGCCGGTCGTCGACTGGCGGACCACCCTCCGATTCCAGGGAGCGGCCATGCACGTTCCGGGGGCCGTCCAGCGACTGGTGCTGCGCCTCCTGCAGTCCCCGGTGCTCTCGAGGCTGAGCGGACGTCGGCGACCGATCGATCTCGACCGGCTCGACCTCGTCGCGAGGGCCCCTGCGCTCGACGTCCCGGTGCTGCTGCTGCACAGCGACGACGACGGCTTCGTGCCGTCGACCGCGTCGCACGCCCTCGCCGCGGCCCGGCCCGACATCGTCCGACTCGAGGTGTTCGACACCGCTCGGCACACCAAGCTCTACAACCTCGATCCCGAGCGCTTCGACCGGGTCATCGACGAGTGGCTGGCCCGTCTTCCACGAGCCAGCGGGCGTAGAGGGCGCTCTGCTCGTCCATCAGCAGCTGACTGAGCGTCAGGACCGAGGGGTCGAAGCGCTCACGGCCGAAGACCGGGAGCCCGCTGCCGATGACCACGGGGGAGGTCGAGAGGCACAGCTCGTCGACCAGGCCGTCGTGCAGGAGCTGACCCGCGAGCGACGGACCTCCCTCGCAGACGAGCGACAGCAGCCCGTGCTCGTGGAGGCGGTCGAGCACGGCCGCGGGCTCGAGCCGCCGATCGTCGTCGGCGCAGGTCAGGACGGTCGCAGCCCCGGCGACCTCGTCGCCGAGGGTCCGACGGACCTCGGGGACGGCGGCCTCGGGGCAGACCACGACGACCCGCTCGGCGGCGGCCGGGTCCATGCGGTGACCCGACAGGTCGCCCGACGCGGTGACCACCACGAGTCGCGACGTCTTCGGCACGCGGTACCCCTCGGCCCGCACGCTGGCCGCGCCGACCACGACGCCGTCGGCCACGGCGCGGACGGCGGCGAGGATCATGCGATCGGTCGGGTTGCTGAGCGTCTCGGACGTGCCGTCCGACCCCGCCGCGTCGCCGCTGACGGCCGTGATCAGGTTGAGCCGGGTCCACACGTCCGCGGGAGGCGCGTACAGCTCGCGCAGGCGAGCCGGCGTGCCCTCGTGCTCGATGTCGAGCTCGAGACCGGTCGCGGAGGCCCGCTCGGTCGTGTGCAGCACGCGGAGGGTCACGCGGAGGCGACCCTGTCGCGGATCTGCCGTTTGGCGCGGGCCAGCAGGGCCGTCATGCCCCGGATGCGCAACGGGCTGACGGCCTCGGTCAGCCCGATCGTCTGCGGGTAGTCGTCGGGCACGGCGTCGAGGACCTCCTCGACGGTGAGTCCGTCGAGGCCCTGCGCGAGGATCGACGCGAATCCGCGGGTCGTCGGAGCCTCGCGCGGCGCGGTGGCGTGCAGGTGCACCCGGCCGTCGACGACCTCGACGAACAGGTACACCGGGGACTGGCACTCGACGACGCGCTCGAGGAGGTCGGGGTGGTCGGCGTACCGGGCGGGCAGGTCGGGCAGCTCGTTCGAGAACTCGAGGAGCAGCTGCAGTCGGTCCCGCACCTCGAGGGCCCGGAACTCCTCGCGGATCTCGACGAGGGAGGCGGGCAGCGCGGCGGCCGTCACCGGGAGGGGACCTCTCCGGGCTCGCTGCCCCGAACGATCGGGACGCGGACGGCGCTGCCCCATTCGGTCCACGAGCCGTCGTAGTTCCGGACGTTCTCGAAGCCCATTAGGTGATGCAGGACGAACCAGGTGTGGCTCGACCGCTCGCCGATGCGGCAGTAGGCGACGACCTCGTCGCCGGTCGCGAGGCCGGCGCCGTCGCGGTAGATCGCGTCGAGCTCGGCGGCGGACCGGAATCGCCCGTCGTCCGCCGCGGCCCGGCCCCAGGGGACGTTCGCCGCGGACGGGATGTGCCCGGCTCGCAGGGCGCCCTCGTCGGGGTAGGCCGGAGCGGTGGTGCGCTCGCCCGAGTACTCCTCGGGGGAGCGCACGTCGATGAGGGGCTTGCCCAGGTGGGCGAGCACGTCGTCCTTGTAGGCGCGGATGACGGTGTCGTCGCGCTCGACGACGGGGTAGTCGGTCGGCTCGGGCTCGGGTGCCTCGGTCGTGTACTCGCGGCCCTCGGCCTCCCAGGCGGCCCGGCCGCCGTCGAGCAGTCGGACGTCGTCGTGTCCGAACAGCGAGAACACCCAGAGGGCGTACGCCGCCCACCAGTTGTTCTTGTCGCCGTACACGACGATGGTCGTGTCGCGCGAGATGCCCTTCGACGACATGAGACGGGCGAAGCCCTCGCCGTCGATGTAGTCGCGGTGGACGGGGTCGTTGAGGTCGAGGTGCCAGTCGATCTTGACGGAGCCGGGGATGTGCCCCGTCTCGTAGAGGAGGACGTCCTCGTCGGACTCGACGACGACGAGACCGGGGGAGTCGAGGTGCTCCGCCAGCCAGTCGGTGCTCACCAGTCGTTCAGGGTGGGCGTACTCGCTGAAACGGGCGGACGTGTCGTGCTCGACGACCATGGGCTTACCTCCGGGTGAGTCGCTCCGCCGAGGCGGAGGGCCGCGGGAGCGGCGGGTGTTCGGGTTGCGGGTGCGCACTAAACTCGCGTCAGCACCACCCCGTCGAGGCTACGCACCGTGTCGCGGCCTCGCTCGGGAACCCCAGAGACTCTTCCACACATCGCCGGGCGGACGCCGGGCGTCTCCGTGCTCCGCCCCCGATCGACCCCGAGGCCGTCCCGATGTCACCCGATCCCGCCGCGAGCGCCGTCTCGCTCGTCGACCGCACCCCCTCGATCACGGGAGCCGAGATCGTGACCGAGCTCGTGCCTCCGCGGCAGTTCGCCGACGCGTCGCTCGAGAACTACCGACCCGACGACGACTTCCCGTCGCAGGCCGAGGCGGTCGAGGCCGTCCGCACCTTCGACGAGGCTCCGGCCCCCGGGGCTCGACGGGGGCTCTTCAGGAGGCGCGCCGAGGCCTCCGTCGTGCTGCCGGGCCTCTATCTCGACGGCGGCTTCGGCGTCGGCAAGACGCATCTGCTCGCGGCGCTCTACAACCGCAGCGCGGGTCGACGCTACTTCGGCACCTTCATCGAGTACACCGCCCTCGTCGGGGCCGTGGGCTACGCGGGCGCCGCGGCCCAGCTGAAGGGGGCCTCGCTCGTGTGCATCGACGAGTTCGAGCTCGACGACCCGGGGGACACGATGATGATGACGCGTCTCCTCGGTGATCTCGCCGACGACGGCACCCGCATCGCCGCCACGTCGAACACCCCTCCGAACGCCCTGGGGGAGGGGCGCTTCGCGGCCGCGGACTTCCTCCGCGAGATCCAGGGGCTCTCGGATCGGTTCCGCACCCTGCGCATCGACGGGAACGACTACCGCCGGCGCGAGGTGGAGGCGACGGCCTCCGTGGTCGACGACGTGGACGCCGCCCTGTCCGCCACCCGGGGGCACGTGTCCATCGACGACTTCGGCGCCGTCGTGGCACATCTGTCGACCGTCCACCCGAGCCGGTACGTCAAGCTCGTGGCCGGCGTCGACGCCGTCGGGCTCCGCGACGTCGCACCGCTCACCAGCCAGACGGACGCCCTCCGATTCGTCGCCTTCGTGGATCGTCTCTACGACGGCCAGGTGCGGGTCGTGGCCTCCGGGACGCCGCTGGACTCCGTCTTCGGCGACGAGATGCTCGCCGGCGGGTACCGCAAGAAGTACCTCAGGGCCGTCTCGCGACTCGTCGCCCTGACGTCGCTCTGAGGCGCCGCCGACCGTGCTCCGTGCGAGAGGCGCCGGCCTCCGACCGGATCCGCTTCGATCCGAAACACGTTGTTTACACGGGCCCGAATCGCGTTACATTCCCGAAACATCGATGCACACGTAACGAAACCTCACCCCACGACACTGAGAGCCGCACCCCGGTCCCGCCCCCACAGCCCGTGAGTCCTCACGGTCGGGCGGCCGACCGTTGCCCCTGGCTCCCGAATCGAGAGGTGACTCACAGATGGATCAAGGCAATACCGCCTTCATGCTGATCACAGCAGCACTAGTGCTGCTCATGACCCCCGGCCTGGCGTTCTTCTACGGCGGCCTGGTCAAGGCCAAGAGCGTCATCAGCATGATGATGCTGAGCTTCGGGGCCATGGGCCTCATCGCCGTGCTCTGGGTCCTGTTCGGCTACTCGATCGCCTTCTCGAACGGCCCCGAGGGGCCCGCCGGCACCGACACCTACATCGGCTGGGACGGCGTCTTCGGCTTCGACCCCTCGATGTTCAGCCTCAACTCGCTGTTCGTCGACAGCCAGGACCCGGCCGGCGCCTACCCGACCATCGCCTTCGCGGCGTTCCAGGCGACGTTCGCCATCATCACCGTCGCCCTCATCTCGGGCGCCATCGCCGACCGCGCCAAGTTCGGCGCGTGGATGATCTTCGCCGGCGTCTGGGCGACCATCGTCTACTTCCCCGTCGCGAGCTGGGTCTTCAACTTCACCCTCGGCGAGGACGGCTCGGTGGTCGACGGCGGCTGGATCGCCAGCATGGGCGTGATCGACTTCGCCGGAGGCACGGCGGTCCACATCAACGCCGGTGCAGCGGCCCTCGCCCTCGCCCTCGTGCTCGGCAAGCGCGTCGGCTTCGCCAAGGGCGCCGACAAGCCCCACAACCCGCCCTTCGTGCTCCTCGGCGCGGGTCTGCTGTGGTTCGGCTGGTTCGGCTTCAACGCCGGCTCGGAGCTCGCCGCCGACGGCGTCGCCGCCCTCGCCTTCCTGAACACGATCGCCGCCCCGGCCGCCGCCATCCTCGGGTGGCTCGTGGTCGAGAAGCTCAAGGACGGCAAGGCGACGTCGATCGGCGCCGCCTCGGGTGCCGTCGCCGGCCTGGTCGCCATCACGCCCGCCTGCGCCGCCCTGACGCCGTTCTGGGCCATGGTGCTGGGCGTCGTCGCGGGTGCTGTCTGCGCCCTGGCGATCGACCTGAAGTTCAAGCTCGGGTTCGACGACTCGCTCGACGTCGTCGGCATCCACCTCGTCGGCGGTCTGATCGGAACCCTCTACCTCGGCTTCTTCGCCAACGGCAGCGGACTCATCTTCTCGGGCTCCCTCGACCAGCTCGGCATCCAGGCCGTCTCGGCGCTGGCCGTCATGGTCTACTCGTTCGTCCTGGCCTACCTGATCGGCTTCGTCATCGAGAAGACCATCGGGTTCCGCGTCAAGAACGAGGACGAGGTCGCCGGCATCGACCTCGCCATCCACGGCGAGGAGGGCTACGTGCTGGAGAACTCGCGCCAGTAGTCGACGCCGATCGACGGAACGGCCCCGGTCCTCGGACCGGGGCCGTTCCCCGTCCGGCAGACGAGTCGCCTGCGTCGCCGCTCCGGCTCGATGCGGTTGAGGTCCGCGCATGCGAGAGTCGAGGCATGCATCCCCGTGAGCTCGGTCCTGGCGTCGTGGTGCTCGACGGCGTCGACGTCCGCTTCGACGAGATGCCGGGGCCGGTCGTGCCTCGCGAGATGCTGGTCGCGATCGACGATGCGTGGGACGCCGCGGTGCGGCGGGATCCGTTCCTGTTCGACGGCCCCGTCGTCCTCTGCCGAGACGTCCGCCCGGGCGCCGCAACGCTCGAGGTGAGCTGGTCCCGGGCGACGTACCGCTATCGCGCCGTGCGGACGATCCCGGGCGCCCCCGCCCTGTCGTCGATCTTCGTCTGCGTCGTGCAGCCGACGACGGACGGCCGTCTGCTCGTCGGGCGCATGTCGGCGACGACGTCGAGCCCGGGTCTCGTCCAGTTCCCCGGGGGCGGTCTGGAGCCGACGGAAGGCGGCGGAGGCGTGACCCTGGACAGCCTGCGGGCCCATGCCGCGACCGAACTCGCCGAGGAGGCCGGAGTCACGGCCGAACCCGGCGACCTCGACCTGTGGGCGGTCGTCCGGCGCGCCGACCTGAACCTCGGGTTCTTCTTCCTCGCCCCCGCTCTGCCGGCGGAGGTGATCCGCGAGGGGCATGCGGCCGTCGTGCGGCGTGAGTCCGACCCGGAATTCGACGAGGTCTCGTTCGTCGCGTGCGCGGCCGATCTCGACACCCTGGGGGCCCCGTCCGTCGACTACCTCGAGGTGCTCGTCGAGCGATTCCACCGGACGGCGTCTCGACGCTGACGAGAGAGGGCTGCGCGAAGCCGCGACCCACGAGGGAGACGTCGGGATCGATGCCGCGGAGGCCCCTGGAGACGGAGACGCAGGCCCGGAGAAACGGAAGAGCCCCGGTTGACCGGGGCTCTCTCGACTGTCGTGTGGGCGATACCGGACTCGAACCGATGACCTCTTCCGTGTGAAGGAAGCGCGCTACCAACTGCGCCAATCGCCCCTGCGGGACTCGTCGATGCTAGTGCATGAGCAGGCTCGAACGCCATTCGACAGGGCGGTCGAGGAGGCGCGGTGCCGGCCGATCGGGTCTCGCAAGACACGAGGTTGACTCGATTTGGTTTCTGGTCCGGGGTGTGGGTATTGTTCTTTTGCACGCAGAAATGCAAAGCGAAATGCGGATGTGGCGCAGTGGTAGCGCATCACCTTGCCAAGGTGAGGGTCGCGAGTTCGAATCTCGTCATCCGCTCGAGTGTCAAGCTCACCAGAGGGTGGTCCACCGACTGGTGGCCTCCCTTTGGGGGCTACTCGTATGGTGGAGTGGCCGAGAGGCGAGGCACCGGCCTGCAAAGCCGTTCACGCGGGTTCAAATCCCGTCTCCACCTCCAATCGTTGCAGACCCAGGTCTACAATCGATGCAGTTCCAAGTGAAAAAGTTTGAGCGATTGGCGCAGCGGTAGCGCGCTTCCCTGACACGGAAGAGGTCGCTGGTTCGATCCCAGTATCGCTCACACCGAGAAAGCCCCGGCACGCGCCGGGGCTTTCGTCATTCCCCGGCCGACTCGTCGGAGGGGCCGACGAGGACATCCCGGTCGAGGGGTCCGTCGGCCGGGCGGCCCCTCAGACCGCCCGGAGAGCGGCCACCGCGGTGAGCAGAGCGTCGGCCACCTCGTGCTTCGACCCGCGTGCTTCGGCGACCTCGGTCCCGTCCCGATCGATGACGACCACCGCCGTGTCGTCGCTGCCGAATCCCGCCGACCACCCGACCGAGTTCAGCACGAGCAGGTCCGCGCCCTTCCGCCGCTGCTTCGTGCGCCCGAGTGCGACGAGCTCGTCGCGGTCGTCCGTCGTCTCGGCGGCGAAGCCGACGACGGTCTGGTCCACGCCGCGGTCCGCGACGAGCCCGGCCAGCACGTCGGGGTTGCGGACCAGACGGACGACCATCTCATCGCCCGTGTCGTCCTTCTTGATCTTTCCCGCCGACACCTCCGCGGGCCGGTAGTCGGCCACGGCGGCCGTCATGACGACCACGTCGTTGGCGGCGGCCTCGCCGCGCATCGCCGTCTCGAGCTCGAGAGCGGTCGAGACGGGCAGCACGCGGATGCCCGGCACGGCCGCGATCGTGCGCAGCACCGCGCCGTCGAGCTCGGCGGCGACGACGGTCACCGTCGCTCCCCGGCGGGCGGCGGCCAGGGCGATCGCAGCGCCCTGCTTTCCCGTGGACCGGTTGCCGATGAAGCGGACGGGGTCGAGGGGCTCGCGGGTGCCTCCGGCGGACACGACCAGCCGGAGCCCCGCGAGGTCGTCGACCCGCGCCTCCTCGGCGGGGTCGTGGGCGGTCGAGGAGGTGCGGCTCGCGACCGCGAGCGCGGCCGCCACGATCTCGTCGGGCTCGCTGAGACGACCCGGCCCCGAGTCGCCGCCCGTGAGCGGGCCGTCCGCGGGTCCGACCACCGTGACGCCGCGGCTGCGGAGGAGCTCGGTGTTCGCGACCGTCGCGGGGTTCCGCCACATCTCGGTGTGCATGGCGGGTGCGACGACCAGCGGCGCGGTGCTCGCGAGGATGGTGGTGCCCAGCAGGTCGTCCGACAGGCCGTGCGCGATCTTGGCGAGCGTGTGCGCGGTCGCGGGGGCGACGACGATCAGATCGGCCTGCTGCCCGAGAGCGACGTGCCGCACCTGCGCCACGTCGTCGAAGACCGAGGTGTGCACCGGGTTGCGGCTGATCGCCTCGAGGGTCGGCGCGCCGACGAAGCGGAGGGCCGCCTCGGTCGGGACGACGTGGACGTCGTGCCCCTGCACGACGAACCCCCGCACGACCCCGACGGCCTTGTACGCGGCGATCCCGCCCGAGATCCCGACGACGATCGTGAGTCGCCGCGCGGGGTCGGTCGTGTCGGCGGGGGAGTGCGGGGAGGAGTCGTGCGTCACGGGGTGCCTGTCGATCGATGCGGACGGTCGGCCGATCCGGGGCGGGATCGGTAGCGTTGCACTGCCACGATGCCGCATCTCGTGACCGCTCGCCTGATCGTCCGCCCGTCCACCAGCCGCCGGGTGCCGTCGCCCGGAGGACCCATGTGCACCGTCGTCGTCTCGATCGCGCCCGACGCCGAGTGGCCGGTGGTCCTCTTCGGGCTGCGCGACGAGTCACCGGACCGCCCGTGGGACGAGCCCGGGGCCTGGTGGCCCGAGCTCGGCGACCGGGTGACCGGGGTGCACGACCGCGAGGCCGGTGGGGCCTGGCTGGCCGTCGCGGACGATCCGAGTCGCGCGAGCGTCGTGCTCAACCGGCACGAGGAGCCGCCCGTGCCGGAGGGCGGCTGGGCGACCCGGGGCTCGCTGCCGTTGCGGGCCGCGGCCGACGGCGTGCTCCCCGTCGGTCCGCAGCGCACGCGCACCTTCAACCTGCTGACCGCCGATCGAGGAGGCGCGACGCACTCCACATGGGACGGCTCGATCACGACGACCACCCGTCTCGCCCCCGGGGTGCACGTGCTGACGCATGCAGCGCCCGACGACCGCTCGGTGCCGCGCGTCGACCGCTGGCTGCCGCGATTCCGCGATGTCGCGCCTCCTGCCGGGCCCCTCGGCTCAGCGGGCGAGGGCGAGGGCGCCTGGGGGCCCTGGCTCGATCTGCTCCGCGAGAGCAGCCGCCTCGCCCCCGACGACGACGATGCGCTCATCCGGTCGGATCTCGTCGACGGACGCCTCTTCTCGTCGCTGTCGCTCAGCGCCGTTGCGGTGTCGGCCGATCGCGTCGCCCATCGGCACATCCGACTCGACGGCGCCCCGTCGGTCGAGGCCGCGCTGTCCCGCCGCTGAGCCGCCGGCGGCCGCCTCGCACGTCATCCCGGGTCATCGGGAATCACGCCGACGCCTGCGGCGTTAGTGTCGGATGGCTCGTCCGACCCCCGAGTCGCAGTGAAGGATTCCCGTGAAGATCACCGCCCCCCGCACCGTCCGCCGTCTCTCCGCCCTCGGCGTCGTCGCCGCAGCCGCCCTGGCGCTCACCGCCTGCGCGCCGGCCTCCACCGACGGGGTGGTCACGCAGACCGGCGACTCGACCGCCGACACCAGCGCGGCGAAGAGCCTCAGCGACATCCGGGACTCGGGCGAGCTCGTCATCGGCACCGAGGGCACCTATCAGCCCTTCACGTACCACGAGGGCGGCTCGGGCGCGCTCACCGGCTACGACGTCGACGTCGCGACGGCCGTCGCCGAGAAGCTCGACCTCACCCCGACCTTCGAGGAGACCCAGTTCGACGCGCTCCTCGCCGGTCTCGACGCCGGGCGCTTCGACATCGTCGCCAACCAGATCTCGATCACCGACGAGCGCGAGGTCAGCTACGACTTCTCGACGCCGTACACGGTCAGCCGCGGCGCCGTGATCACGGCCGCCGACGACACCGACATCACCTCGCTCGCCGACCTCGCGGGCAAGACGACCGCGCAGTCGCAGTCGAGCAACTTCTACACGACGGCGAAGGACGCGGGGGCCGACGTGCAGGTCGTCGAGGGCTGGGCCCAGTCCGTCGCGCTCCTCGAGCAGGGCCGCATCGACGCCACGGTCAACGACGAGCTGACGTTCCTCGACTACGTGAAGACGAACCCCGACCGCGCCGCCGGCATCAAGATCGCCGCGACCACCGACGACGTCTCCCGTTCCGCCCTGGTCACCACGAAGGGCAGCGACGACCTCGTCGAGGCGATCGACGAGGCCCTGGCCGAGCTGAAGGCCGACGGCACGCTGGCCGAGATCTCCGACCGGTACTTCGGCCAGGACGTCAGCGAGTAGCCGTGCAGTCCTCCCTCGACCTCTTCGGGCGGTCGCTCTGGCCGATCGTGTCGGGGGCGCTCGTCGCGTCGATCCCGCTGGCGTTCATCTCGATGGCCCTCGGGCTCGTCATCGCGATCACGATCGCGTTGATGCGCCTCTCCGGTCAGAGCTGGCTGGCGGGCATCGCGCGGTTCTACACCTCGGTGATCCGGGGCACGCCGCTGCTGGTCCAGCTGTTCGTGGTGTTCTACGGTCTGCCGTCGCTGGGGATCCGGCTCGACCCGTGGCCGAGCGCCATCATCGCGTTCTCGCTGAACGTGGGCGGGTACGCGGCCGAGGTCATCCGGGCGGCCATCCTGTCGGTGCCCAAGGGGCAGTGGGAGGCCGCTCACACGATCGGCATGTCCCGAGGGCTCGCTCTGCGGCGGATCATCCTGCCGCAGGCGGCCCGCGTGTCGGTGCCCCCGCTGTCGAACACCTTCATCAGCCTGGTGAAGGACACCTCGCTCGCGAGCGTCATCCTGGTCACCGAGCTGTTCCGTCAGGCCCAGCAGATCGCCACGGTCTCGAACGAGTTCCTCCTGATCTACCTCGAGGCGGCCCTGGTCTACTGGGTCATCTGCCTCATCCTGTCGTTCGGGCAGGACGCCCTCGAGAAGAGATTGGACCGCCACGTTGCCCGCTGACGTCAGACCTCCCGCAGATCCTTCCGGCGCCGATGCCCCGGTGCTGATCGTCCGCGGGCTGCGCAAGGCCTTCGGCGCGAACGAGGTGCTGCGGGGGATCGACCTCGAGGTCCGCCGTGGGCGGGTCGTCGCGATCATCGGCCCGTCGGGCTCGGGCAAGACGACGGTGCTGCGGTCGCTCAACAGCCTCGAGGTCCCCGACGCGGGCACGGTCACCCTGTCCGACGGCCGGGCCGTCGACTTCGGCGCGAAGGTCGGCAGACGCGACCTCACGGCTCTCCGTGACCGCTCGTCGATGGTCTTCCAGCACTTCAACCTGTTCCCGCATCTGACCGTGCTGCAGAACGTCGTCGAGGGCCCCGTCCGCGTCCAGGGACGGGACCCCGAGGAGGCACGGGTCGAGGCCGAGTCGCTCCTCGCGCGGGTGGGTCTCGCCGACAAGACGGACGCCTACCCGTCCGAGCTCTCCGGTGGCCAGCAGCAGCGCGTCGGGATCGTCCGGGCCCTGGCCCTCCGACCGGAGCTGCTGCTCTTCGACGAACCCACCTCGGCCCTCGACCCCGAGCTGGTCGGCGACGTGCTCACGGTCGTGAAGGAGCTCGCCGACGAGGGGTGGACGATGATCGTCGTCACGCACGAGCTCGAGTTCGCCCGTCGCGTCGCCGACGAGCTCGTCTTCATGGACGCCGGCGTCGTCGTCGAGCGGGGACGACCCGCCGACGTGCTGAGCCGGCCGCGCGAGGCTCGCACGCAGCAGTTCCTCCGGCGCGTTCTGAAGCCCCTCGACGACTGACGGGACGCACCCGGCCACGACGACCCGCGCCTCCTCGGCCCCGTGACCGCAGGAGGCGCGGGTCGTGCCGCTCAGCCGAAGAGACGGTGCGAGGCGATCCGGGCGCCCTCGCCCAGCGAGGCGAGCTTCGCGACGGCGATCTGCGGGTGGATCCGTCCGCCGAGTCCGCAGTCCGTGGAGGCGATGACCCGGTCCGGTCCGACCACCGAGGCGAAGGCCTCGATGCGGTCGGCCACGAGTTCCGGGTGCTCGACGACGTTCGTCGCGTGACTCACCACGCCCGGGGCGATGGTCTTGCCGGCGGGCAGCTCGACGTCGCGCCAGATCCGCCACTCGTGCTCGTGACGGACGTTGGCCGCCTCGAACGAGTACGAGCCCGCGTCGATCTCGAGCATCAGGTCGACGATGTGGCGGAACTCGATGTCGGTCGTGTGCGGTCCGTGCCACGAGCCCCAGCAGAGGTGGAAGCGCACCTGCTCGGGCGGGATGCCCCTGAGCGCGTGGTTCAGGGCCTCGACCCGGATGCGCGTGAAGGCCCGGTAGTCGTCGATGCCGGGCTCGGGGTTGATCTGGTCCCAGTTCTCGGCGATGGACGGATCGTCGATCTGGACGATCAGTCCGGCGTCGGTGATCGCGAGGTACTCCTCGCGGAGGGCGTCGGCCCAGGCCCAGATGTGCTCCTCGTCGGTCGCGTAGTGGTCGTTCGCGATGCGCGCCCCGCTGCCCGGCGAGAGCGCGGTGATGAAGGCCGACGAGGCGTCCGCCTCCGCGAGACCGGCCCGCAGATTCGCGATGTCGGAGGCGATGGCGGCGTGACCGACGTACTCGAGGGGGCCGGTGGTGCTCGGGAACGGGGTCGCCCCCGAGCCGGTGCCGATCCCCGACGTCGGGTCGGTGTAGGCGTCGTGGAAGCGCTGCCAGTCGCGCCGGTCGGGGAAGGACGTCAGCCGGACGTCTCCGGGCCCGGATCGGACGGGCTGCTGACTGAAGATGTCGGAGCCGGTCAGCGAGAGTCCGCCGACGCGCTGGAACGAGTACGACCACCAGGCGCCGTAGTCGACGGCGCTCGTCATGGCCTTGCCGTACTCGCCGTCGCCGACGATCGTGATGCCGAGCTCGCGCTGGCGTCGCACGAGGTCGACGACGGCCGCCGTCAGCAGGTCGTCGAACTCCGGGCTGCGTTCGAGGGTGAAGCCGTCCGGCCCGAAGGCGCGGGCGTCGTTGGCGGCGATCAGCTCGGGCGTGCGGGGCAGGCTGCCGGCGTGGGTCGTCTCGATGCGGTCGTGGCTCATGCCCTCATGCTGGCCCTCGGGCGTGCGGCTGCGCCACCGGACCGGGGCAGCCCGTCACACGGCGTCATGCGGGGCCGGCCGGGAACACCACGGGCTCCTCGGTCGTTGCGTCGAGGTGCCGTCGGCGATGCTCGTTACGATCGACGGGAAAGGACACCGTGACCCAGACTCCGACAGACCCCCGCCGGCCCTCGTCCGTCGACCCCTCGCATACCGGAGGCCCGGAGAGCCGTGAGCCGCTCTCGGCCGACGAGATCGATCGCATCCGGGGTGACTTCGCGATCCTCGGGCAGGCGGTGAACGACGCCCCGCTGGCCTATCTCGACTCCGGCGCGACGGCACAGCGACCGGCCAGCGTGCTCGACGCCGAGCGGGCCTACCTCGAGACGATCAACTCGGCGGTCCACCGCGGCGCGCACACGCTCGCCGGTCTGGCCACCGAGGCGTTCGAGGACGCCCGCGCGACCGTCGCGGACTTCGTCGGAGCCGACGTCGACGAGATCGTCTGGACGGCGAACGCGACCGACGCGCTCAACCTCGTCGCCTACGGCTTCGCCAACGCGACCCGTGGCCGCGGAGGAGTGCCCGCCCGCCGGTTCGCCCTGCGACCCGGCGACGAGATCGTGCTGACCGAGGCGGAGCATCACGCGAACCTGGTCCCCTGGCAGGAGCTCGCGGCCACGACCGGCGCCGTCCTGCGGTTCGTCCCGGTGGACGACGACGGCGTCTGGGCGACCGACGACGCCCTCGCCGTGATCGGCGAGCGGACCCGCATCGTCGCCTTCGCGCACGTGTCGAACGTGACCGGTCAGATCGCCGAGGTCGGACGCCTCGTCGGGGCCGCGCACGCCGTCGGCGCCCTCGTCGTCCTCGACGCGTGCCAGTCGGCGCCCCATCGCCCCCTCGACCTCCGCGGCCTCGGGGTCGACTTCGCCGCCTTCTCCGGTCACAAGATGCTCGGTCCGACCGGCATCGGCGTGCTCTACGGCCGCGCCGAGCTGCTCGACGCCCTGCCCCCCTTCAAGACCGGGGGATCCATGATCACCACCGTCACGCTCGAGGGAGCCGAGTACCTGCCGTCGCCGCAGCGCTTCGAGGCTGGTACGCAGCCGGTGTCGCAGGCGGTCGCGCTGGCCGAGGCCGTCCGCTACCTCGAGGCGGTGGGCCTCGATCGCATCCGGATCCACGAGGAGGAGCTCGCCGAGCGCCTGGTCGCGGGTCTCGAGGGGATCCCCGGGGTGCGCGTCGTCGGTCCGCCCTCCGGCGTCGCCCGTTCGGGTCTGGCCAGCTTCGTCGTCGATGGCGTCCACGCTCACGACGTGGGGCAGTACCTCGACGCCGAGGGCATCGCCGTCCGGGTCGGGCATCACTGCGCGCAGCCCCTCCATCGTCGTCTCGGTGTCACCGCGACGACCCGGGCCAGCACCTACCTCTTCACCACCGACGCCGAGGTCGACCGGCTCCTCGACGGGGTGGCGCGGGTCCGCGCCTACTTCGGCGCCGACGGGGCGAGCCGATGAGCGCCTCCCTCGACTCGCTCTACCAGCAGGTCATCCTCGACCACGCGAAGCGCCGGCACGGCGACGGCGAGCTGCCCGGCGCCCAGGCCGAGCACTTCGAGCGGAACCCCACGTGCGGCGACGAGATCACGGTGCGCCTCTCGGTCGACGAGGCGTCGGGCCGCATCGACGGATTCGCCTGGCAGGGCGCCGGCTGCTCGATCTCGATGGCGTCCGCGTCGGTCCTCAGCGAGCTGGCGCCGGGGCGCACGCTGCCCGAGCTCCGCCTCCTCGTCGACGAGTACCGCTCGATGATGCGATCGCGCGGGGCCGGCGAACCCGACGACGAGGTCCTCGGCGACGCCGTCGCCTTCCACGGCGTCTCGAAGTTCGTCATGCGCGTCAAGTGCGGCATGCTCGCCTGGGTGGCGGCGGAGGCCTGCGCGGCCGAGCTCGCCGTCGCCGACGACGGGGGAGCCGAGGAGGCGCGGGGTCCGATCGATCCCGGCTCCGCGCCCGTCTAAACTGGCGTGGCCCCTCCCACGTAAGGACATCACCACCGTGTCAGATCAGACCGTCCCCGCCGAACCCGCAGCGATCGCCGTCCAGCCCGTCGAGGTGACCGAGACGACGACGGGATTCGAGGTCTTCACCGACCGGTCCGTGGTGGCCGTCCGGGTCGACGGCGTGCTGCTCGACATGGCGTCGGAGCTGCACGCCGGCGACGTCGCCGAACCCGTGCTGATCGGCTCGCCCGATGGCCTCTCGATCCTCCGGCACTCCGCCGCGCACGTCATGGCCCAGGCCGTCCAGGCCATCAACCCGGCCGCCAGGCTGGGCATCGGCCCGCCCGTGACCGACGGCTTCTACTACGACTTCGACGTCGCCGAGCCCTTCACCCCCGACGACCTGAAGGCGATCGAGAAGGGCATGGAGCGCATCATCAAGCAGGGCCAGCGCTTCCGGCGCCGCGTCGTCTCCGACGCCGAGGCGCGCGAGCTGCTCGCCGGCGAGCCCTACAAGCTCGAGCTGATCGGGCTGAAGGGCGGTTCGAGCGACGAGATCGGCGACGACGGCGAGTCCGTGGAGGTCGGCGGCGCCGAGCTCACCGTGTACGACAACGTCGACCCCAAGACCGGCGACGTCGTCTGGTACGACCTCTGCCGCGGTCCCCACGTGCCGAGCACGCGCCTCCTCGGCAACGCCACCAAGCTGATGCGCGTGGCCGCCGCCTACTGGCGGGGCTCCGAGAAGAACCCGCAGCTGCAGCGCATCTACGGCACGGCCTGGCCCACGAAGGACGAGCTGCGCGCGTACCAGTCCCGGCTCGAGGAGGCCGCCAAGCGCGACCACCGCAAGCTGGGCGTCGAACTCGACCTCTTCTCGTTCCCCGACGAGATCGGTTCGGGCCTCGCGATCTTCCACCCCAAGGGCGGCATCATCCGTCGCGAGATGGAGGACTACTCGCGCAAGCGCCATGAGGCGGCCGGCTACGACTTCGTCTACACGCCGCACATCACGAAGGCGAGCCTGTTCGAGACCTCGGGCCACCTGGGCTGGTACAAGGACGGCATGTTCCCCGCCATGAAGCTCGACGAGGCGCGGAACGACGAGGGCGAGATCACGCGTCAGGGGGCCGACTACTACCTGAAGCCGATGAACTGCCCGATGCACATCCTGGCGTACCGGTCGCAGCCCCGTTCCTACCGCGATCTGCCGCTGCGCCTCTTCGAGTTCGGCACGGTCTACCGCAACGAGAAGTCCGGCGTCATCCACGGCCTCACCCGGGTCAGGGGCATGACCCAGGACGACGCGCACATCTTCACGACGCGCGACAAGATGAAAGACGAGCTCGCCGGCACGCTGGACTTCGTGCTGTCCCTGCTCCGCGACTACGGCCTCACCGACTTCTACCTCGAGCTCTCGACGAAGGACCCCGAGAAGTACGTGGGCGACGACGACATCTGGGAGACCGCGACGGCGACGCTCCGCGAGGTGGCGGAGGAGTCCGGGCTCGACCTCGTGCCCGATCCCGGCGGGGCGGCCTTCTACGGGCCGAAGATCTCCGTCCAGGCCCGCGACGCCATCGGGCGCACCTGGCAGATGTCGACCGTCCAGCTGGACTTCAACCTGCCCGAGCGCTTCGATCTCGAGTACGCGGCCGCCGACGGCACACGGCAGCGGCCGGTCATGATCCACCGCGCCCTCTTCGGAACCATCGAGCGCTTCTTCGGGGTGCTGACCGAGCACTACGCCGGGGCGTTCCCGGTGTGGCTGTCGCCGGTCCAGGTCGTGGCGATCCCCGTCGCCGACGAGTACGGCGACTACCTCGACGGCGTCGTGGGGCGCTTGAGAGACGCCGGCGTCCGCGCGCAGGTCGACCACGGAGACGACCGGTTCCCGAAGAAGATCCGCACGCACACGAAGTCCAAGGTCCCGTATCAGCTGATCGCCGGCGAGGAGGACCGTGCCGCCGGAGCCGTCAGCTTCCGCTACCGCGACGGGACGCAGGAGAACGGCGTCCCGGTCGACGACGCGATCGCGAAGATCCTCGAGGCGATCTCGAGCAAGGCGCAGGTCTGACGATGGACGACCCCGTGGCCCCGGAGGCCTCGGGCGACTTCGCCGGGGTGCCGGACGCCTTCCAGAGACTCTGGACACCGCACCGCGCCGTCTACGTCGGCGCGGGGCAGGGCGCCCACGACACCGACTGCCCGTTCTGCGAGGCGCCGTCGAAGTCCGACGCCGAAGCGCTCATCGTGGCGAGGGGGCGGCACGCCTACGTCGTGCTCAACCTGTTCCCCTACAACCCCGGCCATCTGCTCGTCTGCCCGTACCGGCACGTCGCGACCTACGATCTGGCGACCCCCGACGAGGTGGCCGAGATCGCCTGGCTGACCCAGACCGCCATGCGCGTGCTGACCGAGGTGTCCCGGGCTCAGGGCTTCAACATCGGCATGAACCAGGGCAGGGTCGGCGGCGCCGGCATCGCCGAGCATCTGCACCAGCACGTCGTGCCGCGCTACGGGGGCGACTCGAACTTCTTCCCGATCATCGCCGAGACCAAGGCGATCACTCAGCTGCTCGGCGACGTGCGGGTGGCCGTGGCCGAGGCCTGGCCGGCCCCGCCCACGGGCCCGGCGACGGGCCCGGCGACGTCGGCGACCACCTCATCCGAACAGGCCTAGAATGGACGCCATCATGAGCGACACGACCCCCGCCCCCACCTCGTCCGCCACCACAGGCTCCGACCGCGTCAAGCGCGGTCTCGCCGAGATGCTGAAGGGCGGCGTCATCATGGACGTCGTGAACGTCGAGCAGGCGAAGATCGCCGAAGACGCCGGGGCCGTCGCGGTCATGGCTCTGGAGCGCGTCCCGGCCGACATCCGCTCCCAGGGGGGCGTCGCCCGCATGAGCGACCCCGACATGATCGACGAGATCGTCGCGGCCGTCTCGATCCCCGTCATGGCCAAGGCCCGGATCGGGCACTTCGTCGAGGCGCAGATCCTCCAGACGCTCGGCGTCGACTACATCGACGAGTCCGAGGTGCTCAGCCCGGCCGACTACGTGAACCACATCGACAAGTGGAACTTCACCGTCCCCTTCGTCTGCGGCGCGACGAACCTCGGAGAGGCCCTGCGTCGCATCACCGAGGGCGCGGCCATGATCCGCTCCAAGGGCGAGGCCGGCACGGGCGACGTCTCCGAGGCGACGAAGCACATCCGCACCATCTCGAAGGAGATCGCCCAGCTCCAGGGGCTGAAGACCGACGAGCTGTACGTCGCCGCCAAGGAGCTCCAGGCTCCGTACGAGCTCGTCAAGGAGATCGCCGAGACCGGCAAGCTCCCCGTCGTCCTCTTCACCGCGGGTGGGGTCGCCACCCCCGCCGACGCCGCGCTCATGATGCAGCTGGGCGCCGACGGCGTCTTCGTCGGGTCCGGCATCTTCAAGTCGGGCAACCCGGCCGAGCGCGCCCGGGCGATCGTCAAAGCGACCACGTTCTTCGACGACCCGCAGGTCGTCGCCGACGCGTCCCGCGGCCTCGGCGAGGCCATGGTCGGCATCAACGTGCCCGATCTGCCTGCGCCGCACCGTCTCGCCGAGCGTGGCTGGTAAGACCACGACCGGTTCGACGTCACCGCGGGTCGGAGTCCTCGCACTCCAGGGCGATTTCCGGGAGCACCTGGGTGTCCTGACATCGTTGGGCGCCCAGGCAGTACCCGTCCGCCGGGCATCCGAGCTGGCTGACGTCGATGGACTCGTCATCCCCGGGGGCGAGTCCAGCGTCATGGACAAGCTGACGCGCATGTTCGACCTGGCCGAGCCGCTGCGAGACGCGATCGACGCGGGTCTGCCCGTGTACGGGACGTGCGCGGGGCTGATCATGCTCTCGGACCGCATCGTCGACGGCATCGCCGGGCAGCGCAGTCTCGGCGGCCTCGACGTGGCCGTCCGCCGCAATGCCTTCGGCAACCAGAACGACTCCTTCGAGACCGACCTCGACGTCCCGGTCATCGGCGGACCACCCGTGCACGCCGTCTTCATCAGGGCCCCCGTCGTCGACGAGGTCGGGCCGGCGGCGACGGCGATCGGCGTCCTCGACGACGGTCGTGTGGTCGCCGTCGAGCAGGGCAACCTGCTCGGGACGTCGTTCCATCCCGAGGTGACCAACGACTACCGGTTCCACGCGTACTTCCTCGACAAGGCCCGCGCCTGGGCGTCGCGGTAGACTCGTCCCGATTTCCGCCAGCAGTTGAAGGAGCACCGTGTCCGGGCATTCCAAGTGGGCAACGACGAAGCACAAGAAGGCCGTCATCGACAGCCGACGCGCGAAGTCGTTCGCCAAGCTCATCAAGAACATCGAGGTCGCGGCCAAACAGGGTGGGGCCGACATGTCGGGGAACCCCACACTCGTCGACGCCGTCCAGAAGGCCAAGAAGACCTCCGTCCCCAACGACAACATCGACAGGGCCATCAAGCGCGGTGCCGGTCTCAGCGGTGAGAGCGTCGATTACCAGACCATCATGTACGAGGGCTACGGCCCCAACGGCGTCGCCCTGCTGATCGAGTGCCTCACCGACAACAAGAACCGTGCCGCGGCGAACGTCCGCACGGTCATGTCGCGCAACGGCGGCACGATGGCCGACCCGGGCAGCGTCGCCTACAACTTCAGCCGCAAGGGGGTCATCGCCGTCATGAAGAACGGCGACCTCTCGGAGGACGACGTGCTCGCCGCGGTCCTCGACGCCGGAGCCGAGGAGGTCACCGACCGCGGCGAGGGGTTCGAGATCGTGACCGAGGCCTCCGACCTCGTCCCTGCCCGCACGGCGCTCCAGGAAGCCGGCATCGATTACGACTCCGCCGACATCGAGTTCGTGCCCGGGCTCAAGATCGAGGTCGACGTGGAGACGGCGCGCAAGGTCTTCCGGCTCATCGACGCCCTCGACGACGACGACGACGTCCAGAACGTCTACGCGAACCACGACGTCCCGGCCGACGTCCAGTCCGTGCTCGACGACGACGACGAATAGCAGTCGACGGTGACGCTCCGGGTGCTCGGCATCGACCCCGGGCTCACCCGCTGCGGGGTGGGGATCATCGAGGTCGACGCGACGCGACGCCCCACTCTGGTGGCCGTCCATGTGATCCGCTCCGCGGCCGACGCGCCGCTCGAACGGCGGCTGCTGACCATCGGGCGCGGCATCGACGAACTCGTGGACGAGCACCGTCCTGATGCCATGGCCATCGAGCGCGTCTTCGCGCAGAACAACCTCCGCACCGTCATGGGGACGGCTCAGGTCAGCGGTCTGGCCCTCCGTTCGGCGGCGGAGCGGTCGATACCCGTCGCCCTGCACACGCCGTCGGAGGTCAAGGCGGCCGTGACCGGTTACGGATCCGCCGACAAGGCGCAGGTGGGTGCGATGGTCGCGCGCCTGCTCGGTCTCGCCGAGGCGCCCCGGCCCGCGGACGCCGCGGACGCCCTCGCCCTGGCGATCTGCCATGCCTGGCGCCGCGACGGGATGGGGCCGGGAGCGGACCCCGCCGGGCCGGCCGCCGCGGGTCGACTGACCCCTGCGCAGCGGGCGTGGCGGGACGCCGAGAAGTCCTCGCGGGCTCCTAGGCTGGGCGCATGATCTCCAGCGTCCGTGGCACCGTCCTGTCCGCCTCCGGAGGGTCGGTCGTCATCGAGGTCGGGGGAGTCGGCCTCAAGGTCGGCGTCACGCCCCAGGTGGCCCTCACGGTGCACGTCGGCGACACCGCGAGGCTCTTCACGACCCTCATCGTCCGTGAGGACGACCTCTCGTTGTTCGGATTCCTCGAGCTGGAGGAGCTCGAGGTGTTCGACCTCCTCCGCGGAGTGACGGGCGTCGGCCCGAAGTCGGCGCAGGGCGTGCTGGCGACGCTCACCCCGACGCAGATCGCCCAGGCCGTGCTCGACGAGGACGACGCCGCGTTCCGGCGGGTCTCGGGCATCGGCCCGAAGACCGCCAAGCTCATCGTCCTGTCGCTCGCCGGCAAGCTCGTCGTCGCCCCGTCGGCGCCGAGCGTCACCGCGGCCACGACCACCGCCTCCGACGTCCTGGTGGCGCTGGTCGGTCTCGGCTGGGTCGAGCGCGAGGCGCAGAGCGCGATCGACGACGTCCTGACCGAGACCGGCCCCGACACCTCCCTCACCGTCCCGCAGCTCCTCCGGGCGTCACTCGGCCGCCTCGGACCCCAGAAGCCGTCGGCGGCACGGTCGTGACCGGCGACGACGTCGTCCGAGCCACGATCGAGTCCGAGACCGAGCTGGCCTTCGAGGGTGCGCTGCGCCCCGCGTCCCTCGCGGAGTTCGTCGGTCAGACCAAGGTCCGGGGACAGCTGCAGCTGCTGCTGAAGGCGGCCGAGATGCAGAACCGCTCTCCGGACCACATCCTGCTGGCGGGCCCGCCCGGACTCGGGAAGACGACCCTCGCGATGATCGTCGCCCACGAGAGCTCGCGGCCCCTGCGCATGTCCTCCGGTCCGGCGATCCAGCATGCCGGCGACCTGGCCGCCATCCTCTCGGCGCTGGTGCCCGGCGAGGTGCTCTTCATCGACGAGATCCACCGCATGGCCCGCTCCGCCGAGGAGATGCTGTATCTGGCGATGGAGGACTACCGCATCGACATCATGGTCGGGAAGGGCGCGGGCGCGACCAGCATCCCTCTCGAGCTCTCGCCGTTCACCCTGGTCGGCGCCACCACCCGCAGCGGCATGCTGCCCAACCCCCTCCGCGACCGCTTCGGCTTCACCGCGCACCTCGAGTTCTACGACGAGGCCGAACTGACCGAGGTGCTCCGGCGTGCCGCCTCGCTGCTCGGCGTCGGCATCGACGGACGTGCCCTCGCCGAGATCGCCGGCCGCTGCCGAGGCACGCCCCGCATCGCCAACAGGCTCCTGCGGCGTGTCCGCGACTACGCGCTGGTCCACGACCGTCCCGCCGATCTCGCGACCGTCCAGGAGGCGCTCGCGCTCTACGACGTGGACGATCTGGGGCTCGACCGCCTCGACCGCGAGGTCCTGTCGACGATCCTGCGCCGATTCGACGGCGGGCCGGTCGGACTCAACACCCTCGCGGTCTCGGTCGGCGAGGAGGCGGACACGATCGAGTCCGTCGTCGAGCCGTTCCTCGTCCGCGTCGGACTCGTCACGAGGACGCCCCGGGGTCGCATCGCGACGCCCGAGGCCTACCGGCACTTCGGCCTGACACGCGACTCAGGGGGCCTGTTCGGCGATGACCTATAATTCCTCCAGGCCAGTCGGCGCGGCGAGCTAGTCCCCGTCGCCGTCGCCCTCACACCACGAGCTTCGAAAGGCAGTTCCGCATGGACGCCACAACAGTCATCATGGTCCTCCTTCTGGTGGTCCTCGTCTTCTTCATGTTCCGCAACAAGCGCAAGCGCGACAGCCAGCAGGCCGAGCTCCAGCGCAAGATGGTCCCCGGCGTCGAGGTCATGCTCACGTTCGGTCTCTACGGAACCGTCGTCTCCATCGACGACGAGACGAACGTCGCCGAGGTCGAGGTCTCTCCGGGCACGATCGTCAAGGTGCATCGTCAGACCCTCGGGCGGGTCGTCGACCCGGTCGACGAGACCGTGGCCGACGACGATGTCGTCGACGACGACCGTCCCGTCGTGGCATCCGACCCCGCGCTCGACTCGCCCGTCTACGGCGAGCGTGCCGATGAGCCCCGCATCGAGACGTCGACCGCCAAGGACTCCGACAAGCCCACCGCCTGATCCCGTCCTCCCGGTCGTGCACTGACGACCGGGACCGACTCGCGCGCGCCCCTGTCGGGCGCGCGTTCCCATGAGAAAGCTGAGTTCCTCCGTGGCACGTTCGACCCCGGTGAAGAAAGCCATCCGTTCGCTGACCTGGCTCCTGGTGATCATCGCCGGACTGACGGCGCTGAACGGCACGGCGACCGTGCTGAACGACTCCGGTCGGGAGGGCTGGTGGAACGGCGCGAGCTGGGTCCCCGAGCTGGCCCTCGACCTCCAGGGCGGAACCCAGATCACGTTGGCCGCCCAGCTGCAGAACGGCGAGACGGTCTCGAGCCAGCAGCTCGATCAGGCCGTGACGATCATCCGGCAGCGCATCGACTCGGCCGGGGTCTCCGAGTCGGAGATCACCAAGCAGGGCAGTCAGAACATCGTCGTCTCCATCCCGGGGCGGCCCGACAACGCGACGCTCGAGCGCATCGAGGCTTCGGCGAAGCTGTCGTTCCGCCCGGTGCTGTTCACCGGTGCCGCGTCGAGCGCCGAGGTCGGCGGCGAGGCCGACGGCGCCAGCGCCAGCGCCAGCCCGAGCGCCAGCGCCGAGCCGGGGTCGGAGACCGAGCCCTACACGCCGAACCCCGATCTCGAGAGCACGCCGACGGCGTCTCCCACGAACGGCTCGGACCTCGCCTGGATCACGCCGCAGCTGGCCGACGTCTACGAGAACTACAACTGCGCGGCCGACAACGAACTGGCCACGGCGCCCGACGACGAGCCGCTCGTGACCTGCTCCACCGACGGCACCGCCAAGTACATCCTCGGTCCCGTCGAGGTCGAGGGCAGCGACATCAGCGACGCGACGAACGGGCTCGCCACCGACTCGCAGGGCAACTCCACCAACACCTGGGCGGTCAATCTCGAGTTCGACGGCCAGGGCAGCGACCAGTTCGCCGACGTGACCTCGCGCCTCGTGACCCTGCAGGCACCTCAGAATCAGTTCGCCGTGACCCTCGACAACCAGGTCATCACGGCCCCGTCGGCCAATGCCGCGATCACCGACGGTCGCGCGCAGATCACCGGTCAGTTCACCCAGGACAGCTCGAAGGCGCTGGCCGACCAGCTGAAGTTCGGCGCCCTGCCCCTCAGCTTCTCCGTGCAGAGCAACGAGACGATCACGGCGACGCTCGGTCAGACCCAGCTCGTCAGCGGTCTGATCGCCGGGCTCATCGGTCTGATCCTCGTCGTCATCTACTCGCTGATCCAGTACCGGGCGCTGGCCTTCGTGACCGTGCTGTCGCTGATCATCGCCGCGGCACTGACCTACCTCGTCATCGCCATCCTGTCGTGGCGCGAGGGGTACCGACTCTCGCTGGCGGGGGTCACCGGGCTCATCGTCGCCATCGGCATCACGGCCGACTCGTTCATCGTCTACTTCGAGCGCATCCGTGACGAGCTCCGCGACGGGCGCATCCTCGAGAACGCCGTCGAGTCGGGCTGGAAGCGAGCCATCCGGACCGTCATCGCGTCCGACACGGTCAACTTCCTGGCGGCGATCACACTGTTCATCCTCGCCGTCGGCAACGTCAAGGGCTTCGCTCTGACGCTCGGGATCACCACGGTCATCGACCTCATCGTCGTGTCGCTGTTCACCCACCCCATGCTGCAGCTGATCGCCCGCACCCGCTTCTTCGGCGACGGCCACCGCCTCAGCGGACTCGACCCGAAGGCGCTCGGTGCCGTGTACCGGGGTCGGGCGCGCTTCCGCGAGCCCGTGGTCGTGAGCGGTCGCAAGAAGGCCGGCGGACGCGAGGCGGTCATCCGCCAGACCATCGCCGAGCGCAAGGCCGCCGAGAAGAACACCCGACCGGGCGCGGACGCGTCCGGCGACGAAGGGACCAACTCCTGATGGCCAGCTTCTCGAAGTTCGGCAACGACCTCTACACCGGGTCCCGCTCGTACGACATCGTTGGACGACGCCGGACCTGGTACTGGATCGCAGCGCTCGTCATCCTGATCTCGGTGACCGTCCCGTTCCTGCGCGGCGGTTTCCACTTCGGCATCGAGTTCACGGGCGGGTCCGAGTTCCAGATCGCACAGCCCGCCGAGCTCGACCAGGACCTCGCCGCCGAGACGGTCGAGGAGGTCGTGCCCGACTCGAACCCCCGCGTGACGCAGGTCGGCACGGACACCATCCGCGTCCAGACGTCGCAGCTCGAGGCCGCCGAGACGAACGACCTGGCCGCCGCCCTCGCCACCGCCTACGACGTACCCTACGATCGCGTCACCTCGTCGTTCATCGGGGCGTCGTGGGGTGCGGACATCACCGGTCAGGCGATCAAGGGTCTCGTGATCTTCCTGATCCTCGCCGCGATCGGCATGACCCTCTACTTCCGCACCTGGAAGATGTCGCTGGCGGCGATGGCCGCCCTGCTGCACGACCTCGTGCTCACGGCGGGCATCTACGGCATCGTCGGCTTCGAGGTCACCCCGGCCGCGGTCATCGGGTTCCTGACGATCCTCGGATACTCGCTCTACGACACGGTGGTGGTCTTCGACAAGATCCGCGAGAACACCACGGAAGACGGCGAGGGATCTCGCCGCACCTTCGGCCAGTCCATCAACCTGGCGATCAACCAGACGCTCGTCCGGTCGATCAACACGTCCGTCGTCGCTCTGCTGCCCGTCGCGGCGATCCTCTTCATCGGAGCGTTCGTGCTCGGTGCCGGCACACTCCGCGACATCTCGCTGGCCCTGTTCATCGGCATCCTGGTCGGCACGTACTCCACGATCTTCATCGCCTCGCCTCTGTACGCCACGCTCCGACTCCGTGAGCCGGAGATCGCCAAGCGCGATGCCCGCAAGACGGAGTCCTCCGACACGACGCTGGTGGAGGCGCCGTGAGCCCGATCGACGACCTGCCCGGCATCACCGCCGCCGAGGCCATCGAACGCGCCGACGGCGGTGCACGACTGATCGACGTCCGCGAGCAGTCCGAATGGGACGCGGGCCACGCGCCTCAGGCGACCCTCGTCCCTCTGTCCGAGCTCGGCGATCGGCTGGGCGAGATCCCCACCGATGAGCAGGTCCTGGTGGTCTGCCATGCGGGGATGCGCTCCCTCCGAGCCACCGCAGCCCTGCGTCGCGCCGGGATCGACGCGGTGAACGTCGAGGGCGGCATGCTGGCGTGGCGGGACGCCGACGGCGAACTCCGTTCCGAGAACGGCTCACCGGCGTCGGTCGACTGACGCCGAGCGAGTAGCGTTGCCCTGTCGGCTCCGCGTCACGACGCGGCAGCACCCCGCAGGCGGAGACGCCCGCGACCACGAGAGCGAGGGTCGTCCGTGACCGAGATCACCACCAGCCAGAGCGCCTCCTCGACCGAGCCGGCCGGAGGGACGGCGTCGCTCCGCACGCTGCTCCCGCGGCTGTTCTCCCGCAGCCAGCCCGCCGGCGCCGTCGACCGTCTCGTCAAGACGGTGCGCATGCACCATCCCAAGGCCGATCTCGTCATCATCGAACGCGCGTACTCCGTGGCCGAGAAGGCGCATCGGGGGCAGCTGCGCAAGAGCGGCGAGCCGTACATCACGCATCCGGTGGCCGTCGCGCAGATCCTGGCCGACCTGGGCATCGGCTCCAAGACGATCGCCGCCGCGCTGCTGCACGACACCGTCGAGGACACGGACTACACGCTCGCGATGCTGCAGAGCGACTTCGGCGACGAGATCACGATGCTCGTCGACGGCGTCACGAAGCTCGACAAGCTGAAGTACGGCGACAGCGCGCAGGCCGAGACCGTCCGCAAGATGGTCGTCGCCATGTCGAAGGACATCCGCGTCCTGGTCATCAAGCTGGCCGACCGACTGCACAACGCCCGGACGTGGGGCTTCGTCGAGAGCGCGTCCGCCACCCGCAAGGCGACCGAGACCCTCGAGATCTACGCGCCGTTGGCGCACCGGCTGGGCATCCAGACGATCAAGTGGGAGCTGGAGGACCTCTCGTTCGCGGTTCTGCACCCGAAGCTCTACGTCGAGATCGACAACCTCGTCAAGCAGCGCACTCCCCAGCGCGAGCAGTTCGTCCAGAACGTCATCAACGCCGTGAAGTCGGATCTCAAGTCGACGAAGATCCGCGGCGACGTCGTCGGTCGCCCCAAGCAGTACTACTCGATCTACCAGAAGATGATCGTCCGCGGGCGGGAGTTCGACGAGATCTACGACCTGGTCGGGATCCGCGTGCTCGTGAACTCGCTGCGCGACTGCTACGCCGTCCTCGGCTCGATCCACGCCCGATGGAACCCCATCCCGGGCCGGTTCAAGGACTACATCGCCACGCCCAAGTTCAATCTGTACCAATCGCTGCACACGACGGTCATCGGCCCGAAGGGCCGCCCCGTCGAGATCCAGATCCGCACGCACGAGATGCATCAGCGGGCCGAGTTCGGCGTGGCCGCACACTGGAAGTACAAGCAGCGGATGAACGGGGGCCGTGACGAGTCGGCCACCGGTGCCCGGACCGACACCGACATGGCCTGGCTCGCCCACATCTCCGACTGGCAGGCCGAGACGGCCGACCCGGGGGAGTTCCTCGACAGCCTGCGCTTCGAGATCGGCGCGAAGGAGGTCTACGTCTTCACGCCGCAGGGCAAGGTCATCGGGCTGCCGTCGGGCGCCACCCCGGTGGACTTCGCGTACGCGGTGCACACCGAGGTCGGGCATCGGACCATGGGCGCCAAGGTCAACGGCCGACTGGTCCCGCTCGAGAGCGCTCTGTCGAGCGGCGACGTGGTCGAGGTCTTCACGTCGAAGAATCCCGACTCCGGTCCGAGCCAGGACTGGCTCATGTTCGTCAAGAGCCCCCGGGCCCGGAACAAGATCCGGCAGTGGTTCACCAAGGAGCGCCGCGACGAGGCGATCGAGCAGGGCAAGGACGCCATCGCCCGGGCGATGCGGAAGCAGAACCTGCCCCTGCAGAAGCTCATGAACCAGGACAGCATCGCCGAGGTCGCCGCCCTGCTGCGCTACGACGACGTGTCGAGTCTGTACGCGGCCGTCGGCGAGGGCCACCTGTCGACGCAATCGGTCATCGAGAAGATCCTCTCGGCCGTCCAGCAGCAGAACGAGGTCGAGGAGGGCGAGTTCGAGTTCCCGAGCAAGGGAGCCACGCGCCCGCTGCGCAACAGCGACTCGGGCGTGCTCGTACGAGGGGCGCCCGACATCCTCGTGAAGCTCGCGAAGTGCTGCACGCCCGTCCCCGGTGATCAGATCGTGGGCTTCGTGACGAGGGGTCAGGGTGTCAGCGTCCACCAGGCCACCTGCCACAACGTGCAGAGCCTGATGAACGAGCCGGAGCGGATGATCGACGTCGAATGGGCGCCGTCGTCGAAGAGCGTGTTCCTCGTGCAGATCCAGATCGAGGCGCTCGATCGCAGCGGCCTCCTGAGCGACGTGACGCGCGTCCTCAGCGAGCATCACGTCAACATCCTGTCGGCGAGCGTCTCGACGTCGGACGAGAGGCTGGCACTCAGTCGGTTCGTCTTCGAGATGGGCGACACCACGCACCTCGACCGGGTGCTCAACGCGGTCAGACGCATCGACGCCGTGTACGACGTGTACCGGGTCAGCGCCGGCTGACTCCTCGGCTCCGCCCGGTGCGACTCGTCGGGTCCGACCGGGACGCTGGCCCTGGAGCGGCCTACCGTGGGGCGGGCAGCGCCCGATCGGGCGGTGCGGATCCCGACACGAGGAGGACAGCATGAGAGACGAGCCCCTGGAGTTCCAGAGCAGCGACGCCGACGCCGACGACGGGAAGAAGTGGGACCAGGCCCTGAAGGGCCAGGACTACGACCTCGACGCGGACGGCGACGTCGACGACGACGTCCAGGCGGACGAGCCCGCCGCGGGCACCACCCCCTCGCCCGACCAGGTCTGAGCCGGGACCGCCGCGCACGACCTCAGACGAGGTCCGAGGTCCGAGGCCGTGCGCGGCACCCCGGGCGGGGCGCGTCAGACGGCGCTCACTCGTCGGCGACGCCCTTGCTGACCGCGGTCGGAGCGTCGAACGAATCGCCCTCCAGCCCCTGCAGCGCCTCGATCACGTCATCGGGGGCACCCTGGTCCTCGGCGGCGGCGATCAGGTCGTCCTTCGACACCGGGTAGTCGATGCCGCTGAGGTACTTCTGCATCTGGATGGGGTTCGGGGTATCGGCCATGACGGTCTCTCTCTTCTCATCTCGTGGTCAGCCGGTCGGAGTCGACCGGCCGCTCGGTCCCGTCGGCGCCCACCGGCTTCTCCGGCCGGTCGGATCCGACGAGACGGTCGAGGTCGACCACGTCGGTCGCCTCGACGTCTCGGTGCGGCACGGTGGTGGGCGCCTCGAGGTGGACGGCTCCGCTGGGGACGATGCCCGCGCCTCCTCGGCGTTCCATCACGCGCCACTGCGCGGCGACGTCCTCGCCCGCGTGATCGGGCGGCAGCTCGTCCCAGAAGTCGAAGCCTCCGACCTCGAGCAGCGTCTCTCGGCGGTACAGCGCGCAGCCGCCCACCCACGCGACCCGATACGCCGCCCAGTCACCCGGCTCGAGGTCGAGGCTCGCGGCCTCGTGGGCGAGGTTGGCCGCGTTGTGCAGCGGCCATCGCTCGAAGCCGGGGCCGCCCCGCCGGATGCGCTCGGGCTCGACGCGGCCCGGCCAGAGTTCGAACGCCTCGCGCTCCTGAGGCCGCACGTCGCCGAGATGCGACAGCCCCTGGACGGCCGACCCGACGAAGCCGCAGTCGAGCCGCTCCAGAGCGTCGTGCAGTCGGGTGAGGGTGCCGGGTTCGAGCCACACGTCGTCGTCGAGGAACAGCACGGCGGGCGCAGTGGCCCGCTCGAGCAGCGACTGCCGGTGCTCGGCGAGCCCCCGCCGCGGGTGGTGCACGTGGGTGGAGACGGGACGACCCTGGGCCCGCAGCACCCGCAGCATCGCCTGCGCGGCGGGTGCCGCCCAGTCGGGCTCTCCCGTCGACTGGTCGCTGATCACCACCGAAAAGGGCGGGTCGTCCTGCGCGGCGAGGCCGGCGAGAGTGACGGCGAGCTCGGCCGGCCGGTCGGCCGTGGGCACGAGCACGTCGATCGCGGGGGGCACCGGAGGCGCGGCTCCCTCGTCGACGACCGCCGACGAGGCCCACGCACCCGACCAGCGTCTGCTGACGGTCATGGAGCGCTCCCCGCGCCGCGGATGCGTTCGACGAGGCCTGTCGTCGAGTGGTCGGCGACGTAGTCGAGGATCCGCACCTCGCCGCCGCCCTCGAGCACGGCCGAGGTCTCTTCGAGCATCTGCGGCGTGTAGTCGCCGCCCTTGGCGTAGAGATCCGGGCGGATCCGCCGGATCAGGGGGATGGGCGTGTCGGTCGAGAACGACGTCACGTAGTCGACGCAGCTGAGCGCCGAGAGGACTCCGGCCCGGTCGGCGAGGGCGTTGACCGGCCGGCCGGGGCCTTTCAGCCGACCCGTCGAATCGTCGTCGTTCAGTGCGACCACGAGCACGTCGCCCAGCTGCTTCGCCTGGGTCAGGTACGTCGTGTGCCCCCGGTGCAGCACGTCGAAGCAGCCGTTGGTGAGGACGATGCGGCGCCCGGCGGCGCGTTCGTCGTCGAGTCGCCGGGCGAGGTCGTCGGCCGGCAGCAGGAGATCGCCCGTGCGGTCGAGATGGACGAGGAGGTCGTCGGTCGAGCAGACGGAGGTGCCGAAGCGCTGCACGACGACATCCGCGGCCGCTTGAGCCAGATCGACGCTCGTCGTGAGCGGCAGACCCGCGGCGCGGGCCACGGTGAGCGCCGCGACGAACGAGTCCCCGGCGCCGGAGGCCTGCCGCTCGCGCGCGCGCCGGGCCCAGGTGCGATGGCGTACCCGCGCCTCCTGCCGGGGGTGGTCCGCGGCGTCCGAGTCGGCCTCGTCCTCGGCGGCGGAGACCGAGGAGGCGGTCGTCACGTCGAGGGGATCCCTCGCGAGGGTGAGGGTCCCGTCGTGATCGAGCGTGACGACGACGGCCGCGGCGTCGGTCGCGTCGAGCAGCGCATCCGCTGCGCCGGTGACGCGGGCCACGCGCTCGTCGCTCGGGACGGCGTCGCCTATGGAGAGCGGGACCAGCGCGGCCGTCTCGGCCGCGTTGGGGGTCACGATGTCCGGACGCAGGCGCGCCCAGGGCCGAAGGTCGTGAGCATCGACGACGACCAGGCCCGGACGCCTGCTCCGCTCTCGCGCGATGAGGGCGTCGAGCACGGCCCCGGTGAGGGCGCCGGAGCCGTAGTCGCAGACGAGCTCGGCGTCGGCGCCGTGCGACTGCGTCGACGCGTTCTCGGCGAGCAGGGCCAGAGCCTCGGCAGGCGGGGGCTCGGTCGCGAGGTCGTCGAGCCGGATGAGCACCTGATCGTCGACGAGCACGCGGTTCTTCGCGACGGTCGTCAGGCCGCGCACGCGGACGACACCCGTCGTGTCGACGCCGTGGGCCGCGAGAAGGGCCGTGAGACGCCGACCCGCGTCGTCGTCGCCGACGAGACCCGCGACCCGGACGCGCGCACCGAGGGCCGCGAGGTTCACCGCCGTGTTGGCGGCTCCTCCGGGCACGTACCGTCGGGTCGCCACCTCGACGACGGGCGCGGGGGCCTCGCGCGTCATGCGCTCCGTCGTGCCCTGCCACCAGCCGTCGAGCATGAGATCGCCGACGACGCTCACCACCGGGGCCGTCTCGCGCAGCGCGCGGACCACGTCGGGACTCAGTCCGCGGACCCTCGTCAGGTCGACCGGCATGCCGATCACCCGCCCTCCGCGGGCTGCCCGGGATGCACCCGGGGCTGGTCATCGCCCTCGGCGTCTGACGCGCCCTCGGCGTCCGGGTCTCCGCCCTCGGCCGGGTCCTGGGGATGCGGGGTCCGGCCGGGTCCGGCATCGACCGCGACCTCGTCGGTCGGCGCCCCGCCGGTCGCGGTCAGCACGGGGGAGCCGTAGTGGACCACCTTCGTGAGGGTCATCTCGTCGAGCAGCTCGGGCCCGTAGCCGAAGCCCGCCCCGCTCTCTCCGCGAGGCTGGGCGGAGCCGCCGGGGGCCCCGCCGAAGACGGCGTTGATCTTGACCGCGCCCACCGGAAGCTCGGCCACGGCGCGGTTGGCGTTCGCGATCGAGCCCGTGAGCACGGTCGCGGCGAGTCCGTACCGGTTGGCCGAGGCGAGGGCCAGGGCCTCGTCGAAGTCGGCGACCACCTGCACGGGCGCGACCGGGCCGAACGTCTCCTCCTGCATGATCGTCATCCTCGGACCGCAGTCGACCAGGACGGTCGCCGGGTACCACGCGCCCGGCCCCGACGGCACGGCGCCGCCCACGAGGGCGGAGGCGCCGCTCGCCAGGGCCTCGTCGACCTGGCGCTGCACCTCGTCGCGGAGCCGACGGTCGACGAGGGGGCCGAGCTCGTGCCGTCCGTTGCGACGCGTCGCCTCGGCCGCCAGGGCCTCGACGAACGCCGGCGCGATCTCGCGATGCACGAAGACGCGTTCGACGCTCGTGCAGATCTGACCCGCGTTGGCGAACGCGCCGACGGCGGCCTGCTCGGCGGCCCACACGGGATCGACGCCCGCGTCGACGATCAAGGCGTCATCGCCGCCGTTCTCGAGCACGACATGGGCGCCGGTGAGGGCGGCGACGCGGGCGATGCGGCGGCCGGTCGCGGTGGAGCCGACGTGCGCGATCGCGTCGACGTCGGGCTGCTCGGTGAGGGCGGCGCCGACCGCGCCGCCTCCGGAGACCGTCATGAGCACCTCGGGGGGCAGGACTCCGGAGAGGACCTCGCCGAGCATGCGGCCCACGTGCGGGCAGCGTTCGCTCGGCTTGTGCACGACGGTGCTGCCCGTGACGAGCGCCGCGCCGATGAGACCGCACGCGACCGCCACGGGGTCGTTCCAGGGCGTGATGACCGCGACGACGCCTCGGGGCTGATCGATGGTGAAGTCGGCCGCGTCGCGAGCACCCACGAGACTGCGGCCGCGGTGCAGAGGACCGATCTCGGCGTACTGACGCAGGGTGTCGGCGCCGGCGAGCACGCCGCCGAGAGCGTCGTCGAAGGGCTTGCCGGTCTCGCGTCCGTTCAGTGCCGCCATCTCGTCCGCACGCTCGCGGAGCGCGGTCGCGGCCGCGTGCAGCAGGACCCCGCGGTCCGCCGCCGGGGTGCGCATCCAGGCATCCTGGGCCGACCGGGCCCGGCGCACGGCGTCGGCGACCTCCTCGCGGCCGGCCTCGACGACGCTGCCGACGAACGAGTCGTCGCGCGGGTCGAGCACGGTCAGGGTGCCGGTGCCGGTGCCGGTGCCGACCGCCGCCGCCGGGACGGCGTGCGGGGCCCGCTCGGCGAGACCGGTCGGGCCCGTCGTCGGGCGACTCACATCGGCACCGGGGTGCTGGGGGCGAAGGTGCTCATGAGGGCGTCCTCTCGTGTCGGTGCCCCTGCCCTACCCCGGCAGGGTCGGCCTCACACGTCACGATCCGCGTCGTCGCCGGCACGGCACGCAGGAGGCGCGGGTCGGGTGGGCGATCCCGCCCCGTCGACCCGCGCCTCCTCGGTCCGGCTACGCCTCGCGACCGGCCGGCATCTGCGTCTTCCGAGGGTCGGTCTCGGCGAGTCCCTCGAAGATCGACTCGATCCTCGACAGCACGTCGGCCTCGAGCGTGACGCCCGACGCCTTCGCGTTCGACTCGACCTGCTCGGGGCGCGAGGCGCCGATGATCGCCGAGGCGACGTTCTCGTTCGAGAGCACCCAGGCGAGGGAGAGCTGAGCCTGCGTGAGGCCCAGGTCGTCCGCGATGGGCTTCAGCTGGGCGACCGCGTCGAGCACGTCGTCGCGCATCCAGCGCTCGATCATCGCCGCGCCGCCCTTCTGGTCCGTCGCGCGGCTGCCCTCGGGCAGGGCGGCGCCCTTCGCGTACTTGCCGGTCAGCACGCCCTGGGCGATGGGCGACCAGACGATCTGCGAGATGCCGAGCTCCTTCGAGGTCGGCACCACCTCCTCCTCGATGACGCGCCAGAGCAGCGAGTACTCGGGCTGATTCGACACGAGCTGGATCTTGAGCTCGCGGGCGAGGGCGTGCGCCTCGCGCAGCTGCTCGGCGTTCCACTCCGAGACGCCGATGTAGAGGACCTTTCCCTGGCGCACCAGGTCGGCGAAGGTCTCCATCGTCTCCTCGAGGGGCGTCTCGACGTCGTAGCGGTGCGCCTGGTAGAGGTCGACGTAGTCGGTCTGGAGCCGCGTGAGCGATGCGTTGATCGACTCGGTGATGTGCTTGCGGCTGAGCCCGGTGTCGTTGTGCCCCTTGGGGCCGGTGGGGCCGTAGACCTTGGTGAAGATCTCGACCGATTCGCGCCGCTCGCCCTTCAGGGCCTCGCCGAGCACGACCTCGGCCTGGGTGTTCGCGTAGACGTCGGCGGTGTCGAACGTCGAGATGCCGACGTCGAGGGAGGTCCGGACGCAGGCGGCCGCCGTGTCGTTCTCGACCTGCGAGCCGTGGGTGAGCCAGTTGCCGAAGGTGAGCTCGGAGACCTTGAGGCCCGAGTTGCCGAGGTACCTGAATTCCATGGGGTGTGCTCCTTGTCGGGCGCGCTCCGATGCGCGCCGCCGTGCACGGTAGTCCGCACACCGTGGTTTGGCGACGCGTGTCGGCGGGCACGGGAGCATCGACAGAGAGAGGATCACCGTGAGCTGCGAACGACGTCGGCCCGTGCCCGGACTCCCGCCGCTCGGCGAGACGCTCCCCGACGTGCGGCGCATCGCCGTGCTGCGCGGCGGCGGGCTCGGCGACCTCGTCTTCGCCCTGCCGGCGATCGCCGCGCTGAGGGCGAGCTACCCGGGCGCCTCGGTGACCCTGCTGGGGTCGCCCGTGCACCGTGCGCTCCTGGCGGGCCGGCCCGAAGTCGTCGACGAGGTCGACGTGCTGCCCGTCGTGCCGGGCGTGGGCGATGCGTCGGGTACCGAGGTCGACGACGCCGCCACCGAGCGCTTCGTCGCGCGGCACCGCGCCCGGGGCTACGACCTCGCGGTGCAGGTGCACGGCGGCGGTCGCAACTCGAACCCCTTCCTGCTGCGGCTCCGGGCACGGCACACGATCGGCACCCGCACCTCCGACGCGGTGCCGCTCGAGCGCACGATCCCGTACGTCTACTACCAGCACGAGGTGCTGCGGGCCCTCGAGGTCGTCGCGCTCGTCGGGGCGGCCCCCGCCGGAGGCACCGTGCTGGCCCCGACCCCGGCCGAGCTCGAGCGCGGTGCCGAGCTGCTCGGCCGCTCGGGCCCCGACGGTGACGGCCGGCCGGTGGTCGCCCTCCATCCCGGGGCGAGCGACCCGAGGAGGCGCTGGTCGCCCGACCGCTTCGGTCACCTCGCGGCCCGGCTCGCGCACCACGGCGTGCGGGTCGTCGTCGTCGGCGAAGGCGAGGACGTCGCCCTGGCCGACCGGATCGTGGCCGTGTCGCGCGCGCGGGAGCCGCGCCGCGCCTCCCTGGTGGGCTCGCTCGCCGGTCGGCTGAGCCTCTCCGACCTCGTCGGGGTGCTGGCGTCGGTCGACGCCTTCGTGGGGAACGACAGCGGTCCGCGGCACGTGGCGGAGGCCGTCGGCACGGCGACGAGCTCGGTGTTCTGGTTCGGCAACGTGATCAACGCGGGTGCCCTCGGCCGCACCCTGCACCGCGTCGCCATGGCGTTCACCACGGCCTGCCCCGTCTGCGGCGTCGACATCACGCAGGTCGGGTGGACGGCGGAGCGCTGCGAGCACGACGCGAGCGTGGTCGACGCCGTCACGCTCGACGAGATGTGGGAGAACACTCGGGAGGTGCTCGACGGGGTGCTCGCCGACCGCGGGGAACGGGCCGAGCGCGAGGCCGTCGAGTGCGACCTCGACGAGCGCGAGGTCGTCGACGGGGACGACGCCGGGGACGGTGCCGGTGCCCCGGGCCCGGCCCGGGGCGAACCGGTCGCCGAGACGGCGGCCCGCCCCGGGGGGACGCAGGTCGACCCGACGTACGGCCTGCGGGGCTGACCCCGCCGACGGCCCGGGGCGCGGACCGTCGACGGGGTCGGGGTGACGCCTAGCGGGCGTCGACCGAGAACTCGACCGGGCCGTCGACGCCGATCATCGTGAGCTGGTAGGTCGACACGACGCCGGCGGGGGCGGGGACCCGGATCGTGCTGCGGTAGCCCTCGAAGCGACCGCCGGCGACGTAGTCGCCCGCCGCGTCGTGCACCAGGTAGGCCCCGAAGAACGGGCCGGTGATCGAGACCGAGGCGACGCCGTCGCGGATCTCGCCGACGACGACCTCGCCCGGCGTCGGCGTGACGGGCACCACGGGGGGCTGCTCGACGTCGCCGACGCGGTCGATGACGATCTCGTGGCTCTCGACCACGGTGTAGTCCTCGCGCAGGGCGAGCGTGTACGACGTCTGCTCGCCGGCCAGGGCGCTCAGCGACACGCGGTCGGTGCCCGAGGCGCCGAAGCGGCCGCCGCCGGCCCAGCGGCCGTCGGCGTCGGAGACGCTCCAGTTGGCGCCGGCCGGTCCGGTGAGGGCCACCTGGGCGTAGCCCTGGTCGACACTGGTGATCTCGAACGATGCGCGGGCGTCACCGGGCGTGCCGGGCTGCTCGGGCTCGACCGGGGTCTCCGGCTCGACGGGGACCTCGGTCTCGACGGGGAGCTCGGGCTCGACCGGGGTCTCCGGCTCGACGGGCACCTCGGGCTCGACCGGCACCTCGGGCGTCGGCGTGACGGGGTCGCCCGCCGTGCGGTCGATCACGATGTCGGCCTTGTCGACGACCTCGTAGTTCTCCCTGAGCTCGAGGGTGTACCGGGTCACCACGCCCGCGGGCACGTACAGGCTGATGTTGTCCGTGCCCGCCGACGAGAACACGCCGCTGCCGGCCCAGCGGCCGTGAGCGTCGACGACGCCGTAGCGCTTGCCGGCCGGGCCGGTGAGGACGACCTGCGCGTAGTCGTGCCCGATCGACGTGACGTCGTACGTCACGAGGCCCGCACCGGGGTCGGCCGGCGAGTCGTCGGTCGGGGGAGCGACCTCGCGGGGGTCGACGCTCCACTCGAAGTCGACGCGGTCGACGACCCGGTTCTCGTCGTCGAAGAGCGTCGCCGTCATCTGGAACGTGTACGCGCGACCGTTCGCGATGCCGAGCTGGATCGTGTTGTGGCCCGAGTCGTCGAGCAGCACGCGGCGGCTCTGGCCGTCGTCGTAGGTGAAGTCGACCATCGAGTTCGGCGTGCCCTGCACGTCGACGACGAGGAGGCCGCTGCTGACCTGGGTGGCGGTGAGGACGGGGACGGCCACGCGGCCCTCCTCGGCGGTGGCGGCGGCCGCGGTGGCGGTGC
This sequence comes from Frigoribacterium sp. Leaf172, assembly GCF_001424285.1. Lineage (NCBI taxonomy): Bacteria > Bacillati > Actinomycetota > Actinomycetes > Micrococcales > Microbacteriaceae > Frigoribacterium > Frigoribacterium sp. Leaf172. The sequence continues at coordinate 384,294 of NZ_LMPB01000002.1, read as the reverse complement.
CGGCGGTCGGCGCGGGCGCGGCGAACGCCGGGCCGGCGACGAGGGAGGCGAGGACGACGCCGGTGGCGCCGATCGTCGCGAGGCAGGCTTTCTTGGGGGGCATGGTGCTCCTTGGATCAGGCGTGCCGGAGTGGCACGCTGATCAGAATGCTACACATCGCATGTCGGCTGGTCGCGCGGACGCCCTCTCGCGGCCCCCGTGGTGTGGCCCGGCGAGGCGCCGGCCCGGGGTGCTCCGCATCGTGTCCCAGACGCGTGGCGCTCAGGGCCAGCTGTCCTCCTCGGGGTGGGTGACGACGAGTTCGCGGATCTCGCTCGTCGCGGGCATGCCGAGCACGTACAGCACGGCGTCGGCGACGTCGGCCGGGTCCTGCAGACGGGAGTCGTCCTGCGGCTTGTACTGCTCGTCGCGCGCGTCGAAGAAGCGGGTCCTCATGCCGGAGGGGATGAGCGTCGTCACGCCGACGACGCCCTTCAGCTCGGCCGCCAGCGAGCGGGTGAAGCCGACGACCCCGAACTTCGACGCGCAGTACGCCGTCGCGTCGCCCACGGCCTTGATGCCGAGCGACGAGGCCACCGTCACCACGCGCCCGCGGGACTCGCGGAGGTGGGGGAGGGCCGCCCGGACGGTGGACACCGTGCCGAGGAGGTTGACCGCGACGATCTTCTCCCACGTCTCCGTGCTGATGCCGTCGAGGGGCGCCGGGGTGTCGATGCCGGCGGCCGTGACGACCGCATCGAGACCGCCGTGCGCCGCGGCCGCGGCGATCACGGCCGCCTCGACGGCCCTCGAGTCCGAGACGTCGACCTGGTGCGCGTCGATCCCCTCGGGGACGCCGTCGACCACGAGGTCGAGCACGATCGGAGTGCCTCCGGCGAAGTGGACGGCACGGGCGACGGCCGCGCCGAGGCCGCTGGCGCCGCCCGTCACGAGGACGCGTCCGGGGCCTCGGCGGGCGGCCCGCGCCTCGGTGGGCGTGGGGACGGTGGTCGGGTCGGTCGTGGTCATGGTGGTTCCTTCCGGTGGGTGCACGACGTCGCGGTGTGCGCGACGCGATGCGGGTTCGAGGGCGGGTGCCGGTCGCGGCGGGCCAGGAGGTGCAGGTCAGGAGGCGCAGGTCGGGAGGCGCAGGTCGGGAGGCGCAGGTCATCCCACGCGGGCGAGGGCCGACGCGAGACGGGTCGTCGAGCGCCCCGGGTGGAACGGCACGGTGACGGTGCGCCCGCCCCAGCCCGCCACGAGCGACGCCTCGGGCAGGGTCTCGGCGTCGTAATCGCCGCCCTTGACCCAGACGTCGGGCCTCAGCCGGTCGAGCACGGCGTGCGGGGTGTCCTCGTCGAAGACGATCACGGCGTCCACGCACTCGAGCGCCAGCAGGAGGTCGACCCGGTCGCCCTGGCTCATGATCGGGCGCTCGGGGCCCTTCAGACGGCTCACCGACGCGTCGCTGTTCACGCAGACCACCAGGCAGTCGCCGAGCGCCCGGGCTGCTGCGAGCGTCCGGGCGTGGCCGGCGTGCAGCAGGTCGAAGCAGCCCCCGGTGGCGACGACCGTGCCGCCGCCGGCGGCGACGCGCCGGCACACGGCGAGGGCGTCGGCACCGGGCAGGACGACCGGTTCGGGAGGTGCGTCGTCCGCAGAACGGTCACCGCGCCTCCCGAGCGCCGACAGATCGAGAGCCGCCACCCCTCCGGCGGCGAGGAACGCCGCCGCCGCGTGGACGGCGCGGCCGAGCGCCTCGTCGAGGGGGAGTCCCTCGACGAGCGCCACGGCGAGGGCCGACGCGAGCCGGTCGCCGGCACCGCACGGGTCGACCGTGCCGATCGCGGGGGCCGGCACGTGGGCGGCGACCGCGGCGGTGTCGTGCGTGACGAGCACGGCGCCGCGCGACCCGAGCGTGACGGCGACGCTCGCGACGTCCCAGCGGCGCCGGAGCGCCGCCCCGGCCGCCCCGGCCGAGGGGATGTCGTCCACCTCGGCCCGGTGCAGGGCCTGCGCCTCGCCCTGGTTCGGGGTGACGACGGTGCAGCCGGGCACGGGGCGCGCACCGCGGGGGTGCGGGTCCCAGACCACCGGCACACCCCGTCGGGCGGCCGTCCGCAGGGCGGCGCGGAGGGGCTCCGCGGCGGTGAGCCCCCGACCGTAGTCGGCGACGACGAGGGCGTCCGCCCCGAGCACCGCCTCGAGCATCTCGTCGGTGACCGTCGGCGGGGCGACGGGACCGCAGTGGTCGTCGACGCGGGCGATCGCGTGTCCGCCCTCGGCCCGGAGCCGTGTCTTGGTCGGCGTGCCGGCGCCGAGCGGACCCGCGACGACGGGCACGGCGCCCAGCGCGGCCCGGAGCTCGGCGGCGCCGTCGTCGTCCGCGAGGGCTGTGACGAGCGTGACCTCGACGCCGTCGAGGGCGAGCATCGCGGCGACCAGCCCGGCGCCGCCGGCACGTCGACTGCGTGCCGAGACGTCCACCACGGGGACGGGTCCGTCAGGACTGAGCCTCGTGGCCGTGCCGATCACGTCGACGTCCAGCAGGGTGTCGCCGACGACCACGACCCCGCTCACGGTCGCCCTCCGAGGCCCGTGCCGCGGCGATCGGGGCCGGCGACCCCGGTGCGCTCGATCTCCGCGTCGAAGACGAGGCAGAGGGCGTGGACCGCGATGAGCTGAGCCTCCTGCACGTTGGACGACGGCCCCGGCAGGGTGACGGCGTCGTCGCAGACGGACGAGAGCGGGTTCGGCCCCGGTCCCGTCAGCGCCCAGGTGGTGACGCCGATCTCCCGAGCGGCCTCGGCCGCCTCGACGAGGTTGCGGCTCGCGCCGCTCGTCGACAGCAGCACCAGGACGTCGCCCGCGCGACCGTGCCCCTGCACCTGCCGGGCGAAGACCCGGTCGTAGCCGTAGTCGTTGCCGATCGCCGTCACGGCGCTCGACTCCGCGTGCAGCGAGATGGCCGAGAACGACGGCCTGTCCGCGGCGAAGCGTCCGACGAACTCGCTCGTCAGATGCTGCGCCTCGGCCGCCGACCCGCCGTTGCCCGCCGCGAGCAGCCGGGCGCCGGCGCTCAGACGCGCGGCGAGCTCGACGCCCCAGTCGCGCAGATGGTCGGCCTCGTCGCCGAGCGCCCGGAGCACCGGGACGAGCGTGACGAGGTGCTCGCGCACGAGATCGGCGTGATCGGGTGCCGTGGTCGTCGGCGTCCCCGGAGGCGCGGCCTCCGGCGCCTCCGGGGGGCGGATCCCCGGACTGGTCGCGGTGCGCACGATGGTGAGGGGCCGGGTGCGGATGATCGAGGTCACAGGGTCGCTCCTGTCAGAGGCTCCCGAGCCGCCCGGGCCTCGGCGGCCGAGCGGCGGATGGTCGAGCGGTAGCTGGTGGCGGTCACGCCGGCGATGCGGTCCCAGGAGTAGCGGGCCACTGCTCGCCGACGGCCCTCACGGCCGTAGCCCGCGGCCGTCGCGGGGTCGTCGAGCAGCGCCGAGAGCGCACCCGAGATCGCCTCGGGGTCCCGCGGCGGCACGAGCCGTCCCGTCGTGCCGTCGACCACGGTGTCGATGAGTCCGCCGACGCTGGCGGCCACGACGGGGACCCCGCAGGCCATCGCCTCGAGCGGGACGATGCCGAACGGCTCGTACCAGGGGGTGCAGACGAGCGCGTCGAGCGAGCGGAGCACGACGGGCAGCTCGCGCTGCTCGACCCGTCCGCGGAAGTCGACGCGGTCGCTCACGCCGAGCTCCGCTGCGAGCGCGGCCAGCGCCCGATACGTCGGGTCGTCGCTCAGCTGCGCGCGCGGGGGCCCGCCGATGACGAGCAGCTCGGCGTCGCGGCCGTCGGCGACCAGCCGGGCGAGGGCGGAGATCGCGTTGCCGTGGCCCTTGCGGGTGACCAGGCGACCGACGGTGGCCATCCTGACGGGGCGTCCCCGCGCCTCCTGCGGGCCGTCCGGGGTGAAGAGGCCGCTGTCGACGCCGCAGGGCGCCACGTCGATCCGGTCGGCGGGGACGCCGATGTGCCGCAGCTCGAAGACCTCGTCCGAGCAGGTGGCGATGACCGTGTCGACGTCGGCGCCGACGCGGGGCTCGAGCCACTCGCGATCGGGCGGGCTCGTGTCGAGCAGACCCTGGTGGCGCCGCTTGACGTGTCCGAGGGCGTGGAACGTCTGCACGACGGGCACCGGATCGCCGCCGGCTCCTCGGATCGCGCGACGGCGGGCGGCGGCGACCGCGGCCAGACCGCTCATCCAGAAGTGCGCGTGCACCACGTCGGGGCGATCCTCCAGCCACGCTCGCTCGAGTCCGTCGGCGAGGGCGCGCATGTGGGGCAGCAGCTCGTCCTTGGGGAGGGGCGAAGGGGGTCCGGCGTCGACGTGAACGACGGTGACCCCCGACGGCATCTCGACGCGTTCCGGCAGGTCGGTGCCGTCGCGCCGCGTGTAGACGACGACCTCATGGCCGCGCCGCACGAGGGCGGCCGAGAGCTCGGCGACGTGCACGTTCTGCCCCCCGGCGTCCACCCCGCCGAGGACGGCGAGGGGGCTGGCGTGCTCGGAGACCATGGCGATTCTCATGCGGGTGTCCTCTCCGTCGCCGGGATGGCGGGTCGGTCGGTGCGGTCGAGGCGGTCGGTCCGCCGGCGAGGCGGCCGTCCGGGGGCGGCGCGCGGCCCGCCCGCCACGACGCCGCCGAGGACGGCGTCCCAGTCGGTCAGGAAGCGCGCGAGGCCGAAGCGCTCGAGGGCGTGGGTCCTCGCCGCCTCGCCTGCGGCCCGGGCGGCGTCCGGGTCGGCGATCAGCTCGCGGGCGGCGCGCACGAGCTCGTCGAGGTCCGTCGAGAGGGCGCCGGCGTCCGGCGGGACGGCGCGCAGAGCCTCCGTCGTGGCGAGCGCGACGACCGGCATCCCCGCCTGCATCGCCTCGATGAGCGACAGCCCGAGGCTGGTCCAGCGGATCGGGTGCAGGTAGACGCGGCACCGAGCCAGTCGTCGGTGGAGCTCACGCGTCGGGAGGTCGCCGACGACCTCGAGCCGATCGGGCCCGAGTCCGGTGACCCGCGGAAGGTCGTCCGCCCCCATGCCGAAGACGTCGAGCGGGGCCGCTGCGGCGAAGCTCGGCAGCAGGTCGGTGCCGGTGACCCTCCCTCGGCGCACGGGGTCGTTGACGACGACGCCGAGTCGCGCGAGCTCGCCCGTGTAGAGGGGGCCCGGGTCGACGACTCCGTGCTCGACCACGGTGGTGGGGGCGTCGCCGCAGTCCCAGAACAGGGCGTTGAAGTGGGTGACGTGCACCACGAGCACGTCGTCGCGCTCGGCGAGGGGGTGTCGGCTGTCGGGGACCGCGACCCTCGGCGTGTTGTGCTCGACGAAGACGGCCGGCACGCGCCCGGGGCCGCGGCCGAGGGGGCGGCCGAGCAGACGCTCGGCCTCGGCGAGCTCCTCGGTGCGCTGCAGCACGACGAGGTCGACGTCGGCGTCGTGGAGCGACTCCGGGGCGACCTCCGTCACGGAGTCCGGCCAGTCGCGACCGGCCCGGCCGAGTCCCCACGCGCCTCCTTCGCGGGTCGTCGGCAGCAGGTACTCGTGGTCGCCGCGCACGAAGGCGTCGGTCCAGCCGCCGTGCACGTGCCAGAGCAGGATCGTCAGGCGTCCGGTCATCGGGCGGCCTCCTCGGATTCGATCGGACGGGACGCGCCCGCGGTCGTGCGGGGCCTCGTCCGAAGGGGAGCCGAGGAGGCGCGGGTGGCCTCCTCGAGGCCGTGGCGCCCCGGTCGTCCCGCGAGTCGCGTCACGGCCTCGGCCGCATCCGCGGCGGTGACGCCCGTCAGGCACGGATGCCCCGCGACGGGGCACTCGCGCGCGCGACTGCCCCGGCAGGCCGCCGACTGATCGCCGAGCAGCACCACGGGCACGCCGTAGGGAGCCCAGCGCGAGGCCGGCACGACGGGGGAGAAGAGACTGACGACGGGGGTGCCCACGGCGGCGGCGAGATGGGCAGGGCCGGTGTTGCCGGTGACGACGGCCGCCGCTCGCTCGAGGACCACCGCGAGGACCCCGAGATCGGTGCGCCCCGACAGGTCGACGCCGACTCGGCCCGCGACCGCGCGCGCCAGCGGCGCCTCGGCGGCTGCTCCCGTCACGACGACGATCCAGCCGGCCGAGGCCAGCGCCTCGACGGTCTCGCGGTTGCGGTCGACCGACCAGGCGCGCGAGGGGACGGCCGCCCCGGGATGCACGACCACGAACGGGGCGTCGCCGACGGTCTCGGCGAGCAGAGCCACGGCGGCTGCCCGCGCCGCTTCGCCCGGCTCGACGGCGAGGCGACCGTCGTCGCCCGCGGGCGATGCGAAGCCGGCCGCCTCGGCGATCCGTCGGGCCCGCTCGGGCTCGGGCTGATCCTCGTCGAGCGTCTCGCCGGGTCGGAGGCGGACGTCGAGCAGGCTGCCCGCGTAGTCGACGGAGGCTCCCGTGATGCGGACGACGCCCGCCAGCCGGAGCAGGAGGGCCAGTGGCAGGGGCGACTGGTGGAACGAGGTCAGGATCACCGCCTCCTCGGGGTCGACGTCGGCGAGCAGCTCGGCGAGCTCGTCGAGGCGGGCGTCCGAGACGGCGGGGGCCGGGTCGACGATCCACGGTGCCGCCCAGGTGAGGACCCGGTCGACGCCCGGCAGGAGGCGGGCGGCGGCGGCGCCCTGCGGACCGGCGAGCACGGTGACCTCGACGTCGGGCTGCGCCGCGACGGCGCGGATCGCGGGACCGGAGATCAGTACGTCGCCGGCGCTGTCGAGTCGCGCGACGAGCACGCGGCGGGTCATGCCGCACCGCCCGCGGGAGGAGCGGTCGACGCGAGGCCGTCGGGCACGAGGCCGCGGCCGGCGGTGTCGGCGGACGCCGGCCCGACGACGGGGCGGACGCCGCGCCCGGTGAGGTGCGCGACGGCGAGGTCGACCGCCCGCCGGATGTCGGCGGCGACCACGTCGGCGTCGTCGATCTCCTCCTGCAGGGTCACGGCCGTGGGCACGAGCACGGAGCGGGCCCCCGCGGCGCGCGCTGCGACGACGTCGCTGCCGATGTCGCCGATCACGACGCAGTCGCCCGGCTCGACGCCGAGCGCGTCCGCCGCGGTCAGCACCAGTCCCGGCGCCGGCTTGCGGCAGCCGCAGCCCTCCGACGCGGCATGAGGGCAGACGGCCCAGAAGTCCAGCCGACCGACGAGCTCGTCCACGCGGCGGTTGACCGCGTCGACCCGCTCCCGGGTCAGCGCACCCTCGCCGACGGCGGACTGATTGGTGACCGCTCCGATGGCGAGACCGGCCCGACGGACGGCGGCCACCGCCTCCCGGGCACCCGGCATGAGGACCACGCGGGCGGGGTCGCCGTTGCGCACCACGTCGACGACGAGCGTGCCGTCGCGGTCGAAGAGCACCGCACCGGCACGCGAGGAGGTGCGGCTCGAGCTGGTCATGACCGGTCCCTGCCCCCGGGCGCCCGCCGTGAAACGTGCCCCGGTCGCCTTCTTCTCCGAGCCCTCCTCCTCGCTTCCGCCCCGCCGCCGTCGGCGCCGCGCCGCAGGAGGAGGGTGCGTGCCACCCACGCCCTTGCGCCCTTCTGAGCGCTGCGCAACCCCTCGACACGTCGAGACGCCCGATGGCAGCGTGGCCGCATGCGACGACTCCCCGACGCCGACGGCGCTCCCGAGCTCCTGGCCCTCAGGGCCCTCAAGCTCGGTGATCTGCTGGTCGCCGTGCCCGCCCTGAACGCCGTCGTCCGCGAGCGTCCCGAGCACCGGATCGTGCTCGCCGTCCCCGGGTGGCTGGAGCCGATCGCGGATCTCGTGCCCGGGCTCGACGTGCTCTGGCCGACACCGGGTCTCGACCATCCGCTCGGCATCGCGCCCGGGCGCCTCGACACGGTCATGAACCTCCACGGGAACGGCCCCGAGAGCCGGCGTGCGCTCGAGCAGCTCGACGCACGGGTGCGCCTCGGCCACGAGAGCCCCGGATGGACGGGCCCGACGTGGGAGGACGGCGTCCTCGAGCGGCATCGCTGGGCGCGGCTCGCGACCGAGCACGGGATGCCCGCCGACGAGGGCGACATCAGCATCGACCGGCCCCGCGTCCCGAGCCCCGCCCCCGGGGCGGTCGTCGTGCACGTCGGAGCCTTCTACGCCTCGCGGCACTGGCCGGTCGACCGCTTCGCCCGCGTCGTCCGGTCGTTCCGCGACGACGGGCATCGTGTGGTGCTGACCGGCAGCACCGCGGAACGGGCGCGGGCGCTCGATGTGGCCGCGTCCGCCGGTCTGACGGACGTCGAGGTGGCCGAGCACGTCCTGGCGGGCGCCATCGACCTCGCGCAGATGGCGTCCCTCGTCGCGGACGCCGCGCTCGTCGTGAGCGTCGACACCGGGGCGGCCCATCTGGCCTCGGCCTACTCGACGCCCTCCGTCGTCCTCTTCGGTCCGGCGCCGCCCGAGGAGTGGGGGCCCCCGGCCACCGGGCCGCACGTGGTCCTCACCGACGCCGCCTCGCGCGTCGGCGACACGTTCGGCTCGGAACCGGATCCGGCGCTCCTGGCCGTCTCCGCCGCGGACGTCGTGTCCGCTGGTCGCGACGTGCTCCGCCGGGCGGTCCGATGAGCGGCGACGCCGACTTCTTCGCCTCTCTGACGGCCGACCTGCAGTCGGAGCCCGACCTGCGCGTCACCGTCCAGCGGGCCGTCGGCTACGTCCGGGCGCTGACGCGCTGCGACGACGCGGCGGTCAGGCTGCATCACGTGACCGACGACGGACTCCCGGGCATCGTCGCCACGACGCGACGGGGCGAGCTGCTCGACCGGCTGCGCGATCATCATCCGTCGCCCGGCGTCGGGATCGCACGGCGAGGCGGCCGCGCGGCGGCGGACGTCGTCGCCGTCGGACGCGCACGCGAGCGGTCCGACCTCGTCGACGACACCTCCCTCGACGGACGATGGCCGGGCTGGTCGCGCGACCTCGCCGCCTCAGGGGTCGGGACGACGCTCACGCTGCCCCTCGCGGCGCGCGGAGACGACATCGGACTCCTCACCCTGTACGCGGCGATCCCCGGGGCCCTCCGGCGCGTCGACGACGAGCCTCTGCGACTCCTCGTGCGGCAGGTCGCCCTGGCGCTGGCCGCCTTGCGCGCCGCCGAGGACCTCGCCAGCGTGCGCGAGTCCCGGACCCTCGTCGGGCAGGCGCAGGGGATCCTGATGGAGCGCCACGGCCTCGACGCCGACACCGCCTTCGCGGTCCTCCGCCGATACTCGCAGCGCGGCAACGTCAAGCTGAGAGAGGTCGCCGCGCGGCTGGTCGAGACGCGGTCGCTGCCCGACGAGACGAGATCGGCGCCACCGGCGGAGGCGTCGGACGGGCCGCCGGCGCGTCGTCGAGCTGGTCGCGCAGCCGGGCGAGCACCTTCGTCAGCAGACGGGACACCTGCATCTGCGTGACGCCGAGCATCCGTCCGATCTCGGCCTGACTCAGCTCGTCGACGAAGCGCAGACGGACGATCACGCGGTCACGCTCGGGAAGGGCGGCGATCGCGCGGTCCAGCTCGCACCGCGCCTCCGCGTGCGGCCACGGGTCGTCGGCCGCGATGGTCTCGCCGACCGTGACACCCGACTCGGGGTCCACGACGACGTCGAGCGATCCGGCGAGGCGGTCGGCACGGGCCCGCAGCGCCTCATCGACCTCGCCCTCCGGCTCGCGCAGCTCCGCGGCGATCTCGGCGACGTCGGGGATCCGCCCGAGCGACTGCGCCAGGGAGGCGCGGGTCGTCAGGGCGGCGGAGCAGAGCTCCTGCAGACGGCGAGGGGGCCGCACGAACCACGTCGTGTCCCGGAGATGCCGCTTGACCTCGCCCGACACCGTGGGTGCCGCGAAGGCGACGAAGTCCTCGCCCACGGTGCAGTCGAAGCGGAGGGCCGCCTTGACGAGCCCGAGCCGCGCCACCTGACCGAGGTCCTCGCGTTCGACTCCCGCCGATGCGTAGCGGCGCGCCACGGCGTCGGCCACATCGAGGTGCGTCTCGACGACCCGGGCGACGAGCGATCGACGGGCGGCCTCCCGGTCCGTGGGCGGGTCCGCCTCCGAGAGGGCGTAGAGCGCGAGCGTCTCGACGCGGCGACGCTCCTCGCTCGGCGTCCGGGCCGACGAGACCCGATGAGCGTCCCCGGAGGGGACGACGGCGGTGGTGCTGGTGACGGTGGTGACGCTGCTGCTGGAGGTCCGCACGGCGTGGTCCTCGATCCTGCTGAGGCGGGGCGGCTCGTTGCTTGGCCGCCGTCGTCGTGGGTCGACCGAACCACCTCCCTCCCGGCGGAGCACCCCCCTTGCCATGACGATGCGCCGGGGGCTATCTTCCCGTCGGCCGTCGTCCCGCTCAGGCTTCCCGTACCCCGGGGTCCGCGCATCGGCCGACCGGTCGACGTGACGGGTCGCGAGCCCGCCGATCGGCGTATTGTGCCCCGCATGAGCACAGACGACAGCACCCCGTCCACCGCCCCCGACGGCTCCACCGAGAACATCACCGACGAGCAGGAGACCTACACGGACGACCTGCCCGATGGCAAGAAGCCCGGTCTCGTCGACGACGACAAGGACTCCGAGTCGACCGACGACTGACGCCGGGCACGACGGAGGCGCGGTGAGGGTCGGACCCTCGCCGCGCCTCCGTCGTCTCTCCGCTCCGGCGCCCCCAGGCGCCGGGCCTCGGGCGGGCGGGCGATGTCACCGGGCTCCGAGGGGATCCAGGAGAGCGCGCAGACGGACCTCGGCCCGGCGACGGTGCGGGAGTCGCGAGCGTCGCTCGACCAGGCGGTGGATCTGCGCCCAGGCGACCGAGTACGAACGGCAGAGCTCGTCGACCCGCCGTCGGTCGGTGACGCTCCACCCCGAGGCGCGGGCGATGTCGAGCGCCGTCCGCGCGGGGGTCGTGACCTGCACACCGGCCAGATCGACGATCTCGTCGCCGTCGATGGTCATCTCGCTGATCGCGACCCGACCGTCAGGACCCCGGTGGCGGGCCGCCGGGGGCACGATGCCGAAGTGCCGCCACGGTGGGCCTCCCGGGGCCATCAGGATCCACGCGGCGCTGTCGCGGGCGGCGATGACGTGACGACCGAAGAGGCCGGCGACCGAGGAGGCGCGCAGCACCGGATCATCCGGCGTCGCGATCTCCGCCCAGCAGTCCCCGATCGGGTAGACCTCCCCGTCGAGCGCGGCGACCCGCAGCTCCGTCTCGGAGAGCTGGGCCGCCGTCAGCAGGCGGGGGAGCGGGGCGGGCACGTCGCCAGCCTGCCCCACGGACGGCGAGACGACGAACCGCCCGGTCTCTCCCTGTGGAGAGCCGGGCGGCGTCGGTGCGGATCAGGAACCGAGTGCGTCGAGCCAGACCTTGCGGGCGTCGAGCGCCTCGCGGGCGTCCTTGACCTTGCGGGCGTCTCCGCCCGCCTCGGCTGCGGCGAGCTCGTCCTCGAGCTTGGAGATGGCATCCTGCAGCTGGCTGGCGAGACCCTCGGAACGCGCCTTGCGCTCCGGGTTGTTCTTCTGCCAGAACTCCTCGTCGAGCGTCCTGACGTGCGACTCGACCTTGCGGAGGCGATCCTCGACGGCACGCAGCTGCTCGCGCGGAACGCGGCCGATCTCGTCCCAGCGCAGCTGGATCGACGTCAGGGACTCCCGAGCGGCGACGCGGTCGCTGACCGTGAGGATCCGCTCGGCCTCGTCGAGGAGCGCGAGCTTCGCCTGGAGGTTGCCCTCGTACTCGACGTTGTCCTGAGCCACGACCTCGCCCTTGGCGGCGTAGAGCACGTCGCCGGCGCGCTTGAAGCGGGCCCAGAGCGCGTCGTCGTACTTCTTGCCGGCCCGGCCGGCGCGCTTCCAGTCGTCGAGCAGTCGACGGTAGTCGGGGATGCCGTCGGCGCCCTTGGCCGCGAGGGCGTCGGCCGACTCGACGAGCGCCTGCTTGCGCTGGCGCGCCTCACGGTGCGTGGCGTCGAGCTCGGCGTAGAACGCCTTGCGGTTCTGGTCGATCGTCGAACGCGCGGTCCGGAAGCGCTTCCAGAGCTCGTTGCCCTCGCCTTTGGGGATGCGCGGACCGTCCTGCTGGTGCTTCTGCCATCTCGCGAAGATCTCGTCGATCGTGGCGGTGACCTGCTTCCACTGAACTCGGGCCGGGTCCTGGGCGGCGAGCGTCTCGGCCTCGACGACGAGGGCGGTCCGCACCGCGACGGCCTCGGCCAGCGCCTCCTGCGCCTCGGCGCTCTGCTTCTGGGTCAGTTCTCCGACGGTCGAGTCGAGCGCGGCGACACGGGTCCGGAGCGCTTCGAGGTCACCGACGGCGCTCGGCTCGACGAGCAGCGCCTTGAGCTGGTTGACCGTCTTCGTCACGTCCGACGCCGAAGCGCCGCGAGCGACCCGCTGCTCGAGCAGCGTCACCTGACCGTTGAGCTCGGTGTACTTGCGTTCGTAGTAGGCGAGCGCCTCGTCGGGCGTCGCGTCGGGGTACTGACCGACAGCGCGTTCGCCCTCGGACTCCCGGACGTAGACGGTGCCGTCGTCGTCGACGCGGCCCCAGGGTGCCTGATCGTCAGTAGCCACTGTTGTCCCTTGCTGGATGTGCTCGTCACGAGGCCCAGGACGGGCCCCGATGATGGGACCCCAGCCTATTGCACCGGCGGCGACCGCGGCCTATTCGATGGTGGCGGCCGTGATGGTGGTCTCGACGACCGGGGGACCGTCCGTGGACTCCTGGCCCTCGGCCGGCGGCTCCACGCCGCCGTCGGCGATGGACGACGTGAGGCCGTCCAGGCCCGCGGTGACCGAGCCGACGACCGTGTACCCGCCGGTCGACGTGTCGAGGGTCGTCTCGCCGTAGGTGATGAAGAACTGCGTGGACTGAGAGTTCGGGTCGTCGCCTCGCGCCATCGCGATGGTGCCGGCCGGGTACGTCCCGTCGGAGGGCACGTTCTCGAGGGGGCCGAAGGTGAAGCCCGCGTCGCCCGTGCCGTCGCCGTTCGCCGAGCCGCACTGCAGGAACTCGGCCGAGGGGGCGTCGCTCAGCCGATGGCAGGCCGTGCCGTCGTAGAAGCCGCTGCGGATCAGGTCGACGAGCACCGAGGTCGCCTGGGGGGCCTTCGTGCCGTCCAGGCTGATCTCGAGCGGGACGTCGTCGTTGAGGACGATGCTGCCCGTCCAGACGCGGTCCTCCGCGATGTCCGAGCTCGGCACCTCGCCCGTCGAGGTCGCCGAGGGGGTGGGCGTCGGAGCAGCGGTCGAGGCCGGCTGCTCGGCGCCGGGACCGGACGACGTGTAGACGACCTGCGAGACGACGGCCAGGGTGATGACGACGACGGCGACGATCCCCGCACGGACGTCGTCCCGTCGGCGGCGCGCCGTCTGCCCGGCGTGGATGCTCTTCCGGGCCTCGTAGAGACGTCGCCGTCGGCGGGTCTCGCGGTCGTCGTTCCTCGCTGCCACGTGTCCTCCATGCCCGTGCTGATGATCGACCCGAACTGTATCGGAGCCGCGCGGCGGGTCGCTGTCGGGGGCCCGGTCTAGCATGGGTCCCCATGAGCCCGCTCCCGCAGAGCTCGACCCCACTGGCGGTCCGCATGCGCCCCACCAGCCTCGACGAGGTCGCGGGGCAGCGGCACCTGCTCCGGCCGGGCTCGCCGCTCGTGATGCTGGCGTCGGACGCCACGGGCGAGCAGGGGGCCGTCTCGGTCATCCTCTGGGGTCCGCCCGGCACGGGCAAGACCACGCTGGCGCAGGCCATCGCCCACACCTCCGGCCGGCAGTTCATCGAGCTCTCGGCGGTGACGGCCGGCGTCAAGGACGTGCGCCAGGTGATGGAGAAGGCGCTCACGAACCGCGACCTCTACGGGACGACGACCGTCCTCTTCCTCGACGAGATCCACCGCTTCACGAAGGCCCAGCAGGACGCCCTCCTGCCCGGCGTCGAGAACGGCTGGGTGATCCTCATCGCCGCGACGACCGAGAACCCCTCGTTCTCGGTCATCACGCCCCTTCTGTCGAGGTCGCTCCTCCTGACCCTCGAGCAGCTGAGCGACGACGACCTCGGCGACCTGGTCAAGCGCGCGGTGCACGACCCCCGGGGCCTGGCCGACAGCGTGATCCTCGACGACGAGGCCCTGGCGACGATCGTCCGTCTCGCCTCGGGCGACGCTCGGCGCGCCCTGACGGCGCTCGAGGCGTCGGCGCAGTCGGCTGCGGCGTCGAGCCTGCGCATGCCGGGCGCACCGGGCGCGGACCCCGACGCGGACTACGACCCCGACGCCGACTACGACGACGACCCGGACGACGGCCGGCCCGTGATCACGGCGGAGACCGTGGCGCAGTCCGTCGATCGGGCGCTGCTGCGCTACGACCGCAACGGCGACGAGCACTACGACGTCATCAGCGCCTTCATCAAGTCCATCCGGGGCTCGGACGTCGACGCGGCGCTGCACTACCTCGCTCGCATGATCGAGGCCGGTGAGGATCCTCGCTTCATCTGCCGTCGCATCATCGTCTCGGCGAGCGAGGACATCGGCATGGCCGACCCGCAGGCGCTCACGGTGGCGGTCTCCGCGGCGACGGCCGTGCAGATGATCGGCATGCCCAAGGGGCGCATCCCCCTGGCCGAGGCCGTCGTCTATCTGGCGACCGCACCGAAGTCGAACCGGTCGTACAGCGCCCTCGACGCGGCCATCGCGGACGTCAGGGCGGGTCGGGTCGGCCGGGTTCCGAAGCACCTGCGCGACGCCCACTACCCGGGTGCCCGGCGCCTCGGCCATGGCAAGGGCTACCGGTACTCGCACGATTCGGAGCTGGGTGTCGTGGCCCAGCAGTACCTGCCCGACGAGCTCGCGGGGACGACCTACTACGATCCGACGACCCACGGCAACGAGAACGCCGTGACGACACGCCTCGAGAAACTGCGCCGCATCATTCGCGGAGAGTGACCGGCGCGTGTTAAGCTGATCGCCGCCTGGTATCGGTCTGTCACGCACGGCTGCAGTGACGACATTCGATCAAGGGTTCAGGTCTTTAGCCGACCGGTTCCCGCGGCATCATCCCTCGTGTTTCGTCGAGACCTCGACCTGTCCGTCCATCGGTCAGAGCGGCGCTCCGCCGCGTTCGAGCAGTTCCGACCGTCAGCTTTCACACGATCAGAGAAGGAAACCGTGTCCACCAAGTCACGTACCCGTAGCAAGACCCGTCTGTCGCGTGCCCTCGGCATCGCGCTGACCCCCAAGGCCGCCCGCTACCTCGAGAAGCGTCCCTACGCTCCCGGCGAGCACGGCCGCACCAAGCGGAAGACCGACAGCGACTACGCCGTCCGTCTCCGTGAGAAGCAGCGTCTGCGCGCCCAGTACGGCATCCGCGAAGCCCAGCTGAAGATCGTCTTCAACGAGGCCCGCAAGTCGGCCGGTCTGACCGGTGAGAACCTGGTCGAGCTGCTCGAGACCCGTCTCGACGCGCTGGTCCTGCGTGCCGGCTTCGCCCGCACCACGGCTCAGGCCCGTCAGATGGTCGTGCACCGCCACATCCTCGTCGACGGCAAGCTCGTCGACCGCCCCTCGTTCCGCGTGAAGCCGGGTCAGATGATCCACGTCGCGTCGAAGAGCGAGAAGATGGAGCCCTTCCAGGTCGCAGCGGCCGGCGGTCACGTCGACCTGCTTCCCAAGGTCCCGGGTTACCTCGAGGTCGAGATCGACAAGCTGCAGGCCCGCCTCGTGCGTCGCCCGAAGCGCGTCGAGGTCCCCGTGACCTGCGAGGTCCAGCTGGTCGTCGAGTACTACGCCGCCCGCTGACCCCAGCACCGACAGCACTCCGAGGGAGCGCGCCACGATCCGTGGCGCGCTCCCTTCGTCGTCGGCGTCCACCGTGCGCACGGTGGGTAAACTATTGTGTCGTCTCGTGCGCCGTCCGCACGACCCCTGTGAGGAGTCCCCGTGAAGAGCCTGTTCCTGCTGAGCGTCGGCGTCGTCGTCGGCTTCACCGCAGCGCACCTGTACAACAAGACCCCACGGGGCAGCCGCCTCTTCGGCGAACTCGACGGCAGTCTGACCTCCTTCCGCGCAGCCCTCGTCGACGGCTATCGGTCGCGCGAGGCCGAGCTCCGTTCCGACACGGCGAGCTGATCCTCGCGCCCTCGCGCGCCTCCTCGCCCTCCCGCCACACCGATCACCCCACACCGGAGAACCATGCAGACCGCCGAGATCCGCCGCCGTTGGCTCGACTACTTCGGAGAACGCGGTCACACCGTCGTCCCCTCCGCCTCCCTCGTCAGCGACGACCCGAGCCTCCTCTTCACGGTGGCCGGCATGGTGCCGTTCATCCCGTATCTCACCGGTCTCGTGCCGACCCCCTACCCTCGCGCCACCAGCGTGCAGAAGTGCATCCGCACGAACGACATCGAAGAGGTCGGCAAGACCCCGCGGCACGGCACGTTCTTCCAGATGAACGGCAACTTCTCGTTCGGCGACTACTTCAAGGCGGAGGCCATCGGCTACGCATGGGAGCTGCTCACGTCGAGCGAGGCGGACGGCGGACTCGCCTTCGACCCCGCCGACCTCTGGGTCACCGTCTACGAGGAGGACGACGAGGCCATCGCCCTCTGGAAGGACATCGCCGGACTCCCCGACGAGAGGATCCAGCGGCTCGGCAAGGACACGAACTACTGGCACACCGGTCAGCCCGGCCCTGCGGGACCGTGCTCCGAGATCTTCTTCGACCGGGGTCCGGCCTACGGCGCCGACGGCGGCCCGGCGACCGACGATGACCGGTACGTCGAGATCTGGAACCTCGTCTTCATGCAGTACCAGATCGAGAACGTCCGCTCGAAGGTCGACTTCGACATCGTCCGCGAGCTCCCGAACAAGAACATCGACACCGGGATGGGCCTCGAGCGCGTCGCGTTCCTCAAGCAGGGCGTCGACAACATGTACGAGATCGACCAGGTCCGCCCCGTCCTCGACAAGGCCTCCGAACTGTCCGGGCGCCGCTACGGCGCTGTGCACGACGACGACGTCCGCATGCGCATCATCGCGGACCACATCCGCAGCTCGCTCATGCTGCTGTCCGACGGCGTGCGACCGTCCAACGAGGGCCGAGGGTACATCCTCCGCCGACTGCTCCGACGCAGCGTCCGATCGATGCGACTGCTCGGTGTGGACGGCGCGACCTTCCCCGAGCTGTTCCCCGCCTCGCGCGACGCGATGAAGTCCGCGTACCCAGAGGTCGAGGGCGACTTCGACCGCATCTCGCGGCTCGCCTACGCCGAGGAGGAGACCTTCCTGCGCACCCTCGCGGCGGGCACGGCGATCCTCGACGACGCCGTCGTCGACACCCGGGCCTCGAGCTCCGAGAAGACCCCGCGTCTCGCCGGCGACACGGCATTCCTGCTGCACGACACCTTCGGCTTCCCCATCGACCTCACCCTCGAGATCGCCGAAGAGAACGGTCTCACCGTCGACCGCGCCGCCTTCGACACCCTGATGTCGGAGCAGAGGTCGCGGGCCAAGGCCGACGCCAAGTCGCGGAAGGTCGCCCTGGCCGATCTCAGCGTCTACAGCGGGTTCCGCGCTGCGGGTGAGACCGTCTTCACCGGCTATGACGTCCTCGACACCCCGACCCGGGTGCTCGGCATCATCGTCGACGGCGCCTCCGTGGATCGAGCCGTCGCGGGCGACATCGCCGAGGTCATCCTCGCCGAGACGTCGCTCTACGCCGAGTCCGGGGGCCAGGACGCCGACGCGGGCGCCATCGTGGGTGCCGGCTTCGACCTCGAGGTGCTCGACGTGCAGAAGCCCGTCAAGGGGCTGATCAGCCACCGCGTGCAGGTGAGGTCGGGCGAGGTCGGCGTCGGCGACTCGGCCACGAGCGTCGTCGACCCCGTCTACCGACGCGGCGCGACCCAGGCGCACTCGGCCACGCACCTCATCCACGCTGCGCTCCGCGAGGTTCTCGGGCCCGAGGCCCACCAGGCCGGTTCGTACAACAAGGCCGGCTACATGCGTCTGGACTTCAACTGGAATCAGGCGCTGACCCCCGCCACCCGCAGCGAGATCGAGGATGTCGCCAACCGGGCCATCCGCGACGACCTGGGGGTCGTCACGCGTGAGCTCCCCCTCGACGAGGCGCGATCCCTCGGCGCCATGGCCCTCTTCGGCGAGAAGTACGGAGAGACCGTCCGCATGGTCGACATCGGCGGCCCCTGGTCGCGCGAGCTCTGCGCGGGCACCCACGTCTCGACGAGCGCTCAGATCGGCATCATCAACCTCATCAGCGAGACCTCGGTCGGTTCGACGAACCGCCGCGTCGAGTCCCTCGTCGGTCTCGATGCGTTCCGGGAGTTCGCGACCGAACGCGCCATCGTGTCGCAGCTGACCTCGTCGCTCCGCGCGCCGCGCGAACAGCTGGCCGATCGCGTCGGCGATCTCGTCACGAGCCTGAAGTCGGCCGAGAAGCGGATCGCCGAGTTCGAGCGCGCCCACCTGGCGACGAGGGTGCCGGCTCTGGCCGACTCCGCAGCGTCCGTCGGCGACCTCACCGTCGTCGCGGACAGCGTCGGCACGCTCAAGTCCACCGACGAGCTGCGGTCGCTGGTGACGTCGGTCCGCGAACGACTGGGTTCCCAGACCGCGTCGGTCGTCGCCCTCGCGGCCGACGTCGCCGGCAAGCCCGCCGTCATCGTCGCGACCAGCGATGCGGCGCGACGCTCGGGTGCCAAGGCGGGAGCCCTCGCCAAGGGCGCCGCGGCGGTGCTCGGCGGCGGGGGAGGCGGCAAGGACGACCTCGCACAGGGTGGCGGCTCGGACGTCTCCGCCATCCCTCGCGCGCTCGACGGCATCATCGCCGCCCTGCGCGGCTGAGGCGCGATGCGATCCGGAGTGCGTCTCGGCGTCGACGTGGGCAAGGCCCGCGTCGGCGTCGCCCGCACCGACCCGGGTGCGATGATCGCGACGCCCGTCGAGACCGTGCCCCGTGCCTCCTCGGGCACATCGGACGTCGATGCCATCATGCGTCACGTCCGGGAGCTCGAGGCGATCGAGATCGTGGTGGGACTGCCCCTGTCGCTGGCCGGTCGCGACACGGCCTCGACCGGCGACGCCCGCGCCTTCGCCGACGCCCTCGCCTCGGCCGCCGACGTGCCCGTCCGTCTCGTCGACGAGCGACTCTCGACCGTCAGCGCGCAAGGCGCCCTCCGCGCCTCCGGCCGCAAGGGTCGGACGCAACGATCCGTGATCGATCAAGTGGCCGCTGTTATCATTCTCCAGCACGCGCTCGATCTCGAGCGATCGAGCGGTCGCCCGCCCGGTCAGCTGGTGAGCGCCGCCGACGCCACCGACGGCGCTCGGACGGAACCCGACACCGACGAAGGACGTTGATTCGTGGCCGACGACCCCCGATGGGACGACATCTTCACGTCGCAGCCCACTCCCGACGTCGAAACGATCGGCAGCCTCCCGGCGAGTCGACGCAGTCCGACCCCGCGACCGAGAGGCCCGCCCCCGCTGAGCCGATCGGGTCGCCGCTCCCCGAGTCGCGCAGGGCCCAACGCGAGCGTGAGCGGAGCGCCGCGGCTCGGGAGGCCGCGCCCACGCCGCCCTCGCCCGTGACGCCGTCAGAGGACCGCGAGCCCCGCGACGTCCGCCCCGAGCCGATGGTGGACGACGCGCCCGACGGGCGACGGGCGGGTCGTGAGCCGCGCGGGTCGCGCGGGCGCGACTCTCGAGAACCCCGTGAGCGCGGTCGGCACCGGGGCACGATCATCCTCGTGTCGATCCTCGTCGTGGTGCTCGCCGGAGGGACCGCCGGGGTCTTCGCCGCCTGGGGCGCCATCGCCCCGATCGTGGCGCGGTTCAGCGGCGACGAGGCCCCGGCCGACTTCACCGGCTCCGGCAACGGCGAGGAGGTCGACTTCGCCATCGTCGACGGTCAGGTCGGTTCCGACATCGCGGCCAACCTCGCCGACAGCGGGGTGACGAAGAGCTACGAGGCCGCCTACGCGATCCTCCTCACCGACGAGACGCTCACCTTCCAGCCCGGCACCTACGCGCTGCAGAGGGAGATGAGCGCCCAGGCGGCGATCGACGCTCTGCAGGACGACGCGAACCGCATCGTCAACCGGCTCGTCATCCCCGAGGGCACGGCCGCCGTCGACATCTACAGCCTCCTCTCCGAGGCCACGGACATCCCGCTCGAGCAGATCACGGCCGCCGCGGCCGACGTCGCCTCCTTCGGGCTGCCGGCCGAGGCCACCTCCCTCGAGGGCTACCTGTTCCCGGCGACCTACGACCTCGATCCCGATCTGGACGCCCACGGCTACCTCCAGCTGATGGTCGACACGCAGGTCGCCCGCCTGACGGCGCTCGGGGTCCAGCCCGCGGACTACCAGCGCGTCATCACGCTCGCCTCCATCGTGCAGCGCGAGGCCGGTCTCGCGGCCGACTACCCCAAGGTGTCGCGGGTGTTCCTCAACCGCCTCGACGACGGCATGCTGCTGCAGTCCGACGCCACGGTCGCGTACGGGACCGGGAACACCCACCGGGTCACCACCACGGACGAGGAGCGCGGCGACGCGTCGAACCCGTACAACACCTACATGAACGAGGGGCTCCCGGTCGGGCCGATCTCGAACCCCGGCGACCTCGCGCTCGACGCCGCCGTCAAGCCGGCCGACGGAACGTGGCGGTACTTCGTGACCGTGAACCTCGACTCGGGCGAGACGACGTTCTCGACCACCTTCGCCGAGCACGAGGTCGCGGTGGCCCAGTGGCAGGCGTGGATGCGCGAGCACCCCGAGTACCAGTGATCTCCTCGTGAGGAGAGCGCCCCCGGTCGATCGGCCGGGGGCGCTCTCGCGCTGTGGGAGGATTGCTCCCATGCTTCGTTGGTTGACCGCAGGGGAATCACACGGCCCCGAGCTCATCGCCGTCCTCGAGGGGCTCCCCGCGGGGGTGCCCGTCTCGTCGAGCGCGATCAAGTCCGATCTGGCCCGCCGTCGTCTCGGCTACGGCCGCGGCTCGCGCATGAAGTTCGAGCAGGACGAGCTGCACATCTCCGGCGGCGTCCGGCACGGCCTGACCATGGGCGGCCCCGTCGCCCTGCGGGTCGGAAACACCGAGTGGCCCAAGTGGGTCGAGGTGATGAACCCCGAGCCGGTCGAGATCGGCGACGCCTCGCGGGGTCGGAGCGCGCCTCTGACGCGTCCCCGGCCCGGGCACGCTGATCTCGTCGGGATGCAGAAGTACGACTTCGACGAGGCCCGGCCGATCCTCGAACGCGCGAGCGCGCGTGAGACCGCCGCCCGCGTGGCCCTCGGCGCCGTCGCCCGGTCGTTCCTCTCCGAGCTCGGCATCGAGCTCGTCAGCCACACGCTCTCGATCGGCCCGGTCCGCGTCCCCGAGGGCTCGCCCCTCCCGCTGCCGTCCGACCTCGACCGCCTCGACGACGACCCTCTGCGGTGCTTCGACGAGGCGACGAGCGCGGCCATGGTCGACGAGGTCGAGTCCGCCAAGCGCGACGGTGACACGCTCGGCGGGGTCGTCGAGGTCCTGGCCTACGGCGTCCCCCCGGGCCTCGGCTCGCACGTGCACTGGGATCGCCGCCTCGACTCGCAGCTGGCGGCCGCCCTCATGGGCATCCAGGCCATCAAGGGCGTCGAGGTCGGCGACGGATTCGAGACCACCAGGAGGCGCGGGTCGGTCGCGCACGACGAGCTCCACCGGTCGGGCGGAGTCATCTCGCGTGACACCGACCGCGCCGGCGGCACCGAGGGCGGGATGAGCACCGGCACGGTCCTCCGCGTCCGGGCCGGCATGAAGCCGATCGCCACGGTTCCCCGGGCGCTCGCGACCGTCGACGTCACGAGCGGCGAGGAGTCCAAGGCCCACCACCAGCGCTCCGACGTCTGCGCCGTGCCCGCGGCGGGCGTCGTGGCGGAGTCCATGGTCGCCCTCGTCCTCGCCAACTCGGTGCTCGAGAAGTTCGGGGGCGACTCCCTCCGGGAGACGGCCCGCAACCTCCGCGGCTATCTCGACGCGATCCCCGAGAACCTGCGGACCGGCGACGTCAGCGAGCCGCACGAGTCCGACCGACCGTGACACGTCGGCCCGTCGTGCTCATCGGCCCGATGGGCGCCGGCAAGTCGAGCATCGGCAAGAAGCTCGCCCGCCGGCTCGGCTCCCCGTTCGTCGACAGCGACCGGGTCATCGTCCAGCGGCACGGCCCCATCCCCGAGATCTTCGAACGAGACGGCGAGGCCGTGTTCCGCTCTCTGGAGCGTGAGGTCGTCGCCGAGGCGCTCGGCTCCGACGGCGTCGTGTCGCTCGGCGGGGGAGCCGTCCTCGACGGGTCCACCCGCGCCTCCCTGGCGGGCCTGCCCGTCGTGATGCTCACCGTCAGCGCCTCCGCCGTCGAGTCCCGGCTCGCCGGCGGATCCCGCCCGCTGCTCGCGCGAGGGGGGATCGACGCCTGGCGCGCGATCGCCGCCGAACGCGATCCCGTCTACCGCGACGTGGCCTCGGTCGTCGTCGACACGTCCCATCGCCCGGTCTCGTCGGTCGTCGACGACATCGTGGCCTGGCTCGACCCCGAGAGAGGTACCCCGTGACCGAACAGCCCACCACGACGATCCGCGTCGGAGGCGACGCCCCGTACGACGTCCACGTCGGGCGCGGCCTCGTAACGGGACTCCCGGCCCTCCTGCCCCCGCAGGCGAAGAAGGTGCTCATCGTGCACGCCCCGACGCTCGGCCGCAAGGCGAACGAGGTGCGCGAGACCCTCGTCGAGGCGGGGTACGAGGCGCTCATCGCCGAGGTCCCCGACGCCGAGGACGCCAAGCGCGTCGAGGTCGCGGCGTTCTGCTGGCAGGTCCTCGGGCAGGCCGACTTCACCCGGACGGACGTCGTCCTCGGGCTCGGCGGCGGGGCGATCACCGACCTCGCCGGATTCGTCGCCGCGACCTGGCTGCGCGGCGTCGCCCTCGTGCAGGTCCCCACGAGCGTCCTGGGCATGGTCGACGCCAGCGTCGGCGGCAAAACCGGCATCAACACGGCCGAGGGCAAGAACCTCGTCGGGGCCTTCCATCCGCCCATCGCCGTCCTGGCCGACCTCGACATGCTCGACACCCTGTCGAAGAACGAGATCCTCGCGGGCTTCGCCGAGATCGTGAAGGCCGGGTTCATCGCCGAGCCCGAGATCCTCGACATCGTCGAGGCCGACGTCGACCGCGCGACCGACCCGTCGACGCCCGAGTTCCGGCGCGTGGTGGAGCTCTCGATCGCTCTCAAGGCGCGGGTGGTGGGCGAGGATCTCACCGAGCAGGGGCTCCGCGAGATCCTGAACTACGGACACACCCTCGGGCACGCGGTCGAGCACGCCGAGCGCTACCAATGGCGTCACGGCGCGGCCGTCTCGGTCGGAATGGTCTTCGCGGCCGAGCTCGCACGCCTCACGGGTCGGCTCTCGGACGAGGCGGTCGACCGCCACCGCCGGATCCTCGAATCCCTGACCCTGCCCGTCAGCTATCCGCTGGGCCGCTGGAACACCCTCCTCGCGACCATGCAGCGCGACAAGAAGGCGCGGGCGGGCATGCTCCGGTTCATCGTCCTCGACGGGATCGGCAGGCCGACCGTCATCCAGGGACCCGACCAGAGCCTGCTCTTCGCGGCCTATCAGGAGATCGGGTCCTGACCGGCCCGTAGCGCTGCCTCGCCCGTCGCCGCACGGGTGTCCGCTACACTCGTCGGTGGCCTCATCGGGCCGTCAACTCCCCGACTCCGAACGGATCCCTCGCGCATGGCGACTACCAACGACATCAAAAACGGTGCCGTCCTCAACCTCGACGGACAGCTCTGGAACGTGATCGAGTTCCAGCACGTGAAGCCGGGCAAGGGTGGGGCGTTCGTCCGGACCAAGATGAAGAACGTCATGTCGGGCAAGGTGGTCGACAAGACCTTCAACGCCGGCACGAAGATCGACTTCGCCAACGTCGACCGCCGCGAGTTCACGTACCTCTACGCCGAGGCCGACGGCTACGTCTTCATGGACACCAGCGACTACGACCAGATCAACGTGCCCGCCACGGTCGTCGGCGACGCCAAGAACTTCATGCTCGAGAACCAGAACGTCCAGATGGCGCTGCACGACGGCACGCCGCTCTACATCGAGCTGCCCGCCTCGGTCATCCTCGAGGTCACCTACACCGAGCCCGGACTGCAGGGCGACCGGTCGACGGGCGGCACGAAGTCGGCCACCGTCGAGACCGGCTACGAGATCCAGGTCCCGCTCTTCCTCGAGAACGGCACGAAGGTCAAGGTCGACACCCGCGACGGCAGCTACCTCGGCCGCGTCAGCTAGTCGGGGTCGTCGACCGCAGTGAGTGCCCGTACCAAAGCGCGCAAGCGCGCCCTCGACGTCCTGTACGTCGCCGACATCCGCGAGATCAGCATGACCGACGCCCTCGTCATGGAGACCACGCGGGCCATGGCCCAGCCCGAGCGGAACTCGAGCTGGGGTTACGCCCGCGAGATCGTGCAGGGCGTCATCGACCACCGTTCCGAGATCGACGAGCTCATCGAGACGTACTCGCAGGGCTGGTCGCTCAATCGCATGCCGACGCTCGACCGGGCGATCCTGCGCATCGGCATTTGGGAGCTCGGCCACAACGACGAGATCCCCGATCACGTGGCGATCAGCGAGGCCGTCGAGCTGGCGCAGTCGCTCAGCACCGACGACTCGGCGGTCTTCGTCAACGGTCTGCTCGGACGGATCGCCGCCAGCAGCTAGGCTGGATCCCGGTCGGATCGCGGCATCAGCCGCGATCCTCGAAATCCATGACATCCGACATCCTTTAAGTTCCGTCCCGAGAGGCGGGGAAGGGGGTCCGATTGAGCACACGCACCGTGCTGAGTCAGGCTGACATCACGCGCGCACTGACGCGCATCTCCCACGAGATCCTCGAGTCGAACCGCGGGGCCGCCGATCTGGTCGTCCTGGGCATCCCGACCCGGGGCGTCGTCCTCGCCGAGCGGATCGCGGCGTCGCTCGAGAGCATCTCCGGCGGATCGGTGCCCGTGGGCACCGTCGACGTGACCATGTACCGCGACGACCTCCGGCGACAGCCGACCCGCGCCTCCCGCCCGACGTCGTTGCCCGTCGGCGGCATCGACGGCAAGACGGTCGTCCTCGTCGACGACGTCCTGTACTCGGGGCGCACCATCCGGGCTGCGCTCGACGCGCTCAGCTCGCTCGGGCGTCCCCGTGCCGTCCGACTGGCCGTGCTGGTCGATCGCGGGCACCGCGAACTGCCGATCCGCGCCGACTTCGTGGGCAAGAACCTGCCGACCTCGACGTCCGAGCGCATCTTCGTGCGCGTGCTCGGCGTCGACGACGACGAGCTCGTGGCGATCGAAGGAGGCGCGTCGTCGGTCGACGACGCCACCGGCGGGGAGACGTCGTGAGGCATCTGCTCAGCACGGCCGACCTCGCTCTGGACGACGCCCTGCGCATCCTCGACATCGCCGAGGACATGGCCGACGTCAGCACGCGCGAGGTGCGGAAGCTGCCGACGCTCCGAGGCACGACGGTCGTCAACCTCTTCTACGAAGACAGCACCCGCACCCGCATCTCGTTCGAGGCGGCGGCGAAGCGGCTCAGCGCCGACGTCATCAACTTCGCAGCGAAGGGATCGAGCGTCTCGAAGGGGGAGTCCCTCAAGGACACCGCGCAGACCCTCGCTGCCATGGGGGCGGACGGCATCGTCATCCGCCACCCGTCCTCCGGCGCGCCGCGGGTCCTCGCCGACAGCGGCTGGGTGGAGGCCGCGGTCGTCAACGCCGGCGACGGCACCCACGAGCACCCGACGCAGGCTCTGCTGGACGCCTTTACGATGCGGCGCCGGCTCCATGGGGCGGCCAGTCGGGGTCGCGACCTCGACGGACTCCGCGTCGTGATCGTCGGCGACATCCTGCACTCGCGGGTCGCACGGTCGAACGCCTGGCTCCTGCGGACACTCGGGGCGCACGTCTCCGTCGTCGCGCCTCCCACGCTCCTCCCCGTCGACGTCAGCCGGTTCGGCGTCGACGTCTTCTACGACCTCGACGAGGCGCTCGCCCGCGTCCGGCCCGACGTGGTGATGATGCTGCGCATCCAGCAGGAGCGCATGAACGAGGCGTTCTTCCCGAACGCCCGCGAGTACGCCCGATCCTGGGGCCTCAGCGCCGCCCGCTTCCGCGCACTGCCCGCGACCGCGATCGTGATGCACCCCGGCCCCATGAACCGCGGCCTCGAGATCAGCGACGAGGCCGCCGACTCACCCCGTTCGACCGTCCGCGAGCAGGTCGCCAACGGCGTCGCCGTGCGGATGGCCGTGCTCTACCTGACCCTCGCCGGCGACCGGGAGGACTCCCTGTGACCACCACGACCACCCACCTGATCCGCGCCGTCGAGACGGTCGAGGGAACGCGCACCGACGTGCTCGTCCGCGACGGAGTCGTCGTCGAACTCGGGTCGGGCCTCAGCGCCGCGGGCGCGTCGATCGTCGACGCCGACGGCCTGCTGGTCCTGCCCGGGCTCGTGGACCTCCACACGCACCTCCGCGAGCCGGGCGGCGAAGGCAGCGAGACCGTGCTCACCGGTTCGCGGGCCGCTGCCGCAGGCGGCTTCACCGCGGTGAACGCCATGGCGAACTCGTCGCCCGTCGCCGACACCGCCGGCGTCGTCGAGCAGGTCCAGGCGCTCGGCGACCGTGCGGGTTACGTCACCGTCCGGCCGATCGGCGCCGTGTCGCGGGGGCTCGAGGGGACGCACCTCTCCGAGATCGGCGCCATGGCCCGCTCACGAGCCGCCGTCCGGGTCTTCTCCGACGACGGCCACTGCGTCAGCGATCCGCTGCTGATGCGCCGGGCCCTCGAGTACGTGAAGGGCTTCGGGGGAGTCGTCGCCCAGCACGCGCAGGAACCCCGACTGACCGTCGGCGCCCAGATGAACGAGGGTGCGCTGTCGGCAGAGCTCGGCCTCGCGGGCTGGCCCGCCGTCGCCGAAGAGGCCATCATCGCGCGCGATGTGCTCCTCGCGGATCACGTCGGTGCCCGGCTGCACGTCTGTCACGTCTCGACGGCGGGCAGCGTCGCGGTGATCCGGTGGGCGAAGTCCCGCGGAATCGACGTCACCGCCGAGGTCACGCCCCACCACCTGCTGCTGACGGAGGACCTCGTCGCCGGCTACGACTCGCGGTTCAAGGTGAACCCGCCGCTGCGCGGACACGACGACGTCGAGGCCCTCCGGGCCGCCCTCGCCGACGGGACGATCGACATCGTGGCGACCGACCACGCGCCCCACACCTCCGAGGCGAAGTGCTGCGAGTGGGACTCCGCCGCCAACGGCATGGTCGGGCTCGAGACCGCGCTGCCGGTCGTGCAGCGCATCATGGTCGACACGGGCCTCATCGGCTGGGCCGACGTCGCCCGGATCATGTCGACGACGCCGGCCGTGATCGGGCGCGTGGCGGGCCAGGGTCGGCCGTTGGCGGTCGGTGAGCCGGCCGAGCTGACGCTCTACGATCGGAGCGTGACCCGCACCTTCTCCGTCGACCATCTGGCGGGCAAGAGCGTGAACTCGCCCTTCATCGACTACGACCTGCCCGGCCGGGTCATGGCGACCTTCCACCAGGGCTATGCCACCGTCGAGTCCGGTCGGGTCGTCGAGACCGAGACGGTGGCGCGCGCCTCGGCGGGGGTCGCCGCCCGTCGGCTCGCGATCGAGACGGGGGCGTCGACCCGATGACCTACTGGTGGATCGGCCTCGGCATCCTCGTCCTGCTCGCCGCGCTCATCTGGCAGATGGCGCGCTCATGGCGTGCTCGGGGGCGGCGTCAGTCCGACATCGCGCTCCCCGAGATCGCCCCCTCGGTGCTCGGATCGACCCGGGTCGAGACGGACGGCTTCTACGTGGCCACCTCCCGAGCGGGTGATCCGCTCGACCGCATCGTCGTCGGAGGCCTCGGCTTCCGCGGTCGTGCGGTCGTCTCCGTCCACCCCGAGGGGGTCCGCCTCGAGATCGCCGGCGAGCCCGCGAAGCTGATCCGCGCCTCCTCGATCCGCGACGTCGGACGGGCCACCTGGACCATCGACCGGGTCGTCGAAGAGGGTGGTCTCGTCCTCATCGCCTGGACCCTCGGCGAGACCGACGTCGACACCTACCTGCGCATCCTCGACGACCCGACCGCCGTCGTCGACCGCGTCCGCGAACTCATCCCCACGGCCCCCCGGGCCGAGACCAGCACTGGAGAGAAGCCTTGACCGAAAAAGCCGTCCTTGTCCTCGAAGACGGATCCCGCCACGTCGGGCTCGCCTACGGCGCCGTCGGCCGCACTCTCGGCGAGGTCGTCTTCGCCACCGGCATGACCGGCTACCAGGAGACTCTGACCGACCCCTCGTACGCCGGCCAGATCGTCGTCATGACGGCACCGCACATCGGGAACACCGGGGTCAACGACACGGATCCCGAGTCCCGCCGCATCTGGGTCGCCGGTTACGTCGTCCGCGACGCCAGCCGGGTCGTCTCCAACCATCGCGCGCAGGGCAGCCTCGACGACCAGCTCGTCGGCGACGGCGTGGTGGGCATCCGCGGCATCGACACCCGGGCCGTGACCCGCAGGCTCCGCGACGCGGGTTCCATGAAGGGCGGCGTGTTCAGCGGCCCCGACGCCGAGCTCGATCCCGCCGAGCAGCTCGCCCTCGTCACGGCGGGGGCCGGCATGCGCGGTCTCAACCTCTCGAGCCGGGTCTCGACCCTCGAGCCCTACGTCGTCGAGCCCGTCGGCGAGCGCATCGGCTCGGTGGCCGTCCTCGACCTCGGCGTCAAGACGTCGACCCTGCGGTACCTCGCCCAGCGCGGCTTCGAGGTGCACGTCCTGCCGCAGTCCACGACGCTCGACGAGCTGCGCGCGCTCGGACCCGACGCGCTCTTCTACTCCAACGGCCCCGGCGACCCTGCGGCGAGCGACTCGCAGGTCGAGCTGCTCCAGGGGGCGCTGCGCGACGGCCTGCCCTACTTCGGCATCTGCTTCGGCAACCAGCTCTTCGGCCGCGCGCTCGGCTTCGGCACCTACAAGCTGCCCTTCGGTCACCGCGGCATCAACCAGCCCGTGCTCGACAAGACGACGAACCGCGTCGAGATCACGAGCCAGAACCACGGCTTCGCGGTCGACGCGCCCATCGAGGGCGTCCTCGACTCTCCGGCCGGATTCGGTCGCGTCGAGGTCAGCCACTACAGCCTCAACGACCAGGTCGTCGAGGGACTCCGCGCTCTCGACATCCCGGCCTTCTCCGTGCAGTACCACCCGGAGGCCGCCGCCGGCCCGCACGACAGCAACCACCTCTTCGACCGCTTCCGCGAGGCGGTCGTCGCACGATCCCACGGCGAGTCCGTCGACTTCGGCTCCGACATCGAAAGCAGCAACTGATGCCCAAGCGCGCTGACATCAACTCCGTCCTCGTCATCGGCTCCGGGCCGATCGTCATCGGCCAGGCGGCCGAGTTCGACTACTCCGGCACGCAGGCCTGCCGTGTGCTCCGTGAAGAGGGGGTGCGCGTCATCCTCGTCAACCCGAACCCGGCGACGATCATGACCGACCCCGACTTCGCCGACGCGACCTACATCGAGCCCATCACGTCCGAGGTGCTCGAGGCGATCATCGTGAAGGAGCGCCCCGACGCGATCCTCCCCACCCTCGGCGGACAGACGGCGCTGAACGCGGCCATCAAGCTCGACGAGGAGGGGATCCTCGCCAAGCACGGCGTCGAGCTGATCGGCGCCAAGGTCGAGGCCATCAAGAAGGGCGAGGACCGCCAGCTCTTCAAGGACCTCGTGCTCGAGTCGGGCGCCGACGTCGCCAAGTCGTACATCGCGCGGACGGTCGAGCAGGCCGTCGACTACGCCGAGGACCTGGGGTACCCCCTCGTCATCCGACCGTCGTACACGATGGGCGGTCTCGGCTCCGGCTTCGCCTACACGCGCGACGAGCTCGTCCGCATGGTCACCGATGGCCTGCACCAGAGCCCCACCACCGAGGTCCTCCTCGAAGAGAGCATCCTCGGCTGGAAGGAGTACGAGCTCGAGATGATGCGCGACACGGCCGACAACACCGTCGTCGTCTGCTCGATCGAGAACGTCGACCCCGTCGGGGTCCACACCGGCGACAGCATCACCGTCGCGCCGGCGCTCACCCTGACCGACCGCGAGTATCAGAACCTGCGCGACATCAGCATCGACATCATCCGTCGCGTCGGCGTCGACACCGGCGGGTGCAACATCCAGTTCGCCATCGACCCGTCGAACGGCCGGGTGATCGTCATCGAGATGAACCCGCGCGTGTCGCGCTCCAGCGCCCTCGCGTCGAAGGCGACGGGCTTCCCCATCGCGAAGATCGCCGCGAAGCTGGCTCTCGGGTACCGCCTCGACGAGATCCCCAACGACATCACGAAGGTGACCCCCGCCTCCTTCGAGCCCACGCTCGACTACGTCGTCGTCAAGGTCCCGCGCTTCGCGTTCGAGAAGTTCCCGGCCGCCGACACGACCCTCAGCACGACCATGAAGAGCGTGGGCGAGGCCATGGCCCTCGGTCGCAACTTCTCGCAGGCGCTGCAGAAGGCGCTGCGCTCGCTCGAGAAGCGCGGCTCGAGCTTCCACTGGCAGGGCGACCCCGGAGACAAGGAGGCGCTGCTCGCGTTGGCCGCGACGCCGACCGATGGTCGCATCGTCACGGTCCAGCAGGCCCTCCGCGCGGGTGCGACGGCCGACGAGGTCTTCGAGGCCACGAAGATCGACCCGTGGTTCGTGGATCAGATCGTGCTCATCAACGAGGTCGCCGAGACCGTGGCGAGCGCGGGGTCCCTCGACGCCGAGACGATCGCCTTCGCGAAGGACCACGGTTTCAGCGACGTGCAGCTGGGTCAGCTGCGCGGCGTGTCCGAGCAGCAGGTGCGCGACGAGCGCCACGGGCTCGGCGTCCGTCCCGTCTTCAAGACGGTCGACACGTGCGCGGGGGAGTTCCCTGCCCTGACGCCGTACCACTACTCGAGCTACGACGTCGAGACCGAGGTCGTCGCGAGCGATCGCCGCAAGGTCATCATCCTCGGCTCGGGTCCGAACCGAATCGGGCAGGGGGTCGAGTTCGACTACTCGTGCGTGCACGCCAGCTTCGCGCTCGGCGACGCCGGCTTCGAGACCATCATGATCAACTGCAACCCCGAGACCGTCTCGACCGACTACGACACGAGCGACCGGCTCTACTTCGAGCCGCTGACCCTCGAGGACGTCCTCGAGGTGGTTTACGCCGAGAGCGCGAGCGGCGAGCTCGTCGGCGTCGTCGTGCAGCTCGGCGGTCAGACCGCGCTGGGCCTCGCGAAGGGGCTGGAGGCGGCCGGCGTCCCCATCCTCGGCACGACACCCGACGCGATCGACTCGGCCGAAGAACGGGGCCTCTTCCAGGGCATCCTCGACGCGGCGGGTCTCCTCGCACCTCGGAACGGCACGGCCACCGACCACGAGAGCGCCGTCGCGGTCGCCGAGGAGATCGGCTATCCCGTCCTGGTCCGTCCGTCGTACGTGCTCGGCGGGCGCGGCATGGAGATCGTCTACGACAGCCCCTCGCTGGCCGACTACTTCGTGCGCGTCGAGGACCAGGCGATCATCGGACCCGATGCTCCGCTGCTGGTCGACCGGTTCCTCGACGACGCCGTCGAGATCGATGTCGACGCCCTCTACGACGGCACCGAGCTGTACGTCGGCGGCATCATGGAGCACATCGAGGAGGCCGGCATCCACTCCGGCGACTCGAGCTGCACGCTCCCGTCCGTGACGCTCGGCAAGGGCGAGATCGATCGGGTCCGCGCGGCGACCCTCGAGATCGCCCGCGGGATCGGGGTGTCGGGTCTGCTCAACGTGCAGTTCGCGATCGCCGCCGGCGTCCTGTACGTCATCGAGGCGAACCCCCGCGCGAGTCGCACCGTCCCCTTCGTCTCGAAGGCCCTCGGCATCCCCCTCGCGAAGGCGGCGTCGCTGATCATGGTCGGACAGAGCGTCCGCGAGCTGGTCGACAGCGGTCTGCTGCCCGCTCTCGACGGCTCGGACGTCCCTCTCGACTCGCCGATCTCGGTGAAGGAGGCGGTGCTGCCCTTCAAGCGCTTCCGCACGAAGGACGGTCAGATCGTCGACAGCGTGCTCAGCCCCGAGATGCGTTCCACGGGCGAGGTCATGGGCATCGACCGCGACTTCCCCCGGGCGTTCGCCAAGAGCCAGACCGCGGCCTACGGCGGGCTGCCGACCTCGGGCACCGTCTTCGTCAGCGTCGCGGACCGCGACAAGCGGGCGATCGTCCTGCCGGTGCTCCGCCTGCAGCAGCTGGGTTTCCGCATCCTCGCGACGGAGGGGACGGCCACCGTCCTCGTCCGCAACGGCATCACGGCCGACACGGTGGCCAAGTTCAGCGCCGGCGGGCACTCGGTGGTCGACCTGATCAACGCCGACGAGGTGGACATCGTCATCAACACGCCGAGCGGGTCGAGCGCCCGCGCCGACGGGTACGAGATCCGGGCCGCGACCGTGGCCGCCGACAAGGCGCTGTTCACGACCATCGCCCAGCTGGGTGCGGCCGTGGCCTCGATCGAGGCCGTGCAGAGCGAGCTCGAGGTGACGAGCCTTCAAGACTACGGTCTGGCGCGGGCGGCCCGCCGGTGACGGCGGGCACGGTCCTGCCGCCGTTCGGTGAGCGCCTCGTCGAGGTCGTCGGACGCTCCGGCCCGCTGTGCGTCGGCATTGACCCGCACGGGCACCTCCTCGATGCCTGGGGGCTGTCGCGCAGCGCCGACGGCGTCCGCGAGTTCGGTCTGCGGGTCGTCGAGGCCGTCTGGCGAGGAGGCGCGGGGATCGTCAAGCCGCAGGTCGCGTTCTACGAGCGCTGGGGTTCGGCCGGCTTCGCCGCGTTGGAGGACGTCCTCGACGCCGCGCGTCAGGCCGGGCTGCTGGTCGTCGGCGACGCGAAGCGAGGTGACATCGGCAGCACGATGGACGCCTACGGGGACGCCTGGTTCGACACCGGCTCGCCCCTCCGCGTCGACGCGCTGACCGTGTCGCCGTATCTGGGGTTCGCCTCGATGACGGGTCTGGTCGCGAGGGCGCGTCGTTCGGGCGCGGGCCTCTTCGTGCTCGGGGCGACATCGAACCCGGAGGCGCGGGTCACCCAGTCCGCGCGGCGCACCGACCCGGACGGCACGGTCCGCACCGTCGCGGGCGGTATCGTCGACGACGTGCTGCACGACAACCAGAACGCCGGAGAGACCCGGTTCGGCTCGGTGGGGCTGGTGCTCGGCGCGACGGTCGACCTGGTCGACGCCGGGATCGACGTCGACCTCCTGACCACCACGCCAATCCTCGCGCCCGGATTCGGTCATCAGGGCGCCCGCTACCGCGACATCCCCTCCCTCTTCGGGTCGGCCTCGCGGTCCGTCCTCGTGTCGACGTCGCGGGCTCTGCTCGACCGGGGTCCGGCCGGGCTCGCCGACGCCGTCCGTCGTGACTCGGATGAGATCCGCCGATGCCTCGTCTGACGCCGCCGCCGGTGGATCGCGCCGCGGCCGCTCGTGCCGCCGTCGCCGCACGGAGGGGCCGCGCCGCCGTGAAGTCGGCGGTCGCCGACCGTCGGCGACCGGCCCTCGACGTGGCCGAGGCCGCGTGGGCGGGGGAGCCCACGGCACCCGAGGCGACCCTCCGGGTCCGCGAACTGCTGACGAGCATGCCCGGCATCGGTCCCACCCGCGCCGCACGCATCATGGCCGAGCTCGGGATCGCCGAGTCGAAGCGGGTCGGCGGCCTCGGCGTCCGTCAGCGGCGGACGCTGGGGGACTGGCTCGCGCACCGCGAGGTCCGCGGTCGTCTGCGCTCGCGTCTCGTCGTGCTGGCCGGGCCGACGGCCGTGGGCAAGGGCACGGTGTCGGCGCACATCCGCGACAACTACCCCGACGTCCATCTGTCGATCTCCGCCACGACGCGCGCACCGCGGCCGGGTGAGGTCGACGGCGTCCACTACTACTTCGTGGACGACGCCGAGTTCGACCGCATGATCCGCGACCGGGAGCTGCTCGAGTACGCGACGGTGCACAACTCCTACCGGTACGGCACACCCCGGCCCCCCATCGACGCCGCGCTCCGCGACGGTCGGAGCGTCCTTCTCGAGATCGATCTGCAGGGAGCGCGACTCGTGCGGGCCGCCATGCCCGAGGCCGTGCTCGTCTTCCTGCTGCCGCCCACCTGGGACGAACTGGTCCGCAGACTGATCGGCCGGGGCACGGAGGACGCCGCCGAGCAGCACCGTCGACTCGAGACGGCCAAGGTCGAGCTCGCCGCTCAAGACGAGTTCGACGTCAAGGTCGTGAACCACGACGTGGCCGAAGCGGCCCGCGAGGTCGTAGAATTGATGACTGCGTCCGACGACGCGCGCCCGCGCGACTGATCGACGCCACGACTTCCCCCTCGGCCTGCCCGGTCGGCACGCCGAGACAACGCACCACGAACGAGGAGTAACCATGGCCGACAAGAACAAGGGCATCATCGATCCCCCCATCGACGAGCTGCTCTCGAAGGTCGAGTCGAAGTACGCGCTCGTCATCTTCGCCTCCAAGCGCGCGCGTCAGATCAACGACTACTACGCGGACCTCCACGAAGGCAGCCTGTTCGACAACGTCGGCCCCCTGGTCGACAGCACGATCGACGACAAGCCCCTCTCCGTCGCGATGCACGAGATCAACGAGGACAAGCTCGAGGTCAAGCCGCTGGCGACGCCGGTCGACTGATCGCAGCGCCTTCAGGCGTGACGTCACAGTCCGACCACTGTCAGGGGTCGGTTCTAGACTCGTACGAGGCCCCCGGGAGACGATCCCGCGGGGCCTCGTCACGTCCACCGGTCCGACGCCAGAGTCGCGCCGCCCACCAGCCCACGAGGGGATCCCCTTGACCACGATCGACCACCACCACGCGAGCACGTCGACTCCGAGCGGCCTCCGGCTGTTCACCTCCGAGTCGGTGACCGAGGGTCATCCCGACAAGATCTGCGACCAGATCTCCGACGGCATCCTCGACGCTCTGCTGGCGGTCGACCCGGCGAGCCGCGTCGCGGTCGAGACCATGGTGACGACCGGCCTGGTCCACGTGGCCGGCGAGGTGACCACCAAGGGCTACGTCGACATCCCCACCATCGTCCGCGATCTGATCGTGGGCATCGGCTACGACTCGTCGGCCGTCAGCTTCGACGGGCGGACCTGCGGTGTCGAGGTGTCGATCGGCTCGCAGTCGCCGGACATCGCTCAGGGTGTGGACTCGGCGCTCGAGGCCCGCGGCGGTGACGACGACGAGCTCAATCGTCAGGGTGCAGGCGACCAGGGCATCATGTTCGGCTACGCCACCAACGAGACCCCCCAGTACATGCCGCTGCCCGTCTGGCTGGCCCACCGCCTCGCCGAACGTCTCGCCGGGGTGCGAAAGTCGGGCGAGCTAGACTATCTGCGACCCGACGGCAAGACGCAGGTCACGGTCGGCTACGACGGCGTGGTGCCGGTCACGGTCGACACTGTCGTGCTGTCCACGCAGCATTCTCCGACGGTCTCGAGCGAGCAGCTCGAGCGCGACGTGATCGAACACGTGATCCGGCCGGTCCTGGCCGACGCGGGCCTCGACTCGACCGGCACCCGTTTCATCATCAACCCCACCGGGCGGTTCGAGATCGGGGGGCCGCAGGGCGACGCCGGGCTCACCGGTCGCAAGATCATCGTCGACACGTACGGCGGCGCGAGCCGACACGGCGGTGGTGCCTTCTCCGGAAAAGACCCGTCGAAGGTCGACCGGTCGGCGGCGTACGCGATGCGGTGGGTCGCGAAGAACGCCGTGGCGGCCGGCCTCGCCGACCGTCTCGAGCTGCAGATCGCCTACGCGATCGGTCGGGCCGCTCCGGTCGGTCTCTACGTCGAGACATTCGGCACGGGCCACGTGTCCGATCAGGTCATCATCGACGCGGTCGGCGCGGTGTTCGACCTCCGACCCGCCGCGATCATCCGTGATCTCGACCTGCTCCGTCCCATCTACGCCGCGACGTCGACCTACGGTCACTTCGGCCGTGACCTCCCCGACTTCACCTGGGAGGCCCTCGACCGCGTCGACGCGCTGCGGGCCGCCGCCGGGCTCTGATCGGTGAGCGCACTCGGCCGGTCGAGGTCGTCATGACCCTGCTGCCCGATCCGACCCCCCGTCGCGTCGTCGCCCGTGTGCTCGTCGAGTCCCCGCTGCCTCAGCTCGACCGGCTCTTCGACTACAGCGTGCCGCCGCGGCTTCGCGACGTGATGGCTCCCGGGATCCGGGTCAAGGTGCCGCTCCGCTCGGCCGGACGCATCGCCGACGCCTTCGTGGTCGATCTGGTCGACGGCTCGGACCACGTCGGCGAGCTGAGCGAGGTCGAGGACGTCGTCTCCGAGGTGTCCGTCCTCGCCCCCGAGGTGTGGCGTCTCGCCCGTGCCGTCGCCGACCGCGCGGGAGGCTCGGCCAGCGACGTCCTCCGGCTGGCCGTACCGCCCCGGCAGGTGCGGGTCGAGAAGGCCTGGCTGGCCGGTCGGGCGGCCGAGACGGTGTCGGGCGCGGACGCCGACTCGGCTCCGCCGGCCGAAGCCGATCGAGCCGCCGCACCCGCCGAGATCACGGGCTATCGCGCCGGGGGCCTGCTCGACCTCGTGCCGGCGCGCGGGAGAGCCGCCGTGGACGCCATCCCGCTGCTCGTCGAGCTGTCCGAGGGCGGGGGATGGGTGGGGCACTGGGCCGTCACCGCCGCCCAACTCGCGGCGGTCGCGCTGGCGTCCGGGGACAACGCGATCGTCGCGGTGCCCGACTACCGTGACGAGGACCAGGTGCTGCGCGCCCTCGGCGCCGTCGTCCCCGCCGATTCCATCGTCCGTCTCGACTCCCGACAATCCAATGCGGACCGCTACCGGGCCCTTCTCCGCGCACGCGGGGACGACCCGGTCGTCATCGTCGGGAACCGATCGGTCCTCCTCGCGCCCTCCGTCCGGCTGGGCGTCATGGTCGTCTTCGACGACGGCGACCCGCTGTTCTCCGAACCGCTGAGCCCCTACGTCCACGCACGCGACACCGCCCTCGTCCGTCAGACCCAGCAGGGCTCGGCGCTCGTCTTCCTCGGGCACGCTCGCAGCACCGACGTCCAGCGACTGGTCGAGGTCGGATTCCTCGCCGAGGTGCGGCCCGATCCGCGCTATCAGCCGAAGGTGATCCCGACCTCCCAGCAGGCTGCGCACGACGGCTTCGCCGCACGGGCGCGCATCCCCTCCACGGCCTGGTCCGAGGCTCGGGCCGCGGTCGAGCACGGACCGGTGCTCGTCCAGGTGGCCCACCCCGGCTACTCGCCCCGTCTCGCCTGCACGGAGTGCGGCGACACGGCCCGCTGCCTCCGCTGCAACGGTCCGGTCGTCCAGCGACAGCAGGGTGCTCAGCCCGCATGCTCCTGGTGCGGAGCACTGGCCGCCGGGTGGCGCTGCCAGACCTGCGAGGGCACCGTCATGAAGCCCGTCGGCGCCGGCGCCGCCCGGACGGCCGACGAGCTCGGCAAGGCGTTCCCCGGTGTCAGAGTCGTCGTCGCCGACGGCACCCGACCGATCACGCACGTCGACGGCGAACCCGCGCTCATCGTCGCCACCCGCGGTGCCGAGCCGATCGCGGCCGGCGGCTATCAGGCGGTGCTGCTGCTCGACGGCGAGCGGATGCTCGCGCGCGAGAGTCTGCGCGTCGCCGAGGACTGCCTCCGCTGGTGGGCCAACGCGACGGCCCTCGCCGCCCGACGCGCCCCCGTCGTCCTCGTCGGGGTCGGCGGCGCCCTCGCCTCGGCCCTCGCCACCTGGGAGCTCGCCCGCTTCGCCTCGTCCGAGCTGTCGGATCGCCGTCAGCTGCGGTTCCCGCCCGCCGTCCGGGTGGCGACCGTGACGGGCACCGTCGACACGGTGGCCAGGGCGTTGTCCGAGCTCCCGAGCGACGTCCGGGGCGAGACCCTCGGCCCGGTGGACGTCCCCGAGGCGGGCGTCCGGGCCATCGTCCGGTTCGACGTGGGCAGGGGGGCCGAGGTGGCGCAGGTCCTGCGCTCCCAGGTCATCAGGGCGGCGACCGAGAGGCGCAAGGCGATCGGTCAGAAGCGCGGTCGCCCCGTCTCTACACTCAGAGTGCGGTTCGACGACGTCGAACCGTTCACCGACTGAACTCAGGAACCCTCGTGCGTCTCGTCTTCGCCGGCAGCCCCGCCGCCGCTCTGCCCTCCCTGCTCGCTCTCGCGGAGAGCGAGCACGAGATCGTCGGGGTGCTCACCCGCAGCGACACCCCCCAGGGGCGCAAGCGCGTCCTCACCCCGACACCCGTCGCCGTCGAGGCGGAGCGGCTGGGGCTGCCGGTCATCAAGACCCGCCGCATGACCGACGAGGTGTCCGCCCGACTCGCGGCCCTCGAACCCGATCTCGGTGTCATCGTCGCCTTCGGGGCGCTCCTCCGCGAGCCGGTCCTGTCGCTCCCGCGTCTCGGGTGGGTGAACCTCCACTTCTCCCTCCTGCCGCGCTGGCGCGGCGCCGCACCCGTGCAGCGCGCGCTCATGGCCGGCGACGTGACGACCGGGGCCGCCGTGTTCCAACTCGTCGCCGACCTCGACGCCGGCGACGTCTACGGAACCCTCGAGCACCGTCTGACGGGAGACGAGACCGCGGGCGCGCTGCTCGACGAGCTGGCGGTCTCGGGCGCGACGCTCCTCGGCCGGACCGTCGACTCCCTGGCCGCCGGAACAGCCGTCGGCGTGGCGCAGACGGGCGTGGTCAGCGTCGCCCCGAAGCTGACCATCGACGATGGCGCCCTCGATCTCCGTCGACCGGCGCGCGAGGTCCTCGACCGCTACCGGGGCACGACCCCGGAGCCCGGCGCCCACGTCCCCTTCGATGGAGCCCGGCTGAAGGTGCTCGAGCTGAGAGAACCCTCACCCGAACCCGCACCGCAGGGCGGCGACGACGCCGGCCGCGACGCAGCCTCGAGTCCGCCCGGACCGGGCGCCCTCGTCCGGTCGGGGCGATCGATCCTCGTCGGCACGGCGACCGGGCCCCTCGAGCTCGTCAGCGTCCAGCCGGCCGGCAAGAGGCCGATGGCGGCCGCCGACTGGTTCCGCGGGCTCCCTGACCGAGGCGCACCGCACCTCCTCGTCTCGCCCCTCCCCGAAGGAGATCACGAATGAGCCGGGTCCAACCCGCCCGCCGCGTCGCCCTCGACGTCCTCCGAGCGGTGTCCGACGACGACGCCTACTCGAACCTGCTCCTGCCGTCGCGCATCGCACGGGCCCGTCTCGACGCGGCCGACGCCGGTCTGGCGACCGAGCTGACCTACGGAACCCTGCGACTCCAGGGCTACTACGACCGCGTGATAGCCATCGCCGCGCGCCGCGCCGTCGAGAAGATCGACCCGGCGCTGCTCGACGTCCTCCGTCTCGGGGTCCACCAGCTGCTCTCGACGAGGGTCGCCACCCACGCCGCCGTCGACGAGTCCGTCGAGCTGGCGCGCGAGGTCGGCAGCAGGTCGGCCACCGGCTTCGTCAACGGCGTCCTCCGGACGGTCTCACGCACGACGCCCGACGCCTGGCGCGAGCGGGTCCTCGCCGGCGCGGTCGGTGTGGACGACCGTCTGTCCGCCGAATGGTCGCACCCCGCCTGGGTCGTGCGGGCGTTCCGCCAGTCGCTGACCGCCGAGGCGCGGGGCGACGAGCTGGTCGATCTCCTCGAGGCGGACAATCAGGCCCCACGGGTCAGTCTCGTCGCGCTGCCGGGTCTCGCCGAGGTCGCCGAGCTCGGCGGCCCGGGGGGCGTGCTGTCGCCGGTCGCGGCCACGAACGTCGGCGGCGACCCGTCGAATCACCCCGCCGTGCGCGAGGGTCGAGCGCGAGTGCAAGACGAGGGATCGCAGCTGGCGGCACTGATGCTGAGCCGGCACCGGCCCGTCGTCGGCGATGAGCGGTGGCTGGACATGTGCGCCGGTCCCGGGGGCAAGGCGGCCCTGCTCGGGGCCGAGGCCGCTCGCGGCGGGGCGAGGCTCCTGGCCAACGAGCTCGTGCCGGCGCGCGCGGGGCTCGTCCGGCAGGCGCTCGAGTCGGTTCCCGGCGAGATCGAGGTGCTCGAGGGCGATGCGACGCGCTTCGGCTCCGACCGGCCCGGGTCGTTCGACCGCATCCTGCTCGACGCCCCCTGCACCGGGCTCGGGGCCCTGCGGCGGCGCCCCGAGGCCCGCTGGCGGAAGCAGCCTCGTGATGTCGGCGAGCTCACCGAGCTCCAGGCGCGCCTCTTCACCAGCGCGGTGGACGCTCTGGCGCCGGGGGGCGTGCTCGCCTACGTGACCTGCTCGCCACACGTGGCCGAGACCCGGGCGATCGTCGAGACGGGCGTCCGCGGACGCGACGAGCTCACGGTGGTCGATGCGACGGAGACCGCCCGGCGCGTCGTCGGCTCGCCAGTCGATCTCGGCTCGGCTCCGTACGTGCAGCTCTGGCCGCATCGCCACGGGACCGACGCGATGTTCGTGGCCCTCATCGAGAAGCGCCGCTGACGCCGATCGCGTCGGTAAGATCGTCGGGTGCCCGTCCGCATCAGCCCCAGCATCCTGTCCGCCGACTTCGCGAACCTCGAGCGCGACCTGCATCGCATCGCCGACGCCGACCTGGTCCACGTCGACGTGATGGACGGCCACTTCGTCCCGAACCTCACCCTCGGGCTCCCCGTCGTGGAACGCCTGCAGCAGGTCAGTCCTCTGCCCCTCGACATCCACCTCATGGTGGACGACGCCGATCGCTGGGCTCCCCGCTACGCCGAACTCGGTGCGTTCTCCGTGACGTTCTCGGCCGAGGCCGCCGCGGACCCCGTCGCGACGGCCCGGGCCGTCCGCAGCTCCGGGGCGCGAGCCTCCGTCGCGGTCAAGCCCGGAACGGACATCGAGCCCTATCTCGCGACCCTCGACGAGTTCGACATGATCCTCGTCATGACCGTCGAGCCCGGGTTCGGCGGCCAGTCGTTCATGACCGAGACCATGCCGAAGCTCGCCCGCGCGCGTGCAGCGGTCGACCGCTCGGGTCTCGACGTCTGGCTCGAGGTCGACGGCGGCATCGACGTCTCGACGATCGTCACCGCCGTGGCGAACGGCGCGGACACCGTCGTGGCGGGTTCGGCCGTCTACGGCGGAGACCCGGCCGAGCGCATCGCCGCGCTGCGGGCGGCCGCCGCGACGGTACCCTTGACCTCGTGAAGACCTTCGACGAACTGTTCATCGAGCTCAGCGACAAGGCCCGCGATCGTCCGGAGGGCAGCAAGACCGTCGCCGAGCTCGACGCCGGCGTTCACCAGATCGGCAAGAAGATCGTCGAAGAGGCGGCCGAGGTCTGGATGGCCGCCGAATACGAGGGCGACACGGCCACGGCCGAGGAGATCTCGCAGCTGCTGTACCACCTCCAGGTGCTGATGGTGGCCAAGGGCTTGACCCCCGCCGACGTGTACCGACATCTCTGATCCGTCTCCGCACCCCTCCTCGATCGTCCGCAGCCGACGATCCGACGACACCAGGCCCCGACGGGCCGACCAGATCGGACACCGACAGACCATGCTCCGCGTAGCCGTGCCCAACAAGGGCTCCCTCAGCGAGACCGCAACAGCCATGCTCAGCGAGGCCGGGTACACCGGTCGCCGTGACACCCGCACCCTGCACGTCGAAGACCCCCGCAACGGCGTCGAGTTCTTCTATCTCCGGCCGCGGGACATCGCGACCTACGTCGGCTCGGGCGCTCTCGACGTCGGCATCACCGGGCGCGACCTCCTCCTCGACTCGCACTCCACGGCGCACGAGGTCGCCCCTCTCGAGTTCGGCGGCTCGACCTTCCGGTTCGCCGGCCCTCCCGGTCGCTTCACCGACCTGCGGGAGCTCCAGGGCACCCGAGTCGCGACGAGCTACGCCGGTCTCGTGGGGTCGTTCCTCGCCTCGCACGGCGTCACGGCCACCCTCGTCGGCCTCGACGGAGCGGTCGAGAGCGCGGTCAGACTGGGTGTCGCCGACGCGGTCGCCGACGTCGTCTCGACGGGAGGCACCCTGCGTGCCGCCGGTCTCGAGATCTTCGGGCCGGTCATCCTCGAGTCCACCGCGGTCCTCATCGCCTCCGACGAGACCGTCGACGGTCTGGCCGTCCTGCACCGTCGACTGCAGGGCGTCCTCGTGGCGCGCCAGTACGTGATGATGGACTACGACATCCCGGTCTCGAAGCTCGACGCCGCCACGACGGTCGCACCGGGGATGGAGTCCCCGACGATCTCCCCGCTCCACGACGCCGACTGGGCCGCCGTCCGCGTCATGGTCCGGCGCACCGACACCAACCAGGTGATGGACGCCCTCTACGACCTCGGCGCTCGCGCGATCCTGGTCAGCCCCATCCACGCCGCGAGGCTCTGAGATGACGAGCGCCGACCCCACGCTCGCCGTCCGCGTCATCCCGTGCCTCGACGTCGCGGCCGGGCGGGTCGTCAAGGGGGTCAACTTCCTCGACCTGCGTGACGCCGGCGACCCGGTCGAGCTGGCCCGCACCTACTACGAGCAGGGTGCCGACGAGATCACGTTCCTCGACGTCACGGCGACGGTCGACGAGCGGGCGACGATGTACGAGGTCGTGCGGGCCACCGCCGAGCAGGTCTTCATCCCCCTCACGGTCGGAGGCGGGGTGCGCTCCACAGACGACGTCGCTCGACTGCAGGCAGCCGGCGCCGACAAGATCGGCATCAACAGCGCTGCCATCGGCCGTCCCGACCTGGTCGGCGAGATCGCCGATCGCTTCGGCGCGCAGGCCGTCGTGCTCTCCCTCGACGTCAAGCGCTCGACCCGGACCCCGTCGGGCTTCGTCGTCACGACCCACGGCGGTCGGACCGAGACCGATCTCGACGCCCTCGAGTGGGCCCGCGAGGCCGTCGAGCGAGGGGCGGGCGAGCTGCTCGTCAATTCGATCGACGCCGACGGCACGCGCGAGGGCTTCGACCTCGAGCTGGTCGGTCTGATGCGCGGCGTCAGCCGGGTCCCCGTCGTCGCTTCAGGAGGCGCGGGTTCGGTCGAGCACTTCGCCCCGGCGATCGAGGCGGGTGCCGATGCGGTGCTCGCCGCCTCCGTCTTCCACACGGGCCAGTTGACCGTCGACGACGTCAAGCGCGAGCTGGCGGCGTCGGGCATCCTGGTCCGCCGTTCCCAGGAGCACTCATGACCGACGCCCTCACACGCGAATCAGTCGCCCCCGTCGTCGCCCAGGCGCGCTTCGACGCCGACGGACTCCTCCCCGCGATCATCCAAGAGGAGACCTCGAGAGACGTGCTCATGATGGGATGGATGGACGCCGAGGCCCTCACGCGGACTCTCACCGAGGGCCGCGTCACGTTCTGGTCCCGTTCCCGTCAGGAGTACTGGCGCAAGGGCGACACCTCGGGTCATGCGCAGTTCGTCCGCGCCGCCGCCCTCGACTGCGACGACGACGTCCTCCTGGTGACGGTCGAGCAGATCGGCGCGGCCTGTCACACGGGCGCTCACTCCTGCTTCGAGGTGGGCCCCCTCCACCCCGTCACGGCCGCTTCGATCGACGGCGGAGATCGTGGCTGACCGCGCCACCACCTCCCGCTCGGAGTTCGACGCCGCCCTCGACGGGCACCGCGTCGTCCCCGTCGTCCGCGATCTCTTCGGCGACGGGGAGACCCCCGTCGGCGTCTACCGGAAGCTCGCGGCCGGGCGCCCCGGCACGTTCCTCCTCGAGTCGGCCGAGCAGGGCGGCATCTGGTCGCGCTGGTCGTTCATCGGGGTCTCATCGTTCGGGGTCCTCACGACCCGCGGCGACGAGGTCGAGTGGATCGACTACGGCATGTCGCGCGACCGCGCTCTCGGCGACGCGACCGGTCGCCCCCTCGAGGTGCTTTCGGCTCTCTTCGAGCGGTGGGCGACACCCCGTCTCCGCGACATCCCGCCCCTGACGGGTGGTCTCGTCGGCTTCATCGGCTGGGAGGCCGTTCGCGAGCTCGAGTCGCTCCCCGATGCGCCGCCCGCCGAATTCGAGGTCCCGGCGCAGGCCCTCAGCTTCGTGAGCGAGCTGGTCGCCCTCGATCACCGCACCGGCGCCGTCCTCCTCATCGCGACGGTGCTGAACGATCGGACCGACTCGGCCGACGCGCTCTGGAGCGGCGCGCAGGCTCGACTCGACGATCTCCAGAGCCGGCTGGCCGAACCGAGCGAGGCGCATCTCTCCGACGTCGATCTCACCGTCGCCCCCGCGCCCGTCCGGCGTTCGAGCGATGACGAGTACGCCGCGGCCATCGAGCGGTCCAAGCGGTACATCCGCGACGGAGACGTCTTCCAGGTCGTCATCTCGCAGCGCTTCGATCACGAGCTGACGGCCGATCCGCTCGACGTCTACCGGGTCCTCCGGACCCTCAACCCGAGCCCGTACATGTACCTCGTCAGCCTCGACGACGTCGATGGCCGTCCGTACTCGATCGTCGGGTCCTCGCCCGAGGCGCTCGTCAAGGTCGACGGGCGACGCGCCTACACGCACCCCATCGCGGGCTCGAAGCCCCGCGGAGACACGCCTGAGGACGATCAGGCCTTCGCCGACCAGCTGGCCTCCGACCAGAAGGAGCGGGCAGAGCATCTCATGCTG
This sequence comes from Frigoribacterium sp. Leaf172, assembly GCF_001424285.1. Taxonomy (NCBI): domain Bacteria; kingdom Bacillati; phylum Actinomycetota; class Actinomycetes; order Micrococcales; family Microbacteriaceae; genus Frigoribacterium; species Frigoribacterium sp. Leaf172. Next base: position 339,489 of record NZ_LMPB01000002.1, on the reverse strand, counting down.
GTCGATCTCGCCCGCAACGACCTGCTCAAGGTCTGCACACCGGGGTCGGTCGAGGTGACGGAGTTCATGCAGGTGGAGCGCTTCAGCCACATCATGCACCTCGTCTCGAGCGTCGAGGGCGATCTCGCGCCCGGGCGCAACGCGATCGACGCCTTCCGTGCGACGTTCCCGGCCGGCACGCTGTCGGGCGCCCCCAAGCCCCGGGCGCTCGAGATCATCGACGAGCTGGAGCCCGCGCAGCGCGGCGTCTACGGGGGAGTGGTCGGCTACTTCGACTTCGCCGGATCCGCCGACGTGGCCATCGCCATCCGGACGGTCCTGCTGCAGGGCGGGGTCGCGCGGGTCCAGGCCGGGGCGGGCCTGGTCGCCGACAGCGACCCCGTCGCCGAGAACGAGGAGGCGCGCAACAAGGCGGCGGCTCCCTTGCGTGCCGTGGCCGTGGCCAACGCCATGACGAGGCTCACCTGATGACCGCCCGACGCCTCAAGCTGTACACGATCCTCCTCGGCGTCCTCCTCGCCGGAGTCGTCCTGCTCGCGTGGACGCAGCCCTGGTTCGAGCTGGTCATCCGCCTGCCTCAGGGCGGCACCGCCCCCGTCACGGCCGGGGGCGACGTCGCCGGCGGCGCCTTGTCGGCGCTCTCGCTCGCCAGCCTCGCCCTCTTCGCCGCCCTCAGCATCGCCGGGCGGGTCTTCCGGATCGTGCTCGGCGTCCTCCAGACCCTCCTCGGGGTGTCCGTGGCCCTCGGCGCCGGAACCTCCCTCGCGGATCCGATCGGCGCATCGGGCGCGCCGATCACGACGGCCACGGGCGTCGAGGGCGCGTCCTCGCTCGTCGATCTGGTCGACTCGGTCTCCGCCACCCCCTGGCCCTGGATCGCCCTCGTCGTCGGCGTCCTGTCGGCTCTCCTCGGCGTGGCGGTCGTCGTGCTCTCCGGGGCCTGGCCCCAGGCGACTCGGAAGTACTCGGCGACGCGGCTCGTGGCGGCGGACCCGGCCACGGACCCCGCCGCCGCGTGGGACACCCTCTCCGGCGGAGACGACCCCACCGAGGATCCCGCCTCCCCGGGCCGCAGCCGGTAGACTCGAGCAGTCCCATCTTGATCCAAGGAGCACCGTGAGCATTCAGACGAAGCCCGACGACCGCCACGAGGCCGCCGAAGACCTCGGTCACGGCAACTCGCCCGCCGCCTGGACGGCTGTGATCATCATGCTGGTCGCCTTCTCGATCGGAACCGTCGCCTTCTTCCTCGCGATCCCGTGGATCGTCTGGGCCTCCGCCGGCCTCGTCGTCGTGGGTCTCGTCGTCGGGCTCGTGCTGAAGCGCGTCGGCTACGGCGTGGGCGGTCACCGCTACGTGCCGAAGGCGCACAACTAAGTGCTCGACGATCTCTACGCCGGGGCTCTCGCCGATGCCGAGGCTCGGCGTGAACTGGTGTCGCTCGCGGACGTCGAGGCCGCGGCCCTCGCACGGCCCCCGGCCTTCGACGCCGTCGCCGCACTCCGCCCCGCCGACCGGGTGAAGATCATCGCCGAGGTGAAGCGGTCGAGTCCCTCACGAGGCGATCTCTCCGACATCGCCGATCCGGCCTCGTTGGCCGTGTCGTACGCCGCCGGCGGAGCCAGCGCGATCAGCGTCCTCACCGAGGGTCGGCGTTTCAAGGGGACCCTCGCCGACCTCGAGGCGGTGCGCCATGTCGTGGACGTCCCCGTGCTCCGCAAGGACTTCATCGCAGATCCTTACCAGGTCTTCGAGGCGAGGGCGGCCGGGGCCGACCTCGTCCTCCTGATCGTGGCCGGGCTCTCCCAGCCGCGACTGCTCGAACTGCACGACCTCGTCAGGTCCCTCGGCATGACCGCCCTGATCGAGACCCACTCCGCCGACGAGGTCCGTCGTGGTCTCGACGCCGGCGCGGAGCTCCTCGGGGTCAACGCCCGCGACCTCACGACGTTCGAGCTCGATCGCGACCTCTTTGGCCGACTGGCCGACGGCATCCCCTCGGGCGTGGTGCGCATCGCCGAGTCCGCCGTCGCGTCTCCCGACGACGTCGCCCACTACCGTCGCGCCGGCGCCGACGTCGTGCTCGTGGGCGAGGCTCTCGTCACGCACGGCGATCCCGTCGACGCACTCACCCGCTTCCTGGAGGTCTGAATTGGCACTGCGCGATGAGACGGGGCCCTACTTCGGCTCCTTCGGCGGACGATTCGTCCCCGAGTCCCTGGTTGCGGCTCTCGACGAGCTCGACGCCGCGTACAAGGCCGCGGCGGTCGACCCCGAGTTCCAGGCCGAGCTCCGGGCCCTGCACGCGACCTACACCGGTCGTCCGTCGATCATCACCGAGGTCCCTCGCTTCGCCGAGCACGCCGGGGGAGCGCGGGTGATCCTCAAGCGCGAAGACCTGAACCACACGGGTTCGCACAAGATCAACAACGTGCTCGGACAGGCCCTCCTCGCCCGCAAGCTCGGCAAGACCCGCCTGATCGCCGAGACCGGCGCCGGCCAGCACGGCGTCGCCACGGCCACCGCCGCCGCCCTCTTCGGGATGTCGTGCGTCGTGTACATGGGCCAGGTCGACACCGAGCGTCAGGCGCTCAACGTCGCCCGCATGCGCCTCCTCGGAGCCGAGGTCGTCTCCGTCACGACCGGTTCCCGGACCTTGAAAGACGCCATCAACGACGCGATGCGCGACTGGGTCGCCAGCGTCGACACCACCCACTACGTGCTCGGCACGGTCGCGGGTCCGCATCCCTTCCCGGCGATGGTGCGCGATTTCCACAAGATCATCGGCGAGGAGGCCCGCGAACAGGTGCTCGCACTCACGGGTGCGCTCCCCGACGCCGTCACCGCCTGCGTCGGCGGCGGGTCCAACGCCATGGGCATCTTCCACGCGTTCCTCGACGATCCCTCGGTCGAGCTGTGGGGATACGAAGCGGGCGGCGACGGGGTCGAGACCGGGCGTCACGCGGCCTCGATCACCCTCGGTCGCATCGGCAATCTCCAGGGCACCAAGTCCTATCTCATGCAGGATGAAGACGGACAGACCCTCGAGAGCCACTCGATCTCCGCCGGTCTCGACTATCCGAGCGTCGGTCCCGAGCACGCGTGGCTGTCCGAGAGCGGGCGGGCGCACTACGAGCCGGTCACCGATGCGGAAGCCATGGCGGCGTTCAAGCTCCTCACTCAGACCGAGGGCATCCTCCCGGCCATCGAGACGGCTCACGCCCTCGCGGGCACGATCAAGCTCGGCCAGCGTCACCCGGACTGGACGATCCTCGTCTCCATGAGCGGTCGAGGCGACAAAGACGTGGCGACGGCCAGCCGCTACTTCGGCGTCCTCGACGAAGAGGCGCAGCAGCTGTGAGCGCCGAGCAGGTCTCGGGCAGCAAGGTCGCGGCCGCGATCCGAGCCCGTCGCGACGCGGGTTCCGGTGCGGTCATCGGCTATCTGCCCGTCGGCTTCCCCGATCTGGCCACGAGCATCGAGGCCGCGGTCACGCTGGCCGAGAACGGGATCGACGTCATCGAGCTGGGCATGCCCTACTCCGACCCGGTGATGGACGGCCCCGTGATCCAGGCCGCCACGCAGAAGGCTCTCGCCGAGGGCTTCCGGGTCCGCGACGTGTTCACCGCCGTCCGCGAGATCACATCGCGTGTCGACGCCCCCGTCGTCGTCATGACCTACTGGAACCCGGTCGAGCAGTACGGCGTGCAGCGTTTCGCCGACGACCTCGCCGCGGCTGGCGGAGCAGGGCTCATCACCCCCGATCTCATCCCCGACGAGGGCTCCGCCTGGATCTCGGCAGCCGAGGCGGCGGATCTCGACCGGGTCTTCCTCGCCGCCCCGTCCTCGAGCGACGCCCGGCTGCGTCAGTCGGTCGAGGCCAGCCGCGGCTTCGTCTACACCGTCTCGACGATGGGCATCACGGGCACGCGCACCGACGTCGACTCGGCAGCCCACACCCTCGTCGACCGGCTGCGCGCAGCCGGCGTCGAGTACGCCTGCGTGGGTCTCGGCATCTCGACGGCCACGCAGGTCCGCGAAGTGCTCGAGTACGCCGATGGAGCCATCATCGGCTCGGCGTTCGTGCGCGCCCTCGCCGACGGGGGTCTCGAATCCCTGGCGGCCGTCGCCGCCGATCTGTCGTCTGGCGCGGCCGTCTCGAGCTGACTCCCGCTCGCGCTAGAGTCGTTCCGCGTCGGCCCGCCGACACCCCGTGTTCCCCGTGAAAGGCGTTACCGCCCGTGTTCGTTCCCCTGAGCATCCCGAGTCCGTCCGCCGACTGGCAGTACTTCGACGTCACCTCGTGGATCAACGAGACCTTCGGCGCCTCGCTGCCCGGGTCGCTGCGCATCCACGCCTACGCCCTCTGCATCCTGGCCGGCATCGTCATCGCGGGCATCATCACCAATCAGCGCCTCAAGCGCCGCGGCGCCGAGAACGGCGTGGTCATCGACGTCATGCTCTTCGCCGTCCCGATGGGCATCATCGGGGGCCGGGTCTTCCACGTGATCACGCATCCCGGTGACTACTTCTCGTCACCGGACCAGTACATCCACGTCCTCTTCATCTGGGAGGGCGGGCTGGCCATCTACGGGGCTCTGCTGTTCGGGGCCGTCGGCGTCTGGCTCGGCTGCCGGTACTCGGGTCTGCGCTTCTGGACCTTCGCGGACGCCCTGGCTCCCGGGCTCCTCGTGGCCCAGGCGTGCGGTCGCCTCGGCAACTGGTTCAACAACGAGCTGTTCGGCATGCCGACCGACCTGCCCTGGGGTCTCGAGATCGATTCCAGCAATCCGGCGTACCCGACCGGGCTCCCCGAAGGCACGCTCTTCCACCCGACCTTCCTCTACGAGATCGTGTGGATGCTCGCCGGGGTGGCGATCCTGCTCCTGATCGAGCGCAAGACGACGCTCGAGTGGGGCAAGGCCCTGTCGTTCTACCTCGTCTGGTACGGCATCGGCCGCGCCTGGTTCGAGTCGATCCGAACCGATCCCAGCCTCCTCTTCTTCGGCATCCGGACCAACGTCTGGATGAGCTTCGCCGCCATCGTCCTCGGCATCGTCATCTACGTCGTCGCGACGCGTCGACACCCCGGTCGCGTACCCGGCGCGTACGCCCCGGGGCGGTCGCCGATCGAACGCGACACTGAGCTAGACTCGCGACGCACGGAGGCGGACGACGACGAACCCGAACTGGTCGCCGTCGGAGCATCGGACGACGACGCCGATACCACACACCGCTCCTGAGGCACACCGCCTCCAGGATCACCGCACCAGGCCAGGGCAGTCACGACTCGACCGAGTCAGACCGACCTCCAGCCGGAGCCGCCTCCGCATCGAGAACCACCTCACGACCGCCACAAGCTGTCAGGGCAACTCCGCTGAGCCGAAGCACCACCGGACAACCGAACCACCGTCCGTCGGCGACCGACGCACGCCGCACCTCCGCGGCGACGTCCAGTGACACGGGCCGACGACGTCCCGACTCCTACAGGATCTCTTCGTGAGGACGGATTCCATGGCCCCCACGCCAGCCCACCAGCAGTTCAGCACGGTTCCCGCCGCCGCCGGTCTCTACGACCCGCGCAACGAGAAGGACGCGTGCGGCCTCGCCATGGTCGCGACCCTCCGGGGCACGGCCGGGCACGACATCATCGACGCGGCGCTCGGAGCGCTCCGCAACCTCGAACACCGCGGTGCGATCGGCTCCGACGCCGGCACCGGTGACGGCGCCGGCATCCTCTGCCAGATCCCGGACGCCTTCTTCCGCGACGAGGTCGCCTTCGAGCTCCCCCGGCCGGGGGAGTACGCCGTGGGCATCGCCTACCTGCCCCTCGACGAGCAGGAGCGCGCCGAGCTCAAGACCGGGATCGAGCGCATCGCGGACCTCGAGCACCTCGACGTCCTCGGCTGGCGCGACGTGCCGGTGCGTCCCGACGAGCTGGGCACCCTGGCACGCAACGCCATGCCGGCCTTCGAGCAGATCTTCCTCGCCAGCCGTCAGCGGGATGCCGACGGGAACCGCCTCTCGGGAGTCGAGCTCGACCGGCGGGCGTTCCGTCTCCGGAAGCGGGCCGAGCGCAAGCTGTCGGCGTACTTCACGTCACTGAGCAGCCGCACCATGGTCTACAAGGGCATGGTGACGACGCTCCAGCTGGAGCCCTTCTACCCCGACCTGAGCGACGAGCGCTTCGCCTCGAAGCTGGCGATCGTGCACTCGCGGTACTCGACGAACACGTTCCCGTCGTGGCCGCTCGCTCAGCCCTTCCGGATGATCGCCCACAACGGGGAGATCAACACCGTGCGCGGCAATCGGAACTGGATGCGGGCGCGCCAGTCGCAGCTCGAGTCCGAACTGATCGGCGACCTCAAGCCCATCCTCCCGATCGTCAGCCCCGGTGCCAGCGACTCCGCCTCGTTCGACGAGGTCGTCGAGCTGCTGAGCCTGACGGGACGCTCGCTCCCGCACGCGATCATGATGATGGTGCCGGAGGCCTGGGAGAACCAGGTCGACATCGACCCCGAGCTGCGCGACTTCTACGAGTACCACTCGATGCTCATGGAAGCGTGGGACGGCCCGGCGGCGATCACGTTCACCGACGGATCGGTGGTCGGCGCGACGCTCGACCGGAACGGCCTGCGTCCCGGTCGCTATCTCGTCACCGACGACGGCCTGGTCGTGCTCGCCAGCGAGATCGGCGTGCTCGACATCGACCCCGCGAAGGTCGTCCGCAAGGGTCGACTCCGACCCGGCAAGATGTTCCTCGTCGACACCGAGGCCGGTCGTCTCATCGAAGACGACGAGATCAAGCGCGAGCTCGCCTCCTCGGCTCCGTACGGCGAGTGGCTCTCCGAGGGGCGCATCCACCTCTCCGAACTGCCCGACCGCGAGCACATCGTCCACACGCCGGCCTCCGTCACGCGGCGCCAGCGGACCTTCGGCTACACCGAAGAGGAGGTGCGGATACTCCTGGCGCCGATGGCGAAGACCGGGGCCGAGCCCCTCGGGGCCATGGGGAGCGACACTCCGATCGCCGTCCTCTCCGAGCGCCCGCGCCTCCTGTTCGACTACTTCACCCAGCAGTTCGCGCAGGTCACCAACCCGCCGCTCGACTCCATCCGCGAGCAGGTGGTGACCTCTCTCAAGCTCGGTCTCGGTCCGGAGCGCAACCTCCTCTCCGCCACGCCCGAGCACGCCCGCCAGGTGATCCTCGACTTCCCGGTCATCGACAACGACGAGCTCGCGAAGATCCAGCACATCGATCCCAGCCCGGGTTCGCGCGTCACCTCGACGATCCGGGGGCTCTACCGGTCGGACAAGGGTCCGCGCGCCCTCGAGAAGCGCATCGCCGCGATGTGCAACGAGGTCGACGACGCCATCGAGGCGGGTGCGGAGTTCATCGTGCTCTCCGACCGCGACTCCAACCAGGACTTCGCCCCCGTGCCGTCGCTGCTGATGGTCGCAGCCGTCCACCATCACCTGATCCGCACCGAGAACCGCATGAAGGTCGGTCTGATCATCGAGGCAGGCGACGTCCGCGAGGTGCACCACGTCGCGACGCTGATCGGCTACGGCGCCTCGGCGGTGAACCCGTACCTCGCGATGGAGACCAGCGAGAACCTCGTCCGTTCGGGCATGATCACCGGCCTCTCGCCCGAAGACGCCGTGCACAACCTCATCAAGGCCCTCGGCAAGGGCGTGCTGAAGATCATGTCCAAGATGGGCATCTCCACGGTCTCCAGCTACGCCGCCGCCCAGGCCTTCGAGGCCGTCGGTCTCAGTCGCGAGTTCGTCGACACGTACTTCACCGGGACGTCGACGATGCTCGGCGGCATCGGCATCGACGTGATCGCCGCCGAGAACAAGGAGCGCCACCTCAGCGCCTACCCGGCCGACGGTTCGGTCGTCGCGCACGAACGGCTGGCGACCGGCGGCGAGTACCAGTGGCGCCGCGAGGGACCGAAGCACCTCTTCAACCCCGACACCGTCTTCCGGCTCCAGCACGCCACCCGCACGCGGCGCTACGACATCTTCCGCGAGTACACCAAGCTCGTCGACGACCAGTCGGAGGACCTGATGACGCTGCGCGGCATGTTCGCGTTCAAGCACGGCGTCCGGCCCGCGATCCCTCTCGACGAGGTCGAGCCGATCGAGGCCATCGTCAAGCGCTTCTCGACGGGCGCGATGAGCTACGGATCCATCTCGAAGGAGGCGCACGAGACCCTCGCGATCGCCATGAACCGTCTGGGCGGCAAGTCCAACACGGGTGAGGGCGGCGAGGACGTCGAGCGTCTCCTCGACCCGGAGCGCCGCAGCGCCGTGAAGCAGGTCGCGTCGGGACGCTTCGGGGTCACGAGCATGTACCTCACCCACGCCACGGACATCCAGCTCAAGATGGCTCAGGGCGCCAAGCCCGGCGAAGGCGGTCAGCTGCCTCCGACCAAGGTCTACCCGTGGGTGGCACGGACGCGTCACGCGACTCCCGGCGTCGGGCTCATCTCGCCCCCGCCTCACCACGACATCTACTCCATCGAGGACCTCAAGCAGCTCATCTTCGACGTCAAGCGCGCGAACCCCACGGCTCGTGTGCACGTCAAGCTGGTCAGCCAGTCCGGGATCGGCGCGGTGGCGGCCGGTGTGACCAAGGCGCTGGCCGACGTCGTGCTCGTGTCCGGTCACGACGGCGGCACCGGCGCCAGCCCCCTCAACTCGCTCAAGCACGCGGGGACCCCCTGGGAGATCGGGCTCGCCGAGACGCAGCAGACGTTGATGCTGAACGGCATGCGCGACCGCGTCGTCGTGCAGGTCGACGGCCAGATGAAGACCGGTCGGGACGTCATGATCGCCGCTCTCCTGGGCGGCGAGGAGTTCGGCTTCGCGACCGCGCCGCTGATCGTCGAGGGCTGCATCATGATGCGCGTCTGCCACCTCGACACCTGCCCTGTGGGCGTCGCGACGCAGAACCCCGAGCTGCGGGCCCGCTTCTCGGGCAAGCCGGAGTTCGTCGTCAACTTCTTCGAGTTCCTGGCCCAGGAGGTGCGGGAGTACCTCGCCGAGCTCGGTTTCCGCAGCCTCGACGAGGCGATCGGCCGCACCGACGTGCTCGATGTCGACCGCGCGGTGGACCACTGGAAGGCGTCGGGTCTCGACCTCGAGCCGGTCCTGGTCGGACCGGTCTTCGCCGACGACGAGCCGCGGCGCAACCGCCGTCCGCAGGAGCACGAGCTCGAGAAGCACTTCGACGTCGGTCTCATCGCCCGCAGCATGGACGTGCTCGAGAACGGCGGACGCATCGACATCAGCCTGCCGATCCGCAACACGGAGCGCGCGGTGGGCACGATGCTCGGTCACGAGGTGACCGTGCGCCACGGCGAGAACGGACTGCCCGAGGGCAGCATCGACGTGACGCTCAGTGGTTCCGCCGGTCAGTCCCTCGGGGCCTTCCTCCCCGCGGGCATCACCCTGCGACTCGAGGGCGACAGCAACGACTACGTCGGCAAGGGGCTCTCAGGCGGCAGCATCGTCGTCCGCCCCGACCGGGCGAGCACGTTCCCCGCGGAGGACAACGTCATCGCGGGCAACGTCATCGGTTACGGAGCGACACGCGGCAGCATGTTCATCCGCGGCATCGTCGGCGAGCGGTTCCTGGTCCGCAACTCCGGCGCCAGTGCCGTCGTCGAGGGCGTGGGCGACCACGCGCTCGAGTACATGACGGGCGGCCTGGCCGTCATCCTCGGCGACACCGGCCGCAACCTCGGTGCCGGCATGTCCGGGGGGACCGCGTACGTCCACCGTCTCCGGACGGAGCGGGTCAACTCCGACGCCCTGGCCTCGGGGGAGCTGCAGCTCCATCCCCTCGGCAGCGCCGACGTCGAGATCCTCACGGACCTCCTCTCCCGGCACCTCGCCGAGACCGGGTCCCCGGTGGCGGAGCGCATGCTCGACGACCTCGAGACCACCGTGTCCGAGTTCGTCAAGGTGCTGCCCCGCGATTACGCCGCCGTCCTCGCCACCCGGCAGACGGCCGTCGACGAGGGTCTCGACCCCGATGGCGACGAAGCATGGAAGCGAATCCTGGAGGTGACCGGTGGCTGATCCCAAGGGATTCCTGAAGACGCAGAAGCGCGAGCTCCCGAAGCGTCGACCCGTATCGGTGCGACTCATGGACTGGAAAGAGGTCTACGAGCAGCAGGAGTCCGGCGAGCTCCGGCGTCAGGCCGGGCGCTGCATGGACTGCGGCGTGCCGTTCTGCCACCAGGGGTGCCCGCTCGGGAACCTCATCCCGGAGTGGAACGACCTCATGTGGCGCGGCGAGGGGCGTCAGGCCATCGAGCGGCTGCACGCGACCAACAACTTCCCCGAGTTCACGGGTCGTCTCTGCCCCGCTCCCTGCGAGTCGTCCTGCGTGCTGGGCATCAACCAGCCGCCGGTGACGATCAAGCAGGTCGAGGTGTCGATCATCGATCAGGCGTTCCAGAACGGCTGGGTCACCCCCCACCCGCCCGAGCGACTGACGGGGAAGACCGTGGCCGTCGTGGGCTCCGGTCCCGCCGGTCTCGCGGCCGCCCAGCAGCTGACGCGGGCCGGTCACACGGTGGCCGTCTACGAGCGCGACGACCGCATCGGCGGTCTCCTCCGGTACGGGATCCCCGACTTCAAGATGGAGAAGAAGCAGATCGAGCTGCGTCTGGCGCAGATGCAGGCTGAGGGCACGCGCTTCCGCGCAGGTGTCGAGATCGGGCGCGACATCACGTGGGATGACCTCCGTGCGCGGTACGACGCCGTGGTCGTCGCGACGGGTGCCACGGTTCCCCGCGATCTCCCCATCCCCGGTCGCGACCTGTCCGGCATCCACTTCGCCATGGAGTACCTCGTCCAGCAGAACCGGGTCGGTGCCGGCGACACGGTGATCGACCAGATCACGGCCGAGGGAAAGCACGTCGTCGTCCTCGGCGGCGGCGACACCGGTGCCGACTGCATCGGGACGGCGCACCGTCAGGGTGCTCTCTCCGTGACCAATCTGGCCATCGGGCAGCAGCCTCCCGAGGAGCGCCCCGAGTCGCAGCCCTGGCCGATGTTCCCGACGGTCTTCGAGGTCTCGAGCGCTCACGAGGAGGGCGGAGAGCGCATGTTCCTCGCGTCGACGGTCGAGTTCCTCCGCAACGACGTCGGCGAGGTGCGCGCCATCCGCGTCGCGGAGACCGAGTACCTCGACGGTCGTCGCGTCCCCAAGGCCGGTACCGAGCGCGAGATCCCCGCCGACCTCGTCCTCCTCGCCCTCGGGTTCACGGGACCCGAGCGCGACGACCTCGAGGCTCAGCTGCGCCTCCCCGTCGACGAGCGCGGATCGCTGGTCCGTGACAAGACGTACAAGACCAGCGAGGCCGGCGTCTTCGTCACCGGCGACGCCGGTCGCGGGCAGTCGCTCATCGTCTGGGCCATCGCCGAGGGTCGCGCCGCGGCCTCCTCCGTCGACGCCTATCTGGAGGGGCAGACCACTCTGCCGTTCCCCGTCCGGCCCACGGATCGCTCCATCTCGGTCTGACGGTCCGCCTCGGCGGGAATAAGCTGGGAGGGCGGGACCGAGCCGTCCACACAACCCTTAGACGTTAGGAACACATGAGACGCGCAAAGATCGTCGCCACCCTCGGGCCGGCGACATCCAGCTACGACGACATCCGAGCGATCATCGACGCAGGAGTCGACGTGGCGCGGATGAACCTCAGCCACGGCAGCTACGACGTCCACGAGACCGTCTACGCGAACGTGCGCCGGGCTGCGGACGACGCCGGGCGACCCGTCGCGGTCCTCGTCGACCTGCAGGGGCCCAAGATCCGGCTCGGCAAGTTCTCGGACGGCCCCCACGACCTCGCCGTGGGCGACGTCTTCAAGATCACGACCGAGGACATCCTGGGCACCCGCGACATCTGCGGCACGACCTTCAAGGGTCTCCCCGCCGACGTGAGCGCCGGCGACCCGCTGCTCATCGACGACGGGCGCGTCAAGCTCCGGGTCCTCGAGACCGACGGCACCACGGTGACGACCGAGGTCGTCGTGGCGGGCACGGTCTCGAACAACAAGGGCATCAACCTCCCGGGCGTGGCGGTCAACGTCCCCGCGCTGTCCGAGAAGGACGAGGCCGATCTGCGCTGGGGACTCGCCTTGGGAGCCGACCTCATCGCGCTCTCGTTCGTCCGCGACGCGGACGACGTCGATCGCGTCCACGAGATCATGGCGGAGGAGGGCAAGAGGGTCCCGGTCATCGCGAAGATCGAGAAGCCCCAGGCCGTCGACAACCTCGAGGCGATCATCGACGCGTTCGACGGGATCATGGTCGCCCGAGGCGACCTCGGCGTCGAGCTGCCCCTCGAAGCGGTGCCGATCGTCCAGAAGCACGCCGTCGAGCTCTCCCGGCGCATGGCCAAGCCCGTCATCGTCGCCACGCAGATGCTCGAATCGATGATCTCCAGCCCCATCCCGACCCGCGCCGAGACGTCCGACGTCGCGAACGCCGTCCTCGACGGAACGGACGCCGTGATGCTGAGCGGTGAGACCAGCGTGGGGGAGTACCCCGTCATCACCGTGCAGACCATGGCCCGCATCGTGCAGTCCACCGAAGAGCACGGGCTCGAGCGGATCCCCCCTCTCGGCACGAAGCCGCGCACGCAGGGTGGTGCGATCACCCTCGCCGCCGCCGACGTCGCCGACTTCGTCCAGGCCAAGTTCCTCTGCGTCTTCACCGAGTCCGGTGACTCCGTCCGGAGGATGTCGCGTCTGCGTCACTCGATCCCGATCCTCGCCTTCACGCCGAACGAGGCGACGCGGCGACGCATGGCCTTGAGCTGGGGCGTCCAGTCGCACCTGGTCGAGAATGTGACGCACACCGACGCGATGTTCGCTCAGGTCGATGACATCCTCATCGGCAAGAACCTCGCCGACATCGGTGACAAGGTCATCGTCATCGCGGGGACCCCTCCGGGGATCGCGGGATCGACGAACGATCTGCGCGTGCACCGTGTGGGCGATGCGCATGGGGAAGCAGCACCGGCCTACGCGACCCTGGCCTGACCCTTTCCGCTGTCACACGCCGTGCACGACGCCGGGCTCCGCGAGGGGCCCGGCGTCGTCGCGTGGACCGGGCGTACCCTGTCCGCATGTCGGTCGACGCCTCCCACCCTTCGTGCTTCGTCCTGGATCGACGACTGTTCGCGATGCCCAGCGGGGCATCACGGAGCCTGAGCCAGACGAAGAGCGACCTGCGCGATCTCGACGCCCGATCCGAGACGGGGCGGACGCACCTCGACGTCTGGTCGATCGTCGGGGCGATCACCGGCGGGTTCTTCCTGGCGGTCGTCGCCGGGGGAGTCTGGGGAGTCACCTCGCTCCTGTCCCTGCTGCTCTGCTTCGGGATGGGCGCCACCGTCGGCGCTCTCCTCGCAGTCGGCACCCGAGCCCTCTTCATCGCACCGACGACGGCGGGGCGGGCGGACCCTCAGACATGCGAGGCGGTGGAGATCCCCTGGGACGTCGCCGACGCGGCGCCGGATGACGCCACCGGCGATGAGCTCATCCTCTGGGCGACGCTCGTCGTGCGATACCGATTGGCCGAGGAGGCGCGGGCCGGGCGAACGGGGCCCGAGGTCGCCTCAGCTACGGATCACGACTACGAGGCGGCCTTGAGAGACTACGAATCCGTGGCCAGCCTGCTGGGTCTGAGCAGGGATCCCCACTGACGACGCGGGGCGCCGGGCGCCGGGTACGAGAAAGCCCCGACCCGCCGGAGCGGATCGGGGCTTTCCCGTAGATGTCAGATCGTGCCTGGCATCATCGGCGTCTCGAGGACGCCGCCGAGTCAGATGACGCGGATGTTCTCGGCCTGGAGGCCCTTGTTGCCCTGAGCGGTGTCGAATTCGACCTTCTGGTTCTCCTCCAGGTTGCGGTAGCCGTCGCCGGCGATCGCGGAGAAGTGCGCGAAGACGTCAGTGGATCCGTCGTCGGGGGTGATGAAGCCGAAGCCCTTTTCGGAGTTGAACCACTTAACGGTGCCTGTTGCCATTTTTCTTGTTCCTTATTTTTCAGAGTTGTCGTTCCCGATTTCGAGAACGCTCGTCGCGGTGCCTTTTTGTCCGCTCCCTCTGAGAACGACGCCACCGGGCGGATCCTCCGAGGAGGGCCACCTGGAACGTCGCGAGATACAAATGCGTAACACAACAACCAGTGATGCCAGCGTAGTGCACAAGATCGGCCCGCATGCGACTTTGTCGACCTGCATGTCGAAAAAAGTCGCTGGCCGCGACCGTGCCGGATGTGGGACTCGAACCCACACGCCCTCTCGGACAGAGCATTTTGAGTGCTCCGCGTCTGCCATTCCGCCAATCCGGCTCACGACGACCGGGGCAAGAATACCGTAGGCTCTGCATCGTGAGTGACCAGGAAGCAACATCAGCAGCACCCCGTCGTGTCGTCGTGGCCGAGGATGAGTCCCTCATCCGGCTCGACATCGTCGAGATCCTCCGCGACAACGGCTTCGAGGTCGTCGGCGAAGCAGGCGACGGCGAGACCGCCGTCGCCCTGGCGACCGAACTCCGCCCCGATCTCGTCATCATGGACGTCAAGATGCCGAAGCTGGACGGCATCAGCGCCGCAGAGACGCTGAGCAAGAACCACATCGCCCCGGTCGTCCTCCTGACCGCCTTCAGCCAGAAGGAGCTCGTCGAGCGGGCGAGCGAGGCCGGCGCCCTCGCCTACGTCGTCAAGCCCTTCACGCCCAACGACCTCCTCCCGGCCATCGAGATCGCCCTCTCGAGGTACACGCAGATCATCACCCTCGAGGCGGAGGTCGCCGACCTCGTCGAGCGCTTCGAGACGCGCAAGCTCGTCGATCGGGCCAAGGGTCTGCTGAACGAGAAGATGGGCCTCACCGAGCCCGAGGCCTTCCGCTGGATCCAGAAGGCGTCCATGGATCGACGCCTGACGATGCACGATGTGGCCCAGGCCATCATCGAGCAGCTCAGCGCCAAGAAGTAGCGCCGACGGCACGATGGAGCCCCGCATCCTCCCGGAGGATGCGGGGCTCCATCGTGCGGCGAGGTCGACGCGTCAGGCGCGCGCCTCCGTGATGATGTTCGTGATCCGGATGGTCGAGAGCAGCCGCCCCTGGTCGTCGGTCATGACGATCTGATGGGTCGCCAACGTCCGACCGAGGTGGACGGCCGTGCAGGTGCCGGTGACCCACCCCGTGGCGACCGACCTGCTGTGGCTGGCGTTCAGCTCGATGCCCATGGCGATGCGCCCCGGACCGGCATGGACCGACGACGCGATGGAGCCGAGCGTCTCGGCGAGGACGACGTGCGCGCCTCCGTGGAGTATGCCGACGGGCTGCGTGTTGCCCTCGACGGGCATCCTGGCCACGGCGCGTTCGGCGCTCATCTCGACGATCACGATCCCCATCCTCTCAGCGAGATCGCCGACGCCTCGGCGACCGAGGAGCCGCTCGGCGTCGTGGCTGAGGATCGCCGAGGGATCGAGGGGCGTCTCGGGCGTTGACATGTCGCTCCTGGGGGGGGGTCCGCATGAGCGTGCGCGCCGACGGCGCTGTCGGGGGCGCCCGCTAGGCTGACGGGGTGTCGGAAGAAGCAAAGCCTACCCTCCTCGTCGTCGACGGTCACTCGCTGGCCTTCCGTGCGTTCTACGCTCTGCCGGTCGACAGTTTCGTCAACCGCGAGGGCCAGCACACGAACGCCATCCACGGCTTCATCTCGATGCTGCTCAGTCTGCTGAAAGCCGAGAAGCCCACCCATCTGGCGGTCGCCTTCGACATCTCGCGCTTCTCGTTCCGCACGCGCGAGTACCCCGAGTACAAGGGCACCCGGAACGAGACGCCGCCCGAGTTCGTCGGTCAGATCCCCCTCCTGCAGGAGGCTCTCCACGCCATGGGCATCACGACCATCACGAAGGAGGACTACGAGGCCGACGACATCCTGGCGACGCTCGCGGTCCGCGGTCGTGCCGACGGTTTCCGCGTCCTCGTCGTCTCCGGAGACCGAGACGCCATCCAGATGGTGAACGACGACGTCACCCTCCTCTACCCGTCCGCACGCGGTGTGAGCGAGCTCACCCGCTACGACCGCGACAAGGTCTTCGAGCGCTACGGCATCGAACCGCATCAGTACCCCGAGGTCGCCGCCCTCGTCGGTGAGACGAGCGACAATCTCATCGGGATCGACAAGGTCGGCGAGAAGACCGCGGTCAAATGGATCAACCTCTACGGCGGGCTCGATCAGATCATCGAGCGAGCCGACGAGATCAAGGGCGTCGTCGGTCAGAAGCTCCGCGAGCAGAAGGACAACGCGATCCGCAACCGGAGGCTCAACCGGCTCGTCACCGATGTCGAACTCCCCGTCGGACCCTCCGACCTCGAACGGCGCGCCATCGACGAGACAGCCGTGCGCGAGCTCTTCGACAAGCTCCAGTTCCGCACCCTGCTCGACCGGGTGCTCGTGCTGAGCGAATCGGCGAATCCCGCCGACGGTGACGAGCCCGCGATCACCGCGACGCCGGTCGGCATGCCCGTGGTGCGCACGCTCATCGACGAGGAGCTCGCTTTCTGGCTCTCGAAGCACGCCTCCGACCCGTCGTCGCCCGTGGGGCTCGTCGTCGAGTACGGCACGGACGGGGTCGTCGGACTGGGTCTCTCGACTTCAACGGAGTCGGCCTACGTGCCCTGGGCGGCGGGACGCGGCGACTACGTCGCGCTCGAAGCGTGGCTCGATGGCCAGACCCCGAAGGTGGTCCACGACGCCAAGCGCGCCTACAAGGCCCTCTCCCGCGCGGGACTCGAGCTCACGGGGATCGTCGGCGACCCCCGGATCGCCGCATGGCTGCTCCGGCCCGGTCGCACCTCCTTCGCACTCTCCGACCTGGTCTACGAGCAGCTCGGCGAGACGCTCCCCGTCGGCGACCCGAATCAGCTCGTCTCCTCCGACGACGACTTCAGCGTCGCGTCCGAGGCCTGGTTCGTCCTCCGCCTGTCCGAATCCTTCGTCGAGGCCCTCGACGAAGGGTCCCGACGTGTCCTGACCGAGATCGAGCTTCCGCTCGTCCCGGTGCTCGGCGACATGGAGCTCACCGGCGTGGCCGCCGATCGCGAGACGCTCCAGGCCCTCTCCGTCCGCCTGGGCGAGTCCGCTGCGGAGCTCGCCGGGAAGGCCTTCGCGGAGATCGGGCGCGAGGTCAATCTCGGGTCCCCGAAGCAGCTTCAGGAGGTGCTCTTCGAGCAGCTGGAGATGCCGAAGACCCGCGCCACGAAGACCGGGTACTCGACCGACGCCGCGTCCCTGGCGGATCTTCAAGAGAAGCACCCTCACCCCTTCCTCGATCTGCTTCTGAAGCACCGCGATGCGACGAAGCTCCGACAGATCATCGAGACGCTCGAGAAGTCGATAGCCGACGACGCCCGCATCCACACGACCTACGACCAGACGGGCACGACCACCGGTCGGATCTCGTCCGTCGACCCGAACCTCCAGAACATCCCGGTCAAGGCGGCGGTCGGCCGCGAGATCCGTGCGGCGTTCGTCCACGGACCGGAGTACAAGACGCTGCTCACGGCCGACTACTCCCAGATCGAGATGCGGATCATGGCGCACCTCTCCGGCGATGCGGGCCTCATCCAGGCTTTCAACGACGGCGAGGACCTCCACCGGTTCGTCGGAGCGCGCATCTTCGGCGTCGATCCCGCAGACGTCTCGCCCGCGATGCGCACGAAGGTCAAGGCCATGTCCTACGGGCTCGCCTACGGCCTGAGCGCCTTCGGGCTCTCGAAGCAGTTGCGCATCGAGAGCTCCGAGGCCAAGCAGCTCATGACCGACTACTTCGCCCGGTTCGGTGCCGTGCGGGAGTACCTGCGGAACGTCGTCGAGAAAGCCCGGGAAGACGGCTACACGGAGACCATCTTCGGCCGCCGACGACCCTTCGCCGACCTGAAGTCGCCCAACCGCGTGCTCCGCGAGAACGCGGAGCGCGCCGCCCTCAACGCTCCGATCCAGGGCTCGGCGGCCGACATCATGAAGATCGCCATGCTCGGCGTCCGCTCCGAGATCGATTCGCGCGAACTCGGCTCTCGCGTCCTGCTCCAGGTCCACGACGAGATGATCGTCGAGGTCGCACCTGGTGAGGTCGAGACGGTCCGAGACATCGTCCAGCGCCGGATGAGCGGTGCCGCGGACCTCCGCGTTCCTCTCGACGTCAGCGTCGGTCTCGGCGAGAGCTGGGATGCCGCCGCCCACTGAGACCCGTTCGGGCACAGTCGGACCTCAGGGGACATCCCCGCATCAGAGGCCATCGCGGGCGTCCTCACGCGTGCAGACAGGCTGACACGGAGGCGCGACTTGACGAACAGGCACAAACGGGCTTATATAAACTCTGCTCGGTGAACATCGGGCATCAGTCCGATCTGAATTCCCTGAACGCCGAGTGACGCTTCCGCGTTCACCCCCGCACGACGACGAGGTCCCGCATGTACGCACCGGAGCGTCATCAGCAGATCCTCGACACGGCCCTGACACGCGGGCGCGTCGAGGTCGCCGGTCTGGCCAGAGAGCTGTCCGTCGCTCCGGAGACCGTCCGCCGTGATCTCACGGAGCTCGAGCGACGAGGCGTCCTCCGCCGGGTGCACGGCGGCGCCATCGCGGTGGAGCGCCTCGGCATCGAGCCCCCGGTCGTCGACCGAGAGGGGACCGCGGCGGCCGAGAAGGACCGGATCGCGCGCGCGGCCCTCGACGAGCTCCCCGACGAGGGCTCCATCATCATCGACGCGGGAACGACCGCCATCCGCTTCGCGGAGCTCCTCCCCGTCGACCGCGTGCTCACGGTCGTCACGCATTCGCTGGCCGTCGCGACCATCCTCATCAGCCGACCCAACGTGACGCTCCACCTCCTGGGCGGACTCATCCGCACCAGGACGTACTCGTCCGTGGGCGACTGGACGCGGAGCCAGCTCGCTGACGTCTTCGCCGACGTCTCCTTCATCGGGACGAACGGCGTCTCCGTCGAGCGTGGTCTCAGCACCCCCGATCTCGCCGAGGCGCGGGTCAAGCGCGCGCTCCTGGCCTCCTCCCGCCGGACCGTGGTCCTCGCGGATCACAGCAAGTTCGGACGAGAGGACTTCGCCAAGGTGTCGCCCCTCTCCGACGTCGACACCATCGTCACCGACTCCGGCGTCGATCTCGAGCTGGCCGACGACGTCGAACGCGCCGGCCCGAGGGTCGTGATCGTCTGATGCCGCCTCTCCCGCACAGCCGCACCCGAAGCACCACCATCTCACCGCACCTCCACCACCAGACTCGTCACTGAGTACGAAGGAGTACCTCTCCCATGTCCGAATTCACCCCCACGGTCACCGGAACGGGTGTGCGCGCTCGCGTGCAGCGTTTCGGCGGCTTCCTCGCCGGCATGATCATGCCGAACATCGGCGCGTTCATCGCCTGGGGTCTCATCACGGCCCTGTTCATCCAGACCGGATGGACTCCCGTCCCGCAGCTGGGCGGATTCGGCGAGATGAGCGACGGCACCCCGTGGCCCGGCCTCGTCGGACCGATCATCAAGTACCTCCTGCCGATCCTGATCGCCTACACGGGTGGTCGCATGATCCACGGCCAGCGCGGTGCGGTCATCGGCGCGGTCGGCGTCATGGGCGTCATCGTCGCCACGGACGCTCCGCAGTTCCTCGGCGCCATGATCGTCGGGCCCCTCGCCGCCTGGCTGCTCAAGAAGTTCGACGACGTCGTCGACGGGCGCATCAAGTCCGGCTTCGAGATGCTCGTCAACAACTTCTCGCTCGGGATCATCGGCGCGGCCGTGGCCGTGGGCGCCTTCTTCGGCCTCGCGCCCGTCACGAACTGGCTGACCAGCGTCTTCGGCAGCGGCGTGGACTTCCTCGTCGAGCGCGGTCTCCTCCCGCTGGCCTCGATCATCATCGAGCCCGCGAAGATCCTGTTCCTCAACAACGCCATCAACCAGGGCGTGCTGACCCCGCTGGGCGGCATCGAGTCGCAGGAGACCGGCAAGTCGATCCTCTTCATGCTCGAGTCGAACCCCGGCCCCGGCCTCGGCATCCTCCTCGCGTTCCTCTTCTTCGGTCCGCGTGCGATCCGCCCATCGGCTCCCGCCGCCATCGTCGTGCACTTCTTCGGCGGCATCCACGAGATCTACTTCCCCTACGTGCTGATGAAGCCCGTCCTCCTGGTCGCCGCCATCCTCGGTGGCGCCACCGGCATCACGGTCTTCTCGCTCTTCGGCGTCGGCCTCGTCGGCCCCGCCTCGCCGGGCAGCATCATCGCGTACACGCTCGTAGCAGCGCGCGGAGACATCCTGCCGATCTACCTGGGCATCCTGCTCTCCGCCGCGGTGTCATTCGTCGTCTCCGCGTTCCTGATGGGCTTCGGCCGCAAGGAGAACCGCGAGGCGGCCGCCGAGGACGCTGCCGCACAGCAGCAGGCACTCGCCGACGCCCAGGCCGCGACCGCGGCCAACAAGGCCACCAGCAAGGGCACCGCCGCTCCCACAGCGACCCAGTGATTGAATCGGGGGACGGCTCCGGCCGTCCCCCGTCCCCCCTCTACACAAGGAGACCACCATGGCAACACTCGACGGATCGTCCATCAAGAAGCTCATCGTCGCCTGCGACGCCGGCATGGGGAGCAGCGTCATGCTCGCCTCGACGCTGAAGAAGCAGCTCAAGAAGAGCGGCGTCACCGTCGAGCACTCGCCCGTCGCGGAGATCCCCGCCGACGCCGACGTCGTGGTGACGCAGAACAACCTCGCCGAGCGCGCGCGCGGTGTCGTCCCGAACGTCCCCGTGGTGCCCTTCCAGCTGTTCATGGGCGACCCCAACGTCGCCAAGATCGTCAAGGCGATCCAGGACGGCACGACGGTCGAGGTCTGACGATGTCGGAACAGGCCCCCGAGCTCACGGCCCTCCTCGCCGAGTCGTCGATCCGACTCGACCAGTCCGCAGCGTCACGAGACGAGGCCATCCGGGCCACCGGTCAGGCGCTCGTCGAGGCGGGCGCCATCGACGAGGGCTACATCGACGCGATGTTCGAGCGCGAGAACTCCGTCTCGACCTACGTCGGAGAAGGCGTCGCCATCCCGCACGGCACCCTCGCGGGGAAGGACTCCGTGAAGAGCGACGCGCTCGTCGTCCTCCGGTTCCCCACTCCGGTCGACTGGGATGGCAACGAGGTCTCGGTCACCGTCGGCATCGCCGCCAAGGGCAATGGTCACATCGCGATCCTCAGCCAGCTGGCGAGCATCCTGATGGACCCCGACAAGGCCGCGGCTCTCCGCGGGGCCACGACGAGCGCGGAGGTCTACGAGCTCCTCCAGTCCGACGAAGACGACGACTGACCGCCCCACCCCTCTCGTCGGCCCCGACCGATCAGATCCACCGCCGTCCGCAGTACGCGGCACCCGACCGCCCCGGTCACGACCAAGGAGTAGAAATGCCCGAACGCACCGTCACCATCGCCTCGAGCGTCGGTCTTCACGCCCGCCCCGCCTCGCTCTTCAGCCAGGCGGCCGGCAAGACCGGCGCGAAGGTCACCCTCACGACCTCCGCCGGCAAGAGCGTGAACGCGGTGAGCATCCTCGGGGTGCTCTCCCTCGGCATCAATCACGGCGACGAGGTCGTCATCGCGACGGACGGCGACAACGCCGACGCGGCCCTCGACGAGCTGGCCGCCCTTCTCGAGACGGACCTCGACAAGGACTGAGCGCCTCCTGCGCCTCGAAGGGCATCGGGTCGACCTGACGGTCGGCTCGGTGCCCTTCTCGGTACCGGGGCGTCCGCCTCGAGAGCACCCTCGCCGCGTCTAGGCTCGCTGCATGTCCGACCAGACGTCCCCCTCGCCGCGTGTCCCCACCCCCATCGACGACATCGCCGAGCGGTGGGTCGACACGACGATCGACCTCGACCCGACGGTCGCGACCTGGATCGGGCGCCCGGGTCGCACCGGCGGATACGGCGACCTCTCGCCGGAGGGACACGAGCGGCGTGTCGAGGCGGTGCGATCGGTCGCGGCCGAGCTCGCGGCGGCTCCCGTGCTCGATGACGTCGACCGGGTGACCCAGCGCGATCTCGGTGGTGAGCTCGCACTCGATCTGGAGTCCCACGAAGCGGGGTTCCACCTCCGGGACCTGAACGTCATCGCCTCGCCGGTTCAGCAGGTGCGGGAGGTCTTCGATCTGATGCCGACCGTCTCCGTGACGGACTGGTCCGACATCGCCTCCCGCCTCTCGGCCGTGCCCTCCGCCCTGGAGGGCTACGTCGCCACCCTCCGAGCGGGAGTCGCAGCCGACGTCGTCCCGGCGAGGCGTCAGGTGGAGAGGGTCGCCGAACAGTGCCGTCGGATCGGCGCACGGGGCGGCTTCTTCGCCGAACTCGTCGACGGGGGTCGTCCGACCGACGGCACCGCGCCTCCCGCGGCTCTCGAGCGCGATCTCGCCCGCGGGGCCGTTCGAGCCGCCGAGGCCTATCTCGCGCTCGGGGCTCTCCTCACCGAGGAGATCCTCCCCGCGGCCGGTTCCGGCGACGCCGTCGGACGCGATTCGTACTCCCTCCATTCACGACGCTTCCTGGGTGCGACCGTCGATGCGGACGAGACGTACGAGTGGGGTCTCGACGAGCTGGCGCGGATGACGGCCGAGCAGGAGGCCGTCGCGCAGCGGATCGAACCCGGTGCCAGCGTGCGCCGAGCCGTCGAGGTGCTCGACGCCGATCCCGCCCGGCGGCTGGAAGGGACGGAGGCGCTCCGACGGTGGATGCAGCGCCTCAGCGACCGGGCGGTCGACGAGCTCGGCCGGAGTCACTTCGACATCCCCGACGAGCTGCGGACGCTCGAATGCCGGATCGCGCCCACGAAGGACGGCGGCATCTACTACACGGGTCCCAGCGACGACTTCTCCCGGCCCGGCCGGATGTGGTGGTCGGTTCCGGAGGGCGTCACCAGGTTCGACACCTGGCGCGAGACCACGACGGTCTATCACGAGGGGGTCCCCGGGCACCACCTGCAGCTCGGGCAGGCGGTCCGCAATCGGTCGCAGCTGAACACGTGGCGTCGCCAGCTCGCGGGCACCTCCGGCCACGCCGAGGGGTGGGCGCTGTACGCGGAACGGCTGATGGACGAGCTGGGCTACCTCGACGACCCGGGGGACCGGCTGGGCATGCTCGACGGCCAGCGGATGCGCGCCGCACGCGTCGTCGTGGACATCGGCGTGCACCTCGAGAAGCCGTTCCCCGTCGGGGGGACCTGGAACGCGGAGAACGCCCTGGCGTTCATGCGCGAGAACGTCAACATGGACGACGCCTTCGTCGTGTTCGAGGTGGACCGGTACCTCGGCTGGCCGGGCCAGGCGCCGTCGTACAAGATCGGCCAGCGCATCTGGGAGGAGATCCGCGAGCGGCGTCGTGCGCTCGAGGGGGAGTCCTTCGACGTCCGGCGGTTCCATCGTGAGGCGCTCCGTCTCGGCGGCGTCGGTCTCGACACCCTCCGAAGCGAGATGCTCGGCTGACAGGGGACGCTCCGGACCGACACGAGCCCGGATCCGTTGCCGCCACCACGACAGGTGGCTATGATGTCTTTGCGCTATCTGCGTCACTCTGCCCGTACGCCGCGGTCGATCACCCCGAGACACCTCTCGGACGACAGCGGCCCGATTCATGCTTTCACTGGAGCACTAACTACATGACAACCGTAACGACCAAGGCACCCAAGCAGGTCGCCATCAACGACATCGGATCCGCTGATGACTTCCTGGCCGCGGTCGAAAAGACTCTGAAGTTCTTCAACGACGGCGACCTCATCGAAGGCACCGTCGTGAAGATCGACCGCGACGAGGTCCTCCTCGACGTCGGCTACAAGACGGAGGGTGTGATCCCCTCTCGCGAGCTCTCGATCAAGCACGACGTCGACCCCACCGAGGTCGTCGAGGTCGGCGACACGGTCGAGGCCCTCGTCCTCCAGAAGGAGGACAAGGAAGGCCGTCTGATCCTGTCCAAGAAGCGCGCTCAGTACGAGCGTGCCTGGGGCGATGTCGAGAAGATCAAGGACGCCGACGGCGTCGTCACCGGAACGGTCATCGAGGTCGTCAAGGGCGGTCTCATCGTCGACATCGGACTCCGTGGGTTCCTGCCGGCCTCGCTCATCGAGCTGCGCCGCGTCCGCGACCTCACGCCGTACCTCGGCCAGGAGATCGAGGCCAAGATCCTCGAACTCGACAAGAACCGCAACAACGTGGTCCTGTCGCGTCGTGCGCTCCTCGAGCAGACGCAGTCCGAGAGCCGCACCACCTTCCTCAACAACCTCCACAAGGGCCAGGTCCGCAAGGGCATCGTGTCGTCGATCGTCAACTTCGGTGCGTTCGTCGACCTGGGCGGCGTCGACGGTCTGGTCCACGTCTCCGAACTGAGCTGGAAGCACATCGAGCACGCCAGCGAGGTCGTCGAGGTGGGCCAGGAGGTCACCGTCGAGATCCTCGAGGTCGACCTCGACCGTGAGCGCGTCTCGCTCTCGCTCAAGGCCACGCAGGAGGACCCCTGGCAGGTCTTCGCTCGTACGCACGCCATCGGACAGGTCGCTCCCGGCAAGGTCACCAAGCTGGTGCCGTTCGGTGCGTTCGTCCGCGTCGCGGACGGCATCGAGGGCCTCGTGCACATCTCGGAGCTGTCGGCGAAGCACGTCGAGCTCGCCGAGCAGGTCGTCGCGGTCGGCGACGAGGTGTTCGTCAAGGTCATCGACATCGACCTCGACCGTCGTCGCATCTCGCTGAGCCTCAAGCAGGCCAACGAGGGAGTCGACCCCGAGGGGACCGAGTTCGACCCGGCCCTCTACGGCATGCTCACCGAGTACGACGACCAGGGGAACTACAAGTACCCCGAGGGCTTCGACCCGGAGACCAACGAATGGCGCGAGGGCTTCGACTCGCAGCGCGAGAAGTGGGAGCAGGACTACGCTGCCGCCCAGTCGCGCTGGGAGGCGCACAAGAAGCAGGTCGCCGCTTCGCTGGCCGAGGAGACCACCTTCGACGTTCCCACGGGATCCTCGTTCTCGAACGAGACCCCTTCGGGCGCCGGCACCCTCGCCGACGACGAGTCGCTCGCGGCTCTGCGCGAGAAGCTCTCCAGCAGCAACTGATCACGGCGCTCCGGCGCCCGATCGACCGACAGGCGGTTCCCTCCGGGGAGCCGCCTGTCGGCGTCTCAGACGCCGTCAGCGCGCAGACCCGCGTCAGGGGCAGGAGTAGCATCTGGGGATGTTCGTGTGTGGGCTCACCGGAGGCATCGCCGCGGGGAAGAGCACTGTGGCGGGACGACTCGCCGAGCGTGGTGCCGCTGTGATCGACGCCGATCGACTGGCGCGCGAGGTGGTCGAACCCGGCACGCCCGGCTTGCGGGCGGTGGCCGAGCGATTCGGCAGGAGCGTCCTGACCGCTGCCGGTGATCTCGACCGCGCGGCCCTCGGGGGCATCGTCTTCGCCGATGCCGCCGCACGAGCCGATCTGGAGGCCATCATCCATCCCGCGGTCCGCGCGCTGTCGACGCGTCGGATGAACGAGGCCGTGACCGATGATCCGGAACGCGTCATCGTCTACGACGTGCCCCTCCTCGTCGAGTCCCGTGGTGCCGGAGACTTCGACGTCGTCGCGGTGGTCGACACGCCACGGGAGACTAGGCTCCGGCGCCTCGTCGAACTCCGAGGCATGTCCGAGGCCGAGGCTGTGAGGCGGTTGGACGCGCAGGCGCCCGACGACGTCCGTCTGGCCGCCGCCGACCTCGTGGTCGACGCGAGCGGCACTCTCGACGACACCCGCCGTGGGAGCGACGAGCTCTACGACCGTCTCCGTTCGCTGTCAGCACGCAAGGCGTCCGGCTCATCGGCGAGCACTGTCGGTGGTCGCTCGTAAACTCGAGGGTATGCAACCGACCCGCAGTGTTCGTCCCTTCGAAGTCGTCAGCGAGTACGAACCGAGCGGCGATCAGCCCGCGGCGATCGCCGAGCTGGCTGGTCGGATCAACGCCGGCGAGACGGATGTCGTGCTGCTGGGCGCCACCGGCACGGGCAAGTCGGCCACGACGGCCTGGCTCGTCGAGCAGGTCCAACGCCCCACTCTGGTCCTCGCCCACAACAAGACCCTGGCGGCGCAGCTCGCGAACGAGTTCCGCGAGATGTTCCCCCACAATGCGGTCGAGTACTTCGTGTCGTACTACGACTACTACCAGCCCGAGGCCTACGTCCCCCAGACGGACACGTTCATCGAGAAGGACTCCTCGATCAACGCCGAGGTCGAGCGTCTGCGGCACTCCACGACGAACTCCCTTCTGAGCCGGCGCGACGTCATCGTCGTGTCGACGGTCTCGTGCATCTACGGCCTCGGCACACCCGAGGGGTACCTGGAGGCCATGATCGCCCTGCAGGTGGGCCAGAAGATCGAACGCGAGACGCTCATCCGTCGATTCGTGTCGATGCAGTACCAGCGGAACGACATCGACTTCTCTCGGGGCAACTTCCGCGTTCGCGGCGACACCATCGAGATCATCCCGATGTACGAAGAGCTGGCCATCCGCATCGAGATGTTCGGTGACGAGGTCGAGGCCCTCTACGCGCTCCACCCCCTGACCGGTGACGTCGTGAAGACCCTCGATGCCGTCTCCGTCTTCCCGGGTTCCCACTACGTCGCGGGCACCGATGTCATGCACAGGGCCATCGGCACGATCAAAGACGAGCTCGCCGATCGGCTGGCCGAACTCGACAAGCAGGGCAAGCTCCTCGAGTCGCAGCGGCTTCGGATGCGGACGACCTTCGACCTCGAGATGATGGAGCAGATCGGCTTCTGCAACGGCATCGAGAACTACTCGTCCCACATCGACGGCCGGTCGCCAGGCGAAGCGCCGCATTGTCTGCTCGACTACTTCCCCGAAGATCTGCTCGTCGTCATCGACGAGTCCCATGTCACGGTGCCGCAGATCGGCGCGATGTACGAGGGCGACGCATCCCGCAAGCGCACCCTGGTCGACCACGGCTTCCGGCTCCCGAGCGCCCTCGACAACAGGCCGCTGAAGTTCGAGGAGTTCCTCGATCGCGTCGGCCAGAAGGTCTACCTCTCGGCGACCCCCGGCAAGTACGAGCTCGGGATCACCGACAGCGTCGTCGAGCAGATCATCCGCCCGACGGGTCTCATCGACCCGGAGATCGTCATCAAACCCTCCGAGGGGCAGATCGACGATCTGCTCGAAGAGATCAAGCTCCGGAGCGAGCGCGACGAACGGGTGCTGGTCACGACCCTGACGAAGAAGATGGCGGAGGAGCTCACCGACTTCCTCACGGAGGCGGGCGTCCGGGTCCGATACCTGCATTCGGACGTCGACACCCTGCGACGCGTCGAGCTGCTGACGGAGCTCCGTCAGGGCGTCTACGACGTGCTCGTCGGAATCAACCTCCTCCGTGAAGGGCTCGACCTCCCGGAGGTGTCACTCGTCGCGATCCTGGACGCCGACAAGGAGGGATTCCTGAGGTCGTCCACGTCTCTCATCCAGACCATCGGCCGCGCCGCTCGCAACGTATCCGGGCAGGTCCACATGTACGCCGACAAGATGACCGATTCGATGAAGCAGGCTCTCGAAGAGACTGATCGTCGTCGCGACAAGCAGATCGCCTACAACCTCGAGCGGGGGATCGACCCCCAGCCTCTCCGGAAGAAGATCGCGGACATCACCGAGGCCCTGGCGAGGGAGGGCGCCGACACGGCCGCGCTCCTCGCCGGCCGAGACGGGAAGAAACGAGCCCCGACGCCGAACCTCAGACGCGAGGGTCTGGCGGCGGGTGCGGCCAACGGACTCGAATCGATCATCGCCGACCTCAACGAGCAGATGCTGCAGGCCGCGGCCGAACTGAAGTTCGAGCTCGCCGGGAGACTGCGCGATGAGGTCGCCGACCTGAAGAAGGACCTTCGGCAGATGGAGGCGGCGGGGCATGTCCGCTGATCGGAAGAGGATCGTCGTCACCGGTGCGACCGCAGGGCTCGGGTACTTCGCGGCTGAGCGCCTCGCCGCCCAGGGGCACAGGGTGGTCATCGCCGCCCGTGACGGGGTGCGCGCGAGCCGCGCCGTCGACGCCATCATCGACAGACTGCCCGCGGCCGATCTCGAGACGGTCGAGCTCGACCTGGCGGATCTCCGGTCCGTCCGCTCGGGCGCCGCCGCCATCGCCGCAGGCGGACCGGTGGACGTCCTGCTGGCGAACGCGGGAGTGGTCGGTTCGCGTCGTCGACAGAAGACGACCGACGGATTCGAGCTTCAGTTCGGCACGAACCACCTGGGGCATTTCGCTCTGGTCTCGCACCTCCTCCCCGCTCTCGAAGCCGCCCCGGCGGCCCGTGTGGTGCATCTCGGCAGCATCAGCCATCGGTGGGTCCGGCTCGACCTCGACGACCCGATGATGCTGTCGAGCTACTCCAACTACGTCGCGTACGCGAGATCCAAGCTGGCCGTCATGACCTTCGGCTTCGAACTCGACAGGAGGCTGCGCCGTGCTTCGTCCACCGTGTCGAGCGTGGTCGCGCATCCCGGCTTCTCCTGGGAATCGCTGAGCGAGCCTCGACCTCCCGTCGTCGTGCCCCACCGCCCACCGGCTGTCATCACGTCCGCCATGCACACGTTCTCGCAGGGCAAGGAGATCGGCGCCGAGCCGCTCGTGGAGGCGGCGGTGGCCGAAGGCGTGCGGGGAGGGGAATACTGGGGCCCGGCCGGCTGGTTCCAGTTGACCGGTGGACCCGCGCTCGTGAAGGCCTCAGCCCACGCCTACGATCTCGCAGCCGCAGACCGCCTCTGGACGGAGTCAGCCCGTCTCACCTCCACCCGCCCCTCCCTCGATTGAGCTGAACGCGCCGACCTCGCGATGTCGGTGGCCTTCATAGAATGGTAAGAGTGTCAATCTCTCCCGTAGACGGTGTCCCGAAACTCAGTGTTCGAGGGGCCCGTGTCCACAATCTCCACAACGTCGATCTCGAGATCCCACGGGACTCCCTCGTCGTGTTCACCGGGCTCTCCGGGTCCGGCAAGTCGTCGCTCGCCTTCGACACGATCTTCGCGGAGGGGCAGCGGCGCTACGTCGAGTCCCTCTCCGCGTACGCGAGGCAGTTCCTGGGGCAGGTCGATCGACCGGACGTCGACTTCATCGAGGGGCTCAGCCCGGCCGTGTCGATCGACCAGAAGTCGACGAACCGGAACCCTCGATCCACCGTCGGCACGATCACCGAGATCTACGACTACATGCGTCTGCTCTGGGCCCGGATCGGCATCCCGCACTGCGCCATCTGCGGAGAGAAGATCAGCCGTCAGACGGTGCAGCAGATCGCCGATCAGCTGATGACCCTCGACGAGGGCACCCGCTTCCAGGTCCTCAGCCCCGTCGTCTCGCAGAAGAAGGGCGAGTTCGTCGATCTCTTCGCCGAACTGGCGTCCTCCGGCTACTCGCGGGCCATCGTCGACGGCGAGCAGATCCAGCTCAGCGCCCCGCCGAAGCTCAAGAAGCAGGTCAAGCACGACATCTCCGTCGTCGTCGATCGGCTCGTGGCCTTGCCGTCCGGCCTCACCCGTCTGACGGACTCGCTCGAGACGGCGCTCCGTCTGACCGACGGTCTCGTGACGGTCGACTTCGTCGACACGGACGCCGACGCCGCCGGCAAGTACCGCACGTTCTCCGAGAAGCTCTCCTGCCCGAACAACCACCCGGTCCAGCTGACCGAGATCGAACCGAGGACGTTCTCCTTCAACGCCCCGTTCGGCGCCTGCCCCGAGTGCTCCGGGCTCGGCACCCGCATGTCCGTCGACACCGACCTCGTCCTCGGCGACCCGGAGCTCAGCCTCGTCGAGGGCGTCATCCTCCCGTGGACGAACTCGGGCAAGGGCCTCTACAACTACTTCCAGAAACTGCTCGAGGGCCTGGCCGTCGATCTGGACTTCAGCCTGAAGACCCCGTGGGCGCAGCTGCCGACCCGCATCCAGCAGGCGGTCCTGCACGGGAACGACTTCGAGGTCACGGTCAAGTGGAAGAACCGCTTCGGCCGGGAGATGAAGTACTCGACCGGCTTCGAGGGCGTCATGCCGTACATCGAGCGGAAGTACGCCGAAGCCGAGAGCGACAGCCAACGCCAGCGGTACTCGGAGTACCTCCGCGAGATCCCGTGCTCGGTCTGCGACGGAAAGCGCCTGAAGCCCGAGGTCCTCGCGGTCACCGTGGCCGATCACAACATCGCCGACGTCTCCGAGCTGAGTCTCGCGGACGCCTTCGCGTTCATGAACGGTCTCACCCTGACCGTCCGTGAGGCGCGGATCGCGGCGCAGGTCCTCCGAGAGATCCGGGTGCGACTCGAATTCCTTCTCGAGGTCGGTCTCACCTACCTGTCGCTGAGTCGCGCCGCGGGCTCGCTGTCCGGTGGTGAGGCCCAGCGCATCAGGCTCGCCACACAGATCGGCTCCGGGCTGACGGGCGTCCTCTATGTCCTCGACGAACCCAGCATCGGCCTTCATCAGCGCGACAACCGGCGCCTCATCGACACCCTGGTCAAACTGAAGAACCTGGGCAACACGCTCATCGTCGTCGAGCACGACGAAGACACGATCAAGACCGCCGACTGGATCGTCGACATCGGCCCCGGTGCCGGTGTCAACGGCGGCACGGTGGTGCACTCCGGCAACTACGAGGACCTCGTCGCCAACACCGACTCCTACACAGGCGACTACCTGTCAGGTCGTCGCTCGATCGAGACTCCGACCGAACGACGTCCCATCGACAAGAAGCGCATGCTGAGCGTGGTCGGAGCCAAGGCCAACAACCTGCGCGACGTCACGGTGGAGTTCCCGCTGGGAACCTTCGTCGCGGTCACGGGAGTGAGCGGTTCGGGCAAGTCGTCCCTCGTGAACGACATCCTGTACAAGGTCCTGGCCAACAAGCTGAACGGCGCGAGGCAGATCCCGGGCAAGCACCTCCGGGTGACCGGACTCGACAACCTCGACAAGGTCGTCCATGTGGACCAGGCGCCGATCGGCCGGACGCCTCGTTCGAACCCCGCCACGTACACCGGCGTCTTCGACCGGATCCGGAACCTGTTCGCCGAGACGACCGACGCCAAGGCGCGCGGTTACCTCCCCGGGCGCTTCAGCTTCAACGTCAAGGGCGGGCGCTGCGAGAACTGCGCCGGCGACGGCACCATCAAGATCGAGATGAACTTCCTGCCCGACGTCTACGTCGCGTGCGAGGTCTGCGGCGGTGCTCGCTACAACCGGGAGACCCTCGCGGTGCTCTACAAGGGCAAGAACATCTCCGAGGTGCTCGACATGCCCATCAGCGAGGCGGCCGAGTTCTTCGCGCCGATCTCCGCCATCTCCCGATTCATGTCCACTCTGGTCGACGTCGGCCTCGGCTACGTGCGTCTCGGGCAGAGCGCGACCACCCTGTCCGGCGGAGAGGCGCAGCGCGTCAAGCTCGCCACGGAGCTTCAGCGGCGGTCGAACGGGCGGAGCATCTACGTGCTCGACGAGCCCACGACCGGTCTCCACTTCGAGGACGTCCGCAAGCTGCTGCTCGTGCTGAACGGTCTCGTCGACAAGGGCAACACCGTGATCACCATCGAGCACAACCTCGACGTGATCAAGTCGGCCGACTGGCTCATCGACATGGGTCCGGAGGGCGGAGCAGGAGGAGGCTCGGTCATCGCCGCCGGTACGCCCGAGTTCCTCGCGAAGGTACCCGACAGCCACACGGGCAGGTTCCTGGCCGAGATCCTCGAGAGCGGGCACACGGCCGTCCCGTCGCGCGCCACCCAGAAGGCACCCGCACGACGCCGTCGGGAGGCGCTGGACGCACGATGAGCAACACGGTGTCCTGGCGACCCCCGGCAGCTGAGATCCCCACCGACCCCGGTGTCTATCGATGGCTCGACGAGCGCGGTCGAGTGCTGTACGTCGGCAAAGCGAAGAATCTCCGAGCCCGCCTGAGCAACTACTTCGCCCCGCTGCCCACGCTGCATGAACGCACCCGCCGGATGGTCCTGACGGCACGTTCGGTGACATGGACTGTCGTGGGAAGCGACATCGAGGCGCTGCAGCTCGAGTACACCTGGATCAAAGAGTTCGACCCGCCCTTCAACGTCAAATTCCGCGACGACAAGACCTACCCGTTCATGGCTGTGACGCTCGGCGACGAGGCGCCCCGGGTGATGGTCACGCGCAATCCCCGGATCAGAGGCGCGAAGTACTTCGGTCCGTACCCGAAGATCTGGGCCGTGCACGACACGATCGACCTGATGATCAAGGTGTTCCCGATCCGCACCTGCTCGGACAGCAGCTACAAGAAGGCCATGCAGACGGGGAAGCCCTGCTTCCCCGGCCAGATCGGTCGCTGCGGTGGTCCGTGTTCGGGGAAGGTCACGATCGAGGAGCATCGTCGGATCGTCGACGACTTCGTGCGCTTCATGAAGAGCTACGACAAGAAGGTCATCGCCGGGCTGCAGAAGGAGATGAAGACGGCGGCCATCGACCAGCGGTACGAGGATGCGGCCAGGTACCGAGACCAGGTCCAGGCTCTCGAAGCGGTCCTCGACAAGTCCGCCGTGGTCCTCCGCGACTCCGTCGACCTCGACCTCTTCGCCCTCGCCGAAGACGAGCTGGCCGCTGCCGTGCAGCTCTTCACGGTCCGGGGCGGACGCATCCGCGGCTCGAGGGGTTGGGTCGTCGACAAGGAGATCGACGTCAGCACCGGAGAACTGGTCGAGCAGATCCTCCAGGACACCTACTCGGCCGGGGCCGAGCTCCCGCGAGAGGTCGTCGTCACGGCCGTGCCCGACGACAACGATGCGCTGGAGAGCGTCCTCGGCGGACTGCGAGGCAGGGGGAGGGTCCAGATCCATACGGCGCAGCGGGGCGACAAGGCCGCCCTCATGCAGACGGCCACGCTCAACGCGCAGCAGGCCCTGATGCTCTACAAGACGAGGCGGAGCGCGGACTTCGCCACCCGCTCGACGGCTCTCGCGGACATCCAGGAGGCCCTCGGCATGAGCGACGCGCCGCTCCGGATGGAGTGCTACGACGTCTCGCACCTCTCGGGCACGAACATCGTCGCCTCCATGGTCGTCTTCGAAGACGGTCTGCCTCG
The DNA here is from genome assembly GCF_001424285.1 of Frigoribacterium sp. Leaf172. Lineage (NCBI taxonomy): Bacteria > Bacillati > Actinomycetota > Actinomycetes > Micrococcales > Microbacteriaceae > Frigoribacterium > Frigoribacterium sp. Leaf172. The sequence goes on along the minus strand of NZ_LMPB01000002.1, from coordinate 306,283 downwards.
GAAAGACCAGTACCGCCGATTCAACATCCCCCGGTCGACCGACGACACCGAGTCCATCTATCAGACGTTGAGTCGTCGTCTCGCACGTCTGGACGACGAGCTCGCTCCGGTGGAGGAGGTCGGCGAACAACGGAAGCGATTCGCCTACCGTCCGAACCTGCTGATCGTCGACGGCGGTCAACCGCAGGTCGCGGCGGCTCGACGCGCCCTCGACGACGCCGGGGTCACGGACATCGCCCTCTGCGGGATCGCCAAGCGCCTGGAGGAGATCTGGCTGCCCGACGACGACTTCCCGGTGATCCTGCCTCGGAACTCCGACGCGCTGTTCCTCATCCAGCGCATCCGCGACGAAGCGCACCGCTTCGCCATCACGTTCCAGCGCCAGCGTCGACGTCGCGACATAGCCTCGCAGCTGGCGGAGATCCCCGGGCTCGGTCCGTCTCGCGTGGCGCGGCTCCTCAAGCACTTCGGGTCGGTCAGACGTCTGAAGGAGGCTGGAATCGACGAGATCGCCTCGATCAAGGGCATCGGACCGGCTCTCGCCACGGCTGTGGCGGAGAGACTCGGCGGCGACTCGGCGGCGGAGTCGGTGGAGGCCGAGGACGACCTCACGGCCTCCGGCGACGCCTCCGTACCCGTTTAGACTCGACCCACCGCCCGACCGCCCCGACCGAAGGTCACCGTCATGAGCGATTCAAGCGAACAGCAAGAGGTCCTGATCGTGACCGGGATGTCGGGCGCAGGCCGCTCCACCGTGGGCAACGCCCTGGAGGACCTCGGCTGGTACGTCGTCGACAACCTGCCCGCGCAGATGCTCCGCCCGTTGCTGGATCTCGCGGAACGCGCCGGCGACTCCCTCCCGAAGATCGCCGCGGTCGTCGACGTCCGGGGCGGACGACTGTTCTCCGAGGCGCAGGAGGCGGTCCGCACTCTCCGTGAGAGCATGCCGAGCAAGGTCAGGGTCCTGTTCCTCGACGCGACGGACGCCGTCCTGGTGCGACGATTCGAGCAGGTCAGACGACCCCATCCGCTCCAGGGCGACGGCACGCTGCTCGACGGAATCCTGGCCGAACGCGCCAGGATGGAGGAGCTGCGCGAGACGAGCGACGTCATCATCGACACCTCGGAGCTGAACATCCACCAGCTCGCGACGGCGATCACCGAGACCTTCGCCGAGTCGGAGGATCCCGGGGTCCAGGTGACCGTCCTCAGCTTCGGCTTCAAGTACGGCCTCCCCACCGATGCGGACATGGTGGGCGATGCGCGGTTCCTGCCGAATCCGTTCTGGGTTCCGGAACTCCGTCCGCAGAACGGTCTGGACGAGACGGTGACGACGTACGTCATGGCTCAGCAGGGCGCGCGTCGATTCATCGACGCGTTCGGGGCCGCCCTCGAGCCCGTGCTCGAGGGCTATCAGCGTGAGAACAAGAGACACGCTACGATCGCCATTGGCTGCACCGGCGGCAAGCATCGATCGGTCACCCTCGTCGGTGAACTGGCAGCGCATCTGCGCGGGCTCCGTGGTGTGGCCGTCAGCGTGAAGCATCGCGACCTCGGCCGGGAGTGACCGAGACGGTCGGCGGATTCGTGCGCGCGCCGATCGACCCGAGAGAAGGAACCCAGGTTTGGCCCAGACTGCCGACGTCAAAGAAGAACTCGCTCAGATCGACGTGAGCCGGACGACCGTCCGAGCCGCGGAGGTCGCGACGATCCTGCGGTTCGCCGGCGGGTTGCACGTCATATCCGGGCGCATCGCCGTCGAAGCCGAACTCGACAGCCCGGGCATCGCCCGTCGCGTCCGGAAGGACCTCGCCGAGCTCTACGGCGCCCGGAGCGACGTCTCGGTGATCGCGGCCTCGGGCGTGAGGCGCACCAATCACTATCTCGTCCGAGTACACGAGGCCGGTGAGACGCTCGCGCGTCAGACGGGCCTCATGGACCAGCGCAGACGTCCGGTGCGAGGCCTGCCGAATCGGCTGACGACGGGATCGAGAGAAGACCTCGCCGCCATATGGCGTGGTGCGTTCCTCGCGCAGGGCACTCTGACCGACCCCGGCCGATCCGCGTCGCTCGAGGTCGTCTGCCCGGGCAACGAAGCGGCCATGGCCCTGGTCGGCGCCGCCGGTCGTCTCGGCATCCCCGCGAAGGCCCGGGAGGTGCGAGGGGTTCACCGCGTCCTCATCCGCGACGGCGAGGCGATCAGCTCGATGCTCAAGACGATGGGCGCCCTGCGCTCCGTGGGCGAGTGGGAGGAGATGCGCCAACGCCGGGAGGTGCGGGCCACGGCGAACCGCCTGGTCAACTTCGACGACGCGAATCTCCGGCGCTCGGCGGAAGCCGCCGTGGCGGCCTGCGCCCGCGTGGAACGAGCGATGGAACTGCTCGGGGACGACATCCCCGACCACTTGAAGTACGCCGGCACGCTCCGCCTCGCCCACCGCGACGCGAGTCTCGACGAGCTCGGCCAGCACGCTGATCCGCCGATGACGAAAGACGCCGTCGCCGGTCGGATCCGGCGCCTCCTGGCCATGGCCGACAAGAAGGCCTCCGACCTCGGGCTGCCCGGCACGGACTCCGGTCTGCCGTCGGATCTCGACCTCCGCTGAGGGGGGCGGGACGCCGCTCCGAAGGGTGGTCGAGCCCGGGCGTCGCCCCGGGTAACACCGGTCCGTGCCTGGTAGTGTCGCGTACGGCTGCGCATCCTCTTCCTCACGGTGTCGGGTGCGTTCTCGGGTCTGGTCGCCCACCCCCTCCACGCGTCCCCACGACGCCTGAGCAACAGGAGTTTCATTGACCGTCAAGATCGGCATCAACGGCTTCGGTCGTATCGGCCGCAACTACTTCCGCGCTGCGCTCGCCAAGGGCACCGACATCGAGATCGTCGCCGTCAACGACCTCACCGACAACGCCGCGCTGGCGCACCTCCTCAAGTTCGACTCCATCACCGGTCGCCTCGACGCGACGGTGGAGCTCGACGGCGACTCGATCGTCGTCGACGGCAAGCCGATCAAGGTGCTCGCCGAGCGCGACCCCGCCAACCTGCCCTGGGGCGAGCTGGGCGTCGACATCGTCATCGAGTCGACCGGCTTCTTCACCAAGGCCGAGGACGCCCGGAAGCACATCACGGCGGGCGCCAAGAAGGTCCTGATCTCCGCACCGGCGACCGGCGACGACGCCACGATCGTCCTGGGCGTCAACGAGGGCATCTACGACCCCGCCAAGCACGACATCATCTCGAACGCGTCGTGCACGACGAACAGCCTCGCTCCGCTGATGAAGGTGTTCCTCGACAACTTCGGCGTCGAGCGCGGCCTCATGACCACCGTGCACGCCTACACGGCCGACCAGAACCTCCAGGACGGCCCCCACAAGGATCCGCGTCGCGCTCGCGCCGCCGCGGTCAACATCGTCCCGACCTCGACGGGAGCGGCCAAGGCCATCGGCCTCGTCATCCCCGAGCTCGCCGGAAAGCTCGACGGCTACGCCCTCCGGGTGCCGGTCCCCACCGGCTCGATCACTGACGTCACGCTCGAGACGAGCACCCCGGTGACGGTCGAGCAGATCAACGCCGCGTACAAGGCCGCCGCCGAGGGCGAGCTCAAGGGCATCCTCGCCTACTCCGAGGACCCGCTGGTCTCGTCGGACATCACCACCGACCCGCACTCGTCGATCTACGACTCGGGGCTGACCAAGGTCATCGGCAACATGGTGAAGATCACCTCGTGGTACGACAACGAGTGGGGCTACAGCAACCGCCTGGTCGACCTGACCAAGTACGTGGCGGACCGCCTGTAACAGCGGCGGCATCCCGAGAACCGAACCACCGAAGGCGGCTGGGCCCCGTGCCCGGCCGCCTTCGTCGAACGAAGAGAAGGTCATGACCCTGAGAACACTCGAGTCCCTCGGCTCCCTGTCCGGTCGGCGAGTCATCGTCCGCTGCGACCTCAACGTCCCCCTGAAAGACGGTCGCATCACCGACGACGGTCGGGTCAGGGCCTCTCTCGCGACCCTCGACGCCCTGATCAACCAGGGCGCCCGCGTCATCGTCATCAGCCACCTGGGGCGCCCCGACGGCGAGGTCGCCGCCGAGTACAGCCTCCGTCCGGTGGCGCAGCGGCTCAGCGAGCTGCTCGGCAAGAGCGTCGGATTCGTCTCCGAGACCGTGGGGGAGGAGGCCGTCGCCGCCGTCGCCGCCCTCCAGGACGGCCAGATCACCGTCCTCGAGAACCTGCGCTTCGCCGCGGCCGAGACCTCCAAGGACCCGGACGAGCGTCTGGAATTCGCCGAGAAGCTCGCGGAGCTCGGCGACGTCTTCGTCTCCGACGGATTCGGGGTCGTGCACCGCGAGCAGGCGAGCGTCTCCGACCTGCCGAAGCTCCTCCCCAGCGCTGCGGGCACGCTCATCTCCGCGGAGCTCGAGGTCCTCCAGAGGCTCACGGAGACGCCGGAGCGGCCCTACACGGTCGTCCTGGGCGGTTCGAAGGTGTCGGACAAGCTGGGGGTCATCGAGCATCTCCTGCCCCGGGTCGACAACCTGCTCGTGGGCGGGGGCATGCTCTTCACCTTCCTCGCCGCCCAGGGTCACCCCGTCGGCAAGAGCCTCCTCGAGGCCGATCAGATCGAGCGGGTCCGGGGCTACCTCGCGGAGGCCGAGAAGAGGGGCGTGACGATCGTCCTCCCCGTCGACGTCGAGGTGGCCTCGGCGTTCTCCGCCGATGCGGATCATCAGACCGTCTCCGTCGACGGCATCGAGGCGTCCGCCTTCGGTTCGGACGCGATCGGACTGGACATCGGGCCGGAGACGGCCGCTCGTTTCGCCGAGATCGTCCTCGGGTCCAAGACGGTCTTCTGGAACGGCCCCATGGGCGTGTTCGAATTCGACGCGTTCGCGCAGGGGACGAAGACGGTGGCCCAGGCGCTCACCGACGTCCGCGGGCTCGCCGTCGTGGGCGGCGGGGACTCCGCTGCCGCCGTGCGGGCGCTCGGCTTCTCGGACGACCAGTTCGGCCACATCTCCACCGGCGGTGGAGCCAGCCTCGAGTTCCTCGAGGGCAAACGACTCCCCGGACTGGAGGTCCTCGGATGGTGACCACGCGCACGCCGCTCATCGCCGGCAACTGGAAGATGAACCTGGATCACCTCCAGTCGATCGCCTTCGTCCAGAAGCTCGCTTGGAGTCTCAAAGACGCCAAGCACGACCACTCGGCCGTCGAGGCCGTCGTGTTCCCTCCTTTCACCGATCTCCGTTCCGTGCAGACGCTGCTCGACGCCGACAAGCTCCCGCTCGGGCTCGGCGCGCAGGATCTGTCCGCGCACGACTCCGGAGCGCACACGGGCGAGATCTCGGGCGCCTTCCTCGCGAAACTCGACATCCGCTATGTCATCGTGGGTCATTCGGAGCGTCGGACGATGCACGGCGAGACCGATGCCGTCGTGGCGAGCAAGGTCGTCGCCGCCCACCGCAACGGACTCGTCCCGGTCCTCTGCGTCGGCGAGACGGCGGACGATCTCGAGAAGCACGGACCGAGCGCGGTTCCGGTCGCGCAGCTCCGAGCCGCCCTCGCGGATCTCCCCGGCGACGCCGAGATCGTCGTGGCCTACGAGCCCGTCTGGGCCATCGGCTCGGGCAAGGCCGCCACGGCGGAGCAGGCCGAGCAGGTCTGCGCCGCCCTGCGGGAGGCCCTGTCCCGAGAACGTGGCGCCGACTCGGCCGCCGCGACGCGCATCCTGTACGGCGGATCCGTCAAGTCGACGAACATCGCCTCGTTCATGCGCGAACCCAACGTGGACGGAGCCCTCGTCGGAGGAGCCAGCCTGGACATCGAGGAGTTCTCGAGCATCGTCAGGTTCCCGTCGCACGTCGGCGTCTAGTCGACCACCCAACCGCTGCGAGTCGGACATCTCGCTCCACCCGCGGGTGAGGCCGCTGACGACCGGGCCGACGGTTATACTCGTTAGCGGTCTCACCGCATCGAAAGGTCCCACGTGGAAATTCTCCAGGTCATCCTGCAGGTGTTGCTCGGCATCACGAGCCTCCTGCTGACCCTTCTCATCCTGCTCCATCGAGGTCGAGGGGGCGGTCTGTCCGACATGTTCGGCGGCGGCGTCACGAGCAACCTCGGTGCGTCCGGGGTCGCCGAGCGGAACCTGAATCGCATCACCGTGTTCCTCGGTCTCGTGTGGATCACGTGCATCGTCGTGCTGGGTCTCATCACCAAGTTCTCGGCGGTGGCCTGATGGCGTCGGGCGGTAGCGCCATCCGCGGGTCGCGCGTCGGAGCCGGCCCCATGGGCGAGCAGGATCGCGGTTATCACGCCGAGCGGATCACGATCTCCTACTGGGATGCCCTCGGGAACGAGGTGGTGCGTCATTTCGCAGCCAACGTCCCCGAAGACGAGATCCCCGAGACGGTCGACTCACCGTCCAGTGGTCTGCCGGCAGGCCGCGACAAGGCGAACCCCCCGAGCGTCGCCAAGCTCGAGCCCTACAAGACGCATCTGGCCTATGTGAAAGAGCGTCGCTCCGAAGAGGAAGCAGCACAGCTTCTGGAAGAGGCGCTGCAGCAGCTGCGTGTCCGCCGAGGCAAGGCCTGATCCATCCCTCGTGAGGGGGTCCGATCCGATTCCAGGACGACCTCGTCACAGAACGACGAAGCCCCGCAGCATCGCTGCGGGGCTTCGTCGTTCTGTGAGAATCAGTAGGTCGAGGCGATGAGCTTTTCGGGAACCTCGGCGGCCGCGTCTCCGTCCACGAAGAAGACCGTGCGTCGACGCCCCTTGACGCCGGCGACCGGTACCTGATCCGCCCCGGCTCCGGCCAAGGCGAGACCCAGCGACGAGGCCTTCTCGGCACCGGCGAGGATCATCCAGACCCGCTGCGAGTTGTTGATGGCCGGCAGACTGAGAGTGAGGCGGATGGGCGGAGGCTTGGGGGAGTCATCGATCGTGAGGACCGTCGAGTCCGTCGCCCGGATCTGTTCTCTGTCGGGGAACAGCGAGGCGATGTGGCCGTCGGGGCCGACGCCCAGGAGGGTGATGTCGAAACGAGGCGAGAGGTCGTCTCCCTGCGCGTGGGCGAGAAGCTCCTCACGGTAGGCGGCGGCGGCGGCCTCGACGTCCTCGAAATCGCCGACCGCACCGAAGCGGTGCACGTTGGCGGGATCGACGCCGATGTGATCGAGCAGGTCGATCCCCGCCTGCACGTCGTTGCGGTCGGCGTGGTCGGCCTCGACCCACCGCTCATCAGCCCACCAGAACGACACCTTCGACCAGTTCACGCTGTCACGTGCCGGCGACTCATTGATGGCGGCGAGAACGAGCGTGCTCACCGACCCGCCGCTCACGACCACCGAGGCGTAGTCCTGCTCCTCGATGACGTCGATGATCTTGGTGATGAATCGGGCGGCGACGGATGCCCCCAGCGATTCCTTGTTGGAGTGCACGAGCACTCGGCGTTCGTTCGTCACGGTCATCGTCTGCCCTAGTTGTCCTGGACGGGTTCGCTCAGTTGGCGAACCCCGTTTCTGACGACGTCTCCGAAGAGGTCGTCGGGGTCGAGTCTACGGAGTTCCTCCGCGAGGCAGTCGCGGAGCGAGCGGCGCGGCAGAGAGAGGTCGTGGGTCGGCTGGCCGGGCTGTCGCAGAGTCGCGATGTTCTCCTGCTCCCTCTCCAGCTCGATGGCACCGGAGGCGCGCAGCAGTCGGACCCCCTGGATGCCGCTCGACCCCGTGGCGCGTGTCGTCAGCTCGTTCTCCACGGTCACCTGCAGCTGCAGGCGCAGCCATGCGGCGAGCAGGAGCGTGCTGGGGGAGTCGGGGGCGCCGCTGACGTCGACGGCGGTCACCGGCTCGTAAGGCGGCTGGTCGAGGACCGCGGCGAGTTGAGTCCGCCACAGCGTGAGGCGCGTCCACGCGAAGTCCGTGTCTCCCGGCGCGTAGGTCTCAGCGAGGTCGACGATCGTCTGACGCGGATTCTCCTGGCTGGCCGCGTCCGTGATGCGCCGCTGTGCGATGCGCCCCAGGGGCGACTCGGAGACGATCGCCGGCGCTCGGCCCGGCCACCAGACGACGACGGGCGCGTCGGGGAGCAGCAGTCCCGTGACGAGACCCTCCTCGTCGCTCGCCGTGTCGCCGTAGGCGCGGAGCACGATCACCTCGCTGGCCCCCGCATCCCCGCCGACGCGGATCTGCGCATCGAGACGCGCGTCCGCGGCAGCCGAGGTCTCCCGTGCCGTGGAGATCACGATGACCCGCATGGGGTGCTCCCGTGAGGCGTCGTTGGCGGCCTCGATGGCCTCCTCCTCCTCGCCGAGGGAGGTCGAGATGATCAGGGTGAGCACACGACCGAGGGCCACGACGCCTCCCTCCTCGCGGATGGAGACGAGCGACTTCTGCACTCGGGAGATGGTGCTGTCGGGCAGGTCGACGATCACGGACGCCTCCAGGTTCGGCCGTCACGGGCCATGAGTTCATCAGCTGACGCCGGGCCCCAGGTACCCGGTCGGTACTGCTCGGGTTGCCCCTGGGTCGCCCAGAACTCCTCGATCGGATCGAGGATCTTCCACGAGAGCTCGACCTCCTCGTGGCGGGGGAACAACGGGGGATCACCGAGGAGGACGTCGAGGATGAGACGCTCGTAGGCCTCGGGGCTCGCCTCGGTGAAGGCGTGCCCGTAACCGAAGTCCATGGTGACGTCGCGGACCTGCGTCCCGATGCCCGGCACCTTCGAGCCGAAGCGGAGCGTCACACCCTCGTCGGGCTGGACCCGGACCACGAGCGCGTTCTGCCCGAGCGACGTCTGCGATCCGAAGATGTTCTCCGGGACCTGCTTGAACACGATGGCGATCTCGGTCACGCGACGCCCCAGACGCTTGCCTGCCCTGAGGTAGAACGGGACACCCGCCCACCGACGTGTGGCGATCTCGAGCTTGATCGCGGCGAACGTCTCGGTGAGGCTCTCGGGGTTCATCCCCTCCTCGTCGAGGAAGCCGAGAACCTTCTCACCGCCCTGCCATCCGCCGGCGTACTGACCACGCGCCGTTCCCGCCGCGAGGTCCTCGGGGAGACGCACGGCCGACAGGACCTTCTCCTTCTCCGCCCGCAGGTCCTTGGCGGTGAAGGAGACCGGCTCCTCCATGGCCGTGAGGGCGAGGAGCTGGAGCAGGTGGTTCTGGATCACGTCACGTGCGGCGCCGATGCCGTCGTAGTAACCGGCGCGGCCGCCGACCCCGATGTCCTCGGCCATGGTGATCTGGACGTGATCCACGTAGTTCGAGTTCCACAGCGGCTCGTACATCTGGTTCGCGAACCGGAGAGTCAGGAGATTCTGGACGGTCTCCTTGCCGAGGTAGTGGTCGATGCGGAAGACCGAATCGGGTTCGAAGACCGTCTCGACGACCGCGTTCAGCTCTCGAGCGGTCGCGAGATCGCTGCCGAACGGCTTCTCGATGACCACCCGACGCCAGGCGCCGTCCTTCTCCTCAGCGAGACCCGAGTTGCGGAGCTGCTCCGTCACGATGGGGAAGGCCTTGGGCGGGATGGACAGGTAGAAAGCGTGGTTGCCCATCGTGCCGCGTTCCCGGTCGAGCTCCTCGATCGTCTCCTTCAGGCGGGCGAACGCGTCAGCGTCGTCGAAGACGCCCTGAACGAAGCGGAAGCCCAGCTTGAGCTGACGCCAGACGTCCTCGTCGAAGGGTGTGCGCGCGTACTGCTTGACGGCCTCGTAGACGACCTGCTCGAAATCCTGGCCCTCCCACTCACGACGAGCGAAGCCCACGAGAGCGAATCCCGGCGGGAGCAGACCGCGGTTGGCCAGGTCGTACACGGCCGGCATGAGTTTCTTGCGGGACAGATCGCCTGTCACGCCGAAGATGATGAGACCGCTCGGTCCGGCGATGCGATTGAGTCTGCGGTCGGAGGGCAACCTCAGAGGGTTGGACTCCGGGGTGATCTCCACCGGTGACATCTGTATGGGGTTCCTTCGGGGGTCTTGACGGCCCGGCGGGGACACGGACACCCGACCGGGAGGCGGGCCGGCGTCGCGAGGACGCCGGCCCGCGTGATCAACGGACGGAGGCCAGCAGCGCGGGCAGCGCTGCGGTGACGTCCGTGACCGTGAGGGTGAGCACCGGTCGACCGTGCTCGGCGAGCACCTTGGCGTCGCCCGCGGCCTGAGCCTGGACGAGCTGACCGAAGGTGAAGGGGCTCTCCGGGATCTCGAGGTCGCGCTCCGGCACCTGCGTGATCTGCAGGAACACGCCGTTCGCCGGCCCGCCCTTGTGGTACTGACCTGTGGAGTGCAGGAACCGCGGACCCCAGCCGAAGGTGACGGGACGAGAGGTCCGCGCCGCCAGGGCGTCACGGAGCTTCTCGAGCTCGGGGTTGGCAACCCGGTCGATGTACGCCTGGATCGACACGTAGCCGTCGTCGTCGAGCTGCGCGAGAAGCGCCTCCACGGCACTCTCCAGCGACTCGCCGAGCTCGATGCCGCCGACCTCGCGGACCTCGATGCCCTCGGCGGTGAACGCCGGGGGAGTCGGCGCGGGCCGGTCGTCGAGCAGAGCGCGCGTCGCGATCTTCGCCGACTCGACGTCGGGCTGATCGAACGGGTTGATGTCGAGGAGGCGCCCTGCGACGGCGACCGCGTACTCCCAGACCATGATCTGCCCGCCGAGCGAACCCGAGATCTCGACCTCGCCGGGAGCGACCTCACGCGTCTCGGCGGCGTTGGCCACCAGCCGGATGACCTGCACGTCGTGCAGGCCGAGCGACACCTCGGGGGCGTCCGACCCGAGCACGACCGGCAGGAGACCACGGCCCTGCTTGCCCGTCGACTCCGCGATCAGCTGCTCCGCCCAGTCGGGGAAGCCGATGATGTGCGTGCCGTCGGCGACGATGGCGATCTTGTCTCGGAGCGGCTGAGTGCCCGCTAGGACGGCGCCGAGCACGAGACCCGGGTTGTCGACGGAGTCCTGAGCGAGCTCCACCGTGACGGCGTCCGCTTCGCTGAGGAGCTCGCGGATGTCCGCGCCGGCGAGACCGGACGGCACCAGACCGAACGCGGAGAGCGCCGAGTAGCGGCCGCCGATGTTCGGGTCCGCGTTGAAGACGCGATAGCCGGCCTCGCGCGCGGACGCGTCCAGGGGCGATCCCGGATCCGTCACGACGACGATCCGGTCGACGGGGTCGATGCCTGCGTCGCGGAAGGCCTTCTCGAACGTCTTCCGCTGACTCGCGGTCTCGACCGTCGAGCCCGACTTCGACGAGACGACCAGGACGGTGCGCTCGAGCCGGTCGGCAAGGGCGGTCAGGACCTGTCCTGGCTCGGTGGCATCCAGCACGGTCAGCTCCACGCCGTACGTGCGCGTGATGACCTCGGGTGCCAGAGACGAACCGCCCATTCCGGCCAGGACGACGTGATCGACGCCCTTGCCCGCGAGCTCCTCGCGGAGCTCGGCGATCTGGTCGATGAGCGGTGTCGAGACGACGACCGCTTCGGTCCAGCCGAGGCGCTTGGCCGACTCGTCTTCCGCGTCGGCCCCCCACAGCGTGGGGTTCTGAGCCGTGATGCCAGAGGCGACCAGGTCGTCCACCAGAGTGGGTACGACCTTCTCGACAGCCTCCGCAGCGGCGCCGCTGGCGGCGATCGTGATCGTCACTTGGCCTCCTCGGCGGGCTTGGAGGCCTCGAGGGCGGCGGTGACGGTGTCGAGCAGCTCGTTCCAGGAGACGATGAACTTCTCGACGCCCTCCTTCTCGAGGACCTCGGTCACGTCGTCGTACGAGACGCCCTGGGCGGCGATGGCGTCCATGACCTCGTTCGCGGCGGCGTAGGAGGCGCTGATCGAGTCCCCGCGGATCTCGCCGTGGTCGAAGGTCGCCTCGAGCGTCTTCTCCGGCATCGTGTTGACGACGTCGGCCGCGACGAGCTCGACCACGTAGGTGGTGTCGAGGACGTTGGGGTCCTTGACGCCGGTCGACGCCCAGAGAGGGCGCTGCTTGTTCGCGCCGGCCGCGAGCAGGCCCTTGGCGCGCTCGGTGTCGAAGGCCTGGGTGTAGACCTCGTAGGCGAGCTGGGCGTTGGCGACGCCGGCCTTGCCCTTGAGCGCCTTCGCCTCGTCCGTGCCGACGGCGTCGAGGCGCTTGTCGATCTCGGTGTCGACGCGCGACACGAAGAAGGACGCGACCGAGTGGATCGACGTGATGTCGATGCCGGCGGCCTTGGCCTGCTCGAGACCGGTGAGGTAGGCGTTGATGACGGCGCGGTACCGCTCGAGGCTGAAGATCAACGTGACGTTGACGCTGATGCCCTGGGCGATGACGGCGGTGATCGCCTCGAGGCCCTCGATCGTGGCGGGGATCTTGATGAGCGCGTTGGGGCGGCCGACCTTGGCGGCGAGCTTGATCGCCTGGTCGATGGTGCCCTGGGCGTCGTGGGCGAGACCGGGCTCGACCTCGATGGACACGCGTCCGTCGAAGCCGTTCGTGTTGTCGTAGATCTCACGGAAGATGTCGCTGGCGCGCGTGACGTCGTCGGTGGTGATCTCGAAGACAGCGTCGGTGACGCTGACCCCGCTCTTGGCGAGGAGCGCGACCTGGTCGTCGTAGGCCTCGCCCTTGGCCAGGGCGGAGGCGAAGATCGTCGGGTTGGTCGTGACCCCGACGACGTTGCGCTCGGCGATGAGCTTCTCGAGACCGCCGGCGTTGATGCGCTCACGGGACAGGTCGTCGAGCCAGATGCTGACCCCTGCTGCGGAGAGCTGAGCTGTGTTGGATTCAGTCATGTGTCTTCTTCTCTTCTCTTCGTCGGCGCTCAGAGAGCGGCCAGCGAGTCCTTGACGGCGGCGACGGTGGCTTCGGTGGTGATCCCGAACTCCCGGTACAGCGTCTTGTAGTCGGCGGAGGCACCGAAGTGCTCGATCGAGATGCTGCGTCCGGCGTCGCCCACGATGCCACGCCACGGGAGCGAGACCCCGGCTTCGATCGAGACCCGGGCCTTGACGGCGGCGGGCAGGACGGACTCCTTGTACTCGGCGCTCTGCTCGTCGAACCATTCGAGGCTCGGGGCGGAGACGACACGGGCGTTGACGCCCTCGCCGCGGAGCACCTCGCGGGCCTCGACGGCGATCTGCACCTCGGAGCCGGTGGCGATCAGGATGACGTCAGGCGTGCCTCCCGGAGCCTCGGCGAGCACGTACGCGCCCTTGGCGACGTTCTTGGCGGAGGCGAACTCCTCACCGGAGGCATCGCCCTCGCCGCGCTCGAAGACCGGCAGGTTCTGACGGCTGAGGGCGAGACCGGCGGGTCCGCTGTGGCGCTCGAGGATCGTCTTCCAGGCCCACGCCGTCTCGTTCGCGTCGGCCGGACGGACGACGTCGAAGTCGGGGATGGCACGGAGGGCGGCGAGCTGCTCGACCGGCTGGTGGGTCGGTCCGTCTTCGCCGAGGGCCACGGAGTCGTGGGTCCAGACGTAGGTGACGGGGGACTTCATCAGCGCGGCGAGACGCACCGCAGGGCGCATGTAGTCGCTGAAGATCAGGAACGTGCCGCCGAAGACGCGGGTGTTCCCGTGCAGGGCGATTCCGTTCATGATCGCGCCCATGGCGTGCTCGCGGATCCCGAAGTGCAGCACGCGACCGTAGGGGTTGCCCTGCCACTCGTGCGTCGACCACTCGCTCGGGACGAACGAGCCGCCGCCGGCGATCGTCGTGAGGTTCGACTCGGCGAGGTCGGCGGACCCGCCCCAGAACTCGGGGACGACTCCGGCGATGGCGTTGATGACCTTGCCGGACGCGGCGCGGGTCGACACCTCTTTGTCGGTCGGGAAGACGGGCAGCGCCTCGTCGAGACCCTCGGGGAGATCCCCAGCCAGGACGCGGTCGAGGAGCACCTTCTTGTCGGGGTTGGCCTCGGCCCACCGGTCGAACGACTCGGTCCACTCGGCGTGCTGCGCCTGGCCGCGCTCGACGGCCTTGCGGGTGTGAGCGAGGACCTCGGGGTCGACGTCGAAGCTCTTCTCGGGATCGAAGCCGAGGACCTCCTTGAGGCCCGCGAGCTCCTCCGCGCCGAGCGCCGAGCCGTGGATCTTGCCGCTGTTCTGCTTCTTGGGCGAAGGCCATCCGATGATGGTCTTCAGGATGATGAGGGAGGGCTTGCCGGTCTCGGCCTTGGCCGCCTCGACGGCGTCGTTCAGCGCCTGCACGTCTTCGACGTACTCGCCCGTCTTCTTCCAGTCGACGACCTGCACGTGCCAGTCGTACGACTCGTAGCGCTTGTGGACGTCCTCCGTGAAGGCGATGTTCGTGTCGTCCTCGATGGAGATCTGGTTGGAGTCGTAGATGACGACGAGGTTGCCGAGCTGCTGGTGACCGGCGAGTGACGACGCCTCGCTGGTCACGCCCTCCTGCAGGTCGCCGTCGCCGGCGATGACGTAGACGTGGTGGTCGAACGGCGAGGTGCCGACGGCCGCCTCGGGGTCGAACAGGCCGCGCTCGAAGCGCGCCGCGTAGGCCATGCCGACGGCTGAGGCGAGGCCCTGGCCGAGCGGGCCGGTCGTGATCTCGACGCCATCGGTGTGGCCGTACTCGGGGTGACCGGGGGTCTTGGATCCCCAGGTGCGGAGCGCCTTCAGATCGTCGAGCTCGAGTCCGTAGCCGCCGAGGTAGAACTGGACGTACTGCGTCAGCGAGCTGTGGCCGACGGAGAGGATGAAGCGGTCGCGACCGATCCATTCGCTGTCACTGGGGTCACGACGCATGACCTTCTGGAACAGGAGGTAGGCGGCGGGCGCGAGGCTCATCGCCGTTCCCGGGTGGCCGTTACCGACCTTCTCGACCGAATCGGCCGCGAGGACGCGGACGGTGTCGACGGCCTTGTTGTCAATGGATTCCCATTGCAGATCTGCCACGTGGAGTTGACCCTTCTTGATGCGGATTGCGCGGGGTCGATTCGCTCCCGCGCTGACATGCGCCTGCCGAGACGTCGTCGGCTTCGGTCGAACGCACACCGCAGGGTGGGATCAGGACGGGAAGTGGGTTCCGGTGTCGGAGATTCCAGCGCCGAACGGGCGTGCGACTGGCAAGCACCTGTCAGTATAGGGACGAACGTGCCGGTCCCGCCCGCATGTGACTCCCAGAGAGCCGTCACCGTCGACGATCATCGCCTAGACTTTTCGAGCAAACCGCTCATCTCGTTAGAGGACTCATGACCGCAGCCGTTGACACCCGCCCCGACACCGAACCCCGGGGCATCCGTCGCAAGGCTCGGGCCTACGTGGCCCTCACGAAACCCCGGGTCATGGAGCTCCTGCTCGTCACGACCGCCCCGACCATGTTCCTGGCCCAGGGCGGCGTCCCCAACCTGTGGCTGGTCGCCGCGACGCTGATCGGCGGTGCGCTGAGCGCCGGCTCCGCCTCGGCCTTCAACTGCTACATCGACCGCGACATCGACCGCATCATGAAGCGGACGCAGGGTCGCCCGCTGGTGACGGGGGAGGTGACCGACCGCGAGGCTCTGATCTTCTCCTACGTCGTCGGCGTCGCATCGATCGCCTGGCTGGCCCTGACGGTCAATCTCCTGTCGGCCGCTCTGTCGCTCGGCGCCATCCTGTTCTACGTCGTCGTGTACACGCTCTGGCTCAAGCGCCGCACCCCGCAGAACATTGTCTGGGGCGGCATCGCGGGGTGCATGCCCGTCCTGATCGGCTGGGCCGCCGTGACCGGCAGCCTCACCTGGACGCCCGTCATCCTCTTCATGGTGATCTTCCTGTGGACGCCTCCGCATTACTGGCCGCTCTCGATGAAGTACCGGGACGATTACGCGGCGGCCGACGTCCCCATGCTCGCCGTCGTCCGTGGCCGGTCGATCGTCGGGCTGCAGGTCATCCTGTACGCCTGGGCGACCGTCGTCTGCTCCCTCCTGCTCGTCCCGGTCGCCGGCATGGGCGTGCTCTACACCGTCGTCGCCGCGTCCAGCGGCCTCTGGTTCATCTGGGAGGCGCACCGTCTCTACAGTCGGGCCATCCAGCACGTCGCCGAGGTCCGCCCCATGCGCGTGTTCCACAGCTCCATCACGTATCTGACCCTGCTCTTCATCGCCGTCGGGATCGACCCGCTGCTCCCGTTCTAGGTCTGCGACCTCGCCGTCACGCGGCGACTCGGAGAGCGGAAGACGAATGCCCCGGGCTCGCGCCCGGGGCATTCGTGCGTCCGTCCGACGACCGTCGTTAGGACGTCGGGTACCTAAGACGCGCCTCGAGCGCCGGCCCGGTGGGTCGTCAGGGAGAGGGCGATCAGACCCGAGCGTCCTCCACGGCCACCGGCGCATCGATCTCATCCGGGGCCTGCTCGTTCCGCAGCGACAGCACGACCGCCGTCATGGCGCCGACCAGGAGCGCCGAGAGGACCATGTGCGAGCCGACCAGGATCGGGGGGAGGCCGGTGCGCGCCTGCGTGATCCCCACGGCGATCTGGACGAGCTCCACCCCGAGCAGCAGCAGGGGGAACCGACGGGGGAGTCCCGCCCGCAAGGTCCAGGCGACGATGGCGAGCGTGAGCACGAGTGTCGCGTAGGCGGGCCAGCTGTGCACGTGGTCCATCACGGCGGGGTCCAGGCCGTTGCGGGGAGTCGCGGCGTCGCCTGCGTGCGGGCCCGAACCCGTCGTGAGGATCCCGACGACGACGGTGACGCCCACCACGCCGGCGGCGGCGTGCACCAGGCGTGCGTAGCCGCGGGGTGTCGCGGCGTGCGACCCGCGGGGTCCTCGGTGCACACGCCAGAGGAGGACGGTGGTCAACGCCACGAGGAAGATCGACACCACGAAGTGGGCGCCGACGATGTAGGGATTCAGACCGGTGAGCACGGTGATGCCCCCGAGGGCGGCCTGGAACGGGATGCCGAGCCCCTGGACGAGCGTCAGGAGGAACAGGTCGCGACGCACCGCCCGCATCCGGATCACCGCGAGGAAGGCGAGGATCACCACGACCGTCAGGACGAACGTCAGCAGACGGTTGCCGAACTCGATGACGCCGTGGATGCCCATCTCCGGCGTGCTCACGAACGAGTCGGCCGTGCACCGCGGCCATGTCGGGCAGCCGAGCCCGGATCCGGTGAGCCGCACCGCGCCTCCTGTGCCGATGAGCAGCACCTGGCAGGCGAAGGACGCCCAGGCGATGATGCGGACACGACGGTCGACGGTCGTGGGCAGCCACGACCGCACTCGGGACAGTGCTCCGGCGGGACCCACCTGTGTGTTGCTCACGAACTGTTGCCTTTCGTCGCTTTCGGCGCTTCGACCTGTAGAATCAACGGGTTCAGGAACACAACCCGGCACGGTGTCGACGACGACGCCGATGGTCTGCTCAGACCGCTGTGCGAGCGGGTGGCATGGCCACTCCGCGCGGCTCAAGTCTAGGCAACGCACACCTGTCATCCGGCCGTGAATAAGGTCGTCTGGAGCGTGGATCACGCCCGACGGTGTGTTCACCTCGTATCGCGAGTGTCTGGGCCACCAAGAGAGCGCGTCTCGACGAGGCGCGTCCGCAGGAAAGCACGGGAATGGTCATCCGACTCCCCGTGTTCGGTCCAGCAGAAGGAAGAGGTAAGAGATGTCAGACGTGTTGATCGACCGACCCGAGCTCGAGAGCCTGGGACAGTACGAGTTCGGCTGGGCCGACTCCGACGCCGCGGGCGCCTCGGCGCGCCGGGGAGTGTCTCCCGAGGTCGTCTCCGACATCTCCGCCCTGAAGGGCGAGCCGGAGTGGATGCTCAAGAACCGCCTCAAGGGCCTCGCGCTCTTCGAGAAGAAGCCCATGCCGACCTGGGGCGCCGACCTCTCCGGCATCGACTTCGACAACATCAAGTACTTCGTCCGCTCCACCGAGAAGCAGGCGACGACGTGGGACGACCTCCCCGACGACATCAAGAACACCTACGAGAAGCTCGGCATCCCCGAGGCGGAGCGCAATCGACTCGTCGCCGGCGTCGCCGCCCAGTACGAGTCCGAGGTCGTCTACCACCAGATCCGCGAGGACCTGGAGGAGCAGGGCGTCATCTTCATGGACACGGACACGGCGCTGCGTGAGCACCCCGAGCTGTTCCAGGAGTACTTCGGCACCGTCATCCCCGCCGGAGACAACAAGTTCGCCGCGCTCAACACCTCCGTGTGGTCGGGCGGCTCGTTCGTCTACGTGCCGAAGGGCGTGCACGTGGAGATCCCGTTGCAGGCGTACTTCCGCATCAACACCGAGAACATGGGCCAGTTCGAGCGGACGCTGATCATCGCCGACGAGGACAGCTACGTCCACTACATCGAGGGCTGCACGGCGCCGATCTACAAGTCGGACTCGCTGCACTCGGCCGTCGTCGAGATCATCGTGAAGAAGAACGCCCGCGTGCGGTACACGACGATCCAGAACTGGTCCAACAACGTCTACAACCTCGTCACCAAGCGCGCCATCGCCCACGAGGGCGCGACCATGGAGTGGATCGACGGCAACATCGGCTCCAAGGTGACGATGAAGTACCCGTCCATCTACCTGGTCGGCGAGCACGCGAAGGGCGAGACGCTCTCGGTGGCCTTCGCCGGTCCCGGCCAGCACCAGGACGCCGGCGCGAAGATGGTCCACATGGCTCCGTACACGACCTCGTCGATCGTCTCGAAGTCGATCGCCCGAGGGGGCGGACGCGCCGGGTACCGCGGCGAGATCCGCGTCGACCCGTCGGCTCACCACTCCGCGAACACCGTGCGGTGCGACGCGCTGCTCGTCGACACGATCTCCCGCTCCGACACGTATCCGGCGATCGACATCCGCGTCGACGACGTGCAGCTGGGTCACGAGGCGACCGTCTCGCGGGTCAGCGAGGAGCAGCTCTTCTATCTCATGTCGCGCGGCATGGCCGAAGACGAGGCCATGGCGATGATCGTCCGTGGATTCATCGAGCCCATCGCCCGCGAGCTCCCGATGGAGTACGCGCTCGAACTCAACAAGCTCATCGAGATGAGCATGGAAGGATCAGTCGGCTAGATGTCCGCCGCAGCACCCACCACCACAGACAGCAGCACCTCCGAGCGCACGCAGCACGGCGCCGGAGCCCACACCGACGGCGGCTGGAGCCTCGTCCCCGTCCAGACGAGGTCGGCCCGCTTCTCGTCGACCGATCCCGCGGCGTTCGCCGAGGTGACCGGTCGCGAGGTGGACTGGAAGCTCAGCCCGGTGACGCGCCTCCGGCCCCTCATCGACGGCGTCCTCGACGGGTCCCCTTACGCGTACCTGGCCCGGGAGACCGGAGGGGCGGCGGTCGACTGGATCGACCCCACCGACCCGCGGGTGGGCCGCGCCGGCACCCCGGAGGACAAGGCCTCCGCCAATGCGTGGTCCAGCACCGAGAAGGTGCTGCTCGTCTCGCTGACCGGCGAGGAGCCCTCGACCATCACGATCGGCCGATCGGGACTCGACCGCGAACCCCGGGCCGGGCACACGCTGATCCACGCCGCGGCTCACACGACCTCGCTCGTCGTCCTCCGGAACACCGGGGCAGCGCAGCTCGTCGAGAACGTCGAGATCGTGGTCGAGGACGGCGCGCACCTCACCGTCGTCACCCTCCAGGAGTGGGACGACGATGCCGTTCACCTGGCGAGCCACTTCGCCACGATCGGTCGTGACGCGCAGCTCAAGCACTTCGTCGTCAGCCTCGGCGGTTCGATCGTCCGCGTGAACCCGTCGGCCCACCTGGCCGGCCAGGGCTCCGACACGGAGCTCTACGGCGTCTACTTCGCCGATGCCGGACAGCACCTCGAGCAGCAGGTGTACGTCAATCACGACGCCCCCAACTCGCGCAGCCGTGTCAACTACAAGGGCGCCCTCCAGGGCGAGGGTGCTCGCACCGTCTGGATCGGCGACGTCCTCATCGGACGCACGGCTCCGGGCACCGACAGCTACGAGCAGAACCGCAACCTCGTGCTCAGCGAGGGGACCCGCGCCGACTCGATCCCGAACCTCGAGATCGAGACCGGCGACATCCAGGGTGCCGGTCACGCCAGTGCGACCGGTCGCTTCGACGACGAGCACCTGTTCTACCTCCAGTCGCGCGGGATCTCCGAAGACGAGGCCCGCAGGCTGGTCGTCCTCGGGTTCCTCAGCGAGGTCGTGCAGAAGATCGGCGAGCCCGGGCTCCAGGATCGACTCATCACCGCGCTCGAGGTCGAACTGACCCAGGCACCCGGCACCGGGGCGGTCCGCCGATGACCGTCAAGGTCTGCGCCGCCGACGACGTCACCCCGTCGCAGGCTCTCCGCGTCGTCGTCGACGGTGTCGCCATCGCCGTCGTCAAGGACAGCGCGGGCGTCATCCATGCGATCGGCGACACGTGCACCCACGGCGACATCTCGCTCGCCGAGGGGTTCGTCGAAGACGACACGCTCGAGTGCTGGGCTCACGGGTCCAAGTTCGAGCTCACCACCGGCAAGCCGTTGACCCTCCCCGCCTACGAACCCGTCCCGGTCTTCGCCGTCTCCGTCGTCGACGGCGACGTGTACGTCGACACCAGTGCCACGCCTTCGCCGGCGGGCGTCGCGCAGTAAGGAATAAGCATCATGTCCACTCTCGAGATCCGCGACCTCAAGGTCAGCATCGACACCGACCAGGGCGTCAAGCCCATCCTCAAGGGCGTCGACCTCACCATCAACGAGGGCGAGATCCACGCCGTCATGGGCCCGAACGGCTCCGGCAAGTCCACGCTCGCCTACACGATCGCCGGACACCCGCGGTACAACGTCGACGGCGGCTCCATCCTGCTCGACGGCCGCGAGGTCCTCGACATGACCGTCGACGAGCGGGCCAAGGCCGGGCTCTTCCTCGCCATGCAGTATCCGGTCGAGATCCCCGGCGTGACCGTCGCGAACTTCCTCCGCACCGCCAAGACGGCGCTCGACGGCGAGGCTCCGGCGATCCGCAGCTGGGTCAAGGACCTGCGGACGCACATGTCGGACCTCAAGATGGACCCCTCCTTCGCCGAGCGGAACGTCAACGAGGGCTTCTCGGGAGGCGAGAAGAAGCGCCACGAGATCATGCAGCTCGAACTGCTGAAGCCCAAGTTCGCCGTCCTCGACGAGACCGACTCCGGCCTCGACGTCGATGCGCTGAAGATCGTCTCCGAGGGCGTCAACCGCGCGAAGGCCAACACCGGCCTCGGACTGCTGATGATCACGCACTACACGCGCATCCTGCGGTACATCAAGCCGGACTTCGTCCACGTCTTCGTCGACGGTCATGTCGCCGAGCAGGGCGGGCCCGAACTGGCTGATCGCCTCGAGGACGAGGGCTACGACCGCTACGTCACCGCGGCTGCCGCCGAAGCCGCCGCGGCGGTGAGCTGAGCATGGCCGTCGCCCTCGCACCCGAGAAGTTCGACGAGGTCGCCGAGGCGCTGAAGGAGGTCGTCGACCCCGAACTCGGTGTCAACATCGTCGACCTCGGTCTCATCTACGACCTGGCGATGGACGAAGAGCACGAGAACGCGCTCATCATCAGCATGACGCTCACCTCGGCCGGCTGTCCTCTCACGGACGTCATCGAGGCTGATACGGCCAACGCTCTGGACGGGGTCGTCGACGCGTTCCGCATCAACTGGGTCTGGATGCCGCCGTGGGGCCCCGACCGGATCACAGACGACGGGCGCGACATGATGCGCTCCATCGGCTTCTCGATCTGAGGCCGCAAGCGAGAAGAACCCCCGACCACGTGCTGGTCGGGGGTTCTTCTGCTCTCGGAAGAGAATGCCGAGGAGGCGCGGAGACCGGCTCGAGACCGGCCGCCTCAGCGTGAACGTCGGTCGAGCATCCTCCACGCGAGGGGGAGCGTAGCGGCGGCGATGAGCCACTTGGCCACACCGCCCACGATGAACGGGTAGAGACCGGCGGCCAGGACGCTCGCCGGGTCGTGCGGGTAGCCGAGCTGTGCGAGGACCACGGCGAGGTAGGGGAGTCCGACGGCGAAGGGGACGAGACTCGCGGCGAAGAAGGCCGCGGCCGAGCGGAACCAGTGCTTGTCCCAGTCGCGCTCGGAGAGCCAGCCGATGAGGGCCGCGGTGAAGACGAAGCCGATGACGAATCCGAAGCTCGGCTTGAGAACGCTGAGCGGCCCGCCCGTGAACTCCGCGAAGATCGGGAGTCCGGCGACGCCGAGCACGAGGTAGGTGAGGAGCGAGAGCGCTCCTCTTCGGGCGCCGAGGCTCGCGCCGACCAGCATGACGCCGAGCGTCTGACCGGTGACGGGGACGGGCCACAGAGGGACCTGGACCTGCGCGAGCACCGAGACGACGGCGACGCCGCCGAGCACGAGGGCCACGTCGGTGGCGCGGCTCGAGGTGACGAACCGGTCGGCGAGCACCGGCCGGGAGGTCGTTGCGGTGGCGTTCGTCATGCAGTCTCCTAGAATGGGTAGGTTGATCGGCCTGAGGGCGGGTCGACTCCCATGCGCACGGCCCCTCACGACACGATGTGATCATTTTAGGGGCGACCCAACGGCGGGCGGCGTTGTGGACACCTCCCCAATCGATTGGACTTCTGCTGTGCTTTCCGTGCACGACCTCGAGATCCGCGTCGGCGCGCGCCTGCTGATGGAAGACGTGACGTTCCGCGTCGACAAGGGCGACAAGATCGGCCTCGTCGGCCGGAACGGCGCCGGCAAGACCACGATGACCAAGACGCTCGCCGGTGAGACGCTGCCCACCGGCGGCACCATCGAGAAGACGGGCGAGATCGGCTACCTCCCGCAGGACCCTCGCAGCGGCAACCCCGAGGATCTCGCCCGCACGCGCATCCTCGACGCCCGCGGGCTCGGTCAGATCCTCCTGGGCATCCAGGAGGCCTCGATCGAGATGGGCAGCGACGACCCCGCCGTCGCGGCGCGTGCGATGAAGCGCTACGGCGACCTCGACGATCGCTTCAACGCCCTCGGCGGATACGCCGCCGAGGCCGAGGCGGCCTCGATCGCCAGCAACCTCAGCCTCCCCGACCGCATCCTCGAACAGCCCCTGTCGACCCTGTCGGGTGGTCAGCGACGTCGCATCGAGTTGGCGCGCATCCTGTTCTCGGCCGCCGACACCATGATCCTCGACGAGCCGACCAACCACCTCGACGCCGATTCGGTCGTCTGGCTCCGCGAGTACCTCAAGACCTACCAGGGCGGGGTCATCGTGATCAGTCACGACATCGAGCTCGTGGAGGAGGTCGTGAACCGCGTCTTCTACCTCGATGCGAACCGCCAGGCCATCGACATCTACAACATGGGATGGCGGAACTACCAGCGTCAACGCGCCGCCGACGAGGAGCGCCGCAAGAAGGAGCGCTCGAACGCCGAGAAGCAGGCGTCGGCTCTGCAGAAGCAGGCCGCCCGCTTCGGAGCGAAGGCGTCCAAGGCGGCGGCCGCCCACCAGATGGTCGCCCGGGCCGAGAAGCTCCTCGCCGGGTTGGACGAGGTGCGTGCCGTCGATCGCGTCGCGAAGCTCAGGTTCCCGACCCCGGTCGCGTGCGGCAAGACGCCCCTCATGGCCTCCAACCTGTCGAAGAGCTACGGCTCGCTCGAGATCTTCACGGCTGTCGACCTGGCGATCGACCGCGGGTCCAAGGTGGTCATCCTCGGGCTCAACGGTGCCGGCAAGACGACCCTGCTGCGCATCCTCGCCGGCGTGGACGAGCCCGACACCGGCCAGCTCGAGCCGGGGCACGGGCTCCGGGTGGGCTACTACGCGCAAGAGCACGAGACGATCGACGTCAAGCGCAGCGTGCTCGAGAACATGGTGTCCTCCTCGCCGAACATCACCGAGATGGAGGCGCGCCGGGTGCTCGGCTCGTTCCTGTTCACGGGGGACGACTCCGCCAAGCCCGCCGGCGTCCTGTCCGGCGGTGAGAAGACGCGCCTCGCTCTCGCGATGATCGTCGTGTCCGGAGCCAACGTCCTGCTGCTCGACGAGCCCACGAACAACCTCGACCCCGCCAGCCGCCTCGAGATCCTGGACGCCCTCGCCAACTACGAAGGCGCCGTGGTCCTGGTCAGCCACGACGAGGGTGCCGTCGAGGCTCTGAACCCGGAGCGCGTCCTCATCATGCCCGAGGGCACGGAGGACCACTGGACCCCGGACTACAGCGAGCTCATCAACCTCGCCTGAGGGACGAGGCTCTCGGCCTCACCGCGAGACGGCGTCGAGGATCTCATCCTCGACGTCGTCGTCATGTCGGGCGCGCGTCCGCGGTCGCGCGCCTCGACGGGGCCGTTCGTCGACGCGCGCGTCGCCCTCTCGCGCCGCCTCGGCCGCCTCGTCGGCATCGGCCCGGCTGTTGCGCTGCTCCTGTCGGATGACGTAGAAGAGGAACAGGAACGCGCCGGCCGCGAACATGATCCACTGCACGAAGTACGAGAGGTTGAGCCCCGTGTCGATCTCCGGCTCGGCGTACTTGACCGGGGTCGTCGCCGGGGTCGGGTCCTCGGAGAGGAGCTGTCCGTAGGCAGCCGAGTAGATCTCCCGATCGACCCGCTTCTGGACCTCGCTCAACTGGATGGTCGCGATCTGGTTCGTCCCGGCGACGGCCGTGCGGTCGCCCACGGCGGGCTCTCCCGGCTTGATCCGCGCCACGACGGTGACCTGCCCCGTCGGGGGCGCCGGAACGACGTCGGGAGCGTCCTGATCGTTGCCTGTGGGCACCCATCCGCGGTCGACGACGAAGACCCGCCCGCCGTCGATCTGGAACGGGACGAGCACGGCGAAACCGGGCTGCCCGTTGTAGGGGCGATTGCGCACCAGGAGCGTCTCGTCGACGAGGTACCGTCCGCGCATCTCGACCGGCTGCCACTCGGCGCCCGGATCGTAGGACGACGCCCCGGGCAGAGCCGCCTCGACCGGGACCGGCGGAGCGTCGTAACGCTGCTCCAGCTGATGCACGACCGCCATCTTCTCTTCGTGACGGTTCCATTGCCAGTTCGCGAGCATGGCGCAGATCAGCGCGAAGGCCACGACGACCCCGAGGTATCCGAGCCACTTCTTCGACAGCAGCAACCGGAACCCGGTCATGTGGCCGCCCCGACCGACTCCACCTCGACGCCGACGGCCGAGACCACGACGGGGAAGTCCCGCGCGAGCAGGAACTCCTGAAGGAAGTCGACGTGCTCGTCGCACGCCGACCAGACCTTGACCCGGTCGATGCCGTGGATCTTCGGGTTGCGCCAGTTCACCGCACGGGTCGCGACGGCTGCGCACCCGGCGCGGGAGCACTGCACGTCGTCCGGGCCGACGGCTCCGAGACCGAGCATCAGACGTCGCCCTTCGGGGCACGCCGATCGGAGCCGTCGTCGCTGCTCGGCTCGTGCCAGCTCGGCGTCGCCGTCGGGGGCGCCCAGGGCTGCTCGGGCTGCCGGTAGGTCTCGATCGCACCCGGTCGCTCGACGCTCTGGCCGGGGTCGTGTCCGACGTTGACCAGCACGACGGCGAAGTAGGGGATGAGCACGGCTCCCGCCACGGGGAGCAGCGTCCACCAGCTGAGCGGGATCACGAAGCACAGGGCGATGCAGACGATCCGGATGCCCATGGCCACGAGGTAGCGGATCATCCGGGCA
Organism: Frigoribacterium sp. Leaf172; assembly: GCF_001424285.1. Classification (NCBI taxonomy): domain Bacteria; kingdom Bacillati; phylum Actinomycetota; class Actinomycetes; order Micrococcales; family Microbacteriaceae; genus Frigoribacterium; species Frigoribacterium sp. Leaf172. The sequence continues at coordinate 280,679 of NZ_LMPB01000002.1, read as the reverse complement.
TGACGATCATCCGCCGGCGACGGCGGAAGCGAGGTGATCGGTTGCGATGTCTTCAATTCACTCACGAACTCTGGGTGCGTCTCGGTCGGGCGCCTGGTCAGATCGTACGGCGTCGAGCCGACAGTAGGCTGGAGGATGGCCCGTCGACCGGGCCGCATCAGATCGCATCGAGGAGACACCCATGAACACCCCCCGAACAGTCCTCATCACCGGAGGCAACCGAGGGATCGGCTACACGATCGCCGAGGAGTTCGTGGCAGCAGGCCACCGAGTCGCCGTCACCGCGCGGAGCGGCAGCGGACCGGAGGGTTCGCTCACGGTCGTCGCCGACGTGACCGACCCGGCGTCCGTCGACACCGCGTTCACCACGGTGGAGGCCGCGCTCGGCCCCGTCGAGGTCGTGGTCGCCAACGCCGGCATCACCAAGGACGTCCTCCTCATGCGCATGACGGAGGAGGACTTCTCGTCGGTGGTCGACACCAACCTCGGGGGAGCGTTCCGCGTGGTCAAGCGGGCGTCGACGAACATGATCAGAGCCCGCTTCGGCCGGATCCTCCTGGTCTCCAGCGTGGTCGGTCTCTACGGCGGCGCCGGTCAGACCAACTACGCCGCCTCGAAGAGCGCTCTCATCGGCTTCGCCCGCTCGCTCACCCGTGAGCTCGGCGGCCGGGGGATCACCGCGAACGTGATCGCTCCGGGCTTCATCGAGACGGACATGACCGCCGCGTTGCCCGACGACGTCCAGGACGACTACAAGAAGGTCATCCCTGCCGGCCGGTACGGCAGCGCGGCCGAGGTCGCGAAGACGATCACCTGGCTGGCCGGCGACGACTCCGCCTACATCTCAGGTGCCGTGATCCCCGTCGACGGCGGCCTCGGCATGGGCCACTGACGCGACGGACGAGGACGGAGGCGCGGGTCCGCTCGGACGAGCCGCGCCTCCTGGGCTCGTCACCGCGATGAGAGTCCCATGACGGCGAGCACCTGCGAGAGTTCACGGTCGGCCACGACCAGATCGGCCTGAGCGCGCACCACGGGCTTCGCGTTGAAGGCGATCGAGAGACCCGCGACGCGCATCATCTCGAGGTCGTTCGCGCCGTCGCCGATCGCGATGGTCCGGTCCAGGGGGATGCCGAACTCCTCGGCCCACGTCCTCAGGGACTCGGCCTTGGCCGCCGCATCGATGATCGGACCGGTGGTCTCGCCCGTCAGACGGCCGGAGACGACGCCGAGCCGGTTGGCGCGCCAGCGATCGAGACCGAGGCGACCGGCCAGGGGGTCGAGGGTCTCGTGGAAACCGCCGGAGACGACCCCGACCACGCCTCCGTGAGACCGGACGACCTCGACGAGTCGATCGGCACCGCCAGTGGGACGGAGGCGCTCCGATACCTCGGCGAAGACGGAGACGGGCAGCCCGGCGAGCGTCGCGACACGGGCGGCGAGGCTCTCGGCGAAATCGAGCTCACCGGCCATAGCCCTGTCCGTGATGCCCGCCACCTCGTCGCGCACCCCGGCAGCCTCGGCCAGGAGCTCGATGACCTCGTCCTGGATGAGGGTGGAGTCGACGTCGAGGACTGTCAGGAAGCGCGGCACCCGCTCAGCCTAGAGGTGCCCGTGGGCACGGACGACTACTGGTCGACCCGGACGCCCTTGCCCACCACCGTGATGCCCGACGGCGTCACCGTGAAGCCCCTGGCCCGGTCGGCCTCGTGATCGACGCCGACCGAGGCTCCCTCGGCGATGACGACGTCCTTGTCGAGGATCGCCCGGTTGACGGTCGCGTTCGGCCCGATGTGCGCCCGCTCGAACACCACGGAGTCGACGACACGGGATCCCGAGTCGAGGGTGCTCCACGGCCCCAGCACGCTGCGCTCGACGTGAGCGCCCGAGAGCAGGGAGCCGAGCGAGACGATCGAGTCGATGGTCGTCCCGAGGTTCCCGTGCCCGTCTCGCACGAACTTCGCCGGGGGCGAGTTGAGCTGCTGACTGAAGATCGGCCAGTCGGTGTTGTACAGGTTGAAGATCGGCAGGGCGGAGATGAGGTCGCGGTGCGCGTCGTAGAACGAGTCGATCGTGCCGACGTCGCGCCAGTAGTACCGGTCGCGCTCCGTCGAGCCGGGGACCTCGTTGCGGTTCAGGTCGTAGACCGCGGCGTCCTTGCGGGAGACGAAGTCCGGGACGATGTCGCCCCCCATGTCGTGATCCGACTCGGGGTTCTCGCCGTCGCGCAGGACCGCGTCGATGAGGACGTCCGCGTCGAAGACGTAGTTGCCCATCGAGGCGAGGATCTCGTCGGGGGAGTCCGGCAGACCCGTGGCGTCCTTCGGCTTCTCCAGGAACCGCCCGATGCGCGTGGGATCGTCGGAGTCGACCTCGATCACGCCGAACTGGTCGGCGAGGGAGATGGGCTGGCGGATGGCCGCGACCGTGACACCGGCCCCCGAGGCGATGTGCGCCTCGATCATCTGCGAGAAGTCCATCCGGTAGACGTGGTCCGCGCCGACGACGACGACGATGTCCGGCTTCTCGTCACGCAGCAGGTTGAGGCTCTGGAGGATCGCGTCGGCACTGCCGGCGAACCAGCGCTTGCCCAGTCGCTGCTGGGCCGGGACCGACGCGACGTAGGCGCCGAGGAGCCCCTCGATCGACCAGGTCTGCGAGACGTGGCGGTCGAGACTGTGCGACTTGTACTGGGTCAGCACGACGATCTGACGCAGTCCGGAGTTGATGAGGTTCGACAGCGCGAAGTCGATCAGTCGGTAGTTGCCGCCGAACGGGACGGCCGGTTTGGCCCGGTCGGCCGTGAGGGGCATGAGTCGCTTGCCCTCTCCACCGGCGAGGACGATGCCGAAGATCTTCTTTGATGCCATGGGGTCAGAATGGCACGTTTCGTCGCCGCGCGACTACGGTGACTCTCGTGCGAGTCGATGTCATCACCAAGGAATATCCGCCGAACGTCTACGGAGGCGCCGGCGTCCACGTCGTCGAGCTCGTCAAGGCCCTCCGGGAGTCCATCGACGTCCGGGTGAGAGCCCTCGGCGACGTCGACGACGAGCCCGGCACCACGGGCTACCCGGAGCTGCCGGCGCTGGCCTCCGCCAACCCCACCTTCCGGACCCTCGGCAGCGATCTCCTCGCCGCGCAGGACGTCGCCGGAGCCGATGTCGTGCACAGCCACACCTGGTACGCGAACGCGGCCGGGCAGCTGGCGCAGATGCTGCACGATGTGCCTCACGTCCTGACGGCGCACAGTCTCGAGCCCCTCCGGCCGTGGAAGGCCGAGCAGCTCGGCGGCGGCTACCGCGTGTCGAGCTGGATCGAGAGACAGGCCTACGAGACCGCCGACGCCGTCATCGCCGTGAGCGAGGGCATGCGCCGCGACATCCTCCGGTCGTACCCGACGATCGACGAGGGCAAGGTCAGCGTCGTCTACAACGGCATCGACCTCGACGCGTGGCGTCCCGTCAGCGACGAGGGGGTCCTCCGCGACCTCGGGATCGATCCCGACCGACCGTCCGTCGTCTTCGTCGGGCGCATCACGCGTCAGAAGGGTCTGCCCTACCTGCTGCGGGCGGCCCGGCTCCTGCCGCCCGACGTCCAGCTGGTGCTCTGCGCGGGCGCCCCGGACACTCCCGAGATCATGGCCGAGGTGACCGGGCTCGTCCACGAGCTGCAGGAGGCGCGCACGGGTGTGGTCTGGATCGATCGCGTCCTGCCCCGCCACGAGCTGAGCGCGGTCCTGACCTCCGCGACGACCTTCGTCTGCCCGTCGATCTACGAGCCTCTCGGCATCGTCAACCTCGAGGCCATGGCCTGCGGCGTGCCCGTCGTGGGCTCCGGCACCGGCGGGATCCCCGAGGTGGTCGCCGACGGTCTCACCGGTCGGGTGGTGCCCCTCGATCAGGTCCAGGACGGCACCGGGACCCCCACCGACCCCGATCGCTTCGTGCGCGATCTGGCGGGGATCCTCACCGACGTGGTCTCCGACCCGGGGCTCGCGAAGCTCATGGGGCGCGCCGGGCGCATGCGGGCCGAAGCCGAGTTCTCGTGGTCGCGGATCGCCGAGCGGACCCTCGAGGTCTACTCGGGTCTGCGTCGATAGGCTGATCGCATGCCTACCGTCCTTCAGCTGTCCGATGTCTCGATCGTCCGGGGCGGCACCGCCGTCGTCGACTCCGTCAACTGGACGGTCGAGTCCGACGAGCGCTGGGTCGTGCTCGGCCCGAACGGCGCCGGTAAGAGCTCGCTGCTCCAGGTCGCCGCGGCCCAGTCGCACCCCTCGTCCGGCACCGCCGAGGTGCTCGGCGGCGACCTCGGGACGGTCGACCTCTTCGATCTGCGACCGCGCATCGGCTTCGCCTCGACGACGATCGCCCGCCGCATCCCCGCCAAGGAGAAGGTCGTGGACGTCGTCCTGACGGCCGCCTACTCCGTCACCGGGCGCTGGAACGAGGAGTACGAGAACGTCGACGTGCGCCGCGCGCATCGCGTGCTCGACGAGTGGAATCTCGACCACCTCGCCGAGAGGACCTTCGGCGAGCTGAGCGACGGCGAGCAGAAGCGCGTCCAGATCGCCCGTGCGGTGATGACCGACCCCGAGCTCCTCCTGCTCGACGAGCCGGCCGCCAGCCTCGACCTCGGCGCGCGTGAGGAGCTCCTCCAGATGCTCTCGGGCTACGCGCAGTCCCACGACGCCCCGGCGATCGTCATGGTGACCCACCACGTCGAGGAGGTGCCCCGCGGTTTCACCCACGCGCTCCTCCTCGACCGCGGGTCCGTCGTCGCCGCGGGCCCCCTCGCGGACGTCCTCACCGCGGAGACGCTCGGCTCGACCTTCGGCGTGACGCTCGAGGTCGAGGTGCGCGACGGCCGGTACTCGGCGCGCGCGGCCGGCTGACCCGCGCCTCCTGCGTTCCGGGCCGCACGTCTGGTATCGTTCATAGCTGGTCACGGACTCACGTCCCGGTGCCACGACGGCAACGTCCCCCCGACATCAACTCCATCACTCGTTCGCTAGACCTAGGACAATCATGAAGACCGACATCCACCCCGAGTACAAGCAGATCGTCTTCCGCGACCTCGCATCGGGCGCCACGTTCCTGACGCGCTCCACGACGACCAGCGACAAGACCATCGAGCTCGACGGTGAGACCTACCCGGTCATCGACGTCGAGATCTCGTCCGAGTCGCACCCGTTCTACACGGGCAAGCAGCGCATCCTCGACTCGGCCGGTCGCGTCGAGAAGTTCAATTCGCGCTACAAGAACTTCGGCAAGTAGGCTCCGGCCTCAGACGTCGAACGGGGCGGTCCACTTCGGTGGGCCGCCCCGTTCCGTCTGTGCAGCCAGCGCGATCCGGAGTCACCGGACGGTGATGCCGGCCCGGGGGATCAGGACGCGCGAGACCCGGGTCAGAGTCCTGCGGACCGTTGGGGCCACTCGCCCGAGGCCGTGAACGTGGGATCCTTGCTGCGTCGCATGTACTGCTGGAAGCTCTCGGCCTGCGTCGCGCACCAGCCCATCTGCTGGTCGTGCAGATCGGTCGACGGCACCGCGAGCTGATCCGGGAACTTCCGGGCCATGGCCTGGGCCACCCGGCCCGCCGCGATCGCATCCGCCCCCGCGTCGTGGGCGTCGTCGAGGCTGACCCCGTAGACCTCGGCCGCCGCCTCGAGAGTCCGCTTGCCCTTCCGGTACCGGTCGACGGCCTTGTCGATGACGAGCGGGTCGACGACGCAGCCGATGGCGCTCACGTCGCCCAGGGGCTCGACGCCGTGCCGCCGCGCCTCACGGTCGAGGAGGGTCAGGTCGTACGGCGCGTTGTACACGACGAGCGGCACGCCACGGGCGAAGACGGCCCTGACGGCCGCCACGACCTCGGCGACGACCTCGGCCGCCGGACGCCCCTCGGCCCGGGCCTGCTCGGTCGAGATGCCGTGCACGGCGCTCGCCTGCTCGGGGATCTCGATGCCGGGGTCGGCGAGCCAGGCGCCATGCGCGATGCTCGTGCCGTCGGCGTCGATCAGACCGACGTGCGCGGTGACGATCCGGGCCGTCTCGACGTCGATGCCGGTCGTCTCGAGGTCGAAGACGCCGAGTGCCTTCCACCACTCGGTCGGCACGGGGCCGACGGGGATCGGCTCACCGGACGCGACCGCGTCCGATGATGCAGTCGGGGCCGGGGAGAGGTCGGTGTCGGTCACGCCTCGAGTTTAGGAGGCACCACCGACGACGCCCTGCCCGGTGTTCGGCACGTCACCGACGTGGAGCCAGAAGAACGCCTGCGTGCCGAGGGTGAGCGTCACGCGGCCCTCGTCGTCGAACGAGGGGAACTGGGCCCCGCCGAAGAGGTCGTAGAGCGTCCGACCCGCGAACTGCGGGGCGTGGATCGTGACCGACGTCGGGTTGTGAGCGAACGAGAAGACGCACAGGATGTCTTCGGCCGAGTCGCCGAACTGCGTCTCGGACCCCTCGTACGAGCGGACGAACGAGAGCACCGACTCGTGGTCGGTGTCGAGCACCGAGAGGGTCCCCATGCCGAAGGTGGGGTGCGCCTTCCGCACGTGGATCACGTTGCGGATCCAGTGGAGCAGCGAGCGCGACTGCGCCAGCTGGCTCTCGACGTTGACCAGGTTGTAGTTGAAGACGAGCGACTGCACGACGGGCAGGAACAGCTTGCCCGGATCGGCGGTCGAGAACCCGGCGTTGCGGTCGGGCGTCCACTGCATGGGCGTCCGCGACGAGTCGCGGTCGGGCAGCCAGATGTTGTCACCCATGCCGATCTCGTCGCCGTAGTACAGGAACGGGCTGCCGGGGAGGGCGAAGAGCAGGGCGTGCACGAGTTCGAGCTCGGCACGGGAGTTGTCGAGCAGCGGCGCGAGGCGACGACGGATGCCGATGTTGGAGCGCATGCGCGGGTCGTACGCGTACCAGCCGTACATGGCCTGCCGGTACTCCTCGCTCACCATCTCGAGGGTCAGCTCGTCGTGGTTGCGCAGGAAGACCGCCCAGGCGGCTCCCGGGGGGACCTCGGTCGTCTCCGACAGGATGCGCTTGAGCTCGCCGCCGTGCTGGGCGCGCAGGGAGTAGAAGATGCGGGGCATGACGGGGAAGTCGAACGCCATGTGGCACTCGGGCTCGTCCTCGGTGCCGAAGAACGCCGCCGTCTCGGCCGGCCACTGGTTCGCCTCGGCGATCAGCACCCGGCCGGGGAACTCCTCGTCGACCATGGCGCGCAGTCGCCTGATGAACTCGTGGGTGGCCGGCTCGCCCTCGCCGTTGCCCTCCTCCGTCTCGAAGAGGTAGGGGATGGCGTCGAGACGGAGCCCGTCGACGCCCATCGACAGCCAGTGCCGGACGACGTCGAAGACGGCCTCCTGGACGGCCGGGTTCTCGAAGTTGAGGTCCGGCTGGTGCGAGAAGAAGCGGTGGAAGAAGAACTGGCGCCGCACGGGGTCGAAGGTCCAGTTGGACTCCTCCGTGTCGACGAAGATGACGCGGATGTTCTCGTACTCGTCGTCGGTGTCGCGCCAGACGTAGAAGTCGCCGTAGGGGCCCTCGGGGTCCTCGCGGCTCTGCTGGAACCACTCGTGCTGGTCGGAGGTGTGGTTCAGCACCATGTCGATGACGATGCGCATGTTGCGTTCGTGCGCCTTGGTGACGAGGTCGCGGAACTCGTCGAGCGTGCCGAACTCGGGCAGGATCGACTTGTAGTCGGCGATGTCGTATCCGCCGTCGCGCAGCGGCGACTGGAAGAACGGCGGCAGCCAGAGGGCGTCGACTCCGAGCCACTGCAGATAGTCCAGACGGGAGTGGAGTCCCTGCAGGTCACCCGCCCCGTCCCCGTTGCTGTCGACGAAGGATCGGACCATCACCTCGTAGAAGACGGCACGACGGTGCCAGTTCGGGTCGAGGGTCAGTCCGGGCTGCTGGATCGGGGCAGTGAAGCTCACCGTGTCACTCTACGGTGGCGCGCGCGGCTTCGCGCATCGCGTTCGGATCCGACTCGTAGACTCGCCGGGTGATCGTCCGAGAGCCCCGCGTCCCGTCTCCCTACCGCTCGCGCCTGGCCGCCTCCGACGTCTCCGAGCACGTCGTCGACGTCGGCGGGAGTTCGACGCGCTACTGGATCTACGAGACCCCCGATGCCGAGGAGGCCCGGGTCACGATCGTCGCGGTCCACGGCTTCCGAGGGGATCACCACGGTCTCGAGCCGGTGGTCGCCCATCTCGTCGGCGTCCGCGTCGTGATGCCCGACCTCCCGGGCTTCGGCGACTCGTCGCCTCTGACGGGGGAGCACACGGTCGCCGCCTACGCGCGGTGGCTGACCGCATTCGTCGCCGCGCTGGGACTCGGCGACGACGTCGTCGTGCTGGGTCACTCGTTCGGGTCGATCGTGACCTCGGCCGCGCTGGCGGACGGACTCCGCGCCTCCCGCCTCGTCCTCGTCAATCCGATCGCCGCGCCGGCGCTGCGCGGTCCTCGCGGCGTCGTGACGCGGCTGGCCGTCCTCTACTACTGGGCCGGGGCCGCCCTGCCCGAGCGCGCCGGGCTCGCGGCCCTGCAGAGCGCCCTGGTGACCCGGTTCACGAGCCTCGCGATGGTCAAGACGCGCGACCGGGGACTCCGGCGGTGGATCCACGACCAGCACGACGCGTACTTCTCGCGCTTCGCGGATCGTCGGGTCGTCCTCGACGCCTTCCGGGCCTCGGTCTCGAGCGACGTCAGCTCGTACGCGGCGCGGGTCGACGTGCCGACGCTGCTGATCGCGGCCGATCGGGACGACATCACCGCGCTCCCGGCCCAGCACGAGCTGCGCGCGCTGTTCCCCGACGCCACCCTCGACGTCATCGACGGGGTCGGGCACCTGATCCACTACGAGAAGCCCCGTGAGGCCGCCGCGGCCGTCGAGGCCTTCGTCCGATGAGGATCGTCGCCGATTGCCGGTACGTCCGCGTCGGCCGTCACGACGGCATCAGCCGCTTCACGGCGGGTGTCGTCGGGGCGCTGGCCGAGACCCACGACGTCACGCTGCTCGTCAACGATCCCCGTCAGCTCGAGAAGCTGCCCGACCGACCCCACGTCGTCATCAGCTCGCCGACGAGCCCGCTCGAGCCGCTCGTCGCGCTGCAGGTCAATCGTCTGCGACCCGACGTCGTCTGGTCGCCGATGCAGACCATGGGCTCGTTCGGACGCCGGTACCCCCTCGTCCTCACCCTGCACGATCTGATCTACTACACGAACCGCACCCCGCCGCCCGAGTTCGCGCTGCCGATCCGTCTGCTGTGGCGGCTGTATCACCTCGCCTGGTGGCCCCAGCGTCTGCTGCTCGACCGGGCCGACGCGGTGGTCACGGTCAGCCGGACGACGCGCGACGAGATGCGCCGACACCGCCTGACGCGTCGGCCCGTCACGGTCGTCGGGAACGCCACCGACCCGGTGGCACCGAGCGCGCCGCGCACCGCACCGGAGCGCCGCGACCTCGTCTACATGGGGTCGTTCATGCCGTACAAGAACGTGTCCGCGCTCGTGAGGGCGCTGCCCCTGCTCGACGGGTACCGGCTGCATCTGATGAGCCGGGTGTCCGAGCGCGAGCGCGCCTCCCTGTCCGCTCTGGCGCCCCGTGACGCGCTCGTGTTCCATGACGGGGTGGGGGACGACGAGTACCACGACGTGCTGAGGCGCGCGACGGCCGTCGTGACGGCGTCGCGCGCCGAGGGGTTCGGCATCCCGATCGTCGAGGGGATGGCGCTCGGCACGCCCGCCGTCGTCAGCGACATACCGATCTTCCGGGAGATCGGGGGAGAGGCCGCCCTGTACTTCGACCCGGAGTCCCCGGCCTCGATCGCCGCCGCGGTGAGACGTCTCGAGTCGGAGTGGGCGTCGCGGTCGAGGGCCTCGGTCGAGCAGGCCTCGCGATTCGACTGGGACGCCTCGGCGGCCGCCCTGGCCGCCGTGCTCGCCTCGGTCGCGTCGACGGGCGCCGCCGAGCCCACGGCCTGACCGAGGAGGCGCGGTTCAGTCCCTCCCGCTCGCCCCGTTCTCGAGAGCGTTCTGGTACTCGAAGTCGAACGTCCCCGGGCGCTCGGACTCGAGCTCGATGGGGTCGTCGAACTCGCGGAGCACGAGACCGCCCCCGTCGGACATGAAGGAGTGGATCGAGCCGTTGCGGATCGGCACGCCGACATGGGCCTCGGTCTCGGGCGAGACGTGATTGACGACGGCTCGGATCACGGCGCCGTGCGTGGCCACCACCACCAGACCGCCGGCGTGGGAGCGGGCGATGTCGTCCAGTGCGGGCAGGACCCGCGCGACGAGATCGCGGCGGCTCTCGCGACCGGGCACCGGCGTTCCGGTCGGGAACCGGGCCTCGACCTCGGTTCCGGTGAGACCCTCGGCCTCGCCGTACCGGCGCTCGGCGAGTGCGGCCGCATGCGTCGGCGGAGCGAGGCCCAGGACCTCGGCGATGATGGCGCCCGTCTCGGCGGCCCGCGACAGCGGGCTCGCGACGACGGCCGAGACGCGGCGTCGCGCGAGCAACGCACCGGCCTCACGGGCCTGCGAGCGGCCCAGGTCGTTCAGGGGGATGTCGGTGGCGCCCTGGATGCGCCTCGCGCGGTTCCAGTCGGTCTCGCCGTGGCGCACGAGGTAGAGAAGAGTCACGCGGGTTCCTCCGATCGGCGGAACGGGTCAGGGGATCAGTCGCTCCGCGAGGGCCGCCAGGGTCTCCGACGTGCCGGCGTTCAGCTTAACCGCCGCTCGGCCGTCGCCCTTGGTGACGCCGCGGTTCACGACGACGACCGGCAGTCTCCGCCGGGTGGCCTGATCGAGCAGCCGGATGCCCGAGTTGACGACCAGCGAGGACCCGGCGATCAGCAGGGCCTCGGCCCCGACGACCAGGGAACGGGCCTCGGCGAACCGCTCGACGGGCACGAACTCGCCGAAGAACACCACGTCGGGCTTGAGCATGCCGCCGCAGACGGTGCAGACGGGCACCTCGAAGGCGTCGATGTCGTCCACCTCGACATCGCCGTCCGGGGCGAGCCGCACGCTCTCGGGGTGCTCGAGCCACGGGTTCGCCTCGGCCAGACGAGACGAGACCATGTCGCGGGCGAACGACTGGCCGCAGGTCAGGCAGACGACGCGGTCGACCGTGCCATGCAGATCGACGACCCGTTGCGAGCCCGCCCGCACGTGCAGGTTGTCGACGTTCTGCGTCACCACGCCGTTCGTCACCCCGGCGCGCTCGAGCTCCGCGAGGGCGCGATGGCCGCGGTTCGGCTCGGACGCGCGGAAGGCCTTCCAGCCCAGGTGGCTGCCCGCCCAGTAGCGCTTGCGGTACCGGTCGCTCGACAGGAACTGCTGGAAGGTCATCGGGTTGCGCGGCGGCGCCCCGGCGCCGCGGTAGTCGGGGATCCCCGAGTCGGTGCTGACGCCGGCCCCGGTCAGGACCGCCACCCGGCGACCCCGCAGGAGCCCCACCGCCTCGTCGAGGGCCTCGGCGTCGAGAGGGGGATCGACGACGCTCCCGCCCCGGGGCGTGGTGTTCGAGACCATCGAGGCTCCTTCCGATCCGTGGACGTTAGCCTAAACGTCGTCACCTCCCGTTTCGTCTCCGTCAGCCGACCTCGGCCCGGACCCCACCGCCTCCGGAGCCCCGTGCGCATCACCCGCATCACCGATCTCGACCACCCGGCCCTCGCCGACTACCGCCGACTCACGGACGTCGCGCTGCGCCGGGTGAGCGAACCCGAGGGCGGGCTCTACATCGCGGAGTCGTCGAAGGTCATCGAGCGGGCCCTGCGGGCGGGCCATGTGCCCCGGTCGGTGCTCATGACGGACCGCTGGCTCGCGGACATCGAGCCTCTGGTCGCCGACTTCGAGGGCGAGATCTTCATCGGCGACGCGGCCCTGCTCGAGACCCTGACGGGGTATCACCTGCACCGCGGGGCCCTTGCGGCGATGCACCGCCCCGCACTCCCCGACGTCGCCGCGGTCCTCGCCGACGCCAGACGGGTCGTCGTGCTCGAGGACATCGTCGACCACACCAACGTCGGGGCCATCTTCCGGGCCGTCGCCGGACTCGGGGCGGACGCCGTGCTCATCACGCCCCGATGCGCCGATCCGCTCTACCGCCGGAGCGTGCGCGTCAGCATGGGCACCGTCCTGCAGGTCCCGTGGACGCGCCTCCCGGAGTGGCCCGAAGGCGGCGACCTGCTGCGGGCGGCGGGCTTCGAGGTGGCCGCCCTCGCGCTGTCCGACGACGCGGTGCCCCTCGACGCCTACTCCGCCGACCCTCCCGAGAAGGTGGCGCTGCTGCTCGGGACCGAGGGCGACGGACTGAGCCGCGCCGCCCTGCGATCGTCCGACGTCGTCGTCACGATCCCCATGCTGCACGGCGTCGACAGCCTCAACGTCGCGGCCGCTTCGGCGGTGGCCCTCTGGGCGCTCCGGGTGCCCACGATGACGTCCGTCGGGCGATGACGGCTGCGACCGGCCCCACCGCCGGGTCGCGGCTCGGCGCACGGCGCCGTCGGCGCGGGGTCGTCGCCGCCCTCACGGCGCTGGTCGTGGTCGCCGGGTCGTACACGTCGGTCATGCTGCTCGGCCCCACCTCGCCCGCGGCGGCGACGGCCTCGACCTTCGAGGCGCCCGAGCAGGCGGCCCCCGATCTGACGTTCCCCGGCTACGGGGCGACGGCCGTGCAGGCCCTCGGCTACGACGACAGCCTCACGACGAGCGGCGACGATCGCGCCCGTCCCATCGCCAGCATCAGCAAGGTCGTCAGCGCACTGGTCGTGCTCGACGAGCGGCCCCTGGATGGCGGGGACGGTCCGACCATCACGTTCGACGCGGACGACGAGGCGCTCTACGACTCCTATCTGGCGCAGAACGGCAAGGTCGCGCCCATGCCCGCCGGCCTCCGCCTGACCGAGCGTCAGGCCCTCGAGGTCTCGCTGATCGAATCGGCGAACAACTACGCCGACGCGATCGCCCTGTGGGCCTTCGGCAGCTCGGAGGCGTTCGTCGAGGCGGCCGACGCCTGGCTCGACGACAAGGGCCTCACGTCGACCACGATCGTCGAGCCGACGGGCATGTCACCCGCGAACACGAGCACGGCCACCGATCTGGTCGCCCTGGGGCGACTCGCCCTCGAGGACCCCGTCGTGGCCGAGATCGTCCGCACCGACAGAGCGGTCATCCCGGGAGTCGGCGAGATCGAGAACTCCAACGAGCTGCTGGGCATCGACGGCGTGACCGGCATCAAGACGGGCACCCTCGACGAGGCGGGCGCGTGCCTGCTGTTCTCGGCGGACTACACGATCGGGGACGACACCGTGACGGTCGTGGGCGTGATGCTCGGCGGGGTCGACCACGACTCGCTCGACGTCGACGTCACGGCGCTGCTCGGCAGCGCGCTCGCACGGTTCCAGACGATCGATCTGACCCGCTCGGGCGACCCCTTCGCGCGGTACGACCTCCCCTGGGGAGCGACGTCCGAGGCCGTGACGACCGAGGACGCCTCCGTGCTCGTCTGGGGGGACGAGACGATCGAGGCTCGCGTGACGACCGATCCGATCGGGCCCGACGCCGCCGGCGCCGAGGTGGGGGTGGTCCGTTTCACGGTCGACGACGAGACGGTCGAGGTGCCGCTCGTGCTCGCCCGCGACATCCCCGAGCCGGGCGCCTGGTGGCGGCTGACCCACCCGGGCGAGATCATCGACGGGCTGACGCGCGCCTCCTGACCCTCGCCTCATAACCCTCGCTTCGGCGGGGCGTCAGACCTCGTCGCGGTAGACGACCGTGACGGCTTCGGGCCGTTTGGGCTGCCGGCCGTCGCCCGACGACTGATGGCGGATGCGACGGACCACCCAGGGCACGAGGTACTCCCGCGCCCAGCCCATGTCCTCGGAGCGGGCCTGACGCCAGGGTCGTCTCTGGAGCGGCTCCGGCTGGAAGGGCTCGAGGTCGTTCTCGACCGCCAGAGCGGCCAGGACCATCCGCGCGATGGTGTGATGACCGAGGGGGCTGAAGTGGAGGCGATCCGGCGCCCACATGCCCGGGCCCGACAGCTCGCGAAGCGCCCACATGTCGGCCACGACGGCGTCGTGACGCTGCGCGATCGCATGGACGTGCTCGTTGTAGATCGCGACCTTGCCCCGCATCCGACCGAGGACGGGGGTGGCGCCGATGTCGGGGCCGGTGAAGACGACGACGGTGGCGCCCTCGCTGCCGAGGCGCTCGACGAGACCCTCGAAGCCCGCCGCGACCTGGTCGGGGTCGGTGCCGGGGCGGATGATGTCGTTGCCCCCGGCGGAGACCGTGACGAGGTCGGGGCGGAGCGCGAGCGCGGCGTCGGCCTGCTCGTCGATGATCTGCTGCAGCAGGCGCCCGCGGACGGCGAGGTTCGCGTAGGCGAAGTCGTCCGTCGACGATCCGAGGACCTCGGCCACCCGGTCCGCCCATCCCCGGTGCCCGCCGGGGGACTTCTCCTCCGGGTCGCCGATGCCCTCCGTGAACGAGTCTCCCAGAGCGACGTACCGCGACCAGGGGTGCTGCTGTGACATGCCCACCACGTTACCCGGCGACCGGAATACTCTCGACCCGTGCAGACACCAGGACCTCGGATCAGGATCGACCGCGACACATCGCCGGAGGACGCCCTGCCGGCCGACCTCCTCGACCGGTTCCGGGCCCGTGCGGCGGTCGCGGACCGGGAGAACGCGTTCCCCGACGAGGACCTCGCCGAGCTCCGCGAGCGGGGGTGGCTGCGCCTGTTCGTCCCGCAGGACCGAGGAGGCGCGGGTCTCGGACTCGAGCAGGTCGCGGCCCTGCAGACCCGCCTCGCCACGGCCGCCCCGGCCACCGCCCTCGCGGTCGGGATGCACCTGGTCTGGACGGGCTGCGCCGCCGTGCTGCGGGCGAGAGGCGACGAATCGCTCGACTACGTCCTGGACGAGGCCGCCCGCGACGAGATCTTCGCCTTCGGCGTCAGCGAACCGGGCAACGACCTGGTCCTGTTCGATTCGGCCACCCGGGCGGAGCCGGACGACGACGGCGGCTACCGCTTCAGCGGGACGAAGATCTTCACCTCGCTGTCTCCTGTCTGGACCCGACTCGGGGTGTTCGGCCGCGACGACGCGGACCCGGGTCGACCGACGCTGGTGCACGGGTTCCTGAGGCGCGAGGACGGCGGCCACGAGTCGCTGGGCGACTGGGACACCATCGGCATGCGCGCGACCCAGAGCCACACCACCCGACTCGACCGGGCACCCGTCGCCGCCTCGCGGATCGTCCGACGACTGCCCGTCGGCCCCTCGTCCGACCCCTTCGTCTTCGCGGTGTTCGCCGTCTTCGAGACCCTCGTCTCGGCCGTCTACCGGGGGATCGCACGACGCGCCGTCGAACTCGCGGTCGAGGCGGCCACCACGCGGACGTCGCGTCGCGCGGGCGGGGCGCCGCTGTCGTCCGACGCGGTGATCCGGTGGCGGATCGCGGACGCCGCCATCGCCCTCGACGGCATGGAACCGCAGGTGGACACGGTCGCCCGGGACGTGGACCGGCTGGTCGACCACGGGGCGGCCTGGTTCCCGCGCGTGGTCGGGTTGAAGACGCGGACGACCGAGACCGCGCGCGCCGTCGTCGACCAGGCCGTCGCCGTGACGGGCGGCGCGTCGTACCGGACGTCGTCCGAGCTCGGCCGACTGCAGCGCGACGTGCTGGCCGGGCGCTTCCACCCGTCGAGCACGGACT
Source organism: Frigoribacterium sp. Leaf172 (assembly GCF_001424285.1). Taxonomy (NCBI): domain Bacteria; kingdom Bacillati; phylum Actinomycetota; class Actinomycetes; order Micrococcales; family Microbacteriaceae; genus Frigoribacterium; species Frigoribacterium sp. Leaf172. The sequence goes on along the minus strand of NZ_LMPB01000002.1, from coordinate 264,927 downwards.
CGGCTCATGCGACGACGGCCGCCTGGCTGCTCGGTCCCGCCTCCTGATCTCCGGATGTCGGAGGCCCGTGTGAGGATGCACGGGTGAGCAAACAGGACGGCAGCGGGCGGCTGGTCACCAGCCATCCCACCGACGACGCGACGGCTCCGATCCTCCACGTCGACATGGACGCCTTCTTCGCCTCGGTCGAACTGCTCGATCGCCCCGATCTGGTCGGTCAGCCGGTCGTGATCGGTCATCGGTCGGAGCGCTCGGTCGTCACGGCCGCGACGTACGAGGCACGGAAGTACGGCGTGAACTCCGCGATGCCCATGGCGATCGCGCTCCGGCGATGCCCGCAGGCCGTCGTCCTCGAGCCCCATGGCGAGAAGTACCGTCACTACTCGTCGATCGTCATGTCGATGTTCGACGACGTCACGCCGATGGTCGAGCGGCTCGGCATCGACGAGGCCTTCCTCGACGTCTCGGGGTCCATCCGCCTGATGGGGTCGCCCTTCGAGATCGCGACCGAGCTCCGCCGCAGGGTGCACGACGAGACGGGACTGCACTGCAGCATCGGCGCCGCCTCCACGAAGTTCGTGGCGAAGCTCGCGTCGAGCGTCGCCAAGCCGGACGGCCTGCTCATCGTCCCTCACGACGAGACGCTCGGGTTCCTGCACCCGCGGCCGATCAGCGGGCTCTGGGGCGTCGGGGGCAAGACGGAGGAGACCCTGCTCAACCTCGGCCTGCGGACCATCGGCGATGTGGCCGCCGCACCCCTCGACACGCTCGTGCGGGCCGTGGGCCCGGCAGGCGGTGCGAAGCTGCACGCCCTCTCCTGGGGCCGCGACCCGCGGTCCGTCACGACGACGACCGAGGAGAAGAGCCTCGGGCACGAGGTCACGTTCTCGAGCGACGTGACCGACCCCGTCGAGATCCGTCGCGAGCTGCTGCGGCTCAGCGACAAGGTCGCCGTCCGTCTCCGTGCCGCCGGCATGAGCGGACGCACCGTCGTGCTGAAACTGCGCACCACCGACTTCGTCACCATCACGCGCTCGAAGACGCTCGCCGAACCCACGGATCTCGGTCGACGCATCTACGACGAGGTGCGTTCGGTGTACGAGGCGACGGGCAAGCAGCACGAACGCATCCGGCTCGTGGGCGTCCGGGTCGAGCAGCTGGTGGCGGGTGCAGGGGGCGGCTTCTCGCTCGGGCTGTGGGACGAGGACGCCGACTGGCGCGAGGCCGAGTCGACGATGGACGCCCTCCAGGCGAAGTTCGGTTCGGCGATGCTCACGCCGGCGTCGCTCCTCCGCCCCGGCAACGGTCGGCCGGGCCGGCGCCGCACGGGCGCCTCGCCGGTCGAGCCGTCCGCCGACCCCGGGTACAGTGGGGTCGAGTGAGCACAGCTAGCGTGGACGATCCCTCGGGGCGCGACGACCCCCGCGGCGACAGCACCCTCGACCTCACGGACGTCGGCGTGTCCGCCGGCAACTCGGCCGCCGAGCACCTGTCTCCCGCCTTCCCCGAGCGAGCCGCCTGGGGCACCGCGGCCAAGCTCCGTGCCTGGCAGGCCGAAGCCCTCGAACAGTACTTCGCGACCTCGCCGGTCGACTTCCTCGCGGCAGCCACACCGGGCGCGGGCAAGACGACCTTCGCTCTGCGACTCGCGACGGAGCTCCTCTCGCGCGAAGTCGTCGACCGGGTCGTCGTCGTCGCCCCCACCGAGCACCTCAAGAGGCAGTGGGCGGACGCGGCCGATCGGGTGAATCTCCGTCTCGACCCGATGTTCAAGAACGCCGACGTGACCTTCGGCCGCCACTACCACGGTGTCGCCGTGACCTACGCGCAGGTGGGCATGAACCCCGAGGTGCACCGGGCTCTGACCGAGGCCGGTCGCACCCTCGTCATCCTCGACGAGGTGCACCACGGCGGCGACGCCCTCAGCTGGGGCGACGGCATCCGCGAGGCCTACGGCAAGGCGACCAGGCGGCTCTCCCTGACCGGCACCCCGTTCCGCTCCGACACCGCACCCATCCCGTTCGTCACGTACACGGCCGACGAGCAGGGCATCCGGACCTCCCGCTCCGACTACGCCTACGGCTACGGCCGGGCTCTCGCCGACGGCGTCGTGCGCCCCGTGCTCTTCATGGCCTACGCCGGTCAGATGCGCTGGCGGACCCGCATGGGCGACGAGATGAGCGCCTCCCTCGGCGAGGCCGTCACCAAGGACATCACGGCTCAGGCCTGGCGCACGGCGCTCTCGCCTCAGGGCGACTGGATCCCGGCCGTGCTGTCCGCAGCCGACAAGAGGCTCACCGAGGTCCGGCGCGGCGTCCCCGACGCCGGCGGGCTCGTGATCGCGACCGACCACACCGCCGCCCGCCAGTACGCGGCCGTGCTGCAGAGGATCACGGGGGAGCGCCCCACGGTCGTCCTCTCGGACGAGAAGGCGGCCAGCGACCGGATCCAGGCGTTCTCGGACAGCGACAGCCGGTGGATGGTGGCGGTCCGGATGGTGTCGGAGGGCGTCGACGTGCCTCGGCTCGCCGTCGGCGTCTACGCGACCTCCGCCTCGACCCCGCTGTTCTTCGCCCAGGTCGTCGGCCGGTTCGTCCGAGCCCGTCGCCGCGGCGAGACGGCCTCGATCTTCCTGCCGAGCGTGCCGAGTCTCATGGCCCTGGCAGGGCAGCTCGAACTCGAGCGCGATCACGCCCTCGACCGGCCGACCACGGCCGACGACGGCATCTTCGCCCCCGAAGAGGACATGATGGCCGCCGCCAACCGCGAGGAGAAGGCCTCGAGTCTGCTCGAGCAGCAGCCGTTCGAGGCGCTCGATTCGCAGGCGTCCTTCGACCGGGTCCTCTACGACGGCGGCGAGTTCGGCACCGGTGGCGAGATCGGCAGTCTCGAGGAGCTCGACTTCATCGGCATCCCCGGTCTGCTGGAACCCGACCAGGTGCGCGATCTCCTCCGTCAGCGTCAGGCCACGCAGGCGCGCCGATCATCGAAGACGAGGATGCCGACCGCGGCCGCCCCGATCGAGACCGCCCGACCGCTCTATCAGACCATCAAGGAGCAGCGTCAGGAGCTCAGCCGGCTGGTGTCCATCTGGTCCCGGCACTCGAACGAACCCCACGGCCTCATCCACGCGGACCTCCGTCGGATCAGCGGCGGCCCGTCGGTGGCTCAGGCCAGCACGGAGCAGATCCAGAAGCGGATCGACGTGCTCCGGGGACGCATCGGCAACCGCAAGTAGCCCCTGCGCCGCCGTGATCCGCCCCGAATCCGCTTGACCGGCTTCTCGGGCCGGGGCTCGCGCCGGACCCTGCCCCGGGGTCCGCGTACGATCGGGGGATGCTCGATCCGCTCGGAGAACGTCGCTGGGTCGTCCGTCGCGAAGACGGTTCCGCCCCGTTGGCGCTCGTGGAGCGGTTCGGCGGGGGTTACCGACTGACGCGGTGGTCCATCGTCGAGAGAGAGCAGCGCCCCCTCGGGGTCTTCACGTCGGCGGAGCAGGCCGAGACCGCCTGGTGGCGGCATCTCGACCGAGACCATGGTCACCGCAGCGGCAGCACCTCGGCGAGGGCGAGACGCCTCGGCGAGGACTGAATGCGCTCCCGTCTCGCCCCTCCGCCGATGTCCCGGCTCAGGCCGCCCTGATCCGCCCTCGACGACACGCCCGCGATCGACGCGGACGCCGCGGACGCCGGTGCCGCCGGCGCCACCACCCAGGGGCGGACGCCGACGTCGGTGCAGCCCAGCACGGAGCGGACGACGAGCCCCGGCGACGAGTCGAGCGTGCTGAGGGACTCGCACCACGCCCTGTCCGAATCGTTCGGCTCTGCCCCACCCGGGCGTTCGATGACGAACGACACCCAGGCGACCTCGAACTCGGCGACCACCGCCTCCAGGGCGCGGCCCCATGCGAGGACGGCCGACCGCGACGGCCGCTCGGGGATCCCCTCGAGGGGGACCATCATCGGGAGCTGCACGTCATCGCGGTCGAAGAACAGCGTCCACAGCTGACGGCGGACGGCCACGGGCAGCAGCTCGGCCACCCAATCGGCGAGATCGTGAACGCTCGAGACGGGCAGATGGGCGGGTGAGGGAGGGGGGCAGGTCATGGCCTCAGCCTGCCGGGGCCCTGCAGCTGATCGGAGCCGCTCCACAGCCCGGGTCGCTCTCCGTGCCCGGCCTTCTGATGGGGAGGGATCATGGCCCCCTCGCCGGACGACCGTGCCACGACACCGGCCCTCAGGGACGCGTGACGAAGCCCTTCTCGATCATCCAGTCGAAGGCCACGTCGGCCGGCTCCTCCCCTTCGACGTCGACCCTCAGATTCAGACCACGGAGCTCCTCGTCCGTGAGCTCGGGCGAGATCAGGTCGAACACGTCGGCCAGTTCGGGGTACGTCTCGAGCGTCGCGGTCGACAGCACCGGGGCCGCGTTGTAGGCGGGGAAGAACCCCTGGTCATCTTCGAGGACGGTGAGGTCGAGGGCGTCGATGCGACCGTCTGTGGTGAAGATCTCGCCGAAGTTGCAGTTGCCGCGATCGGTCGCCTCGTAGACGGTGCCGGTGTCGAGGATGCTCACGTTGCTCGTCGGCACCCCGTCCGGAGCGCCCAGCTCGAGGCCGTACCTCTCGAGCATGGGCTTGAAGCCGTCGGCACGACTGTTGAACTCGGCCTCGACGCAGAACGTGCGCTGCTCGACGGGGAGTGCGGCGATGTCCGAGAGCGTGGCGACGTCGCCCAGCTCGGCCACCGCCTCCGATCGGACGGCCATGGCGTACGTGTTGTTCAGGGGCGCCGGCTCCAGCCAGGTCAGGCCGTTGACCGTGTCCGCGTCGCGGACCGCCTCGAACTGCTCCTGCTGGTCGGGGATGCCCGCGGCCTCGCCGAGGTAGGTCAACCAGGCCGTGCCCGTGTACTCGTACGTCATGTCGGCGTCGCCGTCGAGCATGAGCTGTCGGACGGCGACGCTGCCCGGCACGTTCGTGAGGTCGGTCACCTCGAAGCCCGCGGCCTGTGCCGCGAGGACGGCGATCTTGCCGAGGACGAGCTGCTCGGTGAAGTTCTTGGCGGTCACCGTGAGCGCCGCGTCGGCGGGCAGGCCCTCGATCGCCTCGATCGACCCGGGCGCCACGGCGGGCACGAAGGCGGTGGCGGGCTGCAGGCCGCACCCGGCGAGCCCGGCCACCGTCGCTGCGGCGAGCACGCCCGCGAGAGCGCCGCGGACAGCCGGCCGACGGTGGATGCGCGAGGTCGATGAGCGCGGGCGGGAGTCGTGATGGACCACGGGTCAGAGTCCCTTCGGCCGGGCGACGTGTTCGACGAGTCGCCCCAGCCAGTCGATGAGCAGGGCCAGCAGGGCGATGAGGATCGCGCCCGAGACGAGGACCCGGGGGAGGAACAGATTGACGCCGGTCGTGATGAGGAGCCCGAGCCCGCCCGCCCCGATGAACGTGGCGAGGGCGGCCGAACCGACGAGGAGGACGAGGGCGGTGCGGATGCCCGACAGCATCACCGGCACGGCGAGGGGCAGCTCGACCCTGAGCAGCACCGAGAAGGCGCTCATGCCCATCCCTCGTCCCGCCTCGACGAGTCGGGAGTCGACGCTCTGCAGACCGATCATCGTGTTGCGGAGCACCGGCAGGACGGCGTAGAGCACGAGGGCCACGACCGCTGCTCGGAACTCGAAGCCGAGCCAGAACGCCAGGAGGACGATGAGGCCGATCGCGGGGGCCGCCTGTCCGAAGTTCGCGACGGCGAGCACGCCCCCGCTGATCTTGACGAAGGGACGACGCGTGAGCAGGATCCCGAGGGGGATCGCGATCACGAGCACGATCAGCGCCGAGACGAAGGTCAACGAGAGGTGCTCGCTCATCAGCGACACCAGGGTGTCCGGGTTGAGCGTCGTCCGTTCGCCGGCGCTGAGGTCCGCTGCCGACAGCCAGACGGCGAAGGCCCCGAAGCCGAGGAGGACCGCCACCGGTTGCGGGACGAGCCCCAGCCAGGTCGGACGGTGTGCGCGACTCGACCCCGCGCCGGCGGTGCCGACTGCGGTGGCCGCGCTCACGATCGCCCCTCGGACGAGGCCGGGGTCTCAGCGCCGGTCGACCCGGGCTCGTCGACCGGTCCCGGCCCGCTCGAGGGCCGGGCGTCGCGCGCCGTGACGTCGACCACGTCGAGCTGGCCCGTGTTGGTGCCGACGGGCGTGTACTCGGCGGCCACGGCGGCCGCCTTCCGGGCACGGGTGATCGCCTCCATGACGACCTCGACCGTGATGACGCCGATGAACGAGTCGCGGCGCCCGGTCACGAGCGCGGCCCCCGCGCTCGAGACGAGCATGGTGTCGAGCGCGTCGTTCAGGGTCGCCCCGCTGCCGATCACCGGGAGGTCGGCGTCGACGGTCGCGGAGACGGTGTCGACGCGCGAGAGCCGGCGCGTCGACGGCCAGGCGATGGGCCGGTTGCGCTCGTCGACGACGACGACGTGGTTGTGCCCGGCGGCCTTCGCCCGGGCGAGCACCTCAGCACCGGACTCGCCCGGGGACGCGACGACCGCCTCCTCGAGATCGACGTCGCCGACCCGGGACAGCGTCAGCTGCTTGAGCCCGGCGCCGGAGCCGATGAAGTTCTCGACGAACTCGTTCGCCGGCTCGGCGAGGATCCGCTCGGGGGTGTCGTACTGCACGATGTGCGCCCCCTCCGAGAACACGACGATCCAGTCGCCCAGCTTGACCGCCTCGTCGAAGTCGTGCGTCACGATGACGATGGTCTTCTGCAGCTCGTGCTGGATGTTGATGAGCTCGTCCTGAAGACGCTGCCGCGTGATCGGGTCGACGGCCCCGAACGGCTCGTCCATGAGCAGCACCGGCGGATCCGCGGCCAGGGCCCGGGCGACGCCGACGCGCTGCTGCTGCCCACCCGAGAGCTCGCGGGGGAATCGATCGCGATAGGTCTCCGGGTCGAGCGACACCAGCTCGAGCAGTTCGTCGACGCGGGCGGCGATGCGCTCCTTCGACCAGCCGAGCATCTTCGGAACGATTCCGATGTTCGTCGCGACGGTCATGTGCGGGAACAGCCCGCCGGCCTGGATGACGTAGCCGATCCGACGGCGCAGATCATCACCGTCGATGTCCGTCACGTCGTCGTCCCCGAGCACGATCCGCCCCTCGGTGGGCTCGATGAGGCGGTTGATCATCTTCAACGTGGTCGTCTTGCCGCAACCGGACGGGCCGACGAGCATGACGATCTTGCCGGCGGGGATCTCCAGCGTGATCCCGTCGACGGCCGGCCTCGCCTGGCCGGGGTACCGCTTGGTGACCTGCTCGAGGCGGATCGCCTTGCCCGAGACCTCTCCGGTCGACGAGACGGCGGGGGAGTCAGTTCTGGACACGGATACCTCGCGAGATGGTCAGGCGGCCGAGGCCGACGAGCAGGAGATCGAGCACGGCGGCGAGGACGATGACGCCGACGACACCGGTGACGACGGAGGCGAGCGCGTTGGCGCCGCCGGTTCGGGACAGACCCGAGAAGATGAAGCCGCCGAGCCCGGGCCCCAGGCTGTACGCCGCGACGGCCGCGATGCCCATGACCATCTGAGCGCTGACGCGGACACCGGTCAGGATGATCGGCCAGGCGAGCGGCAGCTGGACCGTGAGCAGGGTCCGCATCGAGCCCATGCCCGCGCCGCGCGCGGATTCGAGCAGCGAGGCGTCGACCTCGTTCAACCCGACGACCGCGTTCCGGAGGATGGGCAGGGTCGCGAAGAACGTGACGATGGCGACCGCCGGAGGCACGCCGAAGCCGAGGAACGGGATGAGGAGGCCCACCAGGGCGAACGACGGGAGCGTCAGACCGACGGCGGACACGCCGTTCGCGACGGCGCTCAGCCAGGGGGTCCGGTGGACCAGCACGGCGATGACGACGGCGAGGACGACTGCCAGCACCACGCATTGGACCACGAGGCTGAAGTGCTGCCAGGAGGCGAACCAGATCTGGTCCCACCTCGCCGCCACGTACTCGAACACCATCGCCGCCCGCCCCTCGTCAGCCGGGCCGATCCGACCCTCACCCCACGGCCCAGACGGGCTGCACAGCACGTTAACCCTAACCGGGATGCGCGCCGGGCGTCACGGAGAGGCCGCGGGGTCAGCCGTCGGTCGGCTCCGCAGCGACCTTGTACCGCGCGCCGTGGTGCTCGTCGGGGAGACGATCGCCGCGACCGAAGAGCTTCTGCCGCAGGGTGCCGGGCTCGTACTCCGTGGGGTAGACGCCGCGGGCCTGCAGCACCGGGATCACGTGCTCGACGATGTCCTCGAAGGTCCCGGGGGTGATGGCGTAGGCCAGGTTGAACCCGTCGACGTCGGTCTCGTCCACCCACTCCTGCAGCTGATCGGCGATCTGCTCGCCCGAACCAACGATGCGCGGACCGAGACCCCCGATGCCGGCCGCCTCGGCGATGTCCCTGATCGTCCACTCCCTGCCGGTGTCGCCCTCCTGGGCCTGGAAGTTGGCGAGCGCCGACTGGATCGCGTTGCTCTCGACGTCTCCGACCGGATCGTCGAGCGAGTAGGTCGAGAGATCGACGCCCATCCAGCCCGACATGAGCGTCAGCGCGCCTTCGTGCGACGCGTACCGCTGGTACTCCTCGTGCTTGGCCGCCGCGGCCTCGGGGGTCGCGTCCGTGATGACGGTCAGGAGCGTGTAGATGCGCGCCGAGTAGCGATCGCGCCCCGCCTCCTCCAGGGCGTCGCGCAGCTTCGTCACGGTGGACGCGAGGCGCTCCTTGGTTGGGGCCGCCACGAAGATCGACTCGGCGTTCCCGGCGGCGAAGCGGATGCCTCGGGGCGAGGCCCCGGCCTGGTAGATGACCGGGGTGCGCTGGGGGCTGGGCTCGGCGATGTGGATCCCCGGCACCTTGTAGTAGGTGCCGTCGTGCCCGATCGAGTGCACCTTCGCCGGGTCGGTGAACACGCCGGTCTCCCGATCCCGGACCACCGCGTCGTCCTCCCACGACCCCTCCCACAGCTTGTAGAGCACCTCGAGGTACTCGTCCGCCTGGTCGTAGCGCGTGTCATGGTCGAGCTGGTCGTCGGCGCCCATGTTGCGGGCGGCGCTCGGGAGGTACCCGGTCACGACGTTCCAGCCCACCCGTCCCTCCGTCAGGTGGTCGAGGGTCGACATGCGTCGCGCGAAGGGGTACGGGTGCTCGTAGGCGGTGCCCGCCGTGATGCCGAACCCGAGGTGCTCGGTGGCGGCCGCCATCGCCGAGACCAGCAGGATCGGGTCGCCGACGGGGGTCTGGGTGCCGTTCCGCAGGGCGGCGTCGTGGTTCCCGCCGTAGACGTCGTAGGTGCCGAGCACGTCGGCGATGAAGAGCCCGTCGAAGACGCCCTTCTCGAGGAGGCGCGCGAGGGAGGTCCAGTAGCTCAGCTTCGTGTAGTCGGCCGACCGGTCGTCGGGGTGGCGCCACAGTCCGGGGGACTGGTGCCCCACGCAGTTCATGTCGAAGGCGTTGAACCGGATTCGTCGAGTCATGACCTCATTCTGGGTCGCCGTCCCGAGCGCGTCGCCGGATGCCGAAACACGGCGTCACACTCGCGCGCCCACCCGATCTACGCGCCGGGGTGGACGATGAGCCACGTGGCCACGGCGTCGATGTCGCCCCGGTTGCCCAGGCGGTGGGGGAGATCGCACGGGAACGTCACGGAGTCGCCGGCCCGGACGACGATCCGCTCGTCGGGGAACTCGATCGTCAGCTCGCCGGAGACCACCGTCCCCACCTCGTAGCCCTCGTGGGTGACGAGGTCGTTCACGCCGGTCGCCGAGGCGCCCGGCGGATAGGTCGACTCGAAGAAGTCGACGCCGCGCAGATGACCGGGCGAGAGACGACGGAAGACGACACCGCCGCCCAGGACGACGGGTCGGCTCTCGTCGGCCCGCTGCACGACGACGCTCCGAGGAGGCGCGGCGACGGTGCCACCCGGTGCCGCCGACGCCCCGGTCGCGAAGACGTCGGCCAGCGGGACCTCCAGGACCTGCACGATGGTGAGGAGTCGGCTCACGGACGGTCGCCGGGCCCCTCGCTCGAGCTGCGACACGGCGCTGGGCGAGATGTCGAGTCGGGTGGCGAGGGATCTCAGCGAGAGCCCTCGGGCGAGGCGGAGCTCGCGGAGACGTGCCCCGAGGGCGATCGCGTCGAGGTCGATCGCGGAGTCGTCCGGTCGCGACGAGGGTGTTCCGGGCACGGGCAGCCGATCTGTCGGGTGTGAAGCGATGGCTGTCACACGCTTGTTACCTCGCGGAAACCGACGACAGGTTGTGAAGCCATAGATTCACACCAGGACGAGGATCACCACCCCCTCACGCTACCTCGTCGATCAGGAGGAACTCGTGGAATCGAACACCGCTCCGACCGCCCCGGCGGAGGCGCCCGACACCTCCCCGCTCGACCGGACGCCGTCCGGCCACGCTGCCGGGGGAGCCGGGTACCACCCGGACCTGACCAACGACGACCTCGCGCCTCTGACCCGCCAGACCTGGCGCAGCTACAACATCTTCGCGTTCTGGATGTCCGACGTGCACTCGGTCGGCGGGTACGTGACGGCGGGCAGCCTCTTCGCCCTCGGCATCGCCAGCTGGCAGGTCCTGGTGGCGCTCGTCGGCGGCATCGTGATCGTCAACGTCTTCACGAACATGGTCGCGAAGCCGAGTCAGCGCACGGGTGTTCCGTACCCCGTGGTCAACCGGGCGGTCTTCGGCGTCCGAGGAGCCAACATCCCGGCGATCATCCGGGGCCTGATCGCCACGGCCTGGTACGGCGTCCAGACCTACCTCGCCTCGCAGGCCCTCACGATCATGTTCCTGAAGTTCCTCCCGGGCAGCGCGGCCCTGCTCGAGCCGTCCTTCCTCGGCCTCGACGCCCTCGGCTGGATCAGCTACGGGATCCTGTGGGTGGCACAGGCGGCGCTGTTCTGGCGGGGGATGGAGTCCATCCGCCGATTCATCGACTTCGCCGGCCCTGCCGTCTACATCGTGATGATCGCCCTGGCCGTCTATCTCGTCTCGCAGGCGGGCTGGGGCGGCGTGAGCCTCACCCTGTCGGCCGGGCCCCCGCTCGACCTCGGGGCGTCGATCCCCGTCATGCTCTCGGCCGTGGCCATCGTGGTGAGCTACTTCTCGGGACCGATGCTGAACTTCGGCGACTTCGCCCGATACGGTCGCAGCTTCCAGGCCGTGAAGAAGGGCAACCTCCTGGGACTGCCCGTCAACTTCCTCTTCTTCTCGCTGCTCACGGTGATCTGCGCCTCCGCGACGGTGCCGGTCTTCGGGAGGCTCATCACCGACCCCATCGAGACCGTCGACGCCATCGGCACACCCTTCGCGATCCTCCTCGGCGGGCTGACGTTCGTCACGGCCACGGTCGGCATCAACATCGTCGCGAACTTCATCTCGCCGGCCTTCGACTTCACGAACGTGAGCCCGCGCCGCATCAGCTGGCGCGCCGGAGGGATGATCGCCGCCGTGGGCAGCGTCGCCCTCACCCCCTGGAACTGGTACGGGGACGCCCAGGCCATCCAGTACTCGCTGGGTGTGCTCGGCGCCCTCATCGGTCCGCTGTTCGGCATCCTCATCGCGGGGTACTACCTCGTCGGTCACCAGCGGATCGCAGTCGACGACCTCTTCACGATGGGCCCCGCCGGGCGCTACTGGTACCGGCGCGGCGTCAACCCGAACGCCGTCCGAGCCCTGGTCGCCTCGGGAACCGCATCCGTGGCCGTCGCCGTCGTGCCGGCGGTCGTCGTCGACCTCGGCGGCCCCTCGGTCGTCTGGGTCAGCAACTACAGCTGGTTCGTCGGCTGCGGTCTCGGCCTCCTCATCTTCCGCGCCCTCGAACGACGCTGGCCCCGCATGCCGTCGCTCGACCCCGCCGACGAGTCCGTCGACGACGGCACCGCCCCCACCCCCGCCTAGGAGACACCGCCGTGCACATCCGTGTCATCAACCCCAACACCAGCGTCGCCATGACCCGATCGATCGGCACCGCGGCGAGGGACGCCGTGTCGCCGTCGTCTCGGGTGAGCGCCGCCCATCCGACGATGGGCCCCGCCTCCATCGAGAGCCACTACGAGGAGGCGCTGGCCGTCCCCGGTCTCCTCGAGCAGATCTCCGTCGGGGAGCGCGAGGGGGTCGACGCGTTCGTGATCGCCTGCTTCGGCGATCCCGGACTCGACGCCGCGCGGGAGCTGGCGACGGTTCCGGTGGTGGGCATCGCGGAGGCGGCGTTCCATGCGGCCGCCTTCGTGGCCCGTCGGTTCGGCGTCGTGACGACGCTGCGACGCACCACGGGTCGCGCGCGCGAACTCGTCGACCGGTACGGGTTCGGGTCCGCCTGCACGGTGATCCGGGCCTGCGAGATCCCGGTGCTGGCACTCGACGACCCGGCGTCCTCGGCCCGGCGGGCGGTCGCCGACGAATGCCGCCTGGTCCTCGACTCGGGGGCCGAGGCGATCGTCCTCGGCTGCGCGGGGATGGCCGACCTCTGCCACGAGCTCACCGTCGAGCTCGGGGTCCCCGTCGTCGACGGCGTCCGGGCGGGTGCCGCCTTCGCCGAGTCCCTCGCTCGCCTCGGTCTGAGCAGCGGCGCACGGGGCGAGTACGCCGCACCTCCCGAGAAGGACTTCTCGGGTCTGCTCAGCGGCTTCTCGCTCGCGGGGCCGTCCGCCTGACCCGAGGCGACGACGTACCCTGAGGGGATGTCCACACCGGCGCCCGACGTCCCCCACGAGGCGCCCCGCGTCCGACTCGGACGCGACGTGGTCGTCCTCGGCGTCATCGCGTTCTTCGTCATGGTCGGATTCGGCGTCGTCGTGCCCGTCCTCCCGGTCTACGCCCGGAGCTTCGGGGTCGACAACACCCTGGTCGGCGCCGTGCTGTCGGCCTTCGCCCTCATGCGCCTCGTGGCGAGCCCCTTCGTCGGCAAGCTGCTCGACCGGGTCGGCGAGCGACTCGTCCTCGCGGTCGGCATCGGCATCGTCGCCATCTCGAGCGGCCTGGCGGGGCTCGCCGAGACGTACCCGCAGCTGCTGCTGCTCCGTGGTCTCGGCGGCATCGGGTCGGCCATGTTCAGCATCGCGGCAATGACCCTCCTCCTCGCCACGACGGCGCCGTCGCATCGCGCACGGGCCATCGGCTTCTATCAGGGCGGCTTCCTGGTCGGCGGCATGGCCGGTCCGGCCCTCGGCGGGGTCCTGGCCACGATCTCCCTCACGGCGCCCTTCTTCTTCTACGCGGCCACCCTCGTGATCGCCGGCGTGGTGGGCGTCGTGCTGCTGCGACCGCCGCGAGGCCGCAGCACGACGGCACCGGGCGAACCCCCCGTCGCCTTCGCGGTCGTGATCCGCGACATCCGCTTCCGGGCGGCGTGCGTGGCGAGCTTCGCGCAGGGCTGGTCGTCCCTCGGGGTGCGCAGCGCGCTCGTCCCCGTCCTGGTCGTCGAGGTGCTCAAGGGGACGACGGCCTGGACGGGCGTCGTCTTCGCGGTGGCCGCGGTCGCCCAGACCGTCGCCCTCGCTCCCGCCGCCCGCCTGGTCGACACGGTGGGGCGCCGACCGGCGATGATCGTCGCGTTCCTCGTCGCCGGAGTCACGCTCGCCGCCGTGGCGTTCTCGACCGACGTCGTGATGCTCGGTGCGCTGCTGGCCGTCTACGGCGTGGCCACGGCCTTCATGGGCACGGCTCCCGCCGCGCTGGTCGGCGACGCGGCGGGCGGTCGCGGCGGTCGCCCCGTGGCCGTGTTCTCGATGTGCTCCGACGTGGGCGCGATCGCCGGTCCGCTGATCGCGGGTCTGCTGGTGGACACCACGTCGTACGCGGTCGCGTTCGGCTCTGCGGGGGCCCTCCTGGTGCTCAGCGCCGTCGTGTCGCTGCGACTGCCGCGGGCCCTGCCCGCCGACCACGATGCGAAGGAGGCGCGCCCCGGTTCCCCGGGACGCGCCTCCTGATCGACGGATCGGTCCGTTACTTCTTCTTGCCGGCCGCGTCGTCCGCCGAGATCGACGGGGTGACCTTGAGGAAGCCGGCGCGGGGGTCGGCCATGCCGACGAGCGGCGTCTGGTCGCGTCCGCCGACGAAGTTGGTGATCCACCCGGTGAGGATGCGCCACTTGCGGTTCAGCGTGGGCATCGCGTACAGGTGGTAGCCGCGGTGGGCCAGCCAGGCCGGGACGTTCTTCATCTGCACGTTCTTGATGTTCGCCGCGCCCTTGCCGATGCCGAAGCTGGCGACCGTCCCGACGGACTCGTGGCGGTACTCCGCGATCGGCTGACCCGAGAGCTGCGCGATGATGTTGTCGGCCACGGTGACGGCCTGCCGGACGGCGTTCTGCGCGTTCGGCGGGTAGTAGGCGGGCTGCTGCTCGCTGAGCAGGTTCGGCACCTGGGCGCCGTCGCCGAGCGACCAGACGCCCTCGAGCACCTCGCCCTCGTCGCTCTGCACCTGCAGAGTGGCGGACACGTTGACGTGCCCGCGCGGACCGAGCGGCAGACCGAGGTCGGCCAGGACCGGGTTGGGCTTGACGCCGGCGGTCCAGACGATCGTGCCCGCCGGGATGGTCTCGCCGTCGCTGAGGACGACGTCGCCGTCGATGCACGAGGGCATCGTGGTCTTCAGTCGGATGTCGATGCCGCGCGAGCGCAGGTGGCCGAGGGTCCACTTCGAGAGCTCGGGCCCGACCTCGGGGGCGACGCGGTCGAGCGCCTCGACGAGCACGAACCGGAGCTCGTCGCGAGAGAGGTTCGGGAACGAGTCGACGGCCGCCTTGGCCGCGTCGTCGAGCTCGGCCATGGCCTCGACGCCCGTGTAGCCGCCGCCGACGAACACGACGGTGAGGAGCTTGCGCCGCGTGGCCGGGTCGCTCACGGACGCCGCCTCGGCGATGTTGCCGAGGATGCGGTCGCGGACGTACTGGGCCTCCTCGACGCTCTTGAAACCGACGCCGTTCTCGGCGAGCCCGGGGGTCGGGAACGTGCGTGTGACGGCGCCGAGCGCGACGACCAGCTGGTCGTAGGGGATGGTGCTGGTGACGCCGTCGCCGGTCGTCACGGAGACCGTCTTGGCCTCACGGTCGTGACCCGAGACGGACGCCTCGACGACCTTGGTCCTGCGGAGCGCCTTTCGGAGCGGCACGGTGACGTCGCGGGGTGCGATGTGACCGCCGGCGACCTCGGGCAGGAACGGCTGGTACGTGAAGTACGGAGCCTGATCCACGAGCGTGATGCTCGCATTCTGCGGGGGTCGGCGTTTCTGGAGCTCGAGAGCGGTGGTCAGCCCGGCGGAACCGCCGCCGAGAATTACGATGCGCGTTGTCATAGATGTTTCCTCCCGCGTCGACCGTACCGTGCGAGATGCCCGGGGGTCCGACGCGCACGATGGCGGTGTGGTGGTCGGCGGTGCGCGAGCCTCAGCGGTCGCCGGGGATGTCCGAGTCGGTGAACTCGCCGTCGGCCTCGTCGGAGTCCGAGCCCTTGCGCCCGGCACCGTCCTCGGGGATGTCGCTGTCGACGTACGAGCCGTCGGTCTCCGAGGTGGTCGTCTCCGAGTGGGTCACGGTCTCGTGACCCGGGCCGCCGGTCTTCTCGGTCGACTCGTCGTGCTCGATGTTCTCGTGGTGGTCGTTGCCCATGGTGGCCTCCGTCGGATCGGTCGCGCGGCGAGAGCGTCGCGTGTGCGGCTCACAGTAGGCCCGCCGGGGCCCCTCCGGGTCAGAAGCCCTCGCTCTCGCGGGTGACGTAGGGGGATTCGAGCAGATCGAGCTCGTCATCCGACAGCCAGAGGTCGACGGAGGCGACGGCGTCGTCGAGATGCTGCTGCTTGGTGGCGCCCACGATGGGCGAGGTGACGGCGTCCTGCTGGCGGACCCAGGCGAGCGCGACCTGCGCACGCGACACGCCCCGCGCCTCCGCCACCTCGGCGACTGCGGCCGCCACACGGCGATCGCCGTCCTCCTGCTGCCGGTAGAGGGTCTGGCCGAAGCGGTCCGTCTCGCTGCGCGCGGTGCTGGCGTCCCAATCGCGTGTCAGGCGTCCCCGCGCGAGGGGCGACCACGGGAGGACGCCGACCCCCTGATCGACGCAGAAGGGATGCATCTCGCGTTCCTCCTCTCGCTGCACGAGGCTGTACTGATCCTGCATGGAGACGAAGCGGGTCCAACCGCCGAGGTCGGCGGCGTGCTGCATGACCGCGAACTGCCAGGCCCACATGCTCGACGCGCCGAGATACCGGACCTTGCCCGCGCGGACGAGGTCGTGCAGCGCCTCCATGGTCTCCTCGACCGGCACCTCCGGGTCGAAGCGATGGATCTGGTAGAGGTCGATGTAGTCGGTGCCGAGCCGCCGGAGGCTGTCGTCGACGGCGCTCATGATGTGCCCGCGACTGAGACCGGCGCCGTTGGGACCGGGCCGCATCCGCCCATGGACCTTCGTGGCGAGCACGATCTCCTCTCGCACGGCGAAGTCGCGGAGAGCGCGTCCCACGATCTCCTCGCTCGTGCCGTCGGAGTAGACGTCCGCCGTGTCGAAGGTCGTCACGCCGAGCTCGAGCGCCCGGGCGATGAAGGGGCGGCTGGCCTCCTCGTCGAGGGTCCATTCGTGCGCACCGCGGTCGGGTACCCCGTAGCTCATGCAGCCGAGAGTGACGGCCGAGACCGTCAGGCCGCTGGTGCCGAGTCGTGCGTATTCCATGGGGAGTCCCTTCGTCGTGACGTCATCGGCACGATACGCCGCGGGGGCGTCGGTCCTCCGACCCCGAGAACCAGAAAGACCCGATCACCAGGGGTGATCGGGTCTTTCGTCTGTCTCAACACAGATCGTGTGAACCGGTCTCTCGCGAGATCCGTTCGGTGTCCGAGGGGGGACTTGAACCCCCACGCCCTATACGGGCACTAGCACCTCAAGCTAGCGCGTCTGCCATTTCCGCCACCCGGACTGGATGGTGCCTGCCGAAGCCGACCACGAAACATTAGCACGAGTCGACGGGCCCTCTCGACCACGGTCGTCGTCGACCCGCCGGGTAGCGTGGTCGACATGACGACGACACCCGCGCAGCCCCTCGACGGCGACGCCGCCGGTCCCGACCTCGACGAGACGGCGACGATCGCTCGCGACCTCATCCGGTTCGACACGTCGAACTACGGCGGCGGTCGATCGAACGGCGAGGCGGAGGCCGCCGAGTACGTCGCCGACAAGCTGCGCGCGCTCGGGGTCGAGCCCCGGCTGTTCGAATCCGAGCCGGGCCGGGTGAGCGTCGTGGCCCGCATCGAGGGCCGGGACCGCGCCAAGCCGGGTCTCGTCGTCCACGGTCATCTCGACGTCGTGCCGGCCGATCCCGCCAACTGGTCCGTCGACCCCTTCGCAGGCGTCGTCCGCGACGGCATGCTCTGGGGCCGGGGCGCGGTCGACATGAAGAACATGGACGCCATGATGCTGTCGTCGATCGGCGACATCCTGCGGGCGGGCGATCGACCGGCCCGCGATCTCGTCGTCGGCTTCCTGGCCGACGAGGAGGCCGGGGGAGTGCTCGGCTCGCACTACCTCGTGCGCGAGCACCCCGAGCTCTTCGACGGCGCGACCGAGGCCATCAGCGAGGTCGGCGGCTACTCGACCTTCATCGACGGCCGTCGGTCCTACCTCCTGCAGACCGGCGAGAAGGCGCTGATCTGGATCAAGCTGATCGCGCGCGGCACGGCGGGCCACGGCTCGCAGATGATCGAGGCCAACGCGGTGACCCGGCTCGCCGAGGCCGTCGCCGCCCTCGGGCGCCGGCAGTGGCCCATCACGCTCACCGACACCACGGCGGCGCTCCTGCGGCAGGTCGCCTCGATCCTCGACGTCGACGTCGAGCAGACGTCGCCCGACGAGCTCGTGCTGCGGACCGGGACGGCGCGCGGGTTCATCCGCGGGTCCCTCCGCACGACGACGAACCCGACGATGCTGACGGCCGGCTACAAGCACAACGTCGTCCCCGACACCGCGGAGGCGCTGGTCGACATCCGCTGCATGCCCGGTCACGAGGAGACCGTCCTCGACGAGGTGCGCGCACTCATCGGCGACGACATCGAGATCGTGACGATGCACACCGACATCGGTCTCGAGACGCCCTTCGCCGGACCCCTCGTCGAGGCGATCGAGGCGACGCTCCACCGGCACGATCCCGGAGCCCCCGTCCTGCCCTATCTGCTCTCGGGAGGGACCGACAACAAGGCCCTGAGCCTCCTCGGCATCGCGGGCTACGGCTTCGCTCCACTCCGTCTCGACGAGGGCATGGACTTCCCGGCCATGTTCCACGGCGTCGACGAGCGAGTGCCCCTCGACGCACTATCCTTTGGCAGTCGCGTCCTCCGGGACCTGCTGGCGACGTACTGAGCACCCCGCACCAGAAGGATCCCGCATGGAGCAACTCCTCCAGGCACTCCTCCTCGGCCTCGTCCAAGGCCTCACGGAGTTCCTGCCCATCTCGTCGAGCGCGCATCTGCGCATCGTGGGCCTGCTGTTCTCCGACCCGAACAGCGCCGTCGAATTCGACCCCGGGGCCACGTTCACCGCCATCACGCAGCTGGGCACCGAGCTGGCCGTCGTCATCTACTTCTGGCGCGACATCAAGCGCATCGTCGTGCGGTGGTTCCAGGGTGTGAGCGGCAGGATCCCGCGGACCGACCCGGACGTCCGGATGGGCTGGCTGGTCATCATCGGCACGATCCCGATCGTGGTCGTGGGCTACGTCGCGCAGGAGTACATCCGCTCGGTGTTCCGCTCCCTCTGGATCGTCGCGATCGTGCTGATCGTCTTCGGCATCCTGCTGGGTCTGGCCGACCGCCTCGGCAAGAAGGCCGCGCGCTTCGAGGACATGTCGTACTCCCACGGCATCGCCGTCGGCGTCGCCCAGGTGCTGGCGCTGTTCCCCGGCGTCTCCCGTTCCGGCGCCACGACGACGACCGCTCTGGCCCTCGGCTACACACGCCCGGCCGCCGCGAGGTTCTCGTTCCTGCTCGCCGTGCCGGCGGTCTTCGGCAGCGGTCTGTACGAGCTCGTCCAGAGCTTCAGCGACCCGGGCCCGTACTCCCTCGGCCTCACCCTCGCGGCCACGGTGGTGGCGTTCGTCGTCGGGTTCCTCGTCATCGCGTTCTTCATGAACTACATCTCCCGACGCAGCTTCATGCCCTTCGTCGCCTACCGTCTCGTGCTGGGCGTCGTGCTGATCGTCCTCCTCTCGACGGGCGTGGTGACGGCGTGAGGTCGTGGACCGCGCCCCGCGTCCCATCGCTGCCCGGAGCCGGCACGCCGCCCGTCCTCCATGACACGGCGACCGGGTCTCTCCGGAGCCCGCGCCTGGCCGAGGGGACGGCATCGCTCTACGTGTGCGGCATCACCCCCTACGACGCCACGCACCTCGGACACGCGTCGACCTACCTCGCCTTCGACACCCTCGTGCGCGCCTGGACCGACGCCGGCATCGACGTCGCGTACGCGCAGAACACCACCGACGTCGACGATCCCCTCCTCGAGCGGGCGGCCGCCACGGGTGTGGATTGGCGCGAGCTCGCAGCGTCGCAGACCGATCTCTTCCGCAGCGACATGGAGCACCTCGCCGTCATCCCCCCGACGCACTACGTCGCGGTGACCGACGTCGTGACCGATGTCGCCCGGGCCGTGACGCACCTCCTCGAGTCGGGTGCCGCCTATCGGGTGCCCACGCCGGACGGCGCCGTCGACGACGTCTACTTCGACGTGCGAGCGGCCGAACGCGACACGTCGTGGCACCTCGGGCTCGAGAGCCGGCTCGACCTCGACGCCATGACGCGATTCTCGGCCGAGCGGGGCGGCGACCCGTCTCGCGCAGGCAAGCGGGATCCCCTCGACCCGCTCCTCTGGCGGGGCGCGCGGGAGGGCGAGCCCTCGTGGGACTCGCCCGTGGGCGAAGGGCGGCCGGGGTGGCACATCGAGTGCACCGTGATCGCCGCGCAGACCCTGCCGGCGCCGATCTCCGTCAACGGCGGAGGCAGCGACCTGGTGTTCCCTCACCACGAGATGAGCGCAGCCCACGGGATAGCCCTCACGGGCCACCGGTACGCCGACGTCTTCGCGCACACGGGCATGGTCGCCTATTCGGGCGAGAAGATGAGCAAGTCGCTCGGCAACCTCGTCAAGGTCAGCGAGCTCGTCTCCGGGGGCGCCGATCCGCGCGCGATCCGCCTGGCCGTCGCCGCCCACCACTACCGCTCCGACTGGGAGTGGTTCGACGACGACCTCGCCGCTGCCGACGATCGGCTCCGGCGGTGGACGACGTGGGCTCGGGCCGCGGCGGTCACCCCCGTCGGCGTCGCAGGCGACTCCGAGCCGGCGGGCGACCTCCCCAGCGCGCTGCTGACCAGGGTGCGGGCCGCCCTCGCCGACGACCTCGACACCCCGTCCGCCCTCGACGCGGTCGATCAGGCGGTCGCCTCGGGCGCTCCCGCCACACGGGTCGACGTCGACGCGGTCGACGCGCTGCTCGGCGTCGATCTGCGGCGTGCGGTCGACGATCGACCGGATCCCGACTCGATGAGCCGTCTGACGGACTGAGGGGCCATGGCCCCGGACGAACGCCCAGTCGACGAGCCCGCGGGCGGCGACGGACCGCTCCGGTCCGTCGGCCGGCACGAGCGGGTCGTCGACGGGTGGTCGGCCGCGGCCCTCCTGGTGGTCGCCCTCGTGACCACCGCACTCGCCTCGGTGATCCTCCGCTCCGACGGGCACGACACGCCGCCGCCGATCGAGTCGCTGGTCGGGCTGCTGGCCGTGACCCTGCCCCTCGCCCTCCGGCGTCGGTTCCCCGTGGCCGTCCTGGTCGCCGTCTCCGCTGCCTTCGTCTTCCTCGGCGTCCGAGGGCACCCCGACACCCTCGTGCCGTCGATCGCCGAGTTCGTCGCCGTGTTCTCGGCCAACGTCTGGTCGCCATCCCGCCGCCGCTCGCTCATCGGGAGCCTCATCGTCGTGGCCGGCATGTTCGTCTGGCTGGGGATCGACATCTCGGCGCAGGCGCGGGCGTCCTCGGGTCCGACCGACGTCGTCCTGGCGGCCAGCCTGTACTCCGTCGTGCTGACCGCGCTGTTCTTCGTCGCGGCCATCCACTTCGGCCGGGCGTCGCGCGTCTCCCGGGCGAGACTGCGCGCCCTCGAGCACACCGGGGCGGCTCTCCGTGCTGCCCACGACCGGATCGCCGAGCGGGCCATCGACGACGAGCGCACGCGCATCGCCCGCGAGCTGCACGACGTCGTCGCCCATCACGTCGCCGTCATCGGCATCCAGGCCGGCGCCGCCCGGCGCACGCTCGACCGTCCCGAGAGAGCGAGCGCCGCCCTGGCCGCCGTCGAGGAGACGGCACGAAGCACCATCGACGAGCTCGACAGCCTCCTGAGCGTCATGAGGTCCCGCGACGGGCGCCCGGCCGACCCGGTCGTCGGACTCTCGTCGCTGCCCGACCTGGTCGCCGACACTCGCGGTCCCGGGCTCGACGTCGCTCTCGAGATCGACGGGGACACCCGCGACATCCCCGACGGGATGGGCGCGACCCTCTACCGGGTCACCCAGGAGGCGCTGACCAACACCCTCAAGCACGGCGCCGCGTCGAGGGTGATCGTCCGACTGGTCCGCCTCGACCGGGCCGTCGTGCTCGAGGTCGACGACGACGGTCGCGGCGACGCGGCCGCCGCCGACTCGCCGGCCGGCTCCGGTCTCGGGCACCGGGGGATGCGCGAACGAGTCGATCTGCACGGCGGCCGGCTCTCCGTGGGGCCGCTCCCCGGGGGCGGCTACCGCGTCCGCGTCGACCTCCCGGTCGTGCCGAAGGGGGCTACCCTCGTCGAGGGGGAATGAGCATGCAGACGACGAACGGCCCGGTGACGGGCGCGACCAGGGTCCTCCTGGCCGACGACCAGGATCTCGTGCGCGCCGGTCTCCGGGTGATCCTCGAGACGGAGGACGGCATCGAGGTCGTCGGCGAGGCGCGTGACGGCTCCGAGGCGGTCGAGCTGGCCGTCACGCTGGCCCCCGACGTCGTCGTCATGGACATCGAGATGCCGGGCGTCGACGGGGTCGAGGCGACCCGGCGCATCCGCCGGGCCGGATCGGGTCCGACTCCCTCGGTGCTCATCCTGACCACCTTCGCCCGCGGCGACTACCTCTTCCGCTCCCTGCAGGCGGGTGCGAGCGGCTTCCTGCTGAAGACGGCCGGCCCGGAGGAGCTCATCGAGGCCATCGGCGTCGTCGATCGCGGTGATGCGCTGGTCTGCCCCGAGCTCACCCGGGCGATCGTCGAGAGGGCTCTCGTCGACGCGCCGGGTGCGGCGGTGGTCCCGAGCGCACGGCTGGCCCTGCTGACGGGACGCGAGCGCGAGGTCCTCGACGGAATGGCCCGCGGCGCGTCGAACGGCGAGATCGCCCGCGGGCTCTTCGTCGGCGAGGCGACGGTCAAGACGCACGTGTCGAACGTCCTCGCGAAGCTGCAGCTGCGCGATCGCACCGCCGCCGTCGTGTACGCCTACGAGAACGGCGTCGTCGTTCCCGGCGAGAACCCCGACCGGACCGACCGCCCACCGATCTGACGTCCGCCGCCGAGCCGAGGAGGTGCGGCGCGCGTCGTCAGGGGACCGGCGGGTACCGAGGGTCGTCGCCCTTGCCGTCGCGGCGGCGGAGGTACTTCTCGAACTCCTGCGCGATGGCCTCCCCGCTCGCCTCGGGCGAGTCGACGGTGTCCCGGGCCTGCTCGAGCTGCTCGATGTAGCCGGCCATGTCCTCGTCGTCGGCCGCCAGGGCGTCGATGCCCGACTCCCAGGCGACCGCCTCGCCCTCGAGATCCCCGCGGGGCACGCTGACCCCCGAGAGCTCGTCGAGCTTCTCGATCAGAGCGAGGGTGGCCTTCGGAGACGGCGCGTTGTGCACGTAGTGGGGGACCGAGGCCCAGATCGACAACGCGGGGACCCCCGCCGTCTCGACCGCGTCGCCCAGCACCGACAGGATCCCGACCGGGCCCTCGTAGGAGCTCCGCTCGAGACCGAGCTGTCCGCGGACGTCGGCGTTCTCGCTGCTGACGAAGACGGAGATGGGGCGCGTGTGGGGGACGTCGGCGAGCATCGCCCCGAGGAACACCACGGAGGTGATGGCGTGGACGTCCACGAGATCCACGATCTCGGCGGCGAATCCGCGCCAGCTCCGCGACGGCTCGGCGCCCAGCAGGACGAAGACCTCGGTCGACGATCCCTCGGGCGCGCCGACCTCGCCCGACGCCGCGAGCACCTCGGTCGCATCGGGAGCCGCGAGGAGCTCGATCCTCGGCCAGACCAGGCTCCGCTCGCCGTCGTCGTCGAGACCGATCTGCGGACGGTTGAACTGGTAGTCGATGTACCGCTCGCCGTCGAGCTCGGCGACGGGCACGAGACCGAGCGTCTCGGCCAGGCTCCGCGCCACGCCGCTCGCGGCCTCGCCGGCGTCGTTCCACCCCTCGAACGCGACGACGAGGAGGCGCCCCTTCGCGAAGTCCGACGTGTTCGACGTGTTCGTCACCTGTGTCCTCACCGAGCCGGGCCCGCTGCACCGGCGTCTTGACCCTCCACAGTAGACCGTGCGCTCACCGGCCCCCTCCCGTCGACGGCGCCGGCGGGAGGCTCCCGTAGACTCGTCGCCCGTGACCTCCTCTCTCCCCGCCGCGGTCCTCTGGGACATGGACGGCACCCTCGTCGACACCGAGCCCTACTGGTACGAATGCCAGGTCGCGCTCGTCGAGTCGTTCGGCGGCACCTGGACCAGGGCCGACGGCGACGCCATGATCGGGACGGGCCTCTGGGACTCCGCCCGCGTGATCCAGGCCCACGGCGTGGATCTGACGGCGGAGGAGATCATCGACCGTCTGACCACCGGCGTCCTCACCCTCGTCGCCGACGACGTCCCCTGGCGCCCGGGGGCCCGCGAGCTCCTCTCCGAGCTGCGCCGCGAGGGCGTGCCCACGGCCCTCGTCACGATGTCGATCCGCCGCATGGCCGACTTCATGATCGCGGCCATCGACTTCCCGGCCTTCGACGCCGTCGTCGCCGGAGACGAGGTGGAGAACAGCAAACCCCACCCCGAGGCGTATCTCCGCGGCGCCGCCCTGCTCGGCGTCGACGTCGCGGACTGCGTGGCCATCGAGGACTCCCCGCCGGGGGCGGCGTCGGCCGTGGCCGCCGGCGCGGTCGTCCTCGGGGTCGAGCACGCGGCGCCGTTGTCCGACGACGCCGGCTACACCCGCGCGACCACCCTGGTCGGGACGACCGTCGACGATCTGCGCCGACTCCACGCCGCCGTGCGCGGCTCGGGCGTCCCCTCCCCGTCCGCCGGCTGACGGTCGGGCGCCGACCCGCGCCTCCTCGGCTCCGGCCGACCGCCGAGACAGACCACACCCCGATCGAAAGCAGCACCGCATGACCGCCACCCGTCGCCAGTCCGGCCCGTTCCTCGAGGGCGACAAGGTCCAGCTGACCGGCCCCAAGGGCAAGATGAACACCGTCGTCCTCAGCCCGGGCGCCGTGTTCCACACGCACCGCGGCATGATCGCGCACGACACGCTCGTCGGGCTCCCCGACGGCTCCGTCGTCGCGAGCACGACCGGTGACGAGTACCTGGCCCTGCGCCCTCTGCTCAGCGACTTCGTCATGTCGATGCCGCGGGGCGCCGCGATCGTCTACCCGAAGGACGCCGCGCAGATCGTCGCCTTCGCCGACATCTTCCCGGGAGCGACGGTGGTCGAGGCCGGTGTCGGCTCGGGTGCGCTGTCGCTCTGGCTGCTGCGCGCGATCGGCCCTCAGGGCCGTCTGGCCTCGTTCGAGCGCCGACAGGAGTTCGCGGACGTCGCGGAGGGCAACGTCGTCAGCTTCTTCGGCTCCGAGCAGCCGAACTGGAGCGTCACGGTCGGAGACCTGGTCGACGAGCTGCCGAAGACGATGCCCGACGGCTCGGTCGACCGCGTCGTGCTCGACATGCTCGCGCCGTGGGAGTGCGTGGACGCGACGGCGGCGGCGCTGACCCCGGGTGGACTGGTCGTCTGCTACGTGGCCACGGCCACCCAGCTGTCGCGGGTCGCCGAGGCGCTCCGCGCGTCGGGGGTCTTCACCGAGCCCGACGCCTCCGAGACGCTCGTGCGCGGCTGGCACGTCGAGGGTCTCGCCGTGCGCCCCGACCACCGGATGATCGGCCACACGGGCTTCCTGATCACCGCGCGGCGTCTCGCCCCGGGCGCCGAGCTGCCTCAGCTGAAGCGCCGCCCCTCCAAGTCGGACTACTCCGATGAGGACGTCGAGCTCTGGACGCCGGGCGCCCTGGGCGACCGCACGGCCAGCGACAAGAAGCTGCGCAAGACGGCCCGCCAGGCCCGCTCCGCCGCCGACGCCGCGATCGCCGCCACCGAGGCGGAGGCCGGTCCGCGATCGCCCGACGACGAGGCCTCCACCGCCTGACCGGCCCGGGCGTCCGCCCCGCTCCACCCCACTAGGCTGTTCCCGCATCCGCCCGGCCCCGGCCGCCTTCCGGCCCCTCGGCCGCCGCAACGAAATGAGGACTCGTGCGCAAGATCCCCGCACTCGTCGTGACCCTCGGCCTCGTGGCCTCCCTCTCGGCCTGCGCCACCGGCGCCGCGCCCGGGTCGCCCGGCTGCCCGCCCACGGGCGACGCCGCCTCGGTCGTGACGGCCACGGGCGCGTTCGGCGAGAAGCCCGAGACCACGGTCCCGAGTCCCATCGTCACCACCGAGACGCAGGTCGCCACTCTCATCGAGGGCGACGGCGCGCGTCTCGTGGACGGCTCGCCCGTCCTCATCGACTACACCCTGATCGACGGCGCGACGGGCACCGAGGTCGAGAACAGCGGGTACGACGGCTCGATCGCGAACCCCGTGACGGTCGGCGGCTCCGCTCTCGCTCCGCTGGCCGACGCCCTCGAGTGCTCGACGGTCGGCTCCCGCGTCGTCGTCACCATGAAGGCCTCCGACCTCCAGGCGTCCGTCTCCGGATCCGACGCGCCCGAGTCCGACGACCCCGACGCCGCGTACGTGGCCGTCGTCGACATCCGTCAGTCGTTCCTCGCGAAGGCGAACGGTCGACTGGTCCCCGGGGCCGACGGCCTTCCCGCCGTCGTGACGGCTCCGGACGGCGCTCCCGGCATCACGGTCCCCGTCTCGGCGCCGCCCACCGAGCAGAAGACCCATCTGGTGCGCGAGGGCGACGGCACGACCCTGACGGCCGACTCGACCGCGGTCGTGCAGTTCACCGCCGTCACCTGGGCCGAGCCCTCGACGGTGGCGGGCTCCACCTGGACGAACGGCGACACCGCGACGACCGTCGCGCTCGACGACACCACCCTCCCGGCTCCTCTCCGTGACGCCCTCGTCGGCCAGAAGGTCGGCTCGCAGGTCATGACCGTCGTTCCCGCGACCGACGCCGACGGCGGCACCTACGTCTACGTGTTCGACGTCCTGGGTGCGATCTGACGATCATCCTGTCGTCGTCGAGACCCGTCGGGCGGCCCGGCCCTCGGGGCCGGGCCAGGGCCTAGGATCGATCCGTGTCAGCCGCCCGCGCCCCTCGGATCCCCGTCGAAGAGCGCCTCTTCAGCCTCGTGCTCGCCCTGCTCGCCACCGAACCCGGTCTGACCAAGTCCGAGATCCTCTCCACCGTCCAGGGGTACCGGCAGAAGCACTCCCCGAACGGGGACAACACTGCTCTCGAGCGTCAGTTCGAGCGCGACAAAGACGACATCCGCGAGCTCGGCGTCCCTCTCGAGACCCTCGACGACCCCGCCGCCTCGGGCAACAACCAGATGCTGCGCTATCGCATCCCGCGCGGGGCGTACGAGCTGCCCCTCGACATCTCGTTCTCGTCGGAGGAGACCGCGCTGCTCACGCTGGCCGCCATGGTCTGGCGCGAAGGGACCCTCTCGGGCGAGAGCCGGCGGGCCCTCCTCAAGCTCCGATCGCTCGGCGGTCACGCCGCCGTCCCCGAGCTCGACTACGCACCGCGCATCCGGTCGCGTGACGCGGCCTTCGAACCGCTCCGCGACGCCCTCGACCGTGCCGTGCTCGTGCGGTTCCCGTACCTCAAGCCGGGGGAGTCCGAGCCCCGGAGGCGCGAGGTCGCGCCGTTCGCGCTCGTCCAGCACCAGGGGCGATGGATGGTCGCGTGCATCGAGCCCGACACCGGTCGACGCAAGACGTTCCTCCTGTCGCGCATCATCGGCCCCGTCCAGGTCACGACCGTCGCGGCGGAGCGCCCCGCCGATGCGACGGCCGAATCCGCTCTCGCCGCCCTGGACGAGGTGTGGGAGGCGCGCACGGCTCTCATCCGCGTGGTCCCCGGCTCCGATGCCGAGACCAGACTCACCAAGCGCCGTTCGACGTCCGTCCGCGACGACGGCCTCCTCGAGATCCACTTCGCCGACCTCCAGATCGTCGCCGATGAGCTGGTCTCGTTCGGACCGGAGGTCACGGTGCTCGAACCCGAGTCCGTCCGGCAGCTCGTCGTCGCCCGCCTGCGGCGGCTGGTGGCGGCGCACGCCCCGACGACCGGACAGACGCCGGTCGAGTCCTCCGGAGGACACCATGGTTGAGCGGCGATCGTCCCTCCACGCCACGGACAAGCTGGCGTTCCTCCTGTCGCTCGTCCCCTATCTCATCGACCGGGGCCGGGTCGGCGTCGCGGAGGCCGCCGAGCACTTCGGGGTGACCGTGGCAGACATCCGCCGCGCGGTCGAGCTGATCGCCGTCTCCGGCATCCCCGGCGAGACCAGCCAGTATCAGCACGGCGACCTCTTCGACATCGCCTGGGACGACTTCGAGCAGAACGACGTCATCGTCCTGACGAACATGGTCGCCATCGACGAGTCGCCCCGCTTCTCGGCACGGGAGGCCGCCGCCCTCATCGCCGGACTCCAGTACCTCTCGTCGCTGCCCGAGAACGCCGACCGCGGCACCATCGCGTCGTTGATGTCGAAGCTCGCCCGCGGCGCCTCGTCGGAGCCGAGCCAGGTCGCCGTCGACCAGCGCGACACCGACGACCTGCTCTCGCTCGTGAGCCTCGCCGTCTCGCAGGGCAGGCAGCTCGAGTTCGACTACTCGGGCGTCCGGGGTGTGGTCGAGCGGCGGCGGGTCGATCCGCTGCGCGTGGAGTCCGCCGACGCCGACTGGTATCTCCGAGGCTACGACCACCTCCGCGAGGCGCTGCGGACCTTCCGACTCGACCGCATCGCCCGACCGGCGATCACCGACGCGCCCATCGCCTACCGGGCCGCCGACGTCGTGCTCCCGGACATGCTCTTCGAGGGATCGCCGGACGACGAGACGGTCACGATCGACATCGACGCGGCCGCCGCGGCACTGCTGGCTGACTACGCGCCCGACGAGATCGAACCGCTCGACGACGGTCGCTGCCGCATGCGCGTCCGGGTGGGGCAGTTCGGCACGGTGGCCCGCCTCGTCGCCGGACTGCCGGGGGATCCCATCGTCATCGCGCCCGACGCAGCGCGCGCCGCCGTGAGCGACTGGGCCGCCCGTGCGCTGGCGCTCTACGAGCAGGCTCCGCCCGATGATTCCCCGTGACCCCGAGCGGGTCGGCTCCCGGCGGTCGGGCCGGGGTTAGACTGGATTCTCCCCTGCCCCGCAAGGAGAACATCTCATGCTCGGAAATCTCACCGGATTCCACCTGATCATCGTCCTGGCCATCATCCTGCTGCTCTTCGGCGCGCCGAAGCTCCCCGCTCTCGCGAAGAGCATCGCGCAGTCGATGCGCATCTTCAAGAACGAGGTGCGCGACGACGACAAGACCCCCGCAGACGACTACGGTCGCCGCGACGAGCCGAACCGCCGCGAGGACGGCACGGCTCGCTCGAACGCCGACGGTCCGGTCGTCCGCCCGTCGCAGAGCGACCTGCCTCCGAAGTCCTGATCCGTGGCCACGACGACGACTCGTGGCCGTGGCGGGGGCGAGAAGCAGCCGAGGAGTCGGACCAACGACGGTCGGATGTCCCTCGGCCAGCATCTCATCGAGCTCCGCAAGCGGCTGTTCCTGGCCGCACTCGCACTGATCGTCGCGAGCATCGCCGGGTGGTTCCTCTCGCAGTTCGTGCTCGACTTCCTGCGCGAGCCGGTGACGCGCATCGCCGAGGCCAGGTCCCGAGAGGCCACCCTGAACTACCCGGGCGTGAGCTCGAGCTTCGACCTGCGCATCCAGATCTCCGTCACGGTCGGCGTGATCCTGTCGAGCCCGGTGTGGCTCTACCAGATCTGGGCGTTCATCGTGCCCGCGCTCGTGCGGCGCGAGAAGCTGTACGCCATCGGCTTCATCGGGACGGCCATCCCGTTGTTCCTGCTCGGCTGCACGAGCGGGCTCTTCGTCCTGCCGCACATCGTCGAGGTCCTCACCGGGTTCGCCGCCCAGCAGGACGCCGCGATCATCGATGCGAAGCAGTACTACGACTTCGTCCTGAAGCTCGTCCTGGCCGTCGGGATCGCCTTCGTCCTTCCGGTCTTCCTCGTGCTCCTGAACTTCGTCGGGGTCATCTCGGCCGTGACGATCATCAAGGGGTGGCGGGTCGCGATCCTCCTCATCACCCTCTTCACCGCCATCGCCACCCCGGCGGCGGACGTCTTCTCGATGTTCCTCCTCGCCGTGCCGATGGTGATCCTCTACTTCCTCGGAGCCGGCGTGGCCTGGCTCCACGACAGACGAGTGGCCAAGCGGGCCGCGGCCCTCGACGCCGAACTCGCGGCAGGATGACCCCATGACCTCCGACGCCAGCCCGGCCGAACGATTCGCGGCCTCGAAGAACCGGGTGCGGACGCCGCAGCTCCAGTCCTTCCGCTCCCGGCTCGGATTCGCCCTCGACCCGTTCCAGATCGCCGCCTGCGAGAGCGTCGAGCAGGGCAACAGCGTGCTCGTCGCGGCGCCGACCGGCGCGGGAAAGACCCTGGTCGCCGAATTCGCGATCCACCTGGCCATGCAGCAGGCCCGCGACAAGGTCTTCTACACCGCGCCCATGAAGGCGCTGAGCAACCAGAAGTTCCAAGAGCTGGTGGCCGAGTACGGGGCGTCCGAGGTCGGTCTCCTCACGGGCGACACGAACGTCAACTCACGGGCCCGGATCGTCGTCATGACGACCGAGGTCCTCCGCAACATGATCTACGCGGGCTCCGAGATGCTCGACGACCTCCGCTACGTGGTCCTCGACGAGGTCCACTTCCTGGCCGACCGCTTCCGGGGGGCGGTCTGGGAGGAGGTCATCATCCACCTGCCTCTCGACGTCCGCCTCGTGTCCCTGAGCGCCACCGTCTCGAACGCGGAGGAGTTCGGCGACTGGCTGCAGACCGTCCGGGGCGGCACCGACGTCATCGTCTCGGAGGATCGTCCCGTCCCGCTCGATCAGCACGTGCTCGTCGGCGGCAAGTTCCTCGACCTCTTCGATTCGAGCGGTCAGGCCGCCACGAACCGCGTCAACCCCGAGCTGCTCCGTGCGACGTCGTTGTCGCGGAAGAGCGGCGGCTCCGGGCGCCGGGGCGACGGCTGGTCCAAGCGCGGGCCGCGCGGTCACGTGATGGCGCCGATCCAGCACGGCCAGGGTCGCCTCGACCGCTGGAAGATCGTCGAGATGCTCGACGACCAGAATCTGCTGCCGGCGATCTTCTTCGTCTTCAGCCGCGTGGGTTGCGACCAGGCGGTCAAGCAGGTCCTGCGGTCCGGCATCCGTCTCACGACGGCCGATCAACGTCAGGAGATCCGCGAGATCGTCGAGGCACGGTGCCGCACCCTCCGCGACGAGGATCTCGCCGTGCTCGGGTACTGGCAGTGGCTCGACGGACTCGAGCGCGGCGTGGCCGCTCACCACGCCGGTCTGCTGCCGGCCTTCAAGGAGGTCGTCGAGGAGCTCTTCCAGAGGAAGCTCGTCAAGGTGGTCTTCGCGACCGAGACCCTCGCCCTCGGCATCAACATGCCGGCTCGCACGGTCGTGCTCGAGAAGCTCGAGAAGTTCAACGGCGAGGCACGGGTCCCGATCACGCCGGGGGAGTATACCCAGCTCACCGGTCGCGCCGGCCGCCGGGGCATCGACGTCGAGGGGCATTCGCTGATCCAGTGGCAGCCCGGGCTCGATCCGCAGGCGGTCGCCTCGCTCGCATCGCGTCGCACGTACCCGATGAACTCCAGCTTCCGTCCGACCTACAACATGGCCGTCAACCTCATCGAGCAGTTCGGCCGGTCGCGGACCCGCGAGGTCCTCGAGACGTCGTTCGCGCAGTTCCAGGCGGACCGGGCCGTCGTCGACCTCGCCCGCAAGGTCCGCACCCAGCAGGCCAGTCTCGACGGGTACGCCGCAAGCATGGAGTGCCATCTGGGGGACTTCCGCGAGTACACGCTGATCCGTCGGGCGCTCGGCGATC
The DNA here is from genome assembly GCF_001424285.1 of Frigoribacterium sp. Leaf172. NCBI lineage: Bacteria > Bacillati > Actinomycetota > Actinomycetes > Micrococcales > Microbacteriaceae > Frigoribacterium > Frigoribacterium sp. Leaf172. Next base: position 233,456 of record NZ_LMPB01000002.1, on the reverse strand, counting down.
TCGAGAAGCAGGGGGCGGCACGGGCGGATGCACAGTCGCGGAGCGAGCACGAGAAGCGTCAGCGCCGACTCGGCGACCTCCGTCGCGAGATGCGCCAGCACCCGTGCCACGCATGCCCCGATCGCGAACAGCACGCCCGGTGGTCCGAGCGGTGGTTCAAGCTGAAGAAGCAGACCGACCAGCTCTCGGCTCAGATCCGCAGCCGCACGGGTGCGGTGGCCAAGGTCTTCGACCGGGTCACCGACGTGCTCCTCGATCGCGGGTATCTCGTGCCCCGCGCCTCCTCGGACGTTTCGGCGGTCACGCGAGGAGGCGCGGGTCGGGTGTCCGCGACGACCGAGGTGGACGTCGCCCCGGCCGGGCGCACCCTCCGCCGCATCTACGGCGACCGCGATCTGCTCGTCGCCGAGAGCCTGCGGCTCGGACTCTGGAACATGCTCGACGTCCCGTCGATGGCGGCGATGGCCGCCACCCTCGTCTACGAGCCCCGTCGAGACGAGGGCATGCTCTCCGAGCGCTTCCTACCCCGAGGCGAGTTCCGGACGGCTCTCGACGAGACGCAGAAGCTCTGGGCGGACCTCGACGATCTCGAGCAGGAGCACCAGCTGCCCGGCAGCATCCCGCCGGCGCCGGGGCTCGCTCTCGCGATGCATCGCTGGGCCCGGGGGGCCAGCCTCGACAGCGTGCTCGAGGACGCCGAGCTCGCGGCGGGCGACTTCGTCCGCTGGACGAAGCAGACGATCGACCTGCTCGATCAGCTGTCGGTCGTCGCCGACCTCCCGGTCGGCCCGATCGCCCGTCAGGCGCTCGACGCCGTGCGCCGGGGGATCGTCGCCTACTCGGCGGTCTGACGGGCGGGCACGGCGGGTCTCCCAGACTCGCCGACCTAGAATCCTCAGGTGCCCTCCCGTGTGACCGAGCTCCGTCTGCCCCTCTGGTTGGCCCTCCTCGTGGCGCTCGGCGCCGGGCCCGTGCTCGACGGAGGGTTCCCCGACGGTGACGTCTGGCCCCTCACCTTCGTCGGCATCGGCTTCGTCCTGATCGCCCTCCGCGGTCGGCGTGCGGGCAGCGCGTTCCTCGTCGGGCTGGTGGCCGGTCTCTCGTTCTATCTGATCCACATCCAGTGGGCGACGCTCTTCCTCGGTGTCGTCCCGTGGGCGGCCCTCGCGGGACTCGAGGCCCTGTTCTTCGCCGGGGGAGCGACGCTGATAGCGCTCGCCGACCGGTGGCTGCCCGTGATCTGGCCGGGCACCCTCGGGCGCGCCCTCCTCCTCCCCGTCGTCGTCGCGGGTCTGTGGACCCTCCGCGAGTTCATCGCGGGCAACTGGCCCTACGGCGGGTTCGCCTGGGGCCGGGTGGCGCTGAGCCAGTCCGAGAGCCCCTTCGGCAGCCTGGTCGCCTATCTCGGCATCTCCGGACTCAGCTTCCTCATGGTGGCCATCGTCGCCGTCGTGATCGAGCTGGCACTGCTCAGCACTCTGCGCTCGTCGACACGGGTCCTCGCCGGGGCGACGGTCGTCGTCGCGGCTCTCGCCGTGCCGGCCTGGCCCACCTTCACCGACGGGACGGCGACGATCGCCGGCGTCCAGGGCAACGGCAAGGCCGGGTACTTCGACTCCGCCGATCGCGCCTACGGCGACCTCACCGACTCCCAGGTGCTGGCCATGCAGGGGGTCGATCCGACCGCGGACGACCTCGACCTCATCGTCTGGCCCGAGGGCGGCAGCGATCGGGACCCGACCCGCGACGAGTTCGGCCGCTACGTGTTCGACGCGATCAGCGAGGGCTACGGCGCCCCGCTGCTGTCGGGGGTCATCACCGAGAGCCCCGACGGCGAGACGACGTACAACTCGTCGATCCTCTGGGACGACGGCGAGGTGCGTGGCCAGTACGACAAGAAGCACCCCGTCCCCTTCGGGGAGTACGTTCCCGACCGTGCCTTCTGGCGACCGTTCGCGCCCGAGCTCATCGATCTGATCGGGCGCGACTACACGCCGGGCACGCGCGACGAGACCATCGACGTCGGCGACTTCGTGGCAGGCGTCTCCATCTGCTTCGACATCGTCGACGACCAGCTGATCACCAACATGATGGATCAGGGTGCGCAGGTCATCGTCGCCCAGACCAACAACGCCGACTTCGGTTCGCGCCCCGGGCAGACGGACGAGAACGAGCAGCAGCTCGCCATCGCCAAGATGCGGGCCATCGAGACCGCGCGTTCCGTGGTGAACGTCTCGACGGTGGCATCGACCCGGGTCATCGACGCGCAGGGCGACGTCGTCGACGGGACACCCGACTACCAGGCCGGGACGATGGTCACGGAGGTGGCACTCGGCACGGGCACGACGCCGGCGGTGGTCGGCAGTCGAGCCGTCGAGCTGCTCGTCTCGTTCTTCGGCCTGGCCATGCTCGTCATGGCGGGCGCCTGGCGGGGGCGTCGCAGAAGCGCCCGGGAACAGCGGAACGACCCCGTCACCGCGGTCCGCGGTGTCGACGGGGTCGTTCTGGTGCGCTGACCGGTCTCCGGATCAGGCTCCGATCTTCGTCTGACCCTTGCGGGCCCGGAGGAAGTCGAGCCGCTCCTGGAGCAGTTCCTCGAGCTCGTCGCGGGTGCGACGCTCGAGCAGCATGTCCCAGTGCGAACGAGGGACCTTGACGTCCGCCTCGTCGATCTCGACGGGCTTGCCGTCGGCCGACAGCAGGCGGCCCTCGAGTCCGCTCTTCGGCGACTGCCAGATGTCGGGGATGTCGGCATCGGCCGCGAACACCATCTCGAACGTGGTGCCGTCGGTCGTCTGGTAGACGGCCTTCTTCCGGGGCGAGAACTCGACGCCCTCTTCGCTCTGCAGGCTCTGACTACCCAGTCTCATACCGCGCAAACTGCGATCTGCCATTGTGTGGTCTCCTCTCGCGGTGCAATCTCCCTGTGTAACCCGGAGTTCGGTGCGATTGTTTCGCCGGATGGCCTTTCACAGTGCCTTCACAGTGGACGATCCGTCGTCAGCGCAGTGCGGCCAGGGCGAGATCGGGGCGGTCCGAGACGATCCCGGTGACCCCGAGGGCGACGAGCCGACGCATCTCGGCCGGATCGTCGATCGTCCAGACATGCGTCTCGACGCCGACCGCGAGCAGATCGGCCACCCGGCGTGCGGTGACCACGACCACCGGTCCCCGTCGCACGGGCACCTGGATCGCGCCGCAGCCTCGCAGCGCCACGGAGAGCAGCCGACGACGGAGAGCTCTCCAGGGCACGATCCCGATGATCATCGTGGCGACCACGCCGCGGGATGAGGCCGAGGTGGCGACGCCCGGGAGACCCGCCGCGGTCCGGGCACGTCGGGATTCGTCGAACGAGGTGACGAGCACCCGGTCGGCGGCGTCGGCCCGGAGGATGGCCAGGATCGTGGGTTCGACGGCGTCGTCCGACTTGACGTCGATGTTGAAGCGGGTGTCGGGGAACGCGTCGAGCGCCTCGGCGAGCGACGGAAGACCCTGATCGTGGGGCAGCCGGATGGCCGCCACCTCGGACCAGTCGAGGTCGAGGAGGCGCGTGTCGATTCCCGCGATCCGACGGAGGTCGGGATCGTGGCTGATCACGGCGACCCCGTCACGCGTGGCGTGGACGTCGGTCTCGATGCAGTCGACGCCGAGGGCCACCGCCGAGGCGAAGGCGAGCATCGTGTTCTCGGGTGCTTCGAGATGGTGGCCCCGGTGCGCGAGGACACGCGGCGTCGCCGGTTCGAACCAGCGGGTGGGCCGAGGCGCTCCGGACCGTGTCACGCTCGGGACTCGGGCGGCGGGGTGCTCCCCTCGTCGGGGCCGCTCGAGGGCAGGTCCGATCCGGGACCCGTGACGGTCGGGAAGCCGAGATCGGGCTCGGAGCCGAGATCGACGGTGCTGGCGAGGTCGGGGGTGGTGTCCATGTCCGACACCGACGGCCCCGGTTGAGGATCCCACCCCGGGGCATCGGGGTTCTTCGGCGCGAAGAATCCCGAGCCGATGCCCTTCAGCGCTTCGGTGAGCTCGCTGGGGATGATCCAGAGCTTGTTCGCCGTGCCCTCCGCAAGCTTCGGCAGGGTCTGCAGATACTGGTAGGCCAGCAGCTTCGGGTCCGGGTCCCCGGCGTGGATGGCGTTGAACACCGTCTGGATGGCCTCGGCCTCGCCCTGCGCCCTGAGGACCTGCGCCTTGGCGTCGCCCTCGGCCCGCAGGATGGCCGACTGGCGCATGCCCTCCGCCTCGAGGATCTGCGACTGCTTGGTGCCCTCGGCCGTCAGGATGGCTGCGCGGCGGTTCCGCTCGGCCCGCATCTGCTGCTCCATCGAGTCCTGGATCGACAGCGGGGGATCGATGGCCTTGAGCTCGACACGACCCACCCGGATGCCCCACTTGCCCGTGGCCTCGTCCAGGACGACACGCAGCTGCCCGTTGATGTTGTCACGGCTGGTGAGGGCCTCCTCGAGGTTCAGTCCGCCCACGACGTTGCGCAGCGTGGTGGTCGTGAGCTGCTCGACCGCCCCGAGGTAGTTGGCGATCTCGTAGGTGGCGGCCCGGGCGTCCGTGACCTGGAAGTACACCACCGTGTCGATCGACACCACCAGGTTGTCCTCGGTGATGACCGGCTGCGGCGGGAACGACACGACCTGCTCGCGCATGTCGATGAGGGGCCGGACCCGGTCGATGAACGGGACCAGGAGGTTCAGGCCCGGGTTGAGCGTCTTGTGGTACTTGCCGAGACGCTCGACGACCCCGGCCGAGGCCTGCGGGATGATCCGCACGGCTCGGAACAGGATCACGAGGACGAGCACGACGACGATGGCGACCACCACGATCGTCGCGATCGTCCCGGGGGTGACGGAGTCCATGGCTTCAGTCCTTTCGCACGGGCACGACCAGCGCGGTCGAGCCCTGGATGGCGGTGACGACGACCGGCGATCCCGTGTCGAGCATCGACGGCGGGATGCCGCCCGACGGGGGAGTCTCGAGCACGCGCGCCGTCCAGGTCTCGCCGTTGGCGAGCTTGACCTGCCCGGCATCGACCCCGATCGGGACGACGACCGTTCCGCGGGAGCCCAGCAGGGCGTCCAGGTTGCTCGGGGTCGGATCGCCCCCTCGGTTCAGCGCCCTGAGGAGCGCTGGGCGGACGGTGAAGAGCAGGAGCACCGCGACGAGCGCGGCGATGACGATCTGCAGCCACCAGGGTGCGCCGAGCACGCCCGAGATGAGTCCGCCCGCGCTGCCGATCGCGATCATGAGGAACGTCAGTTCGAGGGTCGTGACCTCGATGACGACGAAGAGCAGGAGCAGACCGATCCAGATGACCCAGGCGTACTGCGCGACGACGTCCATCTCCGGCCCCTCTCGTTCCCCCTGCCAGCGAAAGTAGCACCTCCCACCGACGCCGTTCGGGCCCTTGGTAGTCTCGGTGCTGGTCCTCAGGGAAGCGCCCGTCGTCGACGTCGGGAGCGCGCCTCCTCGGCCCCCCGGTTCCGCCCGCACAGTCTGGAGTTCGTCTTGTCCAATCCCCTCGCCGCCGGCTCGTTGTCCGGCACCCGCGCTCTCGTCACCGGCTCGTCGCGCGGCATCGGCGCCGACACGGTCCGGTACCTCGCCGAGGCCGGGGCGAAGGTCGTCGTCAACTACCGCAACAAGGAGCGCCGGGCGCTGCAGCTCGTCGACGCGATCGAGGCGGCGGGCGGCGAGGCCATCGCCATCGGCGCGGACCTGACGGACCCCGAGAGCGTCCGCGGGATGTTCGCGACCGTCGGCGAGCGTTTCGGCGGACTCGACGTCCTCGTCATGAACGCCTCGGGCGGCATGGAGTCGGGCATGGCCGAGGACTACGCGCTGAAGCTCAACCGCGACGCCCAGGTCGACCTGCTCACCGCGGCCCTGCCTCTCCTGGCCCCGGGCTCGCGGGTCGTCTTCGTGACGAGCCACCAGGCGCACTTCATCAACACGACCGAGACGATGCCCGAGTACCTGCCCGTCGCCCTCAGCAAGCGCGCGGGGGAGGACGCCCTGCGCGACATGATCCCGCAGCTCGAGGCCGCCGGGGTGGAGTTCGTCGTGGTGTCCGGCGACATGATCGAGGGGACGATCACGGCGACCCTGCTCGAGCGCTCCAACCCGGGAGCCCTCTCGGCTCGCAAGGAGAGCGCGGGGAAGCTCTACAACGTGGCCGAGTTCGCCGCCGAGGTGGCTGCGGCCGCCGTCGACCCGGTGCCTTCGGATCACACCCGGTATGTCGGAGACGTCAGCGGCTTCACCCCGATCTCGTGACCGGGCGGACCGTCCGGGCGACGTCGCGACTGCTGGTCGTCGACGAGTCCGAGAGGGTCCTGCTCATGTTGACGAAGGCGCCGGACACGAGCGGGACGGCGCGCTGGATCACGCCCGGCGGGGGAGTCGACCCCGGTGAGTCGCACGCCGAGGCGGCCGTGCGGGAGCTCCGCGAGGAGACGGGTCAGGTCATCGCCGATCCGGGCGACGTCGTCGCCGTCGACGACTTCGTCGTCGCGTGGGACGCCGCCGACCACACGCACGGGCACGCCGAGTTCTTCGTCACGAGACTGCCGCACTTCGAGATCGACGAGGCCGGATGGACCGACGACGAGCGAGTCGACATCCTCGAGTCGCGCTGGTTCACGATCGACGAGCTCGACGACGCCGACCTCGCGATCGAGCCGGCCGATCTCGCGAGTCTGCTGCGTCGCGTGCTCTGACTCGCCGACATCGCGTCGCTGTTGCTCGCGTCGCAGGAGGCTCGGGTCGTCATGGGATCGAATGGGTGCTCAGCCAACCTCTTCTGGCCTCTACCCGATGCGCTGATAATGCACATTATGTCAGCAAGCTGTCATCGACCGCCCCTCACGCGCCTCCCCGGTGTTGGCTCGACGTCATGACGATCTCAGACGACGGACAGCGCGAACGCCGGCTCGACGGACCGGACGCGGCCCATCGACGACCCGACGGCCTCGACGACGAGACCGTCGAGGCGCTCGGCGATCTGTCGGCGGCCCTCGAGGTCGTCGAGCAGGCCCGCGGGTTCCTCTACGGCTTCCACCGACTCACCGGGAAAGCCGATCTGGCCCTCGGCGAGGCGGTCGAGAAGCTGCGGGCCGCCGGGCACGCTGAGATGGCCGACGGGCTCGAGCGCGACCTCGTCGGACGGAACGTCATCGAGGGCCGCTGGACCTTCCAGATCGTCGAGGACTACGACGACGGCTACTACGCGGCCTTCCGCGAGAGCGAGAAGAACATCCGTGATGCACTCGCGGCGGGTCGTCGGCATCTCTTCGAAGCCGAGATGAAGGAGGCGCGGCGCACGACGGGACGCCGCCACCACGAGGCGCTCCCCCGCGAGTCCGTCGACGGAGCGGGCCCGGCGACGGAGGAGTCCGGTCCCGCCTGACAGGATGAGCCCATGACGCCGATCGATCAGCCCCGAATCGAGTCCGCCGTCCGCGAGCTGCTCGCCGCCGTCGGCGAGGACTCCGAGCGCGCCGGTCTCGAGTCGACCCCCCGACGGGTCGCCGAGGCCTACGCCGAGTTCTTCTCGGGCGCCGACGTCGATCCCGTCGCGTTGGTGCGTGCCAGCGCCGTCGTGTCGCCCGAGGATCGGCTGGGCGAGCTCGTCGTCGTCCGCGACATCTCGTTCCGGTCGATGTGCGAGCACCATCTCCTCCCGTTCACGGGCGTCGCCCACATCGCCTACATCCCCGGGGCGACGATCGTGGGCCTGGGCGCACTCCCCCGGCTCGTCGACGCCATCGCCTCCCGTGCCCAGCTGCAGGAGCGCCTCGGCGAGGAGATCGCCGAGGCGCTCGACGAGGGTGTCGAGCCGCGCGGCGTGCTCGTCGTGCTCGACGCGGTGCACGGCTGCGTCACGACGCGGGGGCCTCGGCAGACGGCCAGCTCGACCGTCACGCTCGCCAGCCGCGGCTCCCTGACCGACCCGGCCTCTCGGGCCGAGGCCGTGGCGCTCATCGGATCGTCGCGCCGCGAGGAATCCGCATGACCTCGCCCGGCGGGGCTCGCGCCGAGCGGGGCCTCCCGTTCCTCCCTCCGCTCAGCTCCCCCGTGCGCCGCATCGGCGCGCGGGACTTCGACTTCTCGCGTCGCATCGCGGTCATGGCGATCGTCAACCGCACCCCCGACTCGTTCTTCGACCAGGGGGCCACCTTCGCCCTCGATCGCGCAGTCGGAGCCGCCGTCGCGGCCGCCGACGACGGAGCCGACTGGGTCGACATCGGCGGGGTCCCCTTCAAGCCCGGCCCCGAGCTCTCCGTCCGAGACGAGACGGAGCGCGTGCTGCCCGTCGTCGAGGCTCTGGCCGCCCGATCGGACGTGGTGGTGTCGGTGGACACCTTCCGTGCCGACGTCGCCGCGACGGTCATCGCCGCGGGCGCCTCGGTGATCAACGACACCACGGGGCTGCACGACCCCCGGCTGGCCGACGTGGTGGCCGACAGCTCGGCGACCCTCGTCATCACCCACAGCCTGGCCGCGCCTCGTCGTCCCCACCCGCGCCCCCGATACGATGACGTTACGGCCGAGGTCGTCGACTTCCTCCGGCGCAGGGTCGACGTGGCCCTCGACCACGGCGTCCCCCTCGAGAGGATCGTCGTCGACCCCGGGCACGATCTGAACAAGACGACACGGCACACCCTCGAGGTGACGCGTCGACTGCGCGAGGTGGCCGAGCTCGGTCACCCGGTGCTCGCCGCGGTGTCGAACAAGGACTTCATCGGCGAGTCCCTCGGCCGCGAGAAGCCGGACCGCCTCGCCGGCACCCTCGCGGCGGCCACGACGAGCATCCTGCTCGGCGCCCGCATCGTCCGGATGCACGACGTCCGCTCCGCGGTGGACGCCGTCCGGATGATCGAGGCGATCGCCGGCTGGCGCGAACCCGTCTTCGAGGCGCACAACCTCGGTGCGGACGACGGAGCCCCGTGACCCGCCCGATCATCACGCGCCTCCTGCCCGCTCCCTCCCGGCCGCTCGACGACGAGGATCTGCTCACGCTGTTCGCCGCCGACGACCGGGGTGCGCCGCATGTGAGGGCGAACGCCGTCACGAGCGTCGACGGCTCGGCCAGCGTCGACGGTCTCTCAGGCGGTCTCGGCGGGCCCGCCGACCTGCTGGTGTTCGACCTCCTCCGGCGGCTCTGCGACGTGGTCGTCGTCGGCGCCGGCACGGTGCGGAGCGAAGGCTACGGCCCGACGCGCCTGCACGACGCCGACGTGGCGTGGCGTCGCGCGCACGGTCTCCCCGATCATCCCGTGCTCGCCATCGTCTCGGCGTCGCTCGCCCTCGACCCCGCCGCATCGATGTTCGCCGACGCCCCGGTCCGCCCCCTGGTGATCACGAGCGACGAGGCGCCGCGCCAGGCACGGGTAGGGCTCGAGGAGGTGGCCGACGTGGTGACCTGCGGGGCGCACCGGGTCGACCCGCGCCTCCTCGTGGCCGCCCTCGTCGCTCGGGGCCTCCCCCGCATCCATTCCGAGGGAGGCCCGAGTCTGCTGGCCGATCTCGTCGAGGCCGATCTCGTCGACGAGATCTGCGTGACGACGTCCCCGACGCTCGTCGCCGGTTCCGGCCCCCGCATCGTGGCCGGCTCGGGGCCGGGCGCGGCCCGCGGCATGCGGCTCGATCATCTGCTCGAGTCGGAGGGCACGCTGCTCGCGAGGTACACGCGACGCCGGTAGACGCCGAGGAGGCGCGCCCCGGGTGATCGGGACGCGCCTCCGACGATCTCGGCCGACGGCGTGTCAGGCCCCCGGCGCCCCGATCAGGCCTTCTCGCCGAACCCGCCGTCGATGAGCGCGATGAGCTCGTCGACCGCGGCTTCGGCGTCCGGACCGGTGGCCATGATGGCGACCGTCGACCCGGCACCGACGTTGAGGCCCATGATGCGCAGCAGGCTCTTGGCGTCGACGCCGTTCACCGTGACGTCGGCCTGGAACGCGGATGCGTGCTTGACGAGCTCGGCCGCCGGGCGCGCATGCAGACCCGACGCGTTCACGATGGTCGTCGAGCGCTCGACGGCGTCGCCGCCGCGGAGGTCGCGCTCATCGGCGTGGACGTCGGCCACCCCCGTGGCGGAGGAGGCCGCCTGGGCCACCTGGTCGAGGTCCCCACCGGTCTCGGCGGCCACAGCGGCGGCGACCGCTCCTTCGACCAGCGGGGCGTCCGCGATGACGACGCGCTCCTTGTCCGCATCGTCGAGGAAGTCCACGACCGTCTCGGAGGTGAGGATGGCGGACCCGAGATCGCACAGGACGACGGCTCCCCCGCCGGCCGAGGCGGTGGCGACCGCGGCCGAGATCCGATCGAAGCTCGTTCCGATTCCGCCCTCGTCGGTGCCTCCCGCCGCGAGGAGCGTGGTCGACGGAGCCATCTGGCGAGCGAGCTCGACGACCCCTTCGGCGATCTTGGCGCTGTGCGAGACGATGACGATTCCGATGGTGGGCATGCTCTACGACTCCTTGGTGGACTCGGCCGCCGTGTCGGCGGCCGCGGTGATGATGAGGGACGACGACTGGGCGCCGGGGTCCCGATGGCCCACGGCTCGATCGCCGAGATAGCTGGCCCGCCCCTTGCGAGCGACGAGCGGCTCCGTCGACGCGGCGCCGAGGGCGGCGGCGTCGGCCGCGGAGCGGAGCACGGCCGCGGGATCGGCGCCGGCGCCGGCCGACTCCGTCGCGGCCTCGACCGCCGGCGTCCAGGCGTCGACCATGGTCTTGTCGCCGCTGTCGGCCTTGCCGCGCAGCACGATGCCGTCACGGGCCGCCGTCAGCAAGGAGACCACCGAATCGGAGTCGAGCTCGCGGGCCTCCCCGAGCGCGGCGGCGGCCTTCAGGTAGGCGGTGCCGAGCAGGGGACCGGCGGCTCCCCCGACGGTGGAGATCAGAGTGGTCGCGACGAGTCTCACGACGACCGCCGGCGGAGCGTCGTCGGGCAGCTCGGTCATCCTCTCCCGGACGGCGGCGAAGCCCCTCGCCAGGTTCTCGCCGTGGTCGCCGTCGCCTATCTGACGGTCGAGCTCGCTGAGGGCGTGCCGCTCGGCGGTCACGACCTCGGCCGTCCGCTCGATCCAGGCGCGGACCCAGGTGGAGTCGAGTGTCATGCGATGTTCCTCTCTCGGTCTAAGGGGTGGGGCACGATCATCGCCCTCGGCGGAGGGCGGCGGTCTCGACCGGTGCGTCCCAGAGCTCGGTGAGCTCGTCGTCGAGACGGGTGACGGTGAGCGAGAGCCCCTGCATCTCGAGAGACGTGACGTAGTTCCCCACGAGGCTCCGCGAGACGACGACGCCCTGCTCTCCGAGCACCTCGGCCGCGCGCCGATAGGCGATGTAGAGCTCGACGCTCGGCGTCCCGCCCATGCCGTTCACGAACAGCAGCACCCGATCGCCGCTGACGACGCCGAGGTCGTCGACGATCGCCGCGAGGAGGCGGTCGACGATGGCGTCGACGGGCTCCAGGGGGATCCGTTCGCGGCCGGGTTCGCCGTGGATCCCCACGCCGAACTCGATCTCGTCCTCGGCGAGGACGAAGCCTGGTTCGCCGGCGTGCGGGACGGTCCCCGCCGCGAGGGCGACGCCCATGGACCGGGTCGCGGCGACCGTCCTCCGGGCGATCTCCGCCACGGCGGCCAGGTCGTCCCCGCGCTCGGCCGCGGCACCCGCGGTCTTCTCCACGATCACGGTCCCGGCGACGCCGCGGCGACCCGCCGTGAACAGGCTGTCCTTCACGGCGACGTCGTCGTCGACCAGCACGGACTCGACCGTGACCCCCTCGGCCTCCGCGAGATCGGCCGCCGTCTCGAAGTTCAGGACGTCGCCCGTGTAGTTCTTGACGATGTACAGGACGCCGGCTCCCCCGTCCACCGCCAGGGTGGCGGCGACGATGGGGTCGGGCGTCGGCGAGGTGAACACCGGCCCGGGCACGGCCGCCGACAGCATGCCGTGTCCGACGAAGCCCGCGTGGAGGGGCTCGTGCCCGCTGCCGCCACCGCTGACGAGGGCGACCCGACCTGCGACGGCGCCACCTGCCCGCCTGACGAAGACGGGGTCGTGCGAGACGACGACGAGGTCGGCGTGCGCCAGGCCGAAGCCGGCGACCGCCTCCCGGACGACATCGGCCGGGTCGTTGATCAGCTTCTTCATCGAAGGTCCTCCTGGTGATGGGAGCCCGGTACGGACCCGCTCCATTCCTCCACGAAAGTACTCCCCCTGATCCGCTGTGCACATATGTGCAAACCCGGTGGTTCTGGCACTCCCCTGACGCGATGCCGCGACTAGGGTGTGGGCACACGCTCACCGCGGGATGCACAGTCGCACCCGCCCGACGACTAAGGAAGGTCGACGTGGACCTGGGACAGATTTTTCTCTCTGAAGTGGTGGGCACCGCGATGCTCATCCTGCTCGGCGGCGGTGTCGTCGCCAACGTCGCCCTGACCAAGACGAAGGGGTTCAACGGCGGATTCCTCATGGTCAACTTCGGCTGGGGCCTCGCGGTCTTCGCCGGTGTGACCGTCTCGTACTCGTCCGGCGGCGCGCTCAACCCCGCCGTCAGCCTCGCGCAGCTGATCCTCGGCAACATCGACTTCGTCGCCTTCCTGGTCTACCTGGCCGCCCAGATGATCGGCGCCATCATCGGCGCCGTCCTGATCTGGCTCGTCTACAAGAACCACTTCGACGAGGAACCCGACCCCGCGGCCAAGCTGGGCGTCTTCGCGACCGGCCCCGCCATCCGCAACTACGGCTGGAACCTCGTCACCGAGATCATCGCGACCTTCGCCTTCGTGCTCGTCGTCCTCGGCTTCACCAACGGCGGCACCCCGGCCGAGCTCGGCGCCATCCCCGTCGCCTTCCTCGTGATCGCGATCGGCGCCTCCCTCGGTGGCCCGACCGGCTACGCCATCAACCCCGCCCGTGACCTCGGACCGCGCATCGCGCACGCCTTCCTCCCCATCAAGGGCAAGGGCACGAGCGACTGGGGCTACGCCTGGGTGCCCGTCGCCGGTCCGCTGATCGGCGGCGCGCTGGCGGCCATCGCCTCCGGCGTGCTGCTCCCCGTGGCCTGACCACGACACCACGACTCATCGCTGACCGCGGCGGGGCCGGGCTCTTGCGAGCCGCGCGCCCTGTTCCGTGGTCGACACCATCAACGACGAAGGAGACACACCCGTGAGCGACGACTACATCCTGGCGATCGACCAGGGCACCACCAGCACCCGCGCCATCATCTTCGACCACTCGGGCACCATCGTGTCGACCGGTCAGAAGGAGCACGAGCAGATCTTCCCCCGCGCCGGCTGGGTCGAGCACGACCCGCTCGAGATCTGGACGAACACCCGCGAGGTCATCGGTCAGGCCCTCTCGCGTGCCGACATCACCCGTCACAACATCAAGGCCGTGGGCATCACCAACCAGCGCGAGACCGCCGTCGTCTGGGACCGCACGACGGGCAAGCCGGTCTACAACGCGATCGTCTGGCAGGACACCCGCACGCAGTCGATCGTCGACCGCCTCGCTGCGGACGGCGGCGTCGAGCGCTTCAAGCCGATCGTCGGGCTGCCCCTCGCGACCTACTTCTCGGGCACGAAGATCGTCTGGATCCTCGAGAACGTCGAAGGCGCACGCGAGAAGGCCGACGCCGGCGACCTCATGTTCGGCACCACCGACTCGTGGGTCATCTGGAACCTGACGGGCGGCGTCGACGGCGGCGTGCACGTCACCGACGTCACGAACGCCTCGCGAACCCTGTTCATGGACCTCGAGACGCTGGAGTGGCGCGACGACATCCTCGAGGCGTTCGACGTCCCGAAGTCGATGCTCCCCGAGATCAAGAGCTCCTCCGAGGTCTACGGAACCGTCGAGTCGTCCAACCTGCTGCGCGAGGTGCCGATCGCCGGCATCCTCGGCGACCAGCAGGCGGCCACCTTCGGTCAGGCCGCCTTCGACCAGGGCGAGTCGAAGAACACGTACGGCACCGGCAACTTCCTCATCTTCAACACGGGTGAGGAGATCGTGCACTCGAAGAACGGCCTGCTGACCACGCTGGGCTACAAGCTCGGCGATGCGGCGCCGCACTACGCGCTCGAGGGCTCCATCGCCGTCACGGGCTCGCTCATCCAGTGGCTGCGCGACAACCTCGGCATCATCGGCTCGGCGGCCGAGGTCGAGACCCTGGCGACGACCGTCGACGACAACGGCGGGGTGTACTTCGTCCCGGCGTTCTCGGGTCTGTTCGCCCCCTACTGGCGCTCCGACGCCCGCGGTGCCCTCGTCGGGTTGACCCGGTACGTCAACAAGGGCCACATCGCGCGCGCCGCCCTCGAGGCGACCGCGTTCCAGACCCGCGAGGTCCTCGACGCCGTGAACGCCGACTCGGGCGTCGACCTGACCGAGCTGAAGGTCGACGGCGGCATGACCGCCAACGACGCCCTCATGCAGTTCCAGGCCGACATCCTCGACGTCCCGGTGGTCCGCCCCGTCGTCGCCGAGACCACGGCCCTCGGTGCGGCGTACGCGGCCGGTCTCGCGGTCGGCTTCTGGGAGACCCTCGACGACCTCCGTCAGAACTGGCAGGAGGACAAGCGCTGGACCCCGAACATCGATGCGGACGAGCGCGACCGCACCCTGCGACTCTGGAAGAAGGCTGTCACGAAGACCTTCGACTGGGTCGACGACGACGTGAACTGAGCTCCGACCGCGAACGGGCCCGCTCCCCTCGGGGGCGGGCCCGTCGTGCATGCAGGGCGACGGCGCTCACCCGGCCTCCGGCGCCGAGGAGGTGCGGGTCGATCCCCCGGGACGGCGTCAGGCCGAGCGGGTGGCCGCCACCCAGGCGTCGAGCTTCCGACTCGCACTCCCCGAGTCGATGGCCTCCGCGGCGACGGCGAGCTGCTCGCGGAACCGGACGATCACCGGGCGGTCCCGCTCCGACGGGTCGACCGCGAGCCGGTACGACACGAGACCCGCGGCCGCGTTCAGCAGCACGATGTCGCGTACCGGACCGGTCTCGCCCGCCAGCACCCGACGGGCGACGTCGGCGTTGTGCTCGGCGTCGCCGCCGACGAGGTCGTCGATCGTCGCCCGCGCGATCCCCAGCTCGAGCGGATCGAGATCGTGTTCGGTGACCGACCCCGACGAGATCTCCCAGATGTGGCTGTGGCCGGTCGTCGTCAGCTCGTCGAGCCCGTCGTCGCCGCGGAACACCAGGGCGGTCGCGCCACGCGTCTGGAACACGCCCACGATCAACGGCACCTTGTCGAGGGAGGCCACGCCCACGGCGCTGGCCTCCGGCCGTGCCGGGTTGACGAGCGGGCCGAGGAAGTTGAACACCGTCGGCACGCCGATCTCGCGGCGGACTCCCGCGGCGTTGCCGAAGCCGGGGTGGAACGCAGCGGCGAAGGCGAAGGTGACGCCGACCTCCCGGAGCACCGCGGCGACGCGCTCGGCGGACAGGGTGAGATCGATGCCGAGGGCCGCCAGGACGTCCGAGGACCCGGACGACGAGCTGGCTGCGCGGTTCCCGTGCTTGATGACGGGCACACCGGTCGAGGCCACGACGATGGAGGCCATGGTCGACACGTTGACCGTGCCGAATCGGTCCCCGCCCGTCCCGACGATGTCGACGGCCAGGGAGTCGACGGGCAGAGCCACGGCGTGCGCGAGGACGGCGTCGCGGAAGCCGACGATCTCGTCGACGGTCTCGCCTTTCGACCGCAGCGCGACCAGGAAGGCCGCGAGCTGAGCCGGCGTGGCCTCGCCCAGCATCACCCGCTCCATGGACCAGGTCGCCTCGGTGATCGACAGGTCGCGTCGCGCGAGGAGCGACTCGATGATCAGGGGCCAGGAGAGCTCGTGGGTCATGCCGCCAGGTTAGCGGCGTGCGCCTAGTCGCTCTGATAGCTCGTCGTCAAGAGAAATTCCCGACCCGGGGTTTCCTGCGCAAACCCAAGGAGACTTTCCAGGCATAATGGACCGCGTGACAAGTACCTCTCTCTCGAGACCTTCCGGACCGGTCGTCAACCGACCGAGCACCGTTGCCGTGGGCACCATCGTGTGGCTGGGCAGCGAAGTCATGTTCTTCGCGGGTCTGTTCGCCATCTACTTCACGCTGCGAAGCACCTCGCCCGGTCTCTGGGAGTTCGAGACGGCCAAGCTCGACGTGCCGTTCGCCCTGACCAACACGATCATGCTGGTGCTCTCGTCGGTGACCTGCCAGTTCGGCGTCTTCGCCGCCGAGCGGATGCAGTCGCGGCGGACCGGTCGGCTGTTCCAGGTCGGCCAGTGGGGCATGGTCGAATGGTTCTTCCTCACCTACGCGATGGGCTCCGCGTTCATCTGCCTCCAGGTGTTCGAGTACGCGCACCTCATCTCCGAGCACGTCACGCTCAGCTCCAACGCCTACGGCTCCGCCTTCTACATGACGACCGGGTTCCACGGAGCCCACGTCATCGGCGGCCTCATCGCGTTCCTCCTCACCATCGGCCGGGCGTTCGCCGTCAAGAACTTCGGTCACAAGGAGGCGACGACCGCCATCGTCGTCTCGTACTACTGGCACTTCGTCGACGTGGTGTGGATCGGCCTCTTCATGGTCGTCTACGTCCTCAAATAGGCATTGGATCGCTCACACAGCATGTTCTCTCGAACCTCGTCCTCACGTCGCAAGACGGGCCGTCGCAGCCCCCTCGCCACGGCTTCACTCATCCTCGTGGGTCTCCTCACGACCGGCGGTGCGTACGCGCTCTTCTCGTCGACGGCCACCGCAGATGAGAGCGCCGCGCCCGTCGCGTCCCAGCAGAGCATCGACGAGGGCCAGAAGCTCTTCGCGTCGAACTGCGCGACGTGCCACGGTCTGAGCGCCGCCGGCACCGCCGACGGCCCCAGCCTCATCGGCGTCGGATCCGCAGCGGTCGACTTCCAGGTCGGCACGGGTCGCATGCCGATGGCCGCCAATGGCCCCCAGGCGGAAGAGAAGCCCACGCAGTTCAGCGACGAGCAGGTGGCCGACATGGCCGCGTACATCGCGTCGCTCGCCCCCGGCCCCGCCATCCCGGCCGAGGAGTACCTCCAGGCCGACGGCGACACCACGAACGGCGCCGAGCTGTTCCGCATCAACTGCGCCATGTGCCACAACGTCGCCGGAGCCGGAGGCGCGTTGACGGAGGGCAAGTTCGCCCCCGCTCTCGACGGCGTCGAGTCGCACCACATCTACGAGGCCATGCTCACGGGCCCGCAGAACATGCCGGTCTTCAACGACATGAACCTGTCGCCCCAGGACAAGGCCGACATCATCACGTACCTCAAGTACCTCGAGAACAACCCGTCCCCCGGCGGGTTCGAACTGGGAAGCCTCGGCCCCGTCGCCGAAGGCCTCTTCATCTGGATCTTCGGACTCGGCGCGATCGTCGCCGTGACCATCTGGCTGACGGCCCGATCCAACTAGTCGTTCTCCCGTACTTCACCGAAAGGCAAAATCCATGGCACAGCACGACGACGAGGCCCCGATCACGGGCTCGGCTGTCGAGAGGCACGAGCCTCGACAGGTGTCGGCCGGTACGGCCGTCGTCTCTGCCGACGTCTTCGACAACCCGGGCGAGCCGCCGCACCGTGATCGCATCACGGATGTCGACCCGAAGGCCGAGAAGCGCGCGGAGCGACAGGTCAGCGTCTGGTTCTTCCTCTCGATCGTCGGCAGCATCGCGGCCATCGGGGCCTACGTGGCCTTCCCGATCACGTCGGGCGACTCGAACTCGGTGCGGCTGAACAACCTCTTCCTGGGTCTCGGCATCGCACTCGGTCTGATCTCGATCGGCATCGGTGCGGTGCACTGGTCGAAGACGCTCATGCCGGCTCGTGAGATCACCGAGATGCGTCACTCGACGCGCGGCTCGGACGAGACCCGGGAGAAGGCGGTCGAGGTCTTCGCCCTCGGCAATCAGGAGTCGGGCTTCGGTCGCCGCACCCTGATCCGCAACAGCCTCATCGGTGCGCTCGTCGCGACGCCACTCCCCGCCGTCGTGATCTTCCGCGACCTGGCGCCGGCCGAAGACCCGAACGAGGTGCTCCGCCACACCCTGTGGGAAGAGGGCATGCACCTCGCGATGGACCCGTCCGGAGCCCGCATCAAGGCGTCCGACATCACCCTCGGATCCGTGTTCCACGTCATCCCCGAGAACCTCAACGAATCCGAGCACCTGCTCGAGGAGAAAGCCAAGGCCGCAGTCCTGCTGATGCGCCTCAAGCCGGAAGACCTCAACATTCCGGAAGGACGCGAGGGCTGGCAGTACGACGGCATCGTCGCGTACTCCAAGATCTGCACGCACGTCGGCTGCCCTGTGGCCCTGTACGAACAGCAGACACACCACCTGCTCTGCCCCTGCCACCAGTCGACGTTCGACGTGACCAACAACTGCGAAGTGATCTTCGGACCGGCCAAGCGCCCGCTCCCGCAGCTGCCGATCGCCGTGGACGCCGAGGGTTACCTCGTCGCGCAGAGTGATTTCCACGAGCCCGTGGGCCCTAGCTACTGGGAGCGCGAAAAGTGATCACCACCACCCCTGCACCGGAGACCGAGACCAAGACGTCGAACACCACGACGACGGTCCCGGCCTTCGCTCCGACGAAGACGAACAAGTTCTTCGGCGCGGCCGCGAACTACGTCGACGAGCGCACCAGCATGTCCGGCCTGGTGAAAGAGGTCGGTCGCAAGATCTTCCCCGACCACTGGTCGTTCATGCTCGGCGAGGTCGCGCTGTACTCCTTCGTCGTGATCCTGCTCTCGGGCACGTTCCTGACGTTCTTCTTCCAGCCCTCGATGGCCGAGGTCAACTACAACGGCTCGTACGTCCCTCTCAAGGGTCTGAACATGTCCGCGGCGATGGCCTCGACCTTGGACATCTCGTTCGACATCCGCGGTGGACTGCTGTTCCGTCAGATCCACCACTGGGCCGCGCTGCTGTTCGTCGCGGCGATCATGCTCCACATGCTGCGCGTCTACTTCACCGGTGCGTTCCGCAAGCCCCGCGAGATCAACTGGGTCGTCGGATTCACCCTCTGGGTGCTCGCCATGGCCGAGGGATTCACGGGCTACTCGCTCCCCGACGACCTGCTCTCCGGTAACGGCGCTCGGATCATCGACGGCATGGTGAAGGGGATCCCCGTTATCGGCGTCTGGATCTCGTACCTGCTGTTCGGAGGCGAGTTCCCCGGAACCGACATGGTCGCGCGCTTCTACTCGCTGCACATCATGCTGTTGCCCGCGCTGTTGATCGCCCTCCTGGGTGTCCACCTGCTGCTGCTGATCATCAACAAGCACACCCAGTGGGCCGGCCCGGGCAAGACCAACGAGAACGTCGTCGGCGTGCCGGTCATGCCGGTGTTCGCCGCCAAGGCCGGTGGGTTCTTCTTCATCGTCTTCGGAGTGATCGTCCTGATCGCCTCGCTCTTCACGATCAACCCGATCTGGAACTACGGGCCGTACGACCCCTCCCCCGTGTCGGCTGGTACGCAGCCGGACTGGTACATCGGATTCGCCGACGGCGCCCTGCGACTCGTTCCCCCGGGATGGGAGTTCGTCATCGGCGGCTACACCGTCTCGATGAACATCCTGGCTCCCATCGGGGTCCTGGTGATCTTCATCCTGGCCGTCCTGCTGTACCCGTTCCTCGAGGCCTGGGTCACGGGCGACAAGCGAGAGCACCACATCCTCGACCGTCCCCGCAACGCCCCGACCCGGACGGCCATCGGCGCTGCCGGAATCGTGGTCTATGCCAGCCTCTGGGCGGCTGCCAGCTCCGACCTCATGGCGACTCACTTCCATCTGTCCCTGAACTACGTCATCCACACGGTGCAGGCCTGCCTGATCATCGGACCGTTCATCGCCTTCTGGATAACGAAGCGCGTCTGCCTCGGACTTCAGAAGAAGGACCGCGAGATCGCCCTTCACGGCTATGAGTCCGGGCGCATCGTACGTCTGCCTGGTGGCGAGTACGTCGAGGTGCACGAGCAGCTGGACGAGTACGAGCGCTGGCGTCTGCTGAACTTCACGGAGTACGAGCCCCTCATGATCCGGCCGAATGCGAATGGTCAGATCACGCCGGTGCAGCGTCTGCGGGCGTCGATGTCGTCCTTCTTCTTCGAAGACCGCATCGCCCCGGTGAAGCGCTCCGAGATCGAAGCACCGCACAACGACGGTCACTGACCCGAAGCACTGAGAGGCCCGACCACCCCTGGTGGTCGGGCCTCTCGTCTTTCCGGCCCGCAACTCGGGAGCACCTCGCCCCTGTGGACGCCCGGAGTCATCGAGACGCCGTCGAGTCGACCTCGAGGTCGACCTTGTACGCCTCGACCTCCAGCACGTCCCTCCAGAGTCCGCACGAGCGGGCTGGGGGCTCGACCGGAACGACACCAAGCCCGTCCGTCTCCTGTCGCCCGTATCCGGCTACGAGAGAGCGTGCCGTCTTGCCCATGGCGAGGATCCACAGCAGCGGAGGAAAACCCGCGCGCCTCACCACGGTGGAGCGCCTCGATCTTCCAGGGTCGGTGCAGATTCGCGGGGCAGCACCCTCTCATCCACGTGCTTCCCTTCCCCCAGGCCCCGTCTGAACTGTGTAGACGACCGCGCCTTCTCGCAGACCGGGTGCAACCCGCCGATCAGTCTTCCCGCTTACTCGGGTGCCATCGACCGGTCACTGAGACACCGCGCGGGGCGGACGACGCCCGCATCGGGTCCCTCGCAGCGCGCACGGCAGGACGTAGCGACGTTCCGGCGCGCGACCGGCAGGGTCACTGGAACACTGCCGGACGCACGGTTCGGGTCGATCGCAGCGCGCACGGCAGTCCGGCTCCCGCGACGGCGCAGGACGAAACTCAGTGCTCGCCGTCCCGACGTCCCTGCGACGTCCCTGCGTCCCGACGTCCCTGCGTCCCGACGTCCCTGCGTCCCGACGTCCCTGCGTCCCGACGTCCCTGCGTCCCGACGTCCCTGCGTCCGGACAGTGAGCTGGGGAACTGCAGTCGTCTCCCCCATTGGAGCCGCTCACCGCAGCGGTAGCCCACATGAGTGCGATGCTTCTCGAGTGCGGAGGCGGTCGTCGCCTATGCAGGCGAGCTCCCGGCCCTTGAGACGCTCGCCTTGCCGGTAGCTCGCAAGACGCCTTGCCGCTACCGGGAGGTCACACGGCCGCCCCGTCTGGCGGCTGGGCCGACGTACGCGCCTCCCGGCACCGTGCGGGCGGGAGAAGGCGGATGTTCATCCTCCGGTCGTCGACTGGCCGCCCCTCCCGTCCCGAGGTGCACAAGCCCTTGCCCCGTGAGGCCGCAGCCGCCGATGGTTCTCGTGGCAAGGGACCCTCCACGGCTTGCGCCTCGGACCCCGTGTCAGCCAGCGGAGCAGCCGGCTTCTCCGAGCTGACGAGAGGGGGGGGCATCTCTCGTGTCAGCGTGGCTCCGCCTGGTCACCTGATCAATCGACAGCGTCATCGCGCCTCTCGTGTACTCGAGCGTTCGTCTAACGACGAACGGCGCCCACCATGTGGACGCCGTTCGAAGTGCTTGTCGTGCGATGACTCAGTGGACGAAGTTGCCCCGGTAGTACTCGTAAACCCAGCCGACGAGGGAGACGGCGACGAGAGCCGCACCGATGTAGATGATCCACATGCCGACGGCGAGGGCCAGGAAGACGAGACCGCAGGCGAAGGCCAGCAGGATCGGCCACCAGGACCAGGGGCTGAAGTGTCCGAGCTCGGGGTCACCGTCGTCGATGTTGGCGTCGAGACGGTCCTCGGGGAGCTCCCCGCCCTGAGCGCCGTGCGAGCGACTCATGTAGAAGGCCAGGAAGACGCTCAGCATGCCGGCGAGGGGGATGGCCACGGTACCGGCCCATTCGACCTGACCGGTGTCGATGATGTTCCACACCGTGTACACGGCGCCCATCAGGAAGAAGAAGATCGCGAGGATCCAGAACAGCGTTGCGTTGGTCTTCATGGCGTTCTACTTCACCTTGTCGCTGGCGGCATCGTACGTCGGGGCATCCGGAGCGTCCTTGACCGGACCGATTCCGACCGGCAGGCCGGCCTCGGGGTGGTTCAGGTCGAACGCCGGAGACTCCGACCGGATGCGGGGGATCGACGTGAAGTTGTGACGGGGCGGCGGGCACGACGTGGCCCACTCGAGCGAGCGCGAGTAACCCCAGGGGTCGTTCACCTCGACCTTCGGAGCCCGACGAGCCGTGATGTAGACGTTGTAGAGGAACGGCAGGATCGAGACGCCGAGCAGCATGGCGCCGATGGTCGACAGCTGGTTCATCCACGTGAAGTGGTCCTCGGGCTGGTACGTCGCGTAACGACGGGGCATGCCCATGACGCCCAACCAGTGCTGCACGAGGAACGTCGTGTGGAACCCGACGAACAGCATCCAGAAGTGGATCTTGCCGAGACGCTCGTTGAGCATCTTGCCGGTCATCTTCGGCCACCAGAAGTAGAAGCCGGAGAACATCGCGAACACGACAGTCCCGAACACCACGTAGTGGAAGTGCGCCACAACGAAGTACGTGTCGGACACATGGAAGTCGAGCGGAGGAGAAGCGAGGATGACACCGGTCAGACCACCGAAGGTGAAGGTGATCAGGAAGCCGATGGCCCAGAGCATCGGGGTCTCGAACGTCACCGATCCGCGCCACATCGTGCCGATCCAGTTGAAGATCTTCACGCCCGTCGGCACCGCGATGAGCATCGTCATCAGCGAGAAGAACGGCAGAAGGACGGAGCCGGTGACGTACATGTGGTGAGCCCACACGGTGACGGACAGGGCGGCGATCGAGATCGTCGCGTAGACCAGCGTCTTGTACCCGAAGATCGGCTTGCGGCTGAAGACGGGCAGGACCTCGCTGATGATGCCGAAGAACGGCAGAGCGATGATGTAGACCTCGGGGTGCCCGAAGAACCAGAACAGGTGCTGCCAGAGGATGGCCCCGCCGTTGGCTGGGTTGAAGACCTGCGCGTCGAACACGCGGTCGAAGCCGAGGCCGAAGAGGGCGGCGGCGAGCACGGGGAAGGCCATGATCACGAGGATCGCGGTGATCAGCGTGTTCCAGGTGAAGATGGGCATCCGCCACATGGTCATGCCGGGCGCGCGCATGGTCACGATGGTCGTGATGAAGTTGACGGCTCCGAGGATGGTGCTGAAGCCGGTCATGCCCAAGCCGAAGACCCAGAGATTCCCGCCGAGACCTGGTGAGAAGGTCGTGTCCGACAATGGCGCGTAGGCGAACCACCCGAACGACGCTGCACCCTGGGGGGTGAGGAAGCCGGCGACGGCGATGAGCGAGCCGAAGAGGTAGAGCCAGAAGGCGAACCCGTTCAGTCGGGGGAAGGCGACGTCGGGAGCACCGATCTGAAGCGGCATGAGGACGTTCGCGAACCCCGAGAACAGGGGCGTCGCGAACATGAGCAGCATGATCGTTCCGTGCATCGTGAAGAGCTGGTTGTACTGCTCTTTGGTCTGGATGACGTCGAGACCCGGTGCGAAGAGCTGAGCGCGGATGATCAGCGCCATGACTCCGCCGAGGCAGAAGAACAGGAACGACGCGATCAGGTACATGTACCCGATGGTCTTGTGGTCGGTCGACGTGATCCACGTGACGACGACGTTGCCCTTGCGGCCGACCTTCGAGGCTCCGAAGTTCGGACCGGAGGAGGATGCTCCTCCGGTGGGGCGGGTGGCGGTGGCTGAGCTCATCGAACCGTGCCTTACTTCTCGGAGTCTTCGGTGCCGGAGGCGACGGGCGCCTCGTTGTTCGGCTGGTTGGTGTTGGTGTTGTACTCGTCGCCGAGCAGACCCGTGTTGCCGTCGTCGGTGAGCGTCTGCTGGTAGGCGTCGTACTCGTCCTGGCTGACGACCTTGACGTTGAAGAGCATCAGCGAGTGGTACTCACCGCAGAGTTCCGCGCACTTCCCGGTGAAGGTGCCCTCTTTCTCGGGCGTGAAGTACATGTAGTTCGTCTTGCCGGGGATCGTGTCCTTCTTGTAGAGGAAGTCGACGACCCAGAAGGAGTGGGCGACGTCGCGCGACTTGAGCTCGATCTCGACCGACTTGCCGACGGGCAGGTACAGGACGGGGAGCTGGTCCTGGTCGACGGTGCCGTCCGCCTCCTCCTGGGCCTGGATGCCCTGCGAGTAGGTCGACTCGTCTTCGTTCTGCTGGTCGATGTAGTTGAAGTCCCAGGCCCAGCGCTTCGCGTAGACGTCGATCTTGACGTCGGGGCTGGCCGTGGGAGCTTCGATCGCGGCCTGGTCGCGTGCCGTGAAGGCGAAGAAGCCGAGGACGAGGATCAGCGGGACGACGGTGTAGAAGATCTCGACCGGGAGGTTGTAGCGGAGCTGCACCGGGAGGCCGGTCTGACCCTTCCGGCGGCGGTAGGCGATCGAGGCCCAGATGACGAGACCCCACACGATGAGGCCGACGATGAGGAGGACGATCCACGAGGTGACCCAGAGGCCGATGATGCTGTCGACGTGATTCGTCGTGCCCGGCTCGGTCGGCAACCACCCCTGGAGCTGGTCCTGCGTGCATCCTGCGAGCACGAGGATCATGACGGCTGCCACGGGAATGGCGGCCCAACGATTACGGCGATGAGAACGCACTGTTACCTCTCGGATGACGCGACTTCGGGGGGTGCTCCCAGTCTGGACGGGGACTTCCCTAGCCTACTCGCAGGTTGCACCGCCCTCCGCACACAGCACGCCGCAATGTTCGACGCCGAACCATTAAACGACCATCGGGGCCGCCCCGAGGGGCGGCCCCGATGGGGCGACGTCGTCGAGACCGTCAGTGGAAGCTGTCGCCGCAGGCGCAGCTGCCCTGGGCGTTGGGGTTGTCGATGGTGAATCCCTGCTTCTGGATGGTGTCCTCGAAGTCGATGGCCGCGCCGTCGAGGTACGGGACGCTCATCTTGTCGACGACGACCTCGACGCCGTCGTAGTCGACGGTCGCGTCGTTCTCGAGCAGACGCTCGTCGAAGTACAGCTGGTAGATGAGACCCGAGCAGCCGCCCGGCTGGACGGCGACGCGCAGACGGAGATCGTCGCGCCCCTCCTGCATGAGGAGGCTCTTGACCTTCCCTGCTGCGGTGTCGGTGAGCTTCACGCCGTGGGCGGGCGCTTCGGTCGGAACGGCCGTGTCGACGACGGGGGTCGCTGTGTCGGTCATGGAGCCTCCTTCGGGCGGGTGCGAGTGCTCTGCACTCCTCGTCGACCAGTGTAAGCAGCCGACCCTCGGATTTGTTCCCTCCGGGCCGACGACGTCATCGACCCGCCGCGTCGAGCCGGGCGAGCAGGATCGCCTCGCTGAGGATCGCCTTCTGCAGGACGCCGAGGTGCTGCGACTCGTTCGGGCTGTGGGCCCTAGTGTCGGGGTCCTCGACGCCCGTGACCAGGATCTCGGCCTCCGGGAACGTCTTGACGAGGTCGGCGATGAACGGGATCGAGCCGCCGATCCCGGTCTGAACGGGGCTCTCGCCCCAGCCCTCGCTCATCGCGACGGTCACATCGGCGATGGCCGGCCCCGTCGTGTCGACGAGGAAGGGGTCGCCGGTGTCGACGTCGTCGATGCTCACGTGCGCACCGAAGGGCGGGTCGGTCAGGAGGTGCGCTCGGAGCGCCTCGAAGGCCTCGGCGGCCGGCTGCCCGGGGGCGATGCGCGCGCTGATACGCACCGACACCTCCGGCGACAGCGTGTTGGACGCGTTGGCGACGCTCGGCGCGTCGATCCCGGTGACGGTGATCGAGGGCTGCGACCACACCCTGCTCAGCAGGGGGCCGCGGCCGATCGTGCGGACGCCCTCGAGCAGGCCGGACTCCTCGCGGAGGGTCTCCTCGCTCTGGTCGGGGTGCTCCGCCTCCCGGCTGCGGAGGCCGGCGACGGCGACGCCGCCCTCGTCGTCGTGCAGCGTCGCGAGGAGTCGCACCATGGCCATCATGGCGTCCGGCACGACGCCGCCGAGCATGCCCGAGTGCGATGCGTGGGCCAGGGTCCGCACCGTGAGGCGGAACGTGACGTTCCCGCGGAGTGCGACGGTGATGGCGGGCACCGTCGTGCTCCAGTTGTCGGAGTCGGCGACGACGATGACGTCCGCGGCGAGCTCGGTGCGGTGCTGCTCGAGGAAGTCGGCGAACGAGCGCGAGCCGAACTCCTCCTCGCCTTCGATGAACAGCGAGACCCCGACGCCCAGGTCGTCGCCGATCACGTCGCGGACCGCGCGAAGGGCCGCGATGTGGGTCATGACACCGGCCTTGTCGTCCGACGCGCCACGACCGTAGAGGCGGTCCCCTCTCAGGGTGGGCTCGAAGGGCGGGGTGTCCCAGTGCGCGTCGTCGCCCTGCGGTTGCACGTCATGGTGCGCGTAGAGCAGGACGGTCTTCTTCCCGTCGCGCGCCTCCCGACGGGCCAGCACAGCGGGCTGACCCATCGCACCGCTCGACCCGATGGGCGCCCTGCTGACCGTGACCTGGTCGAAGAGTCCCGTCTCGCGCACGAGACGAGCGACGGCCTCGGCGCTCTCGGCGACGTGCACCGGGTCGAACGCGTCCCACGAGACGGACGGGATGCGCACGAGCGACGAGAGATCGGCGATCGTCGACGGGAGGCCGCCGTGCACGGCCTCCGCGAGTTCGCTGACAGTACGAGGATCGGTCGGGTGGACGGGATGCTGCGAGACGGTCATGGAGGTAATCTTAGGAACTCGTTCAACCCCGAGGATTCCCGTGGCCAAGGCAGAAGAGAAGACCGACTCGTCGACGCAGGTCGTCGACACCGAATCGACGACGATCGGCAAGGGCCGTCCGACCCCGACGCGTCGGGAGCGTGAGGAGGCCAACCGCCGCCCGCTCGTCGCCACCGGCAAGGAGGCGCAGAAGGCGCAGCGCGCCCGCCTCGCCGAGGTCCGCGAGCGTCAGCGCATCGGCATGGCCAACGGCGAGGAGAAGTTCCTGCCGGAGCGCGACAAGGGCCCCCAGCGCCGGTTCATCCGCGACTACATCGACGCCCGATACAGCGTCGGCGAGGCGATGATCCCGATCATGGTGCTCGTCATCGTGATGAGCATCGTCCAGATCGCGGCCGTGCAGATGATCACCCTGTTCGTCCTGTGGGGCTTCTTCCTCGTCGCGATCGTCGACTGCCTCGTCGTCGGGCGCATCGTCACCGCGAAGCTCGCCGAGAAGTACGGCGCAGGGAACGTGCAGCGGGGCAACAAGTGGTATGCGGCCATGCGTGCGATGCAGATGAAGCCCATGCGCATGCCGAAGCCCCAGATCAAGCGCGGGCAGTACCCCACCGCCTGACCTGGCAGAGACCACCACGGCGCCGGTCCCCTCCGTCAGGAGGCGACCGGCGCCGTTCTGTCACCCCCGTCGACGGGTCAGGGGCGCTTGCGCAGCCGTCGCAGTCCTCGATTGATCTGTCGTGCCCACAGCGGTCCGCGGTAGAGGAACGCCGTGTACCCCTGGACGAGCGTCGCCCCGGCACGCAGGCGCTCGTCGACGTCCGCTGCGGTCGTCACTCCCCCGACGGACACGATGCAGGTGCCCGGCGGCACGGCCGCGACGAGCAGGCGGAGCACCTCGAGGGACCTCGCCGCGAGAGGAGCGCCGGACAGCCCCCCGGCGCCCGCCGCCTCGACGGCGACCGAATCGGTCGAGAGCCCGTCGCGCGACAGGGTCGTGTTGGTGGCGATGACGCCGGCCAGGCCGAGCTCGCCGACGAGCTCTCCGATCCGACGGATGCCGTCGTCGTCGAGATCCGGAGCGATCTTGACGAGCACCGGTGTCGATCCGGCGGCCCGGGCCACCTCCGTCAGCAGCGGTCCCAGTCGATCGAGCTCCTGGAGCCCTCGGAGTCCGGGGGTGTTCGGCGAGCTGACGTTGACCGCCAGGTAGTCGGCGAGCGGAGCGAGGAGGCGCGTGCTGACCAGGTAGTCGTCGACGGCGTCATCGACGTCGACCACACGGCTCTTGCCGATGTTGACGCCGATGACCGGACGGCGGGAGGCGCTGCGTGCCGAGGCGAGCTCCGTTGCGGCCTGCTGCGCGCCTCCGTTGTTGAAGCCCATGCGGTTGACGACCGCCAGGTCGGGCACGAGCCGGAACAGGCGGGGCCGCTCGTTGCCCGGCTGCGGACGCGCGGTGATGGTGCCGACCTCGACGTGACCGAACCCCAGGGCTCCGAGCCCGGCGATCCCCCGAGCGTCTTTGTCGAAGCCCGCCGCCACACCGAACGGGGAGTCGAAGCGGAGTCCGAGGGCGGTGACCGCGAGAGAGGGGTGCGGGGCCGTCAGCCGACGCACGAGCGGCGCCAGGCCGAGCCTCGGCACGGCCCGGATGACCCGGAAGGCGAGGTGGTGGGCGTCTTCGGGATCCATCTTCGACAGGACGAGGTCGAACAGGACGCGGTAGGGGGTCGTCATTCGTCCACCGACCGGGAGGGGCGCGGACGATCGGCGTGCTCTTCGCGGAGGGTGGCGATGGAGGCCTCGAAGTCGTCGAGCGAGTCGAACGCCTGGTAGACGCTCGCGAAGCGGAGGAACGCCACCTCGTCGAGCTCGCGGAGCGGGGGCAGGATGGCCAGGCCGATGTCGTTCGCCTCGATCTGGGACGTGCCGCTCGCGCGGACGGCCTCCTCGACCCGCTGGGCGAGGACGGCGAGATCGCCGTCGGTCACGGGGCGGCCCTGGCACGCCTTGCGCACGCCGGAGATGATCTTCTCTCTGCTGAACGGCTCGAGCACCCCGTTGCGCTTGACGACGTTGAGGCTGGCCGTCTCGGTGGTGCTGAAGCGACGGCCGCAGTTGGGGCACTGCCGTCGCCGGCGGATCGAGGTGCCGTCGTCGCTCGTGCGCGAGTCGACGACGCGGGAATCGGGGTGGCGGCAGAAAGGACAGAACATGGTGCCCTCAGCGTACTGGGGAGCGCGCCCCGCCCCCGTCGTGACCTCAGGGGCGCCGGATGCGCGCCGCGACCGCCTCGCCGTGCGCCGGAAGCAGCTCCGCCCGGGACAGCGCCACGAGACGGTCGGCGACCTCGGCGAGGGCGTCGTGGTCGTAGCGCACGATCTGCTGCGGGCGCAGGAACGTGTACGCCCCGAGACCCGACGAGAAGCGCGCCTGCCCGCCGGTCGGGAGCACGTGGTTCGACCCGGCGAGGTAGTCCCCCAGGCTGACCGGCGTGGTGCTCCCGACGAAGACGGCGCCGGCGCTCGTGATCGATCCGAGCACCGCCTCGTCGTCACGGGTCTGGATCTCGAGGTGCTCCGGGCCGTAGGCGTTGCTGAAGGCGACGGCCGCCTCCATGTCGTCGACCAGGACGAGGGCGGACTGACGGCCGCCGAGGGCCGTCCGCACCCGCTCGGCGCTCATGGTCGACGGGACCAGACGCTCGAGCTCGGCTCGCACGGACTCGACGAGGGCCGGCGAGTCCGTGACGAGGACGGCCGCCGCCTCCTCGTCGTGCTCCGCCTGGCTGATGAGGTCGACGGCCACGAGGACGGGATCGGCGTCGCCGTCGGCGATGACCAGGATCTCCGTGGCGCCGGCGACGGCGTCGATGCCCACCTGACCTCGGACGATCTGCTTGGCCGCGGCGACGAAGTTGTTGCCGGGGCCCGTGATGACCTGGACGGGTTCGAGGCCGATCTCGGGGACGCCGTAGGCCAGGGCGGCGATCGAGCCCGCGCCTCCCATGGCGTAGACCTCGTCGATGCCGAGGAGCCCGGCGGCGCCGAGGATCACGGGGTGCACTCCCCCGCCGAAGGAGCGCTGCGCGGGGCTGACGACCGCGATCGACCCGACGCCGGCCACCTGCGCCGGGACGACGTTCATGACGACGCTGGACGGATAGACGGCCTTGCCACCGGGAACGTAGACGCCCGCCCGGGTCACGGGCTGCCAGCGCTGCTCGATGACCGCG
Organism: Frigoribacterium sp. Leaf172; assembly: GCF_001424285.1. Classification (NCBI taxonomy): domain Bacteria; kingdom Bacillati; phylum Actinomycetota; class Actinomycetes; order Micrococcales; family Microbacteriaceae; genus Frigoribacterium; species Frigoribacterium sp. Leaf172. The sequence goes on along the minus strand of NZ_LMPB01000002.1, from coordinate 203,479 downwards.
CCGTCGGCGGGGCGCGTCACGGTGTTCGCGGGGACCTGCGCGCGACTGCCCTCGGTGACTCGGGCTATGGACTCCTCGAGGGCTGCGCGCACGAGGGGGTCCAGACCTGCCACGGCCGCGGCGATCTCGTCGGCGGGGACGCGGAAGGTCTCGGTCCGGACTCCGTCGAAGCGCTCGGCCTGGTCGCGCAGAGCGGTCGCGCCCCTCTCGCGCACGTCGGCGACGAGTCCGGCTGCGGCGTCCGCCGCCGACGAGACGTCGGCTCGGGCGCGCGGCACGAGATCGAGGAGGTCGGCGTGGGTAGTGTGAGTTCCGCGGAGGTCTGTCGTCTGGATCATGGCCGGTTCAGCCTAGTCGTGCGCTCCTGCGTCGGGTCCGATCAGCACGGGCGACGAGACCCGGAACCGAGGAGGAGCGGCCCTGTCATGACGGAACCCCAGCAGCAGGATCCTCGGCCCGAGAGCGCAGCCGGCGACGACGTCGAGGCGTTCCGGGCCGCGTTCCGCCGTCACGCCGCGGGCGTGGCCATCGTCACGGCACGGGGCCAGGACGGCTCCCCCGTCGGATTCACCGCCACGTCGCTGGCGTCCCTGGCCGCCGCCCCTCCGCTGGCGACCTTCAACATGGCTCGGACCGCGAGCTCCTGGCCCGCCATCGCCTCGGCCGAGGCGGTCATCGTCCACCTCCTCGGGCGCCGCGATCTCGACGCCGCGCGTCGGATGGCCGGCCCGGCCGACCGGCGTTTCACCGGACGGCACTGGACCGAGGGACCGCGGGGACTCCCCCTCCTGCGTGGCGCCACCGCCTGGTTCAGCGGCCGGATCGTCGAGCGGGTGCCCGTCGCCGGCAGTGCGGTCGTGGTGGTCCGGATCGACGGCGGGGGCGTCGGCGCGGAGGACGACGCCCTGCTGTATCACGACCGGACGTACCTGACGCCCGGTCCCCCGGCGGACTGACCGCGGACCGGCGTCAGACCAGGCAGCCGGGGCCCAGGAGGCTCTTGAGCTCCCCGAACAGATCGGCCGTGATGTCGACCGGCATGGGGATCTCGAAGGTCCGGGCGTTGTCGCCCTTGAGCAGACGCAGACGGACCTCCGTCCGGCCGGAATGACGGCCGAGCACGGCTGCCAGCTCGGTCACCGTGTCGGTCGTCGCGCGGTGCTCGGGCATCTGCAGCACGAGGGGGCCGTGGTTGACCCCGGCGCCGAGATCCGGGCTGAACATGCTGACGGCGTGGAGGTTCATCCCGTCGTCCCGGAGACTGACCCTCCCCTTCAGCACGATGATCGAGTCGCCGACGAGCGTCGGGCCGAACTCCTGATACGTCTTGCCGAGGAACATGGCCGTGATCTCGCCGCCGAAGTCCTCGACCGTGATGATCCCGTAGGGGTTGCCGCTGTTCCGAGCGACGCGATGCTGCACGCTCGTGATGAGCCCCGCGATGGTGACGGTCTCGCCGTCGATCGACGCGTCGCTCGCCAGGAGGTCCGTCACCGTCGTCTGAGCGTGCTTCGCGAGCGGGAGCTCGAGACCGGCCAGAGGATGGTCGGAGACGTAGAGGCCCAGCATGTCGCGCTCGAACGCGAGCTTGTCGCGCTTCGACCATTCGGGTCGCTCGGGCACCTGCTGCACGTCGGCCGGTTCGTCCCACAGGCTGTCGAAGTCGAAGCCCACCTGGCCGTTGGCCTCGGCCCGCTTCTCGCTGACCGCCGCCTCGACGGCGGATTCGTGCACCTCGACCAGCGCCCGCCTGGTCGAGCCGAGGGTGTCGAAGGCACCGGCCTTGACGAGCGACTCGACCGTGCGCTTGTTCGTGACCGGCAGCGGCACCTTGCGGAGGAAGTCGTGGAAGGTCGTGAAGGCGCCCTCCTTCTCGCGGGCGGCGATGATGTGGTCGACGACGTTGAACCCGACGTTGCGGACGGCGCCCATGCCGAAGCGGATGTCGTCGCCCACGGCGGCGAAGAAGCCGATGGACTCGTTGACGTCGGGTGGCAGCACCTTGATGCCCATGCGCCGGCACTCGTTCAGATAGAGACCGAGCTTGTCGCGCGAGTCGCCGACGCTCGTCAGCAGGGCCGCCATGTACTCGGCGGGGTAGTGCGCCTTGAGGTACGCCGTCCAGTACGAGACGACGCCGTAGGCCGCGGAGTGCGCCTTGTTGAACGCGTAGTCGGAGAACGGCAGCAGGATGTCCCAGATCTTCTGCACCGCATCGGGCGAGTAGCCGTTGTCGGCCATCCCCTGAGAGAAGCCGGCGAACTGCTTGTCCAGTTCGGACTTCTTCTTCTTGCCCATGGCACGGCGGAGGATGTCGGCCTGGCCGAGCGAGAAGCCGGCGAGCTTCTGCGCGACGCTCATCACCTGCTCCTGGTAGATGATCAGGCCGTAGGTCCCTCCGAGGACCTCCGACAGGGGCTCCTCGAGCTCGGGGTGGATCGCCGTGATCTCCTGTTGGCCGTTCTTCCGCAGGGCGTAGTTCGTGTGCGAGTTGGCACCCATCGGGCCCGGTCGGTAGAGCGCGATGACGGCCGAGATGTCCTCGAAGTTGTCGGGCTTCATGAGACGCAGCAGCCCGCGCATGGGCCCACCGTCCAGCTGGAAGACGCCGAGCGTATCGCCCGATGCCAGGAGCTCGTAGGCTCCGGCATCGTCGAGCTCGAGGTCTTCGAGGACCAGATCGAAGCCGCGGTTGGTCTTGATGTTGTCGAGCGCGTCGTTGATGATCGTGAGATTGCGCAGACCCAGGAAGTCCATCTTGATGAGGCCGAGGGACTCGCAGGCGGGGTAGTCGAACTGCGTGACGATCTGGCCGTCCTGCTCGCGCTTCATGATGGGGATGATGTCGAGCAGCGGGTCGCTCGACATGATGACGCCCGCCGCGTGGACGCCCCACTGCCTCTTGAGGCCCTCGAGACCGAGGGCCGTGTCGAACACCGTCCGCGCCTCCGGGTCGGATTCGACCACCGCTCGGATGTCGCCGGCCTCTTTGTAGCGGTCGTGCTGCTTGTCGAAGATGCCCGTCAGGGGGATGTCCTTGCCCATGATGGCCGGGGGCATGGCCTTCGTCAGCTTCTCGCCCATGCCGAACGGGAAGCCGAGCACCCGTGAGCTGTCTTTCAGGGCCTGCTTCGCCTTGATCGTGCCGTAGGTGACGATCTGGGCGACCCGCTCGTCGCCGTACTTCTCGGTGACGTACTGGATGACCTCGCCACGACGGCGATCGTCGAAGTCGACGTCGAAGTCGGGCATCGAGACGCGGTCGGGGTTGAGGAACCGCTCGAAGATGAGTCCGTGACGGAGAGGGTCGAGATCGGTGATCCCCATGGCGTACGCGGCCATCGAACCGGCGCCCGAGCCGCGGCCCGGGCCCACCCTGATGCCGTTCTCCTTCGACCAGTTGATGAAGTCGGCCACGACGAGGAAGTACCCGGGGAAGCCCATGCCGGCGATGACGCCGATCTCGTACTCGGCCTGCTTGCGGACGTCGTCGGGGATCCCGGTCGGGTACCGGTGGACGAGGCCCTTCTCGACCTCCTTGATGAACCAGGTCTCTTCCGTCTCGCCCTCGGGCACGGGATACCGCGGCATGTAGTTGGCGGACGTGTTGAACTGCACGTCGCATCGCTCGGCGATCAGGAGCGTGTTGTCGCAGGCCTCGGGGTGGTCGCGGAACAGATGCCGCATCTGCTGCGCGGTCTTGAGGTAGAACTCGTCGGCGTCGAACTTGAACCTGTTCGGGTCGTTCAGCGTCGAACCCGACTGCACGCAGAGCAGCGCGGCATGGCTCGTGGCGTCGTGCTCGTGCGTGTAGTGCAGATCGTTGGTGGCCACCAGGGGCAGGTCGAGGTCCTTGGCGAGCCGGAGCAGGTCTCCCATGATGCGGCGCTCGATGCCGAGGCCGTGATCCATGATCTCGGCGAAGTAGTTCTCGCGACCGAAGATGTCGCGGAAGTCGGAGGCCGCCTTCACCGCCTCGTCGTACTGCCCGAGACGGAGCCTCGTCTGGACCTCGCCGCTCGGGCAGCCCGTCGTCGCGATCAGACCGTCGCTGTACTGCGAGAGCAGCTCGCGGTCCATCCGGGGCTTGAAGTAGTAGCCCTCGAGCGAGGCTCGGGACGACAGCCGGAAGAGGTTGTGCATGCCGCCGGTGTTCGCGGCGAGGAGCGTCATGTGCGTGTACGCGCCGGCACCCGACACGTCGTCGCGTCCGCCGTCGCCCCAGTGCACCCGCGTCTTGTCACCGCGGTGCGTGCCCGGGGTGATGTAGGCCTCGGTGCCGATGATCGGCTTGATGCCCGCCTCGGTCGCCGACTTCCAGAAGTCGAAGGCCCCGAAGACGTTGCCGTGGTCGGTCACCGCGACGGCCGGCATCCCCTGCTTCGCCGCCTCGGTGACGAGCGGGGTGACCCGTGCCGCCCCGTCGAGCATCGAGTACTCGCTGTGGACGTGCAGGTGGACGAATGAGTCGTTACTCGAGGCCAAGGGGCTCCCCGTCTGCTGGTGGTTCCGACGACTGGAGGATCAGCCTAGCTCTCGCCCAGGACATCGAGCGCGTGACGCAGATCGGCGGGATGGTCGGACCGGTAGACGACCTGCTCGCCCGTCGCCGGATGACGGAAGCCGAGGCTCACGGCGTGCAGCCACTGCCGTGTCAGCCCGAGTCGGGCGGTCAACGTGGGGTCGGCCCCGTAGGTCGTGTCCCCCACGCAGGGATGCCGCTGGGCCGACATGTGCACGCGGATCTGGTGGGTGCGGCCGGTCTCGAGATGGATCTCCAGGAGGGACGCGGCGGGGAAGGCCTCGATCGTCTCGTAGTGCGTGACCGAGGGCTTCCCATCGACGACGACGGCGAACTTCCAGTCGGAGGACGGATGACGGCCGATGGGTGCGTCGATCGTGCCGGTGAGAGGATCCGGATGACCCTGCACGACCGCGTTGTAGATCTTGTCGACCGTCCGCTCCCGGAAGGCCTGCTTCAACACCGTGTAGGCCCGCTCCGTCTTGGCGACGACCATGAGGCCGCTCGTGCCCACGTCGAGCCGATGCACGATGCCGGCCCGTTCGGCCGCGCCGGAGGTCGCCACGGTGAAGCCCGCTGCCGCCAGCCCGCCCAGGACGGTCGGACCGGTCCATCCGACGGAGGGATGCGCTGCGACGCCGACGGGCTTGTCGACGACGACGATCTCGTCGTCGTCATGCACGATGCCCATCCCGGGAACGTCGCGGGCGACGATGGAGGGCCCCTCCTTCGGCGTCCATTCGACCTCGAGCCACGCACCGGCGTCGAGACGATCGGACTTGCCGACCGGCTTCGAGTCCACGGAGACGCCGCCGCCGCCGACGACCTCGGCGGCGAAGGTGCGGCTGAAGCCCAGGAGCTTGGCGAGGGCGGCGTCGACCCGCTCGCCGGCCAGTCCGTCGGGCACCGGCAGCGACCGGTACTCGCTCACGATCGCTCCGTGGCGTGGCCTGCAGGAGGCGCGGTGTCGGTGCGCCCGGAGGCCTCCGCCTCGCGATCCAGCTCGCGTCGACGTCTCTTCGACGGCACGCGCGTGCCGTCGAGGTTGACCCCGAGGAGCGTCAGCAGGAGCAGGAGTCCCATGCTGGAGACGATGAAGATGTCGGCGACGTTGAAGATCGCCGGCAGCAGACCGGGGAAGTACAGGAAGTCGATCACGTGTCCCATGCCGAACGAGGGCTCGCGGAGCAGGCGGTCGGTCAGATTGCCGAGCGTGCCTCCCAGGAGCATGCCGAGCATGACGGCCCAGGCCCGGGAGCGGATGCGTCTCGCGAAGACGATGATCGCGACGACCACGGCCGCCGCCGCCAGGGAGAAGATCCAGGTGGACCCGCTCGCCAGCGAGAACGCCGCGCCGGGGTTCTTCACGAAGTGGAGCTGGAAGAACGTGCCGATGACGTCGATGGTCTCGCCCTCGGCCATGGTCGTCGTGACGAGGTGCTTGGACGTCTGATCTGCGGCGTAGACGCCGACAGCGACGAAGGCCAGCGCCGCCAGGAGGCGGGCGCTGACCTTCGTCGGAGTGTTGTCGTTCGGTGCCAAGAACTTAGTTGGAGCCGTAGCCCTGGGCACTGGCGGGTGCACCGGCGGGCTGGTTCTCGCCGGTGGACTCGCCGTCGAGGTCGCGGAGCTGGCCCTCGATGTAGCTCTTGAGCTTCTGGCGGTAGTCGCGCTCGAAGGTGCGGAGGTCGTCGATGCGGCGCTCGAGACCCGTGCGCTCGTTGGCGAGTCGCTCGAGGGTCTCGCGCTTCTCGGCTTCCGCCGTCTGCACCAGGTCGCGGGCGCGGCCCTCGGCGTCGGAGACGAGCTGACGGTTCTTCGCCTCGGCCTCGGAGATGACGCGAGCGGCGGTCGAGTGACCCTCGGCGATGAGCGCGTCGCGCTTCTCGACGCCCTCGCGGACGTGCTCCTCGTGGAGACGACGAGCCAGCTGCAGGAGGTTGTTCGTGCTCTCGGTCTCGTCGGCGGTGGGGCCGACGTAGGCCGGGGCTGCCGGGGCGACGACCGCTGCGACGGCGGGCTCCGGCGCGGGGACGGGAGCCGAGGCGGGTTCGACGACGGGTGCGGAGACCGGGGCCGGCGCCTCGGGGGCGCTGACGGCGGACACGGGGGCGGAGACGGCCTGCGACGACGAGTCGTCGCCCCGGGTCTCACCGGCGTCGAGGCGCTGGCGGAGCTCGTCGTTCTCCTGGTTGAGGCGGCGGAGTTCCGCGACCACCTCGTCGAGGAAGTCATCGACCTCGTCTTGGTCGTAGCCCTCGCGGAACTTCGTCGGCTGGAACCGCTTGTTGACTACGTCTTCAGGCGTCAAAGCCATTGCCGTCACCTCGTGCATCTGTTGGATCGTCTGATCGTGGTCTGAGTCGATCGTGGTCTGAACCGATCACTGCGTTCCGTGATCGGCCTGTTGGTCGTGGCGCCGCGTCAGGCCGCCCCGAGGCGATGCTCGGATAGCCTGACGACGCGACGCTCATGTATACCGTAGCGAACATTCGAAGTGCTGGTGCGGAGCACCCGGCGCGCCGCGCGGTTCAGCGCAGGTACGACGTGACGCTCATCAGGATGACGACCGCGAGCATGATGAGGCTCCAGCCGAAGTCCAGGGCCACGGAACCGAGTCGGACCGGCGGCAGGACCTTGCGGACGGCGCGGATCGGCGGGTCGGTGACCGTGTACGTGATCTCGGCGAGGACGAGCACGGCACCGCGAGGACGCCACCCCCGACTGAACGACTGCGCGAGGTCGAGGACGAACCGGGCCCACATCAGGAGGAAGAAGAGCAGCAGGAGGTAGTAGGCGATCGTGGCGATCAGGGAAACGATCATCGGGGTGTCATCAGCTCACACGAGTCGGCGCGGTCGGGCCGCGATCTGAGAGGGCGGCGCGGCGATGACGCCTCGGCCGATCAGGACTGGGCGAAGAAGGACGCCTCGATGTCGGATTCTACCTCAGCCTGCTCACCGCTCACGGCGATGTGCGCCGGGGACAGCAGGAACACCTTGTTCGTGACCCGCTCGATCTTCCCGTAGAGGCCCTGCGAGAGGCCGCTGGCGAAGTCCACCAGGCGTCGGGCGTCCGCCTCCGTCATCTGCGACAGGTTGATGATGACGGGGATGCCGTCGCGGAAGCTCTCGGCGATGGCCTGGGCGTCCTTGTACTCGCGCGGGTGGACCGTGAGGATCTCGTTCATGTCGTGGGGCACCGTGTTCTTCGTCGTGGTGGTCGTCTGTGTGCGGCGCAGGGGCGTCACGGGAGCGCGGGTGGCCGTCGGCGCGGCCGCGGGTGCCGCCACCGGGGCGACCGGCGCCACGGGCGAGGTGGCCGTCGGGGCGGTGGACTGACGCCCGGTCTGCGAGGCGGAGGAGGCGGCGGGAGCCGGCGTCTGCTCGTCGTACTCGAGTTCCTCGTCGGCGAGGCCCAGGTAGACCATCGTCTTGCGCAGCGGGTTGGCCATGTGTTTCCTCCGGATCGTGGACGTCTCCCCCGACATTAACGAGCGGAGGGTCGCATTCCCGTGATTGCCGTCCCGATTCGTAGGTGTGTCGCGCCCTCGGCTATCGCCTCGGCGAAGTCGCCGGACATCCCCGCCGAGATGTCGCCGGCGCCGGGCTCGATGGAGCGCACCCTGTCGGAGACGGCCCGGAGGCGCGCGAACGCCGGTCGCGCCGGCTCGTCCAGGGGAGCCACGGCCATGACTCCGCGGAGGCGGAGACCCGGAGTCGACGCGATGCGCTCGGCCAGGGCGTCGACGTCGCCCGGAGCGACCCCGCCGCGACCGGGATCGTCGGTGAGGTTGACCTGGACGAACCCGTCGATGAGCGAGCCGTCATCGACGGCGAGGGCGTCCACCACGCTCACGCGATCGAGCGAGTGCACCGCGGAGGCGTAGCGGCGTGCCTGCCGCGCCTTCTTCGACTGCAGCTGACCGACGAAGTGCCAGTTCAGACCCTCGAGATCGTCCAGCTCCGAGGACTTGACCTGCGCCTCCTGGTGGCGGTTCTCGCCGACATCGCGGACCCCGAGGGCATGGAGACTGCGGACGAGCCCCGCCGGATGGAACTTGGTCACCACGATGGTCGTGATCTCGTCAGGGCGACGCCCTGCGACGCGGGCCGCGTCGGCGACCTCGGCGGAGACCCGGGCGAGTCTCTCGCCCAGGTCTCCGCCCACTGGATCGGTCGGCATGCCTACTTGAGGAAGTCGGGCACGTCGAGGTCGTCGTCGCCGTCGTCGAAGACGGGGTCGGCGGCCTGGGTCGAGGCCGCCTCGTCGGGCCGCTTCCAGGAGGGCGTGTCGTGGGACGAGCCGCTGTCGGCGATGGCAGAGACGCCCGCGACCGACGTGGAGGCCGGGGACTCGGACTCGACGAAGCTGGACCGGCGCTCCTTGGTCTTCGTGGAGGGCTCCCCGCCATCGAAGCCCGCGGCGATGACGGTGACGCGGACCTCGTCGCCGAGGGTGTCGTCGATGACCGCGCCGAAGATGATGTTCGCCTCGGCGTGCACGGCCTCCTGGACCAGGCGAGCGGCGTCGTTGATCTCGAAGATGCCGAGGTTCGAGCCGCCCTGGATGGACAGCAGCACCCCGTGGGCGCCGTCGATGCTCGCTTCGAGCAGAGGCGAGGCGACGGCGAGCTCGGCGGCCTTGATGGCGCGGTCGGCGCCCCGGGACGAGCCGATCCCCATGAGAGCCGAGCCGGCGCCCTGCATGACGGACTTGACGTCGGCGAAGTCGAGATTGATCAGACCCGGGGTCGTGATGAGGTCCGTGATGCCCTGGACGCCGGCGAGGAGGACCTGGTCGGCCGTGCCGAAGGCCTCGACCATGCTGATGCCGCGTTCGCTGATCTCGAGGAGGCGGTCGTTCGGGACGACGATGAGCGTGTCGACCTCGTCCTTCAGAGCTGCGACACCCGCCTCGGCCTGGGCCTGACGACGCTTGCCCTCGAAGCCGAAGGGCTTCGTGACGACGCCGATGGTGAGTGCCCCGATGGACTTCGCGATGCGGGCCACGACGGGAGCGCCGCCGGTGCCCGTGCCACCGCCCTCGCCCGCCGTGACGAAGACCATGTCGGCGCCGGCCAGCGCCTCCTCGATCTCCTCCGCGTGGTCCTCGGCGGCACGACGACCCACCTCGGGGTCCGCGCCGGCGCCGAGGCCCCTGGTGAGCTCGCGGCCGACGTCGAGCTTGACGTCGGCGTCGCTGAGCAGGAGCGCCTGCGCGTCCGTGTTGATCGCGATGAACTCGACTCCGCGGAGCCCGAGCTCGATCATCCGGTTGACGGCGTTGACGCCACCGCCGCCGACACCGACGACCTTGATCACGGCTAGGTAGTTATGGTTCGTTGTCACGTCCGGGCCTCCGCTGAAACCTTAACTCGCAAGTTGAAGGTTAAGGTTGTACATGGTATGCAAGTTCTGCAGTCACAAGGTATGTGCCCCGACGGGGCGGTGACACCATCGTGCCAGGCGTGTCGCGAACGACATCGTCAGATGGGGCGGATGATGCCGTTGTCCGGTGCAGAGACGTCGTACTCGACCGAGGCCCCGGCGTCCCGTGACGCCTGGTCGGCCATCAGCCCGGCCAGGACCTCCGCCTTGCGATCCGAATGCTCGGCGCTACCCCAGACCACGCGCTGACCGGTCGTCAGCGTCAGCGTCACGTCGTCGGCCGTCGACGCCGTGACCTGATCGACCGTGGTCCGCAGTGCGGCGGGCAAGGCGAGCAGCACCTCCGCCGACGCCCGGAAGGGCGTCCCGTCGAGGGCGGTGCCGCCGACGTCCACGGAGGGCACCCCCTCGGGGCGCGCGTCGAGGCTCTGCACGACGATCCCCGCGGGATCCACCAGGTCGAAGGCGTCGCCATCCGCCACGGTGGCGATCGGCTGCCTCTCCGTGATGCGGATGACGAGGGTGTGCGGCGGGGCGGTCTCGGTCACGTAGCTCGCGATCAACGGGAACGCCTCCAGCTCGCGCGTGATCCTGTCGAAGTCGATCCTCGCGAGCGGCGTGCCGATCTGATCGTCCACGGCCTCCTGGACGGCGGCGGCGTCGACCCGGTCGGCCCCGTCCACGGTGATCGTCTGCAGGGAGAGCAGGGGCGAGAAGACCGCGACTCCGACCGATGCACCGAGCAGGAGCGCCACGACCCCGACCGCGACCCAGGTCGCGCGTCGGTGCCGGGAGCGACGGGTGAAGCGACGGACCTCGAGTCGCTCGACGCGCCTCCTCTGTCGCGAGGCCCGACGACTCGCCCGACGCGCCTCGAGCGCGCGACGCCGAGCCTCGTCGCGCGAGCTGTCGACCGTCGCCAGCCGCACGGGTTCGGCGGGACGAGCGGCCCGGGAGCCCGTCGTGCGACCCTGGTCGTCGAGATCGGACCGATCGACGCCCGGGTCGATCCGCGCCTCCTCGGCGGTGGTCGACGGCTCGTCGGACGACTGCCGATCCGGTCGCGCGGCCGACGAGCCCGGGAGGCGCAGCGCGGCGAACCGGGACCGGAGACCGGACGGAGAGCCGGCGCCGTCACCCGGACCGTCCGCCCCGGACGGGCTCGGACCGGACTCGGGCTCGCGTTCCGGATGCGCCGAGGGGTCGAAGCCCTGAGGACGCTTCACGACCGCTGGCCGTCGGAGGACGTCGTCGGGCGCCTCACGCTCCGGTCTCCTCCGACACGGGGTCGACCGGGGCGGCTACCGCGTCGAGGGCGCCGAGCAGCTGAGGGACGATGCGGTAGACGTCGCCGCACCCCAGGGTGATGACGAAGTCGCCCGACCGCGCCACCTCGGCGGTGCGGTCGGCGGCGGCCTGCCAGTCGGCCACGAAGTCGACCTTCGACGGGTCGCTGAAACGCTCGGACACGAGCGCGCCCGTGACACCCGGCTCGGGGTCCTCCCGCGCTCCGTAGACGTCGAGCACGATCGTGTGGTCGGCCAGCGCCTCGTAGGTCTCGGCGAAGTCGCCGGCCATCATGCGCGTCCGACTGTAGAGGTGCGGCTGATGCACCGCGATCAGCCGTCCGTCGCCCACCACGGATCGGGCCGCCTGCAGAGCGGCCGCGACCTCGGTCGGGTGATGCGCGTAGTCGTCGTAGACGCTCACGCCGGCGACGGTGCCGTGCAGCTCGAAGCGGCGCTCGGTCCCCCCGAACGTCTCGAGACCCGCGATCGCGGTCTCGGGATCGACGCCCAGACCGACCAGCACGGCGTAGGCCCCGGCCGCGTTGATCGCGTTGTGCACGCCGGGCACCCGCAGCTGGACGGCGCGGCTCGTGCCGTCGTGGTGCAGCGTGAACGAGACGGGACCGACCGAGGCGATGTCGTCGATCCGCACGTCGGCGTCGTCGTCCTGACCGAAGGTGACGACGTGGTCGTGCCGGAGCGCGGCACGGACCCGACGCGCGCCGAGGTCGTCGCTCGAGATCACGACGAGCTCGGAGGCGGCGCCGGCGAACTCCACGAAGGCCTCGTCGAAGGCGTCGTGCGAGCCGTAGTGATCGAGGTGGTCGGCGTCGACGTTCGTCACGAGGGCGACCGACGTGTCGTACAGCAGGAACGAGCCGTCCGACTCGTCGGCCTCGACCACGACGAGCTCCTCGCCGCCGCCGCGCGCGCTCACGCCGAGGGACTGGATGACCCCGCCGTTGACGAAGCTGGGATCGCGCCCGGCCGCGAGGAGGGCCGTGACGATCATCCCGGTGGACGTCGTCTTGCCGTGCGCGCCGGCGACGGACACGAGACGCTGGCCCCCGATGAGCCACGCGAGGGCCTGCGACCGGTGCAGGACCGGGATGCCCGCCGCCAGCGCGGCCTGGTACTCGGGGTTGTCCTGCCAGAGGGCTCCGGTGACGACGAGCGTGTCGGCGTCGCCCAGGTTGGCGGCGTCGTGCCCGATCGCGATCTCGGCGCCGAGATCTCGCAGCGCCCGGACGCCCGGCGTGTCGCGGATGTCCGAGCCGGAGACGGCGTGCCCGGCGGAGAGGAAGACACGGGCGATTCCGCTCATGCCGGAGCCGCCGATGCCGACGAAGTGCACGTGACCGAGCTCGGTCGGGATCTGCTGGCTGAGGTCGGGCTTGATCATCGGTTCTCGTCGTTCGTCGCAGAGGACTCCGTCGGGGTGCCGGCGGAGGTGCTGACCCGGGGGCGGGCCGCGTCGACCACGAGGTCGACCGTGCGGTCCGTGCCGTCGAGCACGCCGACCGTCGACGCCTGCACGGCCATGTCGGCGATGCGCGAACGGTCGAGCAGGAGGGGCACCAGAGTCGAGGCGACCCACTCGGGAGTGAAGTCGGCGTCGTCGACCAGCACCGCGCCTCCGGCCTGGACGACGTCGGTGGCGTTGTGCCGCTGCTCGCCGTTGCCCACGGGGTAGGGCACGAGCACGGCGGGGAGGCCCAGGGCGGTCAGCTCGCTGACCGTCGCCGAACCCGACCGCGATACGACGAAGTCGGCCGCCGAGAGGGCGAGGTCCATGCGATCGCAGTATCGGAGGAGGTGGTGGCCCGGCAGTTCGCTCGGCCCCAGGTCGGACTTCGCGCCGGTGATGTGCAGGATCTGCCACCCCGCGCCGAGGACGGCGGCGGCAGCGGCGGACATCGTTTCGTTGAGCCGTCTCGCACCGCTCGAGCCGCCGGTGACGAGCAGCGTGGGCTTCGCGGGGTCGAGCCCGAACTCGGCGACGGCCTCGGCCCTGCTGCCCCGACGATCGAGGGTCTCGATCTCGTGACGGAGCGGCATGCCGACCTGGCGACCGTGACGGAGCGACGTGGATCGGAAGACCGTGCCGACGTGCGACGTCAGATACGACCCGAGGACGTTCGCGATGCCCGGCTTGGCGTTGGCCTCGTGCACCACGAAGGGGACCTTCGAGCGCCAGGCAGCGACGTAGGCCGGAGCCGACGCGTAGCCGCCGAATCCGACGACGACGTCGACCCGGTGCTCGGCGAGGATGTCGCGGACGCCCTGGACGGCCTGGGCGAGTCGCGACGGGAAGCGCAGCGCCGCAGCGGACGGGCGCCGCGGGAAGGGCAGCCGGGCCACGGTCAGGAGCTCGTAGCCCCGGAGCGGGACGAGCCGCGCCTCGAGTCCCTCGGCGGTGCCGAGGACCAGCACGACCGATTCGGGCTCTCGGAGCCGGATGCGATCGGCGACGGCCAGGAGGGGGTTCACATGCCCGGCGGTTCCGCCGCCGGCGAGGAGGTACGTCGTCACCGGAGAGACCCTACCCGCTGGCGCGCGACCCTCGGGCTCGGTGCCGGCTCCTCGGGGTGGCGCGTGAACGAGAGCACCACGCCGATCGCCACGAGGGTCACGATGAGCGCCGATCCGCCGGCCGAGATCAGCGGGAGCGGTACGCCCAGCACGGGCAGGAGGCCGAGGACGACGGCGACGTTGATGAGGGCCTGCCCGACGATCCAGGCCGCGACGGCCCCGGTGACCACGCGGACGAAGGGGTCGCCCGTCTTGCGGATGATCTTGATGAAGGCGATGGCGAGCACCACGAACAGGGCGAGGACGACGACTCCCCCGATCAGGCCGAGCTCTTCGCCGAGCACGGCGAAGATGAAGTCGTTGTCGGCCTCGGGCAGCCAGGACCACTTGGCCTTCGAGTTCCCGAGTCCGACGCCGAAGAGGCCCCCGGAGGCGAGGGCCCAGGTGCCGTGCAGCGACTGCCAGCAGATGCCCTGGTACGCGCTGTCGTCCGTGCACCCGGCCATCCACGCGGCGATGCGGTCGTTCCGCGAGACCGACCCGAAGGCGATCAGGGGGATGACGACGGCCAGGAGCGCGATCGGGATCATCAGGTAGCGGAGCTTGATGCCGGCGAACCACACGGCGCCGAAGACGAGGAGCAGCATGACCATCGTCGTCCCGAGGTCTCCGCCCGCGACCACGAGTCCGACGGCGACGAGCACGACGGGCACCAGGGGGATCGCCAGGTGACGCCAGTCGTCGAGGAGGTCGCGCTTGACCGCGAGGATCATGCCCAGCCAGATCGCCAGGGCGAGCTTGACCGCCTCGGAGGGCTGCGCGGTGAACGAGCCGAGGTCGATCCAGTTGCGGTTGCCGCCGACCTCGATTCCGAGCGGCGTGAAGACGAGCAGCTGCAGCACGAGGGTCGCGCCCAGGATGTGCCAGGACCAGCGCTTCCAGAACCAGACCGGGACGCGCGAGACGATCAGCATGAGCGGGATGCCGATGGCGGCGTAGATCCCCTGCCGGACGAACGACCCGAAGAACGACGTCTGACCCGAGGCGATGAAGGCCTCGACCGACGAGGACGACAGGACCATCACGAGGCCGAGCACCACGAGGAACAGGGTCGTGCCGAGGATCACGAAGAACGAGCCGGTCTCGGCCGCGAACAGCCGCTTGACCGCGACGACGGCCGCCGCCGGGCGGTCGGCCTCGTCGGCGTCGGACTCGAGGGGGTGCTCTCGAGCGCGGTCTGCGGGCCGACCGCCGCGTCGTGCGAGGTCAGTCAAGCGGCGACGCGGAGGGCTGGACGGTGCTGGGGCCATCGGCCGTGCCTCCCGGGAGATCGTTGACGGCAGAGGCGAATGCACGCCCCCGCGCGGTGTAATCGGTGAACTGGTCGAAGGACGCCGCCGCCGGAGCGAGCAGCACGGTGTCGCCGGCTCGGGACGCCCCGACCGCGAGCCTCGCAGCCGTGGGCATCACCTGCTCAGTGTCGGTCTCCTGGACCTCGAAGACGGGCAGGTCGGGCGCGTGTCGCCGGAAGGCCTCCATGACCTCGTTCCGCTCGACGCCGATGACGACCGCCGCCCTCAGGCGATCGGCGGCCTCGGCGATGACCGGTTCGACGTCGACGCCTTTGAACACGCCGCCCACGATCCAGATGACCGACGGGAAGGCCGACAGGGACGCCTGGGCGGCGTGCGGGTTGGTGGCCTTCGAGTCGTCGACCCAGGTGACGCCGTCGACGACCGCGACGACCTCCATGCGATGGTGGTCGACGCGGAACGCCCCGAGGGCGTCGCGGATCGAGACCGGGTCGACCCCCGCAGCCCGCACGAGAGCCGAGGCGGCGAGCACGTCGGCGAGCAGGTGATCGGCCCCGAGGCCCACGGCGTCGAGCGCCGTCGTGGTCGTGAGCTCCAGCGCGCTGGTGCGCCGCTCGGCCAGGAACGCGCGGTCGACGAGGACTCCCCCGTCGTCGCCGGTCACGATGCCGAAGTCGCTCGGCCCCGGCGCGGACAGCCCGAAGCCGATCGCCCGGCAGCCCTCGGCCACGTCGGCGTCCTCGACCATGCGCCGCGTCGCGTCGTCCGCCTTGTTGTAGATGCAGGCTCGGACCGTGTTGGCGTAGACCTTCGACTTGGCCAGGCGATAGGGCTCCGCTCCGCCGTGCCACTCGAGGTGGTCGTCCTCGAGGTTGAGGCAGACCGCGGAGAGAGGCCGGAGGGCTCCCGGTCCGCTCTGGGGCAGGGCGTCCAGCTGGTGGCTCGACAGCTCGACGACCAGGAGGTCGTGCCCCTCGGGATCGCGGACGCAGTCGAGGACGGGTACGCCGATGTTGCCGCACGCCGCCGCACGTCGACCGTCGGCCGCGGCCATGGCTGTCGCCAGCTGCGTCGTGGTCGTCTTGCCGTTCGTGCCGGTGACGAGCAGCCACTCGGCGGGTGGAGCGACCTTGTCACGGACGCGCCAGGCCAGCTCGATGTCGCCCCAGACGGCCGCCCCGCTGGAACGCGCCCAGACGGACAGCGGGTGGTGCGGAGCGAATCCCGGTGAGATGACGACGACCTCGGGATCGAAGGCGACCAGCGCCTCCGGAGCCTCGGCCATCTCGGGTTCGAGGAGCAGCTCCGCACCGATCAGGTCGAGCAGCTCGGCCCGGTCGTCGTCCACGCTCGGTGCGACGACGACGACCCGGGCGCCCAGCTCGGCGAGGGTGTCCGCGACCGAGAATCCGGTCACGCCGAGACCGAGGACCGCCACACGGAGACCGGACCAGTCGGCGTGCCAGCTGTCGAGGCCGAGGAGGCGCTGCTCGAGTCGCGCGTCGAGGGGTGCGTCGGTCATGAGGTGCGGGAGATCCATTCGAGGTAGAAGACTCCGACGCCGGCGGCCACGAAGAGCCCCGCGATGATCCAGAAGCGGACCACCACCGTGACCTCCGCCCAGCCCTTCAGCTCGAAGTGATGATGGAGGGGACTCATCAGGAAGATCCGTTTGCCCTTGGTGATCTTGAAGTAGGCGCGCTGCAGGATCACGGAGCCGGTCACGACGATGAAGAGCCCGCCGATCAGCACGAGCAGGATCTCCGTGCGGCTGAGGATCGCGAGTGCCGCCAGGGCGCCGCCGAGGCCCAGCGACCCCGTGTCGCCCAGGAAGATCTGCGCCGGGGAGGTGTTCCACCACAGGAACCCGATGAGTCCGCCGCAGATCGCCGCCGCCACCACCGCGAGATCGAGCGGATTCGCCACGGTGTAGCAGGCGGACCGCGTCGTCTCGTCGAGACGCGTGCTGAAGCACGACTGATTGAACTGCCAGAACCCGATGAAGATGTACGACGCGATGGCGAGGATCGACGAGCCCGTGGCGAGACCGTCGAGCCCGTCGGCGACGTTGACGCCGTTCGACGTGCTGACCGTGATGAGCACGACCCAGATGAGGAAGAGTCCCCCGCCGATGATGCTGCCGAAGAACATGAAGTCGAGCCACGGGATGTCGCGGATGAACGAGATCTTCGTCGAAGCGGGGGTCAGCCCGTTGGCGTTCGGGAAGGACAGGGCGAGGATCGCGAAGACCGCACCCACGACGACCTGGCCGATGACCTTGGCCCAGCCGCCGAGCCCGAGGCTCCGCTGGTTGCGCACCTTCAGGAAGTCGTCGAGGAATCCGACCGCGCCGAGTCCGACCATGAGGAACAGCACGAGCAGCCCGCTGGAGGTGAGTTCGTCCTGTGCACCGAGGTGACCGACGAAGTACCCGATCACGGTGCCGAGGATGAGGACGATGCCGCCCATCGTGGCCGTGCCGCGCTTGGTGTGGTGCGACTGCGGTCCGTCGTCGCGGATGAACTGACCCCAGCCGAGCCGGTGGAACAGCTTGATGAACAGGGGCGTCATCAACAGGGTGAAGACGAGGGAGACCGCACCGGCGATCAGGAGCGCGATCACTCGGACACCCCCGCGAGCCGGTCGCCGAGGAATCTCAACCCGGCGGACTTGGAGGACTTGACGAGCACCACGTCGCCCGGCTGGAGGGCCGGACGCAGGAGATCGTGAGCCTCCTCGATGGTCTCGACCATCAGCGACTCACCGTCCCAGGAGCCCTCGAGCCCCGCCGCCATGTGGATGTGCCTCGCGGCCTGTCCGACGACGATCAGCTGCGAGATGTTGAGCCGGACGACGAGTCGGCCGATGCGGTCGTGCTCGTCGCGGGCGTACTCGCCCAGCTCGGCCATCTCGCCGAGCACGGCGATCGACCGGCCGTCGCCCGGCGTGATCTGCGCGAGCGTCTTGAGGGCCGCTGCGACCGAGTCGGGGCTGGCGTTGTAGGCGTCGTTGACGACGGTGACGCCGCCGGGCGCCGCGAAGAGCTCCATGCGCCAGCGCTCGGCGCGGGCGACGCCTTCGAGGACGGTCGCCGCGCGGTCGAGGTCGAGACCCCATTCGCCCACCACGGTCAGCGCCGCGAGGGCGTTCATGACGTGGTGCTCGCCGAGGATGCGCAATGCCACACGGCGACGGAGGTCGCCGTGCTCGAACACGAACGTCGTGCCCGTCGCCGAGACATCGACGTCGCCAGCCCGGTAGTCGGCCGACGGGCTCTGCCCGAACGTGACGACCCGCGCCGCGGTGACCGAGGCCATGCCCGCGACCCGCTCGTCGTCCGCGTTCAGGACGGCTGTGCCGGACTCGGGGAGGTCGGTGACCATCTCGGCCTTGGCGGCACGGGTGCCCTCGATGCCGCCGAACCCGCCGGCGTGGGCGAGCCCGACCTTGAGGACGACGCCGGTGTCGGGCCGGGCGATGTCCACGAGACGGGCGATCTCGCCGGGACCGGCTGCGCCCATCTCGACGACGAGGAACTCCGTCGCGTCGTCGATGCGCAGCATCGAGATCGGGGCGCCGACGTGGTTGTTGAACGACCCCTCGGGTGCGACGGTGGGAGCCACGTCGGAGAGGATCGCCCGAAGCATGTTCTTCGTGCTCGTCTTGCCGTTCGACCCCGTGATGCCGACGACCTTGAGCCGGCCATGGCGACGGACGCGCTCGACGACCGCCGCGGCGAGACGCGACAGCGCGGTCACGCCGTCGGCGACGACGACGACCGGCACGCCGGTCTCGATCGGACGCTCGGCGACGATGAGCGCGGCGCCGTTGGCGACGGCCGCGTCGACGAAGAGGTGACCGTCGGTGACCTCGCCCCGGAGGGCGAAGAAGATGGACCCGGGTGAGACGAGTCGGCTGTCGGTCTCGACCGAGCCCGACAGGACGAGGTCGCCCGCCGGCGTACCGCTCGGCGTGCCCTCGGTGATGTCGGCGATCTCGGTCGCGGAGAGGGCGATCACTCGGCCCACCCGGCCTCTCGGAGCGCCGCACGGGCCTCGTCGCGCGCCGAGTAGGGCGTGCGCTCGCCTCGGATGTCTCGGTAGTCCTGGTGTCCGGGACCGGCCCAGAGGATCGAGTCGCCTTCGCCCACCAGTGCGATGGCTGCGCGGATCGCCGCCTCGGGCGGACTCACCTCGTGGATCTCGTGCTCGGGGAAGGCCTCGCGGGCGGCGTCGACCAGGGTGCGCCGGATGGACGCGGGGTCTTCGAAGCGCGGGTGGTGGTCGGTCACGACGAGGATGTCCGATCCGGCGGCGGCGACACGGGCCATCTCGCCGCGCTTCGTCGTGTCGCGGTCGCCGTCGGCGCCGAAGAGCATGACGACCTTGCCCGGGGTGAAGCGCCGGACCGCGGCGAGGGTGGTGAGGAAGGCGTCCGGGCTGTGACCGAAGTCGACGTAGACGCTCGGTCCGCGGTCTCCCGAGACCCGCTCGGTGCGACCGGGCAGATACGCGACGATGCCGTGCTCGGCCTCGAGGGCCTGGGCGATGGCGCCGAGCTCGAAGCCCGCCTCGACGAGCATGACGATGGCCAGGGCGGCGTTAGCCACCATGTGCCAGCCGATCAGCGGCACGCGCGTGACGAGGGAGCGGTTCTCGGGGCCCGAGAGGCGGAACTCCGTGTACGCCGCCTGCTCGTCGACGATCTCGACCGTCCAGTCGGCCTCGACGTCGGGGAGGACGGTGATGGTCGTGAGGGGGATGCGGGCGTTGTCGACGACCCGCTGCCCGTAGGGCGAGTCGAGCGAGATGACCGCGCGCCGGGCCCTGTCGGGCTGGAAGAGCGGCAGCTTCGCCTGGAAGTACTCCTCCATGTCGGCGTAGTCGTCGAGGTGATCGTGGCTCAGGTTGGTGAAGGCGGCCACGTCGAAGACGAGACCGTCGACCCTGTTGCGGCTCAGCGCCTGGGCGCTGACCTCGACCACGACCGCGCGCACCTCGCTCTCGCGCATGCGCGCCAGGAGCGCGTGCATCTCGCTCGCCTCGGGAGTGGTGAGACGGCTGACGACGGTGAGGTCGCCGATGTGACGCTCGGCGGTGCTGCTCAGGCCGGTGACGAGCCCGAGCTGGCGGAGGACGCCCTCGAGCAGGTAGGCCGTGGACGTCTTGCCGTTCGTGCCGGTGATCGCGAAGAGCTGGGGCGAGCCCTCGCCGCCGGTGCGGTAGATCCACGCCGACACGTCGCCGAGCGCGGCTCGCGGCGAGTCGACGAGGACGACGGGCAGACCCGACTCGCGAGCGAGTTCGAGACCCGCGCGGTCGGTGAGCAGCGCGACGGCTCCGCCGTCACGGGCCTGCACGGCGAACTCGGCCCCGTGTCGGTGAGCGCCGGGCACGCCGACGTACAGGTCGCCGGGCTGGAGGTCCGTCGTGCTCAGCGTGACGCCCGTGACTTCGATGCCGTCGAGGGAGCCCTCGTGCTCGAGTCCGAACTCGCTGACCATGTGGGCGAGGGACCTCGCCGACGGATGTTCCGGTCGGAGGACCGGGGGGATCCGGGCGTTCAATGAATCCTCTTCTCTCACCAGGTCTCGGGGATGTCCGGGGCGGGCTCCGTCGACGGAGGGACGCGGTACATCTCGAGTGCCTGGGACATGATCTTGTTGAAGGTCGGCGCCGCAGCGGCCGACGTCTTGATGGTACTTGGCTTGGTGAAGGTCACGACCACGACGAACTGGGGATCCTCGGCCGGCGCGATGCCCGCGACCGACACGATGCGGTCCGAACCGTAGCCCGTGCCGTCCGACTTCGCCACCTCGGCCGTGCCGGTCTTGGCGGCCACGCGGTACCCCGGGATCGTCAGGACGTCCTTGAGGTCGCCCGCGCTGACGACCTTCTCGAGCATGTTCACGGTCGTGTCGGCGGCGTAGGCGGAGACCACCTGAGTCCCCTCGGTGCTCGGCGTCTGCGAGACCGTCCCGTCGGGTGCCGTGCACTTCTCGACCAGGTTCACGGGCAGACGCTCACCGTGGTTCGCGAGCGTCTGGAAGACGGAGGCGAGGTGAACGGCCGTCGTCGAGACGCCCTGTCCGAACATCGAGTTGATGCTCGTCTGCTGGTCCCATTCGGAGACGTTGCGCACGCCCTGAGTGGGCTCACCCAGGAACCCGACGGCCGTCGGCTCGTTCAGCCCGAACTTGAGCATGTAGTCGTAACGCGCCTGCGCCGACAGGTTCTCACCGAGGAGGGAGATGCCGACGTTGGACGAGTCGCGGAGGATCCCCGTCAAGGTCAGCTGCTCGGTCGGGTGGAAGACGGCGTCGTGGATCGAGCCGCCCCACGGGAAGGTGCGGGAGTAAGGCACGGTCGCGCGACTCGTCGGCGTCGCGGTGCCCGTGTCGAGCAGCATCGCGGCGGTCATGGCCTTGAACGTCGAACCCGGCTCATAGGAGGCGGTGAACGCCAGCGAGCCGAGGTTGTCGACGTCGGTGGCGTCGACGTCGTTGGGATCGACGGCGGGATAGTCGGCGACGGCGAGGAGAGCCGCCGTGTCGGCCTTCATGACGACGGCCGTGGCGCTCACGGCACCGATGGCCTGAGCCTGCTCGGCGAGGGACTGCTGCGTCATGTACTGCAGGTCTTTGTCGATCGACAGCGTGAGCGAGCTGCCCGGGACGGCGGCTTCGGTCGTCACCGTGCTGCCGGGCAGCTGGACGCCGTCGGCACCGCGTTCGTAGGTCTCGCTGCCGTTCGTGCCCGCGAGGCAGCTGTCGGCGCTCAGCTCGAGACCCGCCTGCGGGCCGTCCGTGCCGATGAAGCCCGTGAGGTTGCCGGCGACCGACCCGTTGGGATACGTGCGAGCTGATTGCCGCTCGTAATAGAGATACGAGATGCCGCTGTTCTTGAGGTCCCGCACCGCGCGGAAGGCGTCGACGTCGACGCCTTTGACGAGATAGGCGAAGTTCGCCGTCGGGTCACGGGTGATGCTCTCGTACATGGCGTCCGCGTCACCGCCGGTGATCTCCGCGATCTGCGCCATGACCTGCTCGACCGTCAGGGTCTTCTTCGTCTTCGTGCCGTCGGCCGCCTTCTCGGTGATCGTCCGCGTCTTGGCGAACGCCGGGGCGGCGGTGATGTTGTATCGGGTCACGCTGCCGGCCAGCACGGTGCCGTCGGCGGCCAGGATGTCGCCGCGGTCGCCGTACGTCACCTGACTGATCTGCCGCTTGTTCTTCGACTGCTCGTTCAACTCGGCTGCCTGGACCAGCTGGATGTCGGCGAGTCGCACGACGAAGACGCCGATCAGGGCGATCACCAGGGCCATGGCCAGAGTGGCTCGGAGCCGCCGGCTGCGTGGTGCTGCGTTCACGAAGGATTCCTCACCGCGGCGGGCCGTGCCGCCCTGCCGCTGTCGTCGTCCGGTACCCCGGGTGGGACACCGCTAGCGGGTCTGGGGAGCCGCCAGCTGGTTCGGGTCAGACGCTACCGACTGCTCGGGAGATCCCCCGCTCGCCGCGCCCGCCGCGGCGGAGCCGGACACGGGAGCGGCGACGCCGGTCGAGGCGACGCTCGCGTCCGCCGTCGACGTCGACCCCTGGTCGGCGGGGGCCTTCGCACCGGCGGTGGCCGAGGCATCGGGCTTCTGGGCGGTGGCGAGGGGGACGCCGTCGAGGAGCGTGTTGGGGATCAGGTTGTCCGTGCCGTCGGCGCCGCCGTCGGCGGGAGACGGCTGCCCGTGCACCGCGCCCGTCGCGGGGTCGAGGTAGACGGGGTTCGAGTTGCGGACCATGCCGAGCTCCTCGGCGTTGTTGGCCAGGTTCTGAGGCGACGACAGCACGTCGAGCTGCTCGGAGTACTTCTGCTGGTCCCGCGTGAGCTCGGTCTGCTGCGCCTGGAGCGCGGAGATCCTGTAGGCGCCGTCGCTGAGCGCGATGCTGATGGCGAGCTGAGCCAGGAGGAGCACGAAGAGCGACGCCGTCGCGACGAGCGCGTAGACGATCTTGGGACGCGCACGACGCTGAGCCCGGCTGGTCACGATCTCGACAGGCCGAGGCGTCGCCGAGGGGGACCGCTCGAGGAGAGGCGTCGGGTCGACGAGGGCGAACTGGCTGCTCATGCTGATCTCCGGATTCGTTCGGCTGCGCGGAGGCGCACGGGTTTGGCCCGGGGGTTGCGGTCGATCTCGTCGGCCGAGGCCAGCTCGGCTCCTCGGACGAGGAGACGGAACTCGGGCCGGTGCTCGGGCAGTTCGATCGGGAGGTCCTGGGGAGCGGTCGAGGTGGTCCGCGCGGCGAGCTCGCGCTTGACGAACCGGTCTTCGAGCGACTGGTAGGCGAGGACCACGATGCGGCCCGAGTCGCCGAGACGGTCGAGGGCGACCGGCACGGCGGCCTCGAGCGAGGCGAGCTCGCCGTTGACCTCGATGCGCAGGGCCTGGAAGACGCGCTTCGCGGGGTGACCGGCTCGCTGGAGGGCCATGGGGGTCGCCGCGACGAGCACGTCGACGAGCTCGCCGCTCCGGGTCAGCGGGTTGTCGACCCGGTGCTCGACGATGCGGCGGGCGTACCGAGGAGCGAGCTTCTCCTCGCCGTACTGGTAGAAGATCCGACGGAGCTCGGATTCGGGGTACTCCGCGAGGATCGTCTCCGCGGTGACGGCGGAGGTCGGGTCCATCCGCATGTCGAGCGGAGCGTCCTTCGAGTACGAGAAGCCGCGCTCCACGCGATCGAGCTGCAGAGACGACACCCCCAGGTCGAAGAGGACGCCGTCGACGGTCGCGAGGCCCAGGCCGTCCAGCGCCTCGCCGATCCCGTCGTAGGTCGTGTGCACGAGCCGGGCCCGCTGCCCGAAGGGACGGAGTCGCTCGCCGGCGATCTCGAGCGCCTCCGTGTCGCGGTCGAGACCCACGACGGTGAGCTCCGGGAAGCGCGTCAGCAGGGCTTCCGTGTGACCGCCCATGCCGAGGGTGCAGTCGACGGCCACGGCACCGGGTGCGCCGAGCGAGGGTGCGAGCAGCTCGAGGGTGCGTTCGAGCAGTACGGGGGTGTGGATCTGATCTGCCATGACGATGTCGGCTCCTGTTCATCTGCCCTGATCCCCATCCGTCCCGACCTGGCACCGGGGAAGGTGCGCCAGGGCGGACGGCTGGGAGTCGGGGCCGACGACTCAGAAGAGGCCGGGGATCACCTCCTCCGTGGTGTTGGCGAAGGCGGCCTCTTGAGCCTCGTAGTAGGCGGTCCAGGCATCGGTGGCCCAGATCTCGGCGCGGTTCCCGGCACCGATGACGGTGAGATCGCGACCGAGCCCGGCGTACTCGCGCAGCTGCGCGGGGATGGTCACACGGTTCTGCTTGTCGGGGATCTCGTCGCTCGCACCCGAGAGGAACAGTCGCATGTAGTCGCGCCCCTCCTTGCTCGTGATGGGCGCCTGACGGATCCGCGAATGCATGTCCTCGAACTCGCGCTGGGAGAAGACGTAGACGCAGCGCTCCTGCCCGCGCGTCATGACGAGCCCGGAGGCCAACTCGTCACGGAACTTCGCAGGAAGGATGATGCGGCCTTTCTCGTCGAGCTTGGGCGAGTAGGTGCCGAGGAACATGCGCCCCGCCCCTTCCGCTCCACACCCCGGAGTGGGACGTGGCTCCACTTTACTCCACAACGCACCACTCGACAACGGATCTCCCCGTTCTGGGCACAGAAGAACCCCTGCGGACCCTGGATTCTCAGGGTCCGCAGGGGTGGAGGACTGTGGAGCGTCCGGGGCCGAGGAGGCGCGCTCAGCGGGGCGAGAGGAGGCTCACCCGGCTGGACTCGGCCTGGCGACTGCCTGGCGGCACGACGAAGGGGCCGACCCGGAGGTCGGCCCCTTCGTGGTGGAGCGGGGTGGAGGGATGCGTCAGCGGCGCTCGTCGCCGTCGTTGCGACGGTCCCATCGTTCGTTGAGCCGGTCCATCATGCTCGTGCGGGACGAGCCGGCCGAGGGGCCCGGGCGGGAGCCCGTCGAACGGGGAGCCTTGGACGCAGTCGGGGCCGGCCCGCCCTTCCGACGAGGAGGGGCGATCGCGAACAGGGCTCCGGCGACGACGAGCACGAAACCCAGCACGCCGACCACGGGCTGACGGAAGATCACGCCGGCGACGATGACGGCGATCCCGAGCAGACCCCCGAGGACGCCGACGACGACCATCGTGTAGTTGGGTCGCCCCTGCCGAGTGCCGACGGTCGCGACGAAGTCGGAGTCGTTGCTGTAGAGACTGCGCTCCATCTCGTCGAGGAGCCGCTGCTCCTGTTCGGAAAGTGGCATCTTGGTGTTCCCTTCGAGCACAGGCCCTACGACCTCGGGATCGACGCGTATGAGTAGCTGGCAGTGTATGCCGGAGTGCTGTCGCTAGGCTAGGCAGCGTGGCTGAGAGTACGCGGTTAGTGGATGTCGTTCAACAGCGGATCGACCAGTTCCTCGAGAGGCAGCGCCCGGTCCTGCGGACGATCGCCCCGGACCTCGATCCGTTCGCTCTCTTCTCCAGCGACCTGCTTCGCGGAGGCAAGCGATTCCGCGCCCTGTTCTGCTACTGGGGATGGCAGTCCGTCGCCGGTCTCGACACGGGGTTCGATCCTCTGGGGACTCCCCCGGACGCACGATCCCTCGACTCGGTGATGGGCGCCTCCACGGCTCTCGAGTTCTTCCACGCGGCCGCTCTCGTCCACGACGACATCATGGACAACTCCGACACGCGGCGCGGACTGCCCTCCGCGCACCGGCGCTTCGAGCGGCTGCACCGCGAGGGGTCGTGGCTCGGCTCCGCCGAGGACTTCGGCACGTCGGGGGCCCTCCTGATGGGCGACCTCCTCCTCGCCTGGAGCGACGAGCTCGTCTCCGAGGCCTTCGACGGCCTGCTCTCGCGAGACGCCGCGCGCGCGGCACGCGTCGAGTTCAACCGGATGCGCACCGAGGTCACCGTCGGTCAGTACCTCGACATCCTCGAGGAGAACGCGTGGCGGACCGTCCCCGACATCGACCTCCTGCCGCGCGCTCAGCGGGTCATCGTCTACAAGTCGGCCAAGTACAGCGTCGAGGCGCCGCTGACCATCGGCGCCGCCATGGCCGGGGGCTCCCCCGAGGCCCTGGAGTCGCTCCGTCACTTCGGGCTGCCCCTCGGGATCGCCTACCAGCTCCGCGACGATCTGCTGGGCGTCTTCGGCGACCCCGAGGTGACCGGCAAGCCGGCGGGCGACGACCTCCGCGAGGGCAAGCGGACCGTCCTGGTCGCGATGGCACGCCGTTCCCTGCCGGCGGGTGCTGTGCGCCTGCTCGACGAGCTCCTCGGCGACCCCGAGCTCGACGACGACCAGATCGCGATGCTCCAGGCGACGCTCCGGGATTCGGGAGCGGTCGACGCGGTCGAGCAGTCGATCAGCGACCAGGTCGAGCGGGCGACGCACGCCCTCGACCGCTCGGCGCTGTCGCCGTCCGCCCGAGCCCAGCTGACCCGACTGGCCGACACGGTCACGCGCCGCACCTCCTGACGAGGCGCACGCGCGTTCACCCGAGGACGGACGACCTCTCCGTCACGGGGTGACGACGGCCGGAGTCGTCCGTCCGGGCTAGAGCAGGCCCTGCGCGATCCGGCGGACCTCCGCCTTGCGACCCGCGCGCAGAGCCTCGATGGGGCTCGTGCCGAGAGAGTCGTCGTCCGACATGATCCAGTCGAGCGCCTCGTCGTCTGTGAACCCGTTGTCGGCGAGCACCGTGATCGTGCCCCGGAGATCACCCCGGGGCTGACCCTCGTCGTCGAGGAACACCGCCGGCGTGCGGAGGGGGCCGCCGAGCCTGGTCCCGACGAGCGCGTGCTCGTCGAAGAGGCGGCGGACGCGGCTGACGCTCATCCCCGTCTTCTCGACGAGGTCGGGGACGGCCAGCCACTCGGTGTCGGCGAACCAGGGCTGCTGCGAGAGATCGATCACCGGACAACCTTGCCATGAGAGCGCCCATCGTGTCTCCGCCAGATGACTCCTGTCACAGCTGTCACATCAGTCACATGAGTCGCACAGACCTCAGGAGGCGCACTGATTGACTTGACACACCACCTGTGTCAACTTGATAACTTCGAGACACGTCGTCCGATCAGGCCGTCGACGTGCTTGCCCCCGAGACTCGAGGATCACCTCATGAACGACAGCCAGACGACGAGCGCCTTCGGCCGCATCGACACCACCGGCGACGACCCCCGGGCGACCGGTCGCATCGCCCGTTCGATGATGAACACCGTGCCGATCATGCTCGTGGGCTCGATGGCCCTCGGCCTCGGGCTGACCGGCCCGATCTCCTCACTCGACGACGCCTCCGACAAGGTGAAGAAGCCCCAGGCCGCGCCCCGCCCCGTGCTGCCGGCGATCGAGACCGCCGGGACGACCGTGGTCGAGGAGGCGGTGGTCGAGCTGGCCGCCTCCCGCGCCTCCGTCATCGCCCCATCGTCGTACACGGTCAAGAGCGGCGACACCGTGGCGACCATCGCCGGGTCCTTCGGCCTGAGCACAGCCTCGGTCCTGGCCCTCAACGGACTGAGCTGGAAGTCCACGATCTTCCCCGGGCAGACGCTGAGCCTTGTCGCGGGAGGGGCCTCGACCCAGCCGAGCCGCGCCTCCTCGGGCTCCGCGCGCAGCTACACGATCAAGCGCGGCGACACCCTCAGCTCGATCGCCGGCGCGCACGGCGTCGCGACCTCCGCGCTCCTGGCCGCGAACGGCCTCGGCTGGTCGAGCATCATCTACCCCGGCCAGAAGCTGTCGGTCCCGGGAGGATCGTCTTCGGCCTCCCCCGCCCCGTCGAGGATCCCGTCCGCTCCGGCCGCTTCGGGGGGCTCGTACACCATCAAGACGGGCGACACCCTCTCGCGCATCGCCGCGAACACGGGCACGAGCGTCCAGGCCCTGCTGTCCGCCAACGGCCTGCGCATCACCAGCACGATCTACGCGGGCAAGAAGCTGACCATCCCCGGCCGGGGCGGCGCCTCCACCTCCGCTCCCACGACGACCCCGGCGGCCACGTCGGCCGTCCCGGTCTCGTCCGGCACGTCCCTCAGCGCCGAGCAGCAGCGCAACGCGCGCACCATCATCGCCGTCGGCCGGCAGATCGGGGCGAGCGACCGCGCGATCGTCATCGCCCTGGCCGCGGCGGCTCAGGAGTCGAGCCTCCGCAACATCGATCACGGCGACCGCGACTCGGTCGGCCTCTACCAGCAGCGACCGAGCACCGGATGGGGCACCCGCGCCCAGCTCACGGACCCGGTGCATGCGACCAAGCTGTTCTTCGGCGGACCGACGAACCCGAACAGGGGCTACACCCGCGGCCTGCTGGACATCCCCGGCTGGACGTCGATGTCGCTCACGGGTGCTGCCCAGGCCGTGCAGATCTCGGCGTACCCGACGGCCTACGCGAAGTGGGAGGCCCCCGCTGCCTCCTGGCTCGCGGCCCTCGGCTAGGCGGCTCTCCGGCCACTTCTCGGTCGGCCGGTGAGTTGACGCGTCTCGGGCGCGTGATCACCGTAAAATCAGCGCGTGAGCGTGAACCAGACTGACCCGATGATCGGCCGGCTCATCGACGATCGCTATCAGGTCCGTTCGCGCATCGCCCGCGGAGGCATGGCCACCGTCTACCTCGCGACCGACCTCCGCCTCGAGCGCCGCGTCGCGATCAAGATCATGCACGGGCACCTCGCCGACGACGCCTCCTTCAAGGAGCGCTTCATCCAGGAGGCGCGCTCGGCGGCGAGACTCGCCCACCCGAACGTCGTCAACGTCTTCGACCAGGGCCAGGACGACGACTCGGCCTACCTCGTCATGGAGTACCTCCCCGGCATCACCTTGCGCGAGCTCCTGCAGGACCACAAGGTGCTCACCTCCGAGCAGGCCATGGACATCCTGGAGGCCGTGCTGTCGGGTCTCGCCGCCGCCCACCGTGCGGGCATCGTCCACCGCGACCTGAAACCCGAGAACGTCCTCCTCGCCGACGACGGTCGCATCAAGATCGGCGACTTCGGCCTCGCCCGGGCCGCCACGGCGAACACCGCCACGGGCGCGGCGCTGCTCGGGACCATCGCCTACCTCTCCCCCGAGCTCGTCACCCGGGGCATCGCCGACACCCGCAGCGACATCTACGCGCTCGGCATCATGCTCTACGAGATGCTCACCGGCGAACAGCCCTACAAGGGCGAGCAGCCGATGCAGATCGCCTACCAGCACGCGAACGACACGGTCCCCGCCCCCGGCATCGTCAACCCCTCGGTCCCCGTCGAGCTCGACGAGCTCGTCCTCTGGGCGACCGCCCGCGACCCCGAGCATCGACCCCGCGACGCCCGCGCCCTGCTGGACCAGCTGCTCGACGTGCAACGGGCCCTGGCGGACCCCTCCGGCCCGCCGGCGAACCGCACGATGGTCCTGCCCTCCGCGGCTGCGACCGCGGTCCTGCCCGGCCCGGGCCGCGGAGCCACGGCCGACACGCAGATCGTCCCCAAGGCACGGCACCGGACCGGCCCGATCGGCCCGGAGTCCGACAGCAACGCCGAGCGACTGCAGAACGACGCCGCCCGCCGTCACCGTCGCGGCGCGATCCTGCTCGTGATCGTCATCCTGCTCGCGCTCGTCGCGGGAGGTGCGGGCTGGTGGTTCGGCTCCGGCCCGGGCGCCGAGGCCGCTGTACCCGACGTCGCGGGCCAGGACCCGGCGGCGGCGGCCTCGCAGCTGATCGAGGCCGGCTTCGAGGTCGCGCCCGACAACCGCGGGGACTTCTCCGTCGACGTCCCCGCCGGGCAGGTGACGGGCACCGAGCCCGACGCGACGAGCCGTCAGCCCAAGGGATCGACGGTGACGATGGTGGTCTCGCAGGGGCCGCGGCAGCTGGATGTGCCGTCCGTCGTCGGCGGTTCATTCGACGCCGCTGAATCAGCACTGGCGGACTTCGCGCTCACCGACCCGATCCGACAGTTCGACGAGAAGGACGCCGGCACCGTGATCGGCATCGCCGGTGTCGGCGGCGACGGCAACGCCATGGGACTCGCCGAGGGCTCGACGTACGGCGAGCAGCAGCCGGTCACACTGACGGTGTCGCTCGGACCCCTCCCCGACGTCGCCGGACAGGAGCTCTCGGAGGCCCAGGCCACGCTGCAGAAGGCCGGGCTGACCGGGGCCGAGGCTGGTCGCGAGTACAGCAGCGATGTCCCCGCCGGGGCGGTCATCCGTTCGCAGCCCCAGGCCGACGGCCCCGTGAAGCCGGGTGCGACCCTCGACCTCGTCGTGTCGGACGGCCCGGCCCCGGTCACCGTCCCCGACGTCACCGGGCAGACCCTGGACGACGCGACGGCGCAGCTGCAGGCCCTCGGGCTGCGGGTCAGCTACGACGACTGCGCCAAGTTCACCTGCGCGTTCTACGACTGGGAGGCCGCGCTGCCCGTCACCGCGTCGGATCCCGGCGCCGGGGGGACGGCCCTCGTGGGCTCGACCGTGACCCTCAGCTACCGGGCGGACTGACGCCGACGGACCCTGCGGGCCCGCGCCTCCTGATCCGCTCGTCGTGATCCGCTCGTGATGACGTGACGGCGGGCCCCCGCCGGTGAACGACGGAGGCCCGGGACGGCAGGGAGCGGCGGCTCAGTTCGCCGCGAGCTCCTCCGCCACGAGGAATGCCAGCTCGAGCGACTGCATGTGGTTCAGTCGCGGATCGCACAGCGACTCGTAGCGAGTGGCCAGAGTCGCCTCGTCGATGTGCTCCGAACCGCCGAGGCACTCGGTGACGTCGTCGCCCGTCAGCTCGATGTGGATGCCGCCCGGGTGCGTGCCGGCCGCGCGGTGGGCCTCGAAGAAGCCCTTGACCTCGTCCATGATCTCGTCGAAGCGGCGGGTCTTGTACCCGGTGGGCGTCGTGAGGCCGTTGCCGTGCATCGGGTCGCTCACCCACAGGGGCGTGGCGTCCGCACGCGTGATCGCCTCGAGGAGGGGCGGCAGCGCATCGCGGATCCTCCCCGCGCCCATGCGCGTGATGAACGTGAGTCGACCCGGCTCGCGCTCGGGGTCGAGCTTGTCGATCAAGCGCATCATGTCGTCGGGTGTCGTGCTCGGGCCGAGCTTCACGCCGATCGGGTTGCGCACCCTCGACAGGAAGTCGACGTGCGCCCCGTCGAGGTCGCGGGTGCGTTCGCCGATCCACACGAAGTGCGACGACAGCACGTAGGGGTCGCCCGTCCGCGAGTCGATGCGCGTCATCGGGCGCTCGTAGTCCATGAGGAGACCCTCGTGGCTGGTGTAGAACTCGACGCGCTTGAGCTCGTCGAAGTCCGCCCCGGCAGCCTCCATGAATCGGATCGCCTTGTCGATCTCCTTCGCGAGGTGCTCGTAGGCGGCGTTCGCCGGGTTGGCCGCGAAGCCGCGGTTCCAGCTGTGCACCTGACGCAGGTCGGCGAAACCTCCCTGCGTGAAGGCCCTGATCAGGTTTATCGTCGACGCCGAGGTGTGGTACCCCTTCACGAGTCGCGCCGGGTCGGCCCGCCGGGACTCGGGGGTGAAGTCGTAGCCGTTGACGATGTCGCCCCGGTAGGCCGGCAGGGTCACGCCGTCTCGCGTCTCGTCGTCGCTCGATCGGGGCTTGGCGAACTGACCGGCCATGCGGCCCATCTTGATGACCGGCATGGAGGCGCCGTACGTCAGGACGACGGCCATCTGCAGGATCGTCTTGACGCGATCGCGGATCTGATCGGCCGTCGCGCCGGCGAAGGTCTCGGCGCAGTCGCCCCCTTGCAGGAGGAAGGCCTCGCCCCGCGCGGCGGAGGCCAGCCGATCGCGGAGGGTGTCGATCTCGCCCGCGAACACGAGCGGAGGCAGCGTGGCGATCTCGGCCGAGGCCGCCTCGACGGCCGCGGGGTCGGGCCATGACGGCTGCTGCTTGATGGGAAGGGTGCGCCAATAGTCGAGACCCTCGACGACGTCGGTGTCGGACGTTGCGAACGGATCTCTGAGCTGGGTCACGGTCTTCCTTGCGGGCGTCAGCGGGCTCGGGGCCGAACGACCCCGACGAGCGAGCCTACCGCGTGGAGGCGGAGCGCTTCTCCTTGACGCTGGAGGCGTACACGTCGGCGTACTCCTGCCCGCTCAGCGCGTTGAGCTCGTACATGATCTCGTCCGTGATGGACCGCAGGATGAAGCGGTCGCCCTCCATGCCCTCGAAGCGGCTGAAGTCGAGGGGCTCGCCGAAGACGATGCCGACCCGGCGGATCTTGGGGATCTTGGTCCCCGTCTTCATGACGTGCTCGGTGTCGATCATCGCCACGGGGATCACGGGCACGTGCCCCTCGAGGATCATCCGGGCGACGCCCGTGCGACCGCGGTAGAGACGGCCGTCGGGACTGCGGGTCCCCTCGGGGTAGATGCCGAGCTGCTCACCCCGGCGGAGGACCGAGAGACCCGTCGCCAGAGAGGCCTCCGAGGCCTTGCCGCCCGAGCGGTCGATCGACAGCTGACCCGTGGCCGTGAAGAACAAACGCATCGCCCAGCCCTTGATGCCCCGGCCGGTGAAGTAGTCGCTCTTCGCCAGGAACGAGATGCGACGGTCCAGGGCGATGGGCAGGAAGATCGAGTCGACGAACGACAGGTGGTTGCTGGCGAAGATCACGGCGCCCGACGCCGGAACGTTCTCGGCTCCGCGGACCCACGGACGGAACACCGAGAGGACGAGAGGCGTCGCGATGAGCGTCTTCAAGAACCAGTAGAGCATCGGTGCATCCCTCGTCGATGGAGCGGTCGGTCGGTCGGGCTCAGAGCCCGGTCGCGTGCAGTCTGGCGAGGTCGGCCGCGCCGACGACGCCGGCGTCGTTGACGAGCTCGGCGATGACGAACTCGGGCTCCGGGTGATAGCCGCGGGCCGGCAGGTGCGCCAGATAGGCCTCGCGCACCGGGGCGAGCAGCAGCTCGCCCGACTGCGCGACGCCGCCGCCGAACACGAAGATCTGAGGGTCGAGGACGACGGACAGGGAGGCGGCCGCCTGCCCCAGCCAGCCGCCCAGTTCCCGGAGGGCCTCGATGGCACCCGGGTCTCCGGCCTTCATGAGCTCGCTGACGTCATGACCGGTGAGCTCCCCCTTGGCCTCGCGGACGGCCGCCAGAGCGGCACCCGCTCCGGGCCGGTCGGCGACCTCGCCGGCCATGCGGAGCAGTGCACGACCCGAGCCGTACTGCTCGATGCACCCGCGGGCGCCGCAACCGCACGGCAGACCGTCAGGGACGACACGGAGGTGGCCGAGCTCGCCACCCGTGCCGAAGCCGCCGCGGAGGAGACGGTCCTGGGCGACGATGGCGCCGCCGACGCCGGTGCCGATCGTCAGCATGGTCATGTCGCTGGCCAGCCGGCCGGCGCCGAAGCGGAACTCGGCCCAGCCCGCGGCGTTCGCGTCGTTGTCGATCGTGATGTGCAGATCGAGTCGTTCGGACAGCAGAGCACGGAGGGGCTCGTTCCGCCACGCGATGTTCGGCGTGTAGTAGACGGTCGACTGGGCCGCGTCGATGAAGCCCGGCGCGGCCACCCCGGCCGCGACGACGTCGCGGTGCTCGGACTGGAGGGAGGTGATCATCTCGACGACGGCGTCGACGATCGCTCGCGAGTCGCCCGCGGGGGTCGGCACCCGTCGTTCGGCGACGATCTCGCCGAGCTCGGTGACGACGCCACCCGCGATCTTCGTTCCGCCGATGTCGATTCCGATTGCCTGCACGAGCGTCGAGTCTATCCCCGGCGTCCCCTCGACGAGGCATGCCGCACCGGCGGCCTCCCCGCTAGGGTGAGGAGGACCATCGTTCGGTACCGAAGGAGCTGCCGTGAACGAACACACCGTCCCCCTGGCCGTGGAGCCCGACGTGAACGCCAACGCGACCGACCTCCTGATCGACCGCGTCCGGGCCACGCCCGACGCCGCTCTCTTCGCCGTCCCCGACGGCGTCGGGGGCTGGTCGGACATCAGCGCCGCCGACTTCCTGACCAGGGTGCGAGCCCTCGCCAAGGGACTGATCGCCGCGGGCATCCGTCCCGGCGACGCCGTCGGGCTCATGTGCCGCACCCGGTACGAATGGACCCTGGTCGACTTCGCCACCTGGTTCGCCGGAGCGCTGCTCGTGCCCGTCTACGAGACGTCGTCGCCGGCCCAGGTCCAGTGGAACCTCAGCGACTCGGGTGCCGTGGCTCTCATCCTCGAGACGCCCGACCACTTCGCGCGATTCGACGAGGTGCACCCCGACCTCCCCGACGTCACCCACGTCTGGCAGATCGACCTCGGCGACCTCGACAAGCTCGCGGCCGCGGGCGCCGACGTCGATGACGACGAGCTGGAGCGCCGCCGCTCGGCGGCCGGACCGGACGACCTCGCGACGATCATCTACACCTCGGGCACCACGGGACGCCCGCGCGGCTGCGTGCTGACGCACGCCAACTTCGTCGAGACGAGTCGGAACGCCGCGCTCGCCATGTCCGACGTCGTGGCCCCCGGCTCGTCGACGCTGCTCTTCATCACCACGGCCCACGTGTTCGCGCGGTTCATCGCGGTGATGTCGGTGCACGCGGGGGTCCGCGTCGGGCACCAGGCCGACACCAAGCAGCTCCTCCCCTCGCTCGCCTCGTTCAAGCCCTCGTTCCTGCTCGCGGTGCCCCGGGTGTTCGAGAAGGTCTACAACTCCGCGGAGCAGAAGGCCGAGACCGGGGGGAAGGGAGCGATCTTCCGTCGCGCGGTGGCGGTCGCGATCGCGCACAGCAAGGCCCTCGACGAGGGCACGGTGCCCCTCGGCCTGAAGCTGCGCTTCGCGCTCTTCGACCGGCTCGTCTACAGCAAGCTGAAGAAGGCCATGGGCGGGAACATCCGCTACGCCGTGTCGGGCTCCGCCCCGCTCGGCACGCGTCTCGGGCACTTCTTCCGCAGTCTCGACATCCGCATCCTGGAGGGCTACGGGCTGACGGAGACGACGGCTCCGGCATCCGTGAACCTCGTCTCGAAGTTCAAGATCGGCACCGTCGGCCCCGCCCTGCCGGGCGTCTCGATCCGGACGGACGACGACGGCGAGATCCTCATCAAGGGCGAGAACGTCTTCGCCGGCTACTGGAACGACCCGGAGGGGACGGCCGCGGTGCTGCAGGACGGCTGGTTCCGCACCGGGGACCTGGGATCCATCGACTCCGACGGCTATCTCACCATCACCGGTCGCAAGAAGGAGATCATCGTCACCGCCGGTGGGAAGAACGTGGCACCGGCCGTCCTCGAGGACCCGATCCGGGCGAACCCCCTCGTCGCGCAGGTGGTCGTGGTCGGCGATCAGAAGCCGTTCATCTCGGCCCTGGTGACCCTCGACACCGAGATGCTGCCGGTCTGGCTGAACAACGCCGGTGAGGCCGCGGACATGCCGCTCGCCGAGGCCGCCGAGCACCCCGTCGTCCTCGCGGAGATCCAGAGGGCCGTCGACGAGGCGAACACGGCCGTCTCTCGCGCCGAGTCGATCCGGAAGTTCATCGTGCTGCCCCTCGAACTCACCGAGGAGAGCGGACACCTGACGCCCAAGATGAGCATCAAGCGGGCGATCGTCCTGAAGGACTTCGCCCCGCAGATCGCGGACCTCTACACCGTCTACCCCAGCACGGACTCCGTCCGGACGGTCACCCACCCCGCGAGCTGAGCTGCCGTCGACCGGCCGGGCCCAGCCCGGCCGGCTCGGCCCGGCTCGCCGAGGATCAGGCGCGCCACCAGTCGCTCATGCGGATCTCGCGGAGGGCCTCGCGTCGCGTCGCGGGCTCGAGCGTCATCACGTAGAGGATGCCGTCGAGGTGGTCCGTCTCGTGCTGCAGAGCCTGGGCCATGAGACCGGTCCCCTCGAGGACCACCGGCTCTCCGTCGAGATCGACGCCCTCGACCCGCGCGTACGACCAGCGCGGCGTCGGGAACCAGAACCCCGGAACGGACAGACATCCCTCGTCGACCAGCTCCCGCTCGCCCGACGCCTCGACCAGCACGGGGTTCAGGACGTAGCCGACCTCGCCGTCGACGTTGTAGCTGAAGGCGCGGAGGCCGACGCCGATCTGCGCGGCCGCGACCCCGGCGCGACCGGGCTCGCGGACGGTGTCGAGGAGGTCGGCCACGAGCGACGCCAACCGCGGGTCGCCGAGCGTGACGGGGTCGGACGTCGACCGCAGGACCGGGTCGCCGAACAGACGGATGGATCTCACGCTCACGGCGTGCACCTCCTTGGGTGCTCAAGTGGGACGGACGAGGGGATTCGAGCTCGCCGACGTGGCTTTTAGGCTCTTCAACAGTAGTGAAGGTATCGTGAGGCTCGTGCATGTACTCAGCGTCAGCTCACTCAAGGGGGGCGTCGGCAAGACGACGGTGACGCTCGGACTCACGTCGGCCGCCTTCGCCAAAGGCCTCCGGACCCTCGTGGTCGACCTCGATCCGCAGTCGGACGTGTCGACCGGCCTCGACATCACCGTCGCCGGTCACCTCAACGTGGCGGACGTCCTGGCGTCTCCGAAGGAGAAGACCGTCCGAGCGGCCATCGCACCGAGCGGCTGGACGAAGGGCCGACAGGGCAAGATCGACGTGATGATCGGCAGCCCCTCCGCCATCAACTTCGACGGTCCGCACCCCTCCATCCGCGACATCTGGAAGCTCGAGGAGGCGCTCGCCAACGTCGAGGCCGACTACGACCTCGTCCTGATCGACTGCGCGCCCTCGCTCAACGCCCTCACCCGGACGGCGTGGGCCGCTTCGGACCGCGTGACCGTCGTCACCGAGCCCGGACTGTTCAGCGTCGCGGCGGCTGACCGTGCCCTCCGGGCCATCGAGGAGATCCGCCGGGGACTCTCGCCCCGCCTGCAGCCGCTGGGTATCATCGTCAACCGCGCCCGGGTGCAGTCCATCGAGCACCAGTTCCGCATCAAGGAGCTCCGCGACATGTTCGGCCCGCTGGTGCTCAGTCCTCAGCTGCCCGAGCGCACGTCGCTGCAGCAGGCTCAGGGCGCGGCGAAGCCTCTGCACGTCTGGCCCGGGGAGAGCGCGCAGGAGATGGCGCGCAACTTCGATCAGCTGCTCGAACGGATCATGCGCACCGCGAAGATCGGCGATTACGCGGAGCCCGCGGCCCGCTGACGCCGACTCCCCCGCTTCTCACACGAAGAGCCCCCGCCGATCGGCGGGGGCTCTTCGGGGTTCTGGTGCGAGGTCTCGAAGCGGGAGGGAGACCGCCTCAGCTGGCGCGAGTCCCGCGTCGCGCGGCCAGCTCGTCGGACGGGTCGGCCGCCGGGGTGCTGTCGAGTTCGACGAGGCTGGTCTCGACCTCGCGGAGCACCTTGCCCACGGCGATGCCGAAGACGCCCTGCCCGCGGCTCACGAGGTCGATGACCTCGTCGTCGGAGGTGCACAGGTAGACGCTCGCACCGTCGGACATCAGCGTGGTCTGAGCCAGGTCGCTGACACCCGACTCGCGCAGCTGGTTGACGGCCGTCCGGATCTGCTGGAGCGAGATGCCCGTGTCGAGGAGCCGCTTCACGAGCTTGAGGACGAGGATGTCGCGGAATCCGTAGAGCCGCTGGGATCCCGAACCCGCTGCGCTGCGGATCGTGGGCTCCACGAGACCCGTCCGGGCCCAGTAGTCGAGCTGGCGGTAGCTGATTCCGGCCGCTCGAGCGGCGACGGTGCCGCGATACCCGCTGTCGGCGTCGAGGTCGGGCATCCCGTCCGTGAACAGCAGACCCAGCTCGTAACGGGACCCCTCGGGGGAACCTGACTCACTCATGCCGCTGCCTTCCGCTGTGCTTCGTCCAGACCCGGAACGTTCAACGTCGGGTTGATGGTTTGACCTGGACCCACGGTACCCACAACGGGACCTGGACGAGACGACATTCGCGTGGACACCCCGGCGTGTCGAGGATATTCGCCGCGCGGCCGCGCGTCTACGTGTCGAGTCGGTCGAGGGCCGAGCGGACCAGCGCCCGACGGACGACGTCGAGCTGCTCGGCGAGCTCGCGGGACAGCTCGGCGACCCGGGCTCGACCCGCCGCGTCGCGGCGCCGGGCGACGGAGGCGACCGCGGACTCGATCAGGTCGAGCTCCCGCTCGGCGGCGACCCGGACGGTCCGGAGGTGACGCGGCTCGATGCCCGTCTTCTTCAGCTCGACGAGGGCCGTCAGAACGGTGACCGAGTCGTCGCCGTGGTGCTCCGCCGCGGGGATCAGCGAGGCCGCCACCGCGTCGTCGATCAGCCCCGGGGTCGCACCGGTGCGCGCGATCAGCTCGTCGCGGGACAGGCGTCGAGGAGACGTCACCAGCGAGACCCCGCCGGCACCGGACGGCAGAGCCGTCGGACGACCGGCGTCGAGGTCGGCCAGATGCTGGCGGATGACCTTGAGAGGGAGGTAGTGGTCTCTCTGCAGACCGAGGATGAATCGGAGGCGCTCGACGTCGGCCGGCGAGAACTTGCGATATCCGGACGGCGTGCGCACGGGCGTGACGAGCTCGCGCTCCTCGAGGAACCGGAGCTTGCTGTTGCTGAGGTCGGGGAACTCGGGCTTCAGCCTCGAGAGGACCTGGCCGATCGTCAGGAGATCCGTCGGCCCGGTCTGCGGCGACCGAGCGGCGGCGGTTCGGGGCACTACTTGATCGCCAGGTGCGCCAGGTCGACGCGCGACGCGTAGAACGTGAGACGGAACTTGCCCACCTGGACCTCGGCGCCGTCGCTGAGCAGCGTCTCGTCGATGCGCACCCCGTCGAAGTACGTGCCGTTGAGGGAGCCGAGGTCGACGACGCTGAACGTCGTGCCCGAACGGCGGAACTCGGCGTGCTTGCGACTGACCGTGACGTCGTCGAGGAAGATGCCGGCATCGGGGTGCCGCCCCGCCACCGTGATGTCGGAGTCGAGGAGGAAGCGAGCCCCGATGTTCGGCCCGCGACGGACCACGAGGAGCGCCGAGCCGGACGGGAGCGCCGCGACGGCCTCGCGCTCGTCGGTCGAGACCCCGCCCTCGAGAGCCGCCAGCTGAGCCTGGAACTCCTCGTTGAAGCTGAGAGTGGTGTCGACCTCGCGATGGGCGCCCTGAGCACCGGAGTGCTCGCCGGGTACCTGATTGGCGTGCTCTGCCATCGTGGACCTCCTTCGGCCTCCCAGCGTATCGGAACTCGCGGCCCGCTCCGCAACGTCGGAGGGAAGACCCTCCCGTCGGGCGGGAACGATCCGTCTGTCGTCGCGCCTCCGTCCGCCTCCGTGCTGCTCCTCATGGAACTCCCCACCGCCTCCGAGGCTGGTCATAGGGATTCCTTGGGGAGCGGCGCTTGTCTGATCTCACCGCACCACCGCAGCCACAGGAGGCACCCCATGTACGACCGAGAGAGCGACGCCGCGAACGGCACGAACGGCACGAACGGCGAGACGACGCCCCCGACGCCCCCCACCGACGGAACGCGTCCCTCCCCGGAGGACGCCGCCCGACTCGGGACTCCCCCCGCCGAGGCCCGCACCCTCCCCCACGTCACCGGGGCGTCCGACGCGCGCTACGTGAACTCGTCGGCACCGTCGTGGATGAGCGGCGGCGACGGGACGCACCAGTCGTACGACGCGAGCCCGAACGCCGACCGGACCCGCCCCTCCGGAGCTCCGGGCGTCCCCGAGGCGTTCGCCCGACCGACGCGCCGCCGCCCCCGCCGCTGGATGCTGGTCACCGGCGCCGCCGCCGCGTTCATCATCGCCGCGAGCGGGACCGGAGGCGCGGCCTACGCCCTCGGGCACACCGTCGGCACGGCGGCGGCCGAGGCGGCGTCGCAGCAGCAGTCGATCCAGCTGGCGCCCCAGTACACGGGCCCTCAGGGCGGGGCGGGAACGTCGCCGTTCGGAGACGGCCAGGGCACCGGCGACGGACAGGGCGGCACGTCGGGATCGCAGGGATCGACGGGAACGACCGAGTCGACGGCGACGCCGGCCACCGCGGAGGAGACCGCCGGAGTGGTCACGATCGTCTCCACCCTGAACTACGACGAGTCGTACAAGTCCGCGGGCACGGGAATGATCCTCGACTCCGACGGGCTCATCCTGACCAACAACCACGTCGTGCAGGGCTCGACCAGCATCGAGGTGACCGACGAGTCCACCGGCCGCACCTACACGGCCGACGTCGTCGGCACGGACGCCACCAACGACGTCGCCGTGCTGCAGCTGCGCGACGCGTCGGGTCTCGAACCCGTCTCGTTCGCCGACTCCGCCGACGTCTCGGCCGGCGACGCCGTGCACTCCACCGGGAACGCCGAGGGCACCGGCGATCTCGTCACCGCGGAGGGCAGCGTCCTCGCCACCGATCAGTCCATCCAGGTGCGCAGCGAGACCGGCACGGGCGGCGAGTCGCTGTCGGGGCTGATCGAGATCCAGTCCGACGTGGTCTCGGGCGACTCGGGCGGCCCGCTCCGCGACGCGGACGGCGACGTCATCGGCATCGTGACCGCCGCCTCCTCGGGGACGACACCGATCACCGGGTACGCGATCCCCGTCGACCAGGCCCTCGACATCGCCAAGCGCATCGTCGCCGGGACCGGCGGCGGCACGATCCGGATCGGACTCCCGGCGTTCCTGGGGGCGCAGATCGCGGATACGACCACCGGCGGCGCCGTGGCGGGCGTGACGATCGCCGGGACGGTCGAGGGCAGCGCGGCGGCGTCCGCCGGACTCGTCGCGGGCGACACCATCACGGCGCTGGACGGTGCACCGGTCGGCGACGCCTCCGCTCTGACGGCCGCGGTGCAGGCCCACGACTCGGGCGACAGCGTCTCGATCGCCTGGACGGACGCGGCCGGGGCATCGCACACGGCCACCGTCACCCTCGGCGACGGCCCCGCCGCCTGATCCCTGCTGCGGACCTCCTCCGCACGCTGACGCGCCCGTCGTCGCCCACCCGGCGACGGCGGGCGCAGTCGTATGGACGGCCGGACCGGGTCGCCGCGAGGTCGACTCAGTCGCGGGCGCGGCCGGACCACGTCGCGGGCGAGGGCGGGCTCAGTCGCGGGCGAGGGCTGCCAGGAGTTTCTGCGGCCCCACGACACGGGCCCCGAGGCGCTCGACGCGACCCGCGAGGGCCCGGTCGGCTGTGACCACGATGACCCGCGCCTCCGGGGTCGATCCCAGGATGCCGTCGACGCGCTCGACGACCGCCGCGTCGCCGTCGGCGGGCGCACGGACGACGTCGATGCCGGGGCCCGTGGACTGCGCCGCCGCCGCCGTCGCCTCACCCTCGAGCACGACGGTGATCGACGGCCACCACGAGGTCGGCGCCCCCGCGGACGGCTCGGCGTCCGTCGTCTCGTCGAGGACGAGAGACGCAGGCAGGCCCTCCGCCGAGCCCGCCTGCAGATCGCCGAGGAGGCGCGCGGCGGCCCCGGCACGATCACGCCACCAGCCGTCGGGTCGGGATCCGACGACGTTGGCGGCGTCGACGATCAGGTGGACGCGCGTGTCGAGGTGCGCCGACAGCCCCGACCACGAGGCCGCGAACCCGGGATGGAGCGGCAGGGCGTCGACCTCGTCTCGCGGCACCCATCGGAGCTCGAGGCTCTCGGCGTCGGAGACGATCGCGTCGAAGGGCTCGGTCACCCGCGCCACGACGGTGGTGTACGACCAGAAGCCGAGATCGAGCACGGAGGCGAACAGCAGCTGCAGGGCCTCCCCCGGCACGGCGGCCTCCTCGCCGCTCTCGCGGAGGGCGCCCTCGACGGCGGTCTCGTCGAACTGCCGTGCCCCGCCGGGCAGACCCCAGGTGCCGCCGAAGTGGCTCCACTCGACGCGATGCTGCAGGAGGACGCGTTCGTCGGCATCGATGACCAGCAGACCTGCGGCCCCGGCCCGCCCCCAGAACCTGCGGCCGTCAGGGCTCTCGACCCAGCCGTCGGCGGGTCCGTGGATGCTCACGGGTCGAGCTTGCCACACCCGGGACGACGGGGTCGTCCTCAGACGAAGCGCACGGTCTGCTGCAGTCGCTCGCGGATCTCGAAGACGTCGGAGATGGTCGTGCGATCGGACAGATCGGGCCCGTGACGCAGCACCTGGGGCAGGAGCGAGCGCCGCAGGACGTGAGTCGCACCCCGGCGACCCCGACCGGCCGGCTCGAGCGCCGCGGCGAAGTCGTCGTCGGGCACGACGATGAGCTGGTGCGTGAACGACACCCGGGTGTCGCGCCGGACGGCGCGCGCCTGACGGGTCAGATCGCGGACCGGACTCTCGTGCTCGGGGATGCCGGCGCCCGTCAGCTCGCCTCGGGTCAGGGCGACCTCGCCGCCCCAGTCGGACGACTGGATGGCGAAGAGCCCGGCGGGGCCCAGCACGATGTGATCGAGCTTGCCCTCGACCCCCGCGTCGACGTCGCTCCAGATCGTGAAGGCGATGCCGAGATCCGTCACGGTCGCCACCGTGGCCTCCTCAGCGAGGGCGTCGGCCAGGACGTGCCGGATCTCGGGAGGCGCGGTGCGGACCAGTCTCTCGTCGTACGGATCGTCGAGGGGGACGCCGCGACCGACCCACTCGCGCATGAGCTCGAGATAGCGCTCCCGGTTCGCGCCGCCGGGGTGCCCGTGCACGCGGGCGCGCGGTTTCGAGTCGGTGCGCGGCGCCTCCCGCGCGGGCGGTGCCCAGGTCGGGGCCGCCGAGGACGCGGACGTGCGCGCGGAGTCGGCGGACGTCGGCCGACGGCGATCGTAGGAGGCCCGCGCCTCGGGAGTGCCGATCTGCTCCCACGCGAGCTGCAGCGCCCGGAACGCCGAGGCCGTGCCGCCGAGGTCGGGGTGGGTCTCGCGGGCCAGACGACGGTACGCGCGGCGCAGGTCGTCGTCCGATGCGGACGAGGGGACGCCGAGGACCTCGTACGGGGTCGAGGAGGCGGGGCTGGGCGTCACGACGACGAGGATACCGGCGGCGGGCTGAGTGTCGGGAGGGTGGCGTCAGCGCATGGCGGGCTTCGCCGAACGAGCCGCTCGAGCGACCCGCCAGGCGCGCCACCGCAGGTGGAGCCGGCGGGCGAGCCGCCGCATGGCCAGCGTGATGCGGTGCGCCAGGGGGAACTCCGTGCCGAGGACGGCGACGCCGACGAAGACGATGAGCCAGCCCGGACCCGGCAGCGGGACGAGGATGAGGCCCAGACCGACGACGAGGAGTCCGACGACGGCCACGCCGAGCTTGTAGATCCAGCGCAGCCTCGGGAACGCGTCGAGACGGGCGCGCTGCCGACGGTACGAGGCCCGGAACCGCCCACCTCGAACGCGCTCGTCTCGGGCACGGCCGTCGGAGGCGAGGGGGGTCGTCGGGACGATCGGCGCCGGGTCGCCGGATGCGCCCGGCGCGGTGGAGGTCATGCCAGGACACTAGAGGCCGCCCCTGGCAGGCACCGCCGTGGTGACTGCCAAGCGTCTGAGTGCCGGGCCGAGGAGGCGCGGGAGGCGTAGTCAGGACCGATGGACTACACACATCTCGGCCGGACGGGGCTGTCCGTCTCGCGGGCCGTCCTCGGCACGATGAACTTCGGGCCGCAGACCACCGAACCCGACTCGCACGCGATCATGGACCGGGCCCACGAGCTCGGCGTCAACTTCTTCGACACCGCCGACGTCTACGGCTGGGAGAAGGGCGAAGGCGTCACGGAGCGGATCATCGGCCGGTGGTTCGCGCAGGGCGGCGGTCGACGCGACAAGACCGTGCTGGCGACCAAGCTGTACGGCGACATGGGCGATTGGCCCAACGAGGGCCGGCTCAGCGCGCTGCACATCCGACGCGCGCTGGACGCGAGCCTGTCGCGTCTGCAGACCGACCACATCGATCTGTACCAGTTCCACCACGTGGATCGGGAGACGCCCTGGGACGAGATCTGGCAGGCCATGGAGGTCGCGGTCCAACAGGGGAAGGTGCTGTACACCGGCAGCAGCAACTTCGCCGGCTGGCACATCGCCCAGGCGCAGGAGGCCGCCCGCAGCCGTCACTTCACCGGTCTCGTCAGCGAGCAGTCGATCTACAACCTCATCGTGCGGGACGTCGAGCGGGAGACACTGCCGGCCGCCCGTCACTACGGACTCGGCATGATCCCGTGGTCGCCGCTGAACGGCGGACTGCTCGGCGGAGTGATCGAGAAGACCGAGGAGGGCTCGCGCCGACTCGAGGGTCGGAGCGCGGACTACGTGGCCGAGCACCGCGACCAGCTCGTGGCCTACGAGGACCTCGCTCGAGAGCTCGGGCACGCCCCCGGCGAGATCGCTCTCGCGTGGCTGCTGCACCAGCCGGGCGTCACCGGCCCCATCACCGGTCCGCGGACCATGACGCAGCTGGAGTCGGCCGTCGCGGCGGTCGACGTGAGGCTGGACGAGGCCGCGCTGACGCGGCTGGACGAGATCTTCCCCGGGCACCGCACGGCGCCCGAGGACTACGCGTGGTGAGAAGGAGAACCCCATGAGAACCAGAACCATCGGAGACGTCACGGTCAGCGCGATCGGCCTCGGGGCGATGCCCCTGTCGATCGAGGGTCGACCCGACGAGCGTCAGGCCGTATCGACCATCCACGCCGCCCTCGAGCAGGGGATCACCCTGATCGACACGGCGGACGCCTATCACCAGGCGGGTGCCGACGAGGTCGGGCACAACGAGGAGCTCATCGCCCGGGCTCTGGCGAGCTTCCACGCCGACACGTCGGAGGTGCTCGTCGCGACGAAGGGCGGGCACCTGCGCCCGACCGCCGGCGCCTGGACCCAGAACGGCGACCCGGCCTACCTCAAGGAGGCCGCACGGGCCTCGGCCAAGCGCCTGGGCGTCGACGCGATCGGGCTGTACCAGTTCCACCGCCCTGACCCCGCCGTGCCCTACGCCGACAGCATCGGCGCACTCGCCGAGCTGCTCGACGAGGGCGTCATCCGG
Organism: Frigoribacterium sp. Leaf172; assembly: GCF_001424285.1. NCBI lineage: Bacteria > Bacillati > Actinomycetota > Actinomycetes > Micrococcales > Microbacteriaceae > Frigoribacterium > Frigoribacterium sp. Leaf172. Next base: position 158,498 of record NZ_LMPB01000002.1, on the reverse strand, counting down.
ATGGCGGGCATCTCGAACGCCACCGTGGATCAGATCCGCGAGGCGAACACCGTCCTCGACGACCGTCTCGTCTCGGTGCAGAACCAGTACTCCCCCGCGTTCCGCTCGAGCGAGGAGGAGCTGGTGCTGTGCGACGAGCTCGGCATCGCGTTCCTGCCGTGGAGCCCGCTCGGCGGCATCACCGACGCGGCGGAGCTCGGATCCAAGCACGCCGTCTTCGCCGAGATCGCGAACGCCCGCCGGGTGACGCCGCAGGTGCTCACCCTCGCCTGGGAGCTCGCGAAGTCGGAGCTCGTCATCCCCATCCCCGGTGCCCGGCGCCCTCAGACGATCATGAACTCCGCCACCGCGCCCACCATCAAGCTCTCGGCCGACGAGATCCAGCGTCTCGACGCCGCCTGACCTCCCGGCCGGTCGACGACCCGTCGGCGACCGGCCGGGTCGCCTCGGAACTCCGAGGCACCCCCGATCGATCCACCGCACGCTCAGAGGAGAACCATGCCCGAATCGCACTTCGACCGCCCCTACGACATCATCGCCGAGGTGCCGTCGTTCGAGCTGACCAGCACCGACGTCGAGGACGGCGCCGAGCTCGGCCGCGGCCAGGTCAGCGGACTCATGGGCCCCGGCGGCGACGACGCCAGCCCGCAGCTGAGCTGGAGCGGCGCCCCCGAGGGGACCAGGAGCTACGCCGTCACCGTGTACGACCCGTATGCCCCGACCGGCTCCGGTTTCTGGCACTGGGCGGTCGTGGACCTGCCCGCGAGCACCACCTCGCTCGCGACGGGGGCGGGCGACGACGAGGGCTCGGGCCTGCCCGAGGGCGCCTTCCAGCTGAAGAACGACGGAGGGATGGCCCGGTTCGTCGGAGCCGCCCCGCCCGAGGGACACGGCCCGCACACCTACTTCGTCGCGGTGCACGCCCTCGACGTCGACACGCTCGGGATCGACGCCTCGGCGAGCCCCGCCTACCTGGGTTTCAACCTCCACTTCCACACCATCGCCCGGGCCGTCATCCGAGCGACGTTCGAGGTGCCCGCGGCGTCGTGATCCGAACGGCGCCGTCGACGAGGGCGACGTAGCCCGAGGGGGTGCGGTACCAGACGGCGCGGAGGGCCAGTGGCCCTCCCGCCATCCGGTCGATCAGGCCGTCAGCCCAGACGCCGACGGCGACCCGGTCGGGCACGTCGTCGTCCACCGTCTGCCAGACCAACGCGACCTGCCGGGCCCGCACCCGCAGACCCTGGTGACGCAGCATGTCGACGAACTGGTCCAGCTCGGCCTCCCGAGGGAGCCGCGGGGCGTTGTGCAGCCGGCCTGCCGGAGAGAGCTGCGAGCCCTCCGCGTCGAGGAAGACGACGTGGACGACCTCGCGGTCGCAGGGCTCGTCGCAGAGAGCGTCGGCGTAGGCCGCGGCGATGTCGGCCTCGGCGTCCGGTGCGAGGTCCGGGAGGCGCAGAAACCGCGGTTCGGGATCGAGCGGAACCCCCGGGCCGGTGAAGCGCACGCCTCAGCCCGCCAGGACGAGTCGGGCGACGTCGGAGGGCGTCCGTCTCATCGGCGGATGGACGATCAGGCCGCCCGGACGCAGACGCGACAGGAGCGCCTTGGCCCAGCGCTGATCGTCGAACGACGCCGACAGGGACTCGTCGTCGTTCTGCCACACCAGCAGGATGGACGACGCCTCGATCCACCCCGCGACCTCGACGATCCGCGTGGCGTAGAGCTCCGCATCGGCCAGGGTCGGCTCGACCGGACATCCGCTCACGGCGATCGGGGGCGCCAGGGGCACGCCGTACTCGTCGAGGAACATCCAGAGGAGGGCGCGCTCGTCGCAGGGGTCGAGACAGAAGTCGTCGACGAAGCGCTCCAGCTCGTCGTCGGTCGGTCGGTGGGCCAGGGCGGGCGGATAGGTCTCGAGTGCTGTCATGGGAACGAGGATGCCGAGGGCCCTCCGGCGGCCGTCGGCTCAGGCCAGGTCGCTGGGGAGAGCGCCGACGTCGACCTCCACGATGAGGGGAGGACACGGGACCGCCTGTGGACGGTCGTGACGGGTCGACCGGCCGCACCCGCGCCTCCTCGGATCGATACGCTCTCGGTGTGGACGCGGTCAGGGAGTTCTTCGCGGGGGTGGCCCTGCTCGGTCGCGGCCTGCGGCTGTGGGGGACCTCGCCGCGGCTGATGCTGCTGGGCGCCGTGCCCGCTCTCGTCGTGGGGGCGGTCTTCGTCGGCCTGATCATCGCCGTCGGCCTCACCGCCGACGACATCGCGGTCGCCGTCACCCCGTTCGCCGCGGACTGGTCGGACCTCTCGCGGTCGGCGGTCCGTCTCGCCGCGGGTCTCGCGGTCGTCGCCCTCGCGGTGCTGCTGGCCGTCGTGACGTTCACCGCGGTGACGCTGCTGGTCGGCGATCCGTTCTACGAGCGCATCTGGCGCCGCGTCGAGGAGCGCGAGGGTGACGCGCCGGCCGAGATCGAGCGCGGCGTCTGGGCCGGGATCGCCCGGAGCGCCGGCGACTCGCTGCGCCTGCTCGTCGCGACCGCCGGTGTCGGGATCCTCCTCTTCGTCGGCGGATTCGTCCCCCTGCTCGGCCAGACGCTCATCCCCGTCGTGGGCGCGCTCGTCGGCGGCTGGTTCCTGGCCGTCGAGCTGACGGCCTACGCCTTCGACGCGCGCGGACGCACTCTCCGCGACCGGCGCCGCCTGCTCGCGACCCGACGAGCCCGGACCCTCGGGCTCGGAACGGCCACGTACCTCCTGTTCTTCGTGCCCCTGGGCGCCGTTGCGGTCATGCCGGCCGCCGTCGCCGCGGCCACGCTGCTCAGCCGAGACGTGCTCTCGGAGGGAGCCCGCGACTACCATCGCCCGGCATGACGACCCCCGCCTCCCCCACCAACCCGTCCGTCCCGCTGCCCGACGGCCGCGTCGTCCCCGCGCTCGGACAGGGCACGTGGCGGCTCGGCGACGATCCCCGGCGACGCGAGTCCGAGATCGCCACGCTGCGGGCGGGCCTCGACGCCGGTCTCACCCTGATCGACACGGCCGAGATGTACGGGCAGGGCGCCTCGGAACGCCTCGTCGGCGAGGCCATCGAGGGTCGCCGCGACGAGGTCTTCGTCGTCGGCAAGGTGCTGCCCGACAACGCCTCGCGGCGCGGCACCGTCGAGGCCTGCCACGCCAGCCTCGAACGCCTGGGTCTCGAGCGCCTCGATCTGTACCTGCTGCACTGGCGCGGCCGGCACCCGCTGACCGACACCGTCGAGGGGATGGAGGAGCTGGTCGCCGAGGGCGCGATCGGGGGCTGGGGCGTCAGCAACTTCGACCTCGACGACATGACCGAGCTCGTCGGACCAGCCGGCGGCGTCAACGTGCAGACGAATCAGATCCTCTACAACCTCGCGCGCCGCGGGCCGGAGTTCGAGCTGCTGCCCTGGGCGCGCGACCGGGGCATGCCGCTCATGTCGTACTCGCCCGTCGACGGCGGCGAGCTGCTCGACCATCCCGTGCTGCGCACGGTCGCCGCCGAGATGGGCGCGACGCCCGCGCAGGTCGCCCTCGCCTGGGTGCTCCGACTCGCGCCGGACATGCTGGCGGCGGTCAAGGCGGCGACGACCGAGCATGCGCTCGAGAACGCCGCCGCCCTCGCCATCGACCTGGACGACCGCGCCGTCGTCCAGCTGGAGCGTGCGTTCCCCGCGCCGACGGGACCGGGGCCGCTCGAGATGCGCTGAGCCGCGCCTCCTCGGCATCCCTCCCGGCCGGGCCCGGCCAGGGCGTCCGCGGGAGTCGAGGAGGAGCGGGTCGACTCAGTCGCCCGCGTACGCCTTCTCGAGATCCGCGACCACGAGCCGGGTCATGCCCATCATCGCGGCCAGGGCGCGCGCCGCGCCCGCCGGATCGTCTCCGCCGATGGTCGACTGCATGACCGAGGGCACGATCTGCCACCAGAAGCCCCAGCGGTCGCGCACCCAGCCGCACCGCCCCTCCTGACCGCCGTCGGCGACCAGGGCGTCCCAGTGACGGTCGAGCTCGTCCTGCCCGCCCACCGGGACGGAGAGCGACACGGCCTCGTTCGGGGTGAATCCGGGCCCGCCGTTGAGCGCCTGGAACGGCTGACCGCCGAGCTCGAACTCGACGACCAGGGCCTGACCCGCGAGGGTCGGATCGGGCAGGTCGTCGGGATAGCGCGACACGTTCGTCACGCGCGAGTCGGCGAAGAGCGACGTGTAGAACGCGGCCGCCGTCTCGGCCTGGCCGTCGAACCACAGGACGGGGGTGATGCGGGGCACGGGGCCTCCTCGGGTCGTCGAGCGCGGCGTCGTCGTCGTCGCCGCGAGCCCCAGGCTAGCCCCGCCCGGACCGGAGGGACAGGGCGCCCGGATCGCCGGAAGGGACCGCGGCTCAGGCCAGGAACGCCTCGATCGGGCCGCGGACGAAGTAGACCAGGAACCCGGCGGCGACGATCCACAGCAGCGGGCTGATCCCCCGGGCCCGACCCGAGAGCGCCCGGACGAGCACCCAGCTGATGAAGCCGGCGCCGATGCCGTTGGCGATGGAGTAGGTCAGCGGCATGACGATGATCGTCAGGAAGACGGGCAGGGCGACGGAGAAGTCGGTCCAGTCGATGTCCTTGATCTGCGACACCATCAGGGCGCCGACGATGACCAGCGCCGCCGAGGCCACCTCGAGGGGCACGACCTGCGTCAGCGGCGTGAAGAACATCGCGAGGATGAACAGGACGCCGGTGACGAGCGAGGCGAAGCCCGTGCGGGCGCCCTCGCCGATGCCCGACGCCGACTCGACGAAGACGGTGTTCGACGACGAGCTCGTCGCGCCGCCGGCGACCGCGCCGATCCCCTCGACCACGAGCGCCGACCGCAGACGCGGGAACGTGCCCTTCTCGTCGGCCACGTCGGAGGCCTTCGCGAGCCCCGTCATGGTGCCCATCGCGTCGAAGAAGTTCGTGAACACCAGGGTGAAGACGAGCATCACGGCCGACAGCACCCCGATGCGCGCGAACGCCCCGAAGCTGACGTCTCCGATCAGCGACAGGTCGGGCAGGGCGACGACCTGGGTCGGCAGCACCGGCGCGTTGAGGTTCCATTTGTCGGCGTCCTGACCGAGCGACGGGCCGACGCGGAAGATGGATTCGAGCACGATCGAGATGACGGTCGTGCCGACGATGCCGATCAGGATGGCGCCCTTGACGCGGCGGGCCATGAGGACGGCGATGGCGATGAGGCCGATCACGAAGGTCAGGGTCGGGAGACTCGCGATCGACCCCGCGTCGCCGAGCTGGACCGGGGGCGACGCCGAGCCGCTCGGGCGGACGAAGCCCGAGTCGACCAGGCCGATGAACGCGATGAACAGACCGATGCCGACCGTGATGGCCGTCTTGAGCGCCGCGGGAACGGCGTTGAAGATCAGTCCGCGCAGCCCGGTCACGGCGAGGATCGTGATGACGAGGCCGTTGATCACGACGAGCCCCATCGCCTCGGGCCACGTGACGTCGTTCACCACGTTGACGGCGAGGAATGAGTTGATGCCGAGGCCAGCGGCGAACGCGAACGGGAGGCGCGCGACGGCTCCGAAGAGGATCGTCATCACACCGGCGGTCAGAGCCGTGACCGCCGCGACCTGATCGTTCTGCAGCCAGCCGCCCGTGACGTCCTGGGCGGCCTGGTCGGCGCTGAAACCACCGAGGATGAGCGGGTTGAGGATCACGATGTACGCCATCGTGACGAAGGTCACGATGCCGCCGCGGAACTCCCGGGCCCACGACGAGCCCCGGGCCGTGATCTCGAAGTAGCGGTCGAGTCGACCGTCGGGCCGGGTCGGGGACGTGGCGGGGCCGGTGGGCGCGGACGTGGTCATGAGGCGACTCCGAGGTGAGGGGCGTAGCCCGGCGGCCGCGGGCAGACGCCCAGCTTACGGCCGCGCGGAGTGGTCGACGGGCGCGGTCGTCGCGGCGGCCGTGTCCGCCGCGGCGACGACGGCGGCGACCACGTCGGTCGCCGACAGCGCCGCCGCGAGGGTCACCTCGAGCCGCTCGCCGTCGACCTCGATCCAGGTCCGCAGCAGATCGGCCGACCGCCCCGGCCCCGGTGTCGAGACCGCCAGGGCCTCCAGCCCGTCGAGCTCGGTCTCGACCCACCGCGTGTGGACGGCGAACCGCCCCCCGTCGGCGGTGAAGGCCGGTTCGTCGACCAGAAGACGGTGGAAGGGCGCCGTCGTCGCCGGCCCCTCGACCGTGAGAGCCGAGAGCGCCCGACGCGCCCTCCGCAGGGCCTCGTCGCGATCGCGACCGCTCACCGTGAGGGTCAGGAGGAGCGGGTCGCGCCCGATCGGCGCCGTGCCCTCGACGCCGACGCCGGGATCGATGCGGACGCCGGGCCCGCCCGGCAGCGACAGGGCCGTCACGGCGGTCGGGGTCGGGAGGAACCCGCGACCCGGATCCTCCGCGATGACCCGGAAGGTCAGGGCGTGGGAGATCGCCTCGGGCAGGTCGTCGACCTCGAGGGGACGACCGTCGGCGACGAGGAGCTGCTGCCGGACGAGATCGACCCCGGTCGACTGCTCGGTCGCCGCGTGCTCGACGGCGAGAGCCGTGCCGAACTCGAGGAACGACACCGCGCCCGCCTGCGACACGAGGAACTCGACCGTCCCGGCGCCGCGGTAGGCCACGGCGACGGCGAGGGAGCGCGCGGTCGCCACCACCTCGTCCCGCTGCTCGTCGGTGAGGAACGGCGCCGGCGACTCGGCGACGAGCTTCTGGTGCCGTCGCTGGACGGAGCAGTCGCGGACGTCGACGACGACGACGCCGCCCCGTCCGTCGCCGAGCACCTGGGCCTCGACATGGCGGGGCCGGTCGAGGTACTGCTCGACGAAGCACTCGCCGCGCCCGAAGACGGCCGCGGCCTCGCGGACGGCCGAGTCGAGGAAGTCGGCGACCTCGTCGAGGCGGCGGGCCACGCGCAGGCCCACCCCTCCCCCGCCGTGGGTGGCCTTCAGCGCGATGGGCATGCCGTGGCGCTGCGCGAAGACGACGGCGTCGGACGCCCGGTCGATCGGGCCCGCCGTGCCGACGACCAGCGCCGCCCCGACCGAGTCCGCCAAGGCGCGGGTGGCGATCTTGTCGCCGAGCGTCTCCATCGACTCGGGGGTCGGTCCGATCCAGGTCAGCCCCGCGGCGACGACGCGACGGGCGAACTCGGCGTTCTCGGAGAGCGGCCCGCACCCCGGATGCACGGCGTCCGCCCCGCTGCGGCGCGCGATGTCGAGGAGGGCGCCCATGTCGAGGTACGCGTCGACCTCGCCGCTGGACGGAAGGGCCCACGCCTCGTCGGCGGATCCGACGTGCAGGGCGTCGGCGTCGTCCGCGGCGTGGACGGCGACGGATCCGAGGTCGAGCTCGGCGCAGGCGCCGATGATGCGGACGGCGATGAGACCGCGCTCGGCGACGAGGACCTTCCTCATGCCTCGTCACCCCTCTCGGGGACGGCGGCGGGGGTCGGCGTCGCCACCGGACGCCCGGAGGCCGTTCGCGCACGGAGGTCCGGCCCCGGCACGGCGCGGAACCGCACGCGCGCCCCGACGGGCACCTGCGCGGCCCGGTCGAGCTGATCGCCGACGACGCAGGCGACGACCGGGTAGCCGCCCGTCACCGGGTGATCGGCCATGAACAGGACGGGCTGCCCGTCGGGCGGGACCTGCACGGCACCGGAGACCGTGGCCTCGCTGTCGAGCTCGCGCGCGACGGCGCGCTCGAGCGGGACGGCGCCCTCGAGACGCAGACCGATGCGATTCGAGCGCGGCGTCACGGTCCACTCCTGCTCGGTCAGCCGGGCGAGGGCGTCCTCGGTGAACCAGTCGTCGCGGGGCCCGAGGACGACGTCGAGGAACGTCACCTCGTCGGGCGCGGAGACGGTCCGCTGCACGTGCGGGCCGGCGGCGGCGACGGACTCCGACCAGCCCCGCGCCACGACGAGCTCGTCGCCCGCCCGCAGACGCTCGGGGCCGAGCCCCGCCAGGACGTCGCCCGACGCGCTGTCGAGGACGGGATCGACCAGCCAGCCGCCGCGGACCGCGAGATACGAGTACACGCCCCGAGGAGGCGCGCCCACCTCGAGCACGTCGCCGTCGTCGAGCGCGAAGGGGGTCCCGACGACGAGGTCGCGCCGTTCGCCGCCGTGATCGACCGTGATCGGCACGGGGGCGCCCGCGATCGCGACCACGAGGTCGCCGCGCGCCGCCGCCACCAGACCGCCGTAGGCGAGCTCGAGCGCCGCCGACCCCGTCGACGAGCCGACCAGCCGGTTCGCCTCGCGGAGGGCGCGGTGGTCCATGGCGCCCGACCGCGAGACGCCGAGACCCGAGCGGCCGGGACGACCCAGGTCTTCGATGATGCTGAACGGCCCCGGCTCGGACACGACGAGCGCCCGGGTGGGCGAGACGGCCGGGTCCGCGGCGTGCTCGACCGTGGCGGCCCGGAGCCGGACGGGAGCCGTCGTCGGCTGGCCGACCCGCGCCTCCTCGGTCCGGTCGTCGCCGTGCGGCGTGCTGACGGACTCGGGCGTGACGGCGCCCGCGTGCTCGGCGACGGCGACGAAGCGCACGCGCATCCCGGGCTGGAGCAGGGCGGGGACCCGCTCGGAGAGATCCCACATGGGGACCGTCGTGCGACCGACGAGCTGCCAGCCGCCCGGGCTCTCGCGCGGGTAGACGCCCGAGAAGCCCGCCGCGAGGGCCACGGCCCCGGCCGGGACGCTCGTGCGGGGGACGTCGCGACGGGGCACGTCGAGCGCCGGGTCGCCGCCCGACAGATACGCGAAGCCGGGCGCGAAGCCCGTGAACGCGACCGTGTGCACGGCCGAGGTGTGTCGGCGGACGACCTCGTCGACGCTCAGGCCCGTGAGACGCGCGACCTCGTCGAGATCCGCCCCGTCGTAGTGCACCGGGATCTCGACGAGGCGACCGCTCGTGGCGGCGTCGCGGGACTTCGGCAGCGACCGGATGACCGCCAGCAGCGACCGGACGGGCAGAAGACTCGGGAGGAACCGCACCGCGACGGTGCGGGCCGCGGGAACGACGTCGAGCAGACCCGCGACCGGCTGCGCGAGGAGCGCGCCGAACACCGCGAGCGACTCGTCGAGACCGCCCGTCTCGATGAGGATGCCGTCGGTGCCGAGGGGGAGGACCCGCAGATGCGCGATCGCCGCCTCGAGATCGACCCCGTGGTCGTCGGTCACGTCGCCGAGCCCCCCGACGGAGGCGAGACGAGCCCGCTGGCGGCCGACGGGGCCCTCGGGGGCTCGCCCTGCTCGGTCGCCGCCACCTGACGCGGCGTCGCCACGAACGAGCGGACGGCGACGCCGGCCGACTCGAGGCCGCTCCGCAGGCCTGCGGCGATGGCCGCGGCGCCGGGGGTGTCGCCGTGGACGCAGACCGACTCGGCGTGGAGCTCGAGGTCGGTGCCGTCGACGGCGCGCATGCGCCCCGTCTCGACGAGTCGCAGCACGCGGTCGACGATCTCGGCGGGGTCGTGCAGCACGGCACCCGGCCGCGTGCGCGGCACGAGTCGGCCGTCGGGTGCGTAGGCCCGATCGGCGAAGGCCTCGGCGATGGTCGCGAGACCCGCCTCGGACGCCCGACGGAGCACCGCCGAACCGGCCGGACCGACGAGCACGAGCGCCGGGTCGACCCGCGTGACGGCCTCGATGACCGCGTGCGCGTGCCGACGGCCCCGCTCGTCGTCGACCGCCGTGACCGTGTACAGGGCGCCGTGCGGCTTGACGTAGCGGACCGCCGCCCCGACCGACGCCGCGACCCCGGTCAGGGCGCCGATCTGGTAGACGACGTCGCCGATCAGCTCGGCCTCGGAGGCGTCGACGAAGCGGCGCCCGAACCCCGCGAGATCGCGATACGAGACGTGGGCCCCGATCGCGACGCCCCGGCGGTGCGCCGCGTCGACCGTCGCGGTCATCGTGAGGGGGTCGCCTGCGTGGAACCCGCACGCGACGTTCGCACTCGTCACCGCGGCGAGCAGGGCGTCGTCGTCGCCCAGGGTCCAGCGACCGAACCCCTCGCCGAGGTCGGCGTTCAGATCGATGCTCGTCATGCGGGGCCTTCCGGGCTGCTCGGGGCGATGCGTCGGGTGCGCAGAGGGGTCGTTCCCCACCGTAGCGGGGCGGGCGCGACGACCGCTGGGTGCGAGCCGGTCAGGAGGCGCGGCGCACGAGCAGGGCCCGGGTCACCAGCGGCCACTGCAGGGGCAGACGCGCGATCGCGATCGCCGTCCGGGCCGAGGAGGCGCGCTCGCTGCGGACGGACCGCGTCGCCATCGACACGTTGGCCGGGAACACCGCCACGAACAGCGCCGCCGCGAGGCCGCCGCCCAGACGACGGGTGGGGCGGGACGCGAGGAGGGCCGCGACGACGATCTCGGCGAGCCCGGAGACGATCGTGTAGGAGCGGGCGGAGCCGGGGAGCGACCGCGGCACGATCGAGTCGAACACCGCCGGGCGCACGAGGTGCAGGACCCCGCTGACGCCGAGGGCCCCGGCGAGCGCCCGGGCCGTGGTGCGGGCTCGGGCGGCGTCGGGGTGGGTCGACCCGGGCGTGGGGCGGAGGGGGTCCGGGGTGCGGGAGGGGCGGCGGGTCATGGTCCCCATGGTGCTCGCCCGCGCCTCCTCGGCCGGTCAGCGGAGTCGGCGTGGCCCGAGGCGGGGGCCCTGCGGTCCGCTCGCGAGAGGGGGCGGTCAGACGGCGCGACTGACGCCGCGGCTCATGATCGCCGTGGTCAGGGCGTCGACGGTCTCGCGGGGCGCGGCGGGGTTCGCGACGAGGACGTAGTCGACGTCGCCGAGGTCGGGCAGCGAGAAGCGGCGGCTGACCTTGACGAGGTCGGAGGGGATGAGCGAGAAGGGGAACGCGGCGACGCCCATGCCGGCGCGGACGGCGGCCAGCATGCCGTTCACGTCGCGGGTGTTGCAGGTGATGCGCCAGGTGCGGCCGGCGGACTCGAGGGCGTCGATGGCGAGCTGGCGGCTGAGGCTCGGCGCCTGGTACGCGATGAGGGGAACGGGGTGGCCGGTCTCGATCTGCAGCTTCTCCTGCGCCATCCAGACCATGGAGTCGCCGGCGACGCGGGTGCCCTCGGCGCTCTCGCCCGCGGTCTGCTTGACGAAGATGAGGTCGAGATGCCCGGCGGCGAGGCGACGGCGGAGCGGGGCGCTCTGGTTGACGGTGAGCTCGAGGTTGATCTGCGGGTGGAGCTGACGGAAGTGGCGGAGGATGCGGGGCAGCTGCGTGATGGCGAGGTCGTCGGCGGCGCCGAAGCGGAGACGCCCGCTCATGGCGGAGCCGCTGAAGTAGCTCTCGGCGGCGCTGTGCGCGGCGAGGATGGTGCGGGCGAAGCCGGCCATGGCGTCGCCGTTGTCGGTGAGCCTGACCTCGCGGGTGTCGCGGGTGACGAGGGTGCGACCCGCCGCCTTCTCGAGCCGGCCGATGTGCTGGCTGACGGTGGGCTGGCTGATGCCGAGCCGGAGCCCCGCGTTCGTGAAGCTGCGCGTCTCGGCGACGGCGAGAAACGTGGCCAGCAGGGCGGGGTCGAACATCGGGGCCTCTCGTCGTCGTTCATTGCGGTATCCAATGACACTGATTGCGACCATAGCGGGTCCGAATGACCATCGGGGCCGTACCGTCGTGAGGGATGTCAGTCCCGCCTCGCACGATCGCCCCGCCGCCCGCCACCGAACCCGTCCCCGTCATGACCCAGCGCCCGCCGTGGCGTCACACGTTCATCGCGCTCAGCGTGCCGAACTTCCGTCTCTGGACGGCGGGCAACGTCGTGGCCATGACTGCGGGGTGGATGCAGCGGATCGCGCAGGACTGGCTCGTGCTCGAGCTGACCGGCAGCGCGACGGCCGTCGGCGTCACGGTGGCGCTGCAGTTCGCCCCGATGCTCTTCTTCGGACTGCTGGGCGGGGTGATCGTCGACCGGTTCTCGAAGCGGGCCCTGATGATCGCGACCCAGAGCGTCTTCGCCGTCCTGAGTCTCGGCCTCGCGGCCCTGACGCTCTCGGGCGTGGTGCTGCCCTGGCACGTCTTCGCCATCGCCTTCGCGACCGGTCTCGTGACGGTCATCGACAACCCCGCCCGGCAGGTGATCGTGTCGGAGCTCGTGGGGCACCGGTACCTGCGGAACGCCATCAGCGTGAACTCGAGCGTGTTCCAGCTCGGCGGCATGATCGGACCGGCCGTGAGCGGGGTGCTGCTGCTGGCGGTGGGGGCCGGCTGGGCGTTCGTCGTCAACGGGGTCGCCTGCCTGCTGGTGGTCGTCATGCTCGGTCTGCTGAGGACGGCGCAGATGACCCGCACGGCGCCGGGCCCGCGCAGTCGCGGTCAGCTGCGGGCGGGCCTCGCCTACGCCCGGGCCAAGCCGACCATCCTCGTGCCGGTGGTGCTCGTCGCCTCGTACGCCGTGTTCGGCCTCACCATGCCGGTGCTGCTGGCCTCGTTCGCCGACGACGTCTACGACGTGGGGGCGGGCGGCTACGGGCTCTTCAACTCGATGATCGCGGTGGGCGCCCTCACCGGCGCCCTGCTGTCGACGCGTCGGGCGACCATCCGGCTGCGGACGATCGTGCTCGGTCTGCTGGCGACGGGCGTGCTGCAGGCGGTCGCCGGCTCGATGCCGTCGGTCGGGCTCTTCGCCGTCACCCTCGTCGCCGTCGGCTTCGCGTCGCTGCTGTTCCTCACGGCGGCGAACCAGCTCGTGCAGCTGTCGAGCAACATCGCCATCCGCGGGCGGGTCATGTCGCTCTACGTGCTCGTGCTGCTCGGCGGCCAGGCGATCGGCGGGCCGCTGATGGGCCTCGTCGTCGAGTCGTCCGGCACGCATGCGGCGATGGTGCTCTCGGGCGGGGTGCCGGCGCTCGTCGCGGCGATCACGGCGCTGGTGCTCGCCCGCCGCGGGCAGCTGACCCTGCAGATGCGCGTCCGCAGGTTCGTGCCGGTGGTCGAGATCGCTCACCGCTAGCTCGACGCGTCGGGCCCGACGGGTGCCCGCGGCGGCGGACGACCACGGGTCCGGTCAGACGGCCGGCGAGCGCCGGGTCCCGCCGAACGCCAGCGCGACGTCGAGTCGCCAGGAGGTCGGCTCGCCCGACACGTGGGTCGTGCCCACGAAGCGCAGCAGGTCGCCGGCCCGCAGGCTGAGCACGCCATGGACGTCGTCGCTGCCCTCGAGCCAGAACGCGATGTCGTGCTCATCGAGCAGGTCGTCGTCGACGGTCGCCCCGAAGGAGGCGCCGTCGAACTTCAGGGGCACGTCACGGAAGCGGAGCCGCGGGGGCGACTCCGTCCAGTCGGCGACGGCGGGCACCCGCTCGGCCACGATGACGGCGTCGATGACCCCGTCGTCGTCGAGCGTCACGCTCGAGGCCTGCAGGTCGACCCCGAGGTCGTCGTCGTCGATGCGAAACCGATTCTCCACACCCTCACGGTACCGAGGTGCGGAGCCCGGCGGAACGGGCTCGCCCGACCGGCCGCGGAATGGGTGGGGCATGCCCGTGGTTCGCCCGGGCATGAACAAGCGCATCGGGTTCCTGTCGTTCGGTCATTACCAGGACGTCCCCGGCTCGGCGACCCCGACCGCCCGGGAGGCGCTGGTCCAGTCCATCGAGCTGGCCGAGGCCGCCGAGGAGATCGGCATCGACGTGGCGGCGGTGCGCGTGCACCACTACGTGCGTCAGCTGGCGAGCCCGTTCCCGCTGCTCGCGGCGATGGCGGCCCGCACGAGCAGGATCGAGCTCGGCACCGGTGTCATCGACATGCGCTACGAGAACCCCCTCTCGATGGCCGAGCAGGCTGCGGCCGCCGACCTGATCAGCGCCGGGCGGCTGCAGCTCGGAGTCAGCCGGGGGTCGCCCGAGCCCGCACTCCGAGGCTGGGAGGCCTTCGGGCACCTGCCGGCCGACGGCGAGAGCGACGCCGACCTGGCGCGCCGTCACACCGAGGAGTTCCGCGCCGCCATCGCCGGAGCCGACGTCGCCCGCTCCGACCCGAAGATGACCGGCTGGTCGCACGGGCTCCCGATCGAGCCGCAGTCCCCCGGTCTCGGCGACCGCATCTGGTGGGGCTCCGGCACCCGCGCCACCGCCGCCTGGACCGGCGAGCAGGGCATGAACCTCATGAGCAGCACCCTGCTCACCGAGGACACCGGGGTGCCCTTCGACGAGCTGCAGGCCGAGCAGATCGCCGTCTACCGCCGGGCGTGGGCCGACGCCGGGCACGACCGCGAGCCGCGGGTCTCGATCAGCCGCAGCGTCATCCCCATCACCACGGACGAGGACCGCCGCTACTTCGGCGTGCGCGCCCAGGTCGACGGCGGCGACCAGGTGGGCCTGCTCGACGGCGTGCAGTCGCGCTTCGGCAAGAGCTACATCGGCGAGCCCGACGTCATCGCCGCGCAACTGGCCGCGGACGCCGCCGTGCAGGCGGCCGACACGGTGCTGCTGACCGTGCCGAACCAGCTCGGCGTCGAGTACAACGCCCGTCTGCTGCAGACGGTGGCGGAGCACGTCGCCCCCGCGTTCGGCTGGGAGGCGGACCTGGCGCGCACCGCCTGACCCGCGCCTCCTCGGCGGGTCGACGGGTCACGACCTGCGGCACCCCGTCGAGGCGCACGGCATGTCATGACACCCCGGGGCCGCGGCGGACGGGTAGACAGTGAGTCATGTTCACCGACATGCCCGAGTCAGCCCTCTGGGAGCACCGCAGCACCCAGACCGAGCCCGACGACTTCGACGCGTTCTGGGCCGCCACCCTCGACGAGACGCGGACCCACCCGCTCGACGTGCGGATCGAGGCCGTCGAGACCGGCCTCGCCACCGTCGACGTCTACGACGTGACCTTCGCCGGCTGGGCCGGTCAGCCCGTCCGCGCCTGGCTGCGCGTGCCCACCGGGGCGACCGGGCCGCTGCCGGCCGTCGTGCAGTTCGTGGGCTACGGCGGCGGACGCGGAGCCGCCGTCGAGAACCTCTTCTGGTCGGCCGCGGGCTACGCGCACCTGCAGATGGACACGCGGGGCCAGGGCTCCGGCTGGAGCCGCGGCGACACCCCCGACCCCGACGGCTCGGGCCCCGCCCACCCCGGCGTCATGACCCGCGGCATCGACAGCCGCGAGACCTACTACTACCGGCGCGTGTTCACCGACGCCGTGCGCGCCGTCGAGGCCGCCCGCTCGCTCGAGGCCGTCGACGCCTCCCGCGTCGCGGTCGTCGGCGGCAGCCAGGGCGGCGGCATCGCCCTCGCCGTATCGGCCCTCGTGCCCGACCTCGCCGCCGTGGCGGCGTACGTGCCGTTCCTCTGCGACTTCCGCCGGGCGAGCGTGATCACCGACGCCGACCCGTACAAGGAGATCGGACGGTACCTGGCCGTCCACCGGCACCGCGCCTCCTCGGTGCACGAGGTCCTCACGTACTTCGACGGGGTCAACTTCGCCCGCCGCGGCACCGCGCCCGCCGTCTTCACCACGGCGCTGATGGACCCTGTGTGCCCGCCGTCGACGGTGTTCGGCGCCTTCCACGCCTACGCCGGACCGAAGGACATCACCATCTGGCCGTACAACGGGCACGAGGGCGGCGGCGTCGAGGACGATCTGCTGGCGCTCGCCGCGTTCCGCCGCGCGTTCGCCTGAGTGGCACGCCGCGCCGGTCGCCTGCGGGGTCGCCCGGCCTCGGGCGGGAACACGGAGCGGCCCGGTCTGGTTGGCTCCGGGCATGAAGTCGATCGTGTACACCGAGACCGGACCCGCCACCACCGTGCTGCAGCTCGTCGACCGCGAGGTGCCCGAACCCGCCGCCGGCGAGGTGCGGGTGCGCGTCGTGTGGTCGGGCGTCAACCCCACCGACTGGAAGTCGCGTGCCGGGGGTGAGCCCGGCGAGAGCCTGCCCTTCGACGAGGTGACCCCGAACCAGGACGGCTCGGGCATCGTCGACGCCGTGGGCGAGGGCGTCACGGGACTCGCGGTCGGCGACCGCGTCTGGACCTACCTCTCGGCCTATCAGCGACCCACCGGCACCGCGCAGGAGTTCACCGTGCTGCCCGCCCGCCTGGTCGTGCCGCTGCCGGAGGGCGTCGGACTCGACGTCGGCGCATCGCTCGGCGTTCCCGCCATGACCGCGCACCGCGCCCTCACCGTCCGGGAGGACGGCCCCCGCCGCCTCGCGCCCGGCAGCCTCGAGGGCGTCACCGTTCTCGTCGCCGGAGGCGCGGGAGCCGTCGGGCACGCCGCCATCCAGCTCGCCCGCTGGGCCGGCGCCACCGTCATCACCACCATCAGCTCGGACGCCAAGGCGGCCCTGGCCACCGCGGCCGGCGCCCACCACGTCGTCAACTACCGCACGGGCGACGCCGCGGCCGAGATCCGCGAGATCGCCCCCGACGGGGTCGACGTCGTCGTCGAGGTCGCCATCTCGCAGAACGCCGACCTGCTCGCCGAGGTCGTCGCCCACCGCGCATCGGTCGCCATCTACGCCGACGACGGAGGCGACTCGACCACGATCCCCATCCGCGCCAACATGATCACGAACACGCGGTTCCAGTTCGTCCTGCTCTACACGGTCGGCACCGAGGCGCTCGACGCCGCCGTCGAGGACGTCACCGCGGCGCTCCGCGACGGCGCGCTGCCCGTCGGCGAGGCCGCCGGTCTCGCGCTCCACACGTTCCCGCTCGCCGAGACGGCCGCCGCGCACGAGGCCGTCGAGGGCGACGTCGTCGGCAAGGTGCTCATCGAGGTGTCGGCCGAGTAGTCGGAGATCGACCGGGAGGAGGCGCGGTGCGGGGAGTCCGGCACCGCGCCTCCTGCCCGTGGGGGGCGCGGTTAGGCTCGGCGGGTGACCGACGCCGCCTCGCGACCCGCGCCTCCCGCCCCCGTCAGCGCCGTGCAGGCCCTGGCTCTCGAGCAGGGGGCGCCTCCGCCGCTCGAGGAGGTGCGCCACGGGGTCTGGTCTCTGGCGTTCCCGTTCGGAGACGGCGACTACTCGCTCGGCTACCTCATCGAGGGCTCCGACGGCGCGCTGACCCTCATCGACCCCGGATGGGACGACGACGCCAACCTCGACCGCCTCGACGCCGCCCTGGCCGACGTCGGTCACGCGATGGAGGACATCTCGCTCGTCGCGGTCACCCACCTGCACGCCGATCACCTGGGCGGCGCCGATCGCGTGCGCCGCGCCTCCGGAGCCCGCCTCGCGCTGCACGCGGCCGAGCAGCGGGCCCTCGACCGCCGGGCCGCCGAGGCCCTCGAGGCCGACGCCGACATCGCCCGCTGGGGCGCACCCGCCGACGACGAGGAGGCGCTGGTCGCCGCCTGGGGATCGGGCCGCCGACTCCCCCACGTCACCGCCGACCTGCTCCTCGCCGACGGGGACGAGCCGCCGATCGCCGGACGGCGGTTGCGAGCCGTCCACACGCCGGGGCACACCGCAGGGCACCTGTGCTTCGTCGAACCGGAGCAGCGGCTGATCGTCACCGGCGATCACGTGCTGCCGCGCATCAACCCCGGCATCGGCCTCGGGGGGCGGACCGACGCCAACCCGCTGACCGACCTGCTCGCGTCGCTCGAGAGGGTCATCGCCCTCGACGTCGCCGGCGCCGATGCGCTCGAGGTCTGCCCGGGCCACGAGTACCGCTTCGTCGGGCTCGCCGAGCGGGCGCGGGCCCTCGTCGACCACCGCGCCGATCGGACCGCCGACGCCGCCGCCGCCCTCGACGCCCTCGCCGCGGAGGCGCAGCGCCCGACCGTCTGGCAGGTCGCCGAGCGCATGTCGTGGACGGGCGGGATCGCCTCCCTGCACGGCTACCGCCTCGGCTCCGCCCTGGCCCAGACCGAATGGCACGTGCAGGCCCTCGGCCGGGCCGGCGAACTCCGACCGTCCTCGTAGGCGAGGGGCCTACCGTCGCCCCCGGCGCCGGATCCGGCGCCGCGAACGCCACGACCTGGAGCGACATCCCATGAGCAGCACCGCCCCCTCCCGTCCTCGCACCGCCCTCGTCCTCGGCGGCGGCGGCATCACCGGCATCGCCTGGGAGCTCGGCGTCCTGTCGCGTCTGCTCGAGGCCGGAGTCCCGGTCGACGAGGCCGACCTGGTCGTCGGCACCTCGGCCGGCTCCGTCGTCGGCACGATGGTGCGGCTCGGACGCGTCGACGACGGACTCCGCGAGCAGTACAAGGCGGTCACCGAGCTGCCCACCGGCTCCATCGACCCCGAGGCGTTCCAGCAGACGCTCGGCCAGGCCCTCCTGGGCGTGACGGACCAGCAGGAGGCGCGGGCCCGGATCGGCGCCCTCGCCCGTCGGACGCCGGTCGTCGGCGACGAGCCCGCCCTCGTCAGCACCATGCGCGAGCGGTTCGGCGACGTCGCCTGGCCGGACGCCGGGTTCACGGTCTGCACCGTCGACGCGACCGACGGGACGTTCCGGCCCCTCGACGCGGACTCGGGCGTCGACCTCCACCGGGCGGTCGCCGCGAGCTGCTCCGTGCCCGTCGTCTGGCCGACCGTCGAGATCGACGGCCGCCCGACGATGGACGGCGGCGTGCGGTCGGGCACGAACGCCGACCTCGCCGACGACCACGACCGGGTGCTCGTGCTGTCGTGCGGCCCCGAGCTCGCGGTCTCGCCCCTCGGACCGACGCTGCCGCAGGTGGTCGAGGCGCGACGGACAGCCGGGCGCGAGGTGCTGGTCGTCGAGGCCGACGCCGACGCCCTGGCCGCGTTCGGCGCCGACGTCCTCTCGAGCGCCACCCGTCGACCCGCCGCCGAGGCCGGTCGACGTCAGGCCGAGGCCGTGCTCGACGAGGTCCGCGCGTTCTGGACGGGTTCGGCCGCCTGACCCGCGCCTCCTCACCCGTCCGCGTCCACAGGGCGGGAGGCGGCGGGGCCGGTACCCTCGGGAAGTGACCACCGCCTCCTCCCCCCTCCGCATCGCGCTCGTGTCGCTGCACACCTCCCCCGGCGCCGAGCCGGGCTCCGGCGACGTCGGCGGGATGAACGTGGTCGTCCGCAACCAGGCGGAGGCGCTCGGGGCCGCCGGACACCACGTCGACATCGTGACGAGGCGCTCGTCCCCCGATCAGCCGGACCGCGTCGAGCTCTCGCCCGGCGTCACGCTGACCTTCATCTCGGCCGGACCCGCCGAGCCCGTCCCGAAGGGGCGCCACGAGCTGTTCGTCGACGAGTTCCGCGACCGGCTCGCCGAGCTCGGGCCGTGGGACGTCGTGCACTCGCACCACTGGTTCTCGGGCATGGCCGCCCTGCCCGTCGCCCGGGCGCTGGGCGTGCCGCACGTGCAGAGCTTCCACTCGATCGCCGCCGCCGACTCCACCCCCCTGTCGCACGGCGAACGCGCCGAATCGCCTGGTCGACTCGCCGGCGAGCGGCACCTCGCGGTCGAGTCGGACGCCGTCGTCGCCATCAGCCACGCCGAGGCCGAGACGGTCGTCACCCGACTGGGAGGTCGCCCCGACCGGGTCGCGGTCGTGCTGCCCGGGGTCGACGCCGAGCTCTTCCACCCCGCCCAGACGACCGCCGAGGAGGCGCGGGTCGACGAGCCCCGCCCCTACGTCGTCGTCGCCGGACGACTCGAGCCGCTCAAGGCCCCCGATCTCGCCATCCGCGCAATCGCCGCCGTCGACCCCGCCGTCCGGCCCGATCTCGTGATCGCCGGCGGCGCCTCGACCGAGTTCCAGGGCTACGAGGACGACCTGCTCGCCCTGGTCGACGAGCTCGACCTCACCGTGCACCTCGTCGGCCCGCGCACCCGACGGGGTCTCGCCTCGCTGCTCCGCGGGGCGCGTCTCGTGCTCGTCCCGTCCCACTCCGAGACCTACGGCCTGATCGCGCTCGAGGCGGCCGCCAGCGGCGTCCCCGTGATCGCCGCCGCCTCGGGGGGCCTGCGCGAGAGCGTCGTCGATGGCGTCACGGGCGTCGTCCTCGACTCGCGCGACCCGCTCATCTGGGCCGACACGGTGACCGGCATCCTCCGCGACCGCGACCGGGCCGATCGACTCTCGCGCGCCTCCCGCGTCCGCGCGCTCGACCACCCGTGGGCCCTGTCGGCGGCCGAGCTCGCCGACGTGTACTGCCGCGTCGCCGGCAGCACCGACTGCTCGGAGCTCGCCGCAGCCGGCGGCCGCCGCTGAGGCCGGCAGGCTCAGACGCATCGCGATCATCCGGCTGTCGGGCGGGTCCCCGTCATCGGCGGCGCGTCAGCGCCGACCCGCCCTCGACGACGCGAACCCGCCGCAGCCCGCTCGGGTGCTCGCCGACCGGGATGTCAGGGGCTCGGCCTATGCTCGACGACGACCAGACGACCCCTTCCACCGGAGGCCCTCATGCCCGACGACACCCTGCTGACCGAGCTCGCCGAGCAGGAGGAGCGCCTGGTCTTCCGCCGCTTCACGACCGACACGGCTCTCGACCTCGGGGCGTTCCTGCTCGCCGAGGCCCGTCGCCGCGGTCTCGCCGTCACGGTCACCGTGCGGAAGGGCCGCCAGCGGGTGTTCCAGGCGGCGCTGCCCGGCACCTCGCTCGACAACGACGAGTGGCTCGACCGCAAGGCCCGTGTCGTCGAGCGCTACGGTCAGAGCTCGTTCCGCGTCGGCGAGTCGTTCCGGGTGGCGGGCGGCACGTTCGACGAGAAGTCGCGGCTCGACACCGACCTCTACGCCGCGCACGGCGGGATGTTCCCGGTGACCGTCGTCGGCGTCGGCGTCGTGGGCGCGGTCGGGGTGTCGGGGCTGCCGCAGGCCGACGACCACGCCCTCGTCGTCGAGGTGCTCGACGACTTCCTGGCGCACGGCTACGACTCCTGACCCGGTGATGGCGCCTCAGGAGCCCGATGCGTCGGGGCCCGTGCCGTCGGCGTCCGTGCCGTCGGCGGACGACGAGCGTGCGGCCGAGGCGCTCCGCACCCTGATCGCCGACACGACCCGCGATCTCGCCGCCCGAGGGGCCCGCACCGAGGCACTCGCCCGCTACCGCCCCTCGCGACGCATCGTCGTCGTGAAGACCGCGGAGTCGCTCGAACCCGTGGGTCGGGCCTGGCGGCTCGGCGTGCTGCTGCTCGAGACCGACGGGCGCGTGCACGAGACGGGTCGCATCACCCGGGCCCTCGAGCCGACCCGCTCGCAGAACCTCTCCGCCTCGGTCGAGAAGCGCAAGGCCGAGCGCCGGGCCGCCGCCCGGGGCCGCTTCGTCGAAGGCGAGGTCGTCGACTACGCGTACCTGCCGATCGATCTGTCGACCGAGGCTCTCGTGGCCGGCGACCAGCGCCTCCTCGTGGCGGACGGCCGGGCGCTCGTCCGCTGGGGCACCACGGCCGCCGAGGTCCGCGAGGCGGCCGCCTATCTCGCCGACCGGGGCGACCTGCTCTAGTCGCCCGCGCCTCCTCGGCCTCCGCCCAGGGTGCCCCCGGGCAGCGGGTTATCCTCGAACTCCGGCGAGCCCGCCGGACAGGACTCCGACCGAGAGGACCCCTGTGCGCCGCGTCGCCATCGCCGCCTCGGTCGTCTTCTGCGCCGCGGTCGTCGCTCTGATCGTCGCTCTCGTCCTGGTCGTCTCGTCGCTCGCCTCGCCCCGCGACGAGACGGCTCGCCCCGTCGACCCTCCGGTGACCTGCCCGGCCGTCGACCCCGTCATGGTGGGTGACATCCCGGTGCCCGCCGGGCCGGTCGCGGGCTACTGCCAGGACCGCCTGATCAACGCGGCGTGGATCATGCAGGCCGCTCGCGCCCAGGGCATCGGAAAGCACACGCAGGCGATCGGGGTGATGACCGCGATGGGCGAGTCGAGCCTCCGCAACATCGACCACGGCGACGCGGTCGGCCCGGACAGCCGCGGACTCTTCCAGCAACGCGACAACGGCGCCTGGGGCACCTACGCCGAGCGCATGGACCCGTACACGGCGGCCACCCGGTTCTTCTCGAAGCTCGTGGCGATCCCGGGCTGGAAGGAGCTCACGCCGACCCAGGCGGCCCACGCCGTGCAGATCAACGACGACCCCGACCACTACGCGCGCTGGTTCCCCGAGGCGGAGCAGGTCGTGGCCGCTCTGTCGGGCGACGCCCCCTCCTCCTGATCGAGCCTCCTCCTCCGCGATCGGCTCGTGTGGTCGGCAGATGCGCGTCAGACGCGCTCGAAGAGCATCTCCCGACCACTCGACACCGCTCGGCGGGGACGAGGAGGCGCGGCTCACCAGCCGAGGGTGCCGGGCGGTCCCTTGAACGGGCCGACGATCGCGTCGGTGATCCAGCCGCCGTAGAAGTCGCCCTCCTGAGCCCGCACGGTCTCGCCGTCGATCTCGATCGAGTCGACGCGGCCGGGGTAGAGGGCCACGTGATCGACGAGCTGCTCGTAGCCCGCCCAGGGCGACGGGTAGAACCACCCGGCTCGGGGCGACCGCTCCGCGCCGCCGCGGACGTCGACGTAGCCGGCGGAGCCCTTGAACTCGCACATGCTCGACCCGTCGCCTCGGGTCAGGGCGCCCTCGACGAACGCGTCGCGGGGCAGGTAGTAGACCGGCGGGTGACTCGTCTCGAGCACTCGGAACGAACGCGTCGCGTCCGCCACGACCTGACCGCCGAGCCGCACGACGATGCGTTCGCCCCGGGCCTCCACGCGCGGGGGTCTGGGGTAGTCCCAGACGGACTCCTGTCCGGGGCCGGGCGTTTCACGGGCGGGGGTTCGGACGCTGCGTCTCATGTCGCCATCGTGCACCCGCGGGTCGGCGGGCACGGGGGCGACGCTCAGGCGCGGACGACGGCGGGTGCCCCGCGGAGCGTCGCCGACAGGTCGCCGAGCGCGACGGCGCCGTCCGAGGTGCCGTAGGCGGACGCGACGAGCAGCTCGAGGGCGGCCCGAGCCGTCGACGGCGACACGTCGACGTGCTGCGCGACGCTCAAGGCGAGATCCTCGAGGTCTCGGGCCAGGAGGTCGACCCCCGCGGCGCCCGGGTCGTCGGCGAGCCCGCCGCCGGGGACCCTCAGAGCGAGCAGGTCGACGAGCCGTCGCGCCTCGGCCGCCGTCGTGGCCGCCGTCGGTCGGAGCACCAGAGGCACGCGTGGCCCGGCCCCGTTCACGAGGGCCGCGCGGCGCAGCCTCTCGACGAGCCCGGTGGCGACGTCGCGCACCCGCAGGCCGTCGTGCACCGACGGGAGGTTCCAGGCGCTCGCCAGCTCGGGTCGGCCGAGGAGCTGTGCAGCCACGGAGGCGCAGGCCATGAAGGCCGATCGGGTGTCGGTCACGCTGACCATCCTCGCATCGAGGCCGCCCTGCGACGACCCGCCACCCGACCCGCCCGACGTCTCGATCGCGATTATTTGCCGTTCTGGCAACACCGCTTGCCGGAGAGGATCTTCACGGGCACGCTGGATCCAGGAGGTCATCACCATGACGCACGGCACCACGAGCAGCACCGACCACTCCCGACCGGCCGACGGGCGCGAGCACGGGCACGAGCACGAGCACGAGCACGACGCCGTCGTGATCGGCGGCGGGGCCGCCGGTCTCAGCGCCGCCCTGACGCTCGCCCGGGCCCGCCGCGACGTCGTCGTCGTCGACGCGGGCGAGCCCCGCAACGCGCCGGCCGAGGGCGTGCACGGGTTCCTCGGCCTCGACGGCGACTCGCCGCTCGAGCTCGTCCGCCGGGGACGCGCCGAGGTCGAGTCGTACGGCGGGGTCGTCGTCGACGGCACGGCCACGGACGTCCGCCGGACCGGACGAGGAGGCGCGCCCGGCTTCGCCCTCGAGGTCACCACGCCGGGCGGCCGGCACCGCACGCTCCGCGCCCGCCGCCTCGTCGTCGCCACCGGTCTCGTCGACGAGCTGCCTCCGGTGGACGGACTCGCCGATCGCTGGGGCCGCGACGTCGTCCACTGCCCCTACTGCCACGGCTGGGAGGTTCGCGACCGCGCCATCGGCGTGCTCGGCACCGGGCCGATGAGCATCCACCAGACCCTGCTCTTCCGCCAGTGGAGCGACGACGTCACGCTCTTCACGAACGACCGGCTCTCCCCCGGCCCCGACGACCTCGCGCGACTCGAGGCCCGGGGCGTCCGGGTGGTCGAGGGGCCCGTCGCCTCCGTCCGGGTCGACGACGACCACCTCACCGGGGTCGTCCTCGCCGACGGCACGACCGTGGCGGTCGGCGCCGTGGCCGTCGCCACGAGCGTCGCCGCCCGAGGCGGCGTGCTCGCGTCGCTCGGGCTGGAGGCCGAGGCGCACCCGTCGGGCATGGGCACCATCGTGGCGGCCGACCCCGTCACCGGGCAGAGCGCCGAGCCCGGTGTCTGGCTCGCCGGGAACCTCGTCAACCCGGGTCACCAGGTCGTCATGGCCGCCGCCTCCGGGGTCATGGCCGGCGCGGCCCTGAACATGGACCTCGTGACGGCCGAGACCGCGGCCGCCGTGGAGGCCGTCGCGACCTGGCGCGCCGACGCGTCGCCTCGACACGGCTCGGCACCGCCGGGCGCGAGCCCCGAGGGGGACCTCGACGAGAGCCCCGACGAGACCTCCGCTTCCGAAGCGTTCGACGCCGCGTACTGGGAGGACCGCTACGGCTCGGAGGGCTGGGCGTGGAGCGGGAACCCCAACGCCGTCCTCGTCGACGAGACCGACACCCTCGCTCCGGGCCGGGCCCTCGACATCGGGAGCGGCGAGGGCGGCGACGCGATCTGGCTCGCGCTCCGGGGCTGGTCCGTCACGGGCACCGACATCGCCGCGAACGCCCTGAACAAGGCACGGGCGCGAGCCGAGCAGACGGACGGCGAGGCCGCCGACCGGATCACGTGGGAGCAGCACGACATCACCGAGTGGACGCCGCCCCGCGCCTCCTTCGATCTCGTCACGTCGCACTTCATGCACCTCCCCGCGGCCGATCGGGGCCGGGTGTTCCGGGGGCTCGGCGAGGCGGTGGCGCCGGGCGGCAGCATCCTGATCGTCGGGCACGACCTGTCGGATCTCGACTCCGACGCCCACCGTCTGCACCATCCCGAGCTGATGTTCGGCGTGGACGAGCTCGTCGACCTGTTCGATCCGTCCGAGTGGACGATAGCCACGGCCGAGACCCGGGAACGAGAGACCGCCGCCGGGCACGAGGGCCCGGCGACGGTCCGCGACGTGGTCGTCCGCGCGGTCAGAGCCCTCTGACGCGCAGCCGGATCGCCCGGGCCGAGGGCCGGAGCACGTGCGGGGCCGAGACGTCGGGCCCGCACGCCCGCGAGCCGACGCCGTTCTGCGCCGCGTCGATCCAGAGGTACGTCGCCTCGGGCTCGGGCAGCTCGTGGGGGTGCTCGGCCGCGTCGACCTGCTGCGCGGTGTGGCGACGCAGCGAGAAGCCGGGGCGGCGACCCGAGGTGTCGGGCGTCGCGTCGAGACGCAGCCAGGGGCTCCCGTCGCCGGTCCGCAGCTCGAGGCTGCGGAGGTCGCTGCGGTGGCCGCTCTCCTGCGGCCGGGCGTAGTCGACGGTGAGGTCGTCGACGCTCGACTCGAACCGGCCCACCCGGGCCGCCTCGCGGCTGTCGGGGTACGACTCGAGCGGACCGGTCCCGAACCACGATGCCGAGCCGATGTCGAGGGGCAGATCGAAGCGCACGCCGACGCGGGGCCACGAGAGGTCCCAGCCGGCGGTGGGCACGAGATCGAGCGACAGCCACAGCTCGCCGCGCTCGAGGGTCCAGCGCTCGTCGACGGTCACCGACTGGCGGCTGTCGGCGGCGGCCCAGCGGGTGCGCACGGCGACGTGACCCGCCGACGACCGCACCGACTCGACGCGCGAGGTCAGCCGGTGCAGGCCCGCCCGCTTCGCGATCGTCTCGGCGCTCGGCAGCAGCTCGTCGGTCGGCAGATCGGTGCGGTGGCGATCCCGCATCGGGTCCGCGTCGATGTCGCGCGGGGCGTCCCAGTGGCCCCGCTCGTTGTCGGTCGTCGCCCGCCAGAGCTCGAGGCGCGGCCCGGCGACGGGTCGCCCGGCGAGCGAGACGAGACGGCCGTCGACGAACGTCGCGGGGCCGAGCTCGAGGTCGCCCGAGGAGGCGCGGGCCGACGGATCGACACCGGCACCCGGTGCGACCGGCCGCGGGTAGGCGGCGACGTGATGCACGGCGGCCGGGGCGCTGAGGTCGACCTGGGTCGTCGCGAGCACGTGCCCGGCGTCGGCCCAGCCGTGGTCGGCGCGGAGGGCGACCTGCACGGTCAGCCACGTCTCGCCGGTCGTCGAGACCTCGAGGTCGGGCAGGGCGAGGGCGACCTGCTCCCCCGCGGCGAGGGCTCGGCCGCGGTCGTCGAGCGCGTCGAGGCGCCCGGACGCGATGACGTCGCCGTCGTGCTCGAGCGACCAGAGCAGCTCGACGTCGGCCGTCGTCGCGGTGTGACGTCGGTTCTCGACCAGCACGGAGGCGCCGGTGATGCCGTCGTCGCCCCGGGGGCCCGCCGCGCGGCTGGCGGTCAGACGGATCGGCGACACGACCTGGGCCCACTCGTGGAGGCCGGGGCTCGGCGTGCCGTCCGAGAGCACCATGCCGTCCATGACGAAGTTGCCGTCGTGCACGACCTCGCCGAAGTCGCCGCCGTAGCCGAAGAACTCGACGCCGTCGGCCGTGGTCGTCCGCAGGCCGTGGTCGCGCCACTCCCATACGAACCCGCCGTGCAGGCGCGGGTGCTCGTCGACGAGGCGCTCGTACTCGTCGACCGCCCCGGGGCCGTTGCCCATGGCGTGCACGTACTCGCAGAGGATGAAGGGCTTCGACCGCTGACGGGCAGCCTCGGCGGCCGTGCAGCCGAGCAGCCGGACGGACTCGTCGCCCGCGCCGATCGCCCGGGTCTCGTCGATCCACGAGTACATCCGCGAGTAGACGTCGGTGTACGAGCCGGTGTAGTCGCCCTCGTAGTGGACAGGACGACCCCGGTCACGCGCGTGGGTCCATGCGGCCATCGCCGCGAGGTTCCGACCGGTGCCCGCCTCGTTGCCGAGCGACCACATGACGATGCTCGGGTGGTTCTTGTCGCGCTCGACGGTGCGGACCATGCGATCGACGTAGGCGTCGTGCCAGTCGGCGTCGTCGCTCGGGTTGCCGACCCACCGCTCGCGTTCGAAGCCGTGCGTCTCGAGGTCGCACTCGAGGACGACCCAGAAGCCCAGCTCGTCGGCGAGGTCGAGCAGGCGCGGGTGGGGCGGGTAGTGCGAGGTGCGGATCGCGTTGACGTTGAACCGCTTCATCAGCTCGAGGTCGCGACGCGCGTACTGCTCGTCGAAGACCCGGCCCTGATCGGCGTGCACCTCGTGGCGGTTCACGCCATGGAAGACGACCCGCCGGCCGTTCACCTCGAACCGGTCGCCCACGATCCGGACGGTGCGGAAGCCGAGTCGCTGCGAGATCGTCTCGGTCGACCCCGCGCTCGTGACGGTGGCGTCGTAGAGCCGCGGCACCTCGGCGCTCCACGGCTCGACGTCGATCAGCTCGATCGGGGCGACGTCGGCGGGCGACTCCCACGTCACGTCGACGCCGAGCTCGGGGACGGCGAGGGTGACCGGCCACGCGGCGGAGCCGGCGGTGATCTCGGCGACGATCGTCGCGCCTCCCGCGGTCTCGCCGGCCGTGCCGTGCCATTCGCTGCGCAGCCAGACGTCGTCGATGCCGCCCACGGGCCGGGCCTCGAGGCTCACGCTCCGGAAGACGCCGGGCAGCCACCACTGGTCCTGGTCCTCGACGTAGCTCGCCGCCGACCACTGGTGGACGCGGACGACCACGGTGTTGGCGCCGGGGCGCACGAGGTCGGTGACGTCGTACTCCTGCGCGAGACGGCTGCCGACCCCGACGCCGACGTGGACGCCGTTGACCCACACGACGGCCGTCGACTCGACCCCGTCGAAGCGCAGCAGCACGCGCTCGGCGCCGGCGAACGACGCCGGCAGCTCGAACGTGCGCCGGTGGTCGCCGGTCGGGTTCTCGTCGGGCACGTGGGGCACATCGGTCGGGAACGGGAACTGCACGTTCGTGTAGATGGGGGCGCCGCGGCGCCCCTCGCCGGTGAGCACCCAGTGCGACGGCAGCGTGATGGTCTCCCAGCCCGAGTCGTCGAAGTCGACCGCCGCGACGTCGTAGGCGCCCTCGCCGGCGGGCAGCACGCCGCGGCCGCCGGGCATGCCGGGGACGCCCGCGAGCAGCCGGAAGGACCACTCGCCGTCGAGCAGGAGCCGCGGGGCGTCGGTGTGCAGCCACGAGCGGGCGGGCGAACGACGACCGCTGCCGGGGCCGGTGGCCCGCAGATATCCGGCCGGAGGCGCGGCGACGTCGATCGGGGACGCCGGGGTGGACGAGGCGGTGGCGGTGGGGATGACGTCGGTCACTTCACGGACCCTTCGGTGAGGCCGCCGCGCCAGAAGCGCTGCAGCACGATCATGGCGATGACGAGCGGGATGATCGACAGCAGGACGCCGCCGGTCGTCAGTTGGTAGAACTCGGGCAGACGGTCGGTCTGGCTCAGCCAGTTGTTGAGTCCGAGCGTGACGGGGAACTTGTCGACGTCGCTCAGCATGACCAGCGGCAGGAAGTAGTTGTTCCAGATGCCGACGAGCTGGAACAGGAACACGGTCACGAGCGCCGGGGTGAGGATGCGGAGCCCCAGCGTGTGGAAGATGCGCAGCTCGCTCGCCCCGTCGAGGCGCGCGGCCTCCATCAGCGAGGTGTCCACCGTGGCCTGCGCGTAGATGCGGCAGAGGAAGAGCCCGAACGGCGACACGAGCGACGGCAGCAGGACGCTCCAGTACGTGTTCGCGAGCCCCATCTGGCTGAAGAGCAGGAACAGCGGCAGCGCGGTCGCGGTCCCCGGCACGAGGACACCGCCGAGGATCGTGCCGAAGACGAGGTTGCGACCGCGGAACTCGTACTTGGCGAGGGCGTAGCCGCCGGCCGCGGCGAAGTACGTCGCGACGAGGGCGCCGACGCCGGCGTAGAGCACCGAGTTGCCGAGCCAGCGGACGAAGACGCCGTCGCCGTAGGTGAGCACCTGCCCGAGGTTGTCCCACAGCGCGAACGACGGGGCGAACCAGAACCCGAAGGTGCCGAACAGGTCGCCGGTGGTCTTGGTCGCGGCGACCACGACCCAGTAGACCGGGATCAGGAAGTACAGCGCGACGACCACCAGGACGGCGGTCACGATGATGGTGGAGGCGCGGCTGCGGCCGGCGGAGCGGTCCGGCCCGGCTCCCCGCGAGCGTCGGACGGAGGCCCGGCCCGCGCCGCGCCTCCCGCTCTGCCCGGCGGTGACGATCGACTCGGTCTCGGTGGCGTGCTCGGCGACCGTGGCGCGGGGGCTCATGCGGACTTCCTGTTCGTGATGGTGAGGAACACGATCGACAGCGTGAACGCGACGAGCGCGATCAGCACGGACTGCGCAGCGGCGACGTTGTAGTCGTTGTAGGCGAAGGCGGTCGTGTAGGCGCTGAGATTCGGCGTGTACTGGCTGTCGATGGCCGGTGCGACGCGCTGCAGCACCTGCGCCTCGGCGAACAGCTGGAGGGTGCCGATGATCGAGAAGACCGCGGTCAGGAGGAGCGCGGGTCGGATCAGCGGCAGCTGGATGCTCGTCGCGACCCGGAGCGGCGTCGCCCCGTCGACCTTCGCCGCCTCGTAGAGCTCGACCGGGATCGACTTCAGCTGGGCGATGATGATCAGCATGTTGTAGCCGGTGTAGCTCCAGGTGACGATGTTCGCGATCGACCAGAGGACCGTGTTCGGCCCGAGGAAGTCGGGCGAGACGCCGAACGTCTCGGCCACGTCGATGATCGGGCTGAGACCCGGCACGTAGAGGAACGACCAGAGGATGGTCGCGATGACGCCCGGCACCCCGTACGGCAGGAAGTACGCGGCGCGGAACAGCCCCGGCCACTTCGCCGACGCCGACTCGAGCAGCAGGGCCAGCACCGTGCAGAGGATGAGCATGAGCGGCACCTGCACGATGCCGAACAGGAACATGCGACCGATCGAGGCGGTGAAGTTGGGGTCGCCGAGCACCTGCGCGTAGTTCGAGAACCCCGCGAACTGCGTCACGACGCCGGTCTCGCCGAAGAGCCCGCCGCGCCTCACCTGCGTGAAGCTCGACACGAGGGCCATGAGGATCGGCACGAGGAAGGTCAGCAGGAACAGCGCGAGGAACGGGAACAGCAGCACCCACGGGGCGCGCTTCATGGCGGCCGACGAGGCGCCCCTCGCTCGTCGCGACCCGTCCGAGTCGCGCCCTCGACCGGGCGCGGTGGCCCGGGTCGCCGCCGCGGTCTCGGGGCGCGTCTCCATCCCGGCGCTCATGCGTCGGCCTTGCGGATCGAGAGGCCCTTGTTCTTCATGACCGTGATGATGTCCTTCTCGGCCTGCACCACCGCGTCGACGAGGGTTCCGCCCGAGGCCTTGCCGCGGAATCCGTCGCTGAGGATGTTGAACGACTGCTGCGTGACGGGCCACCAGCTCCAGTCCTGGTTCTGGCTGGACTCCTTCGTGGCGGGCACGAACACCTCCTGGTTGTAGTTCTGGCCGCTGAAGAACTCGCTGGGCTTCTCGCGGAGGTCGCCCACGACGTCGCGCGCCGGCGACCAGCCGATGCCGCAGTACTCGATCAGCGCGTTGACGCCCTCGGGGGTCGTCGTCATCCAGACGGCGAAGTCGAGGGCCTCCTTCGGGTGCTGGCTGTTCGCCAGGATCGCCGCCGTCGACCCGCCGAGGAACGACGACGCGTAGCCGCCCTCCCAGGTCGGCAGGGGCGCGGCACGCCACTTGCCCGAGGCGCCGCTGACGCCCTCGATGAGGGCGTCGCCCCACGAGCCCGTCGCGACCGACGCGATCTTCCCGTCGGCCGCGGCCGAGAACCAGGCGGGCGTGTACGCGCCGTAGGCGGTCGTGACGATCCCGTCGTCGATCGCCTCGTCGAAGAACGCCGCGACCTTCATCGTCGCCTCGTCGGTCATGTCGATGACCCAGCCGTCGTCCTCCGCGCGGAACCACGAGGCCCCGGCCTGGGTGGCGTACGCGGCGAACGGCGACGCGTCGGCGAGCGGGAACGAGTCCATCAGCACGCCCGCGCCCTTCAGCTCGGCCCCGACGGCGGCCCAGTCGTCCCAGGTGGCGGGAACGGAGGCGCCGACCCGGTCGAAGACGGCCGGCTGGTAGAACATGCCCATGGGGCCGCTGTCCTGCGGGACGGCGTAGACGCCGCCCGTGTAGCTGACCTGGTTCCAGAGGGTGGGGTCGTAGAGCTCGCGGTACCGGTCGATCCCGTAGCGCGAGAGGTCGACGACGCCGTTCGCCAGCAGGAACTCGGGCAGCGACCGCAGCTCGACCTGCGCGATGTCGGGTCCGGCGCCCGCCGCCAGCGCCGAGTACAGCTTCTGATAGCCGCCGGCGTTGCCACCCGGGATGAAGACCGTGTCGACCTGGACGCGGTCCTGGCTGCGGTTGTACAGGTCGGTCACCTGGTCGAGGCCCTTGAGCCAGGCCCAGTACTCGAGGCGGATGCGGCCGGTGGCCGGCGGGATGGTCGGCAGCGTGTTGACCGAGGTCGTGCCGGGCGTGGCGCACCCCGCGAGCAGCGCGGCGGCGCCGGCGCTCAGGCCGAAGCCGAGCAGTTGACGTCGACTGAGAGGGCTCATCGTGACTCACTTCATCGTGGACGGGACCCGCCGAACCTAACACAATTCCGAGTGCTCACTCGGATTTGACCCGAGGAGGTGCGGGTCGGCCGTAGAGTTCCCGTCATGACCGCAGATCCCGCCCCCGCCGAGACCGACGCGCCCGCCGCCCCGCGCAGCGCCCGGGGACCTCGCGGCCCGTACGCGAAGTCGACGGAGCGGCGTGCGGCGATCGTCGACGCCGCCTTCGAGGTGTTCTCGACGCGGGGCTACCGCGGCGGCTCGCTCCAGGAGGTCGCCGACCGGGTCGGCGTCAGCCAGACCGGACTGCTGCACTACTTCCCGTCGAAGCGCGCCCTGCTGCGCGCCGTCCTCGAGCGACGCGACTCGATGGCGAGCGGCGCACCGCTCGACGCCTCCCCCGACCGGGACTTCCGGGAGGGCGTGCTGAGGCAGGCGCGCTACAACGAGACCGTGCCCGGGCTCATCGCCCTGTACGCCGTGCTGGCCGGCGAGGCCGCGACGGAGGACGCCCCCGTGCGCGACTACGTGGCCTCGCGCTTCGAGGGTCTCCGAGCCGAGTACTCCGACGGGTTCCGCGACCTCGAGGCGAGAGGCCGACTGCGACCCGGCGTCGATCCGGCCCGGGCCGCCGCCGGGCTCGTCGCCCTATGGGACGGCATCCAGCTGCAGTGGCTGCTCGACCCCGAGGGCGTCGACGTCGAGCAGCAGCTGCGCGACCACTTCGAGTCGCTGGTGCTGCCCGACTGAGCCGCGCCGCGCCTCCTCGGCTGCCGCCGGAGGCGACTACTTCGAGCGCGTCAGCTGCGAGCGGAGCGCCGCGCGGTCGCGCCAGGCGCCGGTCGACCAGAGCGCGAGGAGCACGAGGAGGGGCTGGCCGATCAGACGGACGGCCCGCTTCGCATCGGTGTCGAGGCCGAACGCGTCGGTGTGCGTGACCAGCTGCGAGATGTTGCCGGGGAAGATCGCGATGAAGAACGCCGCGACGACCCAGCCGACGGCCACGCGCTTCCTGCCGAGCACGAGCAGCGCCCCGCCGAGGGTGATCTCGACGACCCCCGAGGCGAGGACGACGGCGTCGTCGTCGAAGGGCAGCCACTCGGGCACCTGCGCCTGGAAGTCGTCGCGGGCGAAGCTCAGGTGGCTGACGCCCGCGAGGACGAGCACGGCTCCGAGGGCGAGGCGGCCGATCAGGCGCGGGACGGACGTGGGGCGGGGGCGCGGGGCTCGACGGGACATCCCATCAGTCTGCTCCTCCCCCGGCCCCCGGCCGCCCCGTGTCGCTGCACGTCCGTGCAGCGCGGCGACCGTCACTCGGGCAGCGCGGCCTGCCCTTCGCGCTCGTCGCCCGCGACGCCGGCCCGCAGCCCCTCGCCGCGGAAGAACGCCGGCCGCAGTCGCGCGTTGACGAGCATCACCACGACGCCGGCCACGAGGATCAGCACGCCCAGCACGAAGACCAGGCCGACGCCGCCGATCTGCGAGCCGCTGCCGTACTCCGGATCCATGCTGTCGATCAGCGTGGTGACGAAGAGGACGGCGAGGATGATCCCGCCGACGCCCGGCGCGACGATCTGGAAGAACAGGTTGCGCGCGCCCGTCCGCCACTGGCGACGGAAGTACCAGACGCAGGCGAAGGCCGTGAGCCCGTAGTAGAAGCAGATCATCATGCCGAGGGTCGTGATGGTGTCCCAGAGGACGTCCTCGCTGATGAACCGCATCACGGCGTAGAACACGCTCGCGACGACCGCCGAGGCGAGGGTGGCGTAGCCGGGGGTGAAGAACCGGGGCGAGACGCGGGCGAACTTCGGCGAGAGGGCTCCGTAGTGCCCCATCGCCAGCAGGGTGCGGGCGGGCGAGACGAAGGTCGACTGCAGCGAGGCCGCGGAGCTGCTGAGCACGGCAAGCGACATGAGGATCGCCAGCGGACCGAGCACGGGGCCGGCCAGGGCCGAGAAGGCGTTGCCCTGGATGTCCGGATTGCCGAGACCGACGCCGTCGGCCCCGAGACCGGCGAACGACATGGAGGCGAGCGACACGAGCAGGTAGACGAGCACGATGATGACGACCGTCAGCGTCGCGGCACGGCCCGGGGTGGTGCGCGAGCCGCTGGTCTCCTCCGACATCGTCAGGGTGACGTCCCAGCCCCAGAAGATGAAGATCGACAGCGACAGTCCCGCGGCGAAGGCCGAGAAGGTCGGCACGCTGAACGGGTTGAACCAGTCGAGGGAGATCCCCGTCGCGTCGAACGCCGATCCGCCGCCCACCCGGACGAACGCGACGACGGCGAAGCCGATCAGCACGATCAGCTGGAAGCCGACGAGCCAGTACTGGACCTTCTGCGTCGTCTGCATGTCGCGGTACGAGATGATCGTGGCCCCCGCCATGAACGCCAGACAGGTCACGACGTTGACGACCGGATCGGCGGCCAGGTCGGCCAGCGCGGGGTTGCCGAAGAGCTGACCGAGCAGCAGGTAGAAGAAGTCGACGGCGATGCCGGCCAGATTGCTCAGCACCACGATCGTGGCGACGACGAGCCCCCAGCCGGCCATCCAGCCGATCCACGGCCCGAAGGCGCGGACGCCCCAGGTGAACGACGTGCCGCTGTCGGGCATGGCGCTGTTGAGCTCGCGGTAGCCGAACGCCACGAGGAGCATCGGGATGAAGCCGACGAGGAAGATCGCGGGCAGGTGCGTGCCGACCTGCGCGATGGTGGGCCCGAGGGCCCCGGTCAGCGTGTAGGCGGGCGCGATGCACGAGATGCCGATGACGACCGCGCCGATCAGGCCGACGCTGCCGGCGCTCAGACCCTTGGAGGAGATCGCCCCGTCGGCGGTCACTCCGGACTTCTTGAGGATGCTCATGGGGTGGTCCCTTCGTGCACGACCCCGTCGGATCCGGGGTCGGGTCGGGTGCTGCGGGGATCGTGGTCACGAGGAACCACCACGAGGGGGACGGGCACGCCGCGCACGATCTTCGCGGCGACGCTCCCGAGGAACAGCCGGTGGGGCTGCGCCAGACGACTCGACCCGACGAAGACGAGCTCGTCGTCGGTCCAGGTCAGATCGCGGATCGCGTCGCCGATGCGCGGGCCCGCGGCGATCTCGACGGTGACGTCGACGCGATCGGGCACGGTGCGGAGGGCCACGTCGCGGAGCCCCTCGGCGTGCTCGCGGGCGACGGCGTGCCGGTCGTCGGCACGATCACGGGTGTCGACCGAACCGGTGCCGTCGGCGACGTCGAGGGGGACGAGCGACACGAGTCGGAGCGGGAGCCGCGCGGCCGAGGCCACGGCGATGGCCGAGTCGACGACCGCCCGGGCGCCGGCGCGCGTGCCGACGGCGGCCATGATCGTCCCGAAGCGGTGCACCCCGCGGCCGGCGAGACCCGCCGGGGCGATGGCCACGGGCACCGGCGCCGAGTGCACGAGCACCCCGCCGACGCTGCCGAGGTGCAGACGGCCGAAGGCGCCCTCCTTGCCGGCGCCGATGACGATGGCGTCGGCGCCGAGATCCCCGGCAGCCGTCACGAGACCCTCGGCGAAGGTCTCGGCCCGGACGACGTGCGCGGTCGACGCGACGGACTCCGGGAGTCCGGCCCGCGCCTCCTTCAGCCACCCCTCGGCGAGATCGTCGAGATGTCGCTCGTACGACGGACCGACGGGCACGAGGGAGGCGCGCCCCTCGTCGTGCAGGACGAGCACGAGATCGAGACGCAGACCGAGCGTCGCCGCGAGGGCGGCGCCGAGGGCCAGGGCGTCTCGCCCGGCGGGGGTGTCGAGGTAGCCGACGATGACGGATCTCACGGGGTGGCGCCTTCCGGATGGGGTGGGACGGGGCGGTGCGCGAGCGGGTGCGGGCGGGCGGGGTGCGGGGCGGAGCGGGTGGTGCGGACCGCGGCGGGGTCAGGCCCGGTGGTCGGCGACGATCTCGGCCGCGACGTCGTGGCCGACGCGGATGGCCCCGTCGACGTGCTGGAACCCCTCCGCCGCGATGTCGCTCGACGAGAAGCGGATCGGGCCGACGGGCACGCGCTGGTCGTGCCCCCAGCGCGAGAGCCCGCCGAGGTCGAAGCTCGTGGCGTAGGCGCCGCCGGTCCACTCCTCGGAGACCCAGTCGCTCTCGTAGTAGACGGCCGGAGAGAGGGCCTGCTCGCCGTAGTACGACGTCAGCGACCCGAGGATCTCGTGGCGTCGCTCGTCGGCCGGCAGGGCCAGCAGACGGTCGGCCTTCTCGTCGCTGACGAACCCCACGAGGGTGCCGCGCGGGTCGTCGTGGTTCGAGTTGTCGTACGCCTCGTGCACCACCTGATAGGGGCTGAACGCGGTGCCCGACAGACCCGACTCGCGCCAGAACGGCGTCTCGTAGACCGCGTGCACCTTGATGACGAGACCGAGCGAGACGTGCTGGTGCCACTGCAGTCGCTTCGCCGGCAGGGCGGGGACGTAGTCGATCCGCGAGTACAGGTTCGGCGGCACCGCGACGACGGCGTAGCGGGCCTCGACGCGCAGCGAGGGGGTGGTGGCGACGACGCCGGCGTCGGACCACTCGAGCCGGTCGACGGCCTGCCCGAGACGGACGTCGCCTCCGAGGGACGCGGCCAGCGCGAGGGGCACGCCCTGGAGCCCGCCGACGACCCGCTTGTCGAGGATGAAGTCGGCGTCGACGAGGTTGCTGAAGCTTCCGGCGCTCGAGGCCATCTGGAGGGCCTGCAGCAGGGAGAACGCGTGGGCGGGCTTCGTGAGCATCGCGTCGGCGATGAACAGCGCGATGTTGTCGCGCGCCTCGACGTCGTCGGTCTGCTGCTCGAGCCAGCCGGCGAACGACACGTGGTCGTACTCGTGGGCCCGGGGATGCGACCACGGCGCCGCGACGTCGATCTCGGCGACGAGGGCGTCCATCACCTCGATGAGGCGCTCGATCTCGGACTGCGTGACGTCGGAGGCCGGGAAGATGTCGCCCGTGAAGCGCGAGGCCGTCCCGTCGGGTGAGACGTAGACGCTCTCGCCGTCGCGCCAGCGCGAGTAGGTGGGGAGCCCGAGGTCGTCGAGGGTGGCGATGAGCGCCGTCTGGTCGGGAGAGACCCACTGCCCGCCGAGCTCGAGCATCGCCCCGTCGATCGTCTCCGTCCGGAGGCGTCCGCCGACGCGATCGCGGGCCTCGAGCACCGTGACGGTCAGGCCGGCGGCGCGGAGGTCGGTGGCGGCGGTGAGCCCGGAGGCTCCGGCGCCGATGACGACGACGTCGCTGATGAGGGTCTCGGTCATGATGCGTGCTCCGTCGGTGGTGGTGTGGTCGGTGGGCGTGGTCGGGGAACGGGCGGCGGGTGGGGCGCGTCGGTGCGCGTCAGACCCGGCGGGGCGAGGCGTGCGCGCTCATCACGTGCTTCACCCGCGTGTAGTCGTCGACGCCGTGGGCGCTGAGGTCCTTCCCGTAGCCCGAGCGCTTGAACCCGCCGTGGGGCATCTCGGCCGCCAGCGGGATGTGCGTGTTGATCCAGACGCAGCCGAAGTCGAGGTCGCGGGCGAAGCGCTCGGCCGTGGTGTGGCTGTCGGTCCACACGCTCGAGGCGAGGGCGTAGGGCACGCCGTTGGCGAGCTCGAGCGCCTCGTCGGCGGTGCGGAACGACTGCACCGTGACGACGGGGCCGAAGACCTCGCTCTGCACGACGTCGTCGTCCTGGCGGACCCCGGTCACGACGGTCGGCGCGAAGAAGAGACCGGCGTCACCCACGCGGACGCCGCCCGTCGCGACGGTGGCGTGAGCGGGCAGCGCGTCGATGACGCCGCTGACAGCGGCGAAGTGCCGCGCGTTGTTCAGCGGCCCGTACGAGGCGTCGTCGCCCGCGTCGGGGCCCGTCGTCGTCGCCTCGGCGGCACGGACGAGCGCCTCGACGAGGGCGTCGTGCAGGGATTCGTGGACGATGACCCGGGTGACGGCCGTGCAGTCCTGACCCGCGTTGAAGAACGCCGCCTCGGCGAGCGCCGGGCCGACGACGTCGACGTCCACGTCGTCGAAGACGACCGCCGGGGCCTTGCCGCCGAGCTCGAGGTGCACGCGGGCGACCCGGTTCGCGGCCGACGACGCCACGGCGACGCCGGCCCGGACCGAACCGGTGATCGCGACGAGACCCGGGACGGGGTGCTCCACGAGGGTGCGGCCGGTCGACGCGTCGCCCAGGACGACGTTGAGGACGCCGTCGGGCAGGATCCCCCGGGTCAGGCGAGCGAGCACGAGGGTCGACTCGGGTGTCGTGTCGCTCGGCTTCAGCACGATGGTGTTCCCGGCAGCGAGCGCCGGGCCGATCTTCCAGAGGGCCATCATCAGCGGGTAGTTCCAGGGCGTGACCTGGGCGACGACGCCGATGGGCTCCCGTCGAACGGTCGAGGTCAGACCGTCGAGGTACTCCCCCGACGCGATCCCGTCGAGCCGGCGGGCCGCGCCGGCGAAGAACCGGAGCTGGTCGGCCCCGACGGCGACCTCCTCGGCGGCGATGATCGCCTTGGGCTGGCCCGTGTTGCGGTGCTGGGCGTCGACGAGCTCGTCGCTGTGCTGCTCGAGCGCGTCGGCCAGGGCGAGCAGAGCCGCCTGGCGGACGGACGGCGTGCTGCGCCCCCAGCCCGCGAAGGCCCGTCGGGCCGCGTCGACGGCCCGGTCGACGTCGACGCCGTCGGACATCGGCGAGACGGCGACGATCTCGTCGGTGACGGGTGAGACGAGATCGAGGGTCTCGACGCCGTGGGCGTCGACGAGCTCTCCGTCGATGAAGTTCTGCAGCGTCGGCATGGTGTCCTCTCGGGGTGGAGCGGCGGGCGGGTCGGCGGGGCGGGTCGGGTTCGCGGGCGTGCGCAGCCCGCTCTCAGCCGGTCGGCACGAGCGCGTACGTGGTGTCGAGGTACTCGTGGATGCCCTCGCGTCCGCCCTCGCGGCCGACCCCGGACTGCTTGACGCCGCCGAAGGGCGCCGCGGCGTTCGAGACGAGGCCGGTGTTGACGCCCAGCATGCCGGTCCGCAGGCGCCCGAGCAGGCGGTGCGCCGAGGCGAGGTCGGTCGTGAACAGGTAGGCGACGAGACCGTACGGGGTGTCGTTGGCGAGGGCGACCGCGTCGTCCTCGTCCGAGAAGGTCGTGATCGGGGCGACGGGGCCGAAGACCTCGTCGTGCAGGACGGCGGCGTCGCGGGGGACGTCTGCGAGCACGGTCGGGGCGAAGAACGATCCGGGGCCGTCGAGGGCAGTCCCCCCGACGACGACGCGGGCTCCGCGTCGGACCGCGTCGTCGACGAAGGCCGCGCACGATGCCACGGCGCGGTCGTGGATGAGCGGGCCGATGTCGACGCCGTCGTCGGTGCCCCGCCCGACGACGAGCGCCGAGACCCGCTCGGCGAGACGCCGGGTGAACTCGTCGGCGATCGACTCGTGCACGAGCAGCCGGTTGGCGGCCGTGCAGGCCTGCCCCGTGTTGCGGAACTTCGCGAGCATCGCGCCGTCGACCGCGGCGTCGAGGTCGGCGTCGGCCAGGACGATGAAGGGGGCGTTGCCGCCGAGCTCCATCGAGGTGCGCAGCACGTTCTCGGCGGCCTGGGCGAGCAGGACGCGGCCGACCGCGGTCGACCCGGTGAACGAGAGCTTCCGGAGGCGCGGGTCGGCCAGCAGCGGAGCGGTGACGCCCTTCGAGTCGGTCGTCGTCAGGACGGTCAGCACGCCGTCGGGCAGACCCGCCTCGGCGAGCAGCTCGGCGAACCGGATCGTCGTCAGCGGGGTCAGGTCGGCGGGCTTGATCACGACCGTGCAGCCCGCGGCGAGCGCCGGGGCGATCTTGCGGGTCGCCATGGCGAGCGGGAAGTTCCACGGCGTGATGAGGTAGCTGGGGCCCACGGGGCGGTGGGTGACGATCATGGTGCCCGTGCCCTCCGGGTTGGGGCCGAAGCGCCCGTCGATGCGGGCGGCCTCCTCGGAGAACCAGCGGAGGAACTCGCCGCCGTAGGTCACCTCTCCCCGGGCCTCCGCGAGCGGCTTGCCCATCTCCCGCGACATCAGGAGGGCGAACTCGTCGCGGCGCTCCATGAGCAGGTCGAAGGCTCGGCGGAGGATCTCGCCGCGCGCTCGTGGAGGGGTCGCGGCCCAGGCGTCCGCGGCGGCGACGGCCCGGTCGAGGGCGCGCACGGCGTTGGCCGGAGTCTGGTCGGGCACCCGGGCGAGCTCGTCTCCCGTGGCGGGGTCGTGGACGGCGAAGGTCGCCGCGCCTCCTGCGAGGGTGCTCATCGGTTCGCCGCCAGTGCCTCGGCGACGACGTCGAGGCCGTCCTGGAGCAGGTCGTCGCCGATGGTGAGCGGCGGGAGGAACCGGATGACGTTGCCGTGGGTGCCGCAGGTGAGCACGATGACGCCGTTGGCGTGGCAGTGCCCGGCGACGCGGCCGGTGAGCCCCGGGTCGGGTTCGCCGCTGAGGGGGTCGACGAGCTCGACGGCGATCATGGCGCCTCGGCCGCGGACGTCGCCGAGGCGCGGGTCGGAGGCCTGCAGCCGGTGCAGTCGGTCGAGCAGCAGCTCGCCGATGCGCTCGGCCCGCTCGACGAGGCCGTCGTTCTCGAACGAGTCGATGGCGGCGAGGGCGGCGGCGCAGGCGAGGGGGTTGCCGCCGTAGGTGCCGCCGAGGCCGCCGACGTGCGGGGCGTCCATCATCTCGGCGCGGCCGGTGACGGCCGACAGCGGGAGACCGCCCGCGATGCCCTTGGCGGTGACGACCAGGTCGGGGACGATCCCCTCGTGCTCGCTGGCGAACATCCGGCCCGTGCGGGCGAAGCCGGTCTGGACCTCGTCGGCGATGAAGACGACGTCGTTCGCGCGGCACCAGTCGACGAGGGCGGGGAGGAACCCCTCGGCGGGGACGATGAAGCCGCCCTCGCCCTGGATGGGCTCGATGACGACCGCGGCGAGCGAACCGGCGCCGATCTGCTTCTCGATCTGCGAGATGGCCCGGGCCGCCGCCTCGGGGCCGCTCAGCCCGCCGTCGCGATACGGGTACGACAGGGGCGCCCGGTAGATCTCGGGGGCGAAGGGGCCGAAGCCGGTCTTGTAGGGCATCGCCTTGGCGGTGAGCGCCATCGTGAGGTTGGTGCGGCCGTGGTAGGCGTGGTCGAAGGCGACGACGGCGGTCTTCCCGGTGTACGAGCGGGCGATCTTGATCGCGTTCTCGACGGCCTCGGCGCCGGTGTTGAACAGGGCGGTGCGCTTGTCGTGATCGCCGGGGGTGATGCGGTTCAGGGCCTCGCAGACCGCGACGTAGCCGTCGTACGCGGTGATCATGAAGCACGAGTGGGTGAAGCGCTGCACCTGCTCGACGACGGCGTCGACCACGGCGGGGGCGGAGTTGCCGACGCCGGTGACGGCGATGCCCGAGCCGAGGTCGATGAGGGTGTTGCCGTCGACGTCGGTGAGGACTCCCCCGCCGGCCGCCTCGGTGAAGACCGGGAGGCTGACGCCGACGCCGGCGGCCACGGCCTGCCGTTTGCGCTCCATGAGCTCGCGGCTGCGCGGGCCGGGGATCTCGGTGACGAGGCGCCGGCGCTGCTCGAGGCCGGGCCCGCCGCGCGGCGTGGTGACGGTGGTGGTGCTCATGCGGTGCTCCATTCGACTTGCGGCGACTCTAGGGAGGCGGGGCGCGCCTCCTGAACTGCCGATCCGTCGCAATTCGCCGTCCGAGCTGCCGGATCGGCACACCGGAGCGCTAACGTCGGGGCATGCGACCGACCGTGCGGGCCCTCGTCCGCGAGCAGGCCCTAGGCCTGCGACTGCTGGACCCGACCACCCGGCTCGACCTGCCCCTCTCGTGGGTGCACAGCTCGGACCTGCTCGACCCGTCGCCGTTCGTCGCCGAGTCGACGATGCTGCTGACCACCGGCACCCAGTTCGACGACGCCGCCGGGCCGCCCGACTACGACGCGTACGTCGAGCGCCTCGTCGTCGCGGGCGTGGTGGCCCTCGGCTTCGGCACCGAGGTGCGGCACCGCGGCACGCCCGTCGAGCTCGTCGTGGCCGCCTCGGCCCGTGGGGTGCCCGTCGTCGAGGTGCCGTACCGCACCCCGTTCATCGCCGTCGTCCGCTGGGCCGCCGACCTCATCGCCCAGGAGGCGCGGGCCAGGGATCTCTGGACGCTGCGGGCCCAGCGCGCCGTCTCGGTCGCGGCGATCGGCGAGGGCGGGCTCGAGGCGGTGCTGCGGGTGCTCGCCGAGCAGCTCTCGGGCGCGGTGCTGCTCTTCGGGTCGGACGGCGCTCGCCGGCACGCGGCGGCGCCCGACCGGAGCGGCCCCGCGCCGGAGGGGCCGCCCGCCGGAGCGATCGCGCCCGACGACCCGCGACGGGTCGACGACGAGGCCGTGCGCCTCCTGCGCCGGGGGGCGCGCGCGAGCAGCACGGTCGTGGGGCCCACCTCGGTGACGACGCTGCAGACGCTCGGCCGCCGCGACGAGCTGCGAGGCGTGCTCGCCGTCGTCACGAGCCGTGATCTCGACCTCGCGGCCCGGGCCGTCGTGACGAGCGTCGTGGCCCTCGCCGAGACCACCCTCGACCGCGACGCCGCCCGACTGCGCGGTCAGCGCGAGCTGTGGGCGCAGGTGTGGGCGCTGCTCGTGTCGGGACGCGTCGACGTCGCTCGGGCCATCACCCGCTCCGTGGGCGTCGGACTCGCGGACGGCCCCTCCGTCGTGGCCCTGATCGCGCCTCCCGAGCGCTCCGCCGCCCTCGCGATCGACGCCGTCGAGCGCGTCGCCGCCGGGCGCTCCGACGTCTTCGTCGCACCGCTCGGCGATCAGCTCGTCGTGCTGGCGACGCCCGGGGCCATCGACCTCGTCGCCCTGGCCGCGGCGCACGGCCTCCGGGTGGGCGTCTCGGACGTGGTCGGACACGACCGGCTGGCCGGGGCGCTCGGTCAGGCGCGACGGGCCCTCGCCCTCGCGCAGGCCGGGGCCGGCGCCCCCGGGGACGAGGAGGCGGTGGTCCCCTGGTCGCGCGTCGCCGCAGGCGGTCTCGTGGCCGCCCTCTGGACGGACGAGGCCGCGCGACTGGCCGACACGCGCCTGGCCCCCGTGCGCGCCCTCGACGACGGCGACGAGCTCCTCGCGTGCAGCCGGGTCTGGCTCGAGCACAACGGCGCCTGGGAGCCCGCCGCGCGGCAGCTCGGCCTGCACCGCCACAGCCTCCGCGCGAGGGTCGCGAAGGTCGAGCGCACGCTCGGCCTGTCGCTCGACGTATTCGCCGATCGGGCGGAACTCTGGGCGCTGCTGCAGGCGACCGGGTAGGAAAGTCTGATGAGCCTTGCATCGACACTCCTCCGCGTGACCATCGGCGGCCTCTTCGTGGGCCACGGCCTGCAGAAGCTGACGGGCGCCTTCGACGGCCCCGGGCTGGAGGGCACCGAGCAGATGATGGCCGGGACGGGCATGCACCCCGCCGCCCGCAACGCGCGTCTCGTCGCGATCTCCGAGACGGCCGGCGGAGCGGCTCTCGCGCTCGGCGCCGCGACTCCGCTCGCCGCGGCCAGCGTCGTCGCCACGATGGTCACGGCCGTCCGCAAGGTGCACGGCTCCAAGGGCCCCTGGAACACCTCCGGCGGCTTCGAGTACAACGCCGTGCTGATCGCCGCGGCCGCCGCCGTCGCCGCGGGCCCCGGCGGCCCCTCCGTCGACCAGGCCTTCGGCAGGAAGACCTGGGGCACGCCGGGTGCGCTGTTCGCCCTCGTCGCCGGGACGATCGGATCGTTCGTCGTGGTCGAGCTCGGCCGACGCGCCGCGCCCGACGCCTGACCCCGCCCCGCGCGACCGCCGAGGAGGCGCGGCGCGGCCTCCGACGGCGCCGCGGCTCTGTCGGTGGCGTCTGACAGCATGACGGCATGACCTCGACGAGCACCACGACCGACATCGACGCCGAAGCCCTCGAACTCCTCCGGGCGCTGACGGGTCGCGACGACGCGGTGTTCCACGACGGTCAGCTCGAGGCCATCAGGGCCCTCGTGGCCGACCGTCGCCGGGCCCTGGTCGTCCAGCGCACCGGATGGGGCAAGTCGGCGGTCTACTTCATCGCGACCCTGCTGCTGCGCCGTCGGGGCACGGGCCCGACGCTGCTCGTCTCTCCCCTGCTCGCGCTCATGCGCGATCAGGTCGCCGCCGCCGCGCGAGCCGGGGTCCGGGCCGTGGCGGTCAACTCCGCGAACGCGCACGAGTGGTCCGACGT
Organism: Frigoribacterium sp. Leaf172; assembly: GCF_001424285.1. Lineage (NCBI taxonomy): Bacteria > Bacillati > Actinomycetota > Actinomycetes > Micrococcales > Microbacteriaceae > Frigoribacterium > Frigoribacterium sp. Leaf172. Next base: position 114,570 of record NZ_LMPB01000002.1, on the reverse strand, counting down.
GCAGCAGCAGCTCGTCGACGACGAGATCGACGTGCTGCTCGTCTCGCCCGAGCGACTCAACAACCCGCGCTTCCGCGACGAGCAGCTGCCGGTGCTCATCGCCCGCCTCGGCATGCTCGTCATCGACGAGGCCCACTGCATCTCCGACTGGGGCCACGACTTCCGCCCCGACTACCGGCGACTCGCCGATCTCATCCGCACCCTGCCCGCGGGGGTGCCCGTCCTCGCGACGACCGCTACGGCCAACGCCCGCGTCGTCGCCGACGTCGCCGAGCAGCTCGCGGTGGGGCCGGGCGACGACGTCCTGACCATCCGCGGCTCGCTGGCCCGCGCCTCCCTCCGGCTCGGCGTGCTGCAGCTGCCGACGTCGCGCGACCGGCTCGGCTGGCTCCTCAGTCACCTGGCCGACCTTCCGGGCAGCGGCATCATCTACACGCTCACCATCTCGGCGGCCGACGACACCGCCCGCCTGCTGCGCGAGGCCGGCCACGACGTCCGCTCGTACTCGGGCCGCACCGACCCCGAAGAGCGCGAGCAGCTCGAGCAGCGACTCAAAGACGACGACCTCAAGGCGCTCGTCGCCACGAGCGCACTCGGCATGGGCTTCGACAAGCCCGATCTCGGCTTCGTCGTCCACCTCGGCGCCCCCTCGTCACCCGTCGCGTACTACCAGCAGATCGGCCGCGCCGGTCGCGCGACCGACAACGCCGACGTGCTCCTGCTGCCCGGCGGTGAGGACGCCGAGATCTGGCAGTACTTCGCCACCGCGTCGATGCCTTCCGAGGCGCGGGCCTCGGCCGTGCTCGCCGAGCTCGGCGACACCCCGCTGTCGACGCCGGCGCTCGAGGCGCGGGTCGACGTCAAGCGCACCCCGCTCGAGCTGATGCTCAAGGTGCTCGACGTCGACGGGGCCGTGCGGCGCGTGCAGGGCGGCTGGGTGAGCACGGGGCGACCCTGGGTCTACGACGCCGAGCGCTACGACCGCATCGCCACCGCTCGGGTGGCCGAGCAGCAGTCGATGCTCGACTACCAGCACGCCACCACCTGCCGCATGCAGATGCTCCAGGTCGACCTCGACGATCCCGACGCGAAGCCGTGCGGTCGGTGCGACGTCTGCGCCGGCGCCTGGTACCCCACCGGCATCGACGGCGCCGCCGCGTCGTCCGCCTCGACCTCGCTCGACCGCGTCGGGGTCGAGATCGACCCTCGCGCGCAGTGGCCGACCGGCGCCGATCGCGCCGGCGTGCCCGTCAAGGGGAAGATCGCCGACGGCGAGCGCCTCGAGCAGGGTCGCGCTCTCGCCCGCCTGACCGACCTCGGCTGGGGCACGACGCTCCGCGAGGTGTTCGCCGTGTCAGCACCCGACGCTCCCCTCTCGAAGAACCTGCTCGACGGGGTGGTCCGCGTGCTCCGCGACTGGCCCTGGGCCGAACGTCCCGTCGGCGTGGTCGCCCTGCCGTCGACGTCGAGGCCCCTGCTGGTCGGATCGCTCGCCGAGGCGATCAGCACGGTCGGGCGGCTCCCCCTGCTCGGAACGCTGACGGCGACCCGGCCCTCGACCGGTCGGGGCCAGGGCGGCAACAGCGTCTACCGCCTGGCCGACGTGTGGCAGTCGTTCGAGGTCGGACCCGAGCTCGCCGCGGCGCTCGCCACGGTCGAGGGGCCCGTGCTGCTCGTCGACGACCTCGTCGACAGCCGCTGGACGATCACCGTCGCCGGTCGTGAGCTGCGGCGGGCCGGCGCCTCGGCGGTGCTGCCGTTCGCCCTGGCCGTCGTCGGCTAGCCGCGGCGCGCGACGCGCGACTCGCGACGCCCGACGCCCGGCTTCCAACACCCGGTTCCCGGCTCCCAGCGCCCCGATTCAGCGGCCGAAGCGCATGCCGTCGCGGGTGAGGCTGCTGAAGCGCATCGACAGCACGTCGCGCGGGTAGTTCTGGTGCATCCGCCACGGTGCCCGGACCCCCTGACGGGGCAGGAGGTGCCGACCCCGGGCGACGTAGCCGCTCGAGAGGTCGATGAGCGGCATCGTCCGCCCCTCCCGGGTCGGCGACGACGGCGCGGCCCACCGCCACCCCCGCCGGTCCATGTGCCGGAGCAGCCGCGAGAGGTACCGCCCGACGAGATCGATCTTCAGGGTCCACGAGGCGTTCGTGTACCCGATCGCGAACGCGAAGTTCGGCACATCGGCCAGCATGAACCCCTTGTACGTCAGCTTCGTCGCCGGGTCGACCGGCGCCCCGTCGACCGACAGCCGCATGCCGCCGAACAGCAGCAGGTTGAGCCCCGTCGCCGTGACGACGACGTCGGCGGGCACGACCCGCGCCTCCTGCCCGTCCCGCCCCTCGACCCGCACGCCCTCCGGCACGAAGCGCTCGACGCCGTCGGTGACGATCGACGCCGTTCCGGCCCGCAGCGCCGCGAACAGGGCTCCGTCGGGGGTGATGCACAGGCGCTGATCCCAGGGGTCGTACGACGGTTGGAAGTGCCGGTCGACGTCGAACCCCTCGGGCAGCCGCCGTTCGACGCCCGATCGGAGGAACGCCTTCATGCGGGCGGGCGATCGCCGACTCGCCTGATAGCTGAGCAGGGCCATGCCGATGCTCCGCCACCGGGTCAGCGCGTCGTCGATCCCCACCGGGAGCAGCCGCCGCCAGAGACGGGGCCGACGACGGCGGGACGGCAGCGACAGCACGTACGTCGGCGAGCGCTGCAGCATCGTGACGTGCTCGGCCCGCTCGGCGAGGGCCGGGACGAGCGTGATCGCGGTCGCGCCCGAGCCGATGACGACGACGCGTCGTCCGGTCACGTCGAGGTCGTCGGGCCAGTGCTGAGGGTGGACCACCCGGCCGGTGAAGTCGTCCTGCCCGGTGAAGACGGGGGTGTAGCCCTCGTCGTAGCGGTAGTAGCCCGAGCACGCGACGAGGACGCCGCAGGTCACGGTGACCCGGCGGGGCGCGGCCGGGCCGAGACGGTCGGTGGCGTCGACGGTCGCCGCGCGGTCGTCGACGCGCGCATCCGCTTCCGCCCGGTCGGCGGCCTCGACGTCGACGGTGACCGTCCAGAGCGCCTCGGCGCTCGACCAGTCGGCCGACACCACCCGGTGCCCGTAGCGGACGACGTCGGCGACGCCGGACTCGTCGGCCGTGTCGCGCACGTAGTCGCGGATCGCCTCGCCCGGGGCGATCGAGCGGCGATCGCGCCAGGGCCGGTCGGCGTAGCCCAGGGTGAACATGTCGCTGTCGGAGCGGACGCCCGGGTAGCGGAAGAGGTCCCAGGTGCCGCCCATCGCGTGTCGCGCCTCGACGACGGCGAGGGTCCGCCCGGGGAAGTCGCGCAGCAGTCGCGCCGCCATGCCGACCCCCGACAGGCCCGCGCCGACCACGAGCACGTCGACGTGCTCGGGCAGCGGGTCGCCCGCCGCGGTAGTGCGGGCCGAGGAGGCGGGTGTCGAGGCGGCGCGGGTCGTCCCGGTCACGGCACCAGCACGATCCGGATCGGGTCGCCCTCCTTGCGCTCGAGCATCTCGACCGCCCGGGCCGCGTCGGCCAGGGGGACGGTGGCGCTGACGGATCGCGAGAAGTCGAGTCGGCCCTGACCGGCGAGCGCCACGAGCGTGGTCACGTCGGCGGGCTCCGAGCCGTAGTGTCCGAGCACCTGCTGCTGCAGATAGCTGAAGCGCGTACCGTCGGCGACGGTGAGGGGCGCGTCGGTGAGGCCGACGAGCGTGAGTCGTCCGCGGTATCCGAGGCAGGCGATGGCCTGCTCGCGGACGGCGGGCGCCCCGGCGAAGTCGAAGGCGCGGGCGAGCCCCGCACCGTGGGTGGCCCGGCCCAGCTGCTCGGCGAAGGTCGGGTCGGCCGGGTCGAGGGCGAGGTCGGCGCCGAAGGCGAGTGCTCGTTCGCGGGCCCGGGGCAGCGGGTCGACGGCGATGATCGGGGCCGCCCCGACGAGCGAGAGCAGCTGCACGGCGTGGGCGCCGAGACCGCCGACGCCCCAGACGCCGACGGCGGTGCCGGGGCGGGTGCCGGCCGTGGTGGTGATCGCCGCCCATGGCGTCGAGACGGCGTCGGGGATGAAGCAGGCCTGCTCGAACGGCAGGTCGGCCGGCAGGGGGACGACGGTGTCGGCTCGCGCGACGGCGTGCTCGGCCCACCCCCCGTCGTAGTCGACGCCGCGGGTGAGCACGCGGCCGTCGTCCTCCTGACCGGCCTGCAGCAGCACGCGGTCGCCGACCGCGAGGTGGGCGACCCCGTCGCCGACCTGGTCGATGGTGCCCGCGACCTCATGGCCGAGGGTGACGGTGTCGCCCGGCAGGTGCAGCGGGGTCAGCGACCCCTGGATGAGATGGACGTCCGACAGGCAGACTCCGGCGGCGGCCACAGCGATGCGGACCTCTCCCGGTCCGGCGTCGGGGGTGGGGACCTCGACGACCTCGAAGCGGCGGGTGGTGACGGTCAGACGTCCGGCGAGCATGGTGGATCCGTTCTGCGGGCGGCGCTCTCGCGATCGTCGGTGATCCGAGGGCCCGCACCGCGCCTCCGGGGCGACGGTACGCCCGGTCCCCTGGCCGTGCCCCACGCACGGCCAGGGGACGTCTCAGCGTCGGGCGTCGGCCTCGACGGCGGCGGCGGAGGGCGCCTCGCCCGCCGCGGCGGCGTCGGCGACCGCGGGCCGGGAGGCGCCGTGCCCGTCGGCGTTCATCGTCGCCTCGTCGAACGGCGCCCCGCCCGAGAGGACGGTCTCGACGCGGTCCTTGTCGATCTGCTTCGTCCAGGTGCCGACGAGCACGGTGGCGACGGCGTTGCCGGTGAAGTTCGTGAGCGCGCGGGCCTCGGACATGAACCGGTCGATGCCCACGATGACGCCGACGCCGTCGACGAGGTCGGGACGATGAGCCTGGAGCCCGCCGGCGAGGGTCGCGATGCCGGCGCCGGTGACCCCGGCGGCGCCCTTCGAGGCGATCATCATGAACAGCAGCAGCGAGATCTGCTCGCCGACGCTGAGGGGCGTGCCCATCGCGTTGGCGATGAACAGCGACGCCATCGTCAGGTAGATCGCCGTGCCGTCGAGGTTGAACGAGTAGCCCGTGGGCACGGTGATGCCGACGACCGGCTTCGAGACGCCCAGGTGCTCCATCTTGGCGATGAGGCGGGGCAGCGCGACCTCGCTCGACGACGTCGAGACGATCAGCAGGTACTCGCGTCCGAGGTACTTCATCAGACGGAAGATGTTCACGCCGGTGGCGAGCTTCAGGAGCGTGCCGAGCACGACCGCGACGAACAGGATGCAGGTGATGTAGAAGGCGATCATCAGGGTGCCGAGGGCGACGATGGCGGCGACGCCGGTCTCGCCCACCACGGCGGCGATGGCCCCGAAGGCGCCGATCGGCGCGACCCACATGATCATGGCGAGGATGCGGAAGACCAGCACCTGCAGATTGCGGACCCCCTCGAGGATCGTCGCGCCGCGCGAGCCCATCCGCTGCAGGGCGAATCCGACGAGCAGGGCGACGAACAGCGTCTGGAGGATCGACCCCGACGTCAGCGACGAGACGAGCGTCTCGGGGATGATCCCGAGCAGGAATCCAGCCGTGCCGCCGGCCTCCTCCGACGCGGGGGCCTCGTACCCGGTCGAGCCGACCATGAGCCCCTCGCCCGGGTGCACCAGGTTGCCGACGACGAGGCCGATCGCCAGGGCGAAGGTCGACATCGCGATGAAGTAGCCGAGCGCCAGCCCGCCGACCTTGCCGACGGTCGCCGCCTTGGCGATCGAGCCGACGCCGAGCACGATCGTGCAGAAGATGACGGGGGCGATCATCATCGAGATGAGCGACACGAAGGCCGTGCCGATCGGCTTGAGCTGCACGGCGACGTCGGGGGCCACGAGGCCGACGAGGATGCCGGCCGCGACGGCGACGATCACCGCGATGTAGAGCCAGTGCGACCGGTCGATGCGGCGCCTGGTGCGGACGCCGCCCGTCGTCGTCGTGTCACCGGCGGCGGGCGTGCTGCCGCCCTTGTGCGTCCTAGCCATGGGGACTTCCTCGTTCTCATGTCCGGCGACGTCGTCGTCGACGGTCTGCGGAGTGCGTCCGGCGAGCATCGCCTGCGGCGGCGCGACCGTCGAGGTTCTGGTCATACTGGTCATGCGCAGCGCAGCGAGGAGCGACCCGATGACCCGACGCCACCCCCGGTGGAGCATCGCCGCGCGCCTGTTCGCGCTGCAGGTGGTCGTGATCGTGCTGATCGCGGCCCTCGCCGCCGTCTGGACGATCCGCACCGCGCGCACCGACGCGGACTCCTCGGCGGCCCGCGCGTGCCTCGCCCTCGCCACCGGCGTCGCCGACAACCCGTTCGTGCGGGACTCCCTGACGACGACCGACCCGAGCGCGCTGCTGCAGCCCTACGCCCTCGACCTGATGCGCGACACCTCGACCGACTTCGTCACCATCATGACGACCGACCGCACCCGCCTCACCCACCCCGACCCGGCCGAGATCGGCCGCCCCTTCGTCGGCACGATCGACCCCGCGCTCGAGGGCCGGTCGTTCACCGAGACCTACACGGGGACGCTCGGCCCCTCGGTGCGCGCCGTCGTGCCGGTCCGCTCGGCGGACGGCGAGATCGTGGCCCTCGTCTCCGCGGGCGTGACCGTCTCGGCCATCGCCGACACGCTCGAGGAGCGTCTGGCCCTCGTGCTCGTCGCGGCCGCGACCACCGTGCTGCTCGGCGCCGTCGCCTCGTGGCTGCTCAGCCGCTACCTCCGGCGCGTCACCCGCGGCCGCGGCCCCGAGGAGCTGGGGCGCCTCTTCGACTACTACGAGGGGGTCCTGCACTCGGTGCGCGAGGGGCTCCTGCTCGTCGACGACCGCGGGCGCCTGACGCTCTACAACGACCAGGCCGCCGAACTCCTCGGGCTGCCGCCGGGCGGGGTCGACCGGCCGATGCCCCTCGACGGGCTGGAGCTGCCGGACTCCCTCGCGCGCCTCCTCGTGGAGGGTCGACGGGCGGACGACGAGGTGCACGTCACCGACGACCGCGTGCTGGTCGTCAACCAGCAGCCCACCGGAGCAGAGAGCCCGGGAGGCGCGGGTCGCCCGGGCCCCGACCGCACGCTCGGGACGGTCACCACCCTCCGCGACCGCACCGAGCTGACCCACCTCGCCGGCGAGGTGGAGAGCATGCGGACCCTCGCCGACGCCCTGCGGTCGCAGACCCACGAGTTCTCGAACCGGCTGCACACGATCGTGTCGCTGATCGAGCTCGGACGCACCGACGAGGCGATGGCCTTCGCCGCCACCGGGCTCGACGTCGACCAGCGTCTCGCGGACAGCCTGATCCACTCCGTCGAGGAGCCGGCCCTCGCCGCGCTGCTGCTCGGCAAGACGGCCCAGTCGCGGGAACGCGGCGTCGACCTCGTGATCGACGTCGACCCGGGGCTCGGCGGCCTCGAGGTCGAGCCGCGCGACCTCGTCACCGTGCTGGGCAACCTCCTCGACAACGCCCTCGACGCCGCGGAGGCCACCGTGCGGGTGACCGCCTGGCGGGACGCGGACGGCGTCGTCTTCGAGGTCGCCGACGACGGACCGGGGCTCGGCGACGTCGAGCAGGCCTTCCGCCGCGGCTTCAGCACCAAGGAGGCCGGAAGCACCGGTCGCGGGGTCGGCCTCGCCCTCGTCCGCCAGGCGGTGTCGCGCGCCGGCGGAGGCATCACGGTGACCACGGGCGACGACGGGACCGTCTTCTCGGTGCGCTTCGCCGGCGCGGTGGACGCGGCCCCGCAGCCCCGGGCGGACCTCGGCGGGGGGCGGCGATGACCCGCGCCTCCTCGGGTCCGCCTCCGTCCGACGACGGCTCCGGCGACGGTCCCGGCTCCCACGACCGCTTCGGCTACGGGGCGCCCGGCGCCGACGTCGTGCGGGTGCTCGTGGTCGACGACGAACCGCTGACCGCCGAGGCGCACGCCGCCTACGTCGCCCGGGTCGACGGCTTCGCGCTGGCAGGCGTCGCGCACGACGGCCGGGCGGCGCTCGCCCGCCTCCGCGACGACCCGTCGATCGACCTCGTGCTGCTCGACATGAACCTGCCCGACACCCACGGGATCGCGCTCTGCCGCGCCCTGCGAACCGCGGGGTCGACCGTCGACGTGATCGCCGTGACGGCCGTCCGCGACGTGCAGGTCGTGCGGGCGGCCGTCTCGCTCGGCATCGTGCAGTACCTGATCAAGCCGTTCACGTACGCCGCCTTCGCCGACCGTCTCGGGGCGTACCGCACGTTCCGCGCGTCGCTGACCGTCGGCGACGGTCTCGTGACCCAGGGCGACGTCGACGCCGGGCTGGCGACCCTCCGGACGGCGACCTCGCCGACCCTCGGGAAGGGCCTCTCGCCCGCCACGCTCGATCGGGTCGTCGCGGTGGTGCGCGGTCGGCCCGACCCGTGGACGGCGGAGGCGCTGGCCGGGTCGGCGGGGGTCTCCCGCGTGACGGCGCGCCGCTACCTCGAGCACCTCGAGTCGGCGGGACTCGTGCGGCGGGAGCAGCTCTACGGCTCCCCCGGGCGGCCCGAGAGCACCTACCGGTGGCTCAGCGCACGGTGAACGAGTGCTCGTCCCAGCCCTCGGCGCCGTTCGGGGCGGGCGGCAGCTCGCGGTCGGACTGGGTGACGCCGTCGGCGCCGGTCGCGCGCACCCGCACGGTGTGATCACCCGAGGTGGCGTCCCACCGGTGCACCCACTGCACCCAGGTGTCGGCAGAGACGGACTCGGCCAGCTCGGCCGCGACCCAGTCGCCGTCGTCGATGCGCACCTCGACGCCCCGGACGCCCGTGTGGGGGTGCCAGGCCACCCCGGCGATCGGCACCCGACCCGGGTCGACCGTGGCGCCCGCCTTCGGGGTGTCGATGCGCGACTCGAGCTTCACCGGCCCGAGGGCGTCCCAGCCGCGGGGGGTCCAGTAGCCCTCGGTCACGGCGAAGCGGGTGACCTCGAGGTCGACGACCCACTTCGTGGCCGAGACGTAGCCGAACAGTCCGGGGACGACCATGCGGACCGGGAACCCGTGCTGCTGCGGCAGCGGCTCGCCGTTCATGCCCACGGCCAGCAGGGCGTCGGTGCCGTCGTCGACCAGCACGGAGAGCGGCGTGCCGGCGGTGAACCCGTCGCTGCTCGTCGACAGCACCATGTCGGCGCCGCTCTGCGGGCCGGCCCGTCGCAGCAGTTCGCGGATCGGGTACCCGAGCCACAGGGCGGTGCCGATCAGGTCGCCGCCGACCTCGTTCGAGACGCAGCTGAGGGTCGCGTGGTGCTCTTCGAGGGGCAGGGCGAGCAGCTCGTCGAACGTGATGACGACCTCGCGGTCGACGAGACCGTGGATGCGCAGACTCCACTCGGCCGGGTCGATCGAGGGGACCTGCAGGGCGGTGTCGATGCGGTAGAAGTCGGCGTTCGGCGTCACGTACGGCGTGATGCCGTCGATGTCGAGGGAGGCGCCGGCGGGCACCGCGGGCGCGGCCTGGGCCGGGGCGGGCAGGGTCAGGGCGTCGCGGAGGGCCCCGACGTTCGCCCGCGTGGCGTTGACGATGCGGGTGCCCGTGCCGACGACCACCGACGCCGCGCCCACGGCGATCGCCATGATCAGGAAGCCCCGGCGCTCGAGACCCGGGGTGCGCAGCGGCGGGGCCGGCACGGCGGCCGAGGCCCGCTGCGGCTCGGTGGACGCGACCCAGCGACGCAGCCGGGCCTGCAGGGCGGTCAGGACGACCAGTGCCACGACGGTCCCGACGGCCGTCGGAGCCCCGTCGAGCGACGAGCTGTCGGCCCGCGTCAGCACGGCCACGAGGGCGACGACCCCTCCGATGCCGAAGACGACCTTGCCGCCGGGCGGCCTGCGCCATTCGAGGAGGCCGGCACCCGCCGTGATGACGACGAGCAGCACGCCCATCAGCACGAAGAGCGCGACCTTGTCGCCCGTGCCGAACACCGACACCATGAGGTTCTTGACCGCCGCGGGGGCGAGGTCGATGGCCGCCGAGCCGACGCCGAAGAGGGGGCTGCCGCCGGCGCCCGTCACCCAGGCGGCGGCCTCGGCGGACGCGAGGAACGCGGCCACCGCGACGACGCCCGTGAGGGCGGCCCAGGCCGAGGAGGCGCGGGTCGTCATCCCGTCGTCGACCGGGCGGGGCGGGGACTCCAGGCGTACGGACATGCGCCCAGGGTAGGCCGCGCCTCCCGGGAGCCCGCCCGGCCGGGCCCGTCAGTCGTCGTCACCGACGAGGCTCTCCATGAGCTCGCTGATCAGCGCGACCGACGACTCCGACCCGGGCGGGTCGCCGGCGTCGGCGTCGGGGGCGTCGACGACGAGCAGCGGGATGCCGGGGCCGAGCAGCAGCTGGGCCATCTCGGCGCGCCCCTCGAGTCGGCAGGCGACGGGCACGCGGAACGTGCGGTCGTCGTCGGCGAACTCCATCGACGCGGCGAGCAGCACCTCGGCCAGCTCGTCGCTCACGGTCAGGCGGGATCCGGCGTAGTGCAGCGTCTTCATCCCCACACCCTAGGCGGCGCGGCGGAGCACACTCGGGTGATGACCTACGACGCCGAGAACCCTGTCGTCCCCATGCTCGCTAAGGCCGTCGCGGAGGTGCCCGGACCCGACTCGGTGCCGGGCGGTCTGTCGTACGAGCCGAAGTGGGACGGATTCCGCGGCATCGTCTACGCGCGACGGCGTGAGGCCGGGGCGGACGGCGGTCCGGCTCTCGAGATCGAGATCGGCAGCCGCGGGTCGAAGACGCTGACGCGGTACTTCCCCGAGCTCGTGGCCGCTCTCGCGGAGCTGCTGCCGGGTCCGTGCGTGCTCGACGGCGAGATCGTCGTGCGCTCGGGCGAGCCCGGGCGCGAACGGCTCGACTGGGAGGCGCTGGGCCAGCGGATCCACCCCGCCGCCTCGCGGATAGCCACGCTGTCCGTCGAGACCCCCGCGCAGTTCGTCGCCTTCGACCTGATCTCCCTCGGCGACCGGGACCTCGTCGACGCTCCCTTCGCCGAGCGTCGCGCCCTCCTCGTCGAGACCCTCGAGGGTCGGGGTGCGCCGCTGCACGTCAGCCGAGCCACCGACGACGTCGGCCTGGCCCGCCGGTGGCTGGCCGAGTTCGAGGGCGCGGGGCTCGACGGCGTCGTCGCGAAACCCCTCGCCGCGCCGTACTCCCCCGGCAAGCGGACCATGCTGAAGATCAAGCACCATCGCACGGCCGACGTCGTCGTGCTCGGCTACCGCGTGCACAGGAGCGGCGCGGGCGTCGGCTCGCTGCTGCTCGGCCTCTACGACGACGACGGCGAGCTGAGGACCGTGGGAGGCGTGTCCGCCTTCTCAGACGCCCGTCGCCTCGAGCTCGTCGACGAGCTCGAACCGCTGGTCGCCCGGGGCGACGACGGCGACGTGCTGCACGCCGAGACCGAGCGCAGCCGCTTCTCGTCGGGCAAGGACGTCTCGTACGTTCCGCTCCGACCCGAACGGGTCGTCGAGGTGCGCTACGACCAGATGGAGGGCGCGAGGTTCCGGCACACGGTGCAGTTCGCGCGGTGGCGACCCGACCGCGACGCGCGGTCGTGCGGCTTCGACCAGCTCGAGGTGCCCGCGGCGTACGACCTCGGCGAGGTGCTCGGGTAGTCGGCCCGCGCCTCCTCGGCTCCTCGTCCGCGCGTCAGTCGGTCGCCGCGGCGCGAGCCCGGCTCGGCTGCACGCGGGGCGGTTCGCCCGGCATCTTCGGGAAGTCCGGCGGGAACGGCAGCTCGCCGAGCCCCTCGGCCACGTCGCGCTCCCACCAGCCGAGCAGGACGTCGATGCGACCGGGGCTCTCGTGCATCGACGCCCAGGGGTCGCCCAGCCGCTGCAGACGGTCGGGCACCGTCAGGACCGTGTGCTCGCCCGGGTCGATCGAGGGCAGGTCGTCCCACGAGACCGGCAGCGACACGGAGGCGCGGGGCAGCGCCCGGGGCGACCAGGCACCCGCCATGGTGCGGTCGCGGTTCGCCTGGTTGTAGTCGACGAAGGCGCGCTCGCCCCGCTGCTCCTTCCACCAGGCGGTCGTGATGCGGTCGGGGGCGCGACGCTCGAGCTCGCGGGCCGCCGCGATGACGGCGTGACGCACGTCCAGGAACTCGTGCTCGGGCTCGATGGGCGCGAACACGTGCACGCCGCGGTTGCCGCTCGTCTTGACGAAGGCGGTCAGGCCGGCCTCGTCGAGCACGGCGCGGAGGTCGAGCGCCGCGGCGACCGCGTCGGCGAAGGTCGTGCCCGGCTGCGGATCGAGGTCGATGCGCAGCTGATCGGGCAGATCGGGCTGCTCGGCGCGCGACGCCCACGGATGGAACACGAGCGTGTTCATCTGCGCCGCCCAGACCGCGGCGGCCGGCTCGTCGATCACGAGCTGCGGGTGCGTCCGACCGCTCGGATAGGTGACGTCGACGGCACGCACGTGGTCGGGCGTGCCGCGCGGCGGGTTCTTCGAGAAGTACTGCTCGCCGTCGACGTCACCGCCGAACCGCTGCAGCGAGATCGGGCGGTCGCCGTTCGCCGCCACGAAGGGTGCGCCGACCTCGACGAGGTAGCGGGCGAGATCGAGCTTGGTCACCCCGAGCTCGGGCCAGAGCACGCGGGAGGGGCTGCTCACGCGGACGTCGCGGTCGCCCACGCGGAGGGTCGTCGATTCGGAGGCCATGCGCGCGACGCTAGTCCGCGGCACGGGCGGCTGGCCGACCGCTCGCGCTAGCCTGTGCGCATGAGCAGCTCCCGCGAACCCAGAGGTCCCCGGATCGAGCGGGGAGACGCCGAGCTGACCCGCGCCTCCCTGGTGCTCGGTCTCCCGCCCGCCATGCTGCCCGCGCTCGTGCGCCGCGCCGTGCAGACCAGCCCGTCGTTCACCGTCACGAGCGTCGACGACGACGGCGCCGTGCTCTCGCGCCGATCGGCGACGGCCACCGGCGACGTCGCGTTCCGGCTGACCTTCACGCCCGTCGACGGCGGCACCCGCGTCGACGGCGAGCTGCGCCCCCCGTCGGGCACGATCGGCGCGTCGGTCAAACGGCGCGATGACGATGCGACGGCGTTCTTCGAGGCGCTGGCCGTGGCCGCCGGCCCGTTCTGACCTGACCGGCGGCGCCGCCCGCGCACCCGAAACGCCCCACGGTGGTCGGAGAGCGCCCCTCCGCCACCTCGCGAAGGACCGCTTCCGACCACCGTTGGGGGGGCCGGTGCGCGACCCTACGCGCCGGCCTCGTCGTCGCGGTCGATGCTGATCGTCGGGATCGACGCCGTGATGACCGATCCGTCGGCGCGCATGAGACCCCGCAGGTCGTTGGTCGTCGGCACCTTGGTCGTGATGCGCGGCCCCTGGTCGGAGAGGGCGACCCGCGAGGGCGCCTCGGCGGTGACCGTGACGGCCTGGTCGCGCACCCACACCTCGACGGCGTCGCCGGTCTCGAGCGTGAAGACGATCTCGTGCTGCGCGAGGTCGACGCGCACGCGGCTGCCGCGGATCTGCACCCGGAAGGCGAGCTCCGTCCAGTCGCCGGGGAGGCGCGGGTCGAAGCTGAAGCGCCCGAGCCAGTCGCGCATGCCGCCGTACCCGTTGACCAGGGCGCTCCAGATGCCGCCGGTCGACGCCACGTGCACGCCGTCCGAGGTGTTGTTGTGCAGGTCGGCGAGGTCGACGAACAGCGACGACAGGAAGTACTGCTGCGACAGCTGGTGGTGCCCGACCTCGGCGGCGACGATCGACTGCACGACGCCCGACAGGGTCGAGTCGCCGGTCGTCAGCGCGTCGTAGTACTCGAAGTCGCGGAGCTTCTGCTCCGGGGTGAACTCGTCGCCCTGGAGGTAGAGGGCCAGCACGACGTCGGCCTGCTTCAGCACCTGGAAGCGGTAGATGACCAGGGGGTGGTAGTGCAGCAGGAGGGGTCGCTTGTTCGCCGGCGTGGCGTCGAGGTCCCAGAGCTCCTTGTCGAGGAACTGCGCGTCCTGGGGGTGGATGCCGCGGTGCTCGTCGTAGGGGATGTGCATCGCCTCGGCGGCGAGGCTCCAGCCGTCGACCTCGTGATCCTCGAGGGCGAGACGCGCCACCAGGCGGTCGTAGGCGGCCGGCGACTCCTCGGCGAGCCACGTGACCGTCCGGACGGCGGCACGGAGGTTCGCTCGGGCCATGACGTTCGTGTACAGGTTGTCGTCGACGACGGTCGTGTACTCGTCGGGGCCGGTGACGCCGTCGATGTGGAACCGCTGATCGCCGTTCGACCGCCAGAACCCGAGGTCGGCCCAGAGCCGGGCGGTCTCGACGAGGATGTCGACGGCTCCCCGCTCGAGGAAGTCCTGGTCGCCCGTGGCCTGCACGTACTGGCTGAGCGCATGCGAGATGTCGGCGTCGATGTGGTACTGGGCCGTGCCGGCCGCGTAGTAGGCCGACGACTCGAGCCCGTTGATGGTGCGCCACGGGAACAGGGCACCGCGCTGGTTCAGCTCGACGGCCCGGTCGCGCGCCGCGTCGAGCATGCCGAGGCGGAACCGCAGCGCGTTGCGGGCGACGTTCGGCGCCGTGTACGTCAGGAACGGGAGCACGTAGATCTCGGTGTCCCAGAAGTAGTGACCGCCGTAGCCCGATCCCGTGACGCCCTTCGCGGCGACGCCCTGGCCGTCGGTGCGGGCCGTCGCCTGGGCCAGCTGGAAGAGGTTCCAGCGGACGGCCTGCTGGATCTCGGGCTGGTCGGCGATCTGGACGTCGCTGCGGGCCCAGTAGTCGTCGAGCCAGGCGCGCTGCGCGGCGAAGACGTCGTCGATGGGCTTGTCGGCGATGCGGTCGAGGGTGCGGTCGCAGCGGTCGGCCAGCTCCCGCGGAGGGACGCCGCGCGACGTGTGGTAGGTGATCGTCTTGGTCAGCGTGACCTTCTTGCCGGCCTTCGCCCGCACGCGGTAGACGTGCTTGGCGATGTCGGCGTCGATCTGCGACGACTCGTCCCACTCGTTCTCGGTGTCGAGGTCGTGGTCCGCGCCGACGGCGATGGTCATGCCCGAGTTGGTCGTGCGGTAGCCGAGGATGGCCCGCGAGCCGCCGTTGCGGCGCAGCTCCGGCTGCAGCACGCGGTCGTCGAACGACTCGGCGCGGCGCGGGTCGAAGGCGTCGGCCGCCGCGCGCATGCCGGCGTGGTACTCGTCGCCCATGTCCTGACGATTGAGGATCTGGCTCGAGATCAGCAGGGACGCGTCGGCGTCGAGCACCGTGACCTCGTACTCGATGACCGCGAGATGACGCTCCTCGAACGAGACCAGGCGGCGGCTCGTCACGAGGACGCGCTTGCCCGACGGGGTGCGCCATTCGATCTCGCGGCGGAGCACGCCGTCGCGGAAGTCGAGCCGGCGGCAGTGCCGCAGGATGTCGGCCTCGAAGAGCACGAACGGCTCGTCGTCGACGTAGAGCCGGATGACCTTGGCGTCGGGCACGTTGACGATGGTCTGACCGACCCGCGCGAATCCGAAGGCCTCCTCCGCGTGGCGGATGGGCCACGTCTCGTGGAACCCGTTGATGAACGTGCCGAACGAGTGCCCGCCGCGCCCCTCGTCCGGATTGCCGCGGAGACCGAGGTAGCCGTTGCCGACCGCGAAGACGGTCTCGGTGCGACCCTCGTCACCCTGGTGGTACTCGTCCTCGATCAGGGCCCACTCGTCGACGGGGAACCGGCGGCGGTCGAGGGGGTCCGACGTGATGTGGTTCACGGCTGGTCCTCTCGCGGGCTGGTGCTGATGTCGTGGTCGGTGTTCGGAGCGATCCGAGGAGGCGGTGGGTCCGTGGGTCCGTCGTCCCGCGTCCGCGACGAGCCGAGGCTCCCGACGACCTCCCCGAGGTCGTCGACGACGACGTCGGCCCCGAAGTCGATGAGGGTCTGGGCGCCGGTTCCGCGGTCGACGCCGAGCACCAGGCCGAAGGCCCCGCGTCGCCCGGCCTCCACGCCCGACTGGGCGTCCTCCACGACGACGCAGTCGGCGGCGGTGAGCCCGAGCCGACGGGCGCCCTCGAGGTACGTGTCGGGCGCCGGCTTGCCGCTGATGCCCTCGGCCGCGGCGACGACGCCGTCGACGATCACGTCGAAGCGGTCGCGCAATCCCGCCGCCGCGAGCACGGGCACGGCGTTGCGCGAGCTCGACACGACGGCCACCCGGATCCCGAGCGCGATCGCCCGATCGAGGAACTCCACCGACCCCGGGTACGGGGCGACGCCGTTCTCGGCGAGCTCGGCCGCGAAGGCCGCGTTCTTCCGGTTGCCGAGACCGCGGACGGTCTCCGCGTCGGGCGCGTCGTCGTCGGACCCCTCGGGCAGCGTCACGCCTCGGGCGGCGAGCATCGCGCGCACCCCGTCGTAGCGCGGACGGCCGTCGACGTGCTCGAAGTAGTCGGCCTCGGTGTACGGCTCGAGTCCGCGGGGTTCGAAGTACTCGGTGAACAGGCGCGACCAGGCGCGCATGTGCACCTCGGCCGTCGGCGTCAGCACGCCGTCGAGGTCGAAGAGCAGGGCGTCGAGCGACCCGAGACGGGAGACGTCGCGCGGGCTCTCGGAAGAAGAGGAAACGGTCACAGGCCGATCACTTTCGAGGCGATGTCGAGTGGGGAGGTCGTCATCGGAGCGGCGGCGGTCCGGTGAGGCGCGCCGCTCCGCGGGGAGAGCGCGCCTCAGTCTGCCAGGTCCGGGGCGCCCGGCGGGACCGCGTGTCGGCGAGGGACCGATGGCGGCCAGGACGGGGCCGGCCGTCTCGGGCCCGCAGGCCGGGAGGCCCGCCGGGCGCGCCTCCTCGGGGCGGCGGTGTCAGGCGTCCGTGCTCTGCCGCACCCCTGCGGCCGGCAGCAGGACGCCGTCGATCAGCGAGACGAGGAACTCGCGGTCGACGGGCTTCCGCAGCACGAGCACGCGGTACGAGACCATCGACGGCGTGACGAGGGCCAGAGCCTCGATGTCGGTGGCCGGGTCGATCTCGCCGCGGTCGAGGGCGCGACGCATGAGCAGCCGGTTGGCCTGAGCGCGCGGCTGCACGATGGCGCTGTCGACGGCCTCGGCGAGCTCGGGCGTGGTGGAGAGCATCGTGACGACACCGGCCATCACCCGCATCTTCTTCTCGGCCTCCTCGATGCTCTGGGGCTTGATCATCGCGATCAGGTCGCCCCGCAGGCTGCCGGTGTCGGGCAGGTCGTCGAGGTCGACGGCACCCTGCTTCAGGCAGGCGACGGCGTCGACCACCAGCTCGCCCTTGGACGCCCAGCGCCGGTACAGGGTCGCCTTGCCGGCCTTCGCGCGGGCGGCGACCATCTCGATGGTCATGCCCTCGAAGCCGGTCTCGGCGAGCACGTCGATGGTGCAGCGGAGGATCTCCGGGTCGCGGCTGTGATCGCGCTTCCGCCCCGGACGTCCGGGAGTCGGTGCGTCGGTCATGGCCGCGACTCTACCCCGCCGAGTTACGAGACCGGACATATCCGAAACCGGCCCGACTCGTATATGCTCGCGCTCATGTCTCGGACCCCCTCCCTCGCGGACGACGCGACCCGCGCCTCCTCGTCCCGCCGCTGGTGGACGCTCACCACCGTCGCCCTGGCCCAGCTGATGGTCGTGCTCGACTCCACGGTCGTCAACATCGCCCTGCCCGCCGCGCAGAGCGACCTCGGATTCTCGGACGGCGACCGGCAGTGGATCATCACCGCGTACTCGCTCGCCTTCGGCAGCCTCCTGCTGCTCGGCGGGCGGGTCTCGGACCTGATCGGCCGCAAGCGCACCTTCATCATCGGTCTGATCGGCTTCGCCCTCGCCTCCGCCCTCGGCGGGGCCGCCGAAAGCTTCGGTCTGCTCGTCTCCGCCCGCGCACTGCAGGGCGCGTTCGGCGCCCTGCTCGCCCCGACGGCCCTCGCCGTGCTGACGACCACCTTCACCGTGCCCAAGGAGCGCGCTCGCGCCTTCGGCGTGTTCGGCGCGATCGCGGGCGCCGGCGGAGCCATCGGCCTGCTGCTCGGCGGGTTCCTGACGCAGTACGCCTCGTGGCGCTGGAACCTCTACATCAACGTCGTCATCGCCGCCGTCGCCATCGCCGGTGCGGCCGTCTTCGTCTCGCTCGTCACCCGCAGCGGGCCGCGACCGAAGCTCGACGTCCCCGGCACCGTCATGGTGTCCGCCGCCCTGTTCTCGCTCGTCTACGGCTTCTCGAACGCCGAGGACGAGGGCTGGGGCTCACCGCTGACCTGGGGGTTCCTCGTCGCCGCCGGGGTCCTGCTGAGCGCCTTCGTGCTCTGGCAGCGCCGTGCCGCGCACCCGCTGCTGCCCCTGTCGATCGTGCTCGACCGCAATCGCGGGGCCGCCTACAGCTCGGTCACCATCGCCGGAGCGGGCATGTTCGGCATCTTCCTCTTCGTGACCTACTACCTGCAGACCTCGCTCGGCTACACGCCGACCAGGACGGGGCTCGCGTTCCTGCCGATGATCGGCATGCTCGTGCTCGCGGCCCAGCTGTCGACGAACATCCTCGTGCCGCGCTTCGGGCCGAAGATCATGGTGCCGTTCGGCATGACCCTCGGCATGATCGGCATGCTGCTGCTCACGAGGCTCGACCTCGACAGCGGCTACGCCGGCCATGTGCTGCCGGCCCTGATGGTGCTCGGCTTCGGCATGGGCTCGATCATGCCCGCGTCGATCCAGACCGCGACCCTGGGCGTCGACCGCGAGCACGCGGGCGTCGCCTCGGCGATGGTCAACACGAGCCAGCAGGTCGGCGGCTCGATCGGGACGGCGCTGCTCAACACGCTGGCGGCCACGGCGACGGCTGACTACCTGGCCGATCACCTGCCGACCACGGGCGCCGTGGCCGCCGAGGCCGCGGTCACCGGCTACGCCGCGGCGTACTGGTGGGGTGCGGGCCTGTTCGCCGTCGGCGCCGTCATCGCCGCGCTGCTGTTCCGTCGCCGGGTGCCGCAGGGCCCGGACGAGGAGGCGCGGGGCGGGACCCCGACGGAGCCCGCCACCGCCGGGTCGACCGGCCCGGTCGGCGTCCCCGCCTGACCCGCACCCGGCGGCCTCGACGTCGGGGGCGGCTGACATCATGGACGCCATGATCGACGACGGGCCCGCGGGCGAGTTCTCCCCCCTCGCGCCGCTGATCGACGCCGTCGACGTCATCCGTCTCGTCGGGCCCCGCGCCTTCAACCGCGCCAAGGAGTACGCGGCCTCCGGTGCGGTCACCGAGACCTCCTGGCATGCGGCCGACGAACGCATCACCGGCACGGTCCAGGGCACCGAGGCCACTCCGTACCTCAGCGAGATCGTCGTGCGGGCGGGGCGCGGCGACTACAGCCGTCCGGTCCGCAGCACGTGCAGCTGCCCCATCGGCGGCGACTGCAAGCACGTCGCCGCCGTGCTGCTGCAGAGCAACACCGCGGCCCTGCTGCAGCGCCGTGGCACGACGGCCGGCGGGTTGCGGAACGCCGCGGCCACGGCCGCCCCGGGCGGCGGGGCGGGCCTGCCGTCGGCGAGCGCGGATCCGCTCGGGGGCGACGCGGGCGACTGGCGGTCCGTCGTGGGCTCCCTCGGGCGGCCGACCCGCACCTCCTCGGCTCGGACGACCGGCATGGGTCTGCTCTTCGAGCTGCGCGACCGGGCGGGGGCATCGCGATCGGGGTCCCGTCGGCCGCAGGGCGGGCGGGTGGCCCGGCGGCTCGGCGTCCGACCGGTCACGCTCAGCGGCACGGGCAACTGGGTGCGCGGATCCCTCACCTGGTCGTCGCTGCCGTACCAGCTCAACCGCCTCGCGGTCGATCCGGATCAGCACGCGTGGTTCGGGCAGTTCTCGGCCCTCCACAGATCCGTCGTCGCGACGTACGTGCCGGGCGACTCCGAGTGGCTGCATCTCGACGACTTCGCCAGCCCCCTGCTGTGGCCGCTGCTCGCCGAGGCCCGGCGACTCGGCGTGGCCTTCGTGACGGGCAAGCGCGCCACCGACGTGATGATCGCCGACGGGGCGCGGGTGACCCTCGACGTGACGCGCGAAGACGACGGCTCGCTCCGACTCGTCGCGGGCGTCGCCGTCGACGGCGGCGAGGGGCCGGCCGCCGTCACGGGCGTCGTCGGCGACCACGGCGTCTGGACGGCCGAGACCTCTCCGGCGCTGCGCGTGACCCTGGCGCCGACGGCGAGCCCCCTCGGGGTCGACGAGCGACGACTGCTGACCGTCACCCCCGAGATCGTCGTCCCGGCCGACGAGACCGACGAGTTCCTCACCGACTTCTCGCCGGCCCTCCGCCGGTCGGTCGACGTCGTCAGCTCCGACGCGTCGGTCGAGCTGCCCGCGCTGATGCCGCCGGCGCTGCACGTCACGGTCGGCTTCGAGGCCTCGCACACGATCCGGCTCGGCTGGGGCTGGTCGATCGACGGGCGACGGCTCCCCCTCGACGGGCACGGCCCCGTGCCGGTGCTCGACGAGCTCGGAGGGCCGCCGCGCGACACCGTCCTCACCGGGCTCGCCGCCGCCGAGTTCGCCGCCGAGGTCCTGCCGGGGCTCGAGGCGCGCGATGACGTCGTCGTCGAGCTCGTCGGCGCCCGCCCGGACTACCGCCGGCTGACCGACGAGCCCCACCTCACCGTGACGACGATCGAGACCGACAAGCGCGACTGGTTCGATCTCGGCGTGCTCGTCACCGTCGAGGGGCGGACCGTGCCGCTCGTGCCGCTGCTGACGGCGATCGCCAAGCGACAGCGCAGGATGCTGCTCGTCGACGGGTCGTACCTGTCGCTCGGGTCGCCGGTGTTCGACGAGCTCAAGAGACTCCTCGACGAGGCGACCTCCCTCGACGAATGGGAGACCGGTCCCCGCATCAACCGCCATCAGGCGGGGCTCTGGGCCGAGATCGACGCCCTCGCCGACGAGACCGTCGAGGCGGATCGATGGCAGGCGGCCGTCGGCGGGCTGCTCGCCCTGGCCCGTCGCGACGACGGGGACGCCGGCGACGCCCTCGCGGATCCCCCGCCCGTGCCGCGCTCGATCGAGGCCACGCTGCGCCCCTACCAGCGTGAGGGCTTCGAGTGGCTCGCATTCCTCCACCGGCACGGCCTCGGCGGCGTCCTCGCCGACGACATGGGTCTCGGCAAGACGCTGCAGACGCTCACCCTCATGGCTCACGTCCGCGAGACCGAGGACCCCGCCGACCGGCTCCCGTTCCTCGTCGTCGCCCCGACCTCGGTGGTGTCGAACTGGGCGCTCGAGGCCGCCCGCTTCGCCCCGGGGCTCGTCGTGCACGCGGTCACCGAGACCGAGAGGAAGAGTCGCGGCAGGCTCGCCTCCGCGTTGGCCGGCGAGGCGGGCCCCCTGCCCGACGTGATCGTCACGTCGTACGCCCTCTTCCGACTCGACGCGGCCGTCTACCGGGCGCACGAGTGGGCCGTGCTCGTGCTCGACGAGGCGCAGTTCGTCAAGAACCGCGGGTCGCAGGCCCATCGAGCCGCGGTCGAGCTCGACGCGCGCGTCACGATCGCCATCACGGGCACGCCGCTCGAGAACAGCCTGATGGACCTCTGGTCCCTCTTCCGCATCGTGGCGCCGGGTCTCCTCGCGAGCGCGAGCACGTTCACCGAGAGCTACGTCAAGCCCATCGAGTCCGGGGCCGGGGCCGAGCACCTCGAACGGCTGCGACGCCGCATCCGGCCGCTCCTCCTGCGGCGCACGAAGGAGCTCGTCGCGGCGGATCTGCCCGCGAAGCAGGAGCAGGTGCTGCGCGTCGACCTCGCGCCCGCCCACCGCGAGCTCTACGACGCGTTCCTCCAGCGCGAGCGACTCAAGCTGCTCGACCTCATCGACGACCTCGACCGCAACCGCTTCATCGTGTTCCGCTCGCTGACTCTGCTGCGGATGCTCTCGCTCGACGCCGCGCTGCTCGACGACGGCTACGCCGACATCCCGTCCGCGAAGCTCGAGCAGCTGATCGACGAGCTCGACGACGTCGTCGCCGGCGGGCACCGGGCGCTGGTCTTCAGCCAGTTCACGTCGTTCCTCGGGCGGGTGGCCGCCCGGCTCGACGAACGCGGCATCGCGCACGAGTACCTCGACGGCTCGACCCGACGTCGAGCCGAGGTGATCCGCCGCTTCCGGACGGGCGACGCCCCGGCGTTCCTCATCAGCCTCAAGGCCGGTGGCTTCGGGCTGACCCTGACCGAGGCCGACTACGTGTTCATGCTCGACCCGTGGTGGAACCCCGCGGCCGAGGCGCAGGCCGTCGACCGGACGCACCGCATCGGCCAGACGAAGAACGTCATGGTCTACCGCATGATCGCGAACGGCACCATCGAGGAGAAGGTGCTCGCGCTGCAGCAGAAGAAGGCGCAGCTGTTCGACGCCGTCATGGACGACGACGCCGTCTTCAGCTCGGCGCTGACCGCCGACGACATCCGTGGTCTGCTCGACGACTGAGCCGCGCCCCGCGGCCGCCCGGGAGGACCGCCGGTCGCCGGAAGACCCGCTGGGCGCCCGCGAGATCCGCTGGGCGCCCGCGAGCTCCGCTAGGCGCCCAGCGGGATCGTCGTCGAGAACGAGCGCGTGACGGGCGGCTCGACGAGCACCTCGGGCAGGCGGTTCGCGCCCTCGGGCGTCGCGCGCCAGGCGACGTACGCCTCGTGGTCGGCCGCCGTCGCCCACGTCTCGACGACGATCGCGCGCGAGGGGTCGTCGTCGTCCACGATGACCTCGAGCCCCTCGCAGCCGGGCCAGGCGCGGGTGGCGACCAGCGTCTCGCGGACGATGTCGCGGGCCAGGTCGAGCTTGTCGCCGTCGACGTGGATCTCGAGGTGGACGGTCGTGGTCATGGGGCCTCCTGTGGTCGGACACCCGACGTTACGCGTGCCGCGGCCTCGGGCGGCCGACCGGACCCGACCCGCGCCTCCTCGGGCCGCTCTCGACAGGGGCACCGCGACGGGGGCAGGATGTCGCAGACATCCGTGCTCCATCGACGCACCCGGAGGTCACCATGACCGCGACGAGCAACACGAAACCGCCCACCACCGACACGGGCGAGACGCCCACCGAGCTGAAGCGGGCCATCGGCCCGAAGCTCCTGCTGCTGTTCATCATCGGCGACATCCTCGGCACGGGCGTCTACGCGCTGACCGGTCAGGTCGCCGCCGAGGTGGGCGGTGCGGCCTGGCTGCCGTTCCTCATCGCGTTCGCCGTCGCCCTGGTCACGGCCTTCTCGTATCTCGAGCTCGTGACGAAGTACCCGCAGACGGCCGGGGCGGCGCTGTACGTGCACAAGGCGTTCGGCATCCACTTCGTCACCTTCATCGTGTGCTTCGTCGTCATGTGCTCGGGCATCACGAGCGCCTCGACCGCGGCGCGCGCCTTCGCCGCGAACCTCGCGGCCGGCATCGGCGTCGAGCTGTCGAACGGCGCTGTGATGGCGATCGCGATGGGCTTCATGCTGCTGGTGATGGCCATCAACTTCCGCGGTGTGAGCGAGAGCGTCAAGGCCAACGTCGTGCTGACCCTCGTCGAGCTCTCCGGGCTGCTGATGGTGATCATGATCGGCTTCTGGTTCATCGCGGGCGGGAACGCGGACTGGGGTCGGGTCGTGCTGTTCGAGACGCCGGGCGACAAGTCGCTGCTGCTGAGCATCAGCACGGCCACGTCGCTGGCCTTCTTCGCCATGGTCGGATTCGAGGACAGCGTCAACATGGCGGAGGAGACCAAGGACCCGAGCCGGATCTTCCCCAAGGTCATGCTCACGGGTCTCGGCATCGCCGCCGTCATCTACGTGCTCGTCGCGATCTGCGCCGTCGCGGTCGTGCCGATCGGCGAACTGGCCGACAACGAGACGCCCCTCGTGACGGTCGTCAACACGGCGGCGCCGGACTTCCCGATCGGGCAGCTGCTGCCCTTCATCTCCATGTTCGCCGTGGCCAACAGCGCGCTCATCAACATGATGATGGCGAGCCGTCTGCTCTACGGCATGAGCCGGCAGGGAGTCCTGCCCGGGTTCCTGTCGAAGGTGCACGCGAAGCGTCAGACCCCCTGGGCCTCGATCCTGTTCACCACGGCCCTCTCGCTCGCCCTGATCGGCTACGTGTCGCTCTCACCCGAATCGCCCATCGTCGCCGTGCTCGGCGGCACCACCTCGCTGCTGCTCCTCGCGGTCTTCGCCGTCGTCAACGTCACGGTGCTCGTGCTGCGGCGTGACCGGGTGACCCAGAAGCACTTCCGGGCCGGCACCGTCCTGCCCGTGATCGGGGTCGTGGCCTGCCTGTGGCTCGTGCTGCCGGTCTCGTCGGGGCGCGGCGCCGAGCAGTACGAGATCGCCGGCGGTCTGCTCGTCATCGGCATCGTGCTGTGGGCGGCGACGTTCGTGTCGCGCCGCGGGAAGCCGGTGCCGAGCGAGGCGATCGCCGACGCCGAGCACGCCGACCCCCGCCCCTGACCGCCGGGTCAGACCAGCCGCTTCTCGTCCGGTCGCAGCACACGCAGCCAGCGATGACCGTAGCCCTCGAGCTCGACGCGGTGCCGTCCCGCGGCGGAGGCCTCGTCGGGGGAGGTGCGCTCGCCGAGCAGATCGGTCAACCGCACGCCGTCGCCGAGGTCGAGCCCGAGCGGTGCCAGGTCGAGGTCGACCGAGCGGCCGTCCGGTGCGAAGTTGTGCACGGCGACGAGGGTGCCCGTGCTGCTCGACACGGCGTGGGCGAGCACGCAGTCGTGCCCGGACTCGAGCAGCGTCAGCTCGCCCCAGCCGATCTCGGGCGACGCGCGGTAGTGCCGCGCGAGCCCCTGCACGAAACGCAGCAGCGAGTCGGTCTCGTGTCGCTGCCGCGAGACGTTGACGTGCTCCGGTGCCCAGCCCTCGACGGCGAGCGGCGCGGTGAGGTCGTCGGCGGGGGCCCGCGAGAAGCCTCCCCCGGCCTCGTCGGTCCACTGCATCGGCGTCCGGACGGCGCCCCGCCCGCGGACGGCGGGGTTCTCGCCCATGCCGATCTCCTCGCCGTAGAAGAGCACGGGGGCTCCCGGCGTCGAGAACATCAGGCTGTAGACCATGCGGATGCGCCGGGGGTCGCCGTCGAGCATCGGCGGGAGGCGCCGCACGATGCCCCGCCCGTGGATCCGCTGCGACTCGAGCGGAGCGAACGCCTCGAACACCTCGTCTCGCTCGTCGTCGCTCAGCTGGTCGAGCGTCAGCTCGTCGTGGTTGCGCACGAAGTTGCCCCACTGATTGCCGCGGGCGAGCGCGGGCCGCGCGGCGAGCGCCGCCCGCAGCGGGCCGGCGTCCTGGCGGGCGAGAGCGAGGTAGAGCGCCTGGTTGGCGACGAAGTCGAACTGCATGGTCAGCTCGTCGCCGTCGTCGGCGCCGAAGAACGGGACCATCTCGTCGTAGGGCAGGTTGACCTCGCCGAGCATCATGCCGCCGCCGCTCCGTCGCGAGACGTAGCCGCGCAGCGCCTGGAGGAACTCGTGCTCGGCCCCGTCGTCGGTGGCGATGAGGTGCGGCACCGCGTCGACGCGGAACCCGTCGATGCCGAGTTGCAGCCAGAAGCCGATGACCTTCGCGATCTCGTCGCGGACGGCCTGCCGGTCGGTCGCCAGGTCGGGCTGGTGCGAGTAGAACGAGTGCCGGTAGTACTGGCCGGCCTCGTCGTCGTACGACCAGACGCCGTCCTCGACGTCGGGGAACATGTTCGCCGGCTGGTCGGCCGGCACGTCGTCCCGCCACTGGTAGAACTCGCGGAACCGGCTGTCGGGGCTTGAGCGCGCGGCGCGGAACCAGGGATGCTGGTCGCTCGTGTGGTTGACCACGAGGTCGACGATCACGCGCATCCCGCGGTCCCTGGCCGTCCGCACGACCTCGACGAAGTCGCCCAGGTGCCCGTAGCGGGGGTCGACGCCGTAGTAGTCCGAGATGTCGTAGCCGTTGTCGCGCTGCGGCGACGGGTAGAACGGGGCGAGCCAGAGGCAGGTGACGCCGAGCTCGGCGAGGTGGTCGAGGCGGTGGGCGAGCCCCTCGAGGTCGCCGACGCCGTCGTCGTTCCAGTCGAGGTAGGTCTCGACGTCGAGGTTGTAGAAGACGGCCGTCTTCCACCAGAGGTCGCTCGTGTCGGTGACTCTCATCGGGCGATGGCGCCGCGCCGGGCGCGAGCGGTGCGGGCGCGGGAGGCGCGGGTCGGGCGGGTCATGTCGGCTCCGTCTCGGGTGGGTCGCTTCCGCCGACCGTACCGACGCCGCGCCTCCTCGGCCCTGTCGAGTCGCTGTGAGGACACGCCGGGTCGCCATGAGGACGCGGCGGCCCGACCCGCCGGGGGTGACGGGCCGTCGTCACGGCCCCGGGCGGGTCGTCGCGGCGCCTACGGGATCAGGCGGGCGGCGCGGTAGCGCTCGAAGAGGTCGACGAAGGCCTGCTCCGTGCGGCGGTAGCGGGTGAAGCCGGCGTCACGCGCCTTGCCCATGTCCGCGACGACCTCGATGTCGCGGCCGAGGTCGGCGTCGGTGTGCCACCACGATGCGACGCGGGCGAGCTCGGGCTCGACCAGGTCGTGCTCGGCGACGAGCTCGCGCCACTCGCCCTCGAGACCGGCCATCTGCTGCTCGAGGGGGCGCGGCTCGCCCTCGAAGCCCTCGACGAGAGCCGGGTCGATGCCGAGGTGCGCGGCGAGGCGGGGCCACATCCAGCGCCAGCGGAAGACGTCGCCGTTCACGATGTTGAACGCCTCGTCGGCGCCGCCCGGTTCGGTGGCGGCCCAGATCATCTGCTCGGCGAGCACGCCGGCGTCGGTCATGTCGACGAGCGAGTTCCACTGGGTCTCGCTGCCGGGGAACGTGAACGGCCGGCCGAGGCGCTTCGTGAGAGCCGCCTGCACGGCGATCGTCAGCCCCATGTTCATGGCGTTGCCGACGGCGAATCCGATCACCGTGTGCGAGCGGTGCACCGACCAGGTGAAGCCCTGACGCTCGGCGGCGGCGAAGAGCTCGTCCTCCTGCGCGTAGTAGAAGTTCGGGTATTCCAGGCGCTGCTCGTCCTCGTGGAACGGCGTGTCGGGCATGACGCCCTGGCCGTACGCCTCGAACGGGCCGAGGTAGTGCTTCAGCCCGGTGACGAGCGACACGTGCCGGACGGGCGCGTGATCGAGGGCGGCGAGCAGATCACGGACCATCCCCCCGTTGACCTCGATGTTCTCGGCCTCGGTGTCGCGCTTCTGCCACGCCGCGAAGAACACGTGCGTCGGCTTCGCGTCGGCCAGCGCCTCGCTCAGGCTCTCGGCGCTGAGGAGGTCGGCGGCGATGCCCGTCACCCCGGGAGCCGAGGAGGCGCGGCGCGACAGCGCGAGGACGTCCCACCCGTCGCGGGTCAGCTGCTCGACGAGAGCCGTGCCGGTGATACCGCTCGCGCCGACGACGAGCGCCGTGCCCGGGCGGGCGGCGGAGCTCGCGTCGCGGCCGTTCGTGTCGGGCGCCGGCGCCCCCTCGGGTGCGCCGGTCTCGGGGTCGACGATGTCGGGCTGCGCCAGGTCGGTCTGCTCGAGGTCGGTCGGGACGACGTCGGTCTGCGGCACGTCGGTCGGGGCGACGTCGGTCTGCGGGCGGTCGTTCTGCAGGCGGTCGGTCTGCGGGGTGCGGTCGTCGCTCATCCCTCCGACAAGTCGCATCGGCCGCCGGGTATTCCGCGCCGGGCGACGGCTGTCGCGCTCGGAACCTCCTGCGACCCCGTCTGTGAGCCCCTCGGCCGCCCCTCGCGTACGGTCGAGCGATGGATCAGTTCAGGGACGACGACCCCGCCGACGGCACCGACGACACGACGGGTCGTGACGGGTCGGCCCCGGCGACGCCCGAGGAGGAGGCCGCGGCTCTGGCCCTCGCGATCGTGTCGCAGGCCTCCGCCATCACGCAGGGGGACGAGGAGGCGCTGGACGCCAGCGAGGACAACCTCCGCGACGTCGTCTCCGGCCTCTCGGACGAACCCCTCACGCCCCGCCAGGAGGACGTCGTCGCGACGCTCGGCGCGGCGGGCGGCAGTCTCGCCGCCGGCCTGTCGGAGGCACTCGCCCACACGAAGGGCGTCGACACCAGCACCGTCCTCGGATCGGCCGCCGAGGCCGTGCTCGCGCAGACCCAGCCCGGGACGCGCTTCGTCGCCGACGAGGAGGCGGACGCGGATGCGCGTGCGGACCGGGACGCGGAGCCCGGTGGCCCCTCGACGGCCGACGACCGAGACGGGTTCGACGCCTTCGACGGGTTCGGCGAGCCCGCCGAGCGGCGGCGCGGCGACGACGACCGCTCGGCCTGACCCGACGACGGCACGAGGCGGCCCCGGTTCGCCCCGCCCTCGTGCGGCGTGCGTCCCGACGTGCCGACCCGCGCCTCCTAGACTCGATCCAGCCGGTCCGATCGGCTCTCGACGCGGTGTGATCAGCCGGGACGTCGCCGCCGGTCGTCAGGCCGTTCCCCCGTTCCGCAGCACCACCCCGACGCGACCGATCGGAGCTCGACCGTGAGCGATCCCCAGCGACCCGGCCGACGCGACCGGCCCAAGCCGCCCCGCCCGCCCGCGCGGCCGCCCCGGGTCAGGGCCCGCAACGTCAACCCGCAGGAGATGCGCGACGTGCGCGCTCGCCTGCGGGGCACGATCTACGAGGGGACGACCCCCGAGCACGGCATCGGCGGAGACCTCTACTCGCCTCGGCAGATCGTCGACTTCTGCCTGGACCTCGGCGACGTCATGCTGGCGTCGGGCGCCGACGTCCGCAGCACCGAGGTCGCCATCGTCGCCGTCAGCACGAAGTGGAACCTCGCTCCGCTCGAGCTCGACATCAACGGCACGGCGATCACCATCCAGTACGCGCCCGTCGAGGGCCCGCCGCTGATCAAGACCCGCGTCATCTACGCCGAGGGGTCCAACCTGCACCGCCTGTCGCTGGTGTACCAGATCGTCGACGACCTGCTGCACGACGATCGCGACATGACGACGGCCGTCGCCGGGCTCGTCGACGTGCTCCGCTCTCCCCCGCGGTGGCCGTCGTGGATCACCGATCTCGCCATGGGCATGCTCGGCGTCTCGGTCACGCTGCAGGCCGGCGGCACCTGGCAGGCGGCCATCGGGGCGTTCGTCATCATGATCGGCGTCATGGCGACGGGGCGCGGACTCGCCGCCCGGGGCATCCCCCAGTTCTTCGTCGTCGGCCTGCAGGCCGGCGCCACGGCCGCCCTCGGCACGGTCGCGATCTCGCTCGATCTGCTCTCGGCCGGAGGCGCGGCGGCGATGGTCGCGGCCGTGGTCGTCCTGACGCTGCCGCACCCGACGATCGTGACCTGGGCGCAGGACGCCATCTCGGGGTTCCGCGCCATGGCGCTCGGACGGGCCCTCGTGATCGGGCTGATCGTCGCCGGGATCGTCTGCGGCATCCCCGCCGGGATCGCCGTCACGGCCGGGTTCGTCGACATCGAGGTCGACCCGACGAACATCACGCTGCAGGCGCTGCCCCTGTGGCTGTCGCTCTGCTCGAGCTTCGCGGCCGCGTCGGCGAACGCGGTCGCGCAGGGCTCGAGCGCCCGGATGATCCCCATCACCATCGGCGTGGCCCTCGTCGGCAACCTGTCGCTCTTCACCCTGCGCCTTCTCGGAGTGCCGCTGATGGGCGCGACGTTCCTCGCGGCGACGCTGCTCGGCGCCCTGTCGACGGTCGCGGCCGCCCGGCTGCGCACCGCCGCGACCGTGATCGCGGTGCCGGCGTTCTGCGGATCGCTGCTGCCCTCGCTCGCCGTGGCGTCGGCCCTGCTGAACTTCATGTCGGGGACCGACGGCGCCGAGGTCGACTTCATCTTCTCGATGCTGACGACGCTCGCGATCGGCGCCGGTCTCGTGCTCGGCAGCCTGCTCGCCACCCCGGGGGCGCGCCGCTGGCTGCGCCGCCGCAAGAAGGTCTACGTGCAGTCGCTGCACAGCGACACGACGCCGATCAACATCATCGTCGCCCCCGAGCCGGAGGGTCCGCGGACCGACTGACGAGGAGGCGCGGGTCGGCCGATCGGACCCGCCCGCCATGTCAGCACGGCACCGGCCGCGATACCGGCTACCGTTGCACTATGAGCCACACCACCGAACAAGCCCCGAGCGACGCCACAGAGCAAGCCGACACGACGCCGACGTTCGCCGATCTGGGCTTGAGCGATCAGGTGCTCAAGGCGATCCGAGACATCGGCTACGAGACCCCTTCGGCCATCCAGGCCGCCACCATCCCCACACTCCTCGACGGCCGCGACGTCGTCGGCCTCGCCCAGACCGGCACCGGCAAGACGGCCGCGTTCGCGCTGCCCATCCTGTCGCGCCTCGACGTCAGCGCGAAGAAGCCGCAGGCGCTCGTGCTCTCGCCCACCCGCGAGCTCGCCCTCCAGGTCTGCGAGGCGTTCGAGCAGTTCGCCTCCGGCATGCGCGGCGTCCACGTGCTCCCCGTCTACGGCGGCCAGGCGTACGGCGTGCAGCTGAGCGCGCTGCGCCGCGGCGTGCACGTCGTCGTCGGCACGCCCGGTCGCATCATGGACCACCTCGCCAAGGGCACCCTCGATCTCTCGGAGCTCAAGTACCTCGTGCTCGACGAGGCCGACGAGATGCTCAAGATGGGCTTCGCGGAAGACGTCGAGACGATCCTCGCCGACACCCCCGACGACAAGCAGGTCGCGCTGTTCTCGGCCACCATGCCGCCGCAGATCCGCCGCATCTCGAAGCAGTACCTGAACGACGCCGAAGAGATCACGGTCAAGCAGAAGACCACGACCTCGGTCAACACGACGCAGCGCTACCTGATGGTGTCGTACCCCCAGAAGGTCGACGCCCTGACGCGCATCCTCGAGGTCGAGAACTTCGAGGGCATGATCATCTTCGTCCGCACGAAGAGCGAGACCGAGACGCTGGCCGAGAAGCTCCGCGCCCGCGGCTACTCGGCGGCGGCCATCAGCGGCGACGTGGCGCAGGCCCAGCGCGAGCGCACCGTCAACCAGCTGAAGAGCGGCAAGCTCGACATCCTGGTCGCCACCGACGTGGCGGCCCGCGGTCTCGACGTCGACCGCATCAGCCACGTCGTCAACTACGACATCCCGATCGACACCGAGTCGTACGTGCACCGCATCGGCCGCACCGGTCGTGCCGGTCGCAGCGGCGCGGCGATCAGCTTCGTCACCCCGCGCGAGCGCCGTCTGCTCGGCGCCATCGAGAAGGCGACGCGTCAGCCCCTCACGCAGATGCAGCTGCCGTCGGTCGACGACGTCAACAGCACCCGCCTGACGCGGTTCGACGACGCCATCACCGAGGCTCTGTCGCAGGAGGCCCGCATCTCGGCGTTCCGCGACATCATCGCGCACTACGTCGAGCACCACGACGTGCCCGAGGCCGACGTCGCGGCTGCTCTCGCCGTCGTGGCGCAGGGCGAGACGCCGCTGCTGCTCGACCCGCGCGACGAGCGCCCGCAGCGCGACGAGCGTCCGATCCGCGAGCGCGACGACCGCGCACCGCGCGGCGGCCAGGGCGACGATCGCGGCGAGCGTCGCGAACGCGGCCCGCGCACCTCGAAGCCGATGACGTCGTACCGCATCGAGGTCGGTCGTCGTCACCGCGTCGAGCCCCGCCAGATCGTGGGCGCCCTCGCCAACGAGGGCGGTCTCAGCCGCGACGACTTCGGTGCGATCGCCATCCGCCCGGACTTCTCGATCGTCGAGCTGGCGTCGGACGTCAGCAGCGACATGCTCGACCGTCTGAGCGACACCCGCATCAGCGGCAAGCTCATCGAGATCAAGCCCGACCGTCGCGGCGGCGGCGGCGGCGCCCGTCGCGACGACCGGGGCGACCGTCCCGAGCGCTCGTCGGGGTCGTACGGCTCCGACCGGCCGGCCCGCAAGCCGCGTCACTAGCCGCATCCTCTGAGGGCGGACCCATCCGGGTCCGCCCTCAGCACGTCCCCGCCGAGGAGCCCGCATGAACCCCGCCACCGGTACCGACGCGTTGTTCGGGGTGGTGCAGGCCGCGCTCACCATCGGCAGCCTCATCCCGCTGCTGCTGGGGCTCGTGGCCCTCGTGCTCTTCCTCCGGACGCGGCGGGCTCTGCCGGGCGCGGACGCGGGTGCTGGGGCGGGCCCTGTCGCGGGCACTGCTGCCGGTGCCGGTGCGCG
The DNA here is from genome assembly GCF_001424285.1 of Frigoribacterium sp. Leaf172. NCBI lineage: Bacteria > Bacillati > Actinomycetota > Actinomycetes > Micrococcales > Microbacteriaceae > Frigoribacterium > Frigoribacterium sp. Leaf172. Next base: position 82,388 of record NZ_LMPB01000002.1, on the reverse strand, counting down.
TTCGCGTGCTGGTGCTGTCACGGGCAGCCGCGGCGCGGATGACGTCGCCGCCCGTCAGCGCGCCCACGACCTCGCACGGGTGGCGCTGCTCGGCTCCGCGTTCGGGCTCGCGCTGCTGCTCGTCGGGCAGCTCGTGCTCGGGCTCGGCACCTCGATCGGGTTGGTGAACGCCTTCGCGGGCCCCCTGGTGCCGCTGAACATCGCGGCGCTGACCCTGACGGTCGTGTCCGCCGTGGCCTACGCCGCGTCCCCTTCGCCCGGCCGCTGACGCCCGGGCCACCCTCGCGTTCCCGGGGCTCAACGGTGGGCCGAAGACGCCCTCCGCGCGGCGCCGAACGGCACCTTCCGACCCCCCTCGCCAGCCCGCACCAGTCGGTGGGCAGAAGACGCCCTCCGCTCGGCCCCGCAGGGCGCTTTCCGACCACCGTGGCGGATCCACCGGGTGGGGCAGGGCGCCTGCGCCCGTGGCGACGCGGCGCACCCGACCACCGGACGAGGTCCAGCCCGACCCGTCGCCCGGTGCGGGTCGTCAGGCGTCGCCGAGGAGGGCGCGCAGTTCGGCGGCCGTGATGGTCAGCATCGAGCCGGCGGGGTTCACGACGATGCCCGCGTGCCCCTGGTCGAGCGCGACCTTCGCGACGGCGGCGAACCGCGTCGGGCTCGCGTCGGCCCCGGGGGCCCAGGCCCCGACCTCGGCGGGCGAGGTGAGCAGCACGGAGAGCGTGTCGCCCTCGTGCGTCGTCACCGTGGCGACGCCCATCGAGGTGATCTCGCCGGTCTCGTCGCGCTGGGCGACCGACGCGATGTAGAGCGACGGCGCGTCGCGGACCAGCCGGAGCATCTCGGGCCAAGCGATGCGCTTCTCGGCCATCGCCTGCTTCACGGCGTGGTTCTCGGAGGGGTCGGAGGTGAGGCCTCGCACGAGCTCGTCGGTGTAGCCGATCCACTGCGTCTCGGGCGAGCCCGGGTCGAGCACGAGACCGTCGTACTTCGACACGGCCATCGCCACGACGTGGGGCGCCGACTCGACGAGCGACACGGGCTCGCTGGTCTTGCGGTAGAAGCCGAGGCGCTCTCCGCTGGTGAAGGCGAGCAGCACCTTCTTGCCGGCGTTGTCGACCTGGTGGGCGATCGAGATCGTGTCGCCCTTCTGAGGTCCGCGCTTCGGGTCGGCCAGCGACGACGAGCCGATGTCGAGCAGCAGACTGCCCGCGGCGAGCTCCTTGACGACGGAGTACATCGTCTGGACGTTCTTGGTGGTGCTCCAGCCGGTGAGCGCCTCCTGGAGGGCGGTGTGCACGACGGGTGCGGCCTTGCGGTGCGGCGGGACGGGGGCGGCGGTCCGGGCCCCGGTCGGAACGGCCGCGGGGTCCGCGCTCGACGTGTTCGTCGGAGCGGCACGGGACACGGTGATGCGCGGCGCCTCGGTCGTCGAGGCTGCCGGACTCCCCGAGCCGGCGGAGGCCCCAGGGGTCGCGCGGGCCGCAGCCGCGTGCGTTCCGTCTACTGCGCCGTCCGGGTCGGCGCCTCCGGCGGCGGCCACCGTGGTGTCCGTCGCGGTCTCGTCGGTCGTCGTGTTCTTCTTGCGCGAGAAAAGCCCCATGAGTCGAGCCTAGGGCGAAGCCGAGGAGGCGCGGCGCGGGTCGTGAGCCCCGCCCGCCGGAGCGACGAGGTCGATGAATCGCGACAGCAGCCCCAGCCCGGCGATCGACGTCGGCATCGAGGCGGCGAGCGCCGGCGAGTGCACGAGGTACGCCGCCCACTGCGCGCGGGAGATGCCCACGTTGAGCCGGTTGGGCATGAGGAGGAAGTCGAGTCCGCGGGGGATGTCCGTGGCCGAGGACGCGGCCAGCGACAGGATCGAGACCACCGCCTCGCGCCCCTGGAAGAGGTCGACGGTGCCGACGGTCGTCGCGGGGAGCCCGGCTCGGTCGAGCGCCTCGCGGATGAGGGCGCCCTGCGCGTTGTAGGGCGCGACGACGATCACGTCGGCGGCGGTCAGGGCACGCGTGACGTCGCCATCGGTCCAGAGGCGACCGACGACGTCGGCCGCGAGGGCGACGACGCGCTCGGCCTCGTCCGCCGACGACGTCGTGTCGCCGTGGTGGACCACCGGCACGACGTGCAGCCCGGGCTCGATGCCCGCGAGGTGCCGGGCGGGGGCCCGCGACTCGAGGGCCCCGTCGTACGACAGCCGTGAGACGGGAGCGGTCAGGGCCGGATGCATGCGGTAGGTGCGCGACAGGAAGTAGCCGAGTCCGGCGGGGAGCACGTCGTGTCCGTCGGCGAGCCAGCCCAGAGCCGACTGGTCGACGGGCTCCGGGTGCGAGCCCTGACTCACCTGGGGCAGTTGCTGCGGATCGCCGAGCAGCAGCAGTCTCTGCGCCGCCACGGACGACGCGATGGTGGGTGCGAGCGAGAACTGGCCGGCCTCGTCGACGACGAGCAGGTCGAGCGAGCCCCGCGGCACGGTCTCGGCGTTCGCGAACGTCCAGGCCGTCCCGCCGACGACTCCCCCGGTCTCGCCCGGGCCGCTGAGGAATCCGCTCACCGCGCCGTTGTTCGCGAGCGGGGTCCAGGCGGCGGCCTCGAGCGCCTCGGGGCTCGTGCCCTTCTTGGGCACCTTGACGACCCGCTCGGGGTCGACGCCCTTGCCGACGACGGCCGCCAGGAAGTTCTCGACCACGGCGTGCGACTGCCCGACGACGCCGACGCGCCAGCCGTGGTGCCGCACGAGGCGGGCGACGACGGTCGAGCCGACGTACGTCTTGCCCGTGCCGGGCGGGCCCTGCACGGCGAGATACGACCGGTCGAGCCCGAGCAGTGTCTCGGTGACGGCGGTGACGGTGTCGTCGCCGGCGACGGGGTGCACGGGGCCGCGGGGCGGCACGCGGCGGAGCAGGTCGAGTGCGGCGTCGGGTGCGAACTCCGGCAGCGAGTCGAGCACGCTGCGGCCCCATTCCGAGATGGCCTCGGGCTGCGGTGCGGCCCGAGGAGGTGCGGCGGGGGTCAGCGCCACTGGGAACGCCTCGTGCGGCTCGGCCCCGGTCGGCACCGTCTCGGTCACGAGCAGCACCACGTCGTCGTCGCCCGTGTCGGCGTCGACGACGGTGACGCGCGCCGCCCATCCGCGCGAGCCGGGCCCCGCGCGGTTCACGGACGACGGCAGCGGGGTGTCGTACACGGCCATCGGCGTCGAGCCGAGGGGCGGGCGGCTGCCGGGCGCGAGGGAGCCGACCAGGCGGAGGTCACGCGAGAGCGTGCGCTTGCGCGGCAGCTTCTCCCAGTCGCGGACGACGTCGGCGTGCTCGACGACGACGACGTCGCGGGTGCCCGCCCACTCGTCGAGCGGACTCCGCAGTCGGTCGTAGTGCTCCTGCCAGAACGTCTTCGCCTCTCGACGGTGGTAGTCGATCGCCGCGGCCGCGAGGGCGAGGGCCGTCTGGTCGGGAGTGCGGTCGAGCGGGTCGACGTCGGCCAGCTGGGCACTGAGCTCGACGAAGACCGGGTCCGGCTCGGCGCGCACCCGCTCGTCGTCGACGAGGGCGATCGCGTCGTCGGTCGCGACGTCGTCGGGCAGCATCGTCAGCAGCCAGTCGCGCAGACGCAGCGTCGACCGGCAGTCGTATTCGTTGTAGTCGGCCACCTGGTCGAGGCGCGCCTGACCGGCGGGATCGCCGGCGCGCATCGCGGCCGCCGCCTCGACGTAGGCGCTGATGCTGTCGACGGCCGAGACGACGCCGTCGCCGTCGCGGTAGTCGGCGCCCATGTAGAGCGGCTCGAGCTTCTTGATCGAGTAGCTGCGCGACCCGACCAGCAGCGCAGCGCGGACGATCGGGTAGAGGTCGACGAGCACGTTCGCCCGCAGCAGCTCGTCGACGTCGTCCTCGCCGACGCCGTGTCGCGCGGCGAGCGAGAGCAGGTGGGTGCGCTCGTAGGAGGCGTAGTGGTAGATGTGCATGCCCGGGTGGGCGGCCCGGCGCTCTCGGATGAAGGCGAGGAACTCGACCAGGGCCCTGCGCTCCTCCCGGAGGTCGTGGGCCCAGAACGCCGTGAAGCGCGCCTCGGTGTCGACGAGTCCGAAGAGGTAGTCGAGCCCCCAGACGGAGCCGTCGCCCTCGGTGTGGAGCGGATCGCCCTCGAAGTCGAAGAACACGTCGCCCGCGTCGGGTGCCGGGATCGCCGACAGCGCCCCGGCGTCGACGACCATGACCCGGGGCGCCGCCGCCCCGGCGCTGTCGAGCTGGAGGCGCGCCTGCCCTCTCAGTCGCTCGAGAGCCGCGCCACCCACTCCGGCGACCCCGCCCGTGCTGCCTGCCAGCTCGTCGATGGTGGTGATGCCGGCCGCCTGCAGGGCCGTCCTCTGACCGAGCGTCAGCCCGGCGACCAGCACGAGGTCGCGGTGCTCGTCGACCTGCGCGGAGCACTGGCTGCAGCGGCCGCAGGCGACCACCCCGGGGGCGCCCCAGGCCAGAGGGGCGTCGGCGTGCAGTCGGCTGTCGACGACCGACCTCAGCCGGTCGCGCTGGGCGCGGTGGACCGGGGCGATGTCGGCGAGAGCGTGACTCGAGGTCGTGCCGTCGCCCAGCACGAGGTGCACGCGCGGCCCGACGCGGATGCCGCGGGCGGTGATCTGCTCGGCGTAGGCGGCGAGCTGCAGCAGCGCGGGGATCTTGGCGTGACGGGCGAGCTTGGTGTCGTAGACCTCGTAGGCGCCGTCGTCGGTGCGGAGGAGGAAGTCGGAGAAGCCGATGAACGACCCGTCGAAGAACGTCGCCTGATAGAGCACCGGCACGCCGTCGCGCATGGCCTGCTCGGCGGCCGCCGCGGCGGCCGGGTAGTCGGCGCGGTCGGGCCGTTCGAACTCGACGACGTGGTGGCTGGCTCGCAGCTGCTCGAGGAAGCGGATCTCGTGCTCGTCGCCGAGCCGCGCCGTGCGCTCGAGCATGGCGTCGGCCACCTCGGGCACCGCCGGGATGCGCCCGAGCTTCGCGTCGAGGCGGCGGAGGAACGCCCACTCGCACGCTGCCCACGTGCTGAGGTCGGACGGGCTCGTGACCACGGTGTCGTCGTCGAGGTAGATGGCGTCGCCTTTCGCTTCACGGTCCGCACGGACGTCGGCCCGTGCTCCACACGCTAACCCCGGCCCCCGACATCGATCAGCCGGGCGATCCGCCTCCCCCACCGGATCGGCACCCAGCGACGGCGACGCAGACGAGGGACCGAGCGGTCGGCCGCGCTACCCCTCGCTCGAGAGCACCCAGCCCAGCCACCCGGCGAGCGTCGCCGCGGCCGACACGCTCGACGACCGCTCGACGTCGGGGTTGTAGTTGGTGTTCGTGTTGACGTCGTACGGCACGACGCGTCCGTCGGCGGTCTCGATGAACTCGATGCCCGCCACCTCGATGCCCTGCTGGGCGACGAAGGACTCGAGTCGCTGGACGAGCGGGTGCGACGCCGTCACCGACGACCGGATGGCGAAGGGGGCGAACGCGGCGGGGTCGGCGCCGTCGGGCACGACGCACGCGTCGGCGGGGCACAGCTCGAAGCTGCCCGCCGAGGTGTCGACCCGGACGGCGTAGACGAAGCGCCCGCCGACGAACTCGACACGCGTGGTGAAGGGCTCCTCGGCCTGCAGGAACTCCTGCAGCAGCGTGATCCCGTCGACCGGCACCTCGAAGTCCGGTCCGTCGACGTAGGCGTCGAACGACTCGAGGTCGTCGAAGCGCCGCACGCCGAGACCCTTGCCGCCCTGATTGTGCTTGGTGATGAACGGCAGCTTCTGCTCGCGCGCCCGGGCCTTCAGGTCGGCGGTGCCGAACACGGCCGTCGTGGCGGGCACGTCGAAGCCGGCCTGAGCGAGCGCCAGGTACTGCGCGACCTTGCTCACCTCGAGCTCGACGACGCCGCTGCCGTTGATCGTGCGCCGCCCGTGGCGCTCGGCCCAGCGGAGCGTCGCGCGAGCGACCTCCTTGGCCGTCGCCCGACCTCGCGTGTGGGCGGACCCGCTGAGGCGCGACCAGAACACCCCGGCAGGAGGCTCGGCGGACAGATCGAACGAGCTCCCGTCGAGCAGGTGCTCGCGATGAGGCACACCCGCCGCGTCGAGGGCGGTGACGAGCGGAGGGAGCCACTCGGCGTTGTCGTGCAGGATGTGGACGACGGGCGTCGGGTCGGCGACGTCTGCGGGAGCGCTCATCCCCCGAGACTGCACCACGCGCCTCCGGCGATCCTGCAGATGTCGGCGCATGACGACGGGCACGCGCACCCGCCCGGCGAGCTGCCCGCGCGCGCTGCTCGCAGGGAGAGGCTCGACACGGACGACCCGACGCGAGCTACTCCGCCCAGGCCGCGCGCACCACCTCGCACAGGCGCTGATCGTCGGTCTCGAGCGCGGAGCAGTCGGCCACGGCCTCGTCGCCGACCGTCTCGACGGCGAGGTCGACCGGCTCCCGGACGTCGCGACGGAACGCGACGACGGTGCCGCGCGGCGCCGCCTGCACCGCGGCGACCACGTCGTCGAGCGACCCCTCGGTCACGGCGTCGCCCAGGGCGACGCTCAGCCCACCATCCGTGCTCGCGACGGTCACGCCCTCGATCCCGGGCGAGGCGGTGATCGCGTCCGCGACGGAGACGAGCCCGTCGAGGGTCGCGGGATCGCTCGAGAACGCGAGGCCGCGGGGATCCGACCGGTCGGCCGAGACGCGGACGACATCCAGACGCGACACGTCCGCCGACCCGCCGATGGCCCGCAGGGCGGGCACGACCTGATCGAGCCGCACCGTCCGCACCTCGACGGACCGGGCGCTGATGGCGGAGTAGGCCACCACGTCGGAGTCGACGGCGTCCACGACCGACTCGGCGCCGGACAGGTCGCCGTCCACCTCGCGCGACTCGTCCGGCGACGAGACGGTGCCGATGGTCGTGCCCGAGACGCCGGACGTCGCCGCGAGGGCGCTCGCGATCCGCTCGGCACGGCCGGACGCCTCGGCCACCTCGTCCGGGGGCTGCTGCCCCGTGACGGTCGGCTGCTTCAGGTCGACCCTGATGCCCTCCGGCAGCACGAGGACCCGCCCCGCACCGAGATCGTCGTCCCCGACCGCGGTGAGCAGCTCCGCCTGGTCGGCGGCGTCGAGGACGACGTCGGACGTCGCGGGGTCGTCGAGGGTCGAGGGGAACCCGCTGACGTTCTCGGTGATGAACCGTCGGGAGTCCGGGCTCCAGGCGGACACGTCGACCTCGGCCAGCTGCGGTTCCGCATTCCGGAGGGAGCGCGCCCGCTCCCACGCCGTGAGGACGTCCGACGACGCCGAAGGGACCACCGTGATCCCGAACCCCCGCCGGGGCGATTCCGAGTCGCTCGTCGTCGCACCGAACTCGTGCGTGCCGAGGGACGCCTCGGCGAAGACCGGGTCGTCGGCGACCCGGCCGGCGAGGTCGAGCTGCGCCGCCGTGTCGGCCTCGTCGGCGAGCACCTCGAACGTGACGGCGCCCCGCCGCACGTCGACGTACTGCCAGCCGAAGGCGTCGCCGACCTCGCGGGCCACGAACGGCCTGATCCGCTCGGCCACCGCGGCGAGGTCGTCGTCGCCGAGATCGCCCTCGACCACGACCGTCGCCTCGGCCGTGGCGCTGCCCAAGGGGTAGTCGATGCCGCCGGTCTCGATCTCGACGACACCGTCGACACCCTCCATCAGGGTCTCGAAGCGCTGGGTCAGGTCCGTGGAGTCGGCGCACCCGGCCCCGGCGAGGACGACCGCCGCGACGACGGCCCCCGCGACGCATCGTCTCAGACCGCTCCGCATCCGCTCAGTCTGACCCCGGAGCACCGTCGGCGCTTCCGTCGCAGGGCGGAACGCGCCAGTTGGTATCCTCGTCCGACGACTGCCGGAGGTCCGCTTGGTGAACGAATCGTCAGGGCCCGACGACGCCCTGAGCCGTGACGACGTGCGCGTCGCGCACGAGGACGACCCCACGTGGGCCCTGCTCCGCAGCTACAACAGCCGCTGGATGCTCCCGCTCTTCTCGCGCCATCTCGAGCACGCCGAGGGTCCCGTCTCGGCCGACTGGTTCCACCAGCAGGTCGCCCAGGCCCTCGAGCTGAACGCGCTCGATCAGACCGCGCCCGACCAGACCGCGCCAGACCGGAGCGCGCCAGTCCAGGCCGGAACCGAGGAGGCGCGGGTCGGCGGATCCGGGGCGACGGCCGCCCCCGAGACCCGCACCACCCCGGTCGACTACTGCCGGAGCTGGGTCGCCAGCCGGTGGCTGATCCGCACCCGCGCCTCCTCGACGGACGACGGCGGGGCACGCCACGGCGACGCCGGCCACGGCGGCTCGAGCAGCACGACGACCGGCACCTCCCCCGTGGCCGACGGCTGGGGCGCGTTCGGCGCCGCTCATCCGAGCGGCACGGCGGCGGGGTCGGCCCCGACGCGCGCCTCGAGCCCGCCCCCGCGCGGCGAGGCCCGCGCGCAGTACCGGCTCTCCCCCTCCGCGCTCAAGGCGCTGCGCATCGTCCGCGAGCTCGTGGAGCAGGACAACGCGGTGAGCGAGGCGCGACTCGGCAGCATCGCCCACGCCGTCGGGCAGCTCGCGGGTCTCGCGGACCCGAGCGTCGAGGCGCAGACGGCGCGGATCGACGAGCAGATCGCCGAGCTGCAGCGTCGCCGGGACCGCATCGAGCAGCACGGCACCGAGCCGGTCGGCCCCGACGTGCTGAAGCGCCAGGTGCGCGAGGTGGTGCGGCTGACCGCGTCGCTCCCCGAGGACTTCCGCCAGCTGAGCAGCATGGTCGAGCAGCGGCACCGCGAGGTGGCCCGCCGGGCGACCGTCGAGCACGTCGGCAAGGGCGCGCTCGTCGAGCAGTACCTGCGCGAGAACGACCTGCTCGAGCAGACCCCCGAGGGGCGCGCCTACCGGGGGTTCGCGCAGATGCTGTCGTCGCGCGAGATCGACGTCATGCGGGCCGACATCGAGCTGATCCTCGACCATCCGGCCGCCGGCGAGCATCTGACCGAGCGGCAGCGCACGCAGCTCGAGTCGCTGATCTCGTCGCTGCTCGCCGAGGAGCAGTCTGTGCAAGAGACGTACGGGCGCTGGACGTCGTCGCTCCGCCGGTTCCTCAGCCGGTCGTCGACGGAGCGGCACCAGCGTCTGCTCACCCTCGCCGACCGGGCCCTGCACGCCGGCGGCGTCTGGGCCGAACGCCGACCCGGCCCGGCCGTGCTGCCCGTCGACGTGCTCGGCCTCGGTGCGCTCGACGTCGTCGACATCAGCCAGGCGCAGCTGCACAGCGACCGCGGGCGGCCGACGGTCGACGTGCAGGTGCCCGAGGGCGACGCCATGCTGCCGGCGGCCGACCGGGCCGCGCTCCGCCTCTCGTCCGGCACGAGCACCGCGGCCGTCGCGGCGACCCTCGAGCGTCTGCTCGAGGCCGACGAGACCGTCACGAGCGCCGATCTGCACGAGGCGACCGACCCCGAGTTCCGCCGGCTCGGGCTCGTGCTCAGCATGCTCGACCTCGCCATCGACCAGGGCCTCGTCGACGAGAGCACCGAGACCGTCACGCTGACGAGCGCCGACGACGCAGGAGGCGCGGATCGCCGGGTCGTCCTCCCCCGCCTCGTCTTCCGGCGACCGCCCGCACGGGGCGACGACGCCCCCGACTCCGCCCCGCAGTCCGAGAGAGACCCCGCATGAGCCCCGACCAGTACGACGCGACCGACGCGGCCACGCCGACCCGCACCTCCTCGGGGGCGCAGGAGGTGACCGGGTCGGCGACGGCGGACGGCGTCGACGCCGCCACCGCCGGAGCGGCCCTCGACCGGGGCGGCGACGGGTCGCCGGATCGGCTGCGCGACGAGCTTCCGCTCGCCGGCCGCAAGGCGCTCGTGACGCTGCTGACGCATCGCTTCGTGTCGCGGTCCCGGCAGGGGGAGGCCTGGGCCGCCCTCGTCGCCTACGAGCCCGAGATCCGCGCGCGACTGGACGAGATGTTCCTCGTGCTGATCGTCGATCACGAGTACGAGGTCGCCTTCAAGCGGCAGAGCGGACAGGACGACGTGCCGATCCTGCTGCGTCGCGAGAAGCCGATGTCGCGCGACGCCTCGCTGCTGCTGGTGTTCCTCCGCCGGGAGCACGCCTTCAGCGACGCCCACGACGAGTCCGTCGTGGTGTCGCGCCACCAGATCGCGGAGTTCCTCGACCGGTACCACGACGACGCCTCGCACGACGAGATCCGCTCGATGCGGCGGGTCGACGCGGCCATCGCGGCCATGGTGACGCGCGACCTGCTCGAGCCGGAGCCCGACGACCCCGCGCTGTTCGTCGTCGCACCCGCGATCGTGCCTCTCGTGACGGCCGAGCAGCTCGCGCACCTCGAGAGGGTGTTCCTCGAGGCGGCCGGGGCCGATGCGCCCGTCGACGCCCCGCTCGGCGTCGAGGACGACGAGCCGTCGGACGACGAGGACTCCGACGACGGACGCCCCGACGACGGGCCACGTCTCGTCGCCGACCCCGCCGTCGGCGATTCCGGCGCCGACGAGGCGCCCGACGCCGCCGAGGCACCCGACGCCGACGAGGCCCCGCGCCCCGACCCGACCGCCGTCGCGCTCGACATCCCTCTCGACCCGGAAGCAGACCAGGCATGATCCCCGCCGACGCGACCCGCACCTCCCCGGCCTCCGGAACGGCCCCCGAGACGGCCCCCGAGTCGACCTCCGACGACGAGGCGACGCCCGATCTCGGCATGTTCCACTCGGGGCAGTACCGCATCCAGCAGGTGCAGCTGCTCAACTGGGGCAGCTACTCGGGGCTGCACCGCATGCCCGTCGGCCGCGGCGGCATCGCGATCCTCGGCCCCACCGGGCGCGGCAAGTCGACCGTGCTCGACGCCATGGCCGCCGTCATCATGCCGAACCCGCAGGAGTTCAACCGCGCCGCCCGCGACGACAGCCGCCAGCGCTCCGAGCGCACGGTCTACAGCTACGCGCGCGGCAAGACCGACGAGATCCGCGACGCCGCCTCCGACCGGACGACGACGCGGTTCCTCCGACCGCTCGGCGAGGCCTTCGCGAGCGGCGCCGCGATCACGTACGCGACCGAGCTCGGGCAGACCCTCACGGCCGTCCGTCTCGCCTGGATCGGCACCGACACCTCGAGTCAGGACGACGTGACGCAGGCCAGCGTCTACCTGCTCGTCCGCGGGCCCTTCGACCTCAGCCGACTGACCGAGGTCAAGCGCGACGCCAGCAGCTCGAGTCCGCTGACGAAGGGCTCCCTCGCGCGCCTCCTCGATCCCCTGCGCGACCTGGTCACCTCCTCGCAGCCCGAGTTCCGGGTGCGGCTCTGCGGCGAGCTCGGCATCGGCGGCAGCGACGAGTCGCAGCTGAAGGCGCTGACGCTGCTGCGTCGGGCGCAGGCCTCGAAGGGCGTCTTCTCGATCGACGAGCTGTTCAAGCAGTTCGTGCTGACGCAGCCGAAGGCCCTCTCCCGCTGGGAGACCACGCTCGGCACGTACCGCGAGGCCTCGGCTCTCTACGACGTCTTCGAGACGACGCGCAGGAAGCTCGCCGTGCTCGAGCCGGTGCCGGGCCTCGCCGACCGCTACGAGATCGCGGGCCACGATGCGACCGAGAAGCGCCGCCTGGTCGACGAGACCGACGGCCCGAGCCGGTTGCGCGTCTGGCTCGCCGAGAAGGTCGGGAGCTGGGTCAGCGGCGAGGTCGACCGGGTCACCGGCGACAAGCGCGCCCTGTCGGAGTCGAGGAGGCGCGCGGCCGCCGACGACACCGCCGCGTACCGTGCCCGTGAGCAGGCCCTGGCCCGCATCTCGGATCTCGGCGGCGACCCCTCCCAGTCGCTCCGCCAGCTCGTGGCCACCGCCGAGCGCGACCTCGCCGTTATCGAACGCGAGCGTCGGCGCTTCGCGACGGCGCTCGACGGCACGGGCGAGTCCGTGCCGACCAGCGAGAAGCAGCTCGTGGCCCTGCGGCAGCGTGCCGAGGTGATCGCGGCGGAGGACGCCGCCGCCCGCGCCGCGGCCGACGAGGTGCGCGGCGAGCTCGCCGCCCGCATCGGCGAGACGAAGCGCGCCCTGTCGGCCCGCGAGGCGCAGCGCCGCTCGTTCGAGCAGCGCGGTGGCAACGTCCCCGACGACGCGGCCGAGCGTCGACTGCGCATCGCCGAGGGCACCGGCATCCCGGTCGCGGGTCTGCCCTACGCCGGCGAGCTGTTCGAGGTCGCCGCGGCGCACGCCGACTGGAGCGTGGCGATCGAGCGGGTCGTCGGCGACCTGGCCACGCACCTCCTCGTCGACCGGTCGAGGTTCGACGCCGTCCGCCGCTTCGTCAACGACAACGACATGCGCGGCCGCATCACGCTCGTCCCCGCCTCGACCGGTGCCGAGCCCACGCGCGAGGCCGTCGCCCGGACCGTCCCCGCGATGCTGCAGTTCGACGAGCGGAGCCCGTTCGCCGGCTGGCTCGTCGACGAGATCGTGCGCGAGCGCAGCGTGCTGTGCGTCGAGGGTCCGGACGACCTCGACTCGCCCGTGCCCGCCGGTGCCCGCGGCGCGGTCACGCGGGCCGGCCTCCGGACGGGGTCGGGGGGCCGGGTCGTGAAGGACGACCGGCGATCACGGTCGTGGATCGGACTCGACAACAGCGCCCGGATCGCCGAGCTGACCGACGAGATCGCATCGCTCGAGCGCGACCTGACCGTCGCCCGCGCCGCATGGGACTCCGCCGAGGCCGAGTCGTCGGCACGCCGCCGCGTGCTCGACGCCGTGGCCCGGTCGACCGAGTTCTCGTGGACCGACATCGACACCGCGCCCGCGCAGGCCCGCCTGGACGACCTGCAGGGTCAGCTCGACCGGTTGTCCGACGAGCGCCCCGAGCTCGCGACGCTGCAGGCCGACGCCCGCCGCCACGACGACGAGCGGTCGGCCGCGACCCGCCGCCTCGCCGAGCTCGACCACGAGCTGGCCCGTCTCGACGCCGAGCACTCGACCCTCGTCGACATCGAGGACGCCTTCAGCGACGCCCTCGGCGGCGCCGACCCGCTCACCGACCACGAGCGCGCACTGCTCGCGCCCCTGCCCTTCGCCGCTCCGCGCGAGGTGGCCGACGTCGAGCGGTCGTACCGCGAGGCGCTTGGTCTGCTGCGTGGTCAGATCGACGGCCACGAGCGCGAGCGCACGCAGGCCGAGAACACCCTCGTGCTGATCTTCGAGCGGTACCTCGAGCTCGACCGGACGGCCGGCTTCGACGCGTCGATCGACAGCCTCGGCGCCGTCAGGGCCATCCACCGCACCCTCGTCGACGACGCCCTGCCGAGCGCGAAGCAGGACTGGCTCGCGAAGGCCGGCGCCGACATGGGCGACAGCCTCCGGGCCCTGCTCGTGCAGATCGAGGAGGACGGTCACGTCATCCGGCGCGGCGTCCGGCCCATCTCGCAGGCTCTGCGGTCGATCGAGTTCCGCGAGGGGTCGACGCTCGACATCGAGCCGCGGCCCGTGTCGAACGGCGACCTCGTCGAGTTCAAGCGGACCCTGCGCGAGCACATCGGCGACCGCGCGGAATCCCCGCGCGACCCGGCCGAGATCGAACGCCGGTTCGTCACCCTCCGGCGCGACCTGGCGCACCTCGAGGAGCGCTCGAAGATCGGCGACGCCTGGCGCCGCCGGGTGCTCGACGCGCGCGAGCACTACCAGTTCCGGGCGATCGAGACGCGGGTCGACGGCACGCAGATCGTTCACGAGGGGGTCGCCGGCAAGTCGGGCGGCGAGGGGCAGGAGCTCATCGCCTTCGTGCTCGGCGCGGCCCTGCGCTTCCGACTCGGCGACGGCACCGACCGGGTGCCGACCTACGCGCCGATCGTGCTCGACGAGGGCTTCGTGAAGGCCGACGACGAGTACACCGGGCGGTCGCTCGCGGCGCTGACGTCCCTGGGGTTCCAGCTCGTGGTCGGTGCGCCGCGCGACAAGGTGAACGCGTTCGAGAGGCACGTCGACAGCGTCGCGTACATCTCGAGCGATCCCGCGCGCCCCGAGCTGTCGCGCATCTACCCCCTGACCATCCGCCAGGCGATGGAGGTCGAGCGCCACGGGCTCGACCCCGCCGCCCTCAGCTGAGCGGAGGGTCCGACCGAGCCCGCGCCTCCTGCCCGGTGCCGCCCCCGACGGCGGCCCCTCAGGAGGCGCGGGTCGACCCCACCTGCACCCCCGCCGTGCACGCGCTGGGAGAACACCCGGCCGCCGACCCCCTGGTGCGCTTCGGCCTACCGTGCACCGCAGCCGGTGACGCGCTGGCATATGACCGAAGGGGACATCATGTCCGTTGGAGACAAGGCAAAAGATTTCGTCCAGAAGGCCGCCGGACACGTCGAGGAGGCCGTCGGCAAGAAGACCGACGACGCCGAGCTCACCGCGCAGGGCCAGAAGGACAAGGCCATGAGCGAGGACCGTCTGCAGACCGAGAAGGCCAAGGACGGCGACCTCAAGTAGTCAGCCTCCCCGCCGCATCGCGGCGATCCGCGAGAGCCCGGCCCCGTCACTCGGGGGTCGGGCTCTCGCTCCGTCCGACGCCCGTCCCGGTCCCGCCGAAGTGCGCCCCGGTCTCGTGCCCGGCGAACACCCACATCCACTCGAGCGCCAGCTCGGACGTCAGGCCGGGCGCCTTCTGCGCCAGCTGCGTCGCCACCCCGTCGCTGTAGGCGGCGAGCTTCAGCGCGACCTCCGACGCCCGACCGGCGGTCAGCGCCGGGAACGCTCCGCCGGCCCCGCGGCGGAGCGTGCGGGTCAGGCACGCCTCCCACACGCGGATGCGCTCGACGTACTCGGCGGCGACGGCGGGCTTCCGCGCCACGGCCGTCCAGTAGTCCGACCACAGACGCCAGTGCTCGTCGCTGGCGTCCGTCGCGGCGAACAGCGGCTCGACGAGCATCCGCACACCGGCGACCGGATCGGGCTCGGCGTCGACGGCGGCGATGATCGACGAGTAGAACCGCGCCGTCTCGAGCACCACGACCTCGTTGAGGATCTCTGCGACGCTCTCGAAGTGGTAGGTGACGGTGCCCACCGAGACCCCGGCCTCGGCCGCGATGTCACGCAGGCGCGTCGCGCCGAGCCCCTCGCGGAGGATCACCCCGCGGGCCGCCTCGACGATCTGCGCACGACGCTCGGCGGGCTTGCGCCGCAGACCGCCGCCGGGCGCGGCCCCCGCGGCGTCCGCGGCAGCCGCGGCGCCCGTGCCACCCGCCGCGCCCGTGCCACCCGCAGCACCCACGCTCACGCCGACGTCCGCGGCACGACGTCCTCGAAGCGCCGGTCGGCGACCAGCACCTCCGGCGCGTCCGGCCCGCCGTCGCGCGCCCAGGCCCGGACCGTGTTGACGACCACGTAGTCGTCCGCCGTCGCCGTCACCCGCGAGGTCGTCTCGAGTCGGGCCCGCCAGTGGGGCTTCTCGAGGCCGATCGCCCAGCGCGACTCGGCCGACGCCGACAGCGGGTCGCCGTCGACGATGCGGTAGGTCTCGCGACTCTCCTCGCGGAAGACGAGACCGTCGGGGTACTCGCGGCCGCCGCCGTAGCCCGGGTCGACGTCGAGCACCCACTCCCCCGTGCCGACGTCGTGCGTGACGCTGCGCTCCGGCAGATCGGACGTCGGCGGCAGGGCGCGGACGGCCAGCGGCGTCGCGCGCTCGGGCTCCTCGAAGCGCACGCCGTCGTCGCCGGTGCGCGTCCAGACCGGCAGGGTGACCGAGCTCCGCTGCGGGTCGATGGTCAGGGCCGCCTCGTCGGCGTGCGGCCAGACCCACGGCCAGTAGGCCGACGACACGGCGATGCGGAGGCGGTGGCCGGCCGGGAACGAGTGCCCGGTCGAGACCAGGGCGAGGCGCACGCTCTGCTCGACCCGCACCTCCATGGGGTCGTCGCGATCGCGGCCGTGCCGCTTGTTGAGGTTGAGCACGCCGCGGGTGACGAGCGTCGAGGCGCCGTCGGGCGCCACGTCGCAGAGCCGCACGATGACGGTCGCGTCGGGCCGGTCGCTCGTGACCGCGAGGTCGACGACGACGGAGCCGAGCACGTCGAGCGCGTCGTCCACGTCGAGGTCGAAGCACACCGACCGGCCGTCGTCGGCGCGCTGGTCGGGCGGCAGGTCCGTCGCGTTGCCGAACGGGAAGAACCGTCCGGCGTCGAGCCCGGTGCTCTGCGGCGAGCGCACCACGACCGGCCCGTGCTCGCCGCCGATCATCAGTTCGAGGGGCTCGACCCGCGACCGCGTCGCCGACGAGGGCCAGGCCTCGGCCGCGACCCAGCGCCCGGTGCGCTCGGCGTAATACGTCGCGGGCGGCTCGGAGTCGTTGATCCAGGCCCGCAGCGCCGGCTCGTCGTCGACCCCGTTCGGCTCGTCGAGCAGCCAGCGGTCCCACCAGCGCAGGGTCTCCTGCAGGAATCCGATGCCCGGTCCGGGGGCGAGTCCGCGATCGGGGTACTGGTGCGACCAGGGCCCGATGATCCCCTTCACCGGTGCGTCGAGGTTCGCCACCAGCCGCAGCACGGCGTCGCGGTAGGGGTCGGCCCAGCCTCCGACGGCGAGGACGGCGGCGGTGATCGTCGTGTAGTCCTCGCAGACGCTGCCGTGGCGCCAGTAGTCGTCGCGCTCCTGGTGGGCCAGCCACGTCGGGGTCATCGGCCTGTTGTGCTCGAGGCGCTCGCGCCAGCGGGACACCCAGTCGGCGCCGACCACCTCGGGGCGCGGGGGGCGCGAGTTGAACGCGAGCATGGTGCCGCCCCAGGCGGCCATGTCGATGCCGAGCACGGCGCCGCCCATGTAGTGCACGTCGTTGTCGTAGCGGTCGTCGGTCGAGCAGACGGTGACGATGGCCTTGAGCGCGGCGGGGGTCCGGCCCGCGAGCTGCAGGGCGTTGAACCCGCCCCACGAGATGCCGAACGCGCCCACCGCTCCGGTCGACCAGGGCTGCGCGGCGAGCCACTCGATCAGGACGATGCCGTCGTCGAGCTCCTGCTCGGAGTACTCGTCGTCGAACAGGCCGTCGCTCGAGCCCGTGCCGCGGATGTCGACGCGCACCGAGGCGTACCCGCGGGCCGCGTACCAGGGGTGCCGCTCGCTGTCGCGCGGGGCCGTCCAGTCGTCGAGCCGGTACGGCAGGTACTCGAGCAGCACCGGCACCGGATGCTCGACCCGGGGAGCCCAGATGCGCGCGTGCAGACGCGTCCCGTCGGGCATCGGCACCCACTCGTCGCGCACGTCGACCGCGTGCACGGGGCGGGGATGACCCAGGAGGCGCGGGTCGGCCGAGCCACCGCCCCCGGTCACGAGGCGGTCCCGTCGCGTCGGCCGCGGCCCTCCGAGGCGACGGCCCGCATCTCGACCCGGCGCTCGAGGTGGGCCTCGGCGCGGAGGCCGGCCTGCGCCTCCTCGTCCCGGGCGCGCTCGCGCAGCGTCGACCGCGAGGCGCCGGTCGCGCCCGTCGTCTCCGTCGTCTCGGTCGTCTCGGCCGTGGTCGTCTCGGTCGTGCTCACATCGCCTCCCAGTGCTTGATGCGGTGTCCGTCGCCGAGGTCGTCCCAGCCGTCGGCGTCGCGCCACCGCGGCCGACCGTCGCCGACCCCGGGCAGCTCGGTGGTGCCGGGGTCGAGCGTCGCCTCGAGCAGCGTGCGCGTGTACGGGTGATTCGGACCGCCGAAGACGCGATCGGCGGGACCGACCTCGACCAGGCGGCCGCCGGTCATGACGGCCACCCGATCCGCGACCCCGCGGACGACGGCGAGGTCGTGACTGATGAAGAGGCAGCTGAGCCCCTTGTCGTCGCGCAGCCCCGCGAGGAGGTCGAGCACCCCGGCCTGCACGCGGACGTCGAGCGCGGTCGTGATCTCGTCGGCGATGATCAGCTCGGGGCCGGCGGCGAGCGCCCGGGCGATGCCGACGCGCTGACGTTGACCGCCCGAGAGCTGCGCGGGGAGGCGCGTGGCGAAGTCGGGCGTGAGACCCACCTCGACGAGCAGCTCGGCGACCCGGTCGCGCGACGTGCTGCCGGTGAAGAGCTTCAGCGGACGGGCCACGGCGGCGCCGACGGTCCGTCGCGGGTTGAGCGACGTATCGGCGTTCTGGAAGATCAGCTGCACCGCGCGCCGCAGCTCGGCGCTGCGCCGGGCGACGGGCTGGGTCAGGTCGCCGTCGACGGCCACGCCCCCTCCCGCCCCTCGGAAGGCGAACGCCCCCGACTCGGCCGGGATGAGCCCCGCCATGGCCAGGGCGAGCGTCGACTTGCCGCTGCCGGACTCGCCGACGACGGCCAGCGTCTCGCGGCGGCCGATCTCGAACGACACCCCGTCGACGGCGGCGGGGAGCCCGCGCCCGTACCGGACGACGAGCTCGCGCGCCTGCACGACGGGGGCCGCCGAGGTCGAGGCCGACGCGTCGGACGCATCCGACGCCGCGGCACCCGTCACCGCGTCCGACCTCGCAGCACCGGTCGCCGCGGCGGGCGACGCGGGCGACACCGCGCCTCCGGTGACGGACCGCGACGCCGCGCCGTCCGTGACCTTCCCGAGCAACGACTCCGCGCGCCGCATCAGTCGCGCGGCGAGCGAGTCGCCGTCGGCGGACGCCGCATGCCCGGCGGCGTGTCGAGCACCGTCCGCTCCGTGGACGCGGGGGATGCTGGCGAGCAGCTCGCGCGTGTACTCGTGTCGCGGGTCGGCGAACAGGTCGGCGGTGGGCCGGTGCTCGACGATCTCGCCGTCGTGCATCACGGCGATCTCGTCGGCCATGCTCGACACGACGCCGAGGTCGTGGCTGACGAGCACGATCGCCATGTCGAGCTCGACGGCGAGGTCGCGGATCAGCTCGAGCACGGCGGACTGCGTCACGACGTCGAGCGCCGTCGTCGGCTCGTCGAGCACGAGCAGGCGCGGGCGGGCGGCGATGGCCATGGCGATGGCGATCCGCTGCTGCTGACCTCCCGAGAGCTGGTGGGGGTAGCGCCGCACGATCGTCTCGGGATCGGGCAGCCGCACGTGACGGACGAGTTCGAGCACACGGTCGTCCCCGCCGGGGAGTCCGTGACTCTCGAGCGCCTCGCGCAGCTGGCGGCCGACCCGCATCGAGGGGGTCAGCGCCTGACCGGCGTTCTGGGCGACGAGGGCCGCCGTGCCCCCGCGGAGGGCGCGCCGCGAGCGGTCGTCGAGCGCGAACACGTCGTCGCCGGCGACGCGGACGCTGCCGCCGACGATGCGCGAGCCCCGCCGCAGATGCGCCAGCAGCGTGCGGGCCACGGTCGACTTCCCGCTGCCGCTCTCGCCGACGAGTCCGAGAGCGCGGCCGGGGGCGATGGTGAAGCCGACGCAGCGCACGACGGGCACCTCGCGGCGCCCTGCGGCGTACGAGATCGAGAGGTCGTCGACGACCACGACGGGATCGGAGGCGGTGGGGGCGACGGGCGCCGCGCCTCCTCGGTCCGGGTTCACGGCGGTCATGCGACGGCCCCCTTCTGCGCGCGGTCCACGCCGAGCGTCTTGCTGAGTCCGTCGGCGCTGAGGTTGAGGCCGATGACGAGGGTGGCGAGCGCGACGACGGGCGCGAGGGTGCCCATCGGCACGACGGTGAGGGCCGTGCGGTTCTCCTGGACCATGAGCCCCCAGTCGGGAGTCGGCGGGTTGGCCCCGAACCCGAGGAACGACAGGGTCGAGATGAGCAGCACGATCCACGAGGCGCGCATCGCGAACTCGACCAGCACGACGTCGAGCACGTTCGGCAGGATCTCGCGGAACACGATGCTCAGCGCCCCCTCGCCGCGGGCCCGGGCGGCGGTGACGTAGTCCTGCGTGATCACGGTGCGGGCGGCTCCGCGCACGACCCGGGTGACGGCCGGCGCGTAGACGACGGTGACGGCGAGCACGATCACCCACAGCCCCGAGTCGAAGACGGTCACGACGACCAGCAGGGCGAGGATCGACGGGACGCTGAGCAGCGCGTCGACGATGCGCATGACGACCTCGTCGAACCAGTCGTCGGCGTACGCGGTGATGCAGCCGAGCACCGTGCCGACGCTCACCGCGATCGTGGTCGCGAGGAACGTCACGAGCAGCGCGTACTGCCCGCCGTGCAGGGTGCGCGAGAGGATGTCGCGACCGTACTGGTCGGTGCCGAGCCAGTGCGCCCAGCTCGTGCCGGTCAGGGCGGCCGTCGAGTCGGTGGCGACGGGGTCGTGCCCCGCGATCAGCGGTGCGAGCAGGGCCAGCGCGATGTGCAGGGCGATGAGCCCCAGGCCGATGCCGAGAGCCGAGGAGGCGCTGATGCTGCTGGTCAGACCGGTCGCGAGACCGCGCAGTCGCGCGCCGATCGTCTTCGGGGCGTCGGGGCGACCGGTCGACGCGACCCGCGCCTCCTCGGTCCCGTTCGTCGTGGTGCTCATGAGCGGGCCTTCCGTCGGGTGCGGAGTCGCGGGTCGAGCGCGAGGGCGATCAGATCGGCCGCGAGGTTGCAGACGACGTAGACCAGGGCGCTGACGACGGCGATCGCCTGGATGGTGGGCAGATCGCGGTTGAAGACGGACTCGAGCATGAGCTTGCCCATGCCCGGGTAGTTGAAGACGTTCTCGACGACGACCACGCCGCCCAGCAGCCAGGCGACGTTGAGCGCGACGACGGTGAGCGTCGGCAGCAGCGCGCTCGGCACGGCGTGGCGCCACACCACCTGCCGGGTCGTCAGCCCCTTCAGCTCGGCGGTCGTGACGAACTCGGACGCCATGACGTCGATCGTCGACGACCGGGCGGTCCGCACGATGTAGGCCGCCATGGCGAGGGTCAGCACGATCGCCGGCAGCCAGACGCTCGGCAGCAGCTCGGCGACCGTCGCGCTGTCGCCTCGCAGCACCACCGCCGGGAAGATCGGGATCGCGACCGCGAAGAGGAGCACGAGGATGGTCGCCACCATGAACTCGGGGACGCTCATGACGATGAGGCTGATCAGCGAGATCGCGTGGTCGCTCGGTCGGCCGCGACGCACCCCGGCGATGACGCCGAGGGTCAGCGAGACCGCGACGCCGACGAGCAGCGCGGGCACGGCGATCAGCATGCTGTTGCGGAACGCGATCAGCAGGTCGGGGCCGACCGGGGCGCCGCTGACCAGCGAGACGCCGAAGTCGCCGTGGCTCGCGCCGAGCAGCCACTCGCCGTAGCGGGCCCAGACGTTCTGATCGAGCCCGAGCGTCTCGCGGAGGGCGGCGACGGCGTCGGGCGTGGCGTCCTGTCCGAGCAGCTGCTGCGCGACGTCCCCCGGCAGCGCCTGCACGGCGAAGAACACCAGGAACGACGCGAGCAGCACGGTGAGCAGGGCGGTGCCGATGCGACGCAGCACGAGCAGCAGGGTGCTGAGTGCCGGGCGGCCGGGGCGTGACGGGCGCGGGGTCGTGGGTGCGCCTCCTCGGCTTCCGGTGCCCGCGTCGACCGTGGGCGGCGTCTTCGGGGCGGGGGTCGGTGTCGTGGTGCTCATGCGCGCAGTCCGATCTGGAGGTAGTCGAACTCGAAGCCGTACTCGCGGTAGTTGACGACGTCGCGGCCGATGCCGACGAGGCGGTCGCCGAACATGGGGGTCATGTCGGCCGCGTCGTCGACGATGAGGCGCTGGGCGTCCTGGTAGAGCGTGGCGCGGCGGGCGTCGTCCATCTCGGCGCGGGCGTCGTCGAGCAGGGCGTCGAAGGTCGGGTTCGACCAGGCGCTCTCGTTGTACGACGAGCCGGTGCGGAAGATCTGGTTCAGCAGCTGGTCGATCGGGCGTCCCGTGAACCAGTAGCTGACCATCAGCGGCTTCTGCATCCAGATCTGCGTGTAGTACGAGTCGGACGACGCGTTGCGGACGACGAGGTCGATGCCCGCCTCGCGCACCTGGTCGCGGTAGGCGACGGCCATCGGGGTGAACACGGACTCGTAGCTCGAGGTGAAGATCTCGGTGCGGAGGCCCTCACGGCCCGCCTTCTTCAGCAGCGCCCGCGCCTGCTCGGGGTCGTACGCTCGCTGCTCGTCGAGCCAGACGGCCTGGGTGGGAGGCACGGGGTTGTCCCAGCCGGCGGTGCCGGTCCCCTGCAGGGCCGTGTCGACGATCGCCTGCGGGTCGTAGGCGAGCTTCATCGCCTGGCGCACCAGGGGGTCGCTGAACTCGGCGCTCGTGTGCAGCATCGGGATCGTGTACCACTGCGCGTTCGCCGAGCGGGCGACGGTCGCGGTGCTCGACGCGCTGACGACCTGAGCGGTGGCGAAGTCGAGGTTCGTCTGCGAGATGAGGTCGATCTGACCGGCGAGCAGGGCGTTGACGCGGGCCGTGGTGTCCTGGATCGAGAAGAAGTCGATGCCGTCGAGGGCGGGGCGACCGGCGAAGTGGTCGTCGTAGGCCTCGATGCTGCCCGTGCCCGCGGGCTCGAAGCCGCTGAGGCGGAACGGACCGGTGCCGATGCCGGTGGTGCCGATCGTGGGGCCGTTCGCGGGGTCGGCGCTGCCCTCCGGGATGATGTAGCACTGGTACGCGGTCAGCAGCGAGGGGAACTCGGCGTTCGCGGTCAGCAGCTCGATGCGGAGGGTCAGCGGGTCGGGGGCGCTCATGCTGCCCGGGCCGATCATCGCCGCCAGCACCTCGCCCTGCGGCGATGCGGTCTCGGGGTCGAG
The DNA here is from genome assembly GCF_001424285.1 of Frigoribacterium sp. Leaf172. Taxonomy (NCBI): domain Bacteria; kingdom Bacillati; phylum Actinomycetota; class Actinomycetes; order Micrococcales; family Microbacteriaceae; genus Frigoribacterium; species Frigoribacterium sp. Leaf172. The sequence goes on along the minus strand of NZ_LMPB01000002.1, from coordinate 59,703 downwards.
GATGTGCTCGATCGAGTAGATCGCGTCCGCGGCGGTGAAGCGGCGGCCGTCGTGGAACCGGACGCCCGAGCGGAGGCGGAACGTCCACGTGATGCCGTCGGGGGTGGCGGACCACTCCTCGGCGAGGTCGGGCACCGTGACGCCCTGCTCGTCGAGCTTCACGAGGCGGTTGTAGAGGGCCCCGAGGTACTCGTAGGCGGAGAGCGAGCTGGCGGAGTCGAGGGTCTCGGCGGCGCTGGCGGCCGGGCGCGCGATGCGGAGGCGCCCGCCCCGCTTCGCCGTGCCCGTGGCGGCGGCCTCGGGGATGGTCGGGGTGCTGCGGGCGGGGGCGCAGCCGGCGAGGGTGAGGAGGCCGGCGAGACCCGCGAGACCCGCGGCGCCGGTGAGGACGGTGCGGCGGCTCGGGCCGTGGGAGACTCCGCCGCGGGAGCCCTCTCTGCTGTCGCGCAGGCGCGGATGGTCGGGGACGATCGGTGTCATACGGGTATGGCCTTCCGGTTTATCGTTCCGGTGAACGATAAGGGAGTCGCGCGGCATCCACGAGTCGAGGGCCGAGGCTTAACGCACTCGTTACGTGCCTCCGGCCCCTGCGGCGTCGCCCTAGGCTGGTCGGGTGCAGATCACGCTCCGCCCCGCGACGGCCGACGACCTCGACTGGCTGCTCGAGCTGCGGGCCGAGGTGATGCGGCCCGATCTGACCCGACTCGGCGTGTTCGACGAGGTGCGCGTGCGCCAGCGGATGCGCGATGCGTACGAGCCTGCGCACACGCGCGTCGTGGTCGTCGACGGGCGCGACGTCGGGTCCATCGCGGTGCGCCCGGCCGACGGCGCCCGCTGGATCGAGCACTTCTACCTCGAACCGTCGGTGCAGGGCCGCGGAGTCGGAGCCGAGGTGCTCCGCACCGTGCTCGCGGAGCCGGGCCGCGCCTCCTTCCGTCTCAACGTGCTCGTCGGCAGTGCCGCGCGCCGCCTCTACGAGCGCCACGGCTTCGTGCTCGACGCGGCCGACGACGTCGACGCCTACATGACGCATCGCCCCGCCTGACCCGCCGCCCCGCATCAGCCGAGGAGGCGCGGATCGACCGGTCAGAAGATGTCCCGTCCGACGCCCCTGACCGCATCGACCGACCACTCGATCCCCGCGCGACGCGGAACCCGATCCCGAAGCCCGATCCCGAAGCCCGCGCCCGAGCCCCGGCCCCGCGCCTCAAGCCTCGCGCCTCACGCCTCACACCCGCGCGGGCGCCTCGCCCTTCACGTGCGCGGTCTCCCACGCGCCCGTGTAGTGGTTGAAGCAGACCGAGTTGTCGAGGGCGGCCCGGTCGGGGGCGGCCTCGTCCGAGACGATCTTTCCGACGCGCTCGGGGTCGGGCGCGGCGAGCGCGAGCAGCTTCGTGTAGTCGTGGTGCGGGTCGAGGATGACGGCGTCGGCGGGTCCGCGCTCGACGACCCGGCCGCGGTAGAGCACGAGGATCTCGTCCGAGAAGTGCCGTGCGGTGGCGAGGTCGTGGGTGATGTAGAGCACGGCGAGGTTGTCCTCCCGCTGCAGCCGCCCGAGCAGGTTGAGCACGCCCAGGCGGATCGACACGTCGAGCATCGAGACGGGCTCGTCGGCGATGAGCACCTGCGCGCCCGGCGCGAGAGCCCGGGCGATGGCGACGCGCTGCCGCTGCCCGCCCGACAGCTCGTGCGGTCGTCGCGCCGCCATGTCGGCCGCGGGCCGCAGGTTCACCCGCTCGAGCATCTCGAGCACGCGCTCGTGCGTCTGCTCGGCGCCGCGGGTGCGCCGGTGCAGCCGGAGGGGGCGGGCGATGTGGTGCTCGATCGAGTGGAACGGGTTCAGCGACGCGAACGGGTCCTGGAAGACCATCTGCACGTGCCGGCGGTAGAGCGAGCCCATCACGGGCGTGCCGTCGTCGAGCTGAACGTCGATGGTGCCCGAGGTGGGCTTCTCGAGCTTGGCGAGCATCCGGGCGATGGTCGACTTGCCCGAGCCGGACTCGCCGACGAGGGCGACGGTGCGTCCGGGCAGCAGGTCGAACGAGACGTGATCGACGGCGCGGAACGCCTTGCGCGAGAAGCCCGACCCGACCGAGAAGTCCTTCGTCAGGTCGGTGATCTGGATGCTCGTCATCGGAGGCCGTCCTCGAGGTCGTCCGGCGTGGGCAGCACGACGGAGCGGGTGTCGGTGTCGACGGGTGACCCCTCGTCGACGCCGGTGCGGATGAAGGCGCCGCGCGACCCGCTGAGACTCGGGAACGAGCTGAGGAGGCGGCGGGTGTACGGGTGCTGCGGGTCGGTGTAGATCTGCTGGGCGGTCGACAGCTCGACGATCTCGCCCTGCAGCATGACGGCGATCCGGTCGCTGATCTCGAGCAGCAGCGGCAGGTCGTGCGTGATGAAGACGACGGCGAAGTCGAGCTCGTCGCGGAGGCGGACGATCTCGCGCAGGATGTCGCGCTGCACGACGACGTCGAGGGCCGTGGTGGGCTCGTCCATGATCATGATCTGCGGCTCGAGCAGCATGGCCATCGCGATCATGACGCGCTGCCGCATGCCGCCCGAGAGCTCGTGCGGGTACGACGACAGGCGCACGGGGTCGACGCCGACGCGGGTCAGCACCTCGGCCGCCCGGTCGCGGCGCTCCTTCTTCGACATCCCGCGACGATGCGTGATCAGGACGTCCTCGAGCTGGGCCCGCACGGTGGTGACCGGGTTGAGGGCGTTCATCGCCCCCTGGAACACCATCGACAGCTTCGACCAGCGGAACGCCCGCAGCTCCTCCGACTCGAGGGCGAGCAGGTCGACGTCGGTGCCGTCGCGGTCGTGGAACGTCACCGACCCGCTCGCGATGCGCGCCGGCGGCCGGTGCAGTCGGTTGATCGCGTAGGCGAGCGTCGTCTTGCCGCAGCCCGACTCCCCCGCGAGCCCGAGGATCTCCCCCGGGCCGAGGGTGAGGCTGGCCGACTTCACGGCGGTGACGGGGTTCTCGACCTCGTACACGACCGTCAGGTCGTCGATGGTGAGCACGGCGTCACGGCGGGTCGTCGTGCGCGACGCGACCGGCGCCTCCTGGGTGGGGGTCATCGTGCTGCCTTCCGGGCCCGACGCGCCTGCTTGCGGTGCAGTCGGACGTTCTTGAGCTTGGGGTTGATGATCTCGTCGATCGAGAAGTTGATCAGCGAGAGGCCGGTGCCGAACAGCGCGATGATCAGACCGGGAGGGCCGAACCACCACCAGGCTCCGAGCGGCAGGGCGAAGCCGTTCTGGGCGTAGAAGAGCATCGTGCCGAGGGTCGACGAGTTCGACGCCCCGAGCCCGAGGAACGACAGCCCGGCCTCGCCGAGGATCGCCGCGATGACCGCGAACACGAACTGCGACGCGAGCACCGGCAGCAGGTTCGGCAGGATCTCGACCGTGATGACGCGCCACGGCCGCTCGCCGGCGACCCGCGACGCGGCGACGTAGTCGCGCGACCGGATCGACAGGGTCTGCGCCCGCAGCACGCGGGACGACGCCGCCCAGCCGGTGATCGCCAGCACGACGCCGATCGTCCAGAGCCCGCGCTGCTCCTGCGGCACGAAGCCCGAGATGACGATGACGAGAGGCAGCCCCGGGATCACCAGGAACACGTTCGAGAAGAGCGAGAACGCCTCGTCGGTGACGCCGCCGATGTACGCGCCGAGGATCCCGAAGAAGGCCGACAGAGCGGTGGCGAGCACCCCGACGATCAGCCCGATCTGCAGCGAGCCGCGGGTGGCCCAGGCCAGCTGCGCGAAGACGTCCTGCCCGGTCTGCGTCGTGCCGAGCAGGTGCTGGGCCGACGGCCCGGTCAGACCGATGTCGCGGATGGCGGCCGGGTCGCCGACGAGGAACGGCCCGACGACGCCGAACAGCACGATCGCGCCGATGAGGGCGAGGCCGGTGGCGAGCCACGGCGTCATGGTCGGCAGCATCAGCCGCCAGGGCGAGCGGGGCGGCTTGCCGCTGTCGGCGGACGCCGACGCGAGCTCGGCGGTCGGATCCGCGACCGCGGCCTCCGTGAGGGGCGCGACGTTCGTCATGAGTCGTCTCTCCGATCGGCCTGCAGGAGGCGCGGTGTCTGTGTCCGGGAGCGGCCCACCCGGGTGGGTCGCGCCTCCGGGGCTCCGGTCCGTGCGCCGCGCATCAGCTGCGGGCCCGGGTGCGGGGGTCGATGATCCCGTAGAACAGGTCGACCACGAGGTTGGCGCCGAGCACGGCCAGCGTGATGAACAGGAAGATGCCCTGCATCAGCGCGTAGTCGTTGTTCGTGACGGCCGAGAGGAGCTTGCCGCCGATGCCCGGGTACGAGAACACCTGCTCGGTGACGATCGACCCCGACACGACGAAGCCGAGCGAGATGGCGAACCCGGCGACGCTCGGCAGCACCGCGTTGCGGGCCGCGTAGCCGCGCAGGATGCGCCCCTGGCTGAGTCCCTTGGCCTGCGCCGTGAGGATGTAGTCCTCCGAGAGGGTCGACACCATCATGTTGCGCATGCCGAGCAGCCAGCCGCCGAGCGACGCGATGACGATGGTCAGCGCGGGCAGGAACCCGTACTCGATCGCCGACGAGATGAACGCCCAGTCCCAGCCCGGGTCGAGGACGACGTCGTAGCCGCCCTGCGAGGGGAACAGCCTCATCGACGTGGCGAGCACGTAGACGAGGATCAGCGCGAGCCAGAAGTACGGCACCGCCGCGAGCAGCGTCGTCGCCGGCACGAGCGAGTCGAGCCAGGTGCCCGGCTTCCAGCCGACGAAGGCGCCGAGCAGGACGCCGAGGGCGGCGCCGATCACGGTGGCGATGCCGACGAGCATGATCGTCCACGGCAGCGACCCCGCGATGACCTCGCTGACCGGTGCCGGGAAGTAGCTCACCGAGACCCCGAGGTCGCCGCGGAGGATGTTGATCAGGTAGTTCCCGTACTGCACGGGCAGCGGCTCGGACGAGTCGCCGCCGAGGAGGAGCGTGTAGGCCTCTCGGGTGTCCGCCGTCACCACGCCGCCTCGCTGCTGCAGCTTCGCCAGCAGGATGTCGACGGGGTTGCCCGGCAGCAGGCGCGGGATCATGAAGTTCAGGGTCAACGCCGCCCACAGCGCGATGGCGTAGAAGCCCAGCTTCCTGACGAAGTAGTTCACGAACCCTCACCCGGCCTCGACGTCGTCTCGGGCCCGGCCGTCTCCTCCTCGGTCACGACGGTCGCCTACTCGCCCGTGGGCTTCAGGTTCTTGAAGACCTGAGCGTTGTCGGGCGAGGCCCAGATGGCGGGGAACGCGTACAGGTCGTCCATCGTGGGCCAGCCGGTGAACTTCGACGAGTGGAACTCGCTCGTCGTGCCGCCCGTCATGACGGGGATGTAGGGCATGTCCTCGACGATCGCGGCCTGGATGACGTCGAACTGCGCCTGACGGGCCGCGGTGTCGGCGGGGTCGACGGCCTTCAGCTCGGCGAGCGCGGCGTCGACGGCGGGGTCGCTGAAGCGCGCCATGTTCGTGGGAGCGGCCTCGCCGACCTCGGCCGTGTAGGCCGTGTTGAAGTACTGGTCGTACAGGTAGAACGGGTCGGACGCGGGGCCCTGGCCGAGCGAGTCGATCGCGAGCTCGTAATTCCCCTTGCTCTTCTTGTCGGTCCACTCGTTCCACGACGACTGCGACGCGGTCAGCTCGATGCCGGCGGCCTTCAGCTGCTGACCCATGGTGTCGATGGCGGTGATGTAGTCGGTCCAGCCGGTGACGACCTCGACGGTGAGCTTCAGCGGCTCGCCGTCCTTGGCGTAGACGCCGTCTCCGCCCTTCGTGTAGCCGGCCCCTTCGAGGAGCTCGGCGCTCTTGTCGAGGTCGGGGGCGGAGGGGGCGACGGGCTCGGCGACGTCGGCCGAGATGAGGTCCTCCTGCGTCGAGGTGAGCGCGAAGGTCGGCGAGATCTCGCTGGCGGTGTTCTGGAACGCGAGCGAGTTCACCTGGTCGCGGTTCAGCGCGTGGTAGATCGCCTGGCGGACGGCCGGGTCGGTCTGGGGGCCCTCGCAGCCGAGCTCGACGCTCGAGCAGGTCAGCAGCGCGACCTGGTTCTGCGGGATGGTCACCGCGTCGTAACCCGGGTAGTTCTCGGACACGTTCTCCATGTCGGGGACGGGCCCGGTCTGCCAGTCGATGGTGCCCGCGGCGAGCGCGTCGGCGCCGGCCGTGTTGCCCGAGAGCGACAGGTAGCGAACCTTCTTGACCTCGGGCTCGCCGCCCCAGTACTCGGGGTTCGAGGCCAGCGTGAACGCCTGCGCCTTGAAGTTCTCGAGCGTGAACGCGCCGGTGCCGACGGGCTCGGCCATGACGTCGGTGGTGGGGTCGATGCCCGACCAGAGGTGCTCGGGCACGATCGGGGTGCGGCCGAGCAGGGTGGGGCCGGCGACGAACGCGGGCTCGTCCCAGGTGAAGACGACGTGGGTGTCGTCGGGTGCCGTGACGGCGCCGTCGAAGCCGCTGGTGTTCAGCGACGGGGTGTCGAGCAGCATCTGGAACGTGAAGACGACGTCGTCGGCCGTGAAGGGCTCGCCGTCGCTCCAGGTGGCGTCGTCGCGCAGGGTGACGGCGAGCTCGGTGCCGGCGTCGTTCCAGGTGTACTCGGTGCCGAGCAGGGGCTCGTAGGCCTCGGTGTTGACGTTCGTGACGAAGAACAGCGACTCGTAGATCGCGCCGATGCCGCCGATGCTCGAGGGCGAGTACGGGTTGAAGTTGATCTGGTAGTCGCCGGCCTGGCCGGTGTAGACGACCAGGGTGTCGGAGGGGGTGGAGCTCGAGTTCGAGCCGCCGGCGGAGCAGCCGGTGAGGACGAGCGCGAGGGAGGCGGCGGCCGCGGCCCCCACGACCCAGCGGGGGCGGACGGGCCGAGGGCCGGTCGAGGCACGGAGGAACATCGTTGATCCTTTCGCTGCACCGGTCACGGGGAGCCCGCGGTCGGTGCTGACATCGTTGTCACAGGCGTCATCGCACTGCCCGGCCATTGTTACCCGACTAAATAAAGCCCGTCAAGTTTCTTCGGAGGAGCGCTCAGGTTCGGCGAGCGCCCCGCGCGATCTGCTGCTCGTGACTGGCGCCACCCGGGCGCCGGCTCTCTGCTGGCGCGCCGAAGGGGCCGCGCGGATGATCCGCGCGGCCCGTGCTCTCAGCTCAGAGCGCGACGACCCCCACTAGCGCGCCCGCGTGCCGCACGACGTCGTCCGCCGCGAACCGCGCGGCGTCGACCCCGTCGGTCGCCGAGACGCGGAACACGGCGCTCTCCCCCGCCAGCAGCGTCACGAGCCCCCGGTCGACGGTCGCCCGCGGTGCGGCGCGGTCGACGAGCAGCGTGACGTCGCGGGCGTACGCCGAGGCGGTCACCGTGACGAGCACGTCGTCGCCGTCGGGCGTCGCCGTCGCCCTGACGGCACCGGGGTCGAGTCGCTGCCCGACGACCTCGGCGGCGTTCCAGACGGCCCGCCCGGCCCCGAATCCGTCGAGGTCGACGACGAGCACCTCGGTGGCCGGGTCGAGGCTGGCGACGAGTTCCGCGGGCAGCAACGTGGTCGACGCGCCCCGCGCCTCCACGGCGACCGGCACGTCGACGACGTCGCGGTGCGAGCCACCGGCGTCGAGGGAGGCGACCGCGGCGCGTGCCGTGCCGTGCCAGGCGGCGGCCGTGTCGTTCAGCAGCACGAGCGAGAGGCCGGAGGCGCGGGGCTGGATGGTCGCCAGCCGCGGCTCGTAGGCGGCTCGCAGGGCGAACCACAACGGCTTGCGGTGCTCGTCGAAGTCGACGGCGGCCCACGAGACGACGGGCCAGTCGTCGTTCAGCTGCCAGACGATCGTGCCGGTGTTGAGCGGGGCGAGTGACCGGAAGTGCTCGATGCCGAAGCGGATCGCGGCCGCCTGGTTCAGCTGGGTGGCCCAGTGCCACTCGTCGATGCCGTTCGGCGACGGCAGATGCCCGACGAGGCCCCGCTCGAGCTTGAGGTTGCCGTCGTCGGCCTTCTGGTGCACGAGCATCTCGTGGCCGTAGGGCTCCATCGGCTCGTCGTGCACGACGGCGGCCAGGGTCGACCACGCGGGCGGCCCCTGGAACCCGAACTCCGAGACGAACCGCGCCGGGTACTCGGCGTAGGCGGTGTAGTCGCGGTCGTTCCAGACGTCCCAGATGTGCATCGTGCCGTGCCGGGCGTCGTTCGGGTGCAGGTAGTCGCCGAACGAGTACGGGCTGCCCGGCGAGTACGGCCGGGTGCCGTCGAGCTCCGCGACGAGCGCCGGCAGCAGCGAGCGGTAGTAGCCCTCGCCCCAGGTGCGGCCGGCCAGCTCGGCGCGCCAGCCCCACTCGACGAAGCCCCAGATGTTCTCGTTGTTGCCGTTCCAGATGGCGAGCGACGCGTGCCGGCTGAGCCGGGTGATGGCCTCGCGCGCCTCGGCCTCGACCTCGTCGGCCAGCCAGGCCTCCTCGGCGTAGGCGGCGCAGGCGAACAGGAAGTCCTGCCAGACGAGCACGCCGGCCTCGTCGCAGGCGTCGTAGAAGTCGTGCGACTCGTAGATGCCGCCGCCCCAGACCCGCAGCAGGTTCATGTTCGCGTCGGTGGCGTCGGCCACCCGGCGCCGGTAGCGGGCGGCGTCCATCTCGGTGAGGAACGCGTGGTCGGGGATCCAGTTCGCGCCGCGGATCTGCACGACCTCGCCGTTGACCGACACCGTGAAGGGGGTGCCGTGGGCGTCGGGTGCGGTGTCGAGGGCGACCGTGCGGAAGCCGACCCGCGCCTCCCACGGTTCGTCGGGCGAGGTGCTCAGCGTGACGCTGACGGGGTAGAGCGGCTGGGCGCCGTGACCGCGCGGCCACCAGAGCTCGGCGTCGGGCACGACGAGTCGCAGGCTCACGGCGGTCTCGCCGGCCGTCATCGCCGAGGAGGCGCGGTGCCCGTCGACCTCGACGGTCACCTCCGTCGACCCGCCGCCCGCGCCCTCGCCGCCCGCCCATTCGAGGTCGACGTGCGCGTCGAGCACGCCGCCCTCGTCGGTGACGTCGACGAGCGGCCGGACCGACGCGATGCGGACGCCCGACCAGCTGTCGAGTCCGATGGGCTTCCAGATGCCGCTGGTGGCGACGTCGACGCCCCAGTCCCAGCCGAAGTTGCTGGCGGACTTCCGAAGCATGTTGAAGGGGTGGTGGTTGACGTGCGGGAGGGCGCCGTGCTGCTCGACCCGCGCCTCGACCTCGGCGACGGGGGCGGCGAAGGTGATGGTGAGGCGGTTCGCACCGGTGACCAGCGCCTCCTTCACGTCGATGCGGTGGCTGCGGTGCTGGTTCTCGGTCTCGGCGACGAGCACGCCGTTGAGCTCGACGCGGGCGACGGTGTCGAGGCCCTCGGCGACGAGGTCGTGGCGGTCGGAGCCGTCGTCGCTCCAGTCGAAGGTGGTGGCGTAGCGCCAGACGGTGCTGCCGATCCACTGCTGGACGGCCTCGGCGTCGCCATCGAAGGGGTCGGTGATGAGGCCCTCGGCGAGGAGGTCGGTGTGGGCGCAGCCGGGGACGGTCGCGGGGATCGTCGTGCCGGCGAGCCGGGTGGCGAGGTCGTCGGGGAGGGGGCCGGAGACGGCTTCGAGGGTCCAGCCGTCGTGGAGGGGTGAGAAGACCATGGGTGCCCTTGCTAGGAGGTGCGCGACGTCGCTGTCGCGCTGTCGGACTTTGTCAAATGACTTTATAAAGCACAGCAGAGCCTACGATATCGCCAGGAGGTACGACATGGTCAACCCGAGGCCCTTGTTGGCGGTGCCCACGAGCCGGGCTCTCGCGTTCGACCTGATCCGCTCGCAGGGCCCGATCAGTCGGGTCGAGCTCGCGGAGTCGACCGGGCTCACCCAGGCGACCATGTCGAACGTCGTGCGGCAGCTGCTGCTCGACGGCCTCGTCGTTGAGTCGGGCCGTCGTGAGTCGACCGGGGGCAAGCCCCGGGTGCTGTTGAGCATCGACCCGCGAGCACGCTATGCCCTCGGGGTGCAGCTGGGTGCGGACTTCGTGACGGTGGTGTTGACGGATCTCGGTGGCGCCCTGGTGGGGAGGGTGAGCGTCGCCGGCGTCTGGGGGCAGTCGCCCGAGTCGGCGGTGGCGTGGATCGCGTCGACGGTGTCGATGTTCCTGGGGTTGGTCGGCGTCGAGGCCGATCGGGTGACCGGCCTGGGGCTCGTGACGCCGGGTCCGATCGATCTGACGACGGGCAGCATCCTCGGGGCGCCGCCGTTCGAGGAGTGGGCCGGTTTCCCGCTCCGCGATGCGACGGCCGAGGCGACGGGTTTCGCGGTGATCCTCGACAACGATGCGACGGCGGCGGCGATCGGCGAGTTCTGGGGCGGTGCGGTCGGCGACTCGGCGGCGCACGGCACGGTGTACTTCGGGGCGGGGATCGGTGCGGGGATCGTGCTCGACGGGTCGATCTACCGGGGCGCGAGCTCGAACGCCGGTGAACTGGGGCAGATGCGGTACCGCGGTCTCGGCCCGGTGGCGCATCGGGTGTCGGCGGAGCAGCTGGCCGGCCCGGTGAGCGTGGCGCTCGGGGCGCGGTCGGCGTTGGCGGCGGGTCGGGCGTCGAGTCTCGTGCTGACCCAGAACGAGGATCCCTTCGCCGACTTCTCGCTCGTCGCCGCGGCGGCGGTCGAGGGCGATGCGCTCGCCGTGGAGCTCATCACCGAGTCGGCCGACCACCTCGCGAACGCGGTCGTCTCGATGGCGAACCTGCTCGATCTCGACTCGGTGGTGCTCGCCGGGCCGTCGCTGACGACGGCCGGGCCGCTCTATCTCGAGGTGGTGCGGCAGCGGTTGGCCGACGACTTCTTCGCGCAGGGGCGGCATCAGGTCAAGGTCGAGCTGTCGGCGCACGTCGCCGACTCGGCGGCCGTGGGAGGCGCGGCGTTGGTCCTGCAGCGAGAGGTCGCGGCGCGCCGTGGGCCGGGTGGTGCTGCTGGTGCTGGGGCCGCGGGCGCTGCGGGCGCTGCGCCGGTGTCGCCGACCTGACCCGCGCCTCCTCGGTTCGGGATGACCCGCTCGACCTCCGGCGGGATACTCACTCGCGCGAGCTATTACGCATCGATGCGTAGCAGCCCACCGACCAGCACGCCCGGCGAAAGGTGAGCCCAGTGGTTAGAAGATGCCCCTTCGACGCTCGCGAAGGGCATCTTCTGACCACTCGACGCCGCACGCGGGCGTCAGCCCGAAGGCCGTCCCCCAGGAGGCGCGCGGCCGACGCCCGCAGCCCCGTCCTCCGAGGATGGGGGCCGACGCGCTCACCCCAGGAGGGGCGGGTCGACCCGCAGAGTCACCACCTCGCCGTCGGGTGAGGTCGCCGCGAACGTCCACGCGTCGCCGGCAGGACGCGGCCACTCCCACGACACGCTCCACTCGGTGCCCGACCCGCCGCACGAGACGACCCGGTCGCGGTGGCCCGACTCCCCCGCCTCGACCAGCCGGACGTCGATCTCCGTCAGGACCGTTCCGGGTCCGGTCGGCGGATCCCCCGCGGCGTCCCACCCGTCGGTCGCCACGCGGTCGCGCCAGGTGCGACTGTCGGCCCAGTGGCGGAGGGTGAGACGCTCGACCTCGTCGTTCAGGACGGCGCGGGCCTGCAGCCAGACGCGCTGGTCGGTGCACTCGATCCGTTCGACGATGACCACGACTCCGCCCGCGGCCCCGAGCGGGCTCGGCCTGGTCGGGACGAGCGACGTGCGGTGGTCGACGTCTGCGGGTGACCATGTCGTGATGTCGTCCATGGGGTGACCCTAGTGACCCGCGCCTCCTCGGTGGGGTGGTCGGTGTGTCCTGAGCACGACGCCCGGACCCCCACGAGGAGGCGCGGCTCGGCTGCCCGACGCGCCCCTAGTGTGGAGGAATGATCAAGTCCGAGAAGACCCTGCTCGTCTACGCGATCGTCGCGCTGGTGTTCGGCGCCGTGCTGCTCGTCTTCGGGCAGCCGATGGGCTGGCTGCTGCTGGTCGGGGGTCTCGGGCAGTTCGGCTTCATCTCCTACCTCGTCCGCAAGCGGCAGCAGGCCGAGGTCGCGCCGGTGGAGCCCGCAGGGACGGCGGGGCAGGCTGGGCCCGTGGCGCCGGGAGCAGCCGCGGTGCCGGAGGCTCCCACGGCATCCGTCGCGCCCGCGGTATCCGAGACCCCCACGGCCTCCGTCGCGCCGGGCGCGTCCGCCGACGCCGGACCCGACGTGGTCGACGCGCCTGACGCGCCGACTCCGCGCTGACCGGATCATGTCCGAATCAGTGGACCCGGCCGGCACCGAACGCCCTGCGGCTCACGGCATCGTGCAGCGGCCGCCACGTGCTCTGCTCAGTCGTGTCGCGCGAGCAGCGATCGTCGCCGGGGTCGTGGCCGTGGTCGCGTACGGGCTCGCGCTCGCCTTGACCTGGTTGTTGGTGCCCGGAGCCGGTTCGTCGGTCGTCTACACCACCGAGCAGCGGATCGACTGGTTCACCATCGGCGCCAACACGACCGTCGTGGCCGGTCTCATCGCGGCTGTCGCTGCGGTCACGGCGCTCGTGCTGGCGGCGTTCGTCGTGGTGCGACGCATCGGCGGTCGTCGCCGCGCTTCGTAGGGCTTTCGCCGCGCCTCCTGAGGCCGTCGAGCCGTCAAGGGGCGGGTCTTGCTCGTTCGAGCTATTACGCATGGGAACGAAAGAGCGATTCCGCGAAGCCGTTCCCCGGCTCAGCCCGACCCGGCCAACGGAACAGCACGGGCCACGGCAGAATCGCTGATGTGCCGCTCCTCCCCGTCTCCCCCGCCGATGTCGACGACCTCCGCGCGTTCCTCGTCGAGGCCGATCTGACGCTCGCCGGGCTCGACGACCCCGCCGTCCGCCTCTGGATCGAGCGGGATGCGGCCGGCACGATCGTCGGCTCGACCGGCTTCGAGCTGAGCGTCGACGGGGCGCATGCCCTCCTCCGCAGCGTCGCCGTCGCCCCGGCCCACCGAGCCGCCGGCGCGGGCACCCGTCTCGCCGGCCACGCCCTAGCCGAGGCGGCGAGCGCCGGGGCGACGCGGGCCTGGCTCTTCTCGCGCCGCTCCGGACCGTTCTGGCAGAGGCTCGGCTTCTCCCCCGCCGACCGCGACGCCCTGGCCACGGCGCTCGCAGACACCCACCAGCTCCGCCTCTTCGCCGCCACCGGCCAGCTCGCCCGCGAGGTCGCATGGTCACGCCCGCTCGACTGCCCTGCCACACCCGCACCCACGCCCCCGCCCCCGTCCACGGCCGCGCCCGCGCTCACGTCCCCGCCCACGCCCACGCCCGCGCCTCCGCCCCCGTCCACGCCGACGCCCACGCCCCCGTGCACGCCCGAAGCTCCGGCCACGACCACCAACCCGCCCGACTCTCCGATCAGCACCTCCCCACCCCTGGCGCCGAACTCGGCCCGGCCCCCGACGCCCGCAGAAGGGCCCCGGTGATGCGTGACGACGCATCCGCCCGGCCCGGCCACACCCCCGACGCGCCCTTCGGGGCGTCACCGCACCCGCGCCTCCCTGTCTTCCAGGCTCCCGACGGCGGGTGGTACGTCGACCGCGACGGTCTGACGGCGGGGACCGAGCGTCGTTGGCGCCAGGCGTTCGAGCCGCGGACGATCCGGAGACGCGCGCGTCTGGCGTCGGTCGCGCGGCTGCTCCGAGCGGTGCTGCTGCTCGTCGGGTGCGCGGCGCTCGGAGCCGGCGTCGACTTCGTCGTCGGCGGCTCGTCCGAGGCAGTGGTCGTCGGTGCCGCGATCGGTGCCCTGGTCGGGGTCTGGGTGGCCCTTCTGACGATGCTGTGGGCGCAGCGCGACTCGGCTCCCGGGACAGTGGTGAGGATGCCCGAGGAGGTGCTCCTCACCGAGGTCACCAGCCCCAGCCCGCGACGTGTCTGGCTCTGGAGCACGGCGCTCGACGCCGAGGCCCGAGCACGCGAGACGATCGGGTACGAGGTCGAGGTGGAGTGCCCCGCGCAGCTGGCGAGCGCCGCGCGGGCGAGAGCACGCTACGCCGCGACCTATCGCGCCTACGTCGAGGCGGCGACCGATCTCGGGCTGCCGCTGCGAGCGCCGGCCGTCCCGCTCGAACCCCAGCCTTCTGCGGGTGGTCGGCAAGCACCCTCCGTCCGCTAAGGCCGAGCGCCCTCCGAGTCTCACGGGCTGGCCCGTCAGCGCTCTCCATCCGCCGACGACGGGCACCTTCGGACCAGGGCGACAGTCAAACCCGCGCCGAGCTGCGCGACCGTGCGAAGCCGCGCGACGCCCTCACGACGTCCTCCCGTCCTGCTGGCCGACACCGCGCCTCCTGCCGTGTCGTTCCGTCGGCCTCGTGTTCCGTCCCTGAGGACGACCTCACTGCACTCTGCGGACGACGCCCCCGCCGCCGCTTCTGCCTAGCGTCGAACCATGGCCCTCATCCACGCTCCCGCAGCCGCCGCCAGCACGCCCGCCCAGGCCGAGCCGCAGCGCCGTCGGTCGACGCTGCTGTCGCTGCTCCCCTGGACGACAGCCTGGGGAGGCGCGGCGGCCTTCTGCCTCGTACCCATCGGCTTCGTGCTGGTCTCGGTGGTCGTGGAGCAGACGACGAACGGGATAGCCGCACTCGCGATGGTCTTCCCCGTGATGCTCGGCGGAGCGGTGGCCCTCTGGCTCTACGGCCTCGTCGCCGGTCTGCTCGCCGGCCTCCCCGACTGGCTGTTGCGCCGCCGCCCTCGGCTGCGGCCGCTCGGCGCGGCGCTCGCCGTCCTCATCCTCACCGTGCTTGTGGCTGTGCCCTGGGCGGTCGTGAACGTGCGCTTCTTGGACCTGCCGCTGATGGCGCCATTGACGTTCGTCTCGACCCTGACGGTGGCGGGCGCGACGGCTGTGGCGACGACGGTGGTCGTCTTGCTTCACGGCAGGCGCCAGCGGCGGCTCGAGCGTGGCGCGACTGGTCAGATGCGGCCCTCGACGGGCACGTGAAGGCGCGTTCCGGTCGGTCGACACGAAAGGTGCGTCGTGAAGACGAGCAGGCTTTAGCCGCGGTGGCGCGTCTCTGCGGGTTCGACCGGGGTGGGGTGCCGTTGGCGAGCAGCACTTACTTGGGGCTGATGCAGGTGGCGTTCGGTCTGCCGCGGGGCGAGGTGCTGGTCAGCGGTGCGAAGTTTTCGTCCGATCTCTTTGCCTGATGGCCTTGAGCGGCTCGAGGGAAACGGGTCGGGGCGCGAAGCGAAGGCGTCCGCCACGGGCGATGGCGCCGGCGGCTGTGCCCTGGGGCGGGTGCTGGGGCGGGCGCCCAGCCGACGAGGGCCAAGAGCCGTCAAGCCTCGCGAAACTGGCGAGCCTATTTCCCTCTGGGGGCCCGGCCGCCCAGGCTTCATCCCCCACGGCCCCTAAGTTTCAGGCACCCGCTATTTGAAGCGGCTCCGGCCGCCCGCGGCCCTCAGCCCCTGAAAGACCTTGCCTCTTTTGCCAGAGCTGCGCGAGCAGCCCTGAGACGAGGCCGTGGCGAAGGCGCCTTGTTGATGTTTAGCGGAGGATCAAACGAGGTGATGACGACTGATTCGATGTTGTCCAGGGACGCGGTCGATGAGGCTTCGTGCGACCACGTTGAGAGCTGCAAGCGAGCGTGCATCCACTGGGTAAGGCGCAGATCATCTTCCGCCCGCAGCGAGTACTGAGAGAAGTAACCAGGTTTGTCGATGTTCCGAGGAATTGCGTGGAGACCCAGACTGGGTGCGAGAAGGGCTGCGAAGGAGCGGCGGACCGTGGATGAACCTGTCTTGGACGCGGCGCCTTGGCCTGCGTCGAAGTGAGTGTTGACTTCCCGCCCCCGAAGACTGCTCTCGGACTTGCCGACGTACAGGGGCTGGTGATCAACGCCGGGGCGGAGGCCGAGCGCGTCCCACGCGGCTTCGTCCGCCCAGACTGCATAGAGCCCTGCGTTGGGCGGAACGAGCACCGCGGCTTGCACGATGTCATGCCGCGCCCCAAGGAGCTCCCGCTGAGCATGCTGCGCCGTGGCAGCGACGGCTTCTGACGCGACGGTCATCGCTGCACGTCGCCTTCGGTTGGGTCGAGCAATCATCAGCGCGGAAAGAGGACCGGAGCGCGTACCGAGAGCAGGTACTTGTCCATATCCGACTGGATCAGTGGCACCCCGTCGCGTTGTCTCATGGTGAGGTCTGTGTACCAGTAGAGACGCCGAATGTCTTTCGGCGACCTCTGCTGAGCGATCCGTCTGGCCTCCGCAGCAGTGAAGAACCACACGAGGTCTTCCTGCAGATAGGTGAAGGCGAGTAGCTGCGCAGGGGTGTCATGCGGAAAGTTCCAGCCAATGGCGTGCCGTCCCGTGCCGCCCGCCGGCGTCGCACGCTCGACCGTCTTGACCTGCACCGTCGTTGCCGAACCCGTGGCGGGTGAGTAGACGACGAGATCGATGCCCGAATCAGTCGTCAGACGCGCACTGTCGATTCCGAGCTTGAGCAACCGGTACTGGACGAGCAACTCTCCTGCAGCACCGATGTGCTGCGTCGTGCGCCTGGTCAACAGGCCGTCGACATGCTGATTCGTCAAGTATTCCTGCTTCCCATTTTGTGGCCGGAGCCTCAGCCTATGAGCCTCGGGCGTGGGCCTTGATCACGTCGGGCGATAAGCGGCCGCGAACACCCACGCATGCACACCCGCGAGCGCCAATGAGCGCCGTGCCCTTCGAGTTGCCCGGCGGGTTAATGAAGCGGCCGGCGGGGGAGCCTGTCTGACTAACCGAGTGGCTCACTAATTGTGAGAGTGTGCTCAACGGGCTGGTCGTGGCGGTCCCGTACCCTTACCCGGCAGGCGTCAGGGGGCTCGTTACGAGAAGACGACGACCCCCAGAACGGGGTCTCCGTCAAGTCTATTCCTGGGACGCCTCTATGTGAGCATGGATCAAGAAATGCGCCCTTTCGGTGCGCAGTCGGATCGGGAGAACGAACTTGGCGCACAACGGCTATGCGGTCATCGATTTCGAGACGACCGGGCTCTCACCTCAGCACCACCATCGGATCATCGAGGTCGGCATCGTTCATGTCGCTCCCGACGGCACGATCGAGGACTCGTATGAGACCGTCATCAACCCGTCACGCGACCTCGGTCCGACGCACATCCATCAGCTGCGTGGTGCGGATGTCAAAGACGCCCCGCCCTTCGCCGACATCGCGCCGCAGCTCGTCGAGCACCTCCGCGGCCGGGTGCTCGTCGCGCACAACGCCCGGTTCGAGACGACCTTCCTGCGTCACGAGCTCGGCAGGCTCGGTGTGACGTCTCCCATCACGGACGACAGCGCGCTCTGCACGATGAAGCTCGCGAACACATATCTGCCGGGCTCGGGGCGGAAGCTGGCGGACTGCTGCGCCGCGTTCGACATCCCGTTGGTCGACGCCCACGAGGCTCTGGCCGATGCGCGGGCGACGGCGCACCTCCTCAGCGCGTACCTCGAGGCGGGCCGCGATCAGAGCGCTTGGTGGGCGCAGTGGGGCGACTTCGCCGCGCAGGCTCCCTGGCCGGTGCTCACGACGGGGTCGTCCACTCCCTGGATGTCCCGGCGTCGCGGAGTCGGTGTCGACGCTCCGACTCTCGTACGCGCAGGTCGGCCCGGCACATCGCTGGTCGGCGACGCGAAGTCGTTCCTCGATCGGACGACCGATCGTCTGCGACCGATCGAAGGAACAGGTCGAGAGCTCGACTACGTCGCCGTGCTCGACCGGGCGTTGTCCGACGGCTTCCTGTCGGTGTCCGAGAGCGAAGAACTGCGCAGCGTCGCCGAGGCCATCGGCGTCACCCCGACCCGTCGTGTCGAACTCCACCACGAGTACTTCGACGGGATCGTCGATGCGGCGTGGGCGGACGGCGTGCTCACCCCGGCCGAGAAGGCCGACATCGAGGCCGTGGCCATCATGCTCGACATCGCCGCCGGGCCGCGGCGCGCAGCACTCGAGGCGCGGGCGGCCACAGCGATCGTCGCGGAGACGGCACCCATGACGCGTCTGGCACCCGGCGATCTGGTCGTGCTCACCGGCGAGATGTCCGAACCCCGCGATCGCATCGAGGCGCTCCTGGTCGCGCTGGGAGTGGTCGTGAAGGCCGGCATCACGAAGAAGACGTCCCTCCTCGTGGCCGCCGACCCCGACAGCCTCTCCGGCAAATCCCAGAAAGCCCGCCAGTACGGCATCCCGATCGTCGGCGAGGCCGAGCTGCGCGCCTTGCTGCGCTCCGCGTAGTCGGTCTGAAACCAGAGATAGTGCCCCGACTGCGACTCGTACCGTCGGTCCCGCCCACCACACACACCCCAGGAGTCACCGATGGATGAAGCGTTCGACGATGAGATCGAGCTCATTCGAGACGACGACGGGATGGCCGTCATCGGCAGTGACGCCGCCGTGCAGAGTTTCCTCGAGTCAGAAGGGCTGGTGTCCAAGGACCTCGGGCTCGATCGACTGAAGCCTGTCCTGAGGGGTGCTGCGGCAGCTGCGCAGACCGGGTCGCAGATCGCGGGGTCCTCTGGGCGATGGGTGAAGCTGACCAAGGAGTCGGCACAGGCGATGAATCGCTTCCCTCTCATGAAGGGGTCGCAGGCGGGCTTGAGTCGCGGGGTCCTGACCGACAACGGCAAGATCACCGGATTAGTCCAATTTGCGGCTGGGAAGGGCACGCTCGTGGCCAACCCGGCGATCCTGGCGGGCGTGGGCGGCATCATGGCGCAGGCCGCTATGCAACAGGCGATGGACGAGATCACCAACTACCTCGCCGTCATCGACGCGAAAGTCGACGACATCCTTCGCGCCCAGAAGGACGCCGTCCTCGCGGACATGATCGGAGTGGATCTCGTCATCGCGGAGGCGATGACCGTGCGCGGCAGCGTCGGGCGGGTCTCCGAGATCACCTGGTCGAAGGTCCAGGCGACGTCGATCACCGTCGCTCGGACTCAGGCCTACGCCTTGCGCCAGCTCGACGCCATCGCGGAGAAGCTCGAAGGCACCACGAAGATCGGGGACCTCGCCGACCTTTCGAAGAAGGCCGAGACGCAGGTTCAGGACTGGCTGGCAGTCCTGGCCCGGTGCGTCCAGCTCCAGGACGCCCCCTGCGTACTTGAGCTCGACCGTGTCCTCGACGCATCGCCAGATGAGCTCGATCAGCACCGCCTTGGTCTGAAGAACGCGAGACAGAATCGCCTCGCTGTCATCTCCAAGAGCACGGAGCGCCTGATCAGTCGGATGGACGCTGCGGCGGGAATTGCAGGGGCGAAGGTCCTGCTCCACCCCATGGCGGCCGGCGCCGTCGTCCTCTCCAGCAATCAGGTCGCTGCTGGAGTGGGTCAATTCCACCAAGGACTTGGCATCGAGGGCAGTCGCGAGTCGCTCGAGGCCAAGCGGTGGCTGTCTGCCGTCGCGGAGGTTCGGGACAAGGCCGTCGAGACCGGGACGACAGGCGTGGACGCCACCAAGCGCCTGGGCTCCGAGGGCCGAGACCGAGCACGTTCGATGACCGGGAAGCTAGCCGGTGGCATCGCCGATCGCGCTCGACGACGGCAATCAATCCAAATGGACACGGACCACGGTGAGGCCGAATAAAGCTCCAATTCGATGGGCCGTGCGCCACGTCGCTTGACTCGTCTCTCGCGACGTCTGCCAGGCCTGCGCAGCTACCTACGCTCAGCGCGTCCGAAGTGCCTGCGAGAAGTCAGAAGCTTGCTTACCTATTCGTCGTCAATTTCGTCCGTGCTCTCCGCGGCGACCAGTTCGGCCTCGATCTGCTCAGAGTTTTGGGCTTCCTCGCCGAGCTCATCTCCTCCGACATCTTCGCCAAGACTCGCGCGGTATTCGTTGCGAACGTCCCAGAGCGACTTCACAGACCCTTGGATCTTCCAGAATCGCCAACCATTGATACCGCCCCGATACAAGCCGGCCGAGTTGGCAGCCACTCCGGCAGCAGATGGCGTGTCGTAAGCGACGTCGCTGACAAACACGCGCCCGTCGATCCCCACCGCGGCGGTTGCACCGTGCAGGACAGCGGGACGCGCGACAAGCACGGTTCCCGGCTGAATGAGCCCCTCCGAGACCAGTAGAGCAAGGTCGACCACTCCCGAGCCCTCATGCGACCCCGGCTGCATCGCAAGTCCAAGATGTCCGGCTGGGGCTGGCCAGACGTTGAGGATCGATGCCGCAAGCCTCGCCGTGCGCGCCTTGATCGCTGTCTCATCCCAATAGGTCGGGGCGGATTGAATGACGTCGTTCGTGAGGATAACGTCGTTGACGTGCTGAAAGTGTTCTACTTTCGTCGCCCAGGAGCCGTTCGACACCTTCGAATTCAATTTCTGGGTAACCAAGGTGAGGTTGCCGAGTTCGTGCAGGGTGCGGTCACGTGATGCCGCCCTTGTTTCGGCTTCATCGGGCGCCCACGAAGACGGCCAGTGTGCACGCCATTTCTGAGGGAGGAAGTGCTCGACCGTACCGACGCCGCGCGCGATGGGCCCCATACCGAGCGCATTCCAATCAGGGTAACCACGGCGGTGGTCTTCGAGCGCTTCAAGGATCATTCGAAGTCGAGCCCTGAGATATTTGTTGTACGCGGACGAGTCCTCCAGAGCCGACGTGACTTCCGCATCGTCCGGCCAATATCCGACGGGCGTCTTGTTCGAAGTGAGGTAGGACTCGACTTCATCGGGTAGACGATCATGCGACTGCTTGCTGAGGTGGACGATGAGGTCGAGCATGAATCGGTTAGTACCCTGAGAGGGCGCTTTCACAATCGCGCGGCGGACGAACCAACTCTCGAGGTACTTGAGAATTTGGTTCTTGTCTTTCTCCGGAACATCGGACTGCGGCTCTTCATCGAGCCAGATCAGCAGCGGTCGCACGACCTCGGAATCGAGAGTGCCCACGCGGTAAGTGAACCATTGCGCCCGGGTCAACGGACCGTTCACCGCCTGCGCCCCCTCGATGACAAACCGATAACGGTCCGCGGCAGACTTGATCTCGGGTAGCAAACCGGACAGGTCGGGCCGCTTGTCGGTTATGTAGCCCTTGAATTGCGTGAATAGTTCTCGGATGGGGAAGTCTTCGAGCAAACGGGCGCGCAGCCAGTGCCAGAGGAACCAGGAGGCCCGCGGGTGTGAGATGCGTCCGGCAGTGACCGGTGCTACCCACCACGGGGTCTCGAGTTCAGCCCAGTTGCCAAGGTACGCGACTTCGACTTCCGCTTCGGTGCCGGCGTGATTTTGGAATATGAAGTTCTTAATGAGGTCCGCGGCGCTCAGCGGCTCCCCCCGTGCATTCAGCGTCTCAAAGATGGCCTGCGCGTCCTCTGTCGCGTCGAGGCGAATGCTCACGATCTCAAGTTGACCGGACACGGCATCAACGAGCAGCTTCGCGCTGATTTCGAGTTCGTCGGCGTTGTCGAGCCATGCGCCGATGACATCGCTGAAGTACTGATGCGCCTCAGCGAGCCGCGATGGCACGACGCTTGAGTAGTCAACCGGAGCAGGGGCAGTCATGACCGATTGGAACCCCGCGCGGTCGAGATTCGTCGGCCAGACTTTGTAGCGGTCCTCAGGCTTCTTGAGGAAGGCGGCCGGATTGACGATGAGTGGCTCGACCTGTGCCGCGAGCATCGTCAAACCGCGCGAGTGAAGCTGCGAATGAAGCGAGTCGAGGAGGATCTGCAGCGTCGTGAGTCGCTGCTGCCCGTCGATAACACTCCACTCCTGCATGGTGCCGAGCGTGGAAGGGAGCTGCTGGACCACGAAAGCGCCGAGGAAGTGCGTTGCGGCCGGATTCTTCGTGGCCAGGACATCGGCGAGCCGTGCAATGTCCTCCCACAGGGGCTGCCATTGCCGCTCCCTGGACCAGACGTATGGGCGCTGGAAAAGAGGCACCACCATTCGCGATGGCTGATAGAAGACCTCTCGCGGGCTGACCTTCTCGGGCTTCATGCGCTGTTCTCGTTCATAGCCATGAGTGCATATTCCTTGGTGAGTGGATCGAGCGTCATCGGCTCTCCGGACGGCATGGCCCGAGAAAGCCTTTAGCTGAACCTACACAGGGCGGCTGATGTTCAGGATCACCAACGGTATCTTCGC
Source organism: Frigoribacterium sp. Leaf172 (assembly GCF_001424285.1). NCBI lineage: Bacteria > Bacillati > Actinomycetota > Actinomycetes > Micrococcales > Microbacteriaceae > Frigoribacterium > Frigoribacterium sp. Leaf172. Next base: position 37,585 of record NZ_LMPB01000002.1, on the reverse strand, counting down.
AGCGCGCCGCGACCGTTCCGACCCTCGGCGGGCGCCATCGTTCGTAGTCCGAGTGACCCTCAGGGTGCTGAGCGCGAAGATAGCGACGGATCGCCTTGCCAGGTACTCGCAACTCACGTGACAACTCCTGTGGCAAGCGGAATTACGACCCCAGGACGATCACCATTACCGCGGCCAGGATCTTCAGCACCGTAGTCCAGATGACGATCGCGACGGCCTGCCAAAGCATCATTCGATTCTTGAGGGCTCAATGACCGACGAGAGTGGCGGCGATGAACATGGTGGAGAGGGCGTGCGACTCGAGGAAGCTCGCTCCTGGGACTCCGAAACTCACTAGCCGGCACCGCAAATGTCTTAGGCGCCACGACCGTCGCCGTATCCGACGCACCGGCCGAGTGAGGCGTACCAGCCGAGCCCGACCAACAGCCCGAACCTGACGCCCAACCTAACCGGACGTTCCCATCCCAGACGCCCCCTTCTCCTGCGACTCCCGACGCCCCCACCCGCGATCCGACGCATATCACAACCGTTACACACAGCAGGTTCCCGACGATGCCTGCGAGCCCCCGCCACCGCCTGCTTCATCCTGTCGGCCACACCCAGCACGGCCGACCTCTCCCCCTCGATGAACGGCACCGCCCTGGCCATCATGATCACGAGCGGCTGCACGATCTCGGACACCTGACCTACCAGCTCCTGGAACCAGCCGAACGGCCTCCAGGCGAGGCACCCGAGCCGCCGGACCCAACAGGCGAAGCGCTAGACGTGATGGATGAAGCAGTAAGTGTGATGGACCTGGTGATCTCCGTTGATTGGTGTCGCTAAAGGAGACGAGCGCCCCTAACGGTCTGTCCATGGGCCAAGCCTGCGGGTGCGGCGTAAGTCTTATTCGCGGCGGGTCTACGCTGACCCGCCGCCGATGACAAGAACCCGCCCCACCTGCGAACACGCACCCCACTCCCCCTCCGGAGGCAACGCTGCCTCGAGGGCGGCCAGGGCGTCGGTCGCACCTGTGGCTCACCAGGCCGGCGCGGTGTCGTGACTAGCGTGGGTCACCGCTGTAGAGCTCGCTGATTGAGTCGGTGACGGTCGTCTGGGTCGAGCAGGCACTCCCAACGAGCGAGACCCAGGGTCGTGCAACTAAAGGTACTTCGCAATCAAGGCCGAGAGGACGGGTTTGTACTGTTCGCCGAGGCGGCGGCCGTGGCGGTGGCGAGGTCACTGTCGTTGTCGTCGGAGAGTTGGTCGAGGGCGATGTCGGCGGCGGTGCGGGGGCTGTCGACGAACATCTGACGGAGGTCGCTCATCGCCTCGGTGTCGAAAACGTGCGACATGAGCAGCAACGACTGATACGCAGAGCTCAGGTCGCGCCACGTATCGGAGAATCCTGCGGGTAAGAGAGTCCTGGCGCCTGCCGCGTGATGACCGCAATTTCGCGCTGGATCCGCTACAGGCGCCCGCTCCTGGCGGCAACTTTGGCGTCGAAGGTTCGCAGGGCGACCAGAGGGTCGTCGTGGGTTGAATCGATCGACTCGTCTTGGGAGCTTAGCTTGTGACCCGAGACTCGAAAAGTTGACCCACTTTAATATCACCGCAGGAACCGCGCCATCTGGTGCCGATCGCATCGACGCATCTGCAATCTTCGGACCTGGCGGCCACTCAGGACGAGACCGGTGGTTCACGTTGGCCACCCTGCTCAGCTTGCAGACGAGCTGCTTCGAAACGCAGGGGTGCCGGAAGAGCTTCCGACGGCCTGCCAACGAAGAGCACTGGCTTGCTCCGGGTGGCGCGAAGACGACCGGATCGATTAAGCAAGCGGTCACTCGATCAACGAGGATTTGCGAGATACTCCGCAACAATAGCCTCTGCCCGGTCGGTAGCCATGGATTCCAGTTCATCAGCTTCCATATTCAGAGTTACGGATCGCTCAGTCAGAGAAGCAATTTCATTCTCAACATCAGGTGCAAAACGCGGTATGGGTAATGTTCGAATATCGACTGGGTCAAGGTGGGGAATCGATGTCCCGTAAGCATGACTCACAGCTAGAGGTCGCCCTAAACGCTCATGATTCAGCACAGTTTGAAGATAGCCGGGACGAATAAGATCCTCATCAGCGATAATCCGAATAAGGTCATGACTTCCAAAAATGCCTCGATGGGCACTTGACAACAATTTAGTTCGCCCAAGTAGACCATATGTTTGACCTGAACAAGCCATCACTATCCAACCCTCGTCGAGCATATAACTGTCAGGTTTTTCAAGCAATGCTGAAAATATACGTTTTGTCACAGGAGGGTTCACATCAAAGAGCTCGCCGGCGCTTCGGTAAGGTGTACCAGCCTCTCCCTCACTAAAGAACCGCTTGAAGCGATTCCCGAGCGATACGTCTGCAATATCTTTAAGCGCGACTACACCCCGCGTAGCCGACGAGGATATGAGGGTTCGCAAGCCTTCGACATCGCCACGATGATGCTGAGCGTCAAGCCGCCTGCGTCCAACTGCAAGAACGCTTGCACGAACTGTGCTAACGACAGGATCATCGAGCGACTCTAGAGAGCCGATGGCACTCTCGTACAAATCATCCGCCCGCTGTTGCACCTTTCGGGCAGATCTGCGCAGAGCAATCGCACGGGTAGCATCCAGCCCGATGCTGTCCCGAACGTCCCTATTCGGCCATGGAACAGGCATGTTCTCAACGTGCGCGGACTCGAGATGCTTGATCATGTGGCCATACTGGGCTGTTCGGGCCATTGCCTTGAATGTCAGCGTTCGCATATATGCATATAGCCATCCGTAATTTTCGGCTTGGCGGGCACGGATGCGCAACATATCATCCGTAAGGATTCGACCCAAATGTTCGTCATAAACAGCAGTTAGGCGACCGACCTCACCGGAGCGCGTGAGTAGCAAATAATCAGACTGAACACGTAGTGCTTCAGGATTTCTTATCATTGAGCGAGCAATATACTTTCGGACGCGGGGCTTTTCTTCAAGTACTTGCCCGGCAGATAAGTATGGCAGCCCCATCATAGGCGGGACAACGTAAGACTTAAGTCGCCCAGGCAGCCATACTTCAGCGATGTCGCGAACAGCTCTAGTCTCGTGCGATGAGCCAGCAATCCTATTACGCAGGCCGAAACCGTCCGTCAAATAGGATCGTGCCTCAAGTCGCCTGTCACCGCCCACAGCGAGTTGCGCCCTGACTGGCCCCCAAGGAAAACCTTGCGTCTCGGATTCATTTACATGCTTCACTATTCCTCCTTCAGGCTCATCCATTCCCTAAACGCTTTAGCAATCATCAACGTATTATCGTCAGGGACACGTTCTTGTGCACGGTGCATTTCGGGAATGTCAGGGCCCATGACATTCGCGGTTACGGCTTCCTCCACCTCGGCCACCACTTCATAACCATCTTCATCACGGACATAAACGGTATTTCCTCTTTTATCATGTCCTATGTGATCGCAGATAGCCATAAAAATGTCATAGTCGGATTGCAGTCCAGCCGCCGCTTCGATGCTCAACTGTTCAGGAGATTTCCGTCGAACAATAAGAACAGACGTTTGAACGCTAGTACCAGGCTGGAAAGTATCCGGGTGAAGATCAATCGAAGCCAAGATGATCGTGTTTTCCAGCAACCACTGTCGAACAAAACCGAGGCCAGGGCTACCAAGAATGCCATCGGGTAGAACCATGGCTGCGACACCAGAACCCGGCTTAAGGAATTTCACGCATCGTTCAATAAAAAGAATCTCGGGCGGGCGGGTCGTAGTTTCATCCTTGCGTACCCACAGGTCGTCGCGGTCGACATAAGTCCACGCATGACCTAGCTCATACTGAGATAAGATAGTGGGATCGTCTATTGGTATTTTTGATCCGAAAGGTGGATTAGTAATAATAACATCGACATTACCTATGAGCTCTCGGTCTCGCAGTCCTTCGGTCCATGTAGCCGCCGGCGCCAGCGAGTTTGCCTGAAATAGACCACCTGAACCATCATTATTCATGACCATGTTCATTTTGGTCGCCCGAACGAGGTTGGGATTGAAGTCAAGACCAATAAGATTAGTACGCAAAAACCGCTGCACTCGGCTCTGAATGGCGTCGTCCCTTGACGTGTCCGACCGGCCCGAGTGCCTGACTTCGCTTTTGACGCCTTCAACAACGTAGTTCATCGCAGATATTAGAAATCCGCCTGTACCGCAAGCGGGATCCAGGATAAGATCCCTCTCGTCGGGATCAATCATCTCAACCATCATCCTGCACACGTTTCTGGGCGTGAAGAATTCTCCCCGGTCGCCTCGAAGGTTAGAGCCTACGACTTCTTCATAAGCTTTTCCCTTCACGTCTACGTCGGACGACAAGAGCGAGAACATTTGCAACTGAGTTACGATGTAGGCGAGAATGTTGGGCTGTAGTTCAATTTCCTCTGCGGCCTTAAATATCTGTGGATAAGTGGCTTTGACAGCTGAAAATAGTGTTCCAATCCGCTTGTTGATACGAATCAAACCAGCGGCTGTTGTCCTCTCCAGAGGTGAAGCGTAAAACTCAGGACGTGCGGATTCGCGTTCATCATGTATCTTGCAGAAAATTAGCTTGAGCAGCTCCCAGAAGGCCTCTGGCTTTTGCATACCTTGATTACCCGAGATGTAATCATGGGCTCGCCGAAACGCAAATAAGAGAGAATCCGAGGCAGCTGGTCGCAGCTGATTGAACTCTGGACGATCCGATTCAGACACGTCCCCAAAATGAGGTATGTCTGGAATTTCGTCGGGGATCCGAAGTCCGTCCTTTGTCACCATTCTGTACGCGGCCAGGTCAGTCCCGTTAGTCCACATACCAATATGAGCATTGGAACAGGCGGACATATAGCTTACAAGCTGCTCTATTCCGTCGGTTTTTGAGTTTGGACTCGTTCCCGATTTTTTACACTCAATAATAAGCGATACATTGGATTGAGATCTGTGATCAAAGTCGATTCCGTCTGGGAATATAGCAATATCAGCACGGACCCGCTTGCTGCCGATTTTCAGTGGCCACTCGACGGCGATGTTTTGTTTTCGATACTTATACTCTCGGACAAGAGACTTCAAAATTTCCTGCCGAACATATTCTTCAGGCGTGTCGCTGCGAATCGATCCATCGATAAAATCAAGAATTTTACCTGGTGGGACAATAAATGACTTGCTAACATTGTCGTCTTGGATCAAAGCCATCGTCTATCTCCTTGAATACCTAGTGACCAACGCGCCCGGCTTGCAGCAGAGAACTTGCGTGAGAGACCAGGCGCGTCTTGATGCGGATAAATGCTACTGGAAGACGCGAGAACTAACCTTACGAGCTCAGCAGCTACCCGCATTTGTGAAATTTGTGCGTTTTGCGAGAACCAGAGTAAGGCTAGCTCTGATCCTTGGATTTAGCATTGAGCTAATCGTGTCTCATCGTTATCAATGCTGTGGTGCACCAATTCGTGCCTTTGAGTATCACTCAACGCAGCCATGCAGCAATTTTAGCGAAGGCGCTCGTAGGGATGTGTCGAGAATGTCCATAAGAGGAATCAAGCCCGGATTCCCCGGCAGAACGTATTTCAATTGGTCGGGCTGACAGGATTTGAACCTGCGACCCCTTGACCCCCAGTCAAGTGCGCTACCAAGCTGCGCCACAGCCCGAGAAAACCGTTGCACTGCAACCGAATCCTTGGTGTTGCCCCGACCGAGGCAACTCAACGAGCATAGCGGATCTCACGGCGTCCTGCGTCCACCTTGGGCCGCGCCAGCCCTCCCCGAGACCGGCCGGGTGTGGCAAGTACTCAGATCTGGCATACATGAGACATGATCTTCTTCGTGGGGATCACGGCGTGGACGCAGGGCGAGCACCGGCGACGCCTCGAGCTGTGGAGCACCCTCACCGAGACAGGCACCGCCGAAGGCCTCGCCCCCTCGACCATCCGCGACATGCGCCTCTACGCCGGGCAGGCCGGCATCTTCTTCGACGGGGAGGGCAGCTGGAACACCGGCGGCCCGGGCCGCGTCGCACTCACCCTGAAGCTGACCGACAAGACCTACGCCGACAACGCGACCGACGACCAGCTGGACTACCACTACCCCAGCACTGAACGGCACCCCAGCTTCGACCGCAACGAGATCGCCTCCGTCAAACGCGCCCAGGGCCTGGGCCTCCCCCTGTTCATCACCAGCCCCAACCGCCTCCAGAAGTCCCGCACCGACGTCCGTCTCGGCTACGTCGACGCCTACAGAGACGACGAGGCCATGTTCTTCGTCACCTTCGTCGAGTCGATCCTCCCTCTCGCGACCCCCGACGAGCTCCCCGCCACCGACGACGACGCAGCCCTCTTCGGCGGCCTCCCCGAGCAGACCCTCCGCCTCGTCCAGCAGCGCACCCAGCAGCGCCGCTTCAAGACCGATGTCCTGAGGCGGTACGGCGAGAAGTGCGCGCTGTGCGACATCACCACCCCTCGCCTCATCCAGGGCGCCCACCTCATCCCGAAGAGCATCGGCGGCGCGGACGACGCCCTGAACGGCCTCCCCCTCTGCCTCAACCACCACACCGCCTTCGACGCCTTCCTCCTCCGCATCGCCCCCGACGGCAGCAGCATCACCTACGCACCGGGCGTCTCGAAGTCCCTCCTGCAGGTCACCCACGACGACCTGACCCACCTGCCGGCGAAGCCGTCCTCCAAGGCACTGAGCCGCTTCTACCGCACCGACGCCGCCAAGGCCGCCTTCGCCACCTGGGCCTGACCAGCCCCGAGTGTTGCGCCGGGTTACAGCCCCCGCGCGCGGAACACCGCCCCGCACCTACCGTCAGGTCATGCCCACCACCGCGACCATCGCCTCCCGCGCCCTGCCGATCTCGGTCCGCGGTGTCGGCCGACGGTTCGCGCGCGACGTGTTGCGCGGGGTCGACCTCGAGGTCGCGGCCGGCGAGATCGTCGCGGTGCTCGGGCCGAGCGGCTGCGGCAAGTCGACGCTGCTGCGCCAGATCGGCGGCCTCGACGAGCCCGACAGCGGCACCGTCGTCATCGACGACTCCCCCAGCCGACCCGCCGACCAGCGCTGCGCCATCGCCTTCCAGGAGCCGCGCCTCCTCCCCTGGCGCACCCTCCGCGACAACGTCGCCCTCGGCCTCCCGAAGCGCACCGCCGACGGCAGCAAGCCCACGAAGGAGCAGAACCGCGCCCGCGTCACCGAACTGCTCGACCTCGTCCAGCTCGGCGGAGTCGCCGGCCACCGCCCCCGCCAGGTCTCCGGAGGCATGGCCCAGCGCACCTCTCTCGCCCGCGCCCTCGCCCGCGAGCCGACCATCCTGCTGCTCGACGAGCCGTTCGGCGCCCTCGACGCCCTCACCCGCCTCCGCATGCAGGACCTGCTGCTCGACGTGCACGATGCCCTGCCCACCACCGTCGTCCTCGTCACGCACGACGTCGACGAGGCCCTCTACCTCGCCGACCGCATCGTCCTCCTCGACGACCTCGCCGCGACCGACGCCCACGCAGACCCGAGCCGAGGAGGCGCGGTGCCGGCCCCCGACACCGCCCCCCGCAGCAGCATCCGCCGCATCGTCGACGTCCCCGGCGCCGGCCTCGGCCGCCGCGACCGCGACGACCCCGCCCTCGCCGACCTGCGCCACGAGCTGCTCGCCGAGCTCGGCGTCTTCCGCTCCAGCGCGGCCACCACCGTCACCACCACCCTGACCGCCACCAGCACCCCCCACCGCACCGCCCCCGACAGCACGGAGACGACCCGATGACGAACCGCACCTCCCCCACCCGCCGCACCCGCACCTCCTGGGCCGGCGCCCTCGCCCTGACCGCCGCGACCGCGCTCACCCTCACCGGCTGCGTCGCCGGCGAGGACGCCCAGGGCAACGCGGCCGGCGCGGGAACGGGCTCCGACGACGCAGCCGCCGGCAGCAGCAGCACCAGCGACTGGTCCACCGACACCCTGAACATCGACTTCGCGACCTACAACCCCCTCAGCCTGATCGTCAGAGACCAGGGCTTCATCGAGGAGGCGCTGGGTGACGACGTCGAGGTCACCTGGACCCAGTCGGCGGGCAGCAACAAGGCCAACGAGCTGCTGCGCGCCGGGGCCGTCGACGTCGGCTCCACCGCCGGGTCGGCCGCTCTGCTCGCCCGCTCGAACGGCTCGCCGATCCAGACCATCGACATCTACTCGCAGCCCGAGTGGTCGGCGCTCGTCGTGCCCGAGGGCAGCGACATCACCGACGTGGCCGACCTCGAGGGCAAGACCATCGCCGCGACCACGGGCACCGACCCCTACTTCTTCCTGCTGCAGGCGCTCGACGAGGCCGGGCTCAGCCAGTCCGACGTCACCATCGAGAACCTCCAGCACGCCGACGGACGCGCCGCCCTCGAGAACGGCAGCGTCGACGCCTGGTCCGGGCTCGACCCGATCATGGCCGCCAGCGAGGCCGAGTCCGGCACGAAGCTGATCTACCGCAACGTCGACTTCAACTCGTACGGGTTCCTCAACGCGACCGAGTCGTTCATCGACGAGTCGCCCGACGTCGCCCAGGTCGTCGTGAACGCCTACGAGAAGGCCCGCGCCTGGGCGGAGGACAACCCCGACGAGACCGCGAGCATCCTCGCCGAGGTCGCCGCCATCGACCCCTCCGTCGCCACCACCGTGCTCGACCGCACCCACTTCGACGTCGACCCCGTGCCCGGAGCCGACCAGCAGGCCGTGCTCGAGATCGTCGCCCCCGTGCTCGTCGAGACCGGAGCCGTCCCCTCGCAGGATGACGTCGACACCGCCCTCGACTCGCTCTTCGAGCCCACCTTCGCCGAGGAGGCCGACCCGTCGTGACCGACCTCGTCACCGGCAGCACCCGCGAAGCCGACGCCCGTCAGGCCGTCCGCGACGCGTCCGTCCTTCCGACCGCAGCGGGAGCCGAGGAGGCGCGGCGCACCTCCCCGGGCACCCCGCGTCGCCGACGCCTCCCCCTGGCACTGCTCGGGGCGCTGGTCCCGGCGGCCGTGCTCGCCGCCTGGCTCCTCGCCACCGGCGTCGGAGGCGTGCCCAGCTACCGCGTGCCCTCGCCCCTCGACGTCTGGACGGCCGGCGTGCAGCTCGCCGAGACCGGCCAGCTCGGGCAGTACGTCGCGATCTCGGTGCAGCGGGTGCTCATCGGCTTCGCCGTCGGCTCGCTGATCGGGCTGGTGCTCGGCGCCGTCGTCGGGCTGTCGCGGGTGGGCGAGGCCGTGCTGGCGCCGTCGATCGCCGCGGTACGCGCCGTGCCGTCGCTCGCCTGGGTGCCGCTGCTGATCCTGTACCTCGGGATCGGCGAGGACTCCAAGGTGACCCTGATCGCGATCGGGGCGGCGTTCCCCGTCTTCACGACCGTCGCCGGGTCGCTGCGGCACGTCGACCCGCACCTCGTCGAGGCCGGGCGGGCCTACGGGCTGCGGCGCGTGTCGTTGTTCACGCGGGTGCAGCTGCCGGCCGTGATCCCGTCGCTCGTGTCGGGGCTGCGGTTGGCGCTGGCGCAGGCCTGGTTGTTCCTGGTCGCGGCCGAGCTGATCGCGTCGTCGATGGGGCTCGGGTTCCTGCTGACCGAGTCGCAGTCGAACGGACGCGTCGACCGCATCTACCTGGCGATCCTGCTGCTGGCGCTGCTCGGGACGCTGAGCGACACCGTGCTCAACGTCGTGCAGCGCGTCGCCCTCCGCCGCTGGCGCTGACCGCGCCGCCCGACCCCGTTCAGCGCGTCGGGTCGGCCTCCGCCGCGCGCACGGGCTTCGGGAACGCGGCCCGCATGTGGTCGCTGGTCAGCAGGTCGCCGATGCCGATCATGAGTAGCGAGAAGACGATCTGCTCGACGACCATCCAGCCGGGGTAGAGCCCGGGGATGGTGGCGACGATGAGGGTGACGATCGGGAAGATGCGGCTGAAGAGCCGCAGCCGCGCGTAGGCCCAGTAGTAGCCGAGCTGCGCGCGCCAGGCGAAGACGTAGAGCGACGCGGTGATGAACAGCACGACCGTCGAACGGAACCACACGGCCCACGGCACGTGCTCGCCGCGGCTGGCGAGCACCGCGGCGATGAAGATGGCGGTGAGTCCGACGACGGTCTCGCCGAACAGCAGCCAGCGGATGCCCCCGAAGCTGCGGACCGTCCGCGGGTGCTCGCGCATGTCCTCGTGGATGACGTATCCGGCGTGCCGCCCGCCGGCGAAGCGGTCGAGCTGCAGCCGCTGCCACACCCGGTCGGCCGCAGCCGAGACCCCGGTCACCGAGGAGGCGCGGTGCCACAGCCCCGTGCCCGTCACGGTCGCACCTCGTCCACGCGTCTCACGAGAGACCATGCTGCCCTACCCGAGCCCGCCCCGCGGCCGACGACTCGGATTCGGGGTCGGGTGGGGCTCAGTAGTTCGGCCCTCGGACCTCCCCCGGCTGGATGTCCGCGCTGGCCGACAGGGTGGCGATGTGCGCCGACCGACGGTCCAGGGCCATCGACAGGAGATAGACGGAGCCGCCCGGGCCGGTGATGACCAGCTGCGGAGACCCGTCGGACATCTCGTCGCGTTCGGCGCCCCATCCCGCCCGGCCTCCCCAGTCGTCGACGGCCGTCTCGAAGTACGGCACGGCGTCGATCGGCCCGACGAAGGCGATGTCCAGATGCCCGGCCCAATGATGCGTGCCGTCCCTCGAGGTGAGGATGCTGCCCTTCGGGTTCTGGACCACCGACTCGACCAGCGGCTGGGGAATGACCTTGGCCACCTCGAGGGTCGTCTCCTGAGTCTGTTCTTTGGCTTCCGCCAGGGCCATGCCCGAGGCCGGCTCCGACATCTCCATCTCGTTCTCCGTCTCCGTCTTCATTTCCGCTGAGCATCCGCCGACGGTCAGTGCGACGGTGAGAGCAAGCGAAGCCGACAGCAGGGCTCTCCGCCTCATCGCGTCACAACCCGCTCGATGCGTTGGAGTGCCCGCAGATTGTCGACGTTGCTCTGCGCGATGAGCGAGTGATTCTCGGCGAGGATCTCCGCCTTGCGTTCGAGAGAGCTCGTCACGGCCAGTTCTCCGTCATCCGGACCCCGCAGGAGTCCATCGCTCTCGAAGGCCCAGTGGTTGCCGGGGTTCCTGCCGTCCCACACCTTCCCGGACCACTGCGCGACCTGCAGGAGGTCGAGGTACCGGTGGTCCGTGTACGTCGTCCCTTCACGCGGCTGCCAGGCGGGCGGCATGCCCGCCCCGGCGAGGGACACCACATGGTCGTACCGAGCACCCGCCACCTCGGACGACGTGACGTTCGCGAGACCCCAGCTGTGCCCCATCCCGACCTCGGTGACGACGCCGGGGTCGTACGACTGCCGGAGCCCCTCCTGGAAGCCGGCGAGGCGCTCGCCCGTCGGCTCCGCCACGACCGGCAGGTTCGCCTGGAGGAGCGTCTCGGGGAACCGGCCGTCCTTCGCGACGAAGACGATCGTCCGGGTGTCCCGCGTCGCGAACCAGTCGCCCACCTGCTGCACACCGCGGGGGTCCCGGTGGAACGACTCCATCGTCGTGCCCGTCCCCGGCACGTACGTGATGATCATCGACGTCTCCGGGCCGAAGGCGCCGATCATCTCGATGATGCGATCGGCCACGGGGTCGAAGAGGTACAGCTGCACGGCCGGCGGTTCGGCCAGCGCACCCGCGAGGTACGCGTCCTCCCGCTTCAGCGCCGCGATCTCGTCGGAAGTGAACGACACCCCGGCTCGCTCACCCGACGTCAGCAGCCGCACGATCTCCTCCCGCCTGTCCCGTGCGTTCAGCCGGTTGGCCAGCACGCGGGCCGCCGGCGGCAGCCCGTCGAGAGCCCCGATCAGCACCGGAGCTCCCCCGACCAACGCGGCCTGCGCGGCGGTCAGCCCGTCGGCGTCCGGTGACCCGTTCCGACCCAGTTCGTCCCACCACGCCCGCACCCGCTCGGGGTCCGCCCGGAACGCCGTGTCCAGCAGCGCGGGGTGCTCCCGCAGCAGCACCGCCAGGTCCGTCCGCGTCAAGCCGCCGAGCAGCGCCAGCAGCTGCTCGGGCGACCTCGTCGCCACCGCTGACTCGGTGATGGCGGGCAGACGGCCGACGGCGACCGGATCCCCCAGCCCGACGATGCACCGACGATCGGCGTCGGCCCGTTCGATCGCCAGCTCATCATGGGCCAGGTCGACGACCAGCAGCTCGCGCCGGTCGTCGTCGACCCGTCGCTGGCAGCTCGACCTCTCGCCGGCCCGGTGGTCGGCCTCGGTCGCGAGACCGGTCGGATCGGCCGCCGCGACCTCAGCCGCCTCCCGGGCGATCGCCTCGACCCGCGCCTCCCCCAGCAGCAGCGACGTGCGCGCTCGAGTCCGCCGCGCCTCCAGCACCCGCTGTTCGCTCTGGATGCGTTCGACCGCAGCCGCGTAGGTCCGCAGCGTCGCCGCGTGGTGCTCGAGGCCGGCGGCGAGCGCGGTGAACTCCGCGGCGACATCGGCGGCCGACGACGCGAACTCCCGGCCGGACCGCCCCCGCCACGACGACTCCGCCCACCCGGCGACCCGGTGCAGCTCGGAAGCCGCCCGCTCCGCATCGTCCGCGGTCTCCGACCTGACCCGAGCCGCGCGGGAGATCTCGTCAACCGACCCGGCACCCGCATCGCCGCCGATACCAGCCCGGACCATCAGCGACGCCCGGACGATGTCGCGACCCCACCGGCACTCTCCGGGCCGCCCGCCCCGGCGCCGCCGTCCGCCGCCAGGCTGCTCACGAGCCCCGCCTCGGTACGCGACACCTCGTGCACGAACGCGTCAGGGAACCGGCCGAGTCGCTCGAGGACATCCCGCAGCAGCTCCACCCGCCGCGCGAACCGCTCGGTGACGCTGTCGAGCACCTCGGCCACCCGCACCGCGCCGACCGCGTCGAGCGAGCCCCGGGTGAGCGCCCGGTCCAGCCCCACCCGGGCATGCACCGCCGACACGGCCGACGCCACCGCCGCGATCTCCGACTCGTCGACCTCGAGATCCGCCACTCGCACCCTCGCCCTCGCTCCGCGACATAGCCATATCGCATGTGATTCGCATCACACTAGCAAGGGGAAAGCTCGGCGGGGAAGCACCGGTCAGAGCGTCGCCGCCCCGTCGCCCCTGGGGAGGGAGCGAGACCGACACCGCCCCCAGGAGGCGCGAGAGAGTCCCTCCACCCCCCGAGCAGCCGCCGCTCGCCCCCATTCCGCCACCGAATCGACACGCCGCCACACGAGAAGGCGGCGGTATGTCGACGACGTGGCGCCGAAGCGAGCAGCCGGCCGCCCGCACACCCCGCACCACCCCATGACGCCAGAAGGTGGACACGACGCCGGGTTCACACCTGGCGTCGTGTCTACCTCCTGGTGCACTGCGACCGAGCGACGACTACGCGCGCTTGCGCTTCTCGCGCACACGCATGTTCACGGTGATCGGCGTGCCCTCGAAGCCGAAGATCTCGCGCAGGCGGCGCGTGATGAAGCGGCGGTACTGCGGGTCGAGGAACCCGGTCGTGAAGAGCACGAAGGTCGGCGGGCGGTTGGCCGCCTGGGTGCCGAACAGGATGCGGGGCTGCTTGCCCGAGCGCAGCGGGTGCGGGTGCTCGGCGACGAGTTCGGCGAGCAGGGCGTTGAACTTGCCGGTCGGGATGCGGGTGTCCCACGACTCGAGGGCGAGCTCGAGCGCGGGCACGAGCTTCTCGAGGTGACGACCGGTGCGTGCCGAGATGTTGACGCGCGGCGCCCACGACACGTGATCGAGGTCCTGCTCGATCTCGCGCTCGAGGTAGCGGCGACGGTCATCGTCGAGGAGGTCCCACTTGTTGAAGGCGAGCACGAGCGCGCGGCCCGACTCGAGCACGAGGTCGATGATCCGCAGGTCCTGCGTCGAGATCGACTCGGTCACGTCGATGACGACGACGGCGACCTCGGCCTTCTCGAGCGCCGCCGAGGTGCGGAGCGAGGCGTAGAAGTCGGCGCCCTGCTGCAGGTGCACGCGCTTGCGGATTCCGGCGGTGTCGACGAAGGTCCACACGCGCCCGGCGATCTCGACCTGCTCGTCGACCGGGTCGCGGGTCGTGCCGGCCAGCTCGTTGACGACGACGCGCTCTTCACCCGCGGCCTTGTTCAGCAGCGAGCTCTTGCCGACGTTCGGGCGACCGAGGATCGCGACGCGGCGGGGTCCGCCGATCTCCTCCTTCGCGACCGTCGACACGGCGGGCAGCTTGGTCATGCAGAGGTCGAGCAGGTCGGCCACGTTGCGGCCGTGCAGCGCCGACGCGGGGAACGGCTCGCCGAGACCCAGCGACCACAGCGAGGCGGCCTCGAGGTCCTTGCGGGCGTCGTCGCTCTTGTTGGCGACGAGGATGACGGGCTTGTGCGAGGCGCGCAGCATGCGCACCACGGCCTCGTCGGTGGCGGTGGCCCCGACGTTGACGTCCACGACGAACAGCACGGCGTCGGCGAGGTCGACGGCGATCTCGGCCTGCATGGCGACGGACTTGTCGATGCCGATCGCGTCGGGCTCCCACCCGCCGGTGTCGACGAGGGTGAATCGGCGTCCGCCCCATTCGGCCTTGTACGAGACCCGGTCACGGGTTACGCCGGGCTTGTCTTCGACGACGGCCTCGCGCCTCCCGAGGATCCGGTTCACCATGGCGCTCTTGCCGACGTTCGGGCGGCCGACGATGGCGAGGACCGGCAGGGCCGGAGCGTAGGTGAGGGCGTCAGGGTCCCACTCGCCGCCCTCGAGGACGTCGACGTCCTCATCGTCGAGGTCGTAGTCGGCGAGACCCGCGCGCAGGGCACGAGCGCGCTGGTCGGCGTCTTCGTCGGGCATCGCCTGGATGCGGCCGACCATCTGCTCGTCGAGCTCGGGGTACTTGTCGTCGTCTGCCATGGTGATTCCTTATTAAGAGGGGGTGCTCGCTCGCACGAGCCCGACCACGGCGTTCACCGTCTGGTCGAAGTCGAGATGGGTGGAGTCGACGGTCGACACGCCGGGGGCGGCGGTCATGAAGTCGACGACCTTGCTGTCAAGCCGGTCACGGTTCGACAGCTGCCGAGCTGTCTCATCGGCACTCTGCCCGGTGACCTCGGCGGAACGCCTGGCCATTCTAGCCTCTTCGCTCGCCGTCAGCAGGATCCGCACCTGGGCGTCCGGTGCGACGACGGTCGTGATGTCGCGCCCCTCGGTCACGATGCCGGGCCGGTCGGTCGACGCGATGATGCGGCGGAACAGGTCGACCATGTACCGGCGGACCTCGGGGAGCTTGGCCACGTGGCTGACCGCGGTGGTGACGCGCGGGGTGCGGATCTCGTCGGTGACGTCGCGACCGTCGACCGTGACCGAGGAGGCGCGGGCCGGGTCGATCGTGATGTCGTACCGGAACGAGGGCAGCACCCCGACGATCGCGTCGGCGTCGTCGAGGTCGACGCCGGTGTCGAGCGCGTGGAGCGCGAACGCCCGGTAGGCGGCGCCCGTGTCCTGATACGCGAAGCCGAGGGCGGAGGCGGAGGCACGGCTCACGCTCGACTTGCCGCTGCCGGCCGGTCCGTCGACGGCCACCACGATGCGGCGGTGGACGGCTTCGGCGGTCTCGTCGCGCAGCTCGGCCGTGTGCGCCTCGCCGGCCGGTCCCCCCACGCCGTGCTCGCCGGGCGCGCGCTCGACGTCGACGGCGGGGTCGATGCCCTGGTCACCCGCGGCGCTCATGCGAACGCTCCCGCGACGGTCCAGCCGCGCCGTTCGAGTTCGGCGACGAGTCGTTGTTCTTGGTCGGGCACGATGGCCACCTCCGCGAGTCCTACCGGGGCGCCGGGCGAGTGCTCCAGGCGCAGGTCTTCCAGGTTGACGCCGATCTCACCGATCTCGGTGAGCAGCCGGGCGAGCTGCCCGGGGGTGTCGTCGACGAGCACGATCACCGAGCTGAACTGGGCCGTCGATCCGTGCTTGCCGGGCAGGCGCGAGACTCCCCCGTTGCCGGAGCCGATGGCCTCGGCCACGGCACGCCGCGCTCCCGGGGCCTCGGGCTCGGCGAGCGCGTCGATGACCCCGTCGAGGTCGACCCGCAGGGCCCGCAGCACGTCGACGACGCGCGAGGCGTTCGCCCCGAGGATCTGCACCCACAGCGCGGGGTCGCTCGCGGCGATGCGCGTGACGTCGCGCACGCCCTGACCGGCGAGGTCGAGCGACGAGTCGGGTGCCTCCGCGAGTCGGCTGGCCATGAGGCTGGCGACGACCTGCGGCACGTGGCTGACGAGCGCGACGCCGGCGTCGTGCTCCTCCGGTGTCATCTCGATCGGGGTCGCGCCGAGGTCGAGCGCGAGATCCTCGACGGCCGCGGCGCGTCGGTAGGTGATGTCGTCGTGCCCGGCGATCACCCAGGGGCGGCCGATGAAGAGGTCGGCGCGGGCCGAGACGGCCCCGCCCCGTTCGCGACCGGCCATGGGGTGCGACCCGATGTAGCGCGAGACGTCGGCGCCGAGCGCCCGCAGCTCGACCAGCGGCGCGACCTTGACCGATGCGACGTCGGTGACGAGCGCCTCCGGGAACCTCTGCAGCTCGCTCGCGACGATGGTGGCGGTGACGTCGGGCGGCACCGCGACGACGACCAGCGTGGGCCGGTCGTCGTCGGAGGGGGCGCGCCCGGCGCCGTAGTCGATGGCCAGGCTGCGGGCGGCGGGCGAGACGTCGTCGAGGATGACGTCGACGCCGTGCTGCCGGAGGCGCAGCCCGATGCTCGTGCCGAGGAGGCCCGAGCCCACGATCCTCACCTGACCGACCAGCCGACGGCTGCCCTCGTCGAGGTCGTGGGCGACGAGACCGCCGGTGCGTCCGTCGGAGCCGACCGCGTCAGCCGAGGAGGCGCGGGTCGGCTCGGTCACGACCGGCCACCCCCGCGAGGACCACGCCCTCCGTCGTCGCCACGGGGCTTGTACGGACGGTCGCCGCCGCGTGAGCCGCCACGGCGGTCGTCGCCGCCGCGGTCGTCACGAGCCGGTCCGCCGCGCGAGCCGCCCCGGTCGTCGCGCCCGGGGTAGCCGCCGCGGTCGCTCGACCGGTCGGGGCGACCCTGGTATCCGCCACGATCGGAACCGCGGTCGTCGCGACCCTGGTACCCGCCACGCTGACCACCGCGGTCGTCGCGACCCTGGTACCCGCCACGCTCGCCGCCACGGTCATCGCGACCCTGGTACCCGCCACGCTGACCGCCACGGTCATCGCGGCCCTGGTAGCCGCCACCACGCTCGCCGCGGTCGGCACCGCGGTCGCCGCTGCGGTCTTCGCGACCGCCGCGACCGGGACCACCGGCGCGGACGCCGGAGGGGCGCCCGGTGCGCGGGTCGCGGTTCTGGTCGCGGTTCGGGTAGCCCGCGGCGCGCTCCTCGCCGGGGGTCAACGGTCGGTCGCCGCCGCGAGGGGCCGCGCCACGGTCGTCGCGCGACACGAAGCCTCCGCGGTCGGGGCGGCCACCGCGATCGTCGCGCGAGACGTATCCGCCGCGATCGGGTCGACCGGAACGGTCGTCACGGGCCGGACGAGCCCCACGGTCATCGCGACCCTGATAGCCGCCACGGTCGTCACGCCCCTGGTATCCCCCGCGGTCGTCGCGCGCGGGACGAGCCCCGCGGTCGTCGCGCCCCTGGTAGCCGCCCCGCGCGTCGCGGTCAGGGCGAGCCCCACGGTCGTCGCGACCCTGGTACCCACCACGGTCGTCACGGCCCTGATACCCACCCCGGGAATCGCGGTCGGGACGAGCCCCACGGTCATCGCGCCCCTGGTAACCACCACGCGAGTCACGGTCAGGACGAGCCCCACGGTCGTCGCGACCCTGGTACCCACCCCGAGAATCGCGGTCGGGTCGAGCCCCACGGTCATCGCGACCCTGGTACCCACCACGCGAGTCACTGTCAGGACGAGCCCCACGGTCGTCGCGACCCTGGTACCCACCCCGGTCGTCGCGAGCCGGGCGGGCCGCTCCGGCGCCGCGGTCGTCGCGGTTCTCGCGGCGACCGGCCTGCTGGCGTCGCACCTCGGAGCGACGCGACGTCGCGGCGCCGGTGTCGCCCTTGAAACCCGACGGGCCCCGGCGGCGCTTGGCGTCGCGGGCGTCGGTGGCGGGGTCGAACTCCTCGTCGTCCTCGTCGTAGAACTCCTTCTCGACCTCGGCGTCGTCGAGCGCCACCTCGACCACGTCGGCCTCGACGACCGGCGCGTCGGCGCTCTCGGTCACGGGGGCGGCGTCGACCCGGGGCGAGGCGGTGGCGTCGCGGGCGATCGTCAGGATCGCTCCGAGCTCTGCCTTGTTCAGGGTGCGCATGTGACCGACCTTGAGCGTGCCGAGGTGCAACGGACCGAACGAGCGGCGCACGAGGTCGATGACCGGGTGGCCCACGGCCTCGAGCATGCGGCGGACGACGCGGTTGCGGCCGGAGTGCAGCGTGATCTCGATCAGCGACGAGTCGTTCGAGCGCGAGAGACCCGCCCCTCCGCCGACGAGCGCCGCCTTGTCGGCGGCGATGTGGCCGTCGTCGAGCTCGACGCCCGACAGCAGCTGAGCGATGACGTTCGGCGTGATGACGCCGCGCACCTTCGCGATGTAGGTCTTGGTGACGCCGAACGACGGATGCGACAGCACGTGGGCGAGCTCGCCGTCGTTGGTCAGCAGCAGCAGACCCGAGGTCTCGACGTCGAGGCGGCCGACGTTGAACAGGCGCTCCTCGAACTCGTTCGCGAACTGCCGCAGGTCGGGTCGCTCGTTCTCGTCGCTCAGGGTGCTGACGACGCCGACGGGCTTGTTGAGCATCACGTAGCGGCGCGTGGTGTCGAGCTGGACGGCGCTGCCGTCGACGACGACCTTGTCCTTCTCGGGGTCGATGCGTCGACCGGCCTCGGTGACGACCTTGCCGTTCACCGTGACCCGGCCGGCGGCGATGAGGTCTTCGGACACCCGACGCGAGGCGACGCCGGCGGCGGCCATGACCTTCTGCAGACGCTCGCCCGAGGGCAGATCGTTCTCGTTCTCAGGCGACATCGTCGAACCCTTCTTGACCGTCGGAGAGCAGCGGGGAGATGAGCGGCAGCTCATCGAGAGAATTGATGCCGAGATGGGTCAACAGGAGTTCCGTCGTTTCGTAGGTGATGGCTCCGGTCTCGGAGTCGGTGGACGACTCGGTGATGAGACCGCGCCCGAGCAGCGTGCGGACGACCGAGTCGACGTTCACCGCGCGGATCTGCGCGATGCTGCTGCGGGTGATGGGTTGCTTGTAGGCGATGACCGCCAGCGTCTCGAGAGCCGCCTGCGACAGTCTGGACGGGTTCTGCGTCAGCACGAAATCGCGGACGACCGGGTCGAACTCGGGTCGGACGTAGAAACGCCAGCCCCCGCCGACCTCCCGCAGCTCGAAGCCGCGGCGGGTGCCGCCGTCCGAGCCGTCGAAGTCGGCCACGAGCCCCTCGACCGCCTGCCGCACCGCGGCCGTCGGCGCACCGACCGCCGCCGCCAGAGACACGAGCGACTGCGGCTCGTCGGCCACCATGAGGATCGCCTCGAGCGAGCGGGCGATGGGCACCGCGGGGCCCGCGGCCCGCTCGTCGACGGCGGCCCCCGACGACGTGTCGGTCGTCGAGGAGGCGCGGCGCCCCGAGGAGGCGCGGCGCCCCGAGGAGGCGCGGGTCGGCTCTCGCACGCCGGTCGCCTCAGTCGTCATAGTCGGCCCCCAGGCTCTCGAGCGCGTCGTCGTCCCAGTCGAGCGCCGTCCACCGGACGCTGAGCTCGCCGAGCGGCTCGATCTGCTCGAACGTGAGGCTCGCGTGGCGATAGAGCTCGAGCAGGGCGAGGAACCGCGCGACGACGACGCCTCGCTCGCTCACGCCCGCGACCAGCTCGCGGAACGTCAGGCCGCCCTGGCTGCGCAGCATCGCGACGATGACGGCCGCCTGCTCGCGGATGCTCACGAGCGGTGCGTGCAGGTGGTCGAGCCCGACCGTGGGGACCTCGCGGGGGGTGAGGGCGAGGGTCGCGAGCGCCGCGAAGTCGGCGGGGCTCAGCGTCCACACGAGCTCGGGGGTGGTGACCCGGTACTTCTGCTCGAGGCGGACCGCTCGGGCGTGCCGGGCGGCCTCTGAGGCGCCGTGCTCGCCGAACCACTCGGCCGCCTGCTTGAAGGCCCGGTACTGCAGCAGCCGGGCGAAGAGCAGATCGCGCGCCTCGAGCAGTGCGACGTCCTCGGCGTCGACGAGCTCGCCCTGCGGCAGCAGACCCGCGACCTTGAGGTCGAGCAGGGTCGCGGCCACGACGATGAACTCGCTGGCCTTGTCGAGGTTCTCGCCCGTGTCGACCGTCTTGAGGTACGAGATGAACTCGTCGGTGACCGCGCTGAGGGCCACCTCGGTGACGTCCATCTCGCGTTTGCCGATCAGCGACAGCAGCAGGTCGAACGGGCCGCTGAAGTTGTCGAGGGTGACGGCGAACCCGGTGCCGGCGGCACCGGGGGCGGAGGACGCGTCGATCACGACGCCGGCGTCAGGCCGCGGCGCCACGCGCGATCAGCTCTCGGGCCAACTGCCGGTAGGCCTGGGCCGCCGGGTGCTCGGGGGCGAACTGGGTGATGGGCGTGCCGGCGACGGACGCGTCGGGGAACTTGACGGTGCGGCCGATGACGGTCTCGAGCACCTCGTCGCCGAAGGCCTCGACGACGCGCTCGAGCACCTCCCGGCTGTGCAGCGTGCGCGAGTCGAACATGGTCGGGAGGATGCCGTCGAGCGTGATGGCCGGGTTGAGCCTGTCGCGGACCTTCTCGATGGTCTCGACCAGCAGCGCGACGCCGCGCAGGGCGAAGAACTCGCACTCGAGCGGGATGAGCACGCCGTGGGCGGCGGTCAGGGCGTTGACGGTGAGCAGGCCGAGCGACGGCTGGCAGTCGATGAGGATGACGTCGTACTCGTCGCTGACCTGGCGGATGATGCGGGCGAGGATCTGCTCGCGGGCCACCTCGTTGACGAGATGCACCTCGGCGGCGGACAGATCGATGTTGGCCGGCATGACGTCGAGGTTCTCGACCCGGGTGGGCACGATCACGGCGTGCGCGTCGCGCTCCGAACCGATCATGAGGTCGTAGATCGTCGCCTGATCGTGAGCCTGGACCCCGAGCCCCGCGGTGAGGGCGCCCTGCGGGTCGAAGTCGATGGCGAGCACGCGGCGGCCGTACTCGGCGAACGAGGCGCCGAGGTTGATGGTCGTCGTGGTCTTGCCGACGCCGCCCTTCTGGTTGCAGAGGGTGATGATGCGGGCGGGGCCGTGCCCGTCGAGCGGCGCGGGGACGGGGAACTCGGTGCGAGGGCGACCGGTGGGGCCGTTGACGGGCCCGGTCGACGCCGGGGTCGACGGAGCGCTCTCGAAGAGGGCGGGGGTGCTCGATGTCGGCTTGGTGCTCACACGACGATGGTAACCGCGACCCCCGACGGGGGCGGGCTGCCGCGCCCGGCTCCCGACCGAAGAAGGTTCATGCCGTGGCTGAGGGTTTTGCCTGGTCAGGAGTGGGATGCCGCGACCGCGCCCGGCCCTGCGGCGCCGGGCCGCGGTGTCTTCCATCGAGCCCGGGGGTGCGCCTGCGAGTACATGTCGCGGAGGGCGTCGGCCGTCACGAGCGTGTAGATCTGCGTCGTCGCGACCGACGAATGCCCGAGCAGCTCCTGCACCACCCGCACATCGGCTCCGCCCTCGAGGAGATGGGTGGCGAACGAGTGGCGGAACGTGTGCGGCGAGACGTCGACTCCGAGCTCGGCGCGCTCGGCCGCCGCCCGGATGACCAGCCAGGCGTTCTGACGCGACAGCCGGGCCCCCCGCGCCCCGAGGAACAGCGCGGGCGACGCCTCGCCCCGAGCCGAGAACACGGGCCGGGCTCGGACGAGATAGGCGTCGAGCGCTCGGCGAGCGAACCCGCCGAGGGGCACGATGCGCTGCTTGCCGCCCTTGCCGAACAGACGGACGACATCGCCCTCGACGACGTCGTCCACGTTCAGCGACACCGCCTCGCTCACCCGCGCCCCGGTCGCGTAGAGGACCTCGAGCAGGGCCTTGTCCCGCACGCGGACGGGGTCGTCGCCGTCCGTGGCCGCGAGAAGCGCCTCGACCTGCGCGACCGAGATCGCCTTCGGCAGCCGACTCGGCAGCTTGGGCGGTCGCGTCGTCGCCGCGACGTCGGCGTCGACGAGCCCCTCCTCGAGCAGGAACCGGTGCAGCCCCCGCACCGACGACAGCACCCGCGCGATGCTCGCCGCGCCGAGGGGCCGCTCGGGCCGGGTCGAGAGCGCGACCGGGAACGCGGCCACGTCGGCCACGGTGACGTCCCCCGGGGAGGCGCGGTGCGCTTCCTCGAGATGCGCCTGCCACAGCGCGAGGTCGCGTCGGTACGCCGCCACCGTGTTGACGGAGAGCCCCCGCTCGACCGTCACGTGCCGCAGGTACCGGTCGACGGCCTGCTCGACGGTCATCAGGGGGCCGGTCATTCCGTCACGACTCGTCGACCGGGGTGGTCAGCGCGAGGCGTGGGCCGCGAGCGCCGCGATCGCGAGGATCGAGTTGCGGAGCCGACCGGCGAGGACGCCCGACACGATGTCGTCGAGGGCGACCCAGCGCACCTCGATGTCGGCCTCCTCGGCCTCACGGGCGAATGCCGTCTCGGTGGCCGAGACACCGGTCGCCTGGAAGACGGTCACGGTCTCGTCGCTGCCGCCGGGGGTCGTCTTGAACACGACGAGCTCGCGCCAGTCGGTCGCGACGAGGTCCGCCTCCTCCGCGAGTTCGCGCTGCGCGGCGGCCAGCTCGGGCTCGCCGTCGACGTCGAGCAGACCGGCGGGGAGCTCCCATTCGCGCGAGCGGATGGGGTGACGGTACTGGCGGATGACGAGCACCCGGCCCTCGTCGTCGACCGCGAGGATGGCCACCGCACCCGTGTGGGCGACGTACTCGCGGACGATCGTCGACCCGTCGTAGTCGAAGGCGTCACGACGGACGTTCCAGACGGCGCCCTCGAAGACGACGTCGGACGAGATGACGCGCGGCTCGAACGGCTCGTCCGCCAGGAGACCGGACGAGTCGCGCCCACCGGCCCCACCCGCCGAAGGTCGCGAGTCGCTCATGCCGTCGCCGTCTCGGTGAGGGCGCCGGTCGCGTCGTCCGCGTCGTCGGCAAACAGACGGCTCGAGTTCTGGCGGTCGAGCGACGCTTCGACGAGCCCGCTGAAGAGGGGGTGCGCGTGGTTCGGACGCGACCGCAGCTCGGGGTGCGCCTGCGTCCCGATGTAGAACGGGTGCTCGGCCCGGTCGAGCTCGACGTACTCGACGAGCGTGCCGTCGGGCGACGTGCCCGAGAAGCGCAGACCCGCGTCGGCGATCTGCTGGCGGTACTGGTTGTTGACCTCGTAACGGTGACGGTGGCGCTCGTCGACGAGCTCCGAGCCGTAGAGCTCGGCGGCCAGCGAACCGGGCGTCAGCGCCGCCGGGTAGAGACCGAGTCGCATGGTCCCGCCGAGGTCTCCCCCGGCGATGATGTCGACCTGCTCCGCCATCGTGGCGATCACGGGGAACTCGGTGTCGGGGTCGAACTCCGACGAGGAGGCGCCGGCCAGGTCGGCCTCGTTGCGCGCGTACTCGATGACCATGCACTGCAGACCGAGGCAGAGGCCGAGCGCCGGGATCCCGTTCTCGCGAGCGAAGCGGAGCGCGCCGAGCTTGCCCTCGATGCCCCGGATGCCGAAGCCGCCGGGGACGCAGATGCCGTCGACCTCGGAGAGGGCCTTCGCGGCGCCCTCGGGGGTCTCGCAGTCGTCGGAGGGGATCCAGACGAGCTTGGCCTTCGCCTGATGCGCGAACGCCCCGGCGCGGAGGGCCTCGGTGACCGACAGGTACGCGTCGGGCAGGTCGATGTACTTGCCGACGAGACCGATGGTGACCTCGTGCTTGGGCTCGTGCACGGCGTCGAGCACCGACTGCCATCCCGACCAGTCGACCTCGCCGGCCTTCTCGTCGAGACCGAGGTGGCGGATGATGTAGGCGTCGAGGCCCTGGTCGTTCAGCATCGTGGGGATGTCGTAGATGCTCGGCACGTCGATCGCGTTGACGACGGCGTCCTCGTCGACGTCGCACATGAGGGCGATCTTCCGCTTGTTGCCCTCGCTGACGGGGCGGTCGCTGCGGAGCACCAGGGCGTCGGGCTGGATGCCGATCGAGCGGAGCGCGGCGACCGAGTGCTGCGTCGGCTTGGTCTTCTGCTCGCCCGAGGCGCCCATGTAGGGCACGAGCGAGACGTGCACGAAGAACACGTTCTTGCGGCCGAGCTCGTGACGCACCTGACGGGCGGACTCGATGAACGGCTGGCTCTCGATGTCGCCGACCGTGCCGCCGACCTCGGTGATGATGACGTCGGGCTTGAGGTCGCCCTCGGCCTGCTGACGCATGCGGCGCTTGATCTCGTCGGTGATGTGCGGGATCACCTGGACGGTGTCGCCGAGGTACTCGCCGCGGCGCTCCTTCGCGATGACGGTCGAGTAGATCTGGCCGGTGGTGACGTTCGCGGCCTGATCGAGGTTGATGTCCAGGAACCGCTCGTAGTGCCCGATGTCGAGGTCGGTCTCGGCTCCGTCGTCGGTGACGAACACCTCGCCGTGCTGGAACGGATTCATCGTGCCCGGGTCGACGTTGAGGTACGGGTCGAGCTTCTGCATGACGACGCGCAGACCGCGGGCGGTGAGCAGATTGCCCAGGCTCGCTGCGGTGAGGCCCTTGCCGAGCGACGACACGACGCCTCCGGTGACGAAGATGTGCTTCGTGACGGTGGGCTGCGAGGCCCCCGTCGTGCGGTCGATGCTGTCGGACGAGCCGGCGTCAGAAGGGCCGCTCCCGTCGATCGAGGAGGAATCAAGGCCCAAGTTCTGTACGTTCACCACGGGATTCCATCCTATGTCACGCGAGGGGCCGAGACCAGCCACCGGGTGTTACGAACGTGTGTCGGCGCGGTCGCGGGCGAGATCGAGCAGCTCGCGCGCGTGATCGAGTCCGCTCGAGCTGTCGGGCAGTCCCGACAGCAGACGCGCCATCTCGGCGACGCGGTCGTCGCCCTCGAGCTGCTGGACGCTGCTCGCGGTGACCTCGCCCGAGGCGTCCTTCACGACGCGGAGGTGGTTCGTCGCGAACGCCGCCACCTGGGCGAGGTGCGTCACGACGATCACCTGGGCGCGTTCCGCGAGCGCGGCCAGCCGTCGCCCGATCTCGATCGCGGCCGATCCCCCGACCCCGGCGTCCACCTCGTCGAAGACGAAGGTGGGCACATCGCTCGACCCCGCCATGACCACCTCGAGGGCGAGCATGACGCGCGACAGCTCGCCGCCCGACGCACCCTTGCCGAGGGGCCGCGGCTCGCTGCCCGGGTGAGGGCGCAGCAGCAGCGAGACGACGTCGGCCCCCGAGGACCCGAGGTCGTCGCGCGGCGACACCTCGACGACGATCTCGGCCCCGGTCATCGCGAGGGCTCCGAGCTCGGCGCTCACCCGCTCCGAGAGATCCGCCCCGGAGGCGCGGCGCAGCTCGGTCAGCCTCCCCGCCCTGGCCTCGGCCTCGGTCCGGAACTCGCGCACCTCGTCGTCGAGCCGGGCCAGGCGGTCGTCGTCGCCGTCGAGCTCGAGCAGACGACGGCTGCCGTCGTCGAGGAGGCGGATGGCGTCGTCGAGCGTCGGCCCGTGCCGCCGGACCAGGGCGGCCAGGTCGGCCCGGCGGGTCTGCACGGCCTCGAGGTCGCCGGCGGCATCGCCGTCGAGTCCGCCCAGATAGCTCGACAGCCGTGACGACGTCTCGGAGACCTGCACGCTCATCTCGGCCAGGAGGTCCGCGATCGGGGCGAGAGCGGGGTCGTGCGGGGCGACGCGATCGATCTGGCGCCGCGCCTCCTCGACGAGACCCAGCACGTCGCGGGTGCCGTCGACGGCCTCCGTCGAGAGGATCTCGTGCGCGAGTCCGGCGGCGAGACGCAGGTCTTCGGCATTGCTGAGGCGCTCGGCGGACGCGTCGAGCTCGTCGAGCTCTCCGGCGACCGGAGCGACGCCCTCGATCTCGGCGATGGCGGCCCGGAGGTCGTCTGCCTCGGCGCGACGGGCGTCGCGGTCTCGCGTGATCTCGTCGAGCTCGGCGCGGGCGGCGAGCCAGGCCTCGTAGGCGACCCGGTACGACGTCGCGGCCTCGGCGAGCGGCGCTCCCCCGTGCGCGTCGACGGCGGCGCGCTGCGCGGAGGCGGACTTCAGGCGGATCTGCTCGGATTGACCGTGCACGACCACGAGGTGGTCGGCGAGGTCGCCGAGGACGCCGATGGGAGCGGCGCGACCGCCCACGATGGCCCGGCTGCGACCCTCGGCCGACACGACGCGGCTGAGCAGCAGCTCGCCGTCGTCGACGTCGCCGCCGGCCTCGGTCACACGGTCGACGACCGGACCGTCGGCGGCGACGAGCCAGCGACCGTCGACGACGGCCTGCGCACTGCCCGAGCGGACGATGCCGCTCTCGGCCCGTTGCCCGAGCAGGAGTCCGAGCGCGGTGACGACCATGGTCTTGCCCGCACCCGTCTCGCCCGTGACGGCGGTGAAGCCCGGTCCGAGCGGCAGGGTCGCGCGGCCGATGACGCCGAGATCGCGGATGGAGATCTCTTCGATCACGACGTAGCCGCCTGATCGGGGCCGCGCCAGCCCGTGACGGGCAGGTGGAACTTCGCGACGAGCCGGTCGGTGAACGGGCCGTGCCGCAGACGCGCCAGGCGAACGGGCTGGGTCGAGCGGGTGCACTCGACCCGGGCTCCCGGCGGGAGGTCGTGCTCGCGGCGACCATCGCACCAGAGGATGCCCTTCGCCTCGGTGCGGTTGAGCACCTCGACGGCGAGCACGGAGTCGGGGCCGACCACGAGGGGCCGGGCGAAGAGGGCGTGCGCGCTGAGCGGAACGAGCAGCAGGGCCTGCACCTCGGGCCAGACCACGGGGCCGCCGGCGGAGAACGAGTAGGCGGTCGAGCCGGTGGGGGTCGACATGACCACCCCGTCGCAGCCGAACGACGAGAGGGGTCGACCGTCGACCTCGATGACGACCTCGAGCATGCGCTCTCGCGAGGCCTTCTCGACCGTCGCCTCGTTCATCGCCCAGGTCTGGTACACGACCTCGGAGCCGCGGGTCACGGTCACGTCGAGCGCGAAGCGCTCCTCCACGTCGTAGTCGTGGGCGAGCACGCGGCGGACGGTGTCGGTCATCTCGTCGCGCTCGCTCTCGGCGAGGAACCCGACATGGCCGAGGTTGACTCCGACGATCGGAGCCGACGTGCCCCGGGTCAGCTCGGCGGCGCGGAGGATCGTGCCATCGCCGCCCAGCACGATGACGCACTCGAGGTCGTCGCAGCCGACGTCGTCGCCGAGGATGCCGACTCGCGCGAGCCCGGGCTCGGCGGCCTTGATGTCGTCGTACTCGTCGTGGGGCAGGACGGGCACGACGTCGGCCGCCGCGAGCAGCCCGCAGACCACGAGGGCGGCGTCGATCGAGTCGCGTCGCCCCGTGTGCGACACGACGAGGATGTGTCTCGTCGAAGTGATGTCTCTCACGCTCCCGTCAAGCTGTCGGCCGTGCTGAGCCATTCTGTCGGATTCGTCCCGGCGGAGGCCGAGAACCGGACGCAGTACTCCTGGTTGCCCGCGCCTCCCACGACCGGTGAGGGGATGAGCCCCGCGGTTCCGAGCCCGAGGTCGTGCGCGGCCCACATCACGCTCGTGACCGCCTCGTTCCGGAGCCCCGGGTCGTGCACGACGCCCTCGCGGATGCCCTGACGACCGACCTCGAACTGCGGCTTGATCAGCAGCACGAAGTCGCTGTCCACACCCACGCTCTCGACGAGGGCCGGCAGCACCATCGTCAGCGAGATGAACGAGACGTCGGCCACGACCAGGTCGATCGAGGCGGACTCCGCCGACATGGCCCTCAGCTGCGGTCGCGTCAGGTACCGCGCGTTGACGCCCTCGACGGTCGTCACCCGCGGATCGGACCGCACCCCGGGCGACAGCTGTCCGTGCCCGACGTCGAGTGCCACGACGTGCCGAGCGCCGCGTTCCAGCAGCACCTGCGTGAACCCGCCGGTCGAGGCGCCCACGTCGAGCGCGACGCGTCCTCCCGGGTCGACGCCGAACCCGTCGAGCGCGGCGATGAGCTTGTGCGCGGCGCGGCTGACGTAGTGGTCGAGACCCGCCACGTCGATGCGGTCCGTCTCGGACACCCGCGCCGACGCCTTGACGACACCCGAGCCGTTGATCGAGACGAGACCGTCGGCGACCAGTCGGGCGGCGTGCGTCCGCGAACGAGCCAGGCCCCGCCGTGCGAGGGCCGAGTCCAGGCGCTCCCCGTCGGCCCCCGGAGCCGTCGGCGCGTCGATCACGACGGCGCCGCGGTGTCGTCGCCGGCGCCCTCGAGCACGCGACGCAGGTCGTCGTGCAGCTCGCCGAACGCCGCGGCGCGCGAGACCAGCGGCTGCTGCTCGATGTCCCGGAGGCGCGCCTCCAGACCCTCGATGGCCTCCGTACCGTCCGTGGGCGCGTAAGTCATCTCGGGGTGGTCGTCCATGGTGGCGTCCACCCTAGTCAGCCGCGTGCAGGGCAGGGTCGACGTCGAGGCCGTAGATCGCCCGATTCGTCCCCCAGACCGCGGCGGTGCCCGCCCGGACGAGATCGGTCGGATCCGTGCCCGCGGAGAGCACGCGGACGACGTTGCCGCGCACGGCGACGCTCGCATCGCGGACGCTGACGACGCGCACGTCGTCCTCGTCGTGCTCGACGATCTCGGGATAGGGCTGCTGCAGCTCGCGGAGGTCCCCGACGATGAAGTCGGGGCGCGAGGCGGCCTCGGCCGACAGGAGCTGCTTGGAGCCGTCGATGCCGGTGAGGACAAGCACCGACACGAGACCCGCGCGGTTCGCGCCGATGATGTCGGTGTCGAGGCGGTCGCCGATGAACAGCGCCTTCGTCGCACCGAACCGCTCGACGGCGGCCGTGAAGATGGGCGTCTCGGGCTTGCCCGCGACCTCGGGCAGACGCCCGACCGCGGTGTGCACCGCCGACACGAGAGTGCCGTTCCCGGGCGCGATGCCGCGCTCCTGCGGGATGGTCCAGTCGGTGTTGGTCGCGATCCAGGGGATGCCGGTGTGCAGGGCGAACGACGCCTCGGCCAGCTGAGGCCAGCCCACCTCCGGGCTGAACCCCTGCATCACCGCGGCCGGCTCGTCGTCGGCGGATCGGGTCACGACGTAGCCGTTCTCCTCGAGAACGGACGTCAGCCCCTCTCCCCCGACCACCAGCACGGTCGACCCCGCAGGGACGGTCTCACCGAGGAGGCGCACGGCCGCCTGCGGGGACGTCACGACATCGTCGGCGGTCACGTTCAGACCGTAGGCAGCGAGCTGCTGGGCGACGGCCGCAGCCGTGCGCGACGCGTTGTTCGTGATGTAGCCGACGCGTCGAGTCTCGGCGATGGCCGTCAGCGACTCGACCGCGTGATCGATGGCCTGACTGCCCCGGTAGACGACGCCGTCGAGATCGGCCAGGACGGTGTCGACACCCTCGAGCGGTGTGGGCGCATCAGCCACGATCGTGCGCCTCCTCGGAGTCGTCCCCTTGGTGCGACTCGACGCCGACCTCGCCGTCCGCCTCGTCGTCACCGTCAGCCAGCTCGCCGCCGTCCGTGACCTCGGCCTCGCCGGCCTCGTCTTCGTCAACCGCGACCTCGTCAGCCACGTCGACTTCGTCAGCCTCGTCGGCTACTTCAGCCACGTCGGCTACTTCAGCCACGTCGCCTTCATCGACCCCGTCGGCTTCATAGACCTCGTCGACCTCGTCGATGGAATCGAGCGGCAGCTCGGTCTCGTCGAACTCGAGCTCCTCCTCGACGATCTCGACGGTCTCGCCGTCGTCACCCTGCAGGTGCCGTTCGATCGCCGAGGAGGCGCGCTCCGAGAGGGCGCGCCACTCGTCAGCTTCGACCTCGCGGCCGAGGTCGTCGAGCACCGTCGCGTAGGCGTCGAACAGGTCGGGGCTGTACGAGAACGCCTTCGTCCGATCGAGCTGCGGGATCTCGAGCTCGCGAAGCGCGGCCTCGGCCTGCCCCAGGTCGAGTCGGGCGCCGGACATCGCGATCGCCAGCTGGACCCGCACAGGGACGTCGAGAGTGCCCGGGTCGACCGAGCGACCCAGCTCGAGTGCCCGTTCCGGGCGCTCCAGGCCGCGCTCGCTGTCGACCATCAGAGGGAGGTGGTCCTCGCGCCCCGAGATGCGTCGGTACGTCCGCAGCTCGCGCAACGCCATGGCGTAGTCACCCACGGTGTAGGCCGTGATCGCGATGGTCTCGCGCACGACGCCGATGCGCCCGGCACGACGACCCGCTGAGAGGGCGTGCTTGTGCGCCTCCTCCGGGTCCTCCTCGATGAGGCGCCCCGCCATGACCAGGTGCCGAGCGACCCAGTCGGCGTTGTCCTTGCTGAGCGTCTTCAGCTCCCCCCGGGCGACCTTGTCGAGATCGCGAGGCTCGACGTCGTCGGGCACGTGCGCGACGTCCTGAGGGGGACGCACGGACTTGAGGCCGAAGGGATCACGGTCCTCAGGCGTCTCGCGAGGGCGGAACGGTTCGCGACCCGTGCGCGGACCCCCGCTCCGCGGCCCATTCGACGAACGGCGGTCGTCTCCTCCCGGACGCCCCGAGGAGGCGCGGTCCGGTCGAGGGGACCGCTCCCCGTAAGACGGACGGTCGGAACGCTGGGTGCGATCACCGTAGGACGGGCGATCCCCACGCTGCGGGCGGTCGCCCGACGAAGGACGGTCCGAACGCTGCCGACGATCACCGTAAGCCGGGCGATCCCCACGCTGCGGACGATCACCGTACGACGGGCGATCGCCCCGCTGGGGACGGTCGCCCGACGACGGGCGATCCGAACGCTGCTGACGATCACCGTACGATGGGCGATCCCCACGCTGGGGACGATCACCGGAAGGACGGTCGGAGCGTTGGGTACGATCACCGGAGAACGGACGATCGGAACGAGGTGCCCTGTCGTCTCGTGGAGGACGACCGTCACGAGACTGGTCTCGGCGAGGCCCGCGCCGATCGTCGGCGGGGCGACGGTCGGCAGCGGAACCGGAGTCGTCGGAGCGTCGGGGACGGTCTCTACGGTCGTCGTCGTCTCGGTCACTCACGGAGGTGCTCCTCAAAATCTCTGCCAGCTGTTGTGTTGTAGGGGTCGAGTCTACCTGCCGTCCCGTGGCTTGGGAGCGGCGATCCGAGACGTCCTTAAACGCAGAAGGGCCCCTTCCGAAGAAGGGGCCCATCTGGTGTTACTAAAAGGAGTCCGGCGGTGTCCTACTCTCCCACAAGGTCCCCCTTGCAGCCTTAAACGCAGAAGGGCCCCTTCCGAAGAAGGGGCCCATCTGGTGTTACTAAAAGGAGTCCGGCGGTGTCCTACTCTCCCACAAGGTCCCCCTTGCAGTACCATCGGCGCTGAGAGTCTTAGCTTCCGGGTTCGGAATGTGACCGGGCGTTTCCCTCTCGCTATGGCCGCCGAAACATTTACCACACACCAACAACAGTTGATGGTGAAGTCTGTTTCAGACCATGCACCCACCACCACCCCGAAAGGTGACAGCAGACGACTGTCTGTTCATTTGTTCCCGACCGTATTTCGGGAACCACATAGTGGACGCGAGCAATCTTTCCCCCACCTCTACAGGGAGGGAGTGTTGTCAAGTTATCGGCTTATTAGTACCGGTCAGCTCCATGGGTCGTTAGTCCCCACTTCCACATCCGGCCTATCAACCCAGTAGTCTAGCTGGGAGCCTCTCACCCCGAAGGGTATGGAAATCTCATCTCGAAGCCGGCTTCCCGCTTAGATGCTTTCAGCGGTTATCCGTTCCGAACGTAGCTAATCAGCGGTGCTCTTGGCAGAACAACTGACACACCAGAGGTTCGTCCATCCCGGTCCTCTCGTACTAGGGATAGATCTTCTCAAATTTCCTACGCGCGCAGCGGATAGGGACCGAACTGTCTCACGACGTTCTAAACCCAGCTCGCGTACCGCTTTAATGGGCGAACAGCCCAACCCTTGGGACCTACTCCAGCCCCAGGATGCGACGAGCCGACATCGAGGTGCCAAACCATGCCGTCGATATGGACTCTTGGGCAAGATCAGCCTGTTATCCCCGAGGTACCTTTTATCCGTTGAGCGACAGCGCTTCCACAAGCCACTGCCGGATCACTAGTCCCGACTTTCGTCCCTGCTCGACTTGTCAGTCTCACAGTCAAGCTCCCTTGTGCACTTACACTCGACACCTGATTGCCAACCAGGTTGAGGGAACCTTTGGGCGCCTCCGTTACTTTTTGGGAGGCAACCGCCCCAGTTAAACTACCCACCAGGCACTGTCCCAGAACCGGATCACGGTTCGTAGTTAGATATCCAAAGTGACCAGAGTGGTATTTCAACAATGACTCCACCTGAACTAGCGTCCAAGCTTCACAGTCTCCCACCTATCCTACACAAGCCACTCCGAACACCAATACCAAGCTGTAGTAAAGGTCACGGGGTCTTTCCGTCCTGCTGCGCGTAACGAGCATCTTTACTCGTAGTGCAATTTCGCCGAGTTCGCGGTTGAGACAGCTGGGAAGTCGTTACGCCATTCGTGCAGGTCGGAACTTACCCGACAAGGAATTTCGCTACCTTAGGATGGTTATAGTTACCACCGCCGTTTACTGGGGCTTAAATTCTGAGCTTCGCTTGCGCTAACCCTTCCTCTTAACCTTCCAGCACCGGGCAGGCGTCAGTCCGTATACATCGTCTTGCGACTTAGCACGGACCTGTGTTTTTAGTAAACAGTCGCTTCCCACTGGTCTCTGCGGCCTTTCCCGCTCCGGGAGTAAATCCCATCACGGTTCCGGCCCCCCTTCTCCCGAAGTTACGGGGGCATTTTGCCGAGTTCCTTAACCACGATTCTCTCGATCTCCTTGGTATTCTCTACCTGACCACCTGAGTCGGTTTGGGGTACGGGCGGCTTGAACCTCACGTCGATGCTTTTCTCGGCAGCATAGGATCACTGATTTCCCCCATACGGGGTACGCATCGGATCTCAGGCGCATTGACGACGGATTTGCCTATCGTCAGCCCTACATCCTTACACCAGGTTCACCTTACGGATACCATCGCCTGGCTCAGCTACCTTCCTGCGTCACACCTGTTAATACGTTAACCGCACCAGCATGGGGTCGAGCGTTAGACCGGCCGGCATCACCCCGAAGGGATCCACTCAGCCGGGTTAGGACTCTTAGCACCACTGGATTAGCTTGGGCGGTTCTTCGCCGGTACGGGAATATCAACCCGTTGTCCATCGACTACGCCTGTCGGCCTCGCCTTAGGTCCCGACTTACCCAGGGCGGATTAACCTGGCCCTGGAACCCTTGGTCTTTCGGAGGACGGGTTTCTCACCCGTCTTTCGCTACTCATGCCTGCATTCTCACTCGTGTGGCCTCCACGGCTGGTTTACACCGCCGCTTCACTGGCCACACGACGCTCTCCTACCACTCCGTACGACTGAACCACGAAGGCTTGTCTATAATACGAAATCTACAACTTCGGTGGTGTGCTTGAGCCCCGTTACATTGTCGGCGCGGAATCACTTGACCAGTGAGCTATTACGCACTCTTTCAAGGGTGGCTGCTTCTAAGCCAACCTCCTGGTTGTCTATGCAACTCCACATCCTTTCCCACTTAGCACACGCTTAGGGACCTTAGTTGGTAGTCTGGGTTGTTTCCCTCTCGACGATGAAGCTTATCCCCCACCGTCTCACTGCTGCGCTCTCACTTACCGGCATTCGGAGTTTGGCTGACGTCAGTAAGCTTTTGGGCCCCATCGGCCATCCAGTAGCTCTACCTCCGGCAAGAAACACGCAACGCTGCACCTAAATGCATTTCGGAGAGAACCAGCTATCACGAAGTTTGATTGGCCTTTCACCCCTATCCACAGCTCATCCCCTCCATTTTCAACTGAAGTGGGTTCGGTCCTCCACGACGTCTTACCGTCGCTTCAACCTGGCCATGGATAGATCACTTCGCTTCGGGTCTAGGACATGCGACTGGATCGCCCTATTAAGACTCGCTTTCGCTACGGCTACCCCACACGGGTTAACCTCGCCACATATCGCTAACTCGCAGGCTCATTCTTCAAAAGGCACGCTGTCACCCCTACAAGGAGGCTCCAACGGTTTGTAAGCAAACGGTTTCAGGTACTATTTCACTCCCCTCCCGGGGTACTTTTCACCTTTCCCTCACGGTACTTGTCCGCTATCGGTCATCTGGGAGTATTTAGGCTTATCAGGTGGTCCTGACAGATTCACACGGGATTTCTCGGGCCCCGTGCTACTTGGGATCCCCATTCAGCCAGCGCCAGCATTTCGGCTACGGGGTTCGCACCCTCTATGACCAGCCATTCAAAGCTGTTCGCCTATACTGCGCTGTAACTGCTCCTGTCCGGCAGAACAGGACAACGGGTCCCACAACCCCGACCATGCAACGACCGCCGTCTATCACACATGACCGGTTTAGCCTCTTCCGATTTCGCTCGCCACTACTGACGGAATCACTTTTGTTTTCTCTTCCTGTGGGTACTGAGATGTTTCACTTCCCCACGTTCCCTCTACCCGCCCTATATATTCAGGCGGGAGTCACCAGGTCAAAATGCCTGGCGGGGTTTCCCCATTCGGAAATCCTCGGATCAGGGCTCGATTATCAGCTCCCCGAGGCTTATCGCAGATTTCTACGTCCTTCTTCGGCTCCAGATGCCAAGGCATCCACCGTTTGCTCTTAGAAACTTGACCACAAAGTTGCCACCGACCGAAGCCGGCAGCTCAGTGTTATCTCATTCGCCAACCACACCCCCGAAGGAGCGGGTTGGTCTAAGAAATTGCACTTAGTATCACAAACAACCACCCAACCCGAAGGCCAGATACCGTTTGCGACTAAGATGCTCGCGTCCACTGTGTAGTTCTCAAAATACGGGCGGGTCCCATACTCACCCTGCTAATAATGCAGGACTCATATGGCCCAGAGGAGTTCAACCCCCCACACCGAAGCGCAGGGAAGTTTGGTCCCTCAGGACCCAACAGCGTGCACACTCCCCACCTCGAACACCCTCACGTTCCAAACACCCGAAGATGTCGTACTGATGCTGATGCCCTCAACGAAGAGCCATTGTCAATGTTCCACCCATGAGCGCCAGACGAAGACATTCGCTTCGAAACTGACTTGACCAGATAATCCCTGTGTAAACAGCAGGGCTGGTACATGCTCCTTAGAAAGGAGGTGATCCAGCCGCACCTTCCGGTACGGCTACCTTGTTACGACTTAGTCCTAATCACCAATCCCACCTTCGACAGCTCCATCCCACAAGGGGTTAGGCCACTGGCTTCGGGTGTTACCGACTTTCATGACTTGACGGGCGGTGTGTACAAGGCCCGGGAACGTATTCACCGCAGCGTTGCTGATCTGCGATTACTAGCGACTCCGACTTCATGAGGTCGAGTTGCAGACCTCAATCCGAACTGAGACCGGCTTTTTGGGATTCGCTCCACCTTACGGTATCGCAGCCCTTTGTACCGGCCATTGTAGCATGCGTGAAGCCCAAGACATAAGGGGCATGATGATTTGACGTCATCCCCACCTTCCTCCGAGTTGACCCCGGCAGTCTCCTATGAGTTCCCACCATTACGTGCTGGCAACATAGAACGAGGGTTGCGCTCGTTGCGGGACTTAACCCAACATCTCACGACACGAGCTGACGACAACCATGCACCACCTGTATACCGACCTTGCGGGGCGACCATCTCTGGACGTTTCCGGTATATGTCAAGCCTTGGTAAGGTTCTTCGCGTTGCATCGAATTAATCCGCATGCTCCGCCGCTTGTGCGGGCCCCCGTCAATTCCTTTGAGTTTTAGCCTTGCGGCCGTACTCCCCAGGCGGGGAACTTAATGCGTTAGCTGCGACACGGAGACCGTGGAATGGCCCCCACATCTAGTTCCCAACGTTTACGGCATGGACTACCAGGGTATCTAATCCTGTTCGCTCCCCATGCTTTCGCTCCTCAGCGTCAGTTACGGCCCAGAGATCTGCCTTCGCCATCGGTGTTCCTCCTGATATCTGCGCATTCCACCGCTACACCAGGAATTCCAATCTCCCCTACCGCACTCTAGTCTGCCCGTACCCACTGCAGGCTGGGGGTTGAGCCCCCAGATTTCACAGCAGACGCGACAAACCGCCTACGAGCTCTTTACGCCCAATAATTCCGGACAACGCTTGCACCCTACGTATTACCGCGGCTGCTGGCACGTAGTTAGCCGGTGCTTTTTCTGCAGGTACCGTCACTTTCGCTTCTTCCCTACTAAAAGAGGTTTACAACCCGAAGGCCGTCATCCCTCACGCGGCGTTGCTGCATCAGGCTTTCGCCCATTGTGCAATATTCCCCACTGCTGCCTCCCGTAGGAGTCTGGGCCGTGTCTCAGTCCCAGTGTGGCCGGTCACCCTCTCAGGCCGGCTACCCGTCGTCGCCTTGGTGAGCCATTACCTCACCAACTAGCTGATAGGCCGCGAGTCCATCCTTGACCGAAATTCTTTCCAACTCCTAGCCATGCGGCTGAAGCTCGTATCCGGTATTAGACGCCGTTTCCAGCGCTTATCCCAGAGTCAAGGGCAGGTTACTCACGTGTTACTCACCCGTTCGCCACTAATCCCTGGAGCAAGCTCCAGTTCATCGTTCGACTTGCATGTGTTAAGCACGCCGCCAGCGTTCGTCCTGAGCCAGGATCAAACTCTCCGTAAAAGAAAAAACAGTCCAACCGGAATAGGCCGGAACTGCTGAATTTGATGCTGACCAAAGAACAAAACAATCTGACGATTGTTGTTGTCCATCAATCTCAAAGAAACCTAAACACCACTCACAACCCCACCGAACGGTGAAGCCACAAGCAATGCCAGGGTATAATTTGGCATTTGACAATGTGCACGCTGTTGAGTTCTCAAGGACCAAACGCACCCGAAACCCGACCTTATAAAGGCCCTCGTCCGAGGCAGCTGTGAAACCTTAGCACCAGAAATCACTCTGTAAAACCGGTGACAATCACTCCGAAGAGCAGCTCCCGAAGAAGCATCCGTTCCGATTGGAACGAGTCACGAACCTACATCATGTTTCCCAGTGTTGCAACTTGCTTGGTCCGAGGCCGTAATCGGCAACTCGAGGACTTGGAAGTCGGTCCCGCTTGAGGCCGGAGGAGCTTCGCTCCGCCGCACCTTTGGGGTGACAAGAAAGAACACTACACGGACATCCGCCCACACGTCCAAACCTCCACGCATCCCGGGCGTGTCGCACCCAAAAAGCCCGAAAACAAGCCGATCGGCCCCCACACAGCCACACACGGCCGCGGAGGGGCACGTGGACACGACGACGCGCACCTTCGAAGGGGGCTGTTCG